>CAWJCB010000001.1:0-742796 GCA_963841105.1 uncultured Alphaproteobacteria bacterium
GATATTTTCCTGCCCAACGCCATACGCGATTGAACATGCGGCGATGGAGGCCGCGCAGAAATACTTCGTCGAGAATGTTTCGCCGCCGCGAGAAGGCCCAGCGGTCGGCCGCGGCGATGTTTCGCTGTTCGAGCTCGTTCAGCTCGCTGCGCAGCGTAATGTGTGTAGGGATAAGCCCGTCGCGTTCCTCAGGCGTCAGCGGCGTCGCATCATGGCCGGCATCACCGGGCTCGATCATGCGTCATCCCAAAGCCGAGCCGGACGACGGAGCAGGTCTTCGACCATTTGTTGATAGAGCTCTTTGCTTGCGCGCTTGCTATTCACAGCTTGATCTTCAAGACGCATCGTATGCTCCACGAAGCCGGATTGGCGCTCGGCGACCTTCTCGGCCCGTTCGCGAACGGTTTTGGCGAGCGGACGTTCAGGGACGAGGGCGTATACGAGGCGGCAGCCCAGCGCCTCGGCCGCGCGTTGCAACGTGCGCAGCGTCACGCTGCCGCTCACCTCCGATTGTTCCAGCTCGACAATCCGCGGCTGGGAGACCCCAAGCCGGCGGGCGAGCTGGGCCGTGGTCATGCCAAGAGCATCTCGGACAGCGCGGAGCCAGCCCTTGGGCGGGCGGGCACCCGCGGCCAACGGGCGGAGAGTGGCGAAACGCTTGTCGAGATGGCGAATGGCATCTTTCATTCAATAAGATATATCATATATTGAGATACATAATCAATAAGGTATTTCCTATCTAATTTTGAGTGTGCATATAAGGAATTTTTATATTTTGCGGGGAGAGGTCATTCCCAGAAGTCCGGCACGGCCTGCTGGAGCCGGCCACCGAGGCGCACCGCTCCCACGCGCAGCGCAAGCCCGGTCGCATCATCCGTCTCCACCGCGAGGCCGCACAAGGTGGCTTCGCCCGTCGCCGGCTCGAAGCGCGCGCTCGGAATCTTGCGGACGAACCGCCAGAGCGGCTCGTTCTTGTCCATGCCGATCACCGAATCGTAATCGCCGGTCATCCCGACATCGGAAACGAACGCCGTTCCGCCCGGAAGGATCTGATGGTCGGCGGTGGGAGCATGGGTGTGAGTCCCCACCACCATGCTGGCGCGCCCGTCGCAGAAATGCCCCATGGCCTGCTTTTCGCTCGTGGCCTCGCCGTGAATATCGATGATGATCGCGTCAGCCGCGGCGTTGAGGGGACAGGCGGAAAGCTCGCGATCGACGGCGGCGAATGGATCATCGAGCGGATCCATGAAGATGCGGCCCATAGCATTGACGACGAGCACGCGCGCACCGTTCCTGGCATTGACAACCGTCACGCCGCGGCCTGGCGTGCCGGGAGGAAAGTTGACCGGCCGCAGCAGCTTCGGCGCGCGCTCGATAAAGACGAGCGCCTCCTTCTGATCCCAGGAATGATTGCCGCCGGTGATCACGTCGCAACCGGCATCGACAAATTCTGCGTAGATGGCCTCCGTGATGCCGAAACCGCCGGCCGCATTTTCCCCATTCACGGCAACGAGGTCGAGCTTCCAATCGCGCAGCAAGCACGGCAGTCGCTGGAGCAGGACGGCACGCCCGCTACGACCGACAATGTCGCCGATGAAGAGTATGCGCATTACTTATGTCGGCTGACAGCAAATGACCTCACGCTCTGTGAGCACGAGGTCGAGGCTGGCGTCGCGAGGCGTCGTCGGCACGTGCGCAATTTCCTGCACGGCGAAGGCGATGCCAACGGCGAGCACTTTCTTTTGTGCGCGCAACGCGGCAATGGTCAGGTCGTAGTAGCCGCCTCCATAGCCGATGCGATGGCCGCTGCGATCAAAGGCGAGCAGCGGCACAAGCAAAATGTCGGGCAGCACTTCGGGAGCTTCCGGTCTGGGCTCGCGGATGCCCCAGACGCCGGCGCCCAGCGCATCGCCAAAGGCGAAGGCGCGCATTGCCAGAGGCTTGCCGCGCCCGCAAACCACCGGCAACGCGAGTTGAGCACCGGCGTCCGACAGCTTTCGCATCAGCGGGACCGGATTGACCTCGTTCTTTAGCGGCATGAATCCCGACACCATGATTCCCGCGGTCAACGCGCGGGGAAAAGGCCGCTGTGCGATTGCATTCGCAGCTTGCGTCCGTATGGCGGCAGGCAATGCGTCGCGACGTTCCTGCGCCTCGCGACGCATTGCAGCTTTGCGCTCTTCAATTGACACAGAAGGGCTTGAGACGGAAGAACTGCATCGATTTTACGGTCAACCCCTCGCACCGCTGAGCACGTGCTGCAAACGCGAGGTGGCAATATAGTGCGGAGCCACGATGGCCGTTGGAGCGTCGATCCCGGGTTCCCTACGAAAGTAGGTGGGCGCCATATGTCCGAGCCCACGAGCCCGGCCAGGGACAGCTCCCTTAAGGATCGATAAGGCCCCGGGGATATGGCTCCTGACGCACCTCACAGCTCCGCGCGACAAATGTAATCGCTGCAACCGGTTCACGCTACCGATCAACCGATCGGAAGGTCGCCGGGCGTGACGGTTTCGTTCAAGCGCCTGGTGATGCTCTCGATGCGCTCGGCCGCCGCATGAAGCGCGGCGATGATTGCCGTTTCCGTGGCCTTCGCCCGTTCGGCCGCGGCCACACCCCCCTCTTGCAGCTTGGTAAGCTCAGGTTCCATCCGGGTCATCCGCTCCTTTGTCTCCGCAAGCTCATCGGCAAGCGTGAGCGCGGCCATGACAGTCAGTCGCGTGTCCCCAATCTCCCCGAAGCGCTCCCGCAGACGGGAAATCCGCTGATCGAGATTCTCGGCAAGCCGCAGGAGATGCGAACTCCTCGCCCTCCTCACATGCCATACGAAATTGGCGTCCATTGATGGTGACATTGACTTGGGGCATTGGGAACGCCTGCCTCTCGCTAGCGCTCGGGAATCACGAGTAGCGCGCGTATGCCCTCGATCGCAGCATCAAGCCGGCGCGCCACGTCGCGATTGACGCTCTCCAGCGAGCGGACGCGGGCGGCGGCATCATCGAGCTCCGAGGCAAGTCGCGAGCGGTCGTGACCCAGCGCGTGAAGCTGGGAGGCGAGCGTCTCCTCCCCCTGATCCGCGTTGCGTCGGCGCTCGACCGCCGCGGCAAGCGCATCGAGAGCGAGGGCAAGGCGTCTGCTGGCGGACTCGATGGCGTTGGGCTCTGTCATGGCGGCACAATGCGCGATCATTCGTGCGCCTTCGAGGCGACGAAAATTCGTCGTAGCAGCAGGCAGTTGGAAAACAACCTTTACGTATTCCGCGACCTGCGGTCAAACGCGCGATCACTCAAGCCGGCGCTTGTGATGTCAAAGCCGGATCGGGCGCGCACCTTCTTTGACTCGTCTCGCCCGCGTGCTAGAGCCTCGATCCAGGCAACTCGGACGCATCCATGGACAACCGGAGCTCGACAATTGCAACCGCTCCGGCGGCTCATGCGACGGCGCAGCCGGCGAACCAGCCGGAGCGCAGACCTGCCACGCGCCTCCAGCACGAACGCATGGCGAACGCCGTTCGCGCTCTCGCGATGGACGCCGTCGAGCAGGCAAAATCCGGGCATCCAGGGCTGCCCATGGGCGCCGCCGACATCGTCACGGTGCTGTTCTCGCGTTTCATGAAATTCGATGCCGCCGATCCCGCCTGGCCAGATCGCGATCGATTCGTGCTCTCGGCCGGTCATGGATCGATGCTGATCTACGCGCTGCTGCATCTGCTCGGCTACGAGAAGATGAGCATCAAGGAGATCAAGCGATTCCGCCAGCTCGGCTCGCTTACCCCCGGACATCCTGAGAATTTCATCACGCCGGGCGTGGAGACGACCACTGGGCCCTTGGGGCAAGGGTTTGGCAATGCCGTCGGCATGGCCATCGCGGAGCGGCATCTCGCCGCAATCTTCGGCGAGCAGATCGTCGATCATCATACCTACGTGCTCGTGTCCGACGGCGATCTCATGGAGGGAGTAAGCCAGGAAGCGATTGCCCTTGCCGGTCATCTCAAGCTCAGCAAGCTGATCGTGCTTTTCGACGACAATCGAATCTCGATCGATGGGCCGCTCACGCTGTGCGATTCTGTCGATCAGGTGAGTCGGTTTGAAGCCGCCGGCTGGGCGGCGACGCGCGTCGACGGGCATGATCCGGAATTGATTGCGCAGGCGCTCGAACAGGCGCTCGCCTCGACGGCGCCTTCGCTGATCGCCTGTCGCACGATCATCGGGTTTGGTGCTCCGACCAAGGGTGGCACCGAGAAATGCCACGGCTCACCGCTTGGCGCAGAAGAGATCAAGGCCGCGCGCGACGCGCTGAACTGGCCGGAAGCTGCCTTTTCCATTCCGGACGATGTGCGTGACCTCTGGCGCAGCGCAGGTCACGCCGGCAGGGCCGCTCGACTCGCCTGGAGCGATCGGCTGCAAGGGATGCCTGCCGCCCGCCGGATCGAGCTCGAGCGCAGGCTGCGCGGCGAGCTGCCGGGAGGCAGCATCGGCGCCGCGGTGCGCACGGTGAAGGAGAAACTTGCGGCGGCGCCAAAGGAGACTGCGACGCGCAGCGCTTCCGAAGGCGCGCTGGAAGCGATCACGGCGGCGATCCCGGAAATGATCGGCGGCTCGGCCGATCTCACCGGGTCCAACAATACCAAGCCCAAGGGCCTGAGCGTTCTCTCCGCCGGGGATTACGCCGGACGCTTCATTCATTATGGCGTGCGCGAGCACGCAATGGCTTGCGCCATGAACGGCATGGCCCTGCATGGGGGGGTCATTCCATACTCCGGCACATTCCTGGTGTTCTCGGATTATTGCCGGCCGGCCATACGCCTCGCCGCGCTCATGGGACAGCGCGTGATCTTTGTGATGACGCACGATTCGATCGGCCTCGGCGAGGATGGACCGACGCACCAACCCATCGAGCATCTCGCCGCCTTGCGGGCAATGCCCAACCTGCTTGTGTTCCGGCCTTGCGACGCTGTCGAAACCGCGGAGTGCTGGCAGCTCGCACTCGAAAGTCGCAGAAGCCCGAGCATTCTCGCGCTGACCCGCCAGAACGTCCCGCAACTGCGAACTCGGACGCGAGGAAACCAACCGGTGCGCGGCGGGCGCCTATGAGATCGTTCCGGCGGAAAAAAGCATCCCGGAGGTCTCGCTGTTCGCGACCGGATCGGAAGTCTCCATTGCGGTCGAGGCGCGCAAGTTCCTGCGTGAGCGCGGCGTGCACGCCCGTGTCGTCTCCGTGCCGTGCTTTGAGCTTTTCCAGGCGCTTCCTTCGGCTGCCCGGCGGGAGGTGATCGGGACGGCGAAGGTCAAGGTCGCGGTCGAGGCCGCCGTTCGCCAGGGATGGGACGAGATCATCGGTTCCGACGGCGGCTTTGTCGGCATGACCGGCTTCGGGGCCAGCGCTCCCGGCAAGGAGTTGTACCAGCACTTCGGCATTACCGCGCAGGCAGTGGCCGAGGCCGCACTGGACAAGCTCAACGCGACGGGAACCCCGCTCGGCAAACACTAATTAAGGTATTGCAGCGTAGGGCGGGTCAGGCGTCTCGCCGTACCGCCGGCTAGCGCGGTGAATTTGAAGTTCCTATCATTGTTGCCCAAGCTCGTGTAGGAACTTCAAATTCAAAAACCGCACTAGCATCACAGAGTTGCTAGTGTCCCTTTGATTCCGAAGTTCGCATCAGAGCCAGCTGCAATCTCTTGCGAACTTCGGAATTGGGACACTGGCCGGAAGGCGGATTACGCTGGGCCAATCCGCCCTACGAGCGTAATGACCAAGGAGCCGCAAATGACAGTTCGCATCGCCATCAACGGGTTCGGACGCATCGGACGCAACGTGCTGCGCGCCATCGCCGAAGCCAACCGCAGGGACATCGACGTGGTTGGGATCAACGATCTCGCCCCGGTGGAAACCAATGCGCATCTGTTGCGGTTCGATTCAGTGCACGGCCGATTTCCCGGCGAGGTAACGGTCTCCGGCGATTCGATCAGCGTCGGCAATGGCAAGATCAAGGTGACCGCCATCAAAGATCCGGCAACACTGCCCTGGAAAGGGCTCGGCGTCGATATCGTGCTGGAATGCACGGGGATATTCACGTCGAAGGAAAAGGCGTGCGCGCATCTTTCCGCGGGTGCGCAGCGGGTGATCATCTCAGCACCGGCTGAGGGAGCCGACTTGACGGTGGTCTATGGGGTCAACCACGACAAGCTGCGCAAGGAGCACATGGTCATCTCAAATGCGTCCTGCACGACCAATTGCCTCGCCCCGGTTGCCAAGGTGCTCAACGATGCCGTGGGGATCGAGAAGGGCTTCATGACCACGGTGCACGCCTACACCAATGATCAACCTTCTCTCGATCAGGTTCACAAAGATCTCTATCGCGCCCGCGCCGCGGCTATCAACATGATCCCGACGTCAACGGGGGCGGCCAAAGCCGTCGGCTCAGTCCTGCCGGAGCTCGCCGGCAAGCTCGATGGCGTCGCCATCCGCGTGCCCACCCCCAATGTCTCGGTCATCGATTTCAAGTTCGTCGCCAAGCGCGCCACCAGCAAGGACGAGATCAACTCCGCCGTGCGGCGCGCCGCCGATCAGCAGCTCAAAGGCATTCTGGGCTATACCGAGGCGCCGAATGTCTCGAGCGACTTCAATCACGACGCGCATTCGTCTGTTTTCGCCATCGATCAGACCAAGGTCATGGACGGCACCTTCGTGCGGGTCTTGTCCTGGTACGACAACGAGTGGGGTTTTTCCAACCGCATGGTCGACACCGCCGTAGCGATGGGCAAGCTGATCTAAATCTGCGGGGCAGCAAATGCCACCGCTGCGCACGCTTGATGAAATAGACGTCAAGGGCAAGCGAGTGCTTGTCCGCGTGGATTTCAACGTGCCGATTGAGGACGGCAAGGTCACCGATGCGACTCGCATCGCGCGCGCGGCTCCGACGATCCTGGAGCTCGCGGACAGAGGCGGCAAGATCATCCTGCTGTCTCATTTCGGTCGACCAAGAGGCCGGGACGAAAAGGATTCGCTTAAGCCCATAGTTCCGGCCATTGCCGATGCGCTCCATCGCCGTGTCGCGTTTGCGTCCGATTGCGTCGGCGAAGCAGCGCGCGCTGCCGTCACGGCCATGCGCGACGGAGACGTGCTGTGCCTGGAGAACACGCGCTTTCACCAGGGCGAGGAAAGGAATGATCCCACTTTCGTGGCGCAACTCGCCGCGCTGGGCGACATCTTCGTCAACGACGCCTTCTCGGCGTCTCACCGCGCCCATGCCTCGGTTGCAGGACTGGCCGAGCGGCTGCCGGCCTATGCCGGCCGCGCCCTCCAGAACGAAGTCGAGACGCTCGGCAGGGTCCTGGAGACGCCCGCGCGGCCCCTGGCTGCGATCGTCGGAGGCGCCAAGATATCCACCAAGCTCGATGTGCTCGGCAATCTGATTGCCAAGGTCGACACCCTCATCATCGGCGGCGCCATGGCGAACACGTTTCTCGCAGCGATCGGGAAACCTGTCGGCAAATCCCTGTGCGAGCATGAGCTGGCAACGACAGCGCGCGATATCCTTGCTGTGGCCGAGGAGCACCGCCGCGAGATTGTGCTGCCGGTGGACGTCGTGGTCGCGCATGAGCTCAAGGCAAACGCCGCCTCGCGCATGGTGCCGGTCGAGCGCGTGGAAACCGACGACATGATCTTCGACATCGGCCGTCGCAGCATCGACCATGTGTCCTCGGTGCTCGCGCGAGCAAAAACGCTGGTGTGGAACGGACCATTCGGTGCGTTCGAAACCGAGCCGTTCGACAACGGCACCGTGGAAGTCGCGGAAGCCGCGGCGGAGCTTACAGCGGCGGGACATCTTGTCACCGTCGCCGGCGGCGGCGACACGGTCGCGGCGCTGCATGCGGCCGGGGTGATCGAGCGGTTCACCTATATTTCGACCGCAGGCGGGGCTTTCCTGGAGTGGCTGGAGGGCAAGTCGCTGCCGGGGGTAGATATCCTGCGAGCGAAATAGGAGGGTGCGTGTTCCGATGAAATTGACGCGGTCGCTCTTCACCTCTCCCCAGAGGGGAGAGGTCGGAATGGGCGCGCTCGGCGCGCACATTCGGGTGAGGGCTCCGGTCATTCCAGAGGCGGGTCCCCCTCACCCGGATCGCGCAAGCGCGATCCGACCTCTCCCCGCGGGGAGAGGTGACAACCGGGCCTTCCCCTTCGCTGCTGCCTTCATCGACACGCGCCTTAGCCGGGCTTTGCCAAGCGGCGGGAGAGAGGGCAAGATTGCACAGAAAAATGGACTAAGGAGGCACTACAATGAACCTCACTGAGCTCAACAAAGTCGCCGAGGCGATGGTGGCTTCCGGGCGCGGCATCCTTGCCGCCGATGAGTCGTCCAGCACCATCAAAAAGCGCTTCGACAGCATCGGAGTGGAATCCACTCCTGACGCCCGGCGCGACTACCGCGAGCTTCTTTTCCGCTCGAGCGAGGCGATGTCGAAGTACATCTCAGGCGTCATCCTCTATGATGAGACCATTCGTCAGAACGCCAAAGACGGCACACCGCTCGTCAAGCTCATCGAGAAGGCGGGCTCCCTGCCCGGCATCAAGGTTGACCGCGGGACGAAGCCGCTGCCCTTCTCACCCGGGGAAGTCATCACTGAAGGGTTGGACGGCCTGCGCGAGCGGCTCGTCGCGTATCGCGAGCTCGGCGCCAAGTTCGCCAAGTGGCGCGCCGTGATCGACATCGGTCCCGCCATCCCGAGCTATGCGGCGATCATGACCAATGCCCACGCGCTCGCGCGCTACGCCGCCCTTTGCCAGGAGGAAGATATCGTCCCCATCGTCGAGCCGGAAGTCTTGATGGACGGCGAGCACGACGCGGAGCGTTGCTACTGCGTCACTGAATGGCTGCTCAAGACCGTATTTGAGCAGCTCTATTATCAGAAAGTCGCGCTCGAGGGGATGGTGCTGAAGCCGAACATGGTCATCGCCGGCAAGAAGGCGAAAAAGCGGGCCGGGGTCGAGGAGGTCGCGGAAAAAACAGTGAAGGTGCTCCGCGCCTGTGTCCCCGCCGCGGTGCCCGGCATCGCTTTCCTGTCCGGGGGTCAATCCGATGAGGAGGCAACCGCGCATCTCGACGCAATCAACCGGCTTGGCGGCCTGCCTTGGCATTTGACCTTCAGCTACGGTCGCGCCCTCCAGGCGGCTCCGCAAAAGGCGTGGTCGGGCAAGCCCGAGAACGTCGCCGCCGCCCAGCGCGCCTTCTCTCATCGCGCCATGATGAACAGCATGGCCGCACGCGGGCAGTGGAAGCAGGACCTGGAAAAGAAGGCGGCCTGAGCAACCACTTGCCGTCATGACCGTGCTGGTCACGGCAACTCGGGTTTAACCCGAGTTGCTGCACTCTAATGATGGTGCGAACCTCGGGCAGGCCCGAGGTTCGATGCCATCGACGTCTTTCTCCCCAGGAAAAAAGCAAATCGTGGATGACCGGAACAAGCCTGCCCTCGGACTTGATCCGAGGGTCCGGTCATGACGGAGAGTTGTGCGTTAACTTGTGTGCCATATCGGAACAATCCACGATCGGTCGGCCACGCAACTGGATGTGTGCGGTATCTTGGTAGCCTTTACGGAGTCGTAGGCTTGATGGTTTACAAGCGCCCCCATTTCCGCCCGATTGCAGAGGCAATCAAATTGTCCCGATTGCAGAGGCAATCAAATTGTCCCGATTGCGGAGGCAATCAAATTGTCATGGCGTCTCGAGAGATACAGGCCGAACCGCGGCGCCCAGTTCCGCGTCTCTATCTTGTGACCCCAAATCTTGTGACACTTGGCGATCCGTCCGGACTTGCGGGTCTATTGGCGGAGTCCTTGCGTGCCGCGGACATCGCCGCCGTTTTGCTGCGGCTGCGTGATGAGGACGAACGCCGGCAAATCGATCACATCAAATCGCTCGCGGACGCCGTACAGGACAATGGGACGGCGCTCCTGCTGGAAGGTCACGCCGACCTCGTTGCGCGAGCCGGTGCAGACGGCGCGCATCTGCCGGGGGTTGACGATCTTAGAGCCGCGCTTTCGTTGCTCAAGCCCACGCGCATTGCCGGTTGCGGGCGGCTTGCCAGCAGGCACGATGCCATGCTCGCCGGAGAGGCAGGCGCCGATTACGTCATGTTCGGCGAGCCCGGTCCGAAGGGTGAGCGGCCTTCGTTCGATGCAGTTTCAGAACGGGTGGGTTGGTGGGCAGAGCTGTTCCAAGTCCCCTGCGTGGCATATGCCGATTCGCTCGACGAGGTGGCGGCGCTCGCGTCTGTTGGCGCGGATTTCATTGCCGTCGGAGATTTGGTTTTCACTGACCGGCGCGGATGCCGCGCTGCTCTCGCCGACGCTGCGCACCGACTTCACGCTGTAGAGGCCTCGGCATGAGGTCGCCGCGGAAGACCACAGTCGCCCTGCTCCTCGCCATTGCGGCAACTGCCGGTTGGGCCGCCTGCGCGACCGCACAGTCGCCGCTTCCGCTCAGCCCGCCGACGGCGCAAGCACAGGCGCCGAAGGCGGCATCCAAGCCAAGCCCTGTCCAGAAACCACCGGTCCAGAAAGCAACTCCGCCAGCAACGGCAGCCGCAACGCCGCCCGCACCATCGGTCGTGGCGACGGCTGCCGCCGCAACCCTGTCGGCGCGCGATCCGGATCTTGCCTATGGTGCCTTCCAGCGCGGATTCTATTTGACCGCATTTGCCATCGCCACGCGGCGCGTTGAAGAAAAGAACGACATCAAGGCGATGACTCTTCTCGGTGAGCTCTATGCCAGCGGATTTGGCGTAGAGAGGAACGACACGAAAGCAGCAGAATGGTACAAATTGGCCGCCGACCGAGGTGATCGCGAAGCCATGTTCGCGCTGGGGATGTTCCATCTCGGCGGACGCGCCGGGACGGTCAAGGCCGAGGACGGGACCAAGCTTCTAGCGGCTGCGGCAAAGCTCGGCCATGCTGCGGCCTCATATGATCTCGCCCTGCTTTACCTCGAAGGACGCGTGTTTCCACAGGACTTCACCCGCGCCGCCGAGCTGTTTCGCGCCGCCGCCGATGCCGGCAATCCGGAAGCGCAATACGCGCTTGCCACCCTCTACAAGGAGGGTCGCGGCGTAACGGCGGACCTGGCGGAGGCAGCGCGACTCCTTGCCGCGGCGTCATTGGCCGACAATACCGACGCGCAGGTCGAGTATGCCATCGCGCTTTTCAATGGCGCGGGTGTTGCCAAGAACGAGGTCTCGGCCGCGGCGCTCCTGCAGAAGGCAGCGCGCAAAGGAAATCCCGTTGCGCAGAACCGTCTCGCCAACGTTCTCGCTGTCGGGCGAGGATTGAAGGCCGATCCGGTGGAGGCGATCAAATGGCATACGGTGGCCAAAGCGGGCGGCGTGAGTGATATTCCCCTCGACGGATTCGTGGAGAAGCAAACGCCGGAGATTCGCAGCGCCGCCGAGAAAGCCGCGAAGCATTGGCTCGACACCATCAAACAGGCGCGCGAGTCACGCTCTTGACGACAATTACTCGAGCCCAACATCACGTCCGGGAATCGATATGACGGGTCGGGAACGAAACACGGCTTCTTTTGAGAGCAACTATGCTTCGCTCCGCTCTTCTCAACGTCATGATCAAAGCCGTGCAAAAAGCGTCGCGCACGCTCAAGCGCGATTTCGGCGAGATCGAGCACCTGCAGGTGTCCGTCAAAGGACCCGCGGATTTTGTCACCGCGGCTGACCGCCGGGCCGAGGAGATCCTGCGCGAGGAGCTCGAGCGCGCGCGTCCTGGCTACAGTTTCCTGGGCGAGGAAGGCGGGCGCCGCGAAGGCACCGACCGGACGCATTGTTGGATCGTCGATCCGCTCGATGGCACCTTGAACTTTCTGCACGGGATTCCGCATTTCGCAATCTCGGTTGCGCTCGAACGTGACGGCGCCATCGTTGCCGGGCTCGTGTACAATCCGGCAAACGACGAGCTGTTCACCGCAGAGCGCGGCAAGGGCGCATTTCTCAATGACCGGCGGCTGCGCGTGGCGGCGCGCAGGCGGCTGGCTGACTCGGTTGTCGCGTGCGCCCTTCCCCACCCTGCGCGCGGCGATGTCGCCCTTGCACGCGACGAGCACATCGCGGTACAGGAAAGGGTCGCCGGACTGCGACGCTTCGGAGCCGCCGCTCTCGACCTCGCATGGGTCGCAGCCGGCCGCTTCGATGGGTATTGGGAGCGCAGCCTCTCGCCATGGGACATGGCGGCCGGCATCGCTCTGGTACGCGAAGCCGGCGGCTTCGTTACCGACATCGATGGACGCGATATTGCGCTCACCTCCCCGGGCATTATAGCCGCCAATGAGTCGATCCACCGGGAGCTTCTGCGCACCCTGCATGACGCGAGCAGGGCGGATTAGCGTTGAGCATCACCCGCCGATCCGGGGCCGGCGGACTACGGCGACGCCGCCCATTCCGCCCTGCGAAGCTGCGGAGCGCGCGCCGGCTTTGCGGTTCTTCCTTCCGCCGCGGCGCTGCCGTATTGTGCGCCGAATGAAAAGCGCTGATTTTTGCCATGGCGCATGACATTGATCCTTTCAAGCTTTCCTCACCCCGGATTTTTGTCGTCCGGATGCTGGTGTTTCTCATCCTATGCTCGCTCGTCGTTGTTGTGCTCTATCGGCAGATCCTGGCTGCCTTTGTCGCCAATCCAGGCCTCAATGCCCTCATTATCGGCGTGCTCATCATCGGTATTGCGCTCGCCTTTCGGCAGGTGATTCGCCTTTTTCCCGAAGTCAACTGGGTGAATGGCTTCCGGCTGGCCGACCCCGGCCTGGCCGTCGAGCGTCCTCCAGTGCTGCTGGCGCCCATGGCGGTTCTCCTCGGCGATCGCATCGGGCGAATGGCGATCTCCTCGCAGCTTATGCGCGGCATTCTCAATTCGATCGCCGCACGATTGGATGAAGCGCGCGACATGTCGCGCTACATGACCGGGCTGCTGGTTTTCCTGGGTTTGCTCGGCACGTTCTGGGGCCTCATCGAAACGGTAGGTTCAGTTGGCAACGTCATCAACACGCTCAAGCCCGGCGGCGACGCCGGTGCGATATTCGATTCTCTGAAGGAGGGACTTGCCGCCCCGCTCAGCGGCATGGGCATATCGTTCTCATCATCGCTGTTCGGACTGGCCGGCTCGCTCGTGCTTGGCTTTCTCGATTTGCAGACGAGCCAGGCGCAAAATCAATTCTATACCGATCTTGAGGATTGGCTTTCCAGCACCGTTCGCGACCTTACGGTTGACCACGAGACATCGACAGCCGCTCCCGCCGCCGGCGCCCTCTCGGCAGATCTCAAGGGCACGCTGGACAGGTTGCGCGACGCAATCAGCGAGGGCGGCTCCTCCCGGGCAACGACCACGGCCATGGCTAACCTTGCTGAAGCAATTCAAGGGCTGGTCAACCACATGCGCACCGAGCAGCAGATGATTCGCGACTGGGTCGATTCGCAGGCGCAGCAGCATCGCGACATACGCCGGCTGCTCGAGATCCTGGTGCGCGAAAACGTTAGCAAATAGGTGACGCATGGCTCTTGCACGCGCCCGCCGCGATGGCGGCATGAACTATTGGCCAGGCTTTGTCAACGCGCTCTCGACGCTCATTCTCGGCATCATCTTCCTGCTCAGCGTGTTCGTTGTTGTGCAGTTTTATCTGACGCAGGAAGTCACCGGCAAGGATACCGCTCTCAACCGCCTTAACGCACAGATTGCGCAGCTCACCGATCTGCTCGCGCTGGAAAAGACGGGGAAGCTCAGCCTGGAGGAGCAGCTCGCGCAAATTCGCTCGAGCCTGTCGGCGACCGAAGGCGATCGCGATCGCTACAAAGGCTTATATGACGGAATTGGCAGCGGCGCGGCTGCCGCACAGGGAAAGGTCAATGAGATCAGCGGGCAACTCGATGCGGAAAAGAGGCTCAGCGCTCGCGCCTTGGCGCAAGTCGAGGTTCTGAACCAGCAGATCGCGGCATTGCGGCGGCAACTTGCGGCGCTTGAAGACGCGCTGGATGCGACGGAAAAGAAGGATAAGGACTCGCAGTCGCGTATCGCCGACCTGGGCCAGCGCCTCAACGTCGCCCTGGCGCAGCGGGTGCAGGAGCTGTCGCGTTACCGCTCTGATTTCTTCGGACGGCTGCGCGCCATCCTTGGCAATCGGCCGGATATCCGCATCGTCGGCGACCGCTTCGTGTTCCAGTCAGAGGTATTCTTCGATACCGGCAAGGCCACTCTCGACAAGCCGGAGGGCCGCGCCGAGCTTGATGCGCTTGCCTCGGCGTTGCTCGATCTGGAAAAGAAGATTCCGGGGGAAATCCCCTGGGTGCTGCGCGTCAACGGACATACGGATGTCCGTCCGATCTACAGCCCGCAATTCAAGAACAACTGGGAGCTTTCGGCGGGGCGAGCGATCTCGGTCGTGCAATATCTGATTGCCAAAGGCGTGTCGCCACAGCGCCTCGTCGCCGCCGGGTTCGGCGAATATCAACCCATCGAGCCGGACAAGACCGAGGAAGCCTTCAACCGCAATCGTCGCATCGAGCTCAAGCTTACCGAGCGGTAGGGCGTGTTCTGTTCTATAACCACAGATGAGCCGCGCTTACGGTGCGCTCCCCTCCCCCTTGTGGGGAGGGGTTGGGGGTGGGGGTGGTGATACCGACGCATCAGCGTTGCTGTTCGTTCCACCCCCCTCCCCAGCCCTCCCCCACAAGGGGGAGGGAGAAGATCGAGTATGCGGCTCGCGCTGTTTCCACTTCAACGAAATCCGTTTCTAACATTTGCTGCGCTTGCTTCTGCGACGATGGCCGATCCTCCTTTCACGCTTCGCCGCTATGCGCCCTCCGATGAGGATACGGCGATCGAATTGTGGCGCCGCACCTGGCAGATGGCCTACCCCGACATTGATTTCTCCAAGCGAGTGGCCTGGTGGCGGCAACGCTGGCACAACGATCTGATGCCGATGGCCCATATCTCCGTCGCCGAGGCGAACGGGCAAATGCTGGGGTTCGTCACGGTCGATCCCCACACTTTCGACCTCGACCAGATCGTCGTTGCGCCGGAGGCCTGGGGAACGGGCGTCGCTGCCGCCCTGATAGAGGAAGCAAAGCGCATCTCTCCGAACGGCCTCGACCTCCACGTCAACAAGGACAATGCCCGCGCAATTCGCTTCTATGAAAAGCTGGGCTTTGTTGCTTGCGGCGAGGCCATGAACTGGCGCTCGGGTGCGCCCGTCCAGAAGATGAGCTGGCGGCCTCAGCCCTGAAACTGCAGCTTTGCCAAACGCGAATAGAGCCCACCCGACGCGACCAGCGTTTGATGGGTCCCCGCTTCAACGATTCGGCCCTGGTCCATCACCAATATGCGGTCACACGAGAGCACGGTCGCAAGTCGATGCGCAATAACGAGCGTGGTGCGACCCTGCATCAGGCGCTCAAGCGCCGACTTGATCAGCATCTCGCTTTCCGCATCGAGTGACGAGGTGGCCTCGTCAAGGAGAAGGAGGGGCGCATCGCGCAGAACCGCGCGGGCTATGGCAAGGCGCTGACGCTGTCCTCCCGAGAGTGTCGCTCCGCGCTCTCCGATCTCGGTATCAAATCCCCGCGGCAGCCGGTCGATGAATTCGCGGGCAAGCGCGGCCGCCGCCGCGCGCTCCACTTCGGCATCGGTGGCCTGTCGCCGCCCGAAGCGGATGTTTTCGCGCACGGATGTCGCAAAGACCATGGGCTCTTGCGGCACCAAGGCAATGTGCCGGCGCAGCGCCGAGAGATCGAGATCCGTCAACGGGATCCCCTCGCAACGAATGGTTCCTGAATAAGGGTCATAAAATCGCAGGATGAGATTGAAGATGGTGCTCTTACCGGCGCCCGAGGGACCAACAATTGCGACTTTTTCCCCGGCCTGAATGGCGAAGGACACGTCGTGCAATACGGGGACAGCCGGCCTGGAGGGGTAGCAGAAGCGTACATCTGCGAAGGCAAGCTCTCCGCGAACCGTTTCCGGCAGGTTTACCGGCTCTGCCGGGCTGCGGATCGCGGGCTCTATCCCCAGGATCTCGAATAGCCGCTCCGCTGCCCCCGCGGCCTGCGAGACTTCGCCCCACGCCTCCGAGAGCTGACCAAGTCCTGCCGCTGCCAAAACTGCGTAGAGCACGAACTGGGAAAGCCTTCCGGCGGTGAGCCGGCCAGTGAGAACATCCTGCGCGCCGACCCATAGCACCACCACGACGCTGCTAAAGACAAGAAAGATAACGATTGCGGTCAGGATGGCGCGCGCCCGAATCGACACGCGTGCTGCCGAAAACGCCTGCTCGACCGCATTGCCGAAACGGCTGCGTGCAAGCCGCTCGTTGGTGAACGCCTGCAGCACCCGCGTCGCCCCAATCAACTCCGACGCATAGGCGGAGGCGGCGGCGAGCGTGTCCTGCGCCTCCCGCGAGCGCCGTCTCACCGCGCGACCGAAACCGTAGAGGGGCAATACGATGACTGGAATGGCGCCAAGCACGAAGGCGGAGAGCCGTGGGCTGGTGATCACCATCATGGCCGAGGCGCCGACAAACAGAACCAGATTGCGCAGAGCGACCGAGACCGAGGCGCCCACCGCCGCCTTTACCTGTGTGGTGTCGGCGGTGAGCCTTGACATCAACTCACCGCTCCTGGCGACGTCGAAATAATTGGCTGAAAGAGATATGAGGTGGCTGAAAACATCCTCGCGCAGATCCGCGACAATGCGCTCTCCGAGCGTGCCAACAAGATAAAAACGCGCCGCGCTTGCAAGCGCGAGCACCGCCACTACGGCGATCATCACGGCAAAGTAACTGTCGATAAGCCGAGCGCTATCTTGCGAGAAGCCGAAGTCAATCATGCGGCGGATCGCAATCGGAACGACGAGTGTCGCGATCGCGGCGGCGAGGAGTGCAATCAGCGCGGCGCCGGCATGGCGTCGATAACGTCCGAGATAGGGGAGGAGCGCAGCCAGCGGACGCAGGCTCACTCGCGCGGCCGGACCGGGCCCGGCCGCTGACCCTTCTTTCGGAGCAACAGTCACGTTCGGCAACGTGGGCGCGGGATCACGCTCGACAATGTTCATTGCATCTGCCCGCGGATTGCCGGCTTGTCTAGCACGCGGCGCTCCGCTATAGAGCCGCAAATTCGTTCGAGAAGCATGCGCCCAGCGCCCAAGGTGCGACCATGAAGCCTGAGATTCATCCGAACTATCATACCATCAAGGTCGTGATGACCGACGGCACCGAGTTCTTTACCCGCACCACGTGGGGCAAGGAAGGCGACACGCTGCGTCTCGACATCGACCCGAAGTCGCATCCGGCGTGGACGGGCGGTCAACAGCAGCTGGTGGATCGTGGCGGCCGGCTGTCGCGCTTTCAGAAGAAGTTCGCCGGCATCGGCATGAAGAAATAGAAGCTGCCGCCGCGCCCCCACTCGAACTGCTTGCGGCAACTACGGTCAGCCGATCTTTACTCCTGCTCGAACGCGGCCTTGAGCAACCCAAGCTGCCGCTCAACCGGATTGCTGCGTTCCATGCGGACGGGCGGGGAATGCATCGTGACATCGAGCCGCCGCACGGCTTTCTGCAGCGCCTTCGAGCGCGCAATAAGGGCACGCAGGCGCTCGGGAACGAGCTTGATGCTCTGCTCGTCGTTATAGTCTCCCGCGGACAGCTTGACCTTAGCCTTTTCCTTGTTTGCTTGCGCCAGCGACATCTCCCCTTCCTTTACGGCACGATGCAGGAGAAGCCAGGAGGCGAGTTGCATGAGGCGGGTGGTCAGTCGCATGCTTTCTGTAGCGTAGGCGAGCGCGCTGCCGCGCTGGAGCTTTTTGGATTCCTGGCGTCCGGGTCCGTCGAGATAGGCGGCCGTCTCCTCCACCAGGGCCATTCCATCGCGAAACAGGTCAGCGAAAGCCTGGGATCCCGCCAGCCTCTCGCCAAAGGAAACGGCTTGGTTGACCGATTTCTCGGACATGGCACACGCCTCACGCTACCGCTGTTCATTGTTGTATTCTTGTTGCGCCGACTTGCCGAACAGGACTTGGCGAACGGCAAGCATTACGCAGTCGCAGATCGCTGTCCAGCATAAGCTGACCAAAGCTTCGGACATAGTTGCCGTCCGGCCGACACGGCACAACGCTTCGCGCCCGCGATGACAAGGCAGGCACCATCGCGGTACCGTCAGGGCAGGGCATCGCTTACTGGATGCCCCCGCATTCGCGGGGCATGACACCGTGAGAGATTGGGCCTTTCGGCTTATCTCAGGGCCTATGGGGTCGAGCCCGCGCATGACCGATCAAAGATGTGCGGATTTGGCACAGAAAAAAGAGCCGCCGTTTCCGGCGGCTCAAAGTTATAACAGGGAGGCGTCAAACAGAGTGGACAGGAGCCACTCAACGTCCAGAAGATGGACAACCATAGTAATGGTCGAGAAAGCTTAACAGGACCTTAAAACTTTCACTAATGTTGCGCGGGCTGCCCTTCCTTCGGAGCTTGATCGTCCCCTCTATTTCTTGAAAAAATGGTCGGCGACGTCGCGCGATGACTGCTTTCTCGTAATGTCCGCGGTGAGCCGCGCGATCTCCTCCTTAAGCAACGCGATCCGTGCATGCAGCTCCCCGACAGACAGGAGCGCGAGATCTTGTCCGATCTCGTGCACGATCTTTTTCTTCGGCCGATCATCCTCGTCCATTGCCGGCATGACTGAAACTCCTCAAGGCCAAAGATAGCGGCCAAGGCGGCGATTGTCACAGGCTAGGCCTACGCATACCGGCGCAACGCTGCGGGCGCGTTCCGTCGCTGACAAGGCGGCCATCGCAGGCTCCGTTGGGGAGCACGTGCTGCCGCCGGGCAAGGTGCGTCCGCTAATCGACAGCACCTTCGCGCTTGCGCAAGCGGCTGACGCCCATGCCCGGGGAGAGCAGCGCGCATATCGGGAAGATCGTGCTAACTCTTGGCCCCTTGGCCCCTCCTTGGCCCTTGCAATTGATTGACTTTCCTGTTCTTTCTGATCTGCCTTGGAGCAATCGGGAGATATCGCGTCCGCCTTTTTGCTCAGACAGGGGGGCCGCGAAATAGACGCAAATTTGACTAGTGTCCGCACTGGTCTTGGTCCGCTCACGGATGGTGCGCCACTCCGACCGTTGTCGGACGACGGGTCGGCAGGGGTAGAGCTCGGAGGACGACGTTTGCGTGCTATCCGCGCCTGCGCGGCGGCGATCTTCACGATGGTCGCCGTCGGCTTGTCTCCCGCACGCGCCGTCGAGGCCATCAGCGTGCGCACCGATGCGCCGGCGATCGACCTCACCGATGCCGCGGAGCGCCACCACACCGACAGCGACCGCATCCTGGTCTCGGCTGCTCCCGGACCCGACGGAATTATCCGGCGCATGGATGTCCGCGGGCGGGACGGCAGCAACAACTGGGCGGTGTTCGCTTTGGCGAATACCGGGGACGAGCAGATTGAGCGGCTTATCGTTGTCCCGCATTACCGCATGGTCGGTTCCGGAGTTTTTTGGCCCGACCTGGGCCGCTCGCGGGTTGCCAGCATTACCTCGAGCGGTGAGCGGCCTGACCGCCAGGACAGCGCGACCGCGGACATATTCCGGGTCACGCTCGATCCCGGCAGCGTGATGACATACGTGCTGGAGCTGCGCGGCGACAAGCTCAACCAGCTCTACCTTTGGGAACCCGAGGCCTACAAGGACAAGGTCAACAGCGTCACGCTGTATCACGGCATCGTCATCGGAATTGCCGGATTGCTGGCGCTGTTCCTGACCATTCTCTTCGTTGTCAAAGGCAGCATCATGTTTCCGGCCGCCGCCGCTCTCGGCTGGGCGGTGCTTGTCTACATCGGCGTTGACTTCGGTTTCTGGGCGAAAGTATTTGCGCTGTCTCCCAACTCTGAGCAGATTTGGCGCGCTTCGGGCGAAGCGATTCTTGCCGCGACGCTTGTCGTCTTTCTGTTCGCCTATCTCAATCTCAACCGCTGGCATGTGCGCTATTCCCACATCACCATCGTATGGCTCGCCTTCCTGGGCGCCCTCGTCGCCCTCGCCTTGTTCGAGCCGCCGATTGCATCGGGCATTGCCCGGGTGTCGCTTCTGGCGATCGCCGTTCTCGGTTTTGGAATAGTCGTCTACCTCTCCTATTACGGTTTTGACCGCGCGGTCCTGCTCCTTCCAACCTGGCTCCTGTTTGTTGTGTGGGCGTTCGCGGCAATGCTTGCGATCACGGGCGTGGTCACAAACGACATAGTGGGGCCGGCTCTCCTTGGCGGCCTCGTCCTCATCGTGATGTTGATCGGCTTTACGGTGATGCAGCACGCTTTTGCGGGCGGCGTGACCGGCGGCATGGTCTCGGACGTGGAGCGCCGCGCACTGGCGCTCACCGGCGCCGGCGACATGATCTGGGATTGGGACGTCTCGGCGGACAAAATCTTCACCAGCCCGGAAACGGAGGCGCTCCTGGGCGTCAAACGCGGCACGCTCGAGGGTCCCGCCGCTCGCTGGCTCGAAGTGCTGCACCCGCTTGACCGCGATCGATTTCGCGCCGTGCTCGACAGCGTCCTGGAGCAGCGGCGAGGCCGGCTCACTCAGGATTTCCGGCTCCGCACTTCCGATGGGCATTATTTATGGTTCGCGATCAAAGCCCGCCCCGTGGTGGGCTCTGACGGCGAGGTGGTGCGTCTCGTCGGGACGCTGACCGACGTGACCGAGTTCAAGAACGCGGAAGAGCGGCTGCTGCACGATGCGGTGCACGACAATCTGACGGGTCTGCCGAATTCGACAGCTGTTCCTGGATCGACTCGAAAGCGTGCTCGCCTTTGCGAAGGCCGATACGACCATCCGACCGACCGCGATCGTGATTGACCTCGACCGCTTCAAGCAGGTCAATGATTCCGTCGGGATCGCAGTGGGCGACTCGATCCTGCTGACGCTTGCGCGCCGGCTTGGACGGGCGCTCAAGCCGCAAGACACCCTCGCGCGTCTGTCGGGCGACCAGTTCGCGCTCATTTTGCTGTCGGAACGCGAGTCCGAGCGCATCATTGCGTTTGCCGAAACGCTGCGCAAAGGACTGCGCGCTCCCATCACGTTCAATGACCGCGAAATCTTCCTTACCGCTTCGATGGGAATCGCGCTTCCGGACGGGCAGCCTCGGCGAGGGGACGAAGTTCTCAAGGATGCCGAGCTCGCCATGTTCCATGCCAAGCGAATCGGCGGCGATCGCATCGAGCTGTTCAAACCGTCGATGCGGGCGCGCAAGACCGACCGTCTCACGCTCGAATTGGAGCTGCGGCGAGCCCTTGAGCGCGACGAGATTACAATTCTCTATCAGCCGATCGTGCGCCTGGAGGACAGGTCAATCGCCGGGTTTGAAGCGCTGGCGCGATGGGATCATCCCAAAATGGGCCGTACCTCGCCGTCGGAGTTCATCGCAATCGCCGAGGAGATCGGCCTCATCGTCGATCTCGGCATGTTCGTGCTCGAACATACCGCGCGTCAGCTCAGCACGTGGCAGCGCACCATACGCCAGCGTGATCCCATCTTTGCGAGTGTGAATATCTCCTCGCGTCAGTTGCTGCGGCAGGACCTTATTCACGATCTGCGCACGGTGATAGCGCGCTCATCCGTTGCTCGCGGCACGCTCAAGCTCGAGCTCACCGAATCGCTCGTCATGGACAACCCGGAGCATGCCGCTCAGATGCTGCAACGCATCCGCGATCTCGGCGCCGGGCTGGCGCTGGACGATTTCGGCACCGGACACTCTTCGCTCGCTTACCTGCAGCGTTTTCCGTTCGATACCATCAAGATCGACCAGTCATTTGTGCGCGCGAACGGCAAGGGCACCCGCCCTGTCATTTTGCGGTCGATCATTGCATTAGCGCATGACCTGGGAATGGAGGTCGTCGCCGAGGGTGCGGAAAGCGACTCCGATGCGGTCGAGCTCTATCAGCTCGGCTGCGAATACGCGCAAGGATTCTATTTCGGAGAGCCGATGAGCGCCCAGGAGGCACGCGCCCTGCTGGCGGCCGAAACACCGCGGGAGCAAACCACGCCAACGCCGCGCCCCCAGAGCGTTCACTGACGTCAGGCGTGACCCGCCTCGCTGGACAACATGCCGAGATCAATACCGATCTTGCGCAGCGCCAGGTCGTACTTCCCGCCGGTATCCGGGCCGAAGATAAGCTCCGGATCCGCGGAGCAGTGCAGCCAGCCATTATGCTGGATCTCGTTCTCCAGCTGACCGGGTGCCCAGCCCGCGTAACCCAGCGCCAGGATGGCGCTGCGCGGTCCTGCGCCGCGGGCGATCGCCTTGAGGATGTCAAGTGTGGCAGTGAGGCAGACGCCTTCGTCGATCGGCAGCGTGGAATTCTCGATGACAAAGTCGCTCGAGTGCAGCACAAATCCGCGCTGAGTATCCACCGGACCGCCCTTGAGGACCTTCACGCCGCCGGCCTTGGAAGGGAGCTGGATGAGCTCCGCGGCCGGCACCACGTCCAACTGCACCAGCAGATCGGGAAAGCTGATATTGGCGGCCGGCTGGTTGACAATGATCCCCATCGCTCCTTCGGTGGAATGCGCGCACACGTAAATCACGCTGCGGGCGAATCGCTCATCGCCCATGGACGGCATCGCAATCAGCATCTGCCCGTCCAGATAGCCTCGCTTTGCGGTCTTGCGGGAATGCGGTTTTTCTCGCGGCGACTTCACTTGCGTGAACGCCTTGCGAATCTCAACATCACCGCCCGACGCCGACGCTTCGCTTGCGTCGGCCCGCGTGCCTGGTTTGCGACCGAACTTCATGGCGAAATGCTACCTGATTGGATGCCGATTGCAAATGTCCGAAACGTGAGGGCCTCCCGAACCAGAAGCATTGTTCGTGCCACAATCCCCACCTTTCGTGAGGAGACCAACATATGTGTGTTTTTCAAGAGCTTTCCAGCATCTGACCGATTACGTCGCCGTTCCGCTCACGATGAATTCAATGGCGCACAAAAAGTTTCGCCCATAAACCCACCGGCATGTTGACCGGATCCGAGCGCCTGCGACGCGGCGCCGCGGCTTGTGTGCTCGCTGCCGCGGCCTGCGCAAATAACGCACTCGCAGACGAAGACGCATCGGCGTGGGACGGCGACACCCGCGGCGCGGTGCGGCTGATTGCCGGCTCGGCCCAGCCGGCCAACTCACTGCGGGCTGGGCTTGAGATCAGGCTGAAACCGGGCTGGCACACCTATTGGCGCTATCCAGGCGATGCTGGTGTTCCGCCGCGCTTGAATTTCGCCGGATCGGAAAATGTCCACGCAGTGAATGTGCTGTGGCCAGCGCCGCAGCGGATTCTCGAGCAGGGGTTGACCGCAATCGGATACACAGGGGACGTGCTTCTGCCGCTCTCCGTCGTGCCCCAGACCGGCAGCAAACCCATGACCCTGCGCCTCACCGTCGAGTACGCGGTTTGCGAGAAGCTCTGCGTCCCCGCCCAAGCCAGCCTGCAACTCGCGCTCACGGACCGTAACTCATCTTATGATACCGTGCTGGCGGCGGCTCGATCGCGCGTGCCGAAGAGACGCGCAATCGGCGAAGGATCAGGTCTTGCCATCGCCTCGGTCCACCGCGACGGCGCTGCGCCCCGCCCGCGCGGCATTATCGAGGTCGTCGCCCCTCCCCTCGCCGATGTGGACCTCTTCGTCGAGGGGCCAACTGCCGACTGGGCGCTGCCAATTCCAATCCCGTTGGATCCGCCTCCCAATGGCCTGCGCCGGCGCTTCGCTTTCGATCTCGACGGCGCACCACCCGGAGCGAAGTATGAAGGCGCTCTCCTGACGGTTACGGCGGCAATGGCCGGCAATGCGATCGAGGTCAGCACGCCTCTGAAATGAGTCCGGGATCATGCCCTAACTTAGTGGCGGCGAAGTGCCCCTGACATAACCCCTCGGTTGCGCTAAGTTCCCAGTGCAGCAGCGTTCGGCCGGTGAGGCCTCCCGCAAAGCCACTGAAAAGAGGACGTGAACCATGCCAATCAAGGTCGGCGATCGAGTGCCAGAGGCGAAGTTTCGCGTGATGACGCCCGAGGGGCCGGCAGTGAAATCCACCGGTGACATTTTCAAGGGCAAGAAAGTAGCCCTGTTCGCAGTGCCGGGAGCATTCACCGGGACTTGCCATAAGATGCACGTTCCTTCCATCGTTCAAAACGCGGAAGCCATCAAGGCCAAGGGCGTGGACACCGTCGCGATCACCGCGGTCAACGATGTCTTTGTCATGGACGCATGGAAGAAAGCATCGGCGGCCGAGAAGGTTGACTTTCTTGCCGATGGCAACGGCGAGTTCGCGAAAGCGATCGACCTCACCTTCGACGGCTCGGGCTTTGGACTGGGCACCCGTTCGAAGCGTTATGCCATGCTGGTCGAGGACGGGGTGATCAAGAAGCTCAACGTCGAGGAGGCGCCGGGCAAGGTCGAAGTCTCCGGCGGCGACGCGCTGCTCAAGCAGCTTTGACTAGTCGAGCGATTCCATGAAACTTGTCATTCCGGGGCGCCGCGTAGTGTAGCGGCGAGCCCGGAATCCAGTAAGCTCCGCCGGTGGTTACTGATTCCGGGCTCTCGGCCCTTCAGGCCTCGACCCGGAATGACGGCGCCATATGATTCGAAATTCAAATTCACCGCACTAGATTGCGTACACGCTGTCACTTTTTGCCCGACGTTCTCCCTGATGCAGCCAGCTTCTCCGTGGGCGTCCGTTTCGGCGTAAGCGCGCCAACGGCGCCCGCTCGCACGGCTGCTATTCCCTCGCGCGCGAGTTGGTCGGCGCGCTCGTTGAGCGCGTGCCCGGCATGTCCCCGGACCCAATGCCAGCGGACGCGATGCTTTGCCGCGAGCGCATCGAGCTGCTGCCATAGGTCGATATTCTTGACCGGCTTCTTGTCCGACGTGCGCCAGCCGTTGCGCTTCCATTGCCGCAGCCACTGCATGATCCCATTACGCAGATATTCGCTGTCGGTATGGATATCGACCAGGCACGGCCGCTTGAGCGCATCGAGAGCTGCGATGGCGGCCATCAGCTCCATGCGATTATTGGTGGTGTGGGCTTCGCCGCCCTTCAATTCCCTGACATGCGCGCCGAAGGCGAGGATGGCGCCCCAGCCACCGGGCCCTGGATTGCCGGAGCACGCACCATCCGTGTGAATGACGACGTGCGGATCGCTCAACTCGATCTGCCTTCGATGCCGTAATCGCGCGCGCCGCGAACTTTCTGATGAAAGCGCAGCTTGCGATAATATTCGAGCGGGTCCTTGGGTCGCACCAGTGCGCCGGGCGGCACGTCGAACCAATCGACCAATCGCGTCAGGAGGAAGCGTACCGCCGCCCCGCGAGCAAGCAGTGGCAGCGACTCAAGCTCGCTGGATGAAAGCGGCCGCACCCGGGCATAGGCATGCAGCAGGCTCCTGCCTTTGGTGACGTTATAGGAAAGATCGGTCTCGAAGCACCAGGCATTCAGACAGATCGCGACGTCGTAGGCGAGAGCATCAGTGCAGGCAAAGTAAAAGTCGATCAATCCAGACAGCCGATCGCCCAGGAAGAAGACATTGTCGGGAAAAAGGTCGGCATGGATCACTCCATTTGCAAGACCGTGCGGCCACTCGGTCTCCAGATGCGACAGCTCGGCGTCAAGGAATTGCTCCAGGTCCCGGTGAAGCTCATGGGCGCGCTTGCGGCAGCTCTCGAACAGCGGCCGCCAGCCCGCGAGCGAGAGCGCATTGGCACGGGTTCTCTTGAAGTCCAGCCCGGCCAGATGCAGCCGCGCAAGCGCCTCGCCGAGCGCGGCGCAATGCGCGGGAGAAGGGCGGCGAATCCACATGCCATCGAGAAAGGTGATGATGGCCGCCGGACGCCCGGCGACCTCGCCGAGCACTTCGCCTTTCCTGTTCTGGACGGGCTGCGGACAGCTGATCCCACGCGCGTGCAGATGCTCCATCAAGGCGAGGAAGAACGGGAGATCCTTAGCCGCGACGCGCTTTTCGTAGAGCGTCAGAATGAAATAGCCGCGCTCCGTATGGACCAGAAAATTCGAGTTCTCCACCCCCTCGGCAATACCTTTGTACGCCAGCAGCTCGCCGATGTCGTACCCGGCAAGAAAAGCCGAAAGATCGTCCGCCGCAACGTCGGTGTAGACGGCCATCTCAGATATCAGATGTCAGATGTCACCTCACGGGGCGGACGCATCGTCAGCGGTCGGGCGTTTTGACCCCTGGCGTCTGATCTTTGACATCTGATCGCAGCACCCGTGGCAGGGGAAAGAACATATCTTCGTCCGCGGTGGTCACCATCTCAAGGTCCACCGTATAGCGCTCGGCGAAGGCGTTGATGACCTCATCCACCAGAACCTCCGGGGCCGAGGCGCCGGCGGTAACTCCAAGACTTCGCAATCGACCCGAACACCGACCAGTCGATTTCCTTTGCCCGCTCCACCAGCGCGGCGCGCGCGCAACCCGCACGCTCGGCGACTTCTTTGAGGCGCTGCGTATTCGAGGAATTTGGCGAGCCTACCACCAGCATCGCGTCCACCCGCGGAGCAACCTTCTTGACCACTTCCTGCCGATTCGTGGTGGCGTAACAGATATCTTCCTTGTGCGGCCCGTGAATGCTTGGAAAACGCCCTTTGAGTGCGGCCACAATCTCGGCGGTATCATCAACCGACAGGGTCGTTTGGGTCGCGTAGGCAAGGTTGTTGGGGTCGCGCGGCGCAAAAGCCATGACCTCGGCTACGGACTGCACCAGTGTAATCGCGCCCGGCGGCAGCTGCCCAAGCGTACCGACCACCTCCGGGTGACCGGCGTGACCGATCAGCACGATCTCGCGTCCGCGCTTATGATGAATTTCCGCCTCCCGGTGCACCTTCGTCACCAATGGACAGGTGGCATCGACGGCGAACATATTTCGTCCCCGCGCGTGCGCGGGGATCGATTTTGGCACCCCATGGGCGGAGAAGATCACCGGCGCGCCAGTATCGGGAATTTCGTCGAGCTCCTCGACGAACACCGCGCCCTTGCGTTTGAGACCTTCCACGACGTAGCGATTGTGCACGATCTCATGGCGCACATAGACGGGCGAGCCGTACCGCGCGAGCGCCTGCTCAACCGTTTCGATTGCCCGCACGACGCCGGCACAGAACCCGCGCGGCGAGCACAGCAGCACCTTCAGCGGCGGCTTGTCGCCGACCGCATTGCCCGCCGATGCGGTCATGTGAACCTCGGAAAGCCAAGCATAGCCCGATCCTGACGGCGCAACCTCAGTGGAATGATTTTGCAGCTGCGAGTTGCCCGGACATGGGGCTTGGGGACCATGTCTGTCAAGCGAGCGCCCGGCGACGAGCGCGCGACAGCGAGCCCAAGACCCACTGTCACTGGAGATGAGCGTTTCCATGAAACTGCTGATGCCTCTCAACCAACCCGGCCCGTCAAAAGCGCGTTCGAATGGATTCCGACTTCGTGCTGGGGGAGCGCGCTCGCCGCGGGTGCGACTGCGACCGAGTCTCCGCCTCCCGTGATCATCAATCGACCGGGAACCGCTTAGGCACCGCTGCCGCCCCTCATTTTCCGGTAAGCCAGGTATCATACCGGCGGTAGAGTTGAGTTGTGTGCGGCGAACCATCGCGATAGACGACGGGGGTCAGGGACCGGCCGGCCGCAACGAGCCGCACAGCCATATAGCGGTACGCCTCCGGGTAGACCGAGAGATCGGCAGCCTTGAACAGGCCGTCGAAATTCTCCGACGGCTCGACCGGATCGAGCCGGTCGCGCTCGTAAATGGCGGTGCGCTCCGCGATCCGCCAGACATCGTCTCTGCGCTCCAGACGATCCAGAAACCGCGCATATGAGGTCAGGTCGGCGAGCACGCCGTTGATCTTCTGGCGGACCAGGATAACGATGTTGGTTTCGGCGAGCGCACGCTCCGCGGCGATACGAACCACGGGTGGAAAGATTTGATGCTTGGAGCGCTGTCCCGCGTCGAAACTTCGTCGGCACTGCTCGACGAACTCGGAAAAGTCGCCGCTGAACCACGAGACCGAAATCTGTCCCTCCGGCGTGAATGTTCCCAGGAGCTCGGCCCATTTGCCCTGGTCGCGGAAAACTCCCCACGTCTGGATCACTTCCGCGCAAGCATATCTGTCATCGACAACGCTCATGTCCGCGCCAAGGTTTGCGGGCTCGGGTGCTCTCCCAGCCTGCCAGCGTTCTTGCACCGAGCCCTGCGCCGTGCTGCTTGCAGATGGGAACGATCAGTCGTCCAACATGCAGGCCAGTCCTCAATGACGCAATCGGTTGCCGCGACCAACCGCAGATAAGATTGAAGGAAGGACTGCTGCATGAAGGCGGTGATGATACGCCGGTACGGTCCGCCGGACGTTCTAAGCTTCGAGGACGTGCCCGATCCTCAGCCGGGTGAAGGCGATATCCGCATCCGGATTCATGCCGCCACGGTCAATCGCGTGCTCGACGTCAGCGTTCGCGCCGGCCGGGAAACCGCGCGCAAACCCGTTCTACCGCTCATCCCGGGGGTTGATTGCGCCGGCGTCGTCGATGCGGTCGGGGCAAGGGTCACCCGATGGCGAACAGGAATGCGGGTCGCTGCGGCAGGCGTGATGCCGCTCGAACCCTGCCCTGAGGACGGAAACGGCTATGCGGGTCCATTGGGCATGATGGGCATCAAGCGCCCGGGTGGCTTCGCGCAGATGGTCGTGGTGCCGGCATGCGCGGTCACCGAGCTCCCGCCGGAGCTCGATTTTCATCACGCCGCCGTGGTGATGCGCCACGCGCCGACTGCCTGGAATTCTGCTGGTCAACGTCGCTGCGCTCAAGCCTGACGAGACCGTGCTGGTCATGGGCGCGGGCGGCAATCTTGGAAGCATTGGCATCCAGATTGCCAAGCACGTCATCGGCGCGAAAGTGATTGCCGTCGCCGGATCGGACGACCGCGCAAAGATTGGCATCCGGCTCGGCGCCGACCACGCCCTCAATTCCAATACCAGTGATATTGCTGCCGAGGTGCTCAAGCTCACGCGGGGCAAAGGGGTCAATGTGCTTTATGACAACATCGCCAATCCGCGCGTGCTTCCGGGGGCGTTTCGCGCGCTTGGCATGGACGGGCGCCTGGTCACGGCCGGTGCCCACGCCGGTCCGAACGTATCAATCGATTTTTCGCATCTTTACCACAACCGCATCACGATCACGGGAATGCCTGGATACCGGGCGTCGGATGTTCCGCAATGCTTCGCCGCGGCGGCCGCCGGCAAGATCAAGGCGCAGTTCGCGCATGTCCTGCCGCTATCGCGCACCGCCGACGCACATCGCCTGATCGAATCCGGAGAGGCACGCGGCAAGATCGTGCTGGATCCAACCCTCGACTAGATTGAGGCGGGCGGTCCCGCCAATTGTGCCCCATTGCATGGGAGCGGGCTGAACGCCTATATTGCCCCTACTTCCGTCATCGTCGATGACACAAGAACTTCGCTCGCACGTGCGGACGAAGCTAAGAGGAGATTTAGCAGATGGCCGCAGCACCGCTGATGCCGAAAGCGACAGCCGTCTGGCTCGTCGAGAACACCGCGCTTTCGTTCGATCAGGTTGCCGACTTCTGCAAGCTCCACCCCCTCGAAGTAAAGGCAATCGCCGACGGCGATGCCGCGCAAGGCATCAAGGGGCTCGACCCCGTCCTGACGGGCCAGCTCAGCCGCGAGGAGATCGAGAAGGCCGGCGCCGATCCGAGCTATCGGCTCAAGCTGCAGGACCCGAAGGTCCGATTGCCCGAGGCCAAGAAGAAGAAGGGGCCACGCTACACCCCCGTTTCGCGCCGGCAGGATCGGCCGAACGCAATTCTCTGGCTCGTGCGCAACCACCCCGAGCTCAAGGACAGTCAGATCATGCGCCTCGTCGGCACCACCAAGTTGACCATTGCGGCGATCCGCGAGCGCACCCATTGGAACGCCTCGAACCTGCAGCCGTTGGATCCGGTGACGCTCGGTCTGTGCTCTCAGATCGATCTCGATCTTGAAGTGCATCGGGCCGCGAAGGAAAAACCCGTGCCGGTCGAAGCCCCCGGCGCGACGCTATTGCCGGCCTCGGAAACGACCATTCACCGCGAGCCCGAGCCGCAGGAGAAGAAGCCAGCCGACGAGCTCAACGTTGACGCCGTGTTTGCCAAGCTCAAGCAGATCGGCGGGAAAAGCGAGTAGTCTGGTCGAGCGATTCCATGAAACTTGTCATTCCGGGGCGCCGACGCAGGCAAGTTTACGCAGCCTGCGTAAACTTGGCTGCGTGCGGCGAGCCCGGAATCCAGTAAGCTCCGCCGGTGATTACTGGATTCCGGGCTCTCGGCCTTTCAGGCCTCGACCCGGAATGACGCGGCATATGATTCGAATTTCGAAATCGATGAACTAATTTAGGATCACGCGCCGACGCCTTTTTGCCGAAGCGCGCCGCCGATCTCGTCCAGGATCACCGGGTCGTCGATGGTCGCCGGCATTGTCCACGGCTCGCCGTCGGCGATCTTCTTCATGGTGCCGCGCAGGATCTTCCCCGATCGTGTCTTCGGCAGCCGGGCCACGGTAATGGCGAGCTTGAAAGCGGCCACCGGCCCAATCTTCTCGCGTACGAGAGCAACGCATTCCCGCTCGATCTCGGCGATCGGCCGCGCAACGCCGGCCTTGAGCACGACGAAGCCGCACGGGACTTCGCCCTTGAGCGGATCCGCAATGCCAATCACCGCGCATTCGGCAACGTCCTGGTGGGTGCTGAGCACCTCTTCCATGCCGCCGGTCGAGAGGCGATGGCCGGCGACATTGATGATGTCGTCGGTGCGCCCCATGACGAAGAGATAGCCGTCTTCGTCCTTGAAGCCGGCATCCGACTGTTTTGCAATAGCCGGGAAACTCGTCGAGATAGCTCTCCTTGAAGCGCTCGTCCGCCTGCCACAAGGTCGGCAGGCATCCGGGTGGCAGCGGCAGCTTGATGACGATGGAGCCCATCTTTCCCGCCGGGGCTTCGTGGCACTGCTCGTCCACGATGCGCACGTCGTAACCCGGCATCGGCACGGTGGCCGAGCCGTGCTTCACCGGCAATTGCCCGAGCCCCACCGGGTTGCCGACGATGCACCAGCCCGTCTCCGTCTGCCACCAGTGATCGATGACAGGCCGGTTCAGCAGCCGTTCCGCCCATTGGATGGTGTCGGGATCGGCGCGCTCCCCGGCGAGAAAGAGCGTGCGAAACTTTGTCAGATCGTAGCGTGGAGAACAGCTTGCCCTGGGGGTTTTCCTTCTTGATGGCGCGAAAAGCCGTCGGCGCGGTGAAGAAGGCCACTGCGCCGTGCTCGGAAATCACGCGCCAGAAGGCGCCCGCATCGGGAGTGCCGACGGGTTTGCCTTCGTACATCACCGAAGTGGCGCCATGCAGCAGCGGCCCGTAGACGATATAGCTGTGCCCAACCACCCAGCCGATGTCGGAGCCGCACCACCAGGTCTCGCCGGGAGCGACGCCATAAAAATTCTGCATGGACCAGGACAGCGCGACCATGTGGCCGCCATTGTCGCGCACCACGCCTTTCGGCCGTCCGGTGGTTCCGGACGTATACAGGATGTAGAGTGGGTCGGTGGCGCGCAATGGCGTGCAATCGTACACCGAGCGGGCGAACACGATTGCCTCGTCCCGCAACCGCGCCCAGTCGTGGTCGCGCTCCGGCAACAGCGCCGCTTCGTACTGCGGCCGTTGCAGTATCAGGCAAGCGCCCGGTTTGTGACTCGCCAGGGCAATTGCTTCGTCGAGCAGCGGTTTGTATTTGACGATGCGGCCGGGCTCGAGACCGCAGCTTGCAGACAACACAATCTTCGGCTTGGCGTCGTCGATGCGCGTTGCCAGCTCATTCGCCGCGAAGCCGCCGAACACCACCGAATGGATGGCGCCGATGCGCGCGCAGGCGAGCATCGCAATCACCGCTTCGGGCACCATCGGCATGTAGAGAATGACGCGATCGCCCTTCTCGACGCCGAAATTGCGCAGGATCGCGGCAAGCACCTGCGTCTCCACCTGCAGACGATGATAAGTGATGGTCCGCTTTTGCCCCGCCAGCGGCGAGTTGTAGATGATGGCTGCCTGCTCGCCGCGGCCGCGCATCACGTGCCGGTCCACGGCGTTCCAACAGGTATTGCATACGCCATCGACGAACCAGCGGCCATAAACACCGGCGTCGCGATCGAAGATTTTCCGGGGCGGCTCGATCCAGTCGATCGCCTGCGCAGCCTCCGCCCAGAATGCCAGCGGGTCGTGCTGCCAGCGCGCGTAGACGTCGTGATAGCGACTGGTGCGGGCATCCATGACGATGCTCCTTGCATCTGAAGCGCAAGCAAAGCTCGCGTTTTGCTCTATTCTGAACCCGCACGGCGCGTTTGCAAGCCGCTGCGCCCGCACTCACTTTCATTGAAGCATGACTCGCATGTATCGGCAGGCGCTGGCCTTGCTCCCTCTCCCCGTTCTTTACGGGGAGAGGGATGGGGTGAGGGGCACGGCTCGTTTCGATGCGTTCGCCCCTCACCCCGACCCTCTCCCCGCAAGAAGCGCGGGGAGAGGGAGCGCGCCGCGGATTTGGCTGCGACCGAGTTCTCATAACTGCATGTATCGGTGAACTGTGATTCCGGGTACTAAATCAGCACGTCGCTTGCGCGTCGCTCTGCAAGGCGGCCATGCGGCAAAAAAGGTGGCGCAGGCGCAACGTCTGCGCTTTGATCCTCATCGAACACCCCCCCTTTTCGCGGCTCACCATTCCGCGTCGCGGAGCTCCGTGATCACCGATCCGCTCTTCTATCTTCTCGCAATCGCAGCGGTGACGCTCCTTGGCCTTTCCAAGGGCGGATTTCTTGGCCTTGGGGTCATGTCGCTGCCGCTGATGTCATTGTTTGTGCCCCCGCTGCAGGCGGCGGCGATCATCCTGCCCACCGTGCTGGCGCAGGACGTGCTGACCGTGTGGACCTTTCGCAAGGACTGGAGCGCCTGGAACCTGCGCCTGATGATACCCAGCATGGCCGCGGGAATGGCTGTGGCCGGGCTGTTTGCGGCCTCGCTTACCTCCGCGCATGTGCGGCTTGCCATCGGGCTCATCGCTGGCGCGTTCGTGTTGCGGCACTGGCTGGGCAGGCGCTTTGCGCGCCTCGCGCCATCTCCCAACGCCATAACTGCCATTCTGTTTGGGATCATCGGCGGCTTCACAACCATGCTGGCGAACGCGGGTGGACCGGTGTGGCAGATGCACCTTCTGCCGCAGCAACTCGACAAGCTTACCTATGTCGGCACGTTCGCCATGCTGTTCGCCGCCAGCGATGTCTTCGAAGATCCCGGCATTCGGCGCGCTTGGGCAGTTGACGCAGGAAAACCTCACCATCGGCGCGCTTCTGGTGCCGGTGGCCGTCATCGCCAATTATGCCGGGATATGGCTGGTGCGCAGAACGCCGGCCGAGCTGTTTTTTCGCATCGCCTATTTTTTGATGTTCGCGATCTCGGTCGAATTGATTCGCAGTGCGCTGACGCAATTGCTGCAAACGTAAGCGATGTGGATTGATTGCATAGGATTGCCTTCGCTAGTGCTCACTTTCATTGAAGCATGACTTGCATGTATCGGCAGGCACCGGCCTGCTCCCTCTCCCCGTTCTTACGGGGAGAGGGATGGGGTGAGGGCACGGCTCGTTTCGATGTGTTCGCCCCTCACCCCGACCCTCTCCCCGCAAGAAGCGCGGGGAGAGGGAGCGCGCCGTGGATTTGGCTGCGACCCGAGTTCTCATAACTGCATGTATCAGTGAACTGTGATTCCGGGTACTAGTGTCTTAGGCTGTCTCTGCGCGTGTCGGAAATGCCCAAGACGATGACCATGACCAGACGACGCCCGTGACAATTCCCATGACGCCCTACGACACCGGCCTCGAGCGCAATCCGGCCAACTATCAGCCGCTCACCCCGCTGTCGTTTCTGGAGCGGGCAGCCGCGGTGTTTCCCGAGCAGACGGCAATCATTCATGGCGCCATGCGCCGCAGCTATGCCGAGCTCTACGCGCGCACGCGCCAGCTTGCCTCTGCCTTGACGCGGCGCGGCATCGGGCGCGGCGACACGGTATCGGTCCTGCTTGCCAACACGCCCGGCATGCTGGAGTGCCACTACGGCGTGCCCATGACCGGCGCGGTGCTCAACACCATCAACACCCGCCTCGATGCCCCGATCATTGCTTTTCAGCTCGATCATGGCGAGGCGAAGGTGCTGATCGCAGATCGCGAGTTCTCCAAGCTGGCGCAGGAAGCCCTGGCTCTGGCCAAGACGAAACCGCTCGTCATCGATTACGACGACGCCGAGTATTCCGGCGCGGGCGAGCGGATCGGAAACATCGAATACGAGGAGCTCGTCGCCGGAGGCGACAGCGACTTTGCATGGAACGCGCCCGCCGACGAATGGGATGCCATCTCGCTCAACTATACTTCGGGCACCACCGGCGATCCCAAGGGCGTCGTTTACCACCATCGCGGCGCCTACCTCCTGGCAATCGGCAATGTGCTTACCGGCGGCATGCGCAAGGGCTGCGTCTATCTCTGGACGCTGCCGATGTTCCATTGCAACGGCTGGTGCTTTCCGTGGACCCTCTCCGTGGTGGCCGGAACCCATGTGTGCCTGCGCCAGGTTCGCGCGCGGGCGATCTACGAAGCGATCGCCAGCCACAAGGTGACGCATCTCTGCGGCGCGCCCATTGTGATGGCGACCCTGCTCAATGCACCCGCCGGGGAAAAGAAACCGCTGGCGCATGTGGTGGAGTTTTTCACGGCCGCTGCGCCGCCGCCCGAAGCGGTGCTGGCGGCGATGAAAGCCGCCGGATTCAACGTCACTCATCTCTATGGATTGACCGAAACCTATGGCCCAGCCGCTGTCAATGAGTGGCAAGACGCGTGGGACGCGCTCTCGCTGGCCGAGCAGGCCGCCAAGAAGGCGCGCCAGGGCGTGCGCTACGTGCCTCTCGAAGCGCTCGACGTCCGCGACCCCGACAGCATGGCGCCGGTTGCAAGGGACGGGCAGAGCATGGGGGAGGTCATGTTCCGCGGCAACGTGGTCATGAAAGGGTACCTCAAAAACATGCCGGCCACGCAAGCGGCGTTCGCCGGCGGCTGGTTTCACTCCGGCGATCTCGGCGTCATGCACCCGGACGGCTATATCCAGCTCAAGGACCGTTCGAAGGACATCATCATCTCCGGCGGCGAGAACATTTCCTCGATTGAGGTCGAGGATGCGCTCTACAAGCATCCGGCGGTTGCCGCGGCGGCGGTGGTGGCAAAGCCCGACGACAAATGGGGCGAAACGCCGTGCGCCTTCGTCGAGGTCAAGCCGGGGCACAATGTCACGCCCGATGATCTTCTCGCCTGGTGCCGCAAGAATCTCGCAAGCTACAAATGCCCGCGCTACATCGTTTTCGGCGAATTGCCGAATACCTCGACCGGAAAGATTTAAAAGTTCAAGTTGCGCGAAATGGCAAAGGAAGCGTGATGGCGGCAGCGACAATGCGCGGCGCCGCTTTCATCCCCCGTCATTGCCGGGCTTGACCCGGCAATCCATCGGCTTCGTAAAAGTCTTTTTTCGACGAAGATGGATGGCCGGATCAAGTCCGGCCATGACGATCGGTGGGGATGCTTTAGCGCCTATGGGGTCGAGCACCAATCGTGTTAATCGTTTTCAAGCTTCCAGATCGGGCGGCGGCGGCGGCTTGCCCGATGATCATGTCCGCGGCTTTCTCCGCGATCATGAGAACGCAGGCATTGATATGCGCCGAGACCAGATCGGGCATGACGGAAGCATCAACCACGCGCAGGCCTTCGATGCCGCGCACGCGCAGCGCCGGATCGGTGACGGCATCGGGACCGATGCCCATGGCGCAGGTCCCGCATGGATGATGGGCGGTGATCACCGTCTCTCTGATGAAGCGGTCGATCTCGGCAATCGGTCTTCACCTGCGCGCCGGGCGACACCTCATCGCCGCGAAAGGGGTCCATCGGCTGCTGGTAAGCCACGACCCGGGCGCGCTCAAACCCTTCGCGCAACCGCGGCAGGTCGTCCGGCGCGGAGAAGAAGTTGTAGATGATGCGCGGCGGCGCCGCGGGATCGCTCGATCGCAGCAGAACCTGCCCGCGGCTGTCGGGATGGAGAAGCGCCGGGCGAATGGCGTAGCCGTCGGGATAGGCGGGCCGGACAACGGGAAACCAGAGATGCGGTTGCGCCGGCGCGCCGCGGAACATGAACTCGATGTCCGGCACGGCAAGCTCCGGCCGCGTCCTGATGAAGGCGTGCAAGCCGCCGGGGACGACAGTGCCGGGCCCGGTGCCGAAGAACATACGCTCTGATCATCGCCGCGGCCATGCGGTCGAAGCGCATGTCGCGGCGAAAGGTGCTTTCGTTTCGCCGGGCAAAGAAGATGAGCACCGCGAGATGGTCCTGCAGATTCTTGCCGACCGGCAGGTCGGCGGCGCATTTGATGCCCATCTCGGCCAGGTGCGCAGCCGGACCGATGCCGGAGCGCATCAGCAATGGCGGGGTGTTGAATGCACCGGCAGCGAGGATGACTTCGCGATCCGCCGCAACCTCGACGCGCTCGCCTCCGCCTTTTCGCGTACGCGATGCCGATGGCCCGCGTTCCCCGCATCACCAGTCGGGATGCGTGTGCCTCCGTCGCGATGGTCAGGTTGGGCCGCTTGCGCGCCGGCTTGAGATAGGCGGTGGCCGCCGATGACCGGTAGCCGTCGCGGATGGTGTATTGACCGCGCCCGAAACCCTCCTGCCCTTTGCCGTTGTAATCGTCCGTCACCGGCATGCCGGCCGCCTTGGCCGCTGCGAGCCAGGCGTCGTAGATGGGGTCGCGCGTCTTTGCGAATTCGGTGCCGATCGGGCCCGAGCCGCCGCGCCAGCGATTTTCGCCGCGCTCCCAGGTTTCGCATCGTTTGAAATACGCAAGCACGTCGGCGTAGGACCAGCCGCGGGCGCCGTTGCGCGCCCACCGGTCGTAATCGCCGCGATGGCCCCGGGTGTAGGCCATGACATTGATCGAGGAGGAGCCGCCCAGCACCTTGCCGCGCATGGCATCGATCCGGCGGCCGTTCAGGTTGGGCTCGGGTTCGGTGTGATAGCCCCAGTCGAACATGCCGCGCTCGTGCATCTGGCCCATGCCGAGCGGGATGTGGATGAACGGATGGCGATCGCGCGGGCCGGCTTCGAGCAGCAGCACCTTGGCGCCGGCGTCCTCGCTCAACCGATTGGCCAGCACGCATCCCGCCGAGCCGGCGCCGACGATCACATAGTCGTAGCCTTTTCCCGGGACCTCAGTCGTCATGCCCGGACTTGTTCCGGGCATCCACGTCTGTTGCGCCGAAAGCAAGACGTGGATGGCCGGGACGAGCCCGGCCATGACGGCGGAAAATAGATCAGCACCATCGGAGTGTCATGAGGTGGCAAGCTCAAGCGGCGTTCGGCAGCGTCACATAGACACGGTCGTTGTGCACCCTGACATTGACCGGGCGCAGACGATATTTGGGATCGCCGCAATGGCGGCCGGTTTCGATATCGAACTCCCAGCCGTGCCAGGGGCAGACGATGTTGTGCCGGCTGGAGAAGCGCAGACCGCGGCTCGTCTGGTCAGGGGCAAGCTCTTCCTCGACGCGCGGGATCACCTTGCCCTGACATACCGGGCCGCCATCATGTGGACAGTGGTTCTCATAGGCGAGCAGCCGATCTCCCTTCCGGAAGATTCCGAGCTCGAAGTCCTCCACCCGGAGCACGCGGTAGTCGCCCTCAGCGAAATCGCGCAACTCGCCCACCATGATCTCGTTCATCGTTTCACCTGTTTCAAACCACTCTTCGCCGTCATGGCCGTGCTTGTCACGGCCATCCACGTTTTTCCCAGAAAGGGGGGAAGGCGTGGATGACCGGAACAAGCCCGCCCTCGGACTCGATCCGAGGGTCCGGTCATGACGGAGAGCCGCTACTACTCATTGCGTGCACGGCGGTACCACATCTGCAAATCGAAAAAGTTCAGGTCGGCGGCGCGCATGATGGCGCAGATTGCCGTGACCGCCTCGGTGGCGTTCACCGGCCGATCGCCGAAAGGCGCCAGCTCCTCGCCCGGTTCTCCCATTTGGCGGCATAGAGCCGCACCGCGGCCGAGAGAACGCGCTGGAGAACCTCGTCGGCAACCAGATCAGGATTGCCGTTGCGGATCGCGTCCTCGGTCAGTGCGCAAAACGCCGCGCCGGGATCGGCGACATCGGCTTTCGTCGTTGCGGAACTCATGGCGTTGGCCTCGGTGTACCTCCCCTGAAAGAGGCGGTCGCATCTGGGTTGGCTACGGCCCCCCTCACCCGCTCGCTTCGCTCGCGACCTCTCCCCGCCGGGGAGAGGTGAACCGAGTCTTGGAAGCCACTTGAGAGCTTTCTCCGCGGTTCGAGATGGTCATCGCACGAGCAACAGACTCCATTACCTCTCCCCAGCGGGGAGAGGTCGGCGCCAAAGGCGCCGGGTGAGGGGGTCACGGGTGTCAAGTGCGATTGCCCTCGCCTTTCAGGGAGGTATTGCCGGCAGTGCGTGCGCGCTCATTCGGCCGGAACCGCGACCGGCCGCGCCGGCGCCTTCTTGCCGGATTTTGCCGGCGGCACGTCGAGCCCGAAAAGCTGCGCCGCGGTCAGCCCCATGATGTTGCGTTTGGCCTGCTCGTCGAGGAAGGGCAGCTTCATGATCGAGCTCGGCGCGTCGAAGTCCCAATGCGGCCAATCCGATGCGTAGAGAAGCTGGGTCTGCGCCCGCATCGCCTCGAACGTGGCCTGCGTCAGCTTCATGTTGCTGCGCTCGAGCGGCTGGCTCGTATAATACATCTCCTGCATGTACTCGCTCGGCCGCCGCTTGAGCAGCGGGCATTCGGAGGTGCGCATCATGTATTCCGTATCAAGCCGCTGCATCAGGAACGGAATCCAGGCGAGGCCGCTCTCGATCCAGATCACCTTGAGCCTGGGGAAGCGCTCAGGAATGCCGTTGAGCACCCAGTTGGTCATGTGAATCATGTTGAAATGCGCAAAGGAGAGCGAGTGCATTCCGATGAAGCGGTTGAGTTGCGCAAACGACGGGTCGCCCCAGGTGAAGCCGGCATGGAAGCCGAGCGGCTTGCCCACGTCCTGCAGCGCCGCGTAAAGCCGCATATAGGAGTTGTGCCACACCGGCTTGTGGCGTGTTGAGGTAACGGAGAAGCCGACGACGCCGGGCGCATCGGCAAATCTCTCGACCGTTTCAACCGATGCGTCGGGATCGTTGAACGGCAGGTAGAGCAGCGCTTTCTGGCGGGGATCCTGGGGCAGGATACTTCTCGACCAGCCAGCGGTTATAGGCGTTACCGAGCGCCACTTCGGCGTCGGCCTGCGGATGCATGCCGAGCGAAAGCATGGGGGTTGGAAACACCACCATATAGTCAATGCCCATGGCATCCATGGCGCGCTGGCAGAGCTGGACCTGGCGATGCAGCCCGGGCGGAGTAGGCTCGGCCAGCGCCTGCTGGTGCATGATGCGGCCGGCCACGTCCTGATAGAGCGGGCCATTGGCGTTCAACAAACCCGGCGGCGAACCCGTACGATCGCGGAAGGCCTGCGCGATGTAGCGCAGAACGTCGTTGTCGATGCGCTCGGTGATTTCCGGCCAGAACGATATCTCGTTGACATGGGCATCGACATCGACAACGAGCCAGTCCTTGAGCTTCTCCGTCACCGGCGCGGCCTTGGCCAGATAATCGCGCGTGTCGGTGCGCGTGGAAATCTTCTCCAGCTCGCTGATGCGGGGCGCGGTTTCGCGAATGTTCATGGGGCAAACCCTCTCTCGAGGTCTCCGGACGCCGCTCGGGGGAGCCTCCGGGAATTGGACTTCACTCTATTGGCAGGGCGTTGCCCGCGCAACGATGGTGTGGGGGGCTTGTGCCCCTACTTCAGCATGATGGATATGAAGGTTGGAGGGAATTTTCCGTCATGGCCGCGCTCGTCGCGGCCATGACGACTGATGGCGAAACTTGTCATTCCGGGGCGCCGACGCAGGCAAGTTTACGCAGCCTGCGTAAACTTGGCCGCGTAGCGGCGAACCCGGAATCCAGTAAACGTCTGGATTCCGGGCTCGCGGCCCTTCGGGCCTCGACCCGGAATGACGCGGCATATGATTGAACTTCGAAATCGATGAACTAAGCCCAACTTGCACTGCTGGCAACCTTCGATGCCGCGCTCGATCCGGTAGCCGTTGTCCCACGCCGCCTTCTGCGCCTCGGTGCGCACCACGAAGCCGGGTGGGTTCTCCGGCGCGATCATCGGCCGCTACCCGGCAACCTTGAAATTGGTCTTTGCGCCAATGCCCAGCAGCGTCTCGATCTGCCCGGCGGCGTGCATGACCTGGTAGATGTCGAGGTTTCCGACGGTCGTGTTCTGATTCACAAAATTTGCCAGGTAGGTTTTCGATCTCGAACTCGACGCCGTTTCGCTCGCAGACGATGAACGCCACGCTTTCGGCTTCGAGCTCCTCCTGCCGGTGCGCGAGGTCGGAGCGGTCCCTTACACCAAGGGCATTGTCTGCTCCGAGATGACCCAGAAACAGGTGAGCGAGCTCGTGCGTCAGCGTCACGAATTGCACCGGCGCGGGATGATGCTTGTTGATGAAAATCCGGTAGGTATTGCTCTCCTTGTCGTTCGCCGCCCTCTTCGTGCAACGGATCGAGCCGGCCTTGGCGTCGCCGGCATCGAGATCGGCCCAGAGGATGTTCCTGTTGCCGGTCAACTCGCGAAACCTTCCGATCTCAATGTCGCGGATCGGACCGCGCGCGAAAAATGACGCCACATCCTGCGGCAGATCCTTACCCTCGGTGTCCATGACATCGTAGACAAGAGCGACAGGAGCAAACGGCCAGAGGATCAGCAGCGGTCGCGCGCCTTCCTTCGGCTTGCGACCGAACCTGATCCGCCAGTCGGCAGCGGAGGCCGCATAGGTGAGACCGGGCTTCTGCACCTGGAGCAGCATGGCGTTGAACGGCGCGAAATTGCGCAGCCGCACGACGAAGTCGAGGAGCCCCTTGTAGTCCGCGCTGTTATGATAGAGGCGCGAATCGGTGAGCAGAGCGTCGAGCAGGGTGCGCGTCGCCTCGACCTCGAACAGGTTTCCTTGTGCGTCGGGACCTGATGGAGCAGCGCTCATGCCGCCAGCTCGCTGCGCTCCATCCGGTGCTCGGCCGCCGGCGCGAGGCGGGCAGTGCGGCACTCGCCGAAGCGGCGCGTTGGATTTGGGCACGCGGAACGTTTCGGATGGGTAGTCCGCTCAGTTGCGCTCACGTTCAGGTTCTTTAGTAGTGACATCGGCGAACTGCCCTATACGAACCAGCTTTGCGCGGGTGTCGGCCTCGTTATAATCATAAAGGCCGCTGCTAGGTGTAGTCAGGCATGCGGGTAAAGGAGCAAGCAAATCGCGCGTAGCCGCCGACAAGTGCGCGATCCAAATCGAAGACGTTCACGGCGGAGTCCCCATCCCTCTCTCTATTTTTATTCTACTTGAACGGACGTGCTGCTCAATCGGAAATTGCCTCAGTGCTGGCGATTTTGCGGGGACGGACCTACGGCGATTCCCGCGACATTGAGCTCGTCCAAGATGCGATCCGTTCGGCGGCCGTGCCAAATGCCATAGCCGGCCTTAAGTAAGGTGGTGTGATACGTTCGTCGTCCACCGGCGCCTGAGCAAAGATCAACCTACACGCGTGCCGGAACTAGTACCGCTGCACAGTGATTTTGACAGGTTGAAACCCGGGTCAAAGTAGCTCTGGCAGGCATTTCGGATCAACGAGCATTTCGATGCTGCGAGCGACGCGGGGCTGTCGTCGGATGAATCCTGCCCGTTCGAGCGTGAGCACCATCTGGTGAACCGAAGGTGGGCTGACGCGAAAATATTCCCGCATATCCGTTTCGGCTGGCGGCCGGCGGTGCAGGCGCGTGTAAAGGTGGATAAACGCCAGATATTGGCCCTGCTTAGGCGTGAAGTTTTTTGCCGCGCGACTCACGCCCGCCATCCGATTCAGTTGTTCGTCCGTGCCTCGAACCAGGGAGGAGGCACAGATGAATGTACGCTATCGGGTCGAACTGAGACAAACCGAGCGCACCGAGCTCACTGCGCTTCTGAGCGGGGGCAAGCACGCGGCGCGCAGGCTCAAACGAGCGCAGATTTTGCTGGCCGCCGACGCAGGGGCCAGCGACGACGATATCGCGACCAGCGTGGGCGTTGGCGGCTCGACCGTCTACCGGACCAAGCAGCGCTTCGTGCTCGGCAACCTGGAGGCTGCGCTCAGTGAAGTGCCGCGCTCGGGAGCGAGCCGTAAGCTCTCAGGCAAAGAGGAAGCCCTGCTGGTCGCCACGGCTTGTTCCAAGCCCCCGCAGGGACGCGCCCGTTGGACCCTGGAGCTGTTGGCTGGCAAGCTGGTCAGCCTCACCGAGCACGACAGTGTCTCGCGTGAGACCGTGCGCCGGCGGTTGGCCGAAAACGACCTCAAGCCCTGGCGCAAGGACATGTGGTGCATTCCGCAGGTCGACGGCGAATACGTCGCCCGCATGGAGGATGTGCTCGACCTTTATGCCGAAGAGCCCGATCCCAAGCGCCCGGTGGTCTGTTTCGACGAGAGCCCGGCCCAGCTCATCGGTGAGGTACGCCAGCCGATCCCGCCCGCTCCTGGCCAGCTCGAACGTTACGACTGCGAGTATAAGCGCAATGGAACGGCTAACCTGTTCGTCTTCTTCGACGTGCATCGACCCTGGCGCAAGGTCAAGGTCACTGAGCGGCGAGCAGCAGAAGACTACGCCGAATGCATGCGCGAACTCGTCGATGTCCATTATCCCGATGCCGAGTACATCCGGGTTGTGCAGGATAACTTATCGACCCACTCAGCCGGCGCCCTGTACCAGGCATTCCCGCCCACCGAAGCTCGGCGCATTTTGCGACGACTGGAGCTCCATTACACCCCCAAGCACGCAAGTTGGCTCAACATGGTCGAGATCGAAATCGGAGTGTTGCGCAGCCAATGCCTCGACAGGCGCATCGACAACAAGGAGCAGCTCATATCCGAGATCGCTGTCTGGGAACGTCAGCGAAATTCCTCGGGCGCGCGCATCAAATGGATGTTCACAACCGATAAAGCCCGCGCCAAAATGGGGAGGGCCTATCCACAGCCCGCTTCCGCTCGCGAAGCTCAAATCAAAAAGTCATAATCACTGTGCAGCGGTACTAGCCTGGAATTGACGGCCAGGCACGGGTGAAGTCAGTCATATGGATGACCTACGGGCTCATGCGGCCAGAGCAGGCCTTTGCCGATAAATGTCGATTGGGTAGTCTATCTCGGTTGCTGGATTCGCAAGCTTCACTTCGAAACTCGATTGGACACGTAGTGGACGCATATTTTTCTGCAGACGTTGAGACAGACGGGCCTATTCCAGGTCCGTACTCAATGCTGTCATTTGCAATCGTCTACGCTGGCTGCTTTGATGGCGATCGATTTAAGCGCCCAGCCGCGTACGACAGACTGCTTTACAAGGAATTGCAGCCGATCTCTGAAGTTTTCCAGGACGAAGCGCTGCGCGTAAATCGCTTGGACAGAAATCGTCTGATTGCCGAAGGCGAGCCTCCCATCAAGGCGATGGCAGAGGCCAACGAGTGGGTAAAGGACATTGCTGATGGAGCACAGCCGGTACTCGTGGCATATCCACTAAGCTTCGATTGGACATGGCTTTACTGGTATTTTGTTCGGTTTTGCCCAGCCGGATCGCCCTTTGGTTATTCACGTTGCTTCGACATTAAGACAGCACTCTCCGTGAAGGCTGGATTGCCCATCTCCGAGGCAAGTCGATCTCGAATTCGGGCATCACTTCTGCCTAAACACAAGCACACCCACCACGCTGTGGATGATGCCATTGCTCAAGCAGAAATTTTTGCAAACGTATTCGAATGGGAGGGGGTGCGTGAAAGAACTCTGTAGCCGTCGCGAAGACACGGCGACTCGCCTGGAGCAATTGCGTCAAAGATTAGGTACTTCAACCGACTTAGCCGCCCGAAAAGCCTGTGCTTACGCGACCGGATCATTTGGAAGGTGCGAAGCCGGCCGGTTCAGCGACCTGGATTTGTTTATAGTCGGCAAGAACAATGGAATTAAGGGTGCGGATGGCAGGGAAGGCAGCCTGCTGAAGGAGTTGGACGCTGTCTGCATAAAGGCAGATCTTATTGGGGCGACGCGAGCGCTGGGTATTCCCGAATTTTCCGGTGACGGTCGATACTTGGTTCACTATTCCGTGGATGACTTTACGAAGACGCTCGGACAGCCTGAGGACGACATCGAAAACACATTCACAGCACGCCTTCTTCTGCTGCTTGAGAGTTGCGCTCTTCTGGGAGAAGAGGTGCACCTCGAAGTGATCAAAGAGGTGATAAAGGCGTATTGGCGCGATTACGAAGATCATAAATCAGACTTCATCCCTGCGTTCTTGGCGAACGACATCATACGTTTGTGGCGCACGTTCTGCGTGAATTATGAGGCGAGAACGCAACGCGCGCCGGAAGATGAAAAAGCAAAGGGAAAACTAAAGAACTACAAATTAAAACACAGCCGAATGTTGACGTGTTATTCTGCGCTACTTTATCTCCTGGCTTTCTACCGGATGGCAAATACCGTCACCCCAGACGACGCGCTTGCCATGAGCCAGCTAACGCCCACGGCTCGTTTGGAATGGCTCCTTCAACAGAAAAGTCTTGATAGTTCTCACACCATCATAAGAGAGATTTTGCAGCAGTACGACCAGTTCTTGGAAAGGACGAATGTGACCGAGAACACGTTGCTGCAGCAGTTCCACGATAAGGAAAGAAGTCGAAAGCTTATTGTGGCCGCTTACAGTTTTGGCCTGCCCCCGGTTCCGCAGACACCGAGTTAGGTGCTTTGATGGAGCTGGAGGTGGGTCATGGAGAGACGGAAGTTTACCCGCGAGTTCAAGTTTGAGGCGGTGCGCCTGATCAAGGATCGCGGCGTGTCCTATGTGCAGGCATCGCAAGACCTCGGCGTGCATACGTCGCAGTTGCGCGATTGGGTGAAGAAGTTCGCCGACGATCCGCAATACGCCTTTCCTGGGCACGGCCAGATGAAGCCGGAGCAGCTTGAGATCGCCCGTCTCAAGCGAGAGGTCACGAAACTGAAGGCGGAGCGAGACATCCTAAAAAAAGCCGCGGCCTACTTCGCGAAGGAATCGACGTGAAGTTCGATTTCATTGTGAAGCACCGGGGGGTCTGGCCTGCGGATTGGTTGTGCGAGGCGCTCGGTGTCTCGCGAGGCGGCTTCTATGCTTGGCTGACGCGGCCACGCAGTCAGCGCAGCCGCAGCGATGAGGAGCTTGGTGCGAAGGTTCGTGCCAGCTTCCTTGCGAGCGATCGAACCTACGGCGCCAGGCGGGTGTGGCACGACCTGTTGGCCGAAGGGGTATCTTGCGGGCGGCATCGGATCGAGCGGTTGATGCGGCTACAGGCGCTTAAAGCGCGTCCGCGACGGCGCCGCCTGCCGCCCGATCTGGGTGAGCGGCAGGCCGACGCCGTCGCGCCAAACGTGCTCGACCGCAGCTTCGAAGCGCCCGCACCAAACCGCAAATGGATCGCTGACTTCACCTATATCTGGACAGCGCAAGGCTGGCTGTATGTAGCTGCCGTCGTCGATCTCTTCTCTCGCCGCGTTGTCGGGTGGTCGATGAGCGCAGCAATGACAGCACAGCTTGTCACGGATGCCCTGGTGATGGCGATCTGGCGCCGGGGCAAGCCGGATGCGCTGCTGCATCACTCTGATCGCGGCAGTCAATACACCAGCGAGCAGTTCCAGCGGTTGATGGCCGACCATGGCCTCGTCTGTTCGATGAGCCGTTCGGGCAATGTCTGGGACAACGCCGCAATGGAGAGCTTCTTCTCGTCGTTGAAGACCGAGCGCACAGCGCGCAAGCTGTATCGCACGCGCGATGAGGCCAAGGCAGATGTGTTCGACTACATCGAGCGGTTCTACAATCCGAAGCGCAGGCACTCTACAATCGGATATCGGAGCCCCATGGAGTTCGAGAGGCAGGCTGGACTAGCTTAAGCAGGTGTCATCCAAACCGGGGGCAGGCCATTTCGGCGATTTGATCTTTGATGCCTTGGCGAGCATTGGCGGTGCGACCAACCAATTCTATCGAGTGCTTATGCGCTACACGGCTGAGAACCTCTTGGGCGTCTCGGCGCGAAAGCGCAGCAGCGGCGCGTCGGGCAAGCTGACGGCGAGCTTGTAGACGCGGTCGAGCGCGGCATGAAGCTCGGTCACCATCGCAAAGATGAACGTGGCGGCGCGGGCGCTGGAAGGGGGCGACGCCGGTGGAGAGCAAACCGCGCATAGTCGCTCACGAGGGCGCGGTCGAGATCGAATACGTTTCCCCGCCAGAATCCACGACCCGGAAATCGTCGTAGCAGCCCGTAGCGCCGTCGAGCCGCTTCGCGAGCTGCAAATTGGGAGTTCGCGATGGTCGTCGCGTGAAACCGTTACTGCCTCAGAGTACAACTGGATGTTTCAACATTAGAGGCTCTGGAACACTTTCCCGGTTCATTTCAGACTTGCCGATGTTCACTGTTTGTGCTATCGACCGCCGTGGCGACGAGGGGCTGTGTATACTTTAGGTTGAAGTTTCTACTGCATAACCTCAAAAGATGCGTTTTCCCGGAATGAAACCAAATTTCCCTTTAGAATCAACGATAGGAGGGATTTTGAGGGGTGGTTCTGGCACAAAAAGACAGGATTCAGCGCCCATATTGGTCTATTTTCCTGCCAAAAGCGGCGGAAGCCGGCGGAAAATTGGATCGGCGGCCGCAGCATAGGCGTGCGCCAGTTGCAGGCACGCCAGATCGGCCTGGTTGGGGCCGACGATCTGGATGCCGATCGGCAGGCCCGCCTCGCTGAACCCGGCAGGCGCCGCCAGCGCCGGACATCCCGACATGGTGATGAGAACGACGCCCTTCATCCACTCGTGGTAGGTTTGCATCCGCCGGCCGGCAAGCTCGCTCGGCCATTTCATCTCGAGCGTCGAACGGAAAGAGCTGCGCCGTGGGCACGATCAGATAATCGTATTTTTCGAACAGCCGCCGCACCGCCTGGTACCACTCCGTGCGCACGAGGGAAGCGGCGGCGATGTCGTAGGCGGTGAGCTTGAGCCCGCTCTCGATCTCGAATACCGCTTCCGGCTTCAACAGCTTTCGTTTTTCCGCATCCTTGTAGAAGGGAAGAAGCGTGCCGCCGCTCTGCCACGCGCGCAGGTCATGCCAGGCCTTCCAGACCTGATCGGGCGGATAGTCCGGCGCCGCGTCCTCGACAATCATTCCAAGCCCCGCGAAGGTCTTGCGCGCGTGCCCGCAGACCTCCAGCACGCCGGGCGCGTACGGCACGGCGCCGTTGAAGTCGCCGGCCCAGGCGACGCGCCTGCCCTTGAGGTCAACGTCGAGCGGCGCATCGAACATCGTGGCGGAATCGCTGAGCGACAACGGCACGCGCGCGTCGTAGCCGGCCTGGACCGCGAGCAGCATGGCGAGGTCCGGCACAGTCCTCGCCATCGGGCCGAGCACGCCCATCGACGGCAGCCACGCGTCGCGGCCGTCCGCCGGCACGCGCCCGAAGCTCGTGCGAAAGCCGAGCACGTTGTTCCAGCCGGCGGGGTTGCGCAGGCTGCCGCCGTAATCGCTGCCGTCGGCGACGGGGAGCATGCGCAGCGCCAGCGCCACCGCGGCGCCGCCGCTGCTGCCGCCGGCGGAGCGCGACTGGTCGTAGGCGTTGCGCGTCACGCCGTAGACGGGATTGTAGGTGTGCGAGCCGAGCCCGAACTCGGGCGTGTTCGTCTTGCCGATGAAGATCGCGCCGGCTTTGCGCAGCCGTTCGACCATGATGCTGTCGGCCGCCGGGACAAAATCCTTCAGGATGGGCGAGCCCATGGTCATGGGCATGCCCTTGACCGGTGCGAGATCCTTGACCGCGAAGGGAAACCCGTGCAGCGGGCCTGTTGTGTCGCCGCGCGCGAGCTGCGCGTCGCTTTCGCGCGCCTGCGTCAACAAGTCAGTGCGATCGCGCAGCGCGACAATGGCGTTCACCCGCGGATTGAGGTTGTCGATGTGATCGAGATAGGCCGTCATGACCTCGACGCAGGACACCTGGCGGGCGCGGATCGCGCGGCCGAGCGCGACCGCGTCAAGCATGACGATGCCCGAGGCAGCTGCCGGCGCTATCTCCGATGTTGCCGTGCGCATCCGAGCTACAACTCAGCGACCCGCGGCATAGGCCTGCATGCCGCGCGGATTGGCGGCCGCCCGGCGATGCCGGCCGTCGCGACATGCCGCGGTCAGCCGGCCCTCGCACCAGTCGGCGTCAACCTCGACGATGTGACCGCGCCGTTCAAGCTCGGCCACCGTCGTTTTAGGGAGCCGTCCCTCGACGACGAGGACGCCTGGCCGCGCGGTGCGCGGCCAGAACGAGATGGGAAAATGCTCGGAGTGCCAGGCCGGCGCGTCGATGGCTTCCTGCAGATTCATGCCGGCCGCAACGTGCCGCAGGAAGAGCTGCGTGGTCCACTGATCCTGCTGGTCGCCGCCCGGCGAGCCCCAGGCGAGGTAAGGCTCTCCGTCGCGCAGCGCCAAGGTCGGCGACAAGGTGGTGCGCGGCCGCCGGCCCGGCCCAAGCGCCGCGGGATGACCTTCTTCCAGCCAGAACATCTGGGCGCGGGTGCCGAGGCAGAATCCGAGCTCGGGAATCACCGGAGACGACTGCAGCCAGCCGCCCGACGGCGTCGCCGAGACCATGTTGCCGGCCTGATCGACGATATCGAGATGGACGGTATCGCCGCGCATCTGGCCAAGACGGCCGACGGTCGGCTCGCCCGCCCCCATTCCGGCGACCGCGCGCCGCTTCCCGTCCTCGCGCCGCAGCTTCACCACGGCGCCGAAACCGGCAACCGAACCGGGCCGCAGTTCATGCGAGGCCTCGCCGGCGACGAGCTTGCGGCGCGCATCGTTGTAGGCGTCGGAGAGGAGCGTGGCGATCGGCACTTCCGCATGGTCCGGATCGCCGTAGAATTTCTCCCTGTCGGCGTAAGCGAGCTTGGAGCATTCCACGAGAATGTGCACGAACTCGGCGCTCGTGGGATCGGCGCCGTCAAGGTCAAAGCCCTTGAGCAGCGCCAGCTGCTGCAGCATGACCGGCCCTTGCGACCATGGACCGGCCTTGCACACGGTATAGCGGCCGTAATCGTAGCTCAGCGGCGCCTCGACATGGGCATGCCAGCGCGCCATGTCATCCCCGGTGAGAACGCCGTGGTGGGGCTCGCCGCTCGTATCCAGAGCGGCTTCCTCGCGGCAGAAGCGGTCGATCGCCTCGGCGATGAAGCCGTGCGACCAGGCGCGGCGCGCCGCTTCGATCTGGTCGACGCGGTCGCCCCCGGCGCTTGCCGCCTCGCGCAGCACGCGCGAATAGGCCTGCGCCAGGGCTGGATTGGTGAAGAGCGTACCGGGCGCCGGCACCTTGTCGCCGGGCAGGTACACCGCCGCCGATGTCGGCCAATGCTTGCGAAAAAGTTCAGCCACGGTGCCGATGGTGGCGTTTGCCCGTTCCGCCAGCGGATGCCCGTGCCGGGCATAGTGGATCGCCGGCGATAGAACGTCGGCGATGCTCCATGGTGCCGTAGTCGCGCAGCAGCAGCATCCAGGTGTCGAACGCCGCCGGCACGCACGCCGCAAGCAGCCCGGTGCCGGGCACCATGTCGAGGCCGAGGCCGCGATAATGCGCGATGGTGGCTCGTGCCGGCGCCGGCCCCTGGCCGCAGATCACTTCCGTCCCGCGCCTGCGCACATCATTGACGATGATCGGCGCCTCGCCGCCGGGTCCGTTGAGATGCGGCTCGACCACCTGCAGCGTGAACGCCGTGGCCACCGCCGCATCGAATGCGTTGCCGCCTTTCTCCAGCGTCGCCATCCCCACCGCGGTGGCGATCCAGTGCGTCGAGGCGACCACGCCAAAGGTGCCGTCGATCTCCGGGCGGGTCGTGAACGGGTTTGGATTGATGTTTTTCACGTGCGGCTCAGGTGATGAATCGTTCGGCTAAACGAACGCCTGAATTCCGGTCTGGGCGCGGCCCAGGATGAGCGCGTGGATATCGTGCGTGCCCTCGTAGGTATTGACCGTCTCCAGATTGCACATGACGCGCATCACGTGGAACTCGTCGGAGATGCCGTTGCCGCCGTGCATGTCACGCGCCGACCGTGCGATCTCCAGAGCCTTGCCGCAGTTGTTGCGCTTGAGCAGCGAGATCGCGGCCGGCGCCGCCCTCCCTTCCTCCAATAGTCGGCCGAGACGCAGCGCCGCATGCAGGCCGAGCGTGATCTCCGTCTGCATGTCGGCAAGCTTCTTCTGAACGAGCTGATTGGCGGCGAGCGGCCGGCCGAATTGCTTGCGCTCCAGCACGTATTGCCGTGCCCGATGCCAGCAGAACTCGGCGGCGCCGATGGCGCCCCAGGCAATCCCGGCACGGGCAACATTGAGGCAGGAGAACGGACCGGCGAGCCCTTTCGCGTTCGGCAGCAGGTTCTCCTCGGGCACGAAAACATCCTCCAGCACGATCTCGCCGGTGGATGACGCGCGCAACGAGAGCTTGCCGGCGATCTTCGGCGTTGAAAATCCCCGGCTGGCGCGCTCGACCACGAAACCGCGGATCACCCCGTCGAGCTTGGCCCAGACCACCGCGACATCGGCGACCGGCGCATTGGTGATCCACATCTTGTTGCCCGTCAGCCGATATCCTCCGGATGCCTTCTCGGCGCGGGTGGCCATCGATCCCGGATCGGAGCCGTGATCCGGCTCGGTCAGCCCGAAGCAGCCGACGAGCTCGCCGGTTGCGAGCTTCGGCAAGTACTTTCTGCGCTGTGCCTCGCTTCCGAACGTGAAGATAGGGTGCATGACCAGAGAGGATTGCACGGACATGGCGGAGCGATAGCCGGAATCAACGCGTTCGACCTCGCGCGTGATCAGCCCATAGGCAACGTAGCCAAGCCCGGCCCCGCCGTACTCTTCCGGAATGGTGGCGCCGAGCAGGCCGAGCGACCCCATGTCCTTGACAATCGAACGATCAAAACGCTCCTCGCGATTGTCGAGAAGCACGCGCGGGAAAAGCTTGTCCTGGGCATAGCCGCGCGCAGTATCGCGCACCATGCGTTCTTCCGGAGAAAGCTCGCTCTCCAGATCGAGCGGATCATCCCAATTGAATGAAGCTTCGTTGGGCGCGGCCTGGGACGGATGATCCAGCTTCTCGGCAACCTGCGACATGACATGCTCCCGCTTGGGATCGGCCGTCGGTCCTTGAGGGAACGCGGCGCCGCCGACGCCTTGGACTGATCCATTGTGCGGAAATAACTGTTATCCGATTGAGGCGCTCTGGTCACCGCATCAGCCGGATATTTTTCCAGCCCCGTCATGGCCGGACTTGTTCCGGCCATCCATGTCTTTGCTGGCTGCAAGAAAGACGTGGATGCGCGGGACAAGCCCGCGCATGACGATGCCGGGTGAAGCTCACCATACGAGCTTGTAGCGCGGAATCATCGCCACGACGACGCGCGTCTCTGGATTGACCAACAAAATGCGATCTTCCAGCTTCAGGAATTTGTGGGCGCTTAGGCGCGGGATTTCCCTGACGACGCTGGCAGGCAACTCCTGCAACAGCTGCTCGCGCGGCAGCCTCTCCGCCAAGCCCGGCAGACGCGCATCGCCGCGCACCGCATCAGGAAAACCAAGCAAGTATTGGAAGATGCGGTCCTGTTGCTCATCCGTCAGCGCCAAGCTCCCGCGGTCGGAGCGCACAGCACCGACGCTCCCGGTAGTTTCATGGCGCGCTTCCCCGGCACGAGCGCTTCCGGACGCCGCAAAGACCAAAATCGCGCACCCCGCCGCGGCAAGACCTACCGCTGACATGGTTACAATCGTGGTAAAGCAATTGCAAAAGCGACGGGACATGACGTTTGCCGGCACCAACACGCATGCCTTGTCTAAAACGCGCCCTCTTCCACCTCGTTAAAGCCAACGCTCCACGGATGATTTTGTTCTGGGCTGTTGCCGCCGCGCCGCAGACGATCCACGGCCCCTCATCCTGAGGAGGCGCGCAGCGCCGTCTCGAAGGATAGTGACTGGAGCGATCTCGCTTGCGGCCGTCCTTCGAGATGCCCGCTACGCGGGCTCCTCAGGACGAGGCTGGTGGTATTGATGATTAGAACTAAGGAAACGCTGACCTGGAGTTCTACTGGATGCCCGCATGCGCGGGTATCGCCATAAAAAATTCCGGCGGCCGCGGGGGCCGCCGGAATTGACCTTGTGCCGTGCCGCGGAGAGTGATCAGTCGTTGACTTCAGAAACGACGTCGCCGGTCACGGGGTCGATCACAATAAGTCGATTGTTGAAATAGCGATAGGGCCGGACCGTCGTAACAACCGGCTGGGCAATGGGCGCCAAGGCGTAGCTCTCCGTGACGCGTGGGCCGTAGTCCACCACGAGCGGTCGCCTGACAACACGCGGAGCCGGCAAGGGCGCCAGTGCATAGGCGTCGGTGACGGCCGGGCGATAGGCGTAGTCGACAGCGGCGGGTCGCGTGACGACCGGCCCGGTCGTCTCGCTGACGATGCGCTCCTTCACGATTGGTCCGCGTCCACGCCCCTGCGGAATGATGGTGCGACTGACCACGGTGCGCTGCGTCCGGCCGACAGCAACGGCCGGCGCGGAGACGACCGGCTCATATGCGTAGGCGTTGTAGGCCGGTGCGTACGAATTGTAGACGCGCGGAACGTAGCGCTCCTGATAGACAGCGCGCGGTCGATAGACACGAGCGCCATAGTCCTGCTCATAGACCCAGGTCTGGGCCAGGGCCGGCCCAGTCACGCCGGCGAAAGCGAGTGCAAGACATGCGGTGCGAACATGCGTAGTCATGATGTGCTCCTCTGCCCGGGGATACGCGAACGGAAATCAACGCCGCTTGCGGCGTCAGCGTTCCCTCGTTGCCGATGCGATCCTATCGGTTGCCGGGCGGAGGAGCAAACGTCCACGTGCGAGGAGGTGCGAGAGGCGGTAGCAGCTGGTAGCCCGCATGAGCGCAGCGACATGCGGGACCCCGGATGTCGCGCGAAAAGCGCGCTCATCCGGGCTACGTAAGCGGCGGTAAGCTGCTGCCGCCGAAGTTAACCAAGCCGGGAAATTTTGTTGCCAAGCCTCAGCGGTCGCACTGCTGCTGCGTTCGCGTGACCTTAACCCCATCGTGCCATTCGGTAATGGTCACGGGCTGACAGCTCCGATGCTCGCCGCGTCCTTCAGTCTCGATGATGGCTCGCGGCGGCCGAGGCTCTTCGACAACGACATCCGGGCTGCGGGAAGGCCCCATGCGCCCCTCGAAATTGGCTTGCGCAAGCTCGGTCGCACGCGCCGTTGCCGGACCGGCAGTCAGCAGAACAGCTGCAAACATGTTGCCTGCCGTCATGATCGCGAAAAGGCCCGTTCGCATGTCGATCTTCCTTCCCCTGCATTCGATTTGCGAGAATCTGATCGGCCGATCCAGTAGCGATGGCGGCCCGCGCTCTTGTGGGGAACGAGACAGCGGCCGGTTGGTTCCGCGAGGTCTGTCCGGTAAGGTAGAGGCGCGTGAGGAGAGAGCCCTATGTTCGATTATCGCGATCTGCTGCAATGGGAACGCTTCATTACCCCTTCAATCATCAAGATCTTCTATTGGCTTGCGCTCGGCATCTCGACCTTGTTCGGTTTGTCCGGAATCATATCGGGGTTGGCGCTTATGTCTCTGCATCCGCTGGGCGGACTGTTGTGGGTTCTCGGCAGCATGGGTGGCGTGGTGATCGGGGTGGTGTTCGCGCGTATTCTGTCGGAATTCTTTTTGATCATGTTTCGCATCAACGAGCATCTCGGCGCGATCCGGCAGCGGGGACAGGTGATGACAGATGTCAGATGACAGAGGTCAGGGTCATCTGATCTCTGTCATCTGATCATGTGGCAAACCGGAAGTGCATGACGTCGCCGTCGGCGACGATGTACGATTTTCCCTCCAGGCGCATCTTGCCCGCGTCACGCGCCCCCACTTCCCCGCCAAAGGTCACGTAGTCCTCGTACGCGATGGTCTCGGCGCGGATGAAGCCGCGCTCGAAATCGGAGTGGATGACCGCCGCGGCCTGCGGCCCTTTGGTGCCGCGCTTGACCGTCCAGGCCGCGGCCTCTTTCGGGCCTGCGGTAAAGTACGTGATGAGATCGAGAAGGCTGTAGCCGGCGCGGATAAGACGGCCGAGCCCCGCTTCACGCAGCCCGAGTGCGGCGAGATATTCGCTGCGCTCACTGGGGGCAAGCACGGCGATCTCCGCTTCGATCTTGGCCGAGATGATGACGCTTACGGCGCCGTCCTGCTCGGCTCGCGCGGCAACCTGCCGGGTCAGATGGTTGCCGGCAGCGGCTGCGCTCTCGTCCACATTGCAGACGTAAAGCATGGGGATCGAAGTCAAAAGCCCAAGCATGTGGAACGCCCTCTCGTCCTCCGGCTTGCGCTCGAGCCCCCGCGCGGGCTTGCCTTCGCGCAGGAGCGCGAGCGCACGCTCGACAAGATCGAGCGTCTGCTTTGCTTCTGTTGCGTCCTTGTCGGCGCCTTTCGCCTTCTTTCCGAGTCCCTCAATTCGCCGCTCCAGGCTGTCCAGGTCGGCCAGCATCAACTCGGTTTCAATGGTGTCGATATCGGCCACCGGATCGATCGCGCCTGACACATGCGCCACCTCGGTGTCCTCGAAACAACGCACCACCTGCGCGATTGCATCCACCTCGCGGACGTGAGCGAGAAACTGATTGCCCAACCCTTCCCCGCGCGAAGCGCCGCGCACGAGGCCCGCGATGTTCGACAAAGGTCAATCGCGTCGGCTTGATCCTTGCTGACTTCGCAAGCCTGGCGAGCACGTCGAGCCGCGCATCCGGCACCGGCACTTCCCCGATATTCGGCTCGATGGTGCTGAAAGGATAGTTCGAGGCCTGCGCCGCCGCGGTCGCGGTCAGCGCATTGAAGAGCGTTGATTTTCCAACATTGGAAAGGCCCAGAATTCCGCACTTGAAACCCATGAAGCGTCCCTTGCTCGCTCGTTCTTAAGCAGACGGCTGCTCGTCCGATTGATCCGCGTCCTTTGCGGTCAAAAAGCCTTTGCCCTGCATGCTCAGATGAACCTTGTTCTGGAAGGTCGCGTCGTGGCGTTTCGCCAGGAGGCCGATATTCTCGGCAATGATCGAGCGCAGCGCCTCGACCCACGGCCGCTCGTCCTTGGAGAAATCGTTGAGCACGTAGGCATGCACCAGCTCCTTTCTGGCTGGCCGCCCTACTCCGATGCGCACGCGCCGATAATCATTGCCGATATGCGCTGAAATCGAGCGCAACCCATTATGTCCCGCGATCCCGCCGCCAACTTTCACGCGCACCTTCGCCGGCTGCAGATCGATCTCGTCGTGAAATACGACGACGTTAGTCAGGCCGAGCTTGTAGAAATGCGCGGCTTCCGCCACGGCGCGACCGGACTCGTTCATAAATGTGCCGGGCAGCAGGAGCAGCGCACGCTCTCCGCCGAGCGAGCCTTCCGCCGCCAAACCCTGAAAACGCCGTCGCCACGGGGCGACGGCATGAGACCTGGCGATGGTCTCAACGACCATGAAGCCGATATTGTGCCGATTACCGGCATAGCGCGGACCGGGGTTTCCCAGTCCGACCAGGAGCAGCATGGCGTTGCGGCCTATCCCGTTCCCGACGAGGAGAAGCGCGAGGCTCGGCGCTTCAACTCCTTACTTTTTCTCAGGCCCGCCAGAAGCGCCACCACCACCTGCGGGGGCAGCACTCCCGCCCGCGGCGGGCGCCGCGCCTTCGACGGGAGCGGTCGTTGCCGCAGTGGCAGCGGCAGCAGCTGCCGCGGCCGCCGCCTCGGCAGCCGCCTTGATCTCTTCCGCATATCCTGACGGCGGCACAATGGTGACGAGCGTCTGATCAAGCCTGCCGACCACCCGCACGTTGGGAGGCAGCGCAATCTCGTTCAAGTGCTTCGAATAGTTGATTTCCAGACCCGCAATATCGACGTCGATCGATTCCGGAATGGCCTCGGCGGAGCACACCACCTCGACAGTATGCGTAACAATGTTGACGGCGCCGCCGCGCTTTACGCCCGGCGCCTGATCCGCATTCATGACGTGGACAGGAATACGGACGCGGATCTCCGCTCCTTCCCCAAGCCGCAAGAAATCGACATGGATGGGGAGGTCCTTCACAGGGTCCAGCTGGAAGTCGCGCGGGATAACCCGATGCTTGGTTCCATCGACTTCCAGCTCGTAGATACTGGTAAGGAAACGGCCGCCGTAAATGCGCTGCTTCAGCTCGGCATGATCGACGGAGACGTTGAATGGGGGTTGGTTATCGCCGTAAACCACCGCGGGAACGCGGCCGGCGCGCCTTTCAGCTCGGGCCGCGCCTTTGCCGGCCATGGCGCGTGCGGTCGCCTTCATCTGCTTGACGCTTGCCATCTCGTATCCCTTTTCCAGCTGATCCGGGCTCTCGGCGGGCATCACCGGCTAGCCGAGCGGGAGGCTGCCGCAATTCGGCGCGCTTATACCGGCAGAACTCTCGAAATTCAAGAAAAGGCAGCCTTAACGTCCGCTCCGCACTTATCGGTCGATCATCGCCTATGTGCTGCTGCCGGTGGGAAGCTTCGCCTCCAATGCGGCAATCCTTGCTTTGAGGAGCTCGTTCTCTTCACGCGCCATCCGTGCCATGTCCTTTACCGCCTCGAACTCTTCGCGTTTGACCACATCGAGCTCGCGCAGAACCCGATCCGCCTGATTGCGAAAGACGGTGTCGACCTCGCGCCGGACACCCGAAGCCACGCCGGCGGCGTCATTCATCAGGCGGGCAATCTCGTCCAGGAAGCGATTGGTTGTCTGGGTCATCTCTGCTGCCTTCCGTTGGCGCTGTTATACAATAATGGTGCGCTGCGCCTGGAGCCACAAGCCTGCAACAGCGGATCTTGAGAGGAGACGAACAGGATCGCGCCAGCATCTTCGCGGCTGAAATGTCAGTCCAACTTGACTTCTCGCTGAACCTGCCCGCATCACCGTCTGCAAGCGCAGCGAATCGACGATGACACTCTACGCCATTCCCTTTCCTGCCTTCGATCCCGTGCTCATCAGCTTCGGGCCGATAGCCATCCGCTGGTATGCGCTCGCCTACATCGTCGGCATCCTTCTCGGCTGGCTCTATGCCCGCACGATCGTCAAGCGGGAGGAGCTCTGGGGCGGTCCCGCCCCGATGACCCCCGCAGACTACGACGATTTCGTTCTCTGGGTCACGCTGGGCATCATTTTGGGCGGCCGCGTCGGCTACGTCCTTTTCTACAACCCGGCCTATTTCGCCGAAAATCCGCTGGAAAGCTTCGAGGTGTGGAAGGGAGGGATGTCGTTCCACGGCGGCTTTGTCGGCTGCGTGCTTGCGGTGGTCCTGTTCGCGCGCCATCGCGGCCTCTCCATACTCTCACTTGGAGACTTGACTTGCGCGGCCGGGACCATCGGCATTTTTCTCGGCCGCATTGCCAACTTCATAAACGGCGAGCTGTGGGGTCGCCCCAGCGACGTTCCATGGGCGATGGTCTTTCCGAGCGGCGGCCCGCAGCCGCGGCACCCAAGCCAGCTTTATGAGGCCTTTCTCGAAGGCTTTGTATTGTTCGTCGTTCTGACAGTCTTGATACGCAACGGAGCGCTGAAGCGGCCGGGCTTCATCATTGGCGCGTTTGCATTCGGTTACGCGGTTGCCCGCTCGATCTGCGAATTGTTTCGCGAGCCCGATATCCAAATCGGATTTCTCTGGGGCGGCTTGACGATGGGAATCCTGCTGTCCATCCCGCTGATGCTCGCCGGCCTCGCATTCATGGCATACGCCTTGCGCCACAAAAAGGTTGGGCAGCAGTGAGGGCACCGCGGGCAGCACAGTTGCGGCCACCCGCCGACATCAGTCCTCTCGAAGCGGAGATTCGGCGGCGCATCCAAAGCGCTGGATCCCTGCCGGTTGGGCAATATATGGAGCTTTGCCTCACCCATCCCGAGCACGGTTACTATTCGACGCGCGCTCCCATCGGCGCAGGTGGAGATTTCACGACCGCACCCGAGGTGAGCCAGATGTTCGGCGAGCTGATCGGAGTCTGGGCGGCCGCGGCGTGGAGCGCCATGGGATCACCGGAAAGCGTCCAGTTGGTGGAGCTTGGCCCCGGCCGGGGCTCCATGATTCTCGATGCTTTGCGAGCTGCGCGAGTCATGCCCGCGTTTCGTGCGGCGCTGGTGCTGCACATGGTCGAGATAAGCGATCCCCTGGAGCGCCTGCAGCGAGAGTGCTTGCGTTCTGCCGAGGTGCCGGTGCATTGGCATCGATCGCTGGCGGACGTGCCGGGAGGGCCATTTATTATTCTGGCCAACGAATTCATCGACGCGCTGCCGATCCGGCAGATTGTGATGTGCGCCGACGGCTGGCATGAGCGCGTTATCAAGGCGGACGACGAGAACCATCTGCATTTCAGCATTGACCGCGATCCGATGCCCTTGCTCGACGGACTTGTCCCCGTCGAAATAAAGCAGGCAAAGATCGGCGACGTCTTTGAATGGCGCAGTGACAGGATTGCGCTGGAGATCGGCAGCCGGGTGGCGAAGACAGGGGGCGTGGCGCTCATCATCGATTACGGTCACACCAGGAGCATGGTCGGAGACACGCTGCAAGCTGTGAGCGGTCATGCCTTTGCCGACCCCCTGCTTGCCCCCGGTTCGGTTGATCTCACCGCGCACGTTGATTTTCAAGCCTTGGCCGCCGCCGCCGAAAGCATGGGGGCCCGCGTGCACGGGCCGGTGACGCAGGCGCAATTTCTGCGATCCATCGGCATTGCCGCGCGGGCGGCCTCGCTCAAGGCCGCTGCGCCCCCCGACTATCGGAAGGACATTGATGCGGCGTTGGACCGGCTGACGAATGAGGAGCGCACAGGCATGGGCGAGCTGATCAAGGTCATCGCCTTCTCAGGCCCCAAGGTGGGTCCCCTCCCCGGCTTTGATGCATGAGAGGAACTGCGCGCATCTGCCAGAAGCCATCGATGCAATGTTGAGCCGCATGCTGCAAGCCTCCTCGTTACAAGCCGCTTCGTTATCTGCCATCACCGGAGTTCGGCACGCATTTTTTACCCGCGACGGAGGCGTATCCGAGGGCATCTATGCCAGTCTCAACGGGGGAAGCGGCTCGAATGACGAGCCTGTTTGCGTGGCCGAGAACCGCGCGCGCATGGCTGCCTCGCTTGGCGTTCCCGTTGACAACCTGCTTTCCCCATATCAGACGCATTCCGCGGATGTCGCCATCATCACGGAGCCCTGGGCGCCACCACAGCGACCGCGCGCAGATGCTCTGGTCACCACGAGGCCCGATATCGCTATTGCAGTTACGACCGCAGACTGCGGCCCGATCCTGCTGGCGGATGCGAGCGCCTGTGTCGTCGGCGCCGCCCATGCGGGCTGGCGCGGCGCGGCAAACGGCGTGGTCGAGGCAACAATTGTCGCGATGGAGCAGTGCGGCGCCACTCGCGAGCGGATCGTGGCGGCGATGGGGCCCATGATCCGCCAGTCGAGTTACGAAGTCGGCCCGGAGTTTGTTTGCGCTTTCGAATCTCAAGACGCCGGCAACGAGCGCTTCTTTGCGCCGGCATCGCGCGCGGGTCACGCGCTGTTCGATCTTGCAAGCTATATCGCAACGCGTCTGGCGGCGGCCGGAATCCGCCACGTCGAGGACCTCGGTCAGTGCACCTATTCCAACCCCGCTCGGTTCTTCAGCTACCGGCGCTCCATCCACCGCGGGGAGCCTGATTACGGCCGCCACGTCAATGCCATCGCGCTTGCCAGCTGACGAATGTAGGGCGGGCTGCCCCGCAGCATTTCGTAGCCCGCATTGAGCGACAAGCGAAATGCGGGACCCGGATGTCGCTTGCGCTCCATCCGGGCTACAGCACAGCGATGTTGCCACGCCGGCCAGCCTCTTGTTATTGGACCGCAGGAGCGCGTAAGGCGCGCCGGGGAGATCGCGATGCGGCCGAACAACGGGGCGATCAAGCTGGTCGCCGGCAACTCCAATCCCGCGCTAGCCGACGCGATCGCCGCCTATCTCGCCACCCCGCTCACGCGGGCAGTGGTGCGCCGATTTGCCGACATGGAGATCTTCGTCGAGATTCAGGAAAACGTGCGCGGCACCGACGTCTTCGTGCTGCAGTCCACGTCGTTTCCCGCCAACGACCACCTGATGGAGCTGCTCATCATCATTGACGCACTGCGGCGCGCCTCGGGGCGGCGCGTGACGGCAGTGATCCCGTATTTCGGCTATGCCCGCCAGGATCGAAAGCCTGGCCCTCGCACGCCGATATCGGCCAAGCTCGTCTCGAACCTGATCACACGCGCCGGCGCCGACCGGGTCATGACGCTCGATCTCCATGCCGGTCAGATCCAGGGCTTCTTTGATATCCCCACCGACAATCTCTACGCCGCACCTATGATGGTGCGCGACATCAAAGAGCGCTTTGACGTGGGGAAGGTCATGGTCGTCTCGCCCGATGTGGGTGGCGTCGGCCGTGCACGCGGGCTTGCCAAACGCATCAACGCGCCGCTTGCCATCGTCGACAAGCGTCGCGAACGTCCCGGCGAGTTGGAGGTGATGAACGTCATCGGCGAGGTCGAGGGCTATACCTGCATCCTTGTCGACGACATCATCGATTCCGGCGGCACGGTGGTAAATGCAGCCGATGCTCTGCTGGATAAAGGGGCGACCAACGTCTACGCCTACATAACGCATGGTGTGCTCTCGGGCGGCGCGGTCGCCCGCATCGCCGCCTCGCGATTGAAAGAGCTGATCATCACCGATTCGATCCAGCCGACCCAGGCTGTCAGGGTATCGCGCAATATCCGGGTGCTCTCGGTCGCGAGCCTGATCGGAGAGGCGATTGGCCGCACAGCCACCGAGGAATCGGTCTCGAGCCTGTTCGATTAGAAGAACGATACCGGAACCTGTGGAGAACGAGTTTGCCCGGCGAGATATCCACCAATCGTTAACCGCAGCTGCGTCCAATTGCGCTTTAGCCGCTGGAATCAAGGGGTTATATTCGACTCGCAAGTGATTCGCCCCGGAGCAGTCAAACCGCTCCACCGGCGGCGTGGTCGAAAGCGGCGTGCGTGCAGTAGTGCGCATTCCACATCGCGGCGGCAGGTGGAGATGGGCATGTCCTTGATCGAATATTCCGAGGAGCCACGGGTAAACCCTCTCGACGTTGTCGAGCGGGTGGCGGCCACCAACGGCTGGTCGTTCGAGCGTGCGGGGGATGAGGAGATCACCATCCTGGTCACCGGCAAATGGTCCGACTATCAGGTGTCCTACACCTGGATGTTTGATATCGAAGCACTGCACCTCGCCTGCGCCTTCGAGCTGAAGGTGCCGGAGCGATCCCGGCCTGAAGTCCAGCAGCTGATTTCCATGATCAATCAGCAGATGTGGGTGGGTCATTTCGATCTTTGGAGCCAGGACGGTCTCGTCATGTATCGGCAGGCGCTGGTGCTTGCGGGCGGCGTTGAAGCGAACGGCCGGCAATGCGAGTCATTGCTCGGCACGGCGCTCGATTCCTGCGAGCGGTACTTTCCGGCCTTTCAGTTCGTGGTCTGGGCCGGCAAGCCGGCTCGCGAGGCGCTGGATGCCGCCATGTTCGAGACCCAAGGTCAGGCCTAGAGGTCAGGCGGCCTGACGGCTCCGCCTCATCTGGCTGTGACGCGACGGTCGTTCCAAGCTGCCATTGCCGGCGATAGGCTGGGCTGGATGCATCAGCTCTAAACGTATCAGCCCGGAGCCGGCGAAGATGAGCACGACATCCGATATTGCGCCCGCCGTCGAAGCGCTCCGGAACGTCCCCGGAGCCATCCTGCTCATCGGGGCGGGCAAGATGGGAAGCGCACTGCTCCAGGGCTGGCTTTCTCTTGGTCTGCCACCCCGTAAGCTCGCCGTGGTCGAACCGCAGCCCGGCCCGGAGGTGGAAGGACTGGCTGCGAAGGGGATCCGGCTCAATCCGCTTGCGCATCAGATCGATGACATCGGGGCCGTGGTGATTGCGGTGAAGCCGCAGATTGCACCCGAGATCATGCCGACCCTCATACCTTTCGTTGGATCTCACACCGTGGTGGTCTCGATCATGGCGGGACGTACGTTGCGGTTCCTCGAAACGACCATGCCTGGTGTGGCCCTGGTCAGGGCGATGCCGAACACCCCGGCCGCTGTCAGCCGGGGCATCACCGTCGCCGTCGCAAATGCGCATGCTTCTGCGGAACAACGCGATCTCGTGCAGGCTCTCCTGTCGGCCGTTGGCGCCGTCGAGTGGATCGATGACGAAACCTTGATGGATGCCGTGACGGCGCTGTCCGGGTCCGGTCCGGCCTATGTGTTTCTGCTGGCGGAAACGATGGCGCGCGCGGGCCGCGCGGCGGGGTTGCCAGGCCGTTTATCCGACATCCTGGCGCGCGCCACGGTCGCGGGCTCGGGTGAGCTTCTCCGCCGATCGCCGCTTGATCCGGCAACCTTGAGGCAAAACGTCACCTCTCCGGGCGGAACCACAGCGGCTGCTCTGGACGTGTTGATGGGGAAAGAGGCGTTCGAGGATCTGATGACGAAAGCCATCCTGGCGGCGACCCGACGTTCACGTGAGCTCGCCGGCTGAGCAGTTGAAGTAGCCCGGATGGCGCAATTGTGGTCCATCCGGGCTACGACGAGCCGCGCGCAAGGCTGGAATGTCCCGGGACGGCGGATTACATCTGGGCCAGTCTCACCGATTGTCGAGGAGACCTGTTATGGCCCGCAAGCCGCCAACCCCACCCGGTGTCCCACCTGTCGCGAGCGGCGCCGGACCCGAGTCCGGACGGAAAGCGCAGAACAGCGTGAAATCCGAGCGAGAGCGAATCATCGACGGGTTCATGGAACTGTTGGCGGAAAGGCCAATCGAGGAAATCGGGTACGCACAGGTTGCAAAGCGAGCCGGCGTTTCGCTCGCGCAGTTGCGCGAGAGGTTCGGGTCGACACGCGCCATCATTTCCGCTTACACGAAGGAAATCGACCGCCAGATGCTCGCAGGCGGTGATGCAGACATGGCGGAGGAATCGCCACGCGAGCGCCTGTTCGATGTGCTGATGCGCCGGATTGAGCTTCTGGAACCGCGTAAGGCGTCGGTAGCCTCGCTTCTTCGTTCGTGCAGGCGCGACCCGGGGCTAGCCTTGTTTCTCAACACCCGCGCGGTTCGGTCCCAGCTGTGGACGCTTACCGCCGCGGATATCGATGCGAGCGGACCGCAGGGCATGATGCGCGCCCAGGCCCTCGCTCTGTTATATGCGTCGGTGCTGCGGGTGTGGGTGCATGATGACGACCCAGGTCGGGCGCGCACCATGGCGGCGCTCGACCGGGCGCTTGCGCGGGGACAGCGCCTTTCCGGCCTCCTCAGCGATCTCTGTTGGATTCCGAGAAACCTGGGGCGAATGCGCCGGCGCCGGCGCCGCCATGCAGACGATATCGACGAGGCGCCGATTACAGCATGATCCCCTGATCGTCACACCGGAACACGCACCGTTGCTCGCAACCCTCCGAGTGGACTGTCCGACAACATGATGTCGCCGCCGTGCGAGCGTGCAATGTCCCGCGCAATCGCAAGGCCCAATCCGGTTCCCCCTTCGTCCTGGTTGCGGGCGTCATCAAGCCGCAGGAATGGCTTGAAAACTTCTTCGCGCAGCTGCGGCGCGATACCCGGCCCATCGTCGTCAATCGTGACGATCAGCCAGCGATGGTCGCGGCGGCCCGTGATCGAGACCGAAGCGCCATGCCGCGACGCGTTGGACACAAGGTTGCCCAGGCACCGCCTGAAGGCCGCCGGGCGGACCGTGACGATCGGATGTCCGTGGAAGCTCACGCTCGACCTGTGGCCATGGCGTTCGGTGTCGATCTTAAGCTCGTCCAGGAAGGCAGCCATGTCGGTCGGAGCAGGCTGCTCGCCCGAATCGCCCCGCGCAAAGGACAAATATGCCTCCAACATGCGGGCCATCTCGTTAACGTCCTTTTTCATGGCCTCCAGTTCTGGGCTATCGCCTATCAGGGCCAGCTCGAGCTTGAAGCGCGTGAGGATGGTTCGCAGATCGTGCGAAACGCCGGCGAGCATCGCGGTGCGTTGCTCGATCGTCCGCTCGATGCGCCGTTTCATCTCGATGAACGCCCGAGCCGCGCCGCGCACCTCCCGCGCACCGCGCGGGCGAAAATCAGGAACCTCGCGTCCTTTGCCGAAGCTTTCCGCAGCGTCCGCCAAGTGAAGGATCGGGCGGATCTGGTTGCGCAGGAAGATGACCGCGACCGTGATCAGCACCAGCGAGGTGCCCACCATCCATCCCAGAAAGATGTGCGAGTTCGACACATAGGCGGCGCCCCGCGGCGCAAATACACGCATGACGGCATCATCAAGCCGGATGCGGATTTCAAGCAACGCGGAGCGCCCCACGGTGTCGACCCAGAACGGCCGGCCGACGCGGTTGCGCACTTCCTCGGAGAGTGCCTGGTCCACCAGGGAGAAGAACGGCTTCGGTCCGGGCGGCGGCAGGTCGGCGACGGGCAGAAAATCGACAACCAGGCCAAGCTTCTCCTGCGCGATCCGGCGCAGCTGCGTATGGTTGGCATCCTGCGGATAGGTTTTGTAGACCTCTATCAGCGTAGCAATGTCCTGCACCACGCCGGCGGAGAGCCTCTGAGTCACGAGGTTGTAATGCCGCTCCATGAACATGAAGGCGACCACGGATTGGAGCAGCACCATGGGCGCGATGATGATCAGCAGCGCGCGTGCAAAGAGCCCTTTTGGCATCAGCCCTTTGACCGATACAGAGACGCGCTGGGAGAGCTCGCGCGACGCGTTGGCCAAAGAACGCAGAGCCGTGAAGCTCGTCCGCAGCGCGGCAATGCCGGCATCCAGACTGGTCATGACGTCGTCACGAGACGGTAACCCACTCCGCGCACCGTCTGCACAAAGAGTGGATTGGCGCAATCGCGCTCGATCTTGCGGCGCAACCGATTGATCTGCACATCAACAGCCCGTTCGCCTGTGGCGCCGCCCGGACCGGCAAGCGCCTGTCGTGGGACGGTCTGGCCCGGCTTGGCAGCCAGGACCCGAAGCATATAGCGCTCGCGATCTGTCAGCCGGATGAATTCTTCCCCGCGCTTGAGCTCGCCGCGCGCGATGTGGAAGTCGAGGTCGCCGAAGCGCACCGTTTCAACAGCGGGAGCACCCACTGGTCCGGCACGGCGCAGGACACCCGCGATGCGCAGCGAAAGCTCCTTCGGCTCGAACGGTTTTGCGAGGTAATCATCGGCACCGATCGCCAAGCCTTCGATGCGGCTCTGCGCCTCTGCGCGCGCCGTCAACATGATGATCGGAACGTTCGAGCAGACGCGCAGCTCTCGCACGAGATGGAAACCGGTCTCGCCCGGCATCATGACATCGAGGATCAGCAGATCGAACCGAAGAACTTTCCAGCTTCGAGCGGGCGTCGGCCGCGGTTTCCGCCGTTGTCACCCGATAACCTTCCGTCAATAAAAAGCGCGAGAGAAGATCGCGAATGCGACGGTCGTCGTCGACCACCAGCAGATGGGGAGCGTCATCGGCGAGAGCGGTGGCTGCGACCTTCATGGCTCCCATGACTTTGCGGGTTTCATGGCTCGGTTACGCCATCCTCAGGCATGGGCGCGGCGACCGCGATCGGCACGGGCGATCAACCGTACGACGGAATCGCGATGGTCCGCGTTGATCATGGCGATCAGAAATCGGCATGCCGTGTCGTGCGCGTTAGGGCCAAGCTCGCTCAACGCCCGCGCAATGCGTGCGGTCTGCAAACCAGCAAGCTTCATCGCCAATGCTTCGCCTTTGGCGGTTACAAAAAGCAACCGTTGGCGCCGATCATTGGCGCCTTCTCTCTGAACCACATAGCCCTGTGCAATAAGCTGCTTGAGCACACGACCGAGCGATTGCTTGGTAATCTTGAGGATGTCGAGCAGCTCGGCAACCTTCATGCCTGGATTGCGGTTGACGAAATGGAGAACGCGATGATGCGCACGGCCAAAGCGCAATTTTGCCAGCACGTCATCAGGGTCGCCAGTGAAGTCGCGATAGGCGAAGAACAAAAGCTCGATAAGGTTCCAAATCGGCTCGACGCGGGCGGAGCGGTCGATGTCGGGACGGCGGGCATGCGGGAGATTTAGGTCAGCCATGTTGACATATTTCTGCCGGAGCGGTACGAAACCCAGGGTGGGCCATGCCCGCCTACCCGATTGCGCCAAAGGCGCAAGCGCGTTTTGATAGGCGGACAAAATCATACCGGGTGCGGCGCGGCGAGGCAAAATAAGAACGCCCCCACTCGTATCCGGAAGGCACTCCGCAGGAGGAACGCATGGCTGACAAACCGTACGATCGGCTGGAAGGCGTAATCTGGTACGACGGCAGGCTCGTGCCGTGGGGAGACGCCACTTTGCACGTGCTCTCCCATGGCTTGCACTATGCAAGCTCCGTCTTCGAGGGCGAGCGCGCCTATGGCGGAGAAATCTTCAAGTGCACAGAGCATTCGGAACGGCTGAGGCGCTCGGCGCAACTTCTGGATTTCGAGATCCCATATTCCGTCGCCGAGATCGACGCTGCCAAACGTTTGGTCCTGGAAAAGAACGGCCAGAGTAACGCCTATGTGCGGCCGATCGCGTGGCGCGGCTCGGAAATGATGGGTGTCTCCGCACAGAACAACAAGATTCATCTTGCCATCGCAAGCTGGCAATGGCCGAGCTATTTTGATCCGGAACAGCGCTTGAAGGGCATTCGTCTTGATCTGGCGAGATATCGCCGCCCGGACCCCGCCACGGCGCCGGCGCTTGCCAAGGCGTCAGGGCTTTACATGATCTGCACCATCTCGAAGCACCAAGCCGAGCGCAAAGGCTATGCCGACGCGTTGATGCTCGACTGGCAGGGCCGGGTGGCCGAATGCACCGGCGCCAACATCTTTTTTGTCGCGGCGGGGACGATTCACACCCCGATTGCCGATTGCTTTCTGGATGGGATCACCCGGCGGACCGTCATCGATCTGGCAAAGAGGCGGGGAATGGAGGTCGTGGAACGGAGAATTTTGCCGGACGAGCTGACGCAGTTCTCCGAGTGCTTCATCACCGGCAGCGCCGCCGAGGTGACAGCCGTTTCCGAGATCGCGCACTGGCGGTTCACGCCCGGGTCGATCACGCAGCAGCTCATGTCCGACTACACTGCCGAGGTTCAGGCCAAGGGGAGAAAAGCGGCCGCGTAAACGTGATCTACAAGCTGCACTCGACGTGCACCTGCATGCTGGTGGTGCGGCAGGATCGCTGGGAAGTGTGCGTCGATCGGCGCACCGATCGCGGTTGGAGCGAGCAAGTGCTGACCAGTCCCGGCGACGCGCTCGCAATCGAGGAGTTTGGCTTTCGTTGCAAGCTCTCTGATCTCTATCGCGGGAACGCGTTGCAACCGCGCGCAAGCTGAGGGCTGGACCGTCGCCGGTTACTCTGCCGCCTCTCTTTCGTTCCGCGGCGCCCAACGATCCGCGAGGAGGTCGTCGGAAGCCTTGGCGTTAACCCATGTCGCCCCGCGACGGGTTTCGACCTGCTTCCAGAACGGAGCGCGGGTTTTGAGGTAATCCATCAAGAATTCCGCCGCGGCGAAAGCGTCCTGCCGGTGCGTGGCCGCGGTAACGACCAGAACAATGACATCTCCGGGAAGGAGCCGGCCGAAGCGGTGAATCACGCGAACCCCGAGCAGCGACCAGCGTTTCTCCGCCTCCTCCACGTGTCGCGAGATCTCGGCCTCCGCCATCCCGGGATAATGGTCAAGCGTCATCGCGAGGAGCGGGGCGCCCGCCTCCTCACCCCGGCAGATGCCGGTAAACGTGACGACTGCACCGATATCCGTCCGGCCGCGCGCGAGCGAAGCCACCTCACTCGCCGCATCGAAGGGCTCGCGCTGGAGGCGGACCGCGCCGGTCATGTTGCGGCCCTTTGTGCCAAGGTCACCCGCCCGTCATTGGTGGAAAGAACGCAATCTCCTGCGCGCCGCCGATTGCAGCATCAGCCTTGACGTGAGCGCGGTTGATCGCTGCACGAATCACATTGGGGTTGTCGAAGGCATGCGCATATTCCTCGCCTCGCCGGGTGAGCCAGCTGATGAGATTCTGCGACTGTGCGGACCTCGGCCGGCGGATCAATCTCCTCTTCCGGCTTGCCAATCCGTTCGCGCACCCAAGCGAAATATCGAAGCTTCACTCTTTGTTTGCCCTTCTGGCCGATGCACCCCAAGGGAGGCTTTCCTGCGCCACCTCTCGCGCTGACATCACTCCTCGATCAGATGACGGACGCCGGCGCGGAAATAGTCCCAACCGGTATAGAGGGTAAGCACCGCGGAAAGCCAGATCAGCGTCAGTCCGATCGGCGTCACCACCGGCAAAATCGCGTCCCCTGCCTTTCCCGCGATCAGAAAGCCGACCGCCACGAGTTGCAGGGTCGTCTTCCATTTCGCGAGCTTGGTCACCGGCACGCTCACGCGCAGCTCGGCGAGATATTCGCGCAAGCCCGAGACAAGAATCTCGCGGCACAGGATGACGATCGCGGCCCACAACGACCAACCGCGGATGGTGCCGTCCGCGGCCAGCATGAGCAGGCATGATGCTACCAGCAGCTTGTCGGCGATGGGATCGAGCATCCGCCCAAATGCCGATTGCTCTCCCCACTTGCGGGCGAAATAGCCGTCGAGAACATCGGTAACTCCGGCGCTGATGAAAATCAGCAGCGCAAGCCAACGCAACCAAAGTCCGCCGTGGAAAATATCCTGCCAATAGAGGCAGGCCACCACCGCCGGCACCGCCACGATGCGCGCATAGGTCAGCAGATTCGGAACCGCGAGGGGTCGCGCTGGAAGGGGTCGCAGCGTCGCCATGTTCATGGGGCGTAACAATACTCTTCTCGATGCCGCGTCAAACGCAATGAGCTGCGGAACTCCGTTGTCGCCTCTCCCCGGCCGAAGTCGGATATATCCGACTTCGGCCAACTCATAGTGCCGAGCTCGGGTGAACCCGAGCTCGGGTGGGGAGAGGTGAAGAGTCCCCCGCTGATCGCGCCTCTGATCGAGCTTCGGAATCAAAGGACACTGTGCACGTCAACTCGCCCGCTCGTGAAAAAAATCGTAGATCTTGCGCGCGGTCTCAGCGTTGATGCCGGGCACCTTGGCGAGGTCAGCCAGCCCCGCGCGCTCGATGGCCTTGAGTGTCCCAAAGTGATGAAGCAGCGCCCGCTTGCGACTGGGACCAATGCCGGGAATTTCCTGCAGGCCGGCCTCGCGGATGTCGCGCCGCCGCCTTGTGCGGTGCGAACCCACCGCAAACCGATGCGCTTCATCGCGAAGCCTCTGAACGAAATAGAGAACCGGATCGCGCGGCTTGAGCTTGAATGCGTCGCGCCCAGGCATGAAGAACGTCTCCAGACCGGCATCACGCTCGGGTCCCTTGGCAACCGCCAGCACCGGGATGTCGGTCAGGGCAAGAGCGCCGAGGATTTCCTCCGCGGCTGCCAGCTGGCCGCGGCCGCCATCGATGATGACCAGGTCCGGCCAAAGGGATTCTCCGTCGTGCTCCGCGGACGCCGCGGTCTCAAGAGGCGCTCCGTTCCCCGCCCCGGCAAGCGCAGGCGCCGCGATCGGCGGACGCGGCGCTGCACTGATCAAGCGCTTGAATTGCCGGCTGAGGACCTCGCGCATCATCCCGAAGTCATCGCCGGGAGCGAGGTCGGTCGAGCGGATGTTGAACTTGCGATATTGAGTTTTCTGGAAGCCTTCCGGGCCTGCGACAATCATTGTCCCAACCGCATTGGTTCCCTGGATATGGCTGTTGTCATAGACCTCGATACGCAGCGGGATGCGTGACAGGCCAAAGACGGCGCCGAGCGCCGCAAGGAGCTTGCGTTGGGAAAACGTCTCGGCAAGCTTGCGCGCCAGGGCCTCGCGCGCATTGGCGAGCGCATGTTCGATAAGGTCCTTTTTCTCGCCGCGTTGAGGAACGCTCACCTCGATCTTGCGGCCGCTCTTGGCGCTCAGCGCTTCCGCCAGCAACGCCTGCTCTCCGGTGACGTGCGAGATGAATATACAGGCCGGGGGCGGTTTGTCGTCGTAGAACTGAGCAAGGAACGAACCCAGCACCTCCGGCGCGCTCAATGACCGGTCGGCTTTGGGAAAATACGCGCGGTTGCCCCAGTTCTGGCCGGCGCGGAAGAAGAACACCTCCACGCAGCTGAAGCCGCTGGCCTGATGCACGGCAAAGACGTCGGCATTCTCGACGCCGCGCGGATTTATCCCCTGATGCGACTGCACGGCAGACAGCGCGGCGAGGCGATCGCGATAGATGGCGGCGCGCTCGAATTCGAGATCGGCGGAGGCTTGGTCCATCTCGGCTGCGAGTTGATCCTTGACTGCCTGACTCTTGCCGGACAGGAACGCGTTCGCCTCGCGCACGAGCTCGCGGTAATGCGCAAAGTCGATCTCGCGGGTACAGGGGCCGGAGCAGCGCTTGATCTGATAGAGCAGACAGGGCCGCGTGCGGCTCTCGAAGAAACCGTCCGAGCAGGACCGCAGCAGGAATGCACGCTGGAGAGCGGTGATGGTGCGATTGACCGCCCAGACGGACGCGAACGGCCCGTAGTAATCGCCCTGGCGCGTCTGGGCGCCGCGATGCTTGAGGATCTGCGGCGCCCAATGATCGGCGGTGATCAGGATGAATGGAAACGATTTGTCGTCGCGCAGCAGCACATTGAAGCGCGGGCGCAGTCGCTTGATCAGGTTGGCTTCGAGAAGAAGCGCCTCTGTCTCGGTCGCCGTCGAGACGAATTCGAGCGCGGCGGTGGCGGCGACCATACGCTCGATGCGCGTGTCGTAGCCGGTCGGGCGGGCATAGGCGACAATGCGTTTACGGATATTCTTGGCTTTGCCGACATAGAGCACGTCGCCCTTGGCATCGATCATGCGATAAACGCCGGGAGAGGACGGGGCTAATCTGGCGTAGCGCGCAATTGCCGCCCGGCCCGCGGGAAGCGAACCGGCCACATCGCCAAGATCGATCTCACTTGTCTGCTCGGTGTCGGGCAGCGACTGCTCCTCGTCCTCATCGAGGAGTTGCGTGGCGGGATCGATGTCCTTCCTCGCGTTCATGTCCCAAACGTATGGCGTTGGTCGCAAGGCCGCCAGCAACGCGAGCACATAGGCGCAAGACCCGAACCTGGTGGACTACGGCAACGCTCTCGTCCTGTACTGGGCAAGGAATTGTTAAGTATACGAGGCGAGATTAAGTAGTTATTCACCTTGAGACGCGGTTTAATGCCGAGGAACTATTTAAAACTTTGGTGTGGCGCCGGCCCACTAGACGCATAAAATTTTACGAATACTGTCGGGATAACTTCTAAAAAGGGGGAATACAATGAACCGTCTCAGCACATTCTGCGTGGGTCTTGTTGCCGCCGTGCTCGCATCCGGCTCCGCCGCGGCAGCGGATCTTTCGCCACGGTACGCGCCGATAGTGCGCCCAGCGCCCGTCTATGCCGCGGTATACAACTGGACGGGGTTCTATCTCGGCATCAACGGTGGCGGCGGCTGGGGCCGCTCCCAATGGGACGGCCTCGATCGCTTCGACGTTTCCGGCGGCGTGATCGGCGGCACAATCGGCTACAACTGGCAGATCAACCAGCTCGTCATTGGCGCGGAGGGAGACCTCGACTGGTCGGGCGTTCGCGGCTCGACCACGGCAGTTTGTCCACTTGGTTGCACTACCCGCAATAACTGGCTCGCGACCGTGCGCGGCCGCGTTGGCTACGCCTTTGATCGTTTCCTTCCGTACATCACGGGCGGACTGGCCGTCGGCGACATCAACGCCAGCCTGATGGGCTTTCCCGGCGGCAGCGTCAGTCATGCCGGCTGGACCCTTGGCGGTGGTCTGGAGGTTGGGATCGTCAGCAATGTCAGCCTCAAAGCCGAGTATCTGTTCGTCGATCTGTCCGACTTCAATTGTGGCTTGAACTGCGGCCTCGCGGCCAACGGCAACGTCTCGTTCTATGCCAACGTGTTTCGCGGCGGCTTGAATATCCGCTTCTGATCTGCCGATCCTGCGCGGGTCGCCCGCGGCGGCACTGACTATTTTAGTTTTCGCGGGCGAGCCAATCGAGCCGATGCGTGCCGCCGGGGCGATCTCCCAGCGCAGCCACAAGCTCCGGAAGAATGGCCTTGAGCTCCCCTTCGAGCTTCCAGGAAGGATTGATGATGATTATGCCGCAGGCATGCAGGCGCTCCGCGTTGGCCATTGCCGGAAGGCTGATCTCGGCTCGCAACATCCTGGTCATGCCGGAACGGCGCAGTCGCTGCGCCAAACGGTCAGCGCCCGCGCGCTCCTTGAGCGGATACCACGCCAGATAAATTCCGCTTGCCCATTTGCCATGCGCGGCTACCAGCGCATCGGGCAGCCGCGCAAAATCCCGCGCTTCCTCAAAGGAAGGATCGACGAGCACCAGACCGCGCCGCTCCTTCGGCGGGATGTAGGCAGTGAGCGCGGTCCAACCGTCGATGGCGATGGCCTTGCAGCGCGCATCACCGCGCAGGTTGCGCGCCAGCGCCGCGGCAGCACCAGGCTCAAGCTCGCAGGCAATAAGACGATCGCGCTGGCGCAGGAATGCCTGCGCGATCAGCGGTGAGCCGGGATAGATGGCAAGCTCCTTGCCCCGGTTGAGGGCATCGATGGTCGCGCGATAGGGGGCCAGCAACGCTCCTGCCGCTTGGCTTGTCGCGCTCGCGCTCGCCAGGTAGCGGGCAATCCCGTCACGCCATTCCCCGCTGCGGCTTCCTTCCGGGCCGCCAAGATCATAGCGGCCAGCGCCGGCATGGGTGTCGATCACGCGGAAGGGCGTGGACTTGTCGCATAGATGCACCAGAATCCGCACCAGGATGACGTGCTTGAGCACATCCGCGAAATTGCCGGCGTGGAAACCATGGCGATAGTTCATGCGGTCATGGTATCGCGCGCCAGATGCCCTGGCGCGTTCGGAGCATAGCGAAAAGACCAGGGGAGCGCCCGCATGGCATGGTTCTACCTCACCGTCGCCGGCCTTTTCGAAGTCGCCTGGGCGATCGGCCTCAAATACACCGATGGTTTCTCGCGATTGGCGCCGTCCGCCTGGACAGTGGCGAGCATGGCGGTGAGTTTGATCTTCCTGAGCTTGGCGCTCAAAACCTTGCCGGTGGGTACTGCCTACGCGGTATGGACCGGGATCGGCGCCACCGGGACGGCTCTCCTCGGCATCTACCTGTTCGGAGAAGCGGGGACGGCGATGCGGCTGGCGTGCATCGGGCTGATCGTGGCCGGCATCGTCGGACTCAAGCTGGTGACTTAGGCTGCGAACACTCCAATCGTTCGCGACGGCGCCTCAGCGCGCCAGCGCCGCGCTTCCCTGACGCAGCGGCGGCATGACCACCTGCTCCCGGCGGCAAGCGCGCCCATCGATCTCTGGGCAGGCGCGGAAGTGAAAATCCTTTCCCATGCAAATGCGCACCTCGCCCAGACGCCTCCGGTCGCACGTCACGGCGATGGCCTCGCGCGTGAGCCCGGCATTGGCCTGCACGAACGCATCCTCGACCTCGTCCGGCGTGACCGTGAGCATCTCCTTCACATCGATGAATTGCAGTGGGATCTTCACGGTCGCGCGTGCCTTGCGGATCGTCTCAAAATAGGCGTTCGGGCTCAGGCCGGAACAGGTGCCGTGCTTGTCCCATTCGTTGAAGATCAGCCGCGGCGCCGGCATCAAATCCAGCATGGAGGAAATGATGTTGCGCTCGAGGCGCGGGGCCGGCACTTGGCAAAATTCGGGAAACCCGCGCTCGTATTGCGGCCACAGCCCGTGCACCACGAACGAATAGGGACGCGCGCCGCATTGCTGTTGCGGCGGGGTGCCGCGCTCGCCGGCAGCCTCGCAGTACGAGGGCGACCAGGAAAGCGAGAGAACGTAGAAATCGAACTGTCCGGGCTGATTCTGCCGCCGGTCCTGAGCAGCAGCGGAAAAGCTCGCGGCCAAAAAAATGGCGACCTGCAGAACGGCCGCGGCGGCAACGCGACGCATACGCAATTCCATGGCAGCATCCCTCTGAGCGAACCCGATGAGAACAGCAGTGAGAACAGCGACGTATGAGCTAACCTGCTTAGCAGCAAAATTAGAACATTACAAGAACAAAATAGAAATGTAAGCGGTCCAACTGTTAAGCCTTATCGCGCGCCTTTTCTTAAAAGACTGCAATGAGGTCTTGTCAATCAGGGCTCGCGGAGGGCTCTTGGGGCGGGGGGCGGTCGCGAGCCCGATCCCACTGGCTATGGACGCGCCATCTGGCAGGCTGGATTATAGGCCCAGTTGCGGTCGAGGCCGACGACACACCATTCGACCCCCCACGTGGCGCCGATCATGCCGAGGTCCTCCGCAATCGAATAATGAATCACGTGCTTGCGACCATTGGAGACTTCGACCACGCCGCTGCAAAACCGCCGCGGGATGGTGTTTGCCGCCCATGGCCGAAATGCCGTCTCGCGGATTTTCTCGAACACTACAATCTTGAGATCAGTGGTCCAGAACGTGTTTTCCCTGTCGTTGAACCGCGATGAAATCTTGGCGAGCGCATCGGGATAATCGCAGGGTGGCAGCACGCCCTCGTAGCGCGGGCCTGAGAGATAGAAATTCATCTCGAGCCAGCTTGCGGCATGCGCGGCGCCGAGCGGCAGCGCCGCGAAGATTGCCGCAAGAATGCTGCTGAGCACCGACAGCAATTGGCGAGGCCTGCGCACGACGGGCTCCTCCGATTAACCCGTGCGGACCGTGGGCGCCGACCCCGGCCGAATCAAGACGTGCCCATAGGCCGCGGGCAAGAAGCGGGCAAGAAACTGCGGTTGTGGCATGGCCGCAACGCGCCACTGATGGCCAATCGGCAACAGTCTCCGGCAATTCGTCGATCAGCGGCTTTTCGCTGAGCCGCGCGGCGTTTAGGTTGGACGGCCGTGTGGGCGGAGGCGGGGCAATGCGCGTGCTGTTGGCGGTGCTTGTGGTGATGCTCGCGAGCATGGGCGCGCAGGCGCAGGTTTATCACGGCAACGACACGGGCGGCATTATCCCGTGGTCATGCGAGAACGAGGCGGTAGCACAGCAAATCGCCGCTGCGTATTGCGCCCGTTGGGACAAATATCACCGCATCACGAGCGTGCACCGTCACCTCGGCGACTTCATCTCGTTCAATTGCCTGTGGTCGCCACACATCAATCCATATGCGCTGCCGGCGGTGCCGACCCGCGCGAGTTGCCGCTACGAGCGCCTCTGGCCGGTGGTGAAGGCGCTGGACTGAGGGCAGACACATCCAGGTCCACATCCAGGTTCACATCCAGGTCCCCTGCAAACCGGCGCAATCGTTCCGCCGCCGTCAGGTTATCCAGGCGCTTCGCCACGATTGTCAGCTGGTCTCGAAGAATACGTTCATCCACGCCGTCAGCGGTCATCAACTCTTTGACAATCGGATCGGAGAGGATTTCCGCAATCGTTGGTTCCCGATCGCGCCAACGCATTTGATTGTCGCGGCATGATCCGAGCAGCAACGGCGTCATGATTTTCTCTCCTGTTGTAAGAATCCAGGTGGGGGCGCTGCGGGTCCTGTGGCCAGGACCGCCGCAATGCGCTGACTCACCGGCGCGACCACCGCGCTGGAAGCAAGCGATCCCGCCATCAAGTTGAGCCATTGCCGGGGGCCGATGGTCTCGATCTGTCGGACCACAACGTCGAACCCTCCGGTTTGGCCACTGCCAATCGCGAACAGGACCAGACCGAGCAAAAGCCGCAATCCGAAAAGTACCTTGCATTTCATGACCGCAATTCCTTCCTTGGGCAGCACCACCAGCGGGCAGAGGAGAGATGGACACTTCCCGGGTCTTGTGATACTGACCGGTAACGCCCACATAGGTACTTACCGGTAACACTCAAGTCAAGAGGCAACCCATGACTGCTGCCTTAAAATCTGCAAGTGGCGGAAAATACGATAAGATTCCTCCCCGCGAGCGCATTCTCGCGGTCGCGGCGGAACTCTTTTATCGGCACGGGATCAGGGCGATCGGGGTCGAATTGATTGCTGAGTCGGCCGGAACCAACAAGATGACCCTCTACCGGCACTTCACATCAAAGGACGAGCTCGTCGCGGAGTACCTGCGTCGCCTGGCGGAAAAGGCGAGTGCGTCCTGGGACAGGCTCGCGGTCCAGCATCCTGCCAATCCACGCGCCCAGCTTCGCGGATGGCTCGAAGACATGGCCGCCCACGTTGCAAGTGGTGACGAGCGCGGGTGCCCGCTGGCGAATGCCGCGGTCGAGCTGCCGGACAAGGATCACCCGGCACGGCGCGTGATCGAGGCGTTCAAAACCGCGCAACGTCAGCGGATCACCGACTTGTGCGCCGCTGCCGAGCTGGCTCAGCCCGAATTGCTGGCGGATGAACTGTTCCTGCTGCTCGAGGGCGCGCGGGTGACCGCGCAAAGCATGGGTCGCGACGGACTGGGCGACCGGCTCATCAGGATGGGCGAAGCGATGATTGCCGCACACGGCAGATCAGATCCTCGGCACGAGACACAATAGTAGTGCTGACCGGAATCGGTTTTGGCGCTCATTGCGCGAGGAAGGCTGCGATCCGGTCGCTTGCCTGCGCGATGTGCAGGACGCCATTGAGATGACCGTTCGGACCGTGCAGCGGCGCGATGTCTACCGGCGTGCCGGCTTCGCGGATGACCGCCGCGGTGCGCTCGATCCAGGGCTGCGGAAACACGAGGTCCGTCGGTGAGTAAAGGATCAGCGTCGGCGCCTTGATCCGGCGCGCATCGGCGCGCGCGAGCTGGTTTGCTCGGATGAGATATAGAAAATTATTGGCGTCTGCGGTCGCCACGCGCGTGCCGGCGAGCTGATCGAGCATGTCCTCGATCATGAACCGATGCGACAATGCCCGCGCCGGGTCGCAGCCTGGCAAGGCCGGAGCGTACCCGAACGTTGCTGCCCACTCGGACTGGTTCGCGTGCAAGGCCACGGTCTTGAGGGCGGCGGTGAGGCCGGCGACTGGCGGGTCGGTCTCGGGATAGTCGCCGGCGCGCCACTTCGCGTCCAATCGCACCGGCTGCGCCCAGATATCGAGCCAGGCGATGAGGAACGGGTCGCCGCCGGCGGCGCCTATCACCGGCATGATCCGGCCCACCATGTCGGGATGAGACGACGCCCACTGGTAGGCCTGCAGCGCGCCCATGGAGGGGCCGACGACCGCTCGCAGCCGCTTGATGCCCAGGCTTTCCACAAGCGCCTTTTGCACCTCCACGAAATCGTCGATGGAAACAATCGGAAAGCGCATGCCGTAGCGCCTGTCCGTGTCCGGATTGACCGAGGCCGGCCCAGTGGTGACGACATTCGGGTCGCGCGCATTGAGATTGACGAGCGTGTCGGACGACAGGACGAAGAACTTGTCCGTGTCGATCGCTTTGCCCGGACCGATGATGGCGTCCCAATAGCCCGGCAGCGCATCGGTCGCGGCATAGCGGCCGGCGGCATGGCTGGTGGCGGAGAAATAGTGCGTCACCAGAACGGCGTTCGATCTTTCGCGATCGAGCGTGCCGTAGCTCTCCCAGCCGATTCGCACCTGCTTCAACGGCACGCCGCCGCGCGTGGTGTAGCGGGGCAGCTCGAATACCTTCTTCTCGGCGATCATCGGCTGCTTCGCCCGGAGCGGTTAGACAGTTTCGACCAGCGTGTCGCGCACAGCGTCGAAAATGGCGGCAGGTTGTCGCGGCAGCACCGTCTCGAGACCAGCCAGGCAGACTCGCGCGCGGCTGGGTGTTCGCGGCAGTCTTCGAATCCACACAACGCGTGGCGATCGCCCAGGATCAGCCGAGCGATGTCAGTACTTTTCTTTGAGCAACAACGTAGCGGCCTCATGCAGCAAGCTTTGGTCACGATCAGGATCGCGTTGAACGCGTCCGCAGGATAATCTGCTCCAAATGACCGGGTCGGTCGCCGCGCTCAAACCGCAATCGGACACGTGCTCGGACTTATGCCCCTTCGCGGCCATCCAACGGGCGAGCGCCGACGGCAGCTGGGCATGCTCGGGTTACCCTTCACGGACAGCATCCTGTGCAGACTCTCTGCGTGGTTTTGCGGTCTCCGCGGCCAACCTTTCGGATCCCACGGTCGGCGTTCACGAGATCGCGCAGGATCAGCCGAGCGGTGTCGGGCTCGCCATTGAGAAACAGCGTGCAGCAAGGTTTTGGCGAAATCAGGATCGCGTTGAACGCGTTCTACGACGCTTTGTCTGGAATCCGTGGTCAGCGACATGTGCCAGCGTCTTCTTCTTCGGTTAGGCCAGCCAGTCACTCATGTGTTGCCGCGCGAGAACCTCGCGCACCGTCTCGACCAGCTTATCGTCCGCTACGGCGAGCTGCGCCGGACGGGTGTCGCGCAATTGCTCATGCGAGACAATCGCGGCGGCGGCCTTGGCGCCGGCGATCAGGTCCTTGATCTGCACCTCGCCTCGCGCCTTCTCGTCGGCGCCCTGGATCACCACGCAGGGCGAGCCGCGCCGGTCCGCGTATTTGAGCTGCGCGCTTGCCGCGCGAGAACCTCGCGCACCGCCTCGACCAGCTTTTCCTCCGCTACGGCGAACTGCGCCGGACGGGTGTCGCGCCATTCCTCATGCGAGACAATCGCGGCGGCGGCCTTGGCGCCGGCGATCAGGTCCTTGATCTGCACCTCGCCTCGCGCCTTCTCGTCGGCGCCCTGGATCACCACGCAGGGCGAGCCGCGCCGGTCCGCGTATTTGAGCTGCGCGGCCATCTTTCCCGAGCCGAGATAAAGCTCGGCGCGGATGCCGGCATTGCGCAGCGCGGCGACCATCCTCTGATAGTCGGCGATGCGTTCGCGGTCGAACACCGTCACCACCACCGGTCCCGGCTGCGGCCGGGTCGCGATCTTTCCGAGATGGACGAGCGCCGCTGAGAGCCGCGAGACGCCGATGGAGAAACCCGTTGCCGGCACCGCCTCGCCGCGGAAGCGCGCGATCAATCCGTCATAGCGGCCACCGCCGCCCACGGATCCGAAGCGCACGTCCCTGCCCTGCTCGTCCCTGATCGCGAAGGTGAGGTCAATCTCAAAGATCGGACCCGTATAGTATTCCAGTCCTCGCACTACGGAAGGCTCGATCACAATCTGATCGGTGCCGTAGCCGCCGGCTTTCACCAGCGAATGAATCTGCTCCAGTTCCTCGCGGCCGCTTTGTCCGGATTTGCTATCCCTCAAATAAAGATCAAGTTGCGCGATCTTATCCTCACTGTCCCTCACCGGCTCAAACACACTGAGCACCGTGACAATTTGCTGCTTGCTCAGACCGGCCCCTCTTGTGAAGTCGCCCGATTCATCCTTGCGACCTCCACCAAGCAGCTGCGCAACTCCCTCCAAGCCGAGGCGGTCATATTTGTCCAGCGCGCGCAGCACGATGAGCTTGCGACCTTCACTCTCGTGACCTGTAAGCCCGATTGCTTCCAGCACGCCGTCCAGCACCTTGCGGCTGTTCACCTTCACAACGTAATCGCCGCGCGAGATGCCGAGCGCCTCCATGGTGTCGGCGGCCATCATGGCGATCTCCGCGTCCGCAGCGGGCGAGGCGGAGCCCACGGTATCCGCGTCGAACTGCATGAACTGGCGGAAGCGGCCGGGTCCCGGCTTCTCGTTGCGAAACACCAAGCCCTCGCGATAGCTGCGGAACGGCCTGGGCAAGGTCGCGAAATTTTCCGCGACATAGCGCGCAAGCGGCGCGGTGAGATCATAGCGCAGCGAGAGCCACTGCTCGTCATCGTCCTGGAAGGAGAACACGCCCTCGTTCGGGCGATCCTGGTCGGGAAGAAACTTTCCCAGCGCGTCGGTATATTCGATGGCGGGCGTCTCCAGCGGCTCGAATCCATAGCGCTCATAGACCGCGCGGATGCGATCGAGCATGCGCCGCGTCGCGGCGATGTCGGCTGGTCCGCGATCCGCGAGGCCACGCGGCAGACGCGCCTTGAGCTTATTGGTTTTGTCGGATTTGTCGGTCATTATTGCAGTACGCTCAACAGCCGGCGCTAGTAGCAGCGGCAAAGCGGCAAGGGAAGCGACAATGCCATCAGCATCACTCGGCAGAGCAGCTGCCGTGCCCAACGACCTGGAAGCCTATTGGCTGGGGTTCACCCCGAACCGCGCCTTCAAGGCTTCCCCGCGTCTCATCGCGCGGGCCAAGGACATGTATTACTACACCCCCGACGGCCGCGCGCTGCTCGACGGCACCGCCGGATTGTGGTGCACCAATGCAGGACACAACCGCGAGCCCATCGTCGCGGCGATCCGCGCCCAGGCGGCGGAGCTCGACTACGCGCCGGCGTTTCAATTCTCCCATCCCAAGGCGTTCGAGCTCGCCAGCCGCGTGGCGGTGCTCGCACCGGGCGACCTCGATCACGTGTTCTTCTGCAATTCCGGCTCGGAGGCGGTCGATACCGCGCTCAAGATCGCGCTCGCGTATCACAATGTGCGCGGCGAAGGGGCGCGCACGCGTCTGATCGGACGCGAGCGCGGCTATCACGGCGTCGGCTTCGGCGGCATCTCGGTGGGCGGCATTGTCAACAATCGAAAATTCTTCGGCTCGCTGCTCGCCGGCGTTGACCATCTCCCTGCGACCTACAATCGCGAGCATCAGGCGTTCAGCAAGGGTGAACCCGATTGGGGCGAGCATCTTGCCGATGATCTCGAGCGAATTGTCGCGCTGCACGACGCGAGCACCGTCGCCGCGGTGATCGTCGAGCCGATGGCGGGCTCGACCGGCGTCCTTCCCGCGCCGAAGGGCTATCTGCGCCGGTTGCGCGCGATCTGCGACAAATACGGTATCCTGCTCATCTTCGACGAAGTCATCACCGGCTTTGGCCGGCTGGGGTACGCGTTTGCCGCGGAACGCTACGACGTTCTTCCCGACATGATCACCTTTGCAAAAGGAATCACCTCCGGCACCGTGCCCATGGGGGGCGTGATTGCGCGCAAGCCGATCTACGATGCATTCATGCGCGGCCCCGAGCATGTGGTCGAGCTCTTCCACGGCTACACCTATTCGGCGCATCCGCTCGCCTGCGCGGCCGCGCTCGCCGCGCTCGATCTTTATCGGGATGAAGGCCTGCTCGAGCGGGCGAAGAAGCTCGAGCCGATCTGGGCGGACGCTGCCATGCGCCTCAAAGGCCTGCCCAATGTGCTTGATATCCGCTGCGTCGGTCTTACAGCAGGCATCGACCTCGCGTCGCGTCCCGATGCAGTCGGCCGGCGCGCCTATGATGCCATGGAGCACGCGTTCCACCGCGAAGATTTGATAATTCGCGTCAGCGGCGAGACCATCGCGCTCTCGCCGCCACTCATTGTGAGCGAAAGAGAGATCGAGCAGATATTCGCCAAGGTTGCGCAGGTGATCAGGGCGGTGGCGTAGAGGATATTTGCCGGCGCCGGCTGCAGTTTCCGCAAGCCGGTCCAATTGAATGTTGACGCCGATTCACCTGTTCGTTGCCGGAATTGGCCCGCAAACCGCCTTGAATTGGAACAAATTCGGGTGGTGAATGTTGATGGACCATCCACAACCCATTTGCAGCAATGATCGGGGGCGGGAGTGTGGTGGTCTTTTGCCCGCTGCCTAACCAGGAAGATTGAGCATGAACGTGCAGACCCGTGAGAGGGCGGAATCAGCTTTCAAGAGAAAGGAAGAGGCGCGGCTTGAAGGCGACAAGGCGATGGCGGACTACAGGGCAAGCCAGGCAGCCATGCGAGAAAAGACCGAGCGGCTTCGGGCTTTGCGCTTGGCGCGCGACGAGGCCAGCAAGACAATGGCCGCTGCCAAAAAGCGGAAATCAAAGTCCAGCTGACGCGCAGTCGTGATCCGCCGGCTCGCCGCGCAAGGTCATCGCGAAGGATGCTGATTCTTCGCAGACTTGTTTAAGAGCTGTTCCCACTTGTGGAGGGGGTTAAGGGCGGGGGTGCTCGTTATTGCTCTTTAGATGGCTTTGATGGTTTCGTTTCCGGAACGAAAAACCAGATGATGGCGACTGCCGCCAAGGCCATCGCTGCGACGAGCAGAAACCCGGCGGTGCGGCCGAAGTTTCCGGCGACCAGACCGGTGAGAGTCGTGCTCAAGGTTGCGCCTATTCCGGCGATTGTGCCGACCAGGCCCTGGGCCAAGTTGAACCGGCCCGTACCGTGCGTAAGGTCTGCGATGATCAACGCTGTCAGAATTCCGAGCACAGTACCGCTGATGCCGTCGAGCGTCTGAACGGCAATGAGCAACACCGGGTCCGCGATCAGCGTGAACAACACCGCTCGGATCGGCAACGCACCGAAGCCGATGAGCAGCAACGGCCGGCGACCCCAGCTTTGTGCGCGCCGGCCTGCCCAAGGTGCCAGCAGGGCGACGATGATCTGCGGCACCACAATGAGCGCGGACATAATAAGCGAAGACCGATTGCCTTCGCTCTGTGCCAGCGTCCCGCCAACGAGCGGCAGAATCGAAGCATCTGCTGCCTGGAACAGGAACAAGCAGCCGGCAAAGGTCAGCAGCGGACGGTTTTTCCAGAATGTCCGCCGAACGGCTCGTTGCGGCCGTGTGACGTCGTGATGGTCGGGTGCGCCCACCGACCGGCCAAAATGGATGTCGGCCGCGCGAATCCGCAGCAGAGCGAGCAGCGCCGGCAATGCGAGCACGGCGGTTGCGAAGAATATCATCCGATCCGACAGGAAGTACCCGATCGCGCCCATGCAGGCTGCTGCAAGCAAGCTCCCGGTTGACTTGAAGCACTGATTGCGCCCGAGCCGCTCCGCGAGTGCGGAATGACCGACAATCCCAAGGCTGATGGCGGTAATTCCCGGTCCGAGAACACCGCCAGTGACCCCTTGCAGCAGCAGGGCAGCGAGCACGAGCGCAAAGCTCGGGCCCAATGCGATGATGAGCGCCGCGCCTGCGAGCATGACGGTACCGCCGCCGACGAGCAGCCTCTTCGAGCGGGTCGCATCAAGCAGCTCGCCCCCGGGGATCTGAGACAGCAAGCCGGTTATTCCGCCCGCGCTCAGGACAAACCCGATGCTCTGTTGCGACCATCCTCGATCGCCTAGAAACAGCGCCACGAACGGCCCAAAGCCGGCGAGGACAGCTGCTATGAAGAAGTTGACGCCATCGAGTGCCCGCAGGCTCTGACCGGTCGGCAAATTACTCATCACGGCGAATCCGCGTCCTGCACCTTGCATCTCGAATATTGGTATCGCCAAAGCGGGTTTCGATGAGATTGAAGCATCGTAGGGTGGGCTAAGGCGCGTCCAGCCCCATCCGCGTGGGCAAAATCGCTGGCGCGCCAAGCCCACCATTCACGAGCACGGCAGGCGATTTTGCCCACCCTTGTATTAGCGCGAATCATTATGATGGCACCCGTTCCGTAAGGAACGGTCCGGCCCGGGTGGCCACCCGGACCGGACCGGCCGATCGTCGGATCGTTGCCCACCGAAGCCCATAGGGGCTGATCTCTGTAGCAAGATCGCGGTCGGCTCTTCGTCAGGACCCGTATGGTTGAACGAACTTTAGGTTCGCATAGCAAGGAAGGGTCGAGAGAAGATGAGCAAAACTAGCATAGTGTGCGCCGGAATTGATACCGGCAAACACAAGCTCGATGTCGCGCTCGAGGGACGTTCACAAGAGCTGCAGGTCGAAAATACCCCGCAGGGTCACAGCAAGCTTTCAGCCTGGTTGCGTAAGCATCGCGTCAAGCGAGTCGGCATCGAGGCGAGCGGCGGCTACGAGCAGGACGTCGTCAGGCAGCTTCGCAGCGATGGTTTTGTGGTCATCGTATTCCAGCCCGCGCAGGTGCGAGCATATGCCATGTTTCACCTGCAACGCGCCAAGAACGACAAGATCGACGCTGGCCTGATCGCAGCTTGCACAGCGGCCACCATAAAGATCCATGCCCCTCCCGATCCTCGACTGGCGCCCGTCGCCCAGCATCTGACCTTCATCGAGCAGATCGGCGAGGACATTGCTTGCCTTAAGACGCGACGCGAGACCTGCCGCGATGAACGTATCCAGCGCTACTGGAAGGAGGAAATCCGCCGTCACAAGGCAATGCTCAGGGTCGAGCTCAAGCAGGTGGTCGCAGACATCCGCCAGCATCATGATCTCGCCGAGCGGCTCGATCTCATCCTCAGCGTCGAAGGCGTTGGGCGGCCAACCGCGGTTGCCATTCTCATCCGCATGCCCGAGATCGGCCGCGTCACCCGCGAGCAAGCAGCTGCGCTGGTGGGGTTTGCTCCCTATGACGATGACAGCGGAAATCATGCCGGAGCGCGCCACATCGCCGGCGGCCGCGAACGCCTGCGAAGGAGCCTTTATGCTGCGGCCCTGCCGGCCTCGTTCCGGTGGAATCCTGCGCTGATGGCCCTCTACAAACGTTTGATCGCTAAAGGTAAGCCGCACAAGATTGCGCTCGTGGCTTGCGCCCGAAAGCTTCTCATCTACGTCAATACGGTGGTTGAGCGCGGAACGCCGTGGACGCACAAGGCGCCCACCCTCGCCGGTACCGCCTGAGGCGCACAAGGAGGCCTTGATCGCTTGGACAGCCAATCTTTCGATGTGGAGCTGGTGTCAAGGGCGGCTTGCCGCCGCGCAGCGGTCATGACCCTTGACACCAGCTCCACATCGGAAGAGCAGCGTCAAGGCGATCAAGGCCGAAACCAATGTCGTACGATCTTTGCGACGTCGAGCGATTAATGGTTGCTACAAGTTACGCGTCAAATTGATCGGAATTGGCTCTGGCGTACCGAAAGCTTCTGCTCCGAGATATTTTGAGATGCGTTGGCCGATTAGGGCGCAACGCACTCAGTGAATTGCCGCTGTGAATTGCCGCTGTGAATTGCCGCTTGCGGACAGCCCGCTAATGCTTTATATGTCACGCATCGAGTTTTGGGCCGAACGAATTGGCCTCGCCGCGACAGCGCGCCTGACTGACGACCTTCTCCAAAAATCTCGAACGAACCGGTTGCGTTAGCGCGCGGCCTTATTTTCACGCGAATATCAAGGAATTCCCATGCAGGGAACAGTGAAGTGGTTTAACGGTCAAAAGGGCTTCGGATTCATTCAGCCCGATGACGGCAGCAAGGACGTATTCGTGCATATCAGCGCGGTCGAACGCGCCGGGATGCACAGCCTCAATGAGGGACAAAAGCTCTCGTTCGAGGTTGTTGCCGATCGAAGGACCGGAAAGTTTTCGGCGGACAATCTGCGCTCGGCCTAGCCGATAGCGATTGCAGCGATGCGCCTCGACCACGGATGTACTGGCGAGGATCGTTGCTAGAATTTCCCGCGCTTGGTTCGCCAATGCGCGGGATTTTTGTTTCTGAACTCGCAAACGAAGCTGAGCGCGGGATCGCTGTCCTGCTCACAGCACGACGCTCGAGGTGCCACCACTGGCCAAACGGATCGATGAGCTCTTATCGCGGTCAACACTTCCATAATTGACCAGCGGCTTCACCGATTCCACCTCAGCGCGGCGATTCGCGGATCGCTCGCGAAAGCATTCCTGTCGAATGCAATTCCAGCTCTCGGCTCTTCACAGATGGCCTGCGCGCCGGTTGTCCGAACATGGATGCGCCACGTCTGCAGCGCGACGGGCTTGGCGCGCACAAACGCCCGGCAGTTCAGCAGAGCGACGTTCATGCCTTCCCGGGGATCTCGCACCGAACGATAACGGATGATCTGGATCAAGGCGGCGCGGGCGGCCTCGGCGAACGCCTGGCATGCGCCATAGTCGGTCCGATGCGACCAGGCCGCAGCATGCGCCTTGTAGGGAGCGCGGGTGAGATCAACCGCCTTCCTGGTTCGATATTCCGCGGCAAAGGCGGTGTACTCAGCCGGGTTTGTGGGCCAAGGCGTGTCCGGCGATTCCGCAAAGAAAAGCAACCGGTGAAATGCCATCTCGGCGATCGCCGTACCCGGCGCCTCCGCGGCATAGAACACGCCTTCCGTCGGTCCGGCGCGCCGAAACCGCGATCCCGTTGGATAAACGCCGCCGTAGCGGAAGGGAGTCGAGAGCAGGTAATGCAGGTGACGGCACTCCGGCGGCACCGGCGGCTTTGTGCGCTCGATTAGAGCCTCGAGCTGCCGCTGCTCCTCCAGTGTTTCGACCAGCTTCAGAGTTGACACGTGATGCTGTGCCTCGACCACCCGCCAACAGGTGCCGGAAAGCGGTCGCGGGCTAGACGACAGCGCGGCGCGCGTCCAGGTAATGGATGGCATTCATCAACCCTGGAACGGTCTGGATCAAGGCGAGCGGCGCGGCCCCGAGCGCGACGTTCCGGTTTCTGAGCCATGCCTTGGCGATCGTGTCATCGCCGCCGACGATTGCATCGAGCGAGCGATAGAAGCGAACAAACAAGACACCAAGCTCGAACGACTTTTGCCCGGGCTGGAGGGTGTAATCGCCGCCGCGCATCCTGGAGACCGTCGCTTCCGAAACGCCGATGACGCCAGCAAGCAATTTGTTGGTCATCCCAAGCTGCTCGGCGGCGCGCAGTGCAGCTCGGGTCAGCACAGCGGCTTCCGAGCGCGAGGAGACAACCTGCGGCCTGATGACCTTGGGTTTGGCAGATGGCATTTTGCCCTCGTTTCAAGAGAAACCATACAACGAGTTTATTTCCTAGGAAAGAAACCGTCTCGCCCAGCCGCTCAGTACCGCGCGAATGCCGGCTGCGGCCGCAGGATGGCCCAGCCGACCGTGACCACGCCGTCGCCACGCCGGAACGGCAGCGCAAACGGCGGCTGCACCTGCGCGTCCGCGGCGACGCGGCGTAGCCCGACAGGGATCACGCCGGGATCGCCGTCCGTCCACACCACCACCGCCCCTTTGCTGCGCAGGTCGCCGAGATCGATCCAGGGCGCACGGACGGGGTTGCCATCAATGAGGACACGCGGCTGCTCCTTGGCGTAGTGGGCGGCATTGCCGGCGTCCCACATGCTGCCTATCACATAGGCAAGCGGCCTTCCGGTTTCCGCCCGGAAGCGGCGCGCAAGCTCCTCGCCCAGTCGATCGCCGGGATAGAAGACCGCGCGATAACGATGATCGAATGCCGGCAGAACCGAGTAACTGGCGATGAACACGATCCCGAAGAGCGCAAACACGATGGCCCACGTTCCCAGGACGCGAGCCAAGCGAACGGAGTCCAACACCGTGGGCGCGCGCAGCACGATATAGAGGCCGAGGAAGAGCCACAGCGGGTATCCCCACATCGCGATGGCGCCGCGCCCGCTCAACGCGGACAACGCCATGGTCGTTGCCGCCGGACCGAATGTCAGGACCGCGACGATCCGGTTGTCGAACGTGTCGGCCGTAGGCTGCGTATCCGGATCGCCGGCAGACGTCTTCGCCTGCGGCCAAAACAGCGCAAGCGCAATCAACAGTGCCGGTATCAGGAATGCCGCCTGTCCCGCGGCGAAGACGAGGGGATGCCAGACGTGGTCAAGAAAACCGCGGACCGGAGCGGCGCGGGCGTTGGCATAGGCAAACGGCAGGAAATCGTTCTCCACGAGCCACACGATATGCGGCGCCATGACCAGGAGCGCGATCGCAAGTGCGAGCCAGGGGCCGATGGTGACGAGACACGGACGCGCATCACGATCAACAAAAAGAAATAACGCAATGGGCGCCGCGAGCACGACAATGAAATACTTGGCCCATAAGGACACCCCGATGGCGAGGCCAAGGAGCGCCCACGAGAGCGGATGTCCGCGCCGCAGCGCGGCGTGGAGCGAATATCCGGCCAGCGCCCAAAAGGGCAGCTGAATCACATCGTGGTTGAACTTGGCCGCGGTAAAATGAAAATAATGCAATCCATCGATGATGAGCACGGCGGCAAGCGCGCGGATTGGCCCCACCATGGTTCGCGCGGTGAGCCAGACCAGCCAAAACGCACCGATGACCGCCAGCTGGGCGAGCGCGTAATAAGCGAAATCATGGCCAACAGCCTGATGGAGGATCTCGATCAGCCACCACGGGAGCGGCGGCAACTTGTCGTAGCCAAGCTGCCACTCACGGCCGTAGGTCAAGGCCTCGATGAGATCCAGAGGCAGGTTGGGATAGAGCAGCGCCGGCAGGACGGTCCAGACGAAAAAGTGCAAAGCGAGGAAGGCGGTAAAGGCCAGCTCGGGCCGGCGCTCGATGGTGGTGATCAACCTCGACATCGACGCCGCGGTTACCTCGTTATCAGGAATGCCTCGTCCCGCGCCGACTTATAGGGCACGTTAACCCGGCAGCAATAGATTGGTCCGCGACGCCCAGCGCCGCTGGGACAGGGGTCGCGATTGTGCCCCGCCAGGGGATTATGGACTTTTCCCATGCGCCTTACGGCCTTCTTCACCGCGGTCTGCAGCGCCATCATTGCTGGCGCTTGCGGCGCAGCGGCGCACGCCTACCTCGGGCTCGGCAGGCTGCATGCCGCTGCCGTGGCCGCGGTCATCATGATCGCACTGACGCTCCTGCAGGCGACTGGCGGCCGTATCAGGCGCCGATCAGTGCTGGCGCGTCAGCTTGCCGACCTTTCCCGAGGGAGCGCCGATGTGGCGCGACAGGTCGCGGAAATCCACGGACGCCTGGCCGCGCTGGAGGAGAAGGTCGATAGCGCCCTCGATCATTCCCGCGCGGTGACCGATCCGCTCGCGCTGGAGATCGAAGAGCTCGGCACCCTGGTAAAGCAACTGGCGGAAACCGTCGCCAATCAGCAAACTGTGTTTGACGTCATCTCCAGCGACGCCGCGGCAGCGCAAGGCGTACCCGCCAGCGCCCCTGCCGTCGCCCCAGGAGAGGCACCACACCCATCCGACACACGCGGTCCGGACCTCGACACCATCCGCGATGCGGTCGAAGCTGATCGGATCGAAATTTATCTCCAACCGATCGTCGCGCTACCCCAGCGCAAGGTGCGTTTCTACGAAGCCACGGCGCGATTGCGCACGCTTGCCGGGGCGATCGTGCACCCATCCGATTTTGTGCCGCTCGCTGAAACCAGCGCCTTGATGCCGAAGATCGATAATCGGTTCATGTTCCGCTGCATTGCGGCTGTGCGCCAGCTTACGCGCAAGAACCAGGATGTCGGGGTGTTCTGCAGTTTCTCGCAAAGGACATTGGCAGATGCGGAATCGTTGCCGCAGTTTCTCGACTTCATGGCCGCCAATCGCGCGCTCGCCTCCTCCCTTGTGCCGCAGTTCTCGCAGGCGGCCATGCGAACCATGGGCGCCCGCGAATATGACACCCTGGCCGCGTTGATCGAGCACGGTTTTCATTTCTGCATGAGCGATGTCACCAGCTTGCGCCTCGAACCGAACGAGCTTGCGCGGCACGGCTTCCGCTACGTCAAGATGCGCGCCGATGTCCTGCTGAATACCGCCCGTCATGCTCCCGGCGACATCGAGCCCTCCGAGCTCTGCGATCTGCTCGCCCGTTTCCGTATTGCCCTCATTGTTGACGGGATAGAGGACGAGGGCAGCATCATCGAGCTCCTCGACCACGATGTGCGCTACGGCCAGGGCGCGCTGTTCTCGCTGCCCCGGCCGGTGCGCGCAGATGCCCTCCAAGTGGCTGATTCCCCTGGCACGGCCCCCGCTGAACATGACCCGCCAGCCGGCCAGATCCAGATGATGAGCACTCTAGCGCCTGATGCATTTCCACCGCCTCTGCCGGCAGGGTGCGGCGAAGCAGAGCCGTTGCTCGCCGCCATGAACACCAAAATGGGCGCTGAAGTGGACGCTGGTCCCAGCCGTTGACATTGCAGCAAACGCGCCCGATGAGGGACGCGCTGCCCCGATAGTGGCTTTCCTGCTTCGGCGTTCCTTCGTCTGCATGTCGCGTTCCTCTCCCCCGTTCACCGCGCATTTCGCTCCCATCGCCGGATGCTACGACATCGTGCTCAGCGATGTCTGGGGCGTGATCCACAACGGGGTTGCCGCGACGCGGGAAGCCTGTGATGCGCTTATGCGCTTTCGCCAGCAGGGCGGCAGCGTCGTGCTCATCACCAATGCGCCGCGGCCGGGAACGGTTGTGGCGGCCATGACGCTTGATGCGCTCGGTGTGCCGCGCCAGGCCTATGACGGCATCGTAAGCTCGGGCGACGTTACCCATGCGCTGATTGCAGCGCGGGCGGGGCGCCCTGTCTTTCATATCGGCCCGGAGCGCGACATCGGGCTATTTGATGGCCTTAACGCCCCCCTCGCGGATCTGGAAACAGCGGACTACGCGGTCTGCTCCGGCCTTGCCAACGACGCGGTCGAGACCCCGCAGGATTATCGTGAGCTCATCGAGCGGATGCGCAGACGCGCGCTGCCAATGATCTGCGCTAATCCCGATATCGTCGTCGAGCGCGGTGAACAGCTTGTCTACTGTGCCGGAGCCATCGCCGAGCTTTACGCCGCTGCCGGCGGCTGCGTCATCTATGCCGGCAAGCCGCATCGTCCGATTTACGAGCAGGCATTGCGCATCGCCGCAACGGTGCGCGGACATTCGCCGGAGCGAAAGCGCGTGCTCGCCATCGGGGATTCTGTCCGGACGGATCTCATCGGTGCGGCCGGCTTCGGCATCGATTTCCTGTTCGTGACCGCGGGCATCCATGCCGAAGAGCTGGGCGCGCGTGACGATCCCGATGCGCACGCGCTTGCCGGCATGTTTGCGGCTGCCGGCCTGTTTCCCACCGCGGTAATGCGCCGGCTTGTTTGGTGAAGCTTAAGGCTTTGTTAAGCTTAAGACTTGCGGCGCGAACCGGCTGCAAAGGGCGCGAGAATTGCCGTCAATTGGCGCCGAGCGCGTCAATATTTCTCCGTATTCCTCCAACAACTTGCATGCGTCGGGGATCACTTCTTGCGGGATTGGGGCACTCTCCCGTTCGTCTGAGCAGATAGTCAACGGCGCGTTTCGTGCCGCCCATTAAGGGGGCGCGTTGGCCGAGACGAAGGGGAGCGTTGTTCCGCAAGAGTGATCGGCGTGGGGGGACTTCTTGCATGAACGCACACGCGGCTGCGACGCTGTACGCGCGCGCTCCTTTGGCTTTGCGACGCGCGCCGCCGCGATCAGCTCCATCACGACGCCGGCATGCGCCTGTGGTTGCACGCTCACCGCACGTATTTGGGCCCAGCGCGATCGCCTGGTTTTGGACGGCGCTCCTGTCGGGTTGCACACGGGTCTTCGCGCTGTTCTTGGCGCTTGCGCCAAGAACCTGGGAGTCCGGCGTAGCGGCGGTCCGCAGCCTGCCCATCAATGCCAAGACGAGCACCAGGATTTTGTTTGGCGCCTTGCTGGGAGGAATGGTCGTTCTCGCGGTCGTCAACAACGCGCGCATCAAACCGGATGCCATCGGACTTATGTCCGATCCAAATGAAACCGTGGTGTATCGCCAGAACGCGGATCAAGCAGCCTCGTTGCAACGAGAGGCGATGCGCAGGGGATTGATGCAAAGAGGATCAATGCGACTCGCATCGATCGAGCCCGCATCATCAATGCGACTCGCATCGATCGAAACGGCATCAGTTCCCCCGTCATCCGTTGAGGATGAAGGCGAGCCTTCGGCCGACGAAGCCGAGGAGAACGTTTCGCTGTTTCAACGCGTCGTTCGGACCATCAAATTCACCAATACGACCGATGTCGACGCGCCGGGGGCAATGACGCGGGTGGGCGCCTTCATTGCCTTCCCCGGCAAGCAGGCCTCGCAGCCCGCGACCAGCGACGCCAACGAATGGCCCGCCGTTCGCCGGCATAAGGGCGCAGCGAACATGGACGAGGTGGATCGCTATCTCTGGGAGGTCTATCAGCGCGCGCCGATCAAAAAAGATCATTCCGGCGACTTTACCTGGAAGGATCCGGCGGCGGCGAAACGCATGGACCTGTCTTTGCCGGAATACGTGATCGGCGGCATGGACCCCGATTTCCGCGAGCAGCTCTATCATGCCGGACGCGCCATGGACGCCGCCGGCATCCAATGGTCGATGCTCAGCGCGTTCCGCGACGATTACCGCCAGAAGCTCGCCGCGGGATACAAGGCACGGGTCGGAAATTCGCTGCACGGCGGCAGCCGCGCCACGGGCGGCTATGGCCACGGCCGCGCTATCGATCTCACCACTGCCGATGGCGAGCCTGACGTCGCCTGGAAATGGATCGACGCACATGGCGGCAAATTCGGTCTCTTCCGTCCCATTCCCGGGCCGGATCCGGCGCACACCCAATCGCGCGGCGACTGGCACAAGCTCGCGCTGTCGTTGCGAGAGTCGCGCCTGCGCACCACCGCGACAGCAAGCGCCGGGGAAAGCCCGGCGGGCAAGTCCAAGGTCGTCGCCAAGGCATCCTGGTAACCTAAGAGACCCGTAGCCCGGATGGAGCGAAAGCAACATCCGGGATTGGGAGGACTCTGGTGACCCCGGATTTCGCTTTGCGCTCAATCCGGGCTACATGCCCCTCGAACAGGCATGAACGATCAGTGTGAGACGCGCGAACCGTTCGTCGTCATCCGCGGCGAAGGAGATTTGGCCACGCCGTTGCGTGGCGCCGTGGTCGCGATTGGCAACTTCGACGGCGTGCATCGCGGCCATCGTGCAGTCATCACCGCGGCGCGTGCGCGTGCGCAACAGCTCCGGCGCCCGGCAGCGGCACTGACCTTCGAGCCGCATCCGCGCCGCTACTTCCATCCTCAGGAGAGCGTGTTCCGGCTCACGGACGAGCGTTCGAAACTGCGACTGCTTGCCGCCACCGGGCTCGATGGCGCCATCGTCTTGCGCTTTGACGGCGCGCTGGCCGGGCTTTCGGCGGAGGATTTCATATTACGCGTGCTGCAGGCGCGCTTTGCGGTCAGCGGGGTGGCAATCGGCTTTGACTTTCATTTCGGCGCCAACCGCACTGGAACGCCGGATTACCTGACGGCCGAGGGAGCGCGGCTTGGCTTTGCGGTAGATGTCGTGCCGCGCTTCGAGCATGACGGGCGCGTGGTGCGCTCGGGCCTCATCCGCGCCGCGCTTGGCGGCGGGCGCATCAACGAGGCTAATGAGCTTCTTGGCTATCCCTGGTTCGTCAGCGCCGCGGTCGTGCACGGCGACAAGCGTGGACGCGAGCTCGGTTTTCCCACGGCTAATCTGCGGCTCGACCCTGGATGCGGACTTGCGCACGGCATCTACGCGGTGCGTGTGGAAGCAGCAGGCCGCCGATACGACGCGGTGGCGAGCTTCGGCCGCCGTCCCACTTTTGGAGAAGGCGCCGTTCTGCTCGAAGTCTTCCTGTTCGATTTTTCCGGCGACCTCTACGGCAAGACGATAGACGTTGCCTTCATTGGCTGGATCAGGCAGGAGCAAAAATTTGACGATGCCGGCGATCTCGTCGGGCGGATGCACGAGGACTGCCGGGCCGCGCGCGCCGCGCTCCAGCGCGCCGGCGACATTTTCCCCCGTCTGGGGCGGATCGACTAACGCCAATGCGGTGAATTTGAAGTTCCTGCCAGGTGTTGCCGCAAGCTCGCGCAGGAACTTCAAATTCAAAACCGCACTGGAACCATAGAGTCGCTAGTGTCCCTTTGATTCCGAAGTTCGCATCGGAGGAGGCCGCAAGCACCGGCGAACTTCGGAATCGGGACGCTAGTGCCGCGCCGCCAACAAATCTGCCCCGATCGCGATTGCGGGTGCCGGCTCGGTCAGGTGGGGACACGCCAACCCGGCGCCGAGCAAGCGCCGGCCGCGGCGTAACGCGCGACGGGCAATCCAGGCTTCCATCGCTGTGCGCCCGAGCGCCGCGAGCTGATTTGGCTGGCCCACAACGGAACGCGCGACGGCAAACACATCGGGTGTGCCATCATGCCGCAGCCCGACCAAGGCGGCGGGCGGAAGATCCCGGTGGGCTGGGTCGATGATCGTCCGGCAAACGGCGAACGGAACTTTGTGCGCGGCTGCAATCCTGGCCGCGATATGGGACTCCATGTCCACAGCGGCCGCCGCGGTTTGCGCACGCAATTGGCGTTTTTCCCAGGCATATGCGACGGGCCGGTTCGACACCCGCAATTTCGCCATGCAGGGCCTCCGGGAGAGCTTCGATCAGGCGCCGCGCCCAGGACTGATCCACGGGATGCCGTTCGTGTGCGGTGCGCACTCCAGATCCGATGACCCACGCGCCGGCGGCGAGATCGGGGGCGAGCCCGCCGGCCACCCCAAAGCTGATGATGCCCGCGACGCCCTGCGCAATTGCGGCCTCCAGGGCGGCAACGAGCCGCGACGCATGCTCGCAAATCACCGAGACGCCCGGGCCCAAGGCGATCCGAGCTTCCAATGAAAGAGAAGTGACGGCGATGACCGCCGTGCCGCCCGCCATTGCAGATGCCCCCGCAAGCACGCGTTTATACTAAGTATATGCGCCCCTTCCAACTCCGGGGTGGCAGATTAGTCACGTTTCCATAGAAATGGAACTTCGACGAGAATGCCGGATATGAGCGCACCCGCCACGGGGTTTACGATGTCGCGGCCGGGCATGCGACGCGCATGCTCGGGCGGAGTCAACAATGAGTTGCAACATTGCAGATCTCTTCGCGCAGCGAGAAGCGGAGCGCTACGCGCTGCATGCTCGATATCTCAACGAGCAAATGGTTCGCGTGTTGAAGACGATAGGCTTCGATCGCGCATACCGGCGCGGCACAGGCCAGTACCTGTTCGACAACCGGGGCGAGCGATACCTCGATTTGTTGAGCGGATGGGGAGTGTTCGCCATCGGGCGTAATCACCCTGTCGTCCGCGACGCTCTCAAGGAGGTGCTCGACGCCGAATTTCCCAATCTCGTGCAAATGGACGTTTCCGCGCTGGCCGGTGTATTGGCCGAGCGCCTGCTGCGCTACACGCCTTATCTCGAGAAGGTGCTCTTCGCCAATTCCGGAACGGAGACGGTCGAAGCAGCGCTGAAATTTGCGCGCGCCGCGACCGGCCGACCGGGGATCATTTACTGCAAGCATGCCTTTCATGGGTTGTCGTACGGCTCCCTCTCCGTGAACGGCGACCCCGGCTTTCGTGCCGGCTTCGCTCCGCTCCTGGCCGAATGCGTCGAGATTCCGTTCGGCGATCTCGCCGCCCTCGAAAGAGCATTGGCGGCACGCACGGCCGCGGCGTTCATCGTCGAGCCGATCCAAGGCAAAGGCGTCATTGTTCCCGATGATGACTACCTTTGCGGCGCGCTCAAGCTTTGCCGTGCGCACGGCACCTTGTTCATTGCCGACGAAATTCAGACCGGGCTCGGTCGCACCGGTCGATTTCTTGCAATCGACCACTGGAGCATAGAGCCCGACATGGTGCTCCTCGCCAAGTCACTCTCAGGTGGGCACGTACCGGTCGGCGCGCTCCTGACCCGGCGATGGATTTTCGAAAAGGTATTCGATCGCATGGACCGCGCCGTTGTGCATGGATCGACCTTTGCGAAGAACGATCTTGCAATGGCGGCCGGGCTGGCGACGCTGGAGGTGATAGAATCCGAGCGGCTGACGGAGAAAGCCGCGCGCATGGGGGCACGTCTGATGACGGCGCTGGCGACAATGGCGCAGCGCCACGAGCTCATCAAGGCGGTGCGCGGCAAAGGACTGATGATCGGAATCGAGTTCGGTGCGCCCCGATCATTGCGGCTCAAGGCATCGTGGAACCTGCTGGAGACCGCAAGCAGCGGCCTGTTCTGTCAGTTGATCGTGATCCCCTTGCTCAAGGATCACCGCATCCTGACGCAGGTCGCAGGACACCGAAATCATACCATCAAGCTTCTGCCGCCCCTTATCCTGAGCGATAGCGACTGCGACTGGATCGAGCAATCATTTGCAAGCGTGATCGCCGACGCGCACCGCGTGCCGGGCGCAGTTTGGAATCTCGGCAAGACGCTCATCGACAATGCCGTGCGGTCGCGTGCGCGCGGCTGACAGTCGCGGCGGCGCATCGAGGGGTTGCGAAGGCGGTGCCTTTGGCGTCTCATTGCGGCAGCCGGCCCGGATTTGCGCGCGGGCGAAACTCACACGAGCGGGAGGACGTCCGTGTACTGCAGCAAGATTTGCGCGACCCTGTTGCTCTGCACCACTGCCGTCGGCGGCGCCCTGGCCGCCGACCCCATCAAGATCGGCGTTGTAACGCCGTTGACCGGCACATACGCCGGCATCGGCCAGCAGGTGCGCTGGGGCCTCGATCTTGCGGCCAAGGAGATCAATGCTGCCGGCGGCGTCATGGGCCGGACAATCGAGCTCACGTACGAGGACGAGGAGGCGAACCCTTCCGTCGCCGTGCAGAAGGCCGAGAAGCTTTTCCAGATAGGGAAGGTCGACTTTCTGACCGGGACGGTCAACTCCGGATCGACGCTGGCCGTTGGTCAGGTTGCCGAGCGCTCCGGCAAGCTCATCGCCACCACGGTCTCGTTCGCCGACTCGATCACCGGCGACAAGTGCTCGCCGAACGTGTTTCGGGTGAACGCCCGTGCTGGCCAGCAATCGGCGGCGCTGGCGAGCTGGCTGGCGCGGGAGAAGCCGCAGGCCAAGGTGTTCTATCTCGGTCCGGACTACGAGATGGGCCGCTCGACGGTCGCAGCTTTCAAGTCGAATGTCGAGCGCATCGGCGGCAGCAGCCTTGGTGAAGTGTTTGCGCCGCTCGACAGCAAGGACTACACGCAATATTTCGGTCAGCTGCGCGCGGCGAGACCGCAGGTGCTTTACACCTCCGTGGCCGGCAATGACACGGTGCGGCTGCTCACGCAGCTGCAAGAATTCGGACTGCGCGACAACATCACCGTCTTGGGCGCATCCGGCACGGTCACCTCGCAGAATATCGGCGCAATCGGCCATGCCGCCGAAGGCTTCGTGACCGGCGTCGGATACTCCGCGGAGATCGACAGCCCGGAGAACAAGAAGTTCGTGGAGGCGTTTCGCGCTGCTGACAAGGCCGACCCGGATCTCTATGGCGCCGACTCCTACGGCTTGGTTTACGCGTACAAAGCGGCGGTCGAGAAAGTAAGCTCCACCGACACGGACCGCGTGCGCGAAGGACTGCGCGGACTGAAATGGATGACCCCACAAGGCGAAAAGACGATTCGCGCCAGCGATCACCAGGCCGTGCAAACCATGTACGTCGTGAAGGTCACCGGCGGGCAGTTCAAGATCGTTGCAAAGGTGGCGGGAGAGGATGCCATCGGCAAGGACGAGTGCTCGCGGTTCTGACGCGGCATTTTTTCAAATCATCCCGGCGTCATTCCGGGGGCGAGGCCATCGATCTCGGGGTCACCCGAGATCGGCATCATAAATTGCCCAAGTCGGCTACAGCATGGATCGCCAGCATTGGAGTGGATTCCAAGCTGTTCGGCACCCATTCGCTGCGGCGCACAAAGGCGACGTTGAAATCCCCATAGTTCGAGCGCGCGCGGCACCGACGACCTTCATCACGCGCGGTTTCCTCCCTTGGAGGTACGCCGGCCGCTAGAGTGCGTGGCCGCGTTCGGGACGGCCGGCATCCGAAAACCTTCACAGGAGGAGACATTCCGTGGTTCTCCCGGCGCACCGCGAAGTAGGTTCACAGACCCCCTGACCGCGATACGCCATTTTGGGTAGGATACGGTGCTCGAACCGGTGGGAGCGCATGCGATTCAATAATTTTGGACGGCGTGAGTTCTTCTCGCTTCTCGGCGGCGCGGCTGCGGCGTGGCCGCTCGGCGCGTCAGCCCAGCAGCTCGCAATGCCGGTGGTTGGATTCATGAGTTCGAGGTCCGCTGACGATTCCGTGCGCGTCGTGGCCGCCTTCCGCCAGGCCGTCGCGGAGGCCGGCTACGTCGAAGGCCGGAACGTGGCGATAGAATTCCGCTGGGCGCAGGGTCAATTCGATCGATTGCCGGCGCTCGCAGCGGAACTCGTTCGCCGCCCCGTGGCCGTGCTGGCAGCGGTTGGTGGATTCCAGACGCCCCGCGCGGCAAAGGCAGCAACGACCACCATTCCGATCGTCTTCGGGATAGGCGAGGACCCAGTCAAGGAAGGGCTCGTCCCTAGTCTTAATCGGCCTGGCGCAAACATAACCGGCGCTACCTTTTTTACTGCCCTGCTGGGAGCAAAGCGGCTCGGGTTACTACGGGAACTCGTTCCCAAGGCCGAGGTTATCGCACTGCTTGTGAACCAGGACAGTTCGCAAGGACAAGGACAGACGAGAGATGTGCAGGAGGCGGCGCGCGGCCTTGGACAAAGACTTGTTGTTCTGCATGGTGGCTCGGACGAGGATATAGACGCGGCCTTCGCCAGCCTTGCCCAGCAACAGGTGGGTGCGCTCTTGGTTGGTTCCGATCCGTTCTTCGACCCAAGGCGAGATCGACTGATTGCGTTAGCGGCGCGACATGCGGTGCCGGCGATCTACCAGTTTCGTGATTATGCGTCAGCGGGCGGTCTGATGAGCTATGGCGCCAGCATTACGGACCTGTATCAGCAAGTTGGCGTCTACGTCGGCCGGATTCTCAAGGGGGACAAGCCCGCTGACCTACCGGTCATGCTACCGACCAAGTTCGAGCTGGTGATCAACCTCAAGACTGCAAGGACGCTCGGCATCGACATCTCCGCCAATTTGCTCTCTCTTGCTGACGAGGTGATCGAATAGCGGGGCGCTGATGTCTCTTTCGTGCCAAGAGGAGACATTCGCCGGTTCCCGACAAGATTATTTGAGTGGCGTTCATCAGGCGGCCCGCAGCCACGGCCGCGGCCATCTGTTGCGAGCCACCGTTGCGCGCGCATGTGGGAGCGAGCCTTCCGGACCCTTACTTAATTGGCGACGGGCTCGTCCAATGCTCCTGCGCAACGGCATCGGTCCATGCCGATCCTAGTTGTAGTAACATAAGCCAAGTCTCCGCGAGCTTGCCAGACTCGATCCGGTAGACCTGCATGCCCGCTCGGGTGCGCGTTTCGCCGGTATTTGGATCAGTCCACTTAAGCGTAAAGCGGAACCACGCGCGGTCGCCCTCGAAGGAGTGATCGTACACAACGAAGCGGAGCTATGGGCGAAAGTTGGTGACGGCATGACGGGGTAAGGCGGCGTATCGTGGGGGTGTTCGACGCCTCCACTTCTCCACCGAAGGAGTGATACGCCGTGACCGAGACTAGAGTTTTTCAACTCTCCCAGCCAGGGACATTCGCCGATCCGCTAACTGAGGTGCTTCGCAACGGCGCGCGAGCGTTGTTGGCGCAGGCCGTCGAGACCGAGGTTGCAGCCTTGCTCGGTAACCATGCCGACAAGCTGACCGACGACGGGCGCCAGCGGCTGGTGCGCCACGGACATCTGCCGGAACGCGAGATCATGACCGGCATCGGTCCGGTAGCGGTGCGCTGTCCGCGCGTGCGCGACCGTGTTGGTCAAGGTTCCGAGCGCATCCGCTTTTCGTCGGCGATTCTACCTCCCTACGCGCGCCGGTCGAAGAGCCTCGAAGTGTTGATCCCGATCCTCTACCTCAAGGGCGTGTCCACCGGCGACTTCGAGGAAGCGCTCGTCGCATTGCTCGGCAAGGATGCCGGCGGGCTCTCGGCCACGACGGTCGGGCGGCTCAAGGACGCCTGGTCAGACGAGCACCTGCGCTGGAGCAAGCGCGATCTCTCGCGCCAAGCGCTACGTCTACTTCTGGGCCGACGGCATCCACGTGCAGGCCCGCCTGGAGGACGATGCGCAGTGCCTGCTGGTCATCATTGGCGCCACCCCGGAGGGCAAGAAGGAGCTCGTCGGCCTCATCGACGGCGTGCGTGAGAGCGCCCAATCCTGGAGGGAGTTGCTCCTCGACCTGAAGCGGCGCGGACTTGCGATGGCGCCCGAAGCTCGCGGTCGCCGACGGCGCGCTCGGCTTCTGGCAGGCGATCGAGGAAGTGTGGCCGAAGACCCGCGGCCAGCGCTGCTGGGTACACAAGACCGCCAATGTCTTAAACAAGCTGCCGAAGAGCCAGCACACGAAAGCCAAGCAGGCGCTCCAGGAGATCTGGATGGCTGAGACCGAGAAGGATGCGCTCGCAGCGTTCGACGCTTTCGTCGAGACCTGGGGCGTCAAATACGACAGGGCGGTCGAGTGCCTGATCAAGGATCGCGACGCGCTGTTGGCCTTTTACGACTTCCCCGCCGAGCACTGGAAACATTTGCGCACGACCAACGTCATCGAAAGCTCGTTCGCGACCATTCGCCATCGCACGGTACGCTCCAAGGGATGTCTTTCGAATAAGACCGCGCTCGCCATGATCTTCAAGCTCGCCGAGGCTGCCGAGAAGAGCTGGCGTCGCCTCGATGGCCGCAACCAGTTGCCGAAAGTCATACTCGGTGTAAAGTTCACCGATGGAATCGAGGTCGTCAGATCGCAAGCTCAAGCCGCTGCCGCCTGATCCCTTCCGTCACCAAAATTCGGCGATAGCTCTAATGCCCCCGCGGCATCATAAAGATCTACGACAGGGTTGCCTCGATTGGCAGCCCTGTTTTTTGTATGATTATCATCGATACCTTGGAATGAGTACGACATGGTAATGCCGAAATACTCTGCAGAAAAGCGGAGAAATTCCTACGCACATCCAGATCGCACAAAGGACATTGTGCAACTTTCTCACACACCAATGGAACTGAGTAAAGTCTTTCTCAAACTGATATACTCCCACAAAGGAGACGGATGGCGCAGGGGCACTCCGTCTCAGTCTCTCAACAGATTTTACCTAACACACTCTCACATTCAGGATTTTCTGCACCGGCTTCGAACCTAACCGGTGAGCCTCGGGCATACTCGAGCCCAGCAGAGGACGCAGGTAAAGCCGGAACTCATCGGTAACATCGGTGCCGTTGGCGCTGATGAATGCGTCAGGCATCGTCCGCGTCTTGCCTGCCACTTCAGTCAGCGCGGTGAGCTTGTAGCCAACCGCGTAGGAACCGGTTCGGTGGATGGTCACTGAGCCGTCCGGCGCACCCCGCATCGCGTACTGCACGGCCTTCTTGCCGACCTCACGCGCTTCGCGTTGGTCGACGTCGGACACGCAGCCGAGGAAGGACCGTTGCAGATAGCCGAGCGTATCGCCACGGACACGCTTGATTTTCAGCTTGGACTTGATCTCCTCGCAGAGGAGATCGGCCAGCGCCCCGGTACCAGAGAGCTGAATGTTGTGGTGTTCGTCGCGCTCGATGTTTTTCCCGAGTTGGCTCACAATCGGCGTGCCAGAGGCATCGTGGATGCCCTCGGACACTGCGATCATGCAGCGGCCGAAGCGCTCGTGGGCGGCCTTCACGTCCGCGAGGAATTTCTCCAACACGAACACGCGTTCAGGCAGATAGATCAGATGCGGGCCATCGTCGGGATATTTCCTGGCCAGCGCCGAGGCAGCAGTCAAGAAGCCCGCATGCCGGCCCATGACGACCGCGAGGTAGACGCCGGGCATTGCCGCGTTGTCGAGATTGGTGCCCGCAAATGCCTGGGTGACGAAGCGCGCCGCCGACGGGAATCCTGGTGTGTGATCGTTGCACATCAGGTCATTGTCAACGGTCTTCGGGACGTGGATACAGCACAGCGGGTAGCCAGCCTTGCGTGCCTCCTCGCTGACGATGCGTAGAGTATCGGCGGTATCATTGCCGCCGATATAGAAGAAGTAGCCGATTCCGTGCGCCTGCAAGACCCTGAGGATCTCTTGGCAGTACCTGGTGTCTGGCCTGTCACGCGTCGAACCGAGTGCCGCCCCCGACATGGCCGCGACCAGTTCGATCTGCTGCGTAGTCTCCTGCCCCAAGTCAACAATGTTTTCGGGGGAGATACCGGCAACGCCGTGGCAAGCGCCGTAGACAGACTCGATATTGCTGAAGCGACGTGCTTCGAGTACAACGCCGGCTAGCGACTGATTGATGACAGCCGTTGGGCCGCCACCTTGAGCGACCAAAGCTTTCATATGGCCTCCTTATATTCTCTCTGGGTTTGTGAAGAAACTTGGAATGTATCCCAGGCCATCGTACTAGACGCGGTTGGATGAGGCATTGAGATGATTCATTTGCCGTTTGCCGCAACAATTTTTTTCTTCAGAGACTCGATATGGGCCTTATGCTTGCTGAACAATTGATGCGAGCGCATCCTGCAAAATCTCAAATGCGTCGAGAATCGTTTCTCGGGCGTTTTTTCTTCATGACTCCCTCGTTGGGTCAAAAAATTGAAGCTGTCCCTACTCAAAACTCCGAATCGCAGAGAAGACCCAGAGTTTTTTGCGTCGCGCCCATACCGTCATGGGCATGATCACGATTCTTTCTGCCCTCCTATCCCTGCTCTCGTTCCGCCTTCGTAGCCGCGCCTCCCTCGAACTTGAGGTTGTCGCGCTTCGGCATCAAGTAGCTGTCCCTGCGGCAGCAACGCTCGGGTCGGCTTCGGCTCTTCCGCGCAGACCGACTCCTGTGGGTGTGGCTATATCGGATCTGGCCGCGGGCCTTGCACGCGATGGTGCTGGTGAAGCCGGCAACGGTTGTCTTGTGGCAACGCAAGGGTTTTCGGCTCTATTGGCGGTGGCGATCAAGATCGCGCCAGATTGGCCGGCCAAAGATGAGCACGGAATCCGGAAACTGATCCGCCAGATGAGCGTCGCCAACCCCATCTGGGGGGCGCCTCGCATTCACGGCGAACTGCTCATGCTCGGTATTCAAGTCAGCCAAGCCACCGTTGGGAGATACATGCCGTGGCGACCTGCGGGCAAGATCATCGCTTTCCCCCGAGGTCGGAGGACTGCATCATCGCTACGAACGACGGGCCGCCTAAGCTGCCATCGCGACGACGCATGCGCCCGGTCCGGGCGTGAAAGTCTGGTTTCGATCTGCGACCAATCCACTCGATGCAATTGCGCCCAGCAGCCGCACAACGTGCTCAGGTCCTGACACTGCCAGATTATTCTATTGGTCCGAGCAAAATCGTCAGCTTCGTACTTCATTGGTGAACCATTTCGCCAGGGTTGTTAGCCATTGCATTCTTGATAGGAAGCCATGAAACAAATCTTTTTCGCTATCATGACCGCGGCTCTATGGATCGGCGCCGCAATGGCGCAGGAGACGTGCGCAAGCAAAGCGGTTGACAAAAATGGCAAGCCCCTAGCTGGCGCTGCGCTCAACAGCTTCGTCAAGAAATGCAAACGGGAGACATGCTTGCCAAAAGCGGTGAGTGCGAAAGGCAAGAAACTGTCCGGCGCGGCCAAAAACAGTTTCATGCGGAAATGTACGAAGGACGCCTGACTCGGGAGTCGGTTTATGCCGCCGCTCTTTCAGGGAACTCCGTTAAGTGGGCGTGTCAACAGCGATAACATCGTTCTGAATGATAGCGGTCCATTCGCAGAGTTCACCGGGCTTCATTCTTAGAATTTGAATGACAGTTTCGGGCACAATTTTTCGTGACAAGATATTCCCCTTCGGCTGTTTTTTTCGCAAATATTCTCGAGCTCTAATTTCGTCCGGCTCGGCTACCATAAATTGGCGCACGCAACCGCTGTCCTCAAGCCAGAATTGCCATCCTCCAGAGCTTTCCATCAGTCAGTGGTTCCACGAGTTTGTTCAGAACGGCACTTGCCTACTCGATCACCTCTTCGGCGGCTATAAGCAGCTTGTCCGGCAGGGTCAGGCCGAGCGCCTTCGCCGTCTTGAGATTGATGATCAGTTCGAACCTGGTTGGTCGCGAGACCGGCAGGTCGGCGGACTTCTCGCCCTTGAGGACGGGCCCGTATAAACGCCGGATTGGCGGTACGCGTCGGGTGCAGCAGCTCCAGCTTCTTCGGCTCTAACGTGGCGTTAAACAGATTGACGCCCGTGGCGTTGCCACCGGGCCGATTGAAGCTCGCAACCAGGCCGAGCTGGACCGGGTCACCGCCTCCGATGAAGACAATCGGGATCTTCGTCGTCGCGGCCCTTGCCACCAGCGCACCGGGAATGGTAGCCGCATAGATCACGACGGCCTGGCCGTGGACCAGTTCGGCAGCGAGGGCCGGTAGCCGACCGAATTGACCCTCTGCCCGCCGGTTTTCGACGGCTGCTGCGCGCAAGCAACGAGCGACCAAATCGCGGTCCCACCGAGAATGTTCAGAAACGATCGCCGCCTCATGTCCCAACCTAAGCTCAGGGAGGAGGCATCGTACTGACGAAGAGCATCACTCTGGAAGGGGGTGCAGGTGGATTCTGGCACTGCGGCCATGTTGACGCGGTCGTAGCGCTGCGTGATGTGGCGCGAGGGGACCCGCAACGATCTTCTCGTCGTCGCCGGCATTGTCCTCCATCACCAGCACGCCGACCGGGCGCACGCTCATGACCGCGCCGGGAACGATCGCGTGCGTGTTCGCGATGAGCACATCGCACGGGTCGCCGTCGCTGGAAAGTGTGTGCGGGATGAACCCGTAATTGCCCGGATAGCGCATCGAGGTGTAGAGGAAGCGGTCGACCACGAGCGTGCCCGCCGCTTGTCCATCTCGTATTTGATCGGCTCGCCACCGATCGGCACCTCGATCACCACGTTGACATCGTGCGGTGGGTTTCTGCCGACCGGGATCGCGTCGATGCGCATCGCTCGCCCCTCCAGTTGACCAGCTTTGGGAATTAGACCGTTATCGTGCTCGCAACACGAATTTTGTTCCCGTTTGAGGATGGAGTCACGCGGCTTTGAGGCCGATGGCTCGGACGAGGGTGTCGAGATCGTCGATGACGCGCTGATAGAGGCGATCGAGCTGAGATCGCCTTTGGGATTCGAGCCCCTCCAAAAACGCCCCCTGGCGAAAAAACACACCCCTTCAGAAAAACACTGCTCAAAAAACGCCGCCACACTGCTGTCGTCCACCTTTCGGGCAAGCTTTAGCTGGGGGCCCGCAATTTTCCCAGCAATCCATCGCGACCCCATTAAGGCCTGCACGATGAAATTTGACATCACACGCCGAAGCCAAAAAAATCCTGGCAACGGAAGCGACAGCGATAGGAGATTCGGTTATCGGGCCAACCGGCCCTAGTCAGCGTTGCGCGGATCGGACGAGTCCCGCAGGTATGCATGGCGCGGCGCAGCGCTTCGGCGCGGCCGAGCTGCGGGTCATTTTTCAGGACGTCGAACGTCGATGTGGTGAGCCGCGTTGCGGCGTTGGACTCCACCGCCCAGCGCGACACGAGCAGCGCACGCACACCGGCATAGAAGAAGGCGCGGGCAAGTCCGGACAATGCTTTCGCGCCGGATCACCCGTGGGCCGAGAGAGACTTAAGTTCCGCGGGTGGTGCGCCCTTGCCCGCGAGGTTACCCAGCGCCACCAGCGCCTCGGCGCGCGCGCTCGGGTCATTGTCGTTGAGCAGCTCGCGCAGCTCCGGCACCGCGGCCTCGATTCCGGGGTGTAGCGGCCCGAGGCGCCCCAAGTGCCAAGCCGCCAGACTGCGGACGAAGTAGATACCGTCGCGCGTCCCCGCGACTAGAGCGGGGATGGCATCGGGGTTCTCCGGTTCGACTCGCGCCAGCGCAGCGGCCGCCCACAAACGGACGAAGCTCACCGAGTTGCGCAACGCCTCGGTGAGCGCGGGGACTGCCTTCCGCGCCGTGCGGCCAATCTCCGCCAGCGCGTGCGCGGCCAGGCGCCGCTCCAGCGAATTGCTGCTCTTTAGGGCTGCGACCCAGTCTTCGGTCGAAACTCCCAGATACGACGGCTGCCCCAACATGCGCTCTCTCCGTGGCCCTTCAGGCCGCGCCCTCCAGCCGACGGTCCAGGTTGAACGCGGCGCTGATCAATCCCATGTGCGTGAACGCCTGCGGGAAGTTGCCCAGCGCCTCGCCAGAGGGTCCCGTCTCCTCGGCGTACAGCCCCAGGTGGTTGGCGTAGGTCAGCATCTTCTCGAAGATGAACCGTGCCTCCTCCAGCCGGCCGGCGCGCGTCAGCACCTCGACCAGCCAAAACGTACACATGTTGAACGTCCCCTCGCCGCCGGTCAGCCCATCGCCGGCGCCCTTGCCCATCTCGTAGCGATACACCAAGCTGTCGGAAACCAGCTCCGCCATCGTGCGGTCAATCGTCCCGATCATGCGCGGGTCGGTCGGCGAGATGAAGAACACCAGCGGCATGATGAGGTTGGCCGCGTCCAGCGCGTCGGTGCCGAAATACTGCACGAAGGTTCGGCGCTCCGCGTCCCAGCCGTGCGTCATCACCGCTTCGTAGATGCGGTCGCGCTCCGCGAGCAAGCGGGCATGATCCAGCGGCAGACTGCGCTTTGTCGCCAGCCTGATCGCGCGGTCGAGTGCCACCCAGCACTGCACCTTTGAGTAGATGAACTGCTGCTGGCCGCCGCGCACCTCCCAGATCCCGTCGTCGGGCTTCATCCAGTTGTCTGCAACCCAGTCGATCAGCCGGCGGACGTGGCACCAGGAGTCATACGCCATCGGCGAACCGTACTTGTCGTACAGGTAGACCGAATCCATCAGTTCGCCGTAGATGTCGAGCTGCAACTGCTCGCAAGCGCCGTTGCCGATGCGCACCGGGCGCGAACCGCGGTAGCCCTCCAGGTGGTCGAGGGTTTCCTCAGGGATCTCGTGCCGGCCGTCGATGCCGTACATGATCTGCAAGGGGCCAAGACGGGCTCCTTCGATGGCGCGCTGCTCCAGCCAGCCCATGAATTGCTCGGCCTCGCTCGTCATCCCCAGGCGCAGGAAGGCGTACAAAGTAAACGCCGCGTCGCGGACCCAGGTGTAGCGGTAGTCCCAGTTGCGCACCCCGCCGATCTCTTCGGGGAGGCTGCACGTCGGTGCCGCGACGATCGCCCCGGTCGGCGCAAAGGTCAGCAGCTTCAGCACCAGGGCCGAGCGGTTGACCATCTCGCGCCAGCGGCCATCGTAGCGGCACCTGCTGACCCAGCGCCGCCAGAACTCGAGGGTCTGCGTCAGCAGCTCGGTGCCGACGAGACGCGCCTCCAGCAGCCCGGAGTCGCCATTACCCTCGACCTGGCGCAGGATGAATGTCGATGGCTCGCCCGGGTGCAGCAGGAACTCGGTGGCGACCCCTGTGCCCTGGCGCGCCAGCGGAAAGCGGCTGACCAGCGAGAAGCGCATGCCGGGGGCCTCAAATACCGCGCCGCGGCCTTCCAGAGTGACCTGATGCGGCCGCCGCGCGTAGTCGAAAGCGGGTTGGCATTCGAGCCGGAAGCGCACGGCCCCGCGCACGGCCCGCACGACGCGAACGATCTGGTGCGTCTTCTTGCCTCGGCTCCGGTCCTGGACCGGCATGAAGTCGACCACTTCGCCGACCCCTTCAGGGCTGAGGAAGCGCGTCACCAACACGTTGCTATCGGGCAGGTACATCTGCTTGTGCTGGGCCTCGTAGAGGCTGGCGATCTTGAAGAAGCCTCCTTTGTGCTCGTCTAGAATTGCGGCGAAGATGCTTGGCGAGTCGAAGTGCGGCAGGCAGCACCAGTCGATCGAACCGTCCGTACCCACCAGCGCGATCGTGTGCAGATCGCCGATGACGCCGTAGGACTCGATTGGCTTATAGGCCATTTCCTCACCGGCTTTTCAAAGAGTGATTGGTCTGCTGATCGAGGGAAAGCAGCCGACCATATTGCGACACGGTAACAGCAGGTTTTGACCCAACTCGGAAATGTTGTGCTTCTCACATGTAGCGCGGACTGCTAGCTTGCTCGCGCGCACGACCGGTAGACAGAGCCGGAGGTTAAGCCATGAATGGTTCGATCAATCGACGTTCTGTCCTCGGCGCGATCGTCGGTTCGGCGGCAGCGTCCGCCTGGGCGCAAACGCCGCCGGAGCGGCCATCGGCCAGCCCGCCTTCCGCGAATGCCGCCGCGTTGAACATCGCTCAACGGATGGCGCGCTACGTTGCCGAAACAGAAGCTGGTGCACTGGACAAAACGACCATCGAGAGAGCGAAGGCGCATCTCATCGACGCTATTGGCTGCTGTATCCGCGCCTACCATGAAGGTACGGTGCGAGCGTGCAGGGAGGTGGCTCTCGCAGTGCCGACCGGGGTCTCGACCGTGATAGGGACCGCGCAGCGGACTACACCTGACCTCGCCACTTTTGCCAACGGCGCCGCCATCCGTTATTTCGACTTCAACGATCTTTATTTCGGCCGGGAGCCTGGCCACCCGAGCGACAACATTGCCTCCTGCCTTGCAATCGCGGAACTGGAAGGTCGCAGCGGTCGCGACTTTCTTCTGGCGATGGTTCTTGCGTACGAAATCGACTGTCGGCTGTTGGACGCGGCTGAACTTACCCCGCGCGGCTGGGACCATCCAGTCAACAGCCTGCCCGCTAGTGCGCTTGCCGCTGGTAAGCTCATGGGACTGCCTGCACAGCAGTTGGAACAAGCGGTCAACATCGCGCTCAATGGACACATCGCGATGAACCAGACTCGAGTGCAGGTGTTGTCCGACTGGAAGAATCTTGCCGATGCCGATGCGGGTCGTAACGGCGTCTTTGCGGCTCTTCTCGCGCAGCGTGGCATTACCGGTCCCTCGCCCATCTACGAAGGAAACGCCGGGTTCTTCAAGTTGATATCTGGTCCGTTCGAAATTGACGTTGAACAGTTCGGCGGCAAAAAAGGTCAATTCCGCATCAACGCTTGTGGGGTGAAGCCTTACCCGGCGCAGGGCGCAATACAGACGGCCATACTGGCAGCGGCGCAGATAGCCAAAGAGATTGGCGACGTTGGTCAAATTGCAGCCATTGCGCTTGATACGACGGACTTCACATATCGAAGCGCCGCGCGGGACAAGGAGAAGTGGGCGCCCGAAACAAAGGAAACGGCCGATCATAGTCTCCCGTATGTGGTGGCGCGAACCATGCTGAACGCCAAGATCACCCTCGACAGCTTTTCCCATGATGCAATCCGCGACCCAAAAGCTCGGGCCTTGATGGCGAAAATGACGGCGAAACCCGATTCCGCACTGACGGCAATGATGCCGGCGAAAATTCCTGTTCGTATGTCTGTGACTCTCAATGACGGCCGTGTGATCTCGCGGCAGGTCGATGCCGTTCCGGGCCTATTTGGTATGCCCATGCAGCGCGATGACTTCGAGCGTAAGTTTTCCGACAATGTCGGTGGGGTGCTGCCTAAGGTGCAGAGCGATCGTGTGCTTGATTTCCTCTGGAGCATCGATCGGCAACCCAAGCTCAATCCTCTGTTCAAGCTGCTTTTGGTTTCAGGGTGACGTTTTCCAAGGAGTTCAAAGCCGTTCTGAATTATTAGCTCTTTAGACGGTTTGATCGAACGTCGGAGCACTGCGCCGCACTATACCGCTTCCGCTTATGGCACTCAACGTAAGTGTCAGCACATTGTAGTTACGTCAGCACTCGAATGAACTGCGGACGCGCTTGGCAAATACTTGTTGACCGACTCAACCTCGAATCGAAGCCGCTCGTTGTAGCTCTTCACCTCGGTCCCGCGGTACAGGATCCGAGCATTGCGTTCGGCGATCTTCTTGTGCAGCGCGAGGAGCTCAGGTGCGAGCTCCTGATTGGGCCGCGGCTCCAGCTCGAAATGATGGAAACGGTCTTCGCCTCTGACCAATGTCGCACTGTCTTCGCCTGCGGTCTGGCTGACGCTGGTCGGAATGTAACGGACAGCAAAGCCGATGCGCCTGTCATCCGACGGATTCGCTGGTGAGCCGTGCACCAGACGAACATGGTGGAGCGACATCTCGCCAGGCTGCAATGTCAAGATTATCGCCTTTGTGGGATCGACTTCGACCGCGATTTCCTGCCCGCGAGTAAGCAGGCTGTGCTTATGGAAGGTATCACGATGCGGGATTTGGTCCATTCTGTGAGTGCCCGGGATCACTTGCATCGCGCCATTAGCTTCATTGCTTGGCGTCAATGCGACCCAGGCGGTCACCACATTCGGCTCGCTCAATCCCCAATAAGTCGAATCCTGATGCAGGACACGAAGGCTGGATTGCGAGCTTCCTTGATAAAAAAATTCGAGGTCCAACACAGCAGCTCCGGGCCATAAATATCCTCGACGGCATCGAGGATCTTCTGGTTGCGAACGACATCCGCAAGCCAGGGAAAAAGCAGATGCGTCTTATGGCGTAGATCGCCGCGGAGCGGACCTCCAGGCGAGATTCAAATTCCTCAAGGCGCCTGCGGAGACCCGCCGCCTCGGCTTCCGACAGGAGCTTTGGCATCACAGTTTCTCTCCTCTCCACCATTCTTCTTTAGCGGGTCATCGCTCGCCCCTGCAGCCCAGACCTGCGGATATAGGAACCCCGGGAGGCATGCTAATCGAGACGTCGTCTTGCCGCCAGTTGGTCCTGGTCCCGGCTGCGTCTGCACATCCCTGGCCCATGGCTTTCTGCGCTTGCGCTGCACCGAGTGCGCCCATGAGAAGCTGGTCGCATTTCTCTTAATCCCCGGCGCTCCTGCGCGATTCGTGCTACCTCCTCGATCATGGAAAATAAACCGCCCGTGCCGCGTGCGATCCTCGTCGGCATTCAGCTCCCGAGCGTCGTTGACATCGCACACGCCGCGAGTCTCGAGGAGCTGAGCCGTCTCGTGAAGACGCTCGGTTACGAGGTCGTCGGCACAATGTGGCAGAAGCGCGACGAACTCGACGGCGCGACGGTGCTCGGCAAGGGGCGGCTTGAGGAACTCGCGGCGATCACCGGCGGGACGGGCGTCGTCGGATCGAAGGCAATTCCGCAGAAGTCGAAGGCCCGCGAGCGCTTTGAGGACAGCGACGAGAAGAAGCCGGATGCCCCGCAGATCGAGCCTGATCCGGAATCGCGGCCGAAGCCGGAGCTCGTGATCGTCGATCACGAGATTCTCGCCGAGCCAGACACGCAACCTTGAGCGTGCAACCGGTGCGCAGGTGCTCGATCGGACCGGCGTGATCATGGAGATCTTTCATCGTCATGCGCACAGCCGCGAGGCGAAGCTGCAGGTGGAGATCGCGCGGTTGAAATACGTCTCGCCGCGCCTGCGGGAGTTGTCGGCGGGCGGCGGGCGGCAGCAGGGGTCCGGCGCAGGCGAGTCCGATCTCGACCTTGATCGCCGCAAGATCCGCGATCGCCTCGCCGAGCTGAAAGAGCAGTTGGAGGATATCCAGCGGAACAACGACCAGCGCCGGTCCGCGCGTCGCGATCAGCTCCGGGTCGCGCTGGTCGGGTATACGAACGCAGGGAAGTCGTCGCTCATGCGTGCGCTCACGGGCAGCGAGGTGCTGGTCGTGGACAAGCTCTTCGCGACGCTTGACACGACGGTACGCGCGCTAAAACCGGAGACGAAGCCGCGCGTCCTCATCTCGGACACGGTCGGGTTCATCAAGAAGCTGCCGCACGATCTCGTTGCGTCGTTCCGATCCACGCTTGCCGAGGCGCTCGAAGCGTCGCTGTTGCTGTTCGTCGTCAACGCGTCCGATCCGACGCACGAATCGCAGCTCGCGGTGAGCCGCAACGTGCTACGCGAGATCGGCGCGGAGGTAGTGCCGTCACGCCTGCTCCTCAACAAGATCGATCGTGTGAGCGAGGCCGATTGCGCCGCCCTCCGCGCGAACCACCCCAGCGCGATCCTCCTCTCCGCGAAGTCACCCGAGGACGTGGCCGCCCTGCGCGAGACGATCATCACGTTCTTCGAAGCCGCGATGGTGGATGACCAGATCGTGCTGCCGTACACGAAGCAGGAGCTGCTCGGCGATGTGTACGACAACGCGCGCGTGCTCTCCGAGGACTACGACATCACCGGCCGGATTATGAAGGTGCGCGGCCTGCCTGGCGCCATCGCGCGCCTGCGAAGAACGCTCGCCGCTTCGTGAGTTCGATCACCGACCGATCGGTCCCGGCGTGAGTCGCTCCATAATGAGAAGCAATCCATTTGACGGGCCGGATGCTGGCGAAAGCAGGAGTCGAGCTTGCGTTCGGGGCGGCCGAGCGCCCGGAATCCAGTAGCCCCGGTGCCAGCAATGAGCCACTGTGGTTACCGGATTCCGGGCTTGCGATTCACGCGCCCGGAATGACACGGCGTCGGGTCGGTCCATCGGCAGATTTGCGTAGATGCCCGAATACCTGCAATTCGTCCTGGCGCCTCAGATCATCACCGGTCTCTCAATCGGCGTCGCAGTAATCCTGGTTGCGCTGGGCCTCACCATCATCTTTGGGCTCCTCGACGTCATCAACATGTCGCACGGCGAGTTCTATGCGCTCGGCGCCTTCATCAGCGTGGCTCTCGGCTCACTGGATCTGCCGTTCTGGCTTCTTCTTCTGCTGGTCCCCCTTCTGATGCTTCCGATCGGGTATGTGACCGAACGCTGGCTCATCCAGCGAGTGTTTCACAGCGGCGAACGGCACGTAACGACGTTGCTTCTGACCTTCGGGCTGGGCCTTGTGCTGGAGGACGCATTCCGGCTGGTGTTCGGACCCAACCCGGTGAAGCCGCCGATCCCGATCCAGGGCGGGGTCGAGCTTGCCGGCATTTTCATGCCGACGTATCGCATCTTGCTCATTGTGATTGGAGCATTGGTCATCGCTGGTGTGGCGTTGGTCGTCTATCGCACGCGGCTGGGCGCAATGGTTCGCGCCGCTGCCTTCGACCACAACATGGCGGGATCACTCGGCGTCCCGGTCCGCTTCGTCTATGCCGGTGCTTTCGCCTTCGGGGTCGCGCTCGCCGGTCTCGCCGGCGTGCTGCTCGGGCCGATCTATTCCGTGTTTCCCACCATGGGGCGTGACTTCATCTTCATGGCATTCACGGTCGTGATCGTCGGCGGAATGGGGTCCATTGCCGGGGCGGTCATCGCCGGCCTCCTGCTCACGCAGGTGCAGGCGGTCGCTTCACTCTACATCTCGCCGGTATGGACAGATCCCATCGTGTTCGCTGTCATGGTGGTGATGCTGATGCTGCGGCCGCAAGGATTGTTCGGGCGGCTTGGGCATGGCTGATTTGGGCAAGCCCGATTTGGACAAGCCTGATTTGGACATGCCTGATGCGCTCACCGTCGCAATGCGGGCAAGCCATGCGCTCATGGCGGTTCTCACCGCAGCGGCGATCCTGTTTGCCGCGCTCGGCGCGGCGGCGGGAGATACCTTCTATTTGCGGCTCGCGACGGAAGCCTTCATCTTTGCGGGGCTTGCGCTCTCGGTTGATATTCTGCTCGGCTATACCGGCCTCCTCTCGCTTGGTCAGGCGCTCTATTTCGGTTTGGGCGCTTATCTCTCGGCCCTGGTGCTGATGCGAGTGCCCTCGTTCTGGGCGGCACTGGCAGTGGCAATCTCCGGCGGGCTTGTCGCCGGCCTCATCGGCGGCATGATTGCGTTGCGTGTGCGCGGCGTTTATTTCGCGTTGATCACCTTCGGCATGGCGCAGGTCGCAGCCAGGGTTGTGTACAACACGCGCACGCTCGGCGCCTCGGACGGTCTGATCGGCATCCCCGTCATCGACATCGATCTGGCGATCGCATCGGTTTCGAGTGCTTCGCCCGCGGGCTTCCTTCTTGTCGTGCTCGCCGTGCTCAGCTTGCTCTATGCCGTCTCGGCATATCTGCTGGGCACGCCGCTCGGCCGGCTCCTGATCGCGCTGCGGGCGAACGAGCGTCGCGTGCCATTCCTGGGGTATCGCACCGTTCCGCTCCGGCTGGTTTCCTATGTGCTAGCGGCAGTGACCGCGACGGTCTCGGGAGCCATGTACCCCATGCTGCGGGGGTTCGTGTCCCCCGAGCTCCTCTTCTTCTCGACATCAGGCACCGCCGTGATCGGAGTCGTCCTTGGCGGTGTCGGCACCCTTGTTGGTGGGCTCTACGGGAGCGTGCTGTTGACCCTCTTCAAATCTTTCATCGGCAGCTGGACCGAGCACCACCTGATCGTGATCGGTGTCCTGTTCATGAGCGCGGTCATCTTCCTGCCGAGAGGTCTGATCGGGGTCGTGCGACCGCCGCTTGTGCGATTGTTCACGCCAGGGGAAAGCCGGTGAGCGTGCCGGCGCTGGAGACCCGGTCGCTCTCGGTGAGTTTCGGCGGCTTGCGTGCTGTCGACAATGTGAGCTTGAAGATCGAGCGCAACCGCATCACCACGCTCATCGGCCCGAACGGCGCCGGGAAATCCACTCTGTTCAATCTCGTCTCAGGCCTGCTGCGCCCCGCCTCCGGTGAGATCCGCATCAATGGCATCGACTGCACCGGCGCGCCGCCGCACCGCGTGCATGCCGCCGGCGCCGCCCGCTCGTTTCAGATCACCAATCTGATGTCAGAATTGCCCGTTGCAGAAAACCTGCGGCTTGCGGCGCAGGTGTTGGAAAAACCGGGGAAGCTTTGGCTTCCGGTCGCTGCCAGCCGCATCGCCCGCGCCCGCGTCATGGAGCTCGTTGAACGTTTCGGCTTTGCCGACAAGGCGCAAATGCCTGTCGCAAGATTGTCGCATGGCGATCAGCGCCGCCTGGAAGTGGCGGTAGCGCTCGCCTCAAAGCCGCGCATCCTCATGCTCGATGAGCCGACGCAAGGCATGAGCCACGCCGATACCGCCGACACCGCCGCGCTGATCCGATCGCTGGCCGCGGAGGTCACCGTCTTTCTGATAGAGCACGACATAGGTCTGGTGATGAACCTCTCCGACCGTGTGATCGTCATGCATCAAGGGCAGAAGATCGCCGAGGGTTCACCGCGCGAAGTGCGGGAGAACCCGCTGGTGCAGACCGCCTATTTCGGACAGGCGTGATGCTGCTCACCCTCGACGGCGTGCATGCCCATTACGGCGCAAGCCACATCGTCCAGGGCGTCGACCTGCGGGCGCAGGCGGGAGAGGTCATCGGGATTTTCGGCCGCAACGGCGTCGGCAAGACGACGCTGCTGCGGACAATTGCCGGCTGGATACGCCCCAGTGCGGGCGAGATCAGAATGAATGGCCATCGGATCGACGGCACGACGCCGGACGCCATTGCGCGCAGGGGAATTGGCCTTGTGCCCGAGGACCGCCGGATATTTCCGGGCTTGACTGTGCAGGAGAACATCGAGCTCGGCTTCCTGCAGGTCCCACGCCGAAGCTCCGCGGCGAGCCGGCTGGCCCTCGAGGCAGTGTATGAACGCCTGCCGCGAATGCGCGAGCGACGCAGCCAGCTGGGCACAACGCTGTCAGGAGGGGAGCAGCAAATGCTCGCGCTTGCCCGCGTCATGGTCGGCGAGCCCAAGCTCTTGCTGGTCGATGAGCCCAGCGAAGGCCTGGCGCCGGTGATCGTGCGCGACATTTACGAAGTCCTGCGCGATATGAAGCAGGCCGATTGCGCCATTCTGCTTGTGGAGCAGAACATCGCGCAGGCTCTGGCGCTGTGCGACCGCTTCATCACCCTCGAACGTGGGCGCATCGTCTTCGCAGGCGATCCGAAAAAGACAGCGGACTGCGACCAGCTTCTCTCGATTGTGTCGATCTGAGCCCGTCTCATCACCTCCGGCGATTTGCGACTTGGAACCATGCTGCTATGCTCGCGTGCTCATAGCGCGGCCGCGATCGATCGGGAGACGGGAGATGAACGACCTGTTGTTGAACTATGCTCAAGGCTTCTTGGAATACCAGGTTTTGATCAGCGCCTGCCTGATCGTGTTCGTTTTCTTCGCGGTTGGCCGCGACATCAGCCGCAGTCTCGGACGGGTAGAGGACGAGCTGACGAAGATTGCAACAGCCATCAAACAAAACCGCCGGGACTAGGAATTGCAATGCCGACGAGGTGATTTGATCTGACGTCGGGGCGGGTTTTAAACCCGCCCCTACCTAATCCTCGGCGATTGTAGGTTGGGTCGAGCGCTCTTGCGAGACCCAACGCTCGCAATCGTTGGGTCTCGTGAAGAACTCGACCCAACCTACGCGTGAGCGCCCTTGTATGACAGCTCTTTGGTAAACGACGTTTATCCCCCTAACTTCGTCCAGATATTAAAACTCGATTAAACGTACGGATGAAAATCCGCTTGTCCGCCGGCATCTGAACGGCGCGGAAACGTCCATCCACTATCCTCATCGAGGTGGCAATTGCAGGACCCCTTGCAAGACGACGTTGCTGTGACGAGGGCCAATGTTGCTGGGCAGCATTCGCGGAAAATTATTGGCCCTGGTGCTGGCCGTTGTCGTTCCTCTTCTGGCTCTGATTGTAGCCGGTTTCTGGAGTCAATGGCAGAACACCCAGGCAGCCGCGAGGCAGCGCGCGCTCAATGATGCGCGGATGCTCGCGGCGCAGCTGGACGACCATGTCGGCAATCTCGAGCACCTGCTCGGCGGACTAAGCCGGGCCGTTTCAATCAATCCCGCCGATACGAGCGCCAATGACACTCTGTTGCGGCAGGCGAAAGCCGAGTTGCCGGGTTTCATCAGTGGCATCGCGCTCTTCACGCTCAGCGGCGACAATATCGGAACATCATCGGAGACAAGCAGGCGCACCAATATCAGCGATCGCGCTTATTTCGGCCGCGTTCTGGCCGGACAGCGTCTCGCCATCAGCGACGTTCATATCGGACGCACCACCCGGCAATGGGTCACCAACATCGCCCGGCGTGTTGAGGACCGCACCGGTGAGCTGCGCGCAGTGCTGGTTGCCGGCACGCTGCTTGAGCGTTTCCATGAGTTCCTGAGGCTTGATGCGCTGCCGGCGGGCAGCGCAGTCAGAATCGTCAACGAGCAGGGGGTTGTCCTCGGCGGAAGCGCCAACAGTCCCAATTGGATCGGTCGCGACCTTTCCGACTCCGGCCAGATCGCCAGGCTGATTGCCGCCAAGGAAACGAGCGAGGACGCACGATGGTCGGACGGAATCACCCGCTTGACCGGTTCCAGCACCGCGTACCGCGTGCCATGGCTGGTATCGGTAGGCGTGCCAAGGGATGTCGTCTTCGCGACGGTCGCCCCGCATCTACGCTGGAGCGCCTTCTTCAGCGCAATCGCGGTGATCTCGGCGTTGATCATCGCCTGGATGCTGTCCGGCCGCATCGTGCGACCGTTGCAGCAGCTCGAAAAAGACGCCTCGGTTCTCGCCGCGGGCGAGCTCGCTCACCGCACCGCAGTGAGCACGGGTGATGAGGTGGGCAAGCTCGCGGACGCCTTCAATCGCATGGCGATTGCGCTCGAGCGACGCCAGGACGAAGTGCAACAGGCGAGCGATACGCTGTCCGCCGTCATCGATGCCTCGCCGGTGGCGATCTCCTGCTCCGACCTGGACCGCCGCATCATCCTGTGGAACCGGTCGGCGGAGCAGGTCTACGGCTACAAGGCGGAAGAGGTGATCGGACAGCCGGTCAAAGTCGTTCCGCGCGATGGGGCGGCCGAATCTCTCATCCTTTATCGCCGGGCCGCCGCTGGAGAGACCATCCGCGACGTGCAGGTGAAGCGGATACGCAAGGATGGCACCGCGGTGCATGTGAAGCTCGCCGCCGCTCCGATGCACAATCGCGACGGCTCGGTCCGCGGCGTTGCCTGGGCGGTGGAAGAACATCACCAGCCGGCGCCGCGTTGAGGAGCAGTTGAAACGGCTTGCGCATTACGACCCATTGACGGGGTTGCCCAACCGGCTCTCGCTGCAGCAGGAGCTGGGACGGTTGCTCGCGGGCGACGGCGGTGCCCGCCCCACCGCGCTCGCCCTCTTTGATCTCGATGACTTCAAGGATGTGAATGACACCCTGGGCCATTCCATGGGCGATCAATTGCTGGTCGAGATCGGTCACCGATTGACGGAGGTGAGCGAGAGGCGCGGCAAGGTGGCACGGGTGTTCCGGCTCAGCGGGGATGAATTCGTCGTCATCGTGCCAAGCTGCGGCGATCCCTGCGTCATCAACGAGATTGCGAGCGCAATGCTCGATCAGCTGGCGCAGCCATTCCACATCGCTGATCACACGCTGCACGTCGGCGGTAGCGCCGGCATCGCGATCGCCCCTAACGACGGGGTGACCGTCGATGAGTTGATCGCCAACGCTGATCTCGCGCTCTATCAGGCGAAGGCCGACGGCGGCCGCGTTTGCCGGCATTTCCAGCCTGTCCTTCGCGCCCAGGCGCAGGCGCGGCGCTCGCTCGACGCGGATTTGCGGCGCGCATTCGCCCAGCACGAGCTCGAAATCCATTTTCAGCCGCAGGTGCGGCTCGCAGACGCAGCGATCGTGGGGGCGGAAGCCTTGCTGCGCTGGCGGCATCCGCAACAGGGCCTGCTCGCGCCCGGCGCTTTCATCGACGCGCTGGCGGAAAGCGCGATTGCTCAGGACGTGGGCAGATGGATCATCCGAGCCGCCTGCGCCCATGCGGCATCCTGGCGATCCAAGGGCATTGCGCTCGGCCGAATTGCCGTGAACCTGTTTCCATCGCAACTGCAAGAGCAAACCTTATTGAGCGACGTCGAGCAGGCATTGCAGGAAAGCGGCCTGCCGCCGGAGATCCTGGAAATTGAAATGACCGAGAACGTCGCTGTTCGGCAGAAGGATGGAGCCAAGCCGCTGCGCCAGCTCCGCGCAAAAGGCGTGCATCTCGCGCTCGACGATTTCGGCACCGGCTACGCTTCTTTGAGTTATTTGACTCGTCTGCCGCTCTCGCGCATCAAAATCGATCGCGGCTTCGTGCGGGAGATTACCCATGAAGCAGGCGATGCCGCGATCGTGCGCTCGCTGATCGCAATGGCGCACAATCTGGGGCTCGCAGTTATTGCCGAGGGCGTTGAAACCGAGGCACAAGCCGCCTTCCTGCTCCGCGAAGGCTGCAAGGAAGCGCAGGGTTTCCTCTACGGCGAGCCGCTGCCTGCGAACGAGTTCGAGCAATATCTGCGCACCAGATCAATCGCCGCGACACACGGCGGCGAGGATGCGCCGCCGCCACTGGAGCATCCGATGCAGGCGCCTCCGTCCGGCAACAGGGTTGGGCTGGCGAGTTAAGCTCCTAACCGGCGCGGGCGATCTCCCCCTTCCCGTGCTTGCGGAGAAATCCGTGATTCGTCTCGATCAGCTCGTAATTCTCCGGCTTGGGTTGATCCTGCTGGCCGAAGGTGGTCGGCGAGCAAAGCGAGCCGGGTGGGGCTAAGCGTAACCGACCTCCCGCCCACCGGGACCTCCACCCGATCGCCGGTCGCTGAGCTCCCGGCGATCGACCTCCCCCTTGCAGGGGGAGGTATTAACCGACTGTGCGGCGCCGTTGGCCACATGCGATAACCATGCGGTCCGGCGCAGCCATGCTCCGATCACCACCAGCGGCGATGATGATAATGCCGATACCAGCCCCGGTGGCGATAATGCCGGTACCACACCTGCTGGACAGCTCCGTTCTCGAACGCCGCCACGGTGATTGCGGAACCATTCATGGGGGCAGCCGAGGCAACCGATACGCCGAGCGCAGTGGCAGCAGCCAGCGCGATCAGGGTTGTGCGCAACATGGGATAACCTCCTTTGGTTCAGACGCGAAGAGCGCGTCCATTCGTTTCCCAGGCGCGATCTTATTGGGTGAAGAATGAACTCGATCTGAGCCGGAGGTTCATTCGGGGTTTATCAAGCTGACAGGAGGCTGAACCGGCGCCTGAGATTTCGACCTTGCGCCAATGCCGCGCGCTAATCTGTCCCTAAGGACGGCATCGCAAATACCCGCGATAATCGCAGTATCCATCCCCGATATGACAGCAGCCAAACGAAGCGCGCGAGCAATAGTAGAACTGATACTCGGTTCCGCAGTGGTAGGCGCAGTAGAACCGGCCGTTGTGGATGCCGCAATTCGTGCGGAACCTGGGCGGCAGATCGCCCGGGTCGCGCCCCCAATCAAACCATTTGGGGACCCAATCATCGAACCAATAGCCCGGCTCGCCGGCGCCGCAGCATGACGTGCAGGCGAGCCAAGCCAGCATCGCCAGCAGAGCGACTCTGCCCGGTACGCTTGTCTTGCCAACAGACATGAGGCTAACAGACATGCGGCCGGCAACCCACCGATCCCGTAAAAAACACATAGTTCACGCCGACGCGAAACACATTGTCTCGAATCCGGCTGTTGATGATCACATCGGGCCGCGCGGCGAAAGGAGCGTTAGAGATGGTGGTGGACTGCAAGTAGAGGTATTCGGCGCGCACCGACCAATCGGGCGCAACGACGAGCTCGACACCACCGCCGATCGCGCCGCCACCCTGGAAATTCGAGAGACTCGCCGTGCCGAGGCCTGTCACCGTCAGATTGGATGACCAGGTCCAGTAAGCCCAGCCTCCTGTCGCATAGAAGAGGGCCCGCCCCGATGCGACGCCGACCCGTCCGCGTACGCTGCCGAAGGATGTGATCTTGTCGGCGCCGGCAGCGGTGACACTTGCGCCCGCGGCAACCAATGCGCCGGTCGCGTCCACGACTGTGGTGGAGCTGGAAGCCGATTGGCTCGTCCCCTGGACGTCCGCTTCAATGCCGAAGACCGCGTTGCCGGTCTGCCAGTTGGCGCCCGCCTGAATTCCCCCGACCGCTCCGTTCATGTTCTCCGATAAGCTCAACAGCGGCACCCCGGCCACCATGATGTCGGCACTGCCTGGGCTGTGCGCGTAACCGAGATTGGCGCCCACGTAGAATCCGGTCCAATTCCAGAGCCCCACCGCGGCCGGACGCTCCACATAGACAGGCCCGATCGGCAGGTCCGCGGCGCCCGCGGGACCACTCATGCAGGCCGCGAACAGGGCGCATCTCATGATAAATCTCTTCATCCCAACCTCCGGCATGCGAAACCGACCGCGACCTGTGCTCATCTGTTCCAGATCCTGAAATTGAGCCCGGCGCGAATGATGTTCTCGCTGGCGTTGATATGGACGCCACCCTTGACGATGTTCCCGTTCGGATCGATTGAGCTTAAATTTCCGCAAGCCATGTCGCAGCCAAAGCCGTTGAGGTCGGCATGCAGGAATTCCAGCTTCGCCGTCCACGGCCCCGAGATCACCATCTCGACGCCTGCGCCCACGGTCCAGCCGAGATTGTTCGCGCTCTGCCGGCCCAGGGGGGTGCCGGAAATGTCTGCCTCGAGCCGGCCGATCGAGACGCCGGCGGTCACGAACGGCATGATCCAATCGAATGAATAGCCGAACCGCAGCCGGGCGGTCGCCAGCAGCGGATTGCTCACTTCGCAATTCGGCAGGCAGCCCGGGGTTGGCGTAACAATTGGAGGCCCGCCCAACGGAAAGCTGACGACCTGGGCAACAAAAGGAGGGGTTCTGCCTTTGATATTGGCTGCCGCGAGATCTACTTCCCCTCCGATAACGAATGAGCTGGTACCGGCCTGCAGGTTGTAGCCCAGCGTGCCGCCGAAGAGGCCACCCGACAGAGAATAGTTGCCGTCCATGAGCGTGGACGGCCAAGGCGACGTGTCCCAATGGGGATTACCCCAGCCGCCGCCGGCGTTGATGCCGATGTACACTCCCGTCCAATTGTACGCCCGCGGTGGCGCGAAGGCCGGCGGGGCGGTGAAGAAGTCGGGAGGGATTGGCCCCCCATCTATCTCCGCGGCGCTCGCTGGAACGGCGAACGCCCAGGCGACGAACGCCGCGGCTCCGAGCAAAATCTTTTTCATGTTACGCCCCCACTCACATCGCCCTCGTCGATCAGACCTCGTCCCTCGCACTCAGTAAAGACTATGCGGATCGAACAGCGTGAACGCCGTGTTCGAGCCGACATCCAGGATTTTTTCGGTTGGTGGCTCGACACGTTTCCACCAGCCGCCGCCAAGCGCTTGGAACAGTGCCGCCGTATCGGACAGGCGGTTGGCCCTCGCCTGCGCGACGGCGATCGTCGATTGCAGATAAGTCTGTTGCGCCAACAGCAGGAAGAGGACATTGGCCTGACCGGTTTCCATCTGCTGGCGGGAAAGATCGAAGCTGACCTTGGCGGCGCGCTCGAACTGACGCGCCGCGCTCAGCGCAGCGGCATCGTATTGCAGCGCGTGCAATGCATCCGCGACATTCTGCAACGCGCCGATGAGCACCGACCGGTAAGTCCATCCCGTTTGATCATAGTTGGCCTCGGCCTGGCGTCTCTGATGCAGCAACGTACCGGCGTCAAAAACCGTCTGGGTGACGTTGCCGGCGAGAAGGAAAAATGCGTTGAAGGGATGCAGCAGGCCGGCAAGGCTGAGCGCGGTGTAGCCGCCATTGGCGTTGATGCTGAAGTTCGGAAGCATGTTGGCGGTCGCGACCCCGACCAGCGCGCTCGCCGAGTGCATCTGCTCTTCCGCCAGGCGCACGTCGGGGCGCTGCTCGATAAGCCGCGACGGCAGGCTCACCGGCAGGTCCTGTGGCAGTTGCAGGGCGTCGAGTGTGAATGTCTCCCAAGGCTCCTCGCTCGGGTATCGGCCGAGCAGGGCCGTGAGCTGGTCGCGCGTTATGGCCAGTTGCTTTTGCAAAGGCGGCAGCGTTGCCTGCACCTGCGCCAGGGCCGCCTCCTGTGCAGCCACGTCGATGCGGCTGGCAAAACCCGCGTTGAGCTGCTGGCGCAGGATGCCGAGCATTTTGGTATTGGTGGCGATGAGCTGCTGGGTCGCTGCGATCTGCCCACGCAGAGAAGCCTCCTGAACGGCGGCGACCACGACGTTCGACGTGAGCGTGAGGTAAGCGGCCTCGACCGTGAAGCGCTGCGCATCGGCGAGCGCTTGCTGCAACTCCACCGTTCGTCGATTGAGCCCCCAGACATCGAGCGTGTAGGAGACAAGGAGCTGCGCGGTATAGAGATCGAAAACCTGCGCGCCGCTGGCGGGGATGGGCATCAACGATGACGGGGTCTGTTGGCGGGTGGGATTGAAATTGGCCTGCGCCAGCGGGAAGTATCTTCCCTGCTGCGCGTAGACGACCTCCTTTGCCGCGCGCAGCGCCGACATGGTGGACTGCAGATTCTGATTGTTGCGCAGTGCCTCTTCAACGAGGCGATTGAGGGCGGGCGATCTGTACAGGCGCCACCACTGCTCGGGCAGATCGCGACCGTAGGCGAAATGCTGCGCTCCGCCGGTCGGGCCGGGCGCCGAGGCCGTGCCGGGCAGAGGCGCCCGAGCGTAGCCGGCGTCCTCCGGAGCAGCAGGGTGCAGGTAATCAGGACCAACGGCGATGCAGCTCGACACAAGAGTCGAAACCGCAAGCGCAGCGGTGATGCGACAAACGCATGCTCCAAACGATCCCAACATGCACCTACGCCGGCGTCCGACAGCCCCCTGGAAATTACGATCATTTACGCTTGTGGACTGTTACTCACCAGCCACAGCCGGGACTTATCGAATTGGAAATTGGTCAGCAGAGTGGCTCTCGCGCTGTCATTTGTTACAGTAGACAGGAGCCGTGCAGTGGCCATGGTGGCGGGCGCTTTGGAACGCGCCATCGAATCTCGCGCCATGAAACGCGCCATGAAATACGAGCAGGATCGAGACGCCTTTGTTGTTGCCGGCGCGGCAGCCGCCGTATTGCTCATTGCCATCGGCGCATATTTCGCGGTTTACGACGATTGGCCCGGCGCGGGATTTGGCGATGCCAGCACGCAGGCCTACGCGCAAGCCTATGCGAAAGAAACCGACGGGGCGACGCCGGGGGCGGCGCCCAACCGTCCGGCGGCCGACAGCGTAGACCTCTCCGACCAGCAGCTGGCCTCGGTGAAGGTTGAGCCGGTGCGGGAACATGTTTTCCCGATCGAGAAGAGCGCGGTCGGCAGCATCGATTTCAATCAGGAATTGTCGGTTCAGGTTTTCACCCCGTATCAGGGGAGGATTGTCGGGCTTTTTGCGACAATTGGCGATGAGGTGAAGAAAGGCCAGACCTTGTTCACCATCGATAGTCCCGACCTTCTGCAAGCCGTATCAACCCTGATCGCGGCGGCCGGCGTGTTGGAGTTCACCACCCGAAATCTTGCGCGGCTCAAGGCGCTCTATGCGACGCGGGCGGTCTCCCAAAAAGATATGGAGCAGGCGGTATCGGACCAGCAGACCGCCGAAGGCAATGTGCGGGCTGGACGCGACGCCGTGCGTCTTTTCGGCAAGACCGATGCCGAGATAAACAGCATCATTGCGAAGCGCATGGCCGACTCTATCCTGGTCGTGCCAAGCCCGATCTCCGGGCGCGTGACCGCCCGCAACGCGGCGCCGGGCCTCTATGTGCAGCCCGGCAATGCGCCCGCTCCATTTTCGGTTGCCGATATCTCCACCATGTGGATGCTGGCGAACGTCGCGGAGTCGGACAGCCCTGCCTTCAAGGTTGGACAGGACGTGCGGGTCAACGTGATGGCGTTCCCCGGCCGCGAATTCGACGGCAGGATTTCCACGATTTCCTCGATCGTCAACCCGAGCACACGCAGGGTGTGGGTGCGCTCCGAAATCGCCGACCCGCGGCACGAATTGCGCGCCGGGATGTTCGCGACTTTCATCATTCGCGTGGGCGACCCGGTACGCTCCCCAGCGGTGCCGCTCGATGGCGTCGTGCGGGAGGGCGATGGAACCATGACAGCATGGGTCACCGCGGATCGCCGCCATTTCACCCGGCGAATCGTGAAGATTGGCCTGCAACGAGACGGCTATCGACAGAATCCTTGAAGGCTTGCAACCTGGAGAGTTGGTCGCCACGGAAGGGGCTTTGTTCCTCAGCAACGCACTCGCCACCGCGGCGCGCTGATGGTTGACCGCTGAGGGGCTCTACACCGCTGTTCGGAAGAGATTTCTGTGCTTAAAGGTCTGCTGTCGTTCGGATTGACCCGGCGTCCCATCGTGCTGTTGTGCCTGCTGGCATTCATCGGCGGCGGGCTGATTGCGTTCTCCAAGCTCAACATCGAGGCCTATCCCAATCCGGCGCCCGTGATCCTGGAGATCACCGCGCAGTCGGCGGGGCAATCCGCCGAGGAGATGGAACGCTATTACACCATTCCCATCGAAGTCGGCCTTGCCGCCACGCCGGGAGTCGACATTATTCGCTCGACCTCGTTCTATGGCCTGTCTTTCGTCCGCGTCACATTCAAATACGGCATCGACTATTATTTCGCCGTCACCCAGGCAGCTCTCAGCCTGCAGCAAAACGTCAGCCTTCCGAACAACGTGTCGCCGACGATTCAGGGCTCGAGCCTTGTCGGCGAGGTCTTTCGCTATCAGGTCGTCGGCCCGCCCCATATCGGGCTGACCAATCTGCGCACCATCCAGGACTGGGTGCTGCAGCGCCGGCTGCTGACGGTTGAAGGCGTCGTCCAGGTCAACACCTGGGGCGGCACCACCAAGCAATTCGATGTCGAAGTCGATCTGAACAAGCTGGACGCCTACAATATCACGCTGCCGCAGGTGATAGCCGCGATCGGCAATGCCAACACCAATGTCGGCGGCCGCACCATCAATATCGGACAGCAATCCGTGAACGTCCGCGGTGTCGGTCTTCTCGACAGCGGCGGCACCGCCAACCTGACCCAGGGCTGGAAGATCGAGGACATCGAGAACATCGCCCTGACGCAGTCCAACGGCGTTCCCGTACAGGTAAAGAACATCGCGCGGGTTTCCGTCGGCTACGTTCCGCGGCTCGGCGAGGCCGGCCGCGATAACGAGAACGACGTTGTAGCGGCCATCGTCGTGATGAATCGAACGCTGCATACGAATGATGTGGTGCCGCGCATCGAGGCAGAAGTCGAAAAAATAAACAGCGATGGGACCTTGCCCCCGGGCGTGAAGCTCGTTCCGTTCTACGATCGCACGACACTCGTATCCGTGACCACCAAGACGGTTCTGCACAACCTTATCTTCGGCTGCCTGCTGGTGTTCTTCGTGCAGTGGATATTCCTCGGCGATCTGCGCAGCGCCATCATTGTCGGCGTGAACATTCCTTTTGCGCTGTTCTTCAGCATCATCATTCTGGTGCTGCGCGGCGAGGATGCCAATCTTCTATCCATCGGCGCGGTTGATTTTGGAATCATCGTGGATTCCGCGGTCATATTGGTCGAGAACGTATTCCGCAATTTTCAGGCAAACCCGCAGGAACGACAACAGCTCTTACGCGATCTTGCCCAGGGGCAGTGGGGGAGCGATCCCACCAGCTCGACGGCGGTTGAAAGTGGGAACGCATGGACCGACCGGCTGCGCCTGATCTTCATCAGTGTTCTGCAAGTCGACAAGGCGGTTTTCTTCTCAGCCGCCATCACCATCGCCGCTTTCATTCCCTTGTTTACGATGCAGGGAGTCGAAGGTCAGATTTTCAATCCGATGGCGAGGACCTACGGGTATGCCCTTATCGGGGCATTGATCGCGACGTTCACGATCACGCCGGTGCTGGCCTCCTACATGATCCCCGAGCACGTGAGCGAGCTCGAGACGATCGTCGTTCGCGCCTTGCGCTCCATCTACACGCCGGTGCTGCGCTGGTCGCTCACCCATCGCAAGACCATGGTCGCGGTCGGAGCGGGATTTCTGGCCCTGGTGGGCCTGCTCATCCCACGGCTTGGCACCGAGTTCCTGCCCGCCCTGGAAGAAGGCAATCTCTGGATCCGCGGCACCATGCCGCCTACGATATCGCTGGAGGCTGCAATTCCGGCGGTGAGCAGGATGCGCGAGATTCTCCTTCGCCATCCCGAGGTCATCACCGTGGTCTCTCAGCACGGTCGTCCCGACAACGGCAGCGACGCCGCCGGCTTCAACAATGTCGAATTGTTCGTGCCCCTGAAGCCGTTCGAGGAATGGGCGCCGGGCATGACGAAAGAGAAGCTGATCGATGAGGTCCAATCCGAGTTCTTCAATGAGTTCGCAGGGATTGGATTCAATTTTTCCCAGTACATCCAGGACAACATCGAGGAGGGTCTTTCCGGCGTCAAAGGCGCCAACTCGATCAAAATCATAGGTCCCAACCTGGAAACCCTCGAGCAACTCGCGGCAGCCGTCATGCGCGAGATGCGTCAGGTCAGGGGAGTCAGCGATCTCGGGCTTTTCCCGGTGCTCGGCCAACCTAATCTCAATATCAAGGTGGATCGCGAGCGAGCGGCTCGCTACGGGCTCAATACCGGCGACATCAACACGGTGGTGCAGGCCGCGTTGGGCGGTGCCGTGGCTACCACGCTGCTCGAGGCCGATCGTCAATTCAACGTCACCGTGCGCGTCGCGCCGGAATATCGCGACAGCGTCGATACCGTGCGCAACCTCAAGGTCGGCCTGCAAACTTCCAGTGGGAGCAACGCCTATATCCCGCTCAACGAGCTGGCGAGCATCTCGCTGGACACCGGCGCGTCCTATATTTTTCATGAGCGCAATCAGAGATACATTCCGATCAAGTTCAGCGTGCGTGGCCGCGATCTCGGCGGAACGGTCGCCGACGCCCAGGAGCGCATCGCGCGCAACGTGAAGCTGCCTAACGGTTATCGAATCACGTGGGCGGGCGAGTTCGAAGAGCTGCAACAGGCGAAGGCGCGCCTGATGGTCATTGTGCCGATCAGTCTCGCCCTCATCCTCCTGCTTCTGTATGCGCTGTTCAATTCCTTGCGCGACAGTTTGATGGCGCTCGCCGGCATACCCTTTGCCATCGGCGGCGGCGTTCTCGCGCTCTATGTCTCGGGCCTCGATTTCAGCATCTCGGCTGCGGTCGGATTCGTTTCGTTGTTCGGCGTCTCGGTGATGAACGGAATCCTGATCATCACCTATTACAATCAAGTGCGCATGAGCGGCATGAACACGATCGACGCCATGACACACGCCGCCGAGCAACGCATGCGGCCGATGCTCATGACCGCGCTGTCCGCCTGCATCGGGCTCCTGCCCGCCGCAATCTCGACCGGCATCGGCAGCCAGGTGCAGCGGCCGTTGGCGACTGTGGTCGTGGGAGGCATGCTGATCGGGCCTATCATCCTTTTGGTGGTGGTGCCGGCGGTGCAGACCATGCTCCTGCGCGGGGCAGTCCCACCGGCCCGGCCGGAACCCCTGGAAGACCCTGGCGAAGCCCATACGTAATGTGGAGGCACTCAAAGGAGGACAGTTTGCGGCTCGCCATTGGCTTGGTTGCCACGATCGTCGTCGCGTTGAGCGCGGGTGGCGGCTCGGCGGAAGAGTCCGGCAAGAAGACGGGGACTCCAAGTGCGTCGCCGCATGGCGGCAGCCATGCGGAACCGCCCGGTGCCGGCGTCCGCTCCACCGACAGGGCCGGAGAGAAAGCAGGCGAGCAGCCGATTGATACCCGCATCAGCGTGGTGCCATCTCTCACCAAGAGACCGCCACCAGGGGGTGAGAAGAAAACCATTGGCGCACCCAGCCCTCCCGTGAGCTTCGGCCGCTTACCTCTGGATGCTGGCGCGGCGAGGAATGCCATCGGCGCGCGAGTGGAAAGCAATACCAACCCGAAAGGAACACTTCCCGGTGCGTTCGAGCAGATCCCGCGCCCCCACTTCGGCAGCACGGGCACAGGGATCATTGCGCGCCCACCTTCCAACCACCCGAGCTCTTCCTCGCCAACCTCCAGCCCGGTCTTGCCCGCTCCGGGGTATTCCAACCGGGCCGTCATCACTGGAACGGGGATGAACCGGCCGGGGACAGGACCTGCCAGCTTGGGTGGGCCAGCCAAGAATGCGGCAGCGATCAACGGGACGAGCATCCGACCAAAGCACTAGAACGAAATTCGGTCGATTGGGATCGCGCGCAAGAGTGGGCAAAGGCGCGCACGCAGACAGGTTTACGCAGTCTGCGCAAGCTTGACTGCGCGCGCCGTGCCCACGCGCCCGGAGAGAGATGGTGACCCCCGGCAGCGTGCGCACGGCGCGCATAAAATAAAAAGGACTCGCGTTGACGCGCGGCTGCGCAATTGCGCGCCTTTGCGTACTACAGCTATGTGACGATTTCAGCGGAACGCGTGCAATAGGTAAAGTCCGGCCGCGTTGCGTCGCGCTTACATATCGGACTGAACTGATGTATGATCTCGCCCCAGGAACGAGATGGGCACAGCGAGCTTTACCCGCTCGCCCTGGAAGGACTGGACCATGACGACGAATGCCTGTGGAGACCCTCCCTGACGCCACGGCAGGGACTTACGATGTACCGTTTCGCCTGCGCGCTGCGGCGGTAGTTCTCCGTTCGATTTTTGTTGGCGCGCTGCTCGTTATCACGGTGCGGGTGAGCACTCCCCAGAGCGAAACTATTTGGTCGATTTTCGACTCGATAGGGGACCTTACCCGGGTGGCTCTGGGTATTGTCGCGTCGATCTGGATCGTGGCTCACCTTTTCATACTTCCGAAGGATGCCGAGGGTTACCGGACCTGGGTCTATCTCGGTCTGGCGTTGGCTCCGCTCGCATTGGCATGCGCTGTTGCCGTCTGGTAACGCGCTTCATGCTGGCGAGCGGCACCGGCGGCAATGCGTTGCGCGCCTCGAAGCGCCTTTGCGGGATATGCTTCATGGCTCGATGAGGCCACCGTCGGCTGCCTTGATGACGGCCTCCGTGCGGGTGGCCGCGGTGAGCTTGCGGCGCGCATTTTCGATATGGAAATCGATGGTGCGTTTCGACAAACCAAGGATTTGGGCAACCTCGGCCGAGGTTTTGCCGCGCGCCACCCAGGTCAATGCTTCCACCTCCCGGTCATTGAGCTCGACGAGCTTGGGCCATCGTTCCATACGCGCAACGCCGGCCAGACGCGCCGTGATGATGGTCGCGAGAACGTCGAAATCGATGGGTTTGGTGACGTAGTCATCGGCTCCGAGCTGCCGGCCTCTGAGCTCATTGTCGCGATCGGACAACGCCGTGAGGAACACGAAAGGCATGTTTCGGAAGCGGGGCGCAAGGCCGGTCAGTCGCTCGAGGAGATCGAAACCGGACATGATCGGCATGCTGATATCGGACAAAACGAGGTCGGGCATCTCCCGCAGGATGGCCGCGAAGCCCTCGCGGCCATCCCGGGCAATGGTCACGTCGTAGCCCCGTTCGATGAGCTCCTCGGCGATCAAAGCCGCGGTCTCACGGTCGTTTTCGATGCAGAGAATCCGTTTTTTCCGCGCTTGCGCCATAATCCGTTCCGGCTGCCGCGAATTCATGATGGGATGCGCGCCAGACTATCATAGGAGTGGTTCAATTGCCCTATCCGGCGCATTATGTCGGGGCAACAGATTGGATGAGCTTGCCAACAATGACGGGCGACCATGCGGCAACCGCGCTCTATCAGATTCCATCTCGCAATCGTTTTCCTGTTCTTTTTCCTGCTGGTGATCGTTCTTGGCCTTTTCAGCGTGTCACGGCTGAAAAACTTCAACGTGGTTTCCGAGAACATCGCAGAGCAATGGCTGCCCAATACCCGGGTGCTCGGCGATCTCAATAATTTCACTTCTGATTTCCGAGCCGTCGAGGGCGGCAATCTCCTGGCGGTCGACCCCGCCGAAATTACCGCAACCGAGAAGGAGATCGAGAAGCTCGATCGCTCGATCGCGCAAGCCGAGCGCAATTACGAGCAAATTCGCCACGATGGCGGGGAAATGAGCCTGTACGCAAGTTTCAAGGAGAAATGGAACGACTACCGGAAAGGCGTCAACCAAATGCTGACTCTGTCGCGGGCAAACCGCAAGGACGAAGCGATCACCATGTATTTAACGAGCACGCGGTCTGCTTACAATGCGGCAAGTGATGCGCTGGATCAACTCACTGGACGGACGGTGGCGCGCGCCCAGGAAGCGAGCGGTCGCGTCGCTGCCGTTTATCGGCAAGCGCTTTGGCTCATCGGTCTCGCGGTGGCGCTCGCGGCAGTGATGGTCGCCGCCGCCCTGCTTTTCATCAGCCGCTCGATCTCGGCGCCGCTCCTGCATCTTGCGCAATGCATGCACCGCCTCGCCGGCAACGACACCGCGATCGAGATTCAAGGCACCGGCCGCCGGGACGAGATCGGAGAAATGGCGCGGGCGGCGGTGGTGTTCCAGAGGAATGCTGTCGAGCTTATCCGTCAGACCGCGATGCTCGAGGAGAAGCTGGCGCAGGAGCAGCGGCTCGCCATGCTGCAGCGAAATTTTGTCTCAATGGCGTCGCATGAATTCCGCACACCATTGAGCATCATCGATGGCCATGCCCAACGCCTGATCAAGCTTAAGGACGGTCTTGCCCCCGCCGAGATCGCCGAACGCGCCGGCAAGATGCGCGCGTCAGTGCTGCGCCTCACTCACCTGATCGGAAATCTGCTTGATTCCTCCCGCTTGATCGATGCGGAGAACGGACTCTACCTGCATCCCGAGGAGATCGATCTGGCGGGGCTGCTGCACGAGATTTGCCAGTTGCATCGCGAGATAGCGCCCGGATCACAAATCGAAGAGCGATTTGCAACGCCCCTGAACGTTATGGGTGACCCAAAGCTGCTGTTCCAGGCGTTCAGCAATCTCTTGTCCAACGCCATCAAATACTCCGCAAGCGGCGAGCCGGTGACAATCAACGCCTGGCTCGACGGCGGACGTGTCCTGGTCGCCGTCAAGGACAAGGGAATCGGCATTCCCGCCAGGGATATCGACCAGCTGTTCGAGCGATATTACCGGGGGAGCAATGTATCGGGAATCGTTGGGACGGGCGTGGGCTTATACCTCGTCAAGATGGTGATCGAAGTCCATGGCGGCGAAATCACCGTTGAGAGCACCGAGGGCGGAGGATCGAAATTCTTAATTTGGCTGCCCGTCAAAGGACCCCTGAAGGCTGCCGCATCATCACCCTCCGTGCTTCCATCTTTACTGGAAGCAAGCTCCGATCCGGTGGCGGACGAAATCAAGCCGCAATAGCTCCGTTCTTGACGGATGGGAATTGATCCACGCGGAACGATCGGTCTCTGCAGATGCGTCTGGCGGTCGTCGAGGATAACCCGGAGCTCGCCAAGCTCCTCACTCAGGGGCTTGCGGCGGCGGGCTATGCGACCGACGTCATGAGCACGGTGGCGGAGGCTCGCGCGGCCATCACCACGACTCGCTACGCGGCGCTCATTCTCGACCTCGGCTTGCCGGACGGCGATGGACTTTCGATCTTGCGCGAAATTCGCCAGGGCAAGGACCCCCTCCCAGTGCTCGTGCTCACGGCACGCGGAGGTCTCAACGATCGCGTCACCGGCCTTCGCACCGGCGCGGACGACTATCTCGTCAAGCCATTCGCGCTGGAGGAATTGGTGGCGAGGCTGGAGGCCCTGCTGCGCCGGCCCGGCCAATTGCTCGGACGTTCTCTCCACATTGCAAATCTCGTCTTTGATACCGAGGGCCGCCAGGTATTCATCGACGACCAGCCGCAGATACTCTCGGCGCGCGAGGTTGCGGTCCTTGAGCTGCTGATGCGGCGCAAGGACCGCGTTGTGTCCAAGAAGCTGGTCGAGGATCATATATTCGGGGCATCCGGAGAAGTCGCCTCGAATGCAGTGGAAGTGTATGTCCATCGATTGCGCAAGCAACTTTCCGAGCGCGGCGCCAGGGTCCAGATCCACACAATTCGCGGGGTAGGCTACCTCATAGCGGAAGAAAAACCGGTGTGATCTGGTTCAAGTCGATCTTTTCGCGGACCATAGTCCTGCACGTGATCGCGATGGTGATCACGGCGATCTTCATGCCGCTGGCGCTCTATTGGTTTCTTAGATCGGCGGCAAACGATCTGCACCAGCAGGCCATGCGCGATCAGGCCGATCTGGTCGCGCACTACCTCGTTTCCGGATCGAGTGGGCAACTGACGCTCGAATTGCCGTCCGCACTGCGGGACCTCTACTCGCCGGAATATGGGCGGTACGCCTATGCCGTGCTTGATGCCGATGGTTACGTCCTGTTTTCATCGCGCAAGGACCAGGCGGCCGTCTTTTCCGGCGATCAGTCCTCCCATATCGCGTTCCTCGAAGCGCGACAGGGCAGCTCGACAATTTCCGGCGTAAGCCTGCCGCGGCAGGTGGGCGAGCGAACCTTGTGGATCCAGGTGGCGGAGGACCTCGCGCACCGCGACGTCATCATCGACGATATCGTGGCGGAATTCTTCAAGCGCGTGGGATGGATCACGCTTCCCATCCTGCTGTTTCTGCTCGCCATCGACATCGTCATCTTCCGCCGGGCATTGCGGCCTCTGCTGCGCGCCTCGGACATGGCGAAAGAGATCACGCCGAAGCGAACGGATGTAAGATTAGCAACGCAGGATATACCAACTGAAATCCTGCCGCTGGTGCAGGCGATCAACCAGGCGCTCGATCGCCTCGAAGCCGGGTTTCGCATGCAGCGCGAATTCACCGCGGACGCGGCGCATGAGTTGCGAACCCCGCTCACCATCCTGCGCAGTCGCATCGATGCCCTGCTCGATCGCGGCGTGGCCAAAACGCTGCATAAAGATATCGATGGAATGGCGCGGATCGTGAGCCAGCTTCTCGACATTGCTGAGCTGGAGACCTTCACCATCGATCCCTTGGAGAAAGCGGACCTGCGTGCGGTATGCGCGGAGGTTGCGGCGTTCGCCGCGCCATTGGCGTTAGCGCAGGATAAGAGCCTTGCGCTGAGCGGCACCGAAACCCCGGTTTGGGTGAACGGGAATGCCGAGATGCTCGCGCGCGCGGTCCGCAATCTCGTGGAGAACGCGATCAACCATTCGCCGCCAGGAACATCCGTGGAGATCGTCGTCAAGGACGGCGGGGCGGTGCACGTGCTCGACGAGGGGCCGGGTATCAGCGGGCAGGATCGGGAAATGATCTTTCGGCGTTTCTGGCGGCGCGACCGCCGCCGCACAGGCGGTGCCGGCCTTGGCTTATCGATCGTCCAGCGTATCGCCGAGGCTCATGCGGCGATCGTCAAAGTCGAAAATCGGCGTACCGGCGGAGCCGATTTCTCCCTGAGCTTCGGTGGGGTCCTGTAGCCCGGATGGAGCGCAAGCGACATCCGGATCCGGCATTTCGCTCATAGCGCGCGTAAACGCGCTGATGGCTCAATGCGGGCTACGGTCAGGCCGTGCCGACCTCCACGCGCTTGGGCTCCGTGAACCAGACCGCCAGCAGCCAAGCGACCCAAAGTGACGCAAAATAAAGAGTGAGAAACACGATCAGGCTGACATGGCTGCCGAACTCGCGTTCGACGACCAATCCGATAAGGTAAGTGGCGATATCCCCCAGGATCATGAAGACAACGTAATAGACGATAAGCTGCACGTACGCCTCCTTGCACCACGCATTTCGGCGGTTCGGCAAACCCGACCGAAGGGTGTCGCCGCCGATTTTGAGCCGTTGCCGCCAACATCGACCTGAGCACCGGGCGCTCGCTCTCTTACACTGATCCGCTGTCGGGCTCAACTTTGTGATTCGCGCGACGAAGCGGTAACGATAAGCGCAACTTGATGCTGCCGCGGAAGAGCACTTACCGTGAGCGAAAACGAAATTCTGATTGCCGAGACGGCGACGCGGATATTTTCCGATCTGGCCGACCCTCAGGCCATCAACTGCAACAGCAGTGTCAGCTGGAAAGCGCCTCTCTGGGAGGCGCTGGCGCAATCAGGCTTAACCCTCGCATGGGTTCCGGAAGCGTTAGGCGGAGCGGGCGCGCATCTTGCCGATGGATTTGCGATCATCAGCCTGAGCGGAAGATTCGCGCTTCCCATTCCCCTGGCGGAAACGCTGCTCGCCGGCTGGCTTCTCGCGCAGGCGGGAATTTCATCTCCCGCGGGGCCCATGTCGGTTGCGCCAACGCATCCGGGTGACCGCATCACGCTCAATCCGGATGGAACCCTGAGCGGACACGCACGCGGTGTGCCTTTCGCACGGGATGCGCCTCACCTTGCGGTTTGCGCGGATGCCGGGGGAAGGACCGCCATAGCGCTTGTTGAGACGGGCGAGTGCCGCATTGCGCACGGGCAGAACCTTGCGGGCGATGCGCTCGATACGGTGACATTCAATCGCGCGAGGCCGCGCGAGGCCGGCTGCGCGCCGGTGGCAGCCGACCAGACATCCCTTATGCTGATGGGAGCGGCGACGCGCGCGCAGGCGAGTGCGGGTGCGCTCGAAGGGCTGCTTGAGCTAAGCGTGCGCTATGCCAACGAGCGAGTCGCCTTCGACCGGCCGATCGGCAAGTTTCAGGTGATACAGCACAACCTGGCGCGCCTGGCCGGCGAGGCGGCAGCCGCAATGACCGCGGCCGGCTCGGCCGCGGACACAATCATCCAAGCCGGCATCCATGCCGGCACGTTCGACGACGCAGTCTTTCTGGAAGTCGCATCTGCAAAAATCCGTTCCGCCGAGGCGGCAACGGAAGGCGCTGCCATCGCGCACCAGATTCATGGCGCCATCGGCTTCACGCGCGAGCATATCCTGCACCGTTTCACGCTGCGTCTCCTCGCCTGGCGCGATGATTTCGGCAATGAAAGTCACTGGGCGGCGGCGCTCGGCAATGCGGTCGCCGCCCGTGGTGCCGATCAATTCTGGCCATTTATGGCATCACGCTGAACGGCGGGCGCGCGCTTTAACCATCGCATGTGACTGCCGCCTGGGAGCTATGCGCGCATCGGGGGATTGCGGTTTTTCTGTGAACCTTCGCCGCGGCTGCGGCGACCAACACGATGGCGGCTGCTTTCGGGGGCAGTGACGGATCCCGCCGCGCCTCCGCTGGCATGCTGCCTCGGCACAAAGAGGGGCAATTCCTCTCGGCTGCTGTCTTGCTCATCCTCGCTATCTCGCCGCGAGGCTTCATTTTTCTGCGCTCGTTGGCGCACTTACAGGAGACATACCGGTTATGTCGGCTTGGAATCGTCGGGGAAGCACGGCTATGCGCACGGCGCTGGTGTCCAGCGTGGCGGTTTTGGCGTTCGTCGTCGGGATGATTGAACCCGCGGACGCCGCATTTCGCAGAGGAAGGGCGACCGAGGCTGCGAAGAAGCCCAGTCCGGAAAGGGACGCCTGGAACGAAGCGGCAAAGGGGGTCCAGCAACTCGTCGTCTCGATCGGCAACCAGCGGGTAACCCTCTACAGCAATGGCACGCGGGTAGCGCAGGGTCCGATATCGACAGGCATGCCCGGGCATCCGACCCCCATGGGCGTGTTCAGCATTATCCAGAAGGACCGCTACCACCATTCAAACATCTATAGCGGCGCGCCGATGCCGTACATGCAGCGCATCACCTGGTCGGGTGTGGCGATGCACGAGGGCGTGGTGCCGGGTCATCCGGCCTCGCACGGCTGCATTAGGCTGACGCACGGTTTTGCCGCCTCGCTGTGGCCCATCACCAGGCTCGGCGTCCGGGTAATTGTCGCGCGCAATGACGTTGCGCCGGCCGAATTCGACCACCCCAAGCTCTTCGTTCCCAAGCCCAAGCCGGCGATTGGCCCGGAAGCCATGAGCGAGCCGCAGCGCAACGGGCTCATGCAGGTCGCGCAGTCGACGACTCCTGCGACGGATGCCCGCGCATTGGGTGCGGCTGGACCGGTAGCAGAGCCCGCGAAGCCCGCGCCGACCGATGTCGATCCGCCTAAGCCGGCTGCGCCAGCAGGCAAGGTCGCAACCCCGGCCGCCAAGCCGGCCGGCCACGTCTCCGTGTTCGTCAGCCGCAAGGAGCACAAGATCTTCGTCCGCCAGGGTTTCGTTCCCCTGTTCGACATGCCACTCGAGATCGATCAGCCGGAGCGGCCTTTGGGTACGCACGTCTTCACGGCATTGGGGCAAAAGGCCGACGGCAGCGCGATGCGCTGGAACGTGATGTCCATCCCGACGACAATGCGCAAGGTTTCGGCCAGCCTGCGCCACGGCAAAAAAGGCCGCGAGGCGAAGCCAGCTGTTGTCGAGACCATCACGTCTTCGAGTGCTGCCGAAGCGCTCGATCGCATCCGAATTCCCGCGGAGGCATTCGATCGTATCGGCGAGCTCCTGGCGCCGGGCACATCGCTCGTCGTCTCCGACCACGGCATCAGTGGCGAGACCGGGCGCGGAACGGATTTCGTCGTCCTGGCCCGCTGACGAAACCGCGCATTCGGCATAGGGGCGAGGCACTGCCTCGCCCCTATGTGCTTTGGCGGGCGTGCGTGTGAATTTTCCGGAGAGCTTTTCGACGATCGACCAGGGCGCGTCTTCAGTTAAGCTCGGTCCAGGGCACATTCTCGAGCGTCATGCCCCGCGGATGCGGGGCACCCAGTAATCCCGCCAGTTCAGTTAAACCACAGTGGACCGGCAAGCGAGCAGGTTTGCTCTCACTGAGCAGTGGCTACTGGATCGCCCGCCTGAAGCGGGCGATGACGGGCGGAGAATGGGACGACTACGATTGGCGGCGCCATGGCTGCAAACCTGCGTTTCGACCAGATCCGTCTGCCGCCAGAGTGCGCGCAACTGCGCGAGGAGGTGCGCGCGTTCCTCGCACAAGAAATCGCCGCGGGCACCTTTGACCCGAGCCGGCCCAGAAATGGCGATCTGCATAGCCCGCAGTTGAGCCGCCGCATCGGCGCGCGGGGCTGGATCGGCATGACGTGGCCGAAAAAATACGGCGGCCACGAGCGGAGCTTTCTGGAACGCTATGTGGTGACCGAAGAATTTCGGGTGGCGAATGCGCCGGTTCGCCTGCATTTCGTGGCCGACCGCCAGAGCGGCCCGATACTCCTCAAGCATGCGCCCGAGCACATCAAGGCAGATATCCTGCCGCGCATCTGTCGTGGCGAGGCGTGCTTCGTGATCGGCATGAGCGAGCCGGGTTCGGGTTCGGACCTGTTTGCCGCCAAGACCAAGGCGAAGAAAACGAATGGCGGCTGGTTGATCGCCGGCAGCAAAATTTGGACCAGCAACGCGCACCTCGCCGACTATATGCTGGGTCTTTTCCGCACATCACCCCCAACCAAGGAGAACCGCCGCCACGGGCTCACCCAGTTCCTGGTCGATATGCGCACGCCGGGCATACGCGTGAATCCGATCTATCAGATGACGGGCGAGCACGACTTCAACGAAGTGGTCTTCGAGGATGCTTTCGTCCCTGACGATCACGTGCTCGGCGAGATCGACGGCGCCTGGAAGCAGGCGACTAGCGAGCTTGCCTATGAGCGAAGCGGACCGGAACGATTCCTCGAGACTTTCTACGTGCTCAACGAGCTCGTTCGCGCGCTGGGATGCAAACCTGATCTGCGCGCCGCGGAAGGCCTCGGCCGGCTGGTTGCCCAGCTGCACACGCTCCGGCGCATGTCGGTGTCGGTCAACGGCATGCTGCAACGCGGGCAGGAGCCGGTCGTCGAGGGGTCGCTTGTCAAAGATCTTGGCACGAATTGGGAACAGAAGCTGCCGGCGCGCGTTCGCGAGCTTGCCGCCTTTCTCCAACCCGAAACAACCAATCGCACGACCCTGGAGGAGCAGATTGCCTATGCGACCGTGATCGCGCCCAAGCTCACCATTCAGGGCGGCACAACCGAGATTCTGCGTGGTATCATCGCACGCGGCCTCGGCTTGCGGTGAAAGCGCGCGTGGGCGTCAATGATATGAGTCCTTTCAAAGATATCGGTGTGGAACGATCGGGCCATGTCAGCCTGATCGAAATCCGGCGGCCGCCAAACAATTTCTTTGATGTCGCTTTGATCCGCGAAATCGCCGGCGCACTCGAGGCGCTGGATCAGGAAACCGGCTGCCGTTGCGTCGTCCTGGCATCACAAGGCAAGGCCTTCTGCGCCGGGGCGAATTTCGGCGACGCGAGCTCTCTCGACCAAGACGGACAAAGGCCGGGCGAAGCGGCCGAGCCGGTCACGCATCTCTACACGGAAGCGGTTCGGCTTTTCCGCACGCGCAAACCCATCATCGCCGCCATTCAAGGCGCGGCGGTGGGCGGTGGCCTTGGGCTCGCGCTGGTGGCGGACTTCCGGGTGGCATGTCCGCAGGCGCGCTTCTGCGCCAATTTCACACGCCTGGGTTTCCATCCCGGCTTCGGACTGACCGCCACTCTGCCGGAGGTGATCGGAAAGACAAAGGCGGCGCTGATGCTCTACACCAGCCGCCGGGTGACCGGCGAAGAGGCGCATCGGATGGGTCTTGCAGACCTGCTGGTCGCACAGGAAGAGCTGCGCCAGGCGGCACTCAAGCTCGCCGCCGAGATCGCCGAGAATTCTCCCCTCGGCGTCATGGCGACGCGGTCCACTCTTCGCGCTGATCTCGCCGAACGCGTTGCGAGAGCCACCGAGCACGAGCTGCGGGAGCAGACACGCCTGCGCACAACGCAGGACTTCAAGGAAGGCGTGCGGGCCATGGCGGAGCGGCGCCTGCCCAACTTCGCCGGCGCCTAGCGCGGTGGATTTGAAGTTGATGGCACGCACGATCGCACTCATTGTGGTTGCCGCATGCGCCGTGCTGGCCGGCGCGGGTTTCCTGTTCGCATGGCGCGCGCCGATCGAGCCGATCTCTCCGCCTGATCCCAAGAGCTTCGAACCTGCGCTCGTGCGGCGCGGCGCAGAGCTTGCGGCGATCGGCAATTGCAACACCTGCCATACGGCGCCGGGAGGAAAGAGCTTCGCCGGCGGCGTTGGCGTGCCTACGCCATTTGGCACCATCTATTCGACCAACATCACACCCGATGCGCAGACCGGCATTGGAGGCTGGTCGGAGGATGCCTTCCAGCGCAGCATGCGCGAAGGGGTCGACCGCACCGGCCATCACCTCTATCCGGCATTTCCGTACGATCATTTCACACGGGTCAGCGATGAGGACAACAAGGCCATATACGCATATCTGATGTCGCGCGAACCCATTCGCGCCGCCGCTCCGGCCAACGATCTTCGCTTTCCTTTCAACCAGCGTATCCTGCTTGCGGGATGGAAGCTGCTCTTTCTGCACCCGGGGCCTTACCAGCCCGTCGCCTCGCGCAGCGAAGCTTGAAATCGCGGGGCCTACCTCGCGGAGGGCCTCGCCCATTGCGGCGCCTGTCATACGCCGCGCAATGCATTCGGCGCGGAAATGAAGGACAATTCATACGCCGGTGGCGAGGCAGAAGGATGGACCGGCTATGCCTTGAACAGCCAGTCTCCCGCGCCCGTCGCGTGGGATGCGCAAGCGCTCTATGATTTTCTCCGCAAAGGCTGGCAAGGCGCGCATGGCCTGGCGCGCGGACCCATGGCTCCGGTCGCAGGAAATCTGAGCTCGGTGAACGCGACTGACGTGCGTGCGATCGCTGTCTATGTTGCCAGCCTGATGGGTGAACCGACCCCGGAGCGTCGGCAGCAAGGCGAGGCGCTCCTGGCGAGCACACGCAATACCGGCTCGGGCAGCAAGCCCATTACGGCTGACAGCACGACCAATGCGGTTCACGCGAGCGAGCAGCCCGGGGGAATGATCTACGCATTCGCCTGCGCGACCTGCCATGAGAGCGGCCGGCCCCTCCCGTTCGGAGGCATTGATCTTTCCCTGAGCACGGCGATGCAGGGACCGAACCCGCGCAACGTGATAAACGTGGTCCTTGCGGGTCTTCCTGCGGCCGAGGGGGAGATGAGCCCAATCATGCCCGGCTTCGCAGGCGCGATGACCGATCAACAACTCGTTGACCTGCTCGATTATTTGCGTTCGCGCTTCAGCGACAAGCCGCCATGGCCGGACGTCGCAAACGACGTGCGCGATGCAAGAACCAGGGTACGTCCTATCATCAGCTATCCGAGCCGTCCCAGCGGGGGCGGTCCGTCCGACAGCAGCCAACGGGAGAAGCCATGGTGAACTTCACTGTGAACGGCCGCCCGTATGAGATTACGGGCGACCCCGATACGCCGCTGCTCTATGTCCTGCGGGACGACCTCGCGCTCAATGGGGCCAAGTTCGGGTGCGGGCTGGGTCAATGCGGCGCATGCACGGTAATGGTGGACGGCAAGGCCGTCCTTTCCTGCGTGACGCCCATCCTGCTCATGGAAGGAAAGCAGGTAACTACCGTGGAAGGGCTCGGCACCGTTGATGATCCCGGCCCCATGCAGCGCGCTTTCATGGAGGAGCAGGCGGCGCAGTGCGGGTACTGCATTCCAGGCATGATGATGCGGGCGCAGGCCTTGTTGCAGAACAACCCCGCCGTCTCCGATGCCGACATTCGCGCCGAGCTCGCGGTCAATCTGTGTCGCTGCGGAACGCATATGCGCATCCTGCGCGCGGTCCGCCGTGCGGCGAGGCTCATGCGTACCGCTGATGCGAAGCCTCCAGGCGAAAGAGGCATACGATGAAAAGGGATCACGTCGTCCTTTCCCGCCGCCAAGTTGTTGCAGGCACTGGCGCCCTTATCGTGAGCTTCTGCTCGCCGTCGTGTTTGCTGGCACAGCAACTAGAAGGGCCGAACGGCGGACGCCCACTCGGATCCCCGGCGGCGCTTCCCGGAAGTCTCAAGACTGCTCCCTTCCTCGATTCATGGATTCGCATCCCCGCCGACGGCACGATTGCTGTATGCACCGGAAAGGCCGAGCTTGGGCAAGGTATCAAGACGGCCCTCCTGCAAGTAGCGGCGGAGGAGCTCGATGTGCCGCTTTCATCCCTGGTCCTCGTCACGGCCGATACTGCCCGCACCCCAAACGAAGGCTATACGTCCGGCAGCCAGTCCATGCAGGAGAGTGGTGTCGCGATCCGGCATGCCGCGGCGCAGGTGCGCGCCTTGCTGATGGCGGAGGCGGCGAGGAAGCTTTCCTTGCCGCTCGAGGCGCTGCGCACCGAGAATGGCGTGGTGATCAGCAACGACGGGCGACGGCTGTCCTATGGCGCGATTGTCTCCGCGCAGATGCTGCATGTAGAGGCGCTGCCCGTATCCCCGCTCAAAGAGCCCACCGAATTGACGGTGATCGGCAAGGCCGCGCAACGGGTCGATATTCCGGCCAAGGTGACGGGCGGGACGGCCTATATCCATGATCTGCGGCTTCCTGAGATGGCGCATGCACGCGTGGTACGGCCGCCAAGCTACGGCGCCAAGCTCGCCGATCTTGACCCCGCAGAAGTGGAAGGAATGCCGGGGGTGATCAAGGTCATCCGCGACGGCAACTTCCTGGCCGTCGTGAGCGAGCGCGAATTCCAGGCCGTCAAGGCAATGCGCGCGCTCGCCGCCGCGGCGCGCTGGGAGGAGAAGCCCGGCTTGCCCAGGCAATCCGACCCTCCTTCCGTGCTGATGACGCTCCCTGCGAAGGACATGACGATCTTCGACGCGCACACCTCCGTTGCCGCGGGGCAGAAGACGCTAAGCGCCACCTACACCCGCCCCTATCAGGCGCACGCTTCCATCGGTCCATCCTGTGCAGTTGCCCAGTTCGAGGACGGCAGCCTGACCGTGTGGTCGCACACGCAGGGCGTCTACCCCGATCGGCAGGCGATTGCGGAGATGCTCGGTATCCCCATCGAGCAGGTGCGCTGCATCCATATGGAGGGCTCAGGCTGCTACGGTCACAACGGCGCCGACGATGCGGCCGCGGATGCCGCCCTCGTTGCGCGGGCGGTGCCGGGGCGGCCGGTGCGCGTGCAGTGGACCAGAGAGCAGGAGCATGGCTGGGAGCCTTACGGTCCAGCCATGGTCACCAAGGTCAGCGCCGCTCTCGACGCCGATGGCAGTATCGTGAACTGGGATTACGGGGTGTGGAGCAATACCCATTCCATGCGTCCTGGCGGGGCCGGCGCGCTCATTGCGGCGCGATCCTTGGCGCTCCCCTTCGCAGAGCCCGAGCCCAAGCCAATTCCTCAGCCGCAAGGCGGCGGCGACCGCAATGCGATTGCGCTCTACAGGCTGCCGAACGCGCGGGTGGTGCATCATTTCATTCCCAGCATGCCCTTGCGCGTTTCCGCCCTGCGGGCACTGGGCGCCTACATGAACGTGTTCTCGATCGAGAGCTTCATGGACGAGGTCGCGCAAGCGGCCGGCGCCGATCCCGTCGCCTTCCGGCTGAAGCATCTCGCCGACGAACGCGCCCGCGACGTGGTCGCGGCAGCGGCCGAGCGGTTCGGGTGGTCACGCTCCGAGCGGCTGCCGCGTGGGCACGGCCGCGGATTTGGGTTTGCCCGCTACAAGAACCTTGCGGCGTACTGCGCTGTCGCCATGGAAGTGGAGGTGGCGCCGGAAACCGGCCGCGTACGTGTCATTCGCATCGACGCAGCCGTGGACAGCGGCCAGGTCGTCAATCCTGACGGGCTGATCAATCAGATCGAAGGCGGCATCATTCAATCCTTGAGCTGGACGCTCTACGAGCGCGTGACCTTCGACGATACCCGGATCACCAGCATCGATTGGGCGACCTATCCAATCCTGCGGTTCACCGCCGTCCCCCAGAGCCTGGAGGTCCATGTTCTCGACCGGCCCGGCGCACCGTTTCTCGGCAGCGGAGAAGCCGCGCAAGGACCCGCTGCGGCTGCGCTTGCCAACGCCGTCGCCAGTGCGACGGGCCAGCGCTTTCGCGATCTGCCTCTCACGCGCGAGCGCATCAAGGCTGCGATACCGGCTTAGGGGTAGGTTGGGTCGAGTTCTAACGAGACCCAACAACCTTCCTGGTTTGCGTTTGGAAAGTGTTGGGTCTCGCAAGCTCGACCCAACCTACGACTTATGGGTCTCGACTCAACCTACAAATTTGCATCCGGATTGTCCTGGCTCGTTCCTTGCGGCCGTCCGAGCCACTCTCTGGCAAGGCCCGCCGCGACCAGCGCCACGGCTGCCAGCGAGAACAGCTTGCGCCAGCCGACGGCCTGGCCGATTTGGTAGCCGATCGCCATGAGCTTGGGATCGAGCAGGTTTGCATTCGCGCTTCGGCGCATCTCAAGCTCGAGACGAGCGCGCTCGATATTGCGCTGCCGCGCAAACACGCATGCAACGATCGCGACCAGCGCCACTACCAGAAAGGCCGCGCCGAGGACCAGGCCGGCGATGACCGCACCGTAGCGGTGCGACAGCCACACGAACGCAGCGACGACGAAAAAAACAAACGCGACCGGCACAGCAACCGCCGCCACCGCTCCCCAGATGGCGATATCCCCGCTCAAGCCAGCGCGAAGCTGCGCGTTGAGGGCAATCTGACGCAACCAGCCGCCCATCGTTTCAGCTCACTGGGCTTACTCCGTCATGGCCGGACTTGTTCCGGCCATCCACGACTTGCTTCTCGGCCAAGAAGGCGTGGATGGCCGTGACAAGCACGGCCATGACGGCAATGGGATTGAAGCGAACGCGCTTTTAACGGCGCCATGTGGCGCCAAAGAGAAAGCCTATGCCCACCGCGAGTGCAAGCGTCGTGTAGGGCCGTTTCCTCAACGACTCGTCGACTGCGTCGGCCAGGTTGTCGCCCACCTCGCGGACTGCATCGACCGCATCCTGGCCTTTGCTGCTCGCATCCGAAACCAGTCCCTCGATATTCGAGCGCGCGCGATTCCACGCCGCCGTTCCCTTGGAAGCGACAATCTCAGATAGCTGATCCGTTAAGCGCCGCACATCGCTGCGAAGCGTATCCAGATCGGCCTGGATATTTCCGCCTGCCTCGTAGGCTGCTTTGCCGCTTTCGCGCGCTGCGTCCTTGGCATCCTTCACCGTCTCCCGAAACGTGTCTCTGGTGCCGCCGTATGTGCTGGACATGGGAATTGCTCCTCGGTTTGACTTTCTCACCTTCGCCGCGGCCGTGATCGGAGGCAAGGGGAAAAGTCCGCCGCGCCCTCGAGGATCGGGCATCAGCCCGGCAGCTTGTTCTCGTCCGGCGGAAACAGGTGATGCAAAATGACCAGGCCGATGATGGTCAGCGGCACAGCAAGAAAGGTCCCCATCGGACCCCAGATCCAGGACCAGAATGCGATCGCAAGGATCACCACGAGAGGGTTGAGCGTCAAGCGATGACCGAGCACCGCCGGCGTAATGAACTGCCCCTCGATGGCGGCAAGCGCCACGAATGCAGCGGGCGGTCCGAACGCCAACGTCAATGTCGGGAAGCTCAGCAGTCCCACTCCAAACAAAATGAGGGTCATGCAGGCCGCCCCGATATAGGGAATGTAGTTGAGCACCATCGCCAGGATCCCGAAGACGATGGGGCTCGCAAATCCAAACAACCAGGCGCCGATGGTCACGGCTGCGCCGAGGCAAAAATTGATGCAGGTAACGGTGATCAGATAAGACGCCAGATGCTGCTCGATGTCCGTGGCGATCCGGATGAAGCGAAGCTTGCCCTCGCGTGTGCTGAAGAACGAAACCATGTAACGGCGGAAGTCTATCTGCGCCGCGAGGAAGAAGATCAACGTTACGAAGAAGAGCACCAGCTCGATGGCAGCAGGCGTGACCACCGCGAGCACCGGCGTGACCATGCCCAACTGCGATGTCTCGACGGCGACTGCGCTGCCGCTGGATGGCAGCAAGGCCTTCTGGAGGTCCTGCAACCCGGCGAGCACCGGATTGAGCATGTAAAATTTCTCTCTGACGATAGTCCCGATTTCCGGGGCCTTGGCAATCCAGTCCGCAACCGGCTGGGCGAGAAATGTCACCGCAATCCCCGTTGCCGCCACCAAGGTCAATGCCAGAATGCCCGCCGTTACCCAGGGAGGGATGCGGTAACGTGCTGCAGCCTTGACGAGCGGCGCAATCGTCGTGCCCATCACGACGGCCGCGGTAACGGGAAGCAAAACCGGCCGACAGACATAGAGGCAAACTCCGGCCAGCACGAGAAAGATGCCGACGGTGGCGATCTGGGCAGCGGGCGCCCAGATGTCTTCGATCGATTCCGGGGCTTCCTTAATCAGCTTGGGCGATTGATCCAGGCCCGAAGCAGGAAGATCTCTGCGCTTCGCCGACCCCAAGGCGTCGCTTGTCATGCACTTTCCTTGCTTGCACCGGCGCGGCCCAGCTACAACTCAACGCGCTTTCTGTTCAACGGGTTCCACGATCGCCGGATTTCGCTGCCGCTCAATCCGGGCTACGTTTGCTCGGGCCCAGGAATAACGGAATGACACGCGCAGAACCTGCGCCAAAGGATAGCCTGGCCCCGCTATGACCGAGCCGACCCGTGACTACAGCAAGACCCTGTTCCTTCCCAAGACTGACTTTCCGATGCGTGCCGGGCTGCCGCAGAAGGAGCCCGAGATCCTTGCCCGCTGGCGGGAGCTCGACCTGTACGAAAAGCTGCGCGCCGCGGCGCGCGAACGAGCCAAATTCATCCTCCATGACGGCCCGCCTTACGCGAACGGCAACATTCATATCGGGCACGCGCTCAACAAGATTCTCAAAGACGTGGTGACGCGCTCCCAGCAGATGCTTGGGTATGACTCCAATTACGTCCCCGGCTGGGATTGCCACGGCCTTCCCATCGAATGGAAGATCGAGGAGGAATACCGCGCCAAAGGCAAGAACAAGGATTCGGTGGCGGTCGTGGAATTCCGGCGCGAGTGTCGCGCCTTTGCCGCGTATTGGGTCGATGTCCAACGCGAGGAGTTCAAGCGCCTTGGTGTCGAAGGCGATTGGCGCCACCCCTATTCGACCATGGATTTCGCCGCCGAGGCGCAGATCGCGCGCGAGCTGATGAAGTTTGCGCAGAACGACACCCTCTACCGCGGATCGAAGCCGGTGATGTGGTCAGTGGTGGAGAAGACGGCGTTGGCGGAGGCGGAGGTCGAATACGAAGACTACGTCTCTGATCAGGTCTGGGTGAAATTTCCGCTGCGCACATCGGCGAGCACATCGTCCGCCGAACGCAGTCTCGGCCGCGCATCAATCATCATCTGGACCACCACCCCATGGACCATCCCCGGCAATCGTGCCGTGAGCTTTTCGCCGCGGATAGAATACGGGCTTTACGAAACGCTCGCGGCGCCTTCCGGGAATTGGGCCAAACCCGGTGACCTGTTCGTGCTCGCCGACAAGCTTGCAGCGGAGACTTTCGCGCAAGCGCGCGTCACCGCCTTCAAGCGGCTGGAGGACGTTGCTGCCGGCGAGCTCGCGACAGCATCCTGCCGGCACCCGCTTGATGGTTTTGCCGGCAACTACGCATACGAGGTCCCTCTGCTTGCAGGCGATCATGTCAGCGACGATGCCGGCACGGGCTTCGTCCACACGGCACCCGGGCACGGCCGCGACGACTTCGACGTCTGGACAGCCAATGCCGCAAGGCTCGAAGCGCGCGGCATCAATGCAACTATCCCCTACACCGTCGATGCCGACGGTCGCTTCACCGACCAGGCGCCCGGCTTTACCGGCAGGCGCGTGCTCCTGGACAACGGCGAGAAGGGCGACGCCAACGAGGCAGTGATCAAGGCATTGGTCGAGGCCGGCATGTTGATCGCGCGCGGCCGGCTCAAGCACCAGTATCCGCACTCCTGGCGGTCCAAGAAGCCGGTGATCTTTCGCAATACGCCGCAGTGGTTCATCGCGATGGACAAGTCAATCGCGAATGCGCGCGGAGAGGCGGTGCCCGGCGACACGTTGCGCCAGCGCGCGTTCAACGCGATCAGGCGCACGCGTTGGGTCCCTGCCGCGGGCGAAAATCGCATCACCGGCATGATCGAGAGCCGCCCCGACTGGGTGATCTCGCGTCAGCGCGCCTGGGGCGTGCCAATCACGGTCTTCGTGCGCGAACTGCCTGACGGCAGCGTTGACATTCTCCGTGACCCGCGCGTGAACGAGCGCATCGCGCAGGCTTTCGAGCGGGAAGGCGCCGATGCCTGGTACACGGCCGGCGCCGCCGCGCGGTTTCTCCTGCCTGAGCACGACCCCGGCGAGTGGCGCAAGGTCAACGACATCCTCGATGTCTGGTTCGATTCCGGCTCCACGCACGCCTTCACGCTCGAAGCGCGCAAGGATCCTCGCAACCGCGCGCAAGCAGGAAGGCGGAGCGGATACGGTGATGTATCTCGAAGGGTCCGATCAGCACCGCGGCTGGTTTCAGTCGTCGCTGCTGGAATCCTGCGGGACGCGCGGCGTGGCGCCGTTCGACGTGGTGCTCACCCATGGCTTCGTGCTTGACCAGGACGGGCACAAAATGTCGAAGTCGCTCGGCAATGTGACGGCGCCGCAGGATGTGATCCAGCAGTACGGGGCCGACATCCTGCGCATGTGGGTGTGCGCGTCGGATTACGCGGACGACCTGCGCATCGGCCCCGAGATCCTCAAGACCACGGTCGAGACCTACCGCAAGCTGCGCAACACGCTGCGCTGGATGCTTGGCTCGTTGGCGCACTGGCATGTCGAGGAGCCGGTCGCGGTCGGCAGGATGCCGGAGCTTGAGCGACTCATGCTGCACCGGTTAGCCGAGCTCGACGCCCTGGTGCGCCAAGCCTATGCCGAATTCGATTACAAGCGCATCTTTGCCGCGCTCAACGCTTTCATGACGAACGATCTCTCGGCATTCTACTTCGACATTCGCAAGGATGCGCTCTATTGCGACCCGATCTCATCGCCCACGCGCAGGGCCTGCCTCACGGTGCTCGATCATCTATTCCGGTGCACGGTGACGTGGCTCGCCCCGATGCTGCCGTTCACTGCCGAGGAGGCATGGCTCGCCAGGTCAGCGGCGATATCTCTGGATCATTCGTTCGGGTCGCAGGCATCCGCGGAGCAAAAACTCACGCATTCCGCGTCTGTGCATCTTGAATTATTTCCCGATGTGCCCGTTTCCTGGCGCGACGACGCACTGGCAGAGAAATGGCGCAAGGTGCGGCTTGTCCGCCGTGTCGTGACCGGCGCAATCGAGATTGAACGGGCGCACAAGCGCATCGGCTCCTCCCTGGAGGCCGATCCGCTCGTGTACGTGCACGACCCCGACCTGTTTGCCGCGCTCGTCGATGTGGATCTGGCGGAGGTCGCGATCACGTCGGCCGCCACTCTCGTTGAAGGCGACGGTCCTCCGAACGCCTTTCGCCTTGAGGATGTCGCTGGCGTTGCCGTCGAAGTGATGCTGGCGCGAGGAAAGAAATGCGCCCGTTCCTGGAAAATCCTTCCGAGCGTCGGCTCTGATCCCGCCTATCCCGATGTCTCTCCTCGCGACGCTCAGGCATTGCGCGAATGGGAGACAATGCGAAGGGCGGCGGAATGAAGGCCGCCGCGTACAGAGGCCTGCTCTGGGGGCCGTTTACTCTTCTAGGTCTCGTCGCGGCGGCTCTGGCCGCGGCCATCGATCAGGCCAGCAAGCTTTGGCTCATATTCGTTGACGACCTCGGTGCGCGCGGGATTGTGACGCTCACGCCGTTTCTTGATCTCGTGCTCACCTGGAACCGGGGCATCAGCTACGGCCTCTTCCCCCAGGAAGGTCCGTTGGGACAGTGGGCTCTGCTGGCGCTCAAGGCGGTTGCGGCCATCCTCTTGTGGATTTGGCTCGCGCGAGCATCCTCGCGCCTCACCGCCATCGCCTTGGGGCTTATAATCGGCGGCGCGGTCGGCAACGCCCTTGACCGCCTGGCTTACGGGGCCGTCGCCGATTTCGTGCTTTTTCACATTACGACCGAAGCATTCGACTTCAAGTGGTACGTTTTTAATCTCGCTGACGCGGCCATTGTCATCGGGGTCATCGGACTGCTTTATGAAACGCTCGTGGGGGAAAGCGCCGTAAAACCGCCCTGATCCGCATCGAAAATCACGCTGGGGAAGCGGCACTTTGTGCCGTTACATGAGGGGGATAGCTATGCGCAACCGATATTCCGACAGGCGGCGTGCTGCCGCCTTTGCCGGCATATTGACCCTCGCCGCGGCAGTCAGCGCCGGCATGGGCGGTGCTCTTGCCCAGTCTGCCGCGGACAATGACGAGGATGTGCCGCTCGACACCAGGGTCTTCCGTGAAGTGATGAAGGGATTGGGTTTCAGAAATAATAACGAGGTAGGCATCGAATATCGGGAGCGGGCCCCGCTCGTGGTGCCTCCCAGTCGCAATCTGCCGCCACCCCAAAATGAGGGTACCGCCACGAATATCCCTGCTTGGCCCAAGGACCCCGATATCGCTCGCCGTAAGGAGGCGACAGCGGCGGAGAAGGCAAAGCTCCGGCGTGCCGTCGATCAGCCCTCCGAGGACGGGCGGGCCTTGCGGCCGGACGAGCTCAAGGCAAGCGGCCAGGCAAGTGCGTCTGCGGCGGGGAGCGGCGGAGCCAGCGGGCCCAGCGGCGATGAAGCGGCGCGCCCGCTCAGTCCGTCGCAGCTCGGCGGGGGAAGCAAGAACTGGTTCAACGAGATTTTCTCGGCTTTAGGGCCGGCCAAACCGGAATCCGCGCCATTTACCGGCGAGCCGCCGCGGACAAGCATGACAGCGCCTCCGCCAGGCTATCAGACGCCTTCGCCAAATCACCCCTACGGAATGGACATTCCGAGGGAAACGCCAAAAGCCTCTACCGTAGAGCAGCGTATGGAAGCCCAGAGATGACACACGCGTGATCGGCGTGCGTCGTTATTGATACGCCTAAACTTTCGCGCATGGGCTAAGTATCGGCCAAGCGTATCGGCAAGCGTATCGGCTAAGCGTATCGGCTAAGCGTTCGTGGGGGGGCCAACTCCGCGAGAGCAAATTCGTGTTCAGCAGATTCATTTTTGTGACGGCCGCCGGGCTTACGGCGGCGATTGCCAGTGTCGTCCATGCCGCGACCGGCCCCGAGATCTCCCACTTCGTCCTGGCGAACGGCTTGGAAGTCGTCGTCATTCCCGATCATCGGGCGCCGGTGGTCACGCATATGGTGTGGTACAAAGTCGGCTCCGCCGACGAGACGCCCGGCAAGTCCGGCCTGGCCCATTTCCTCGAGCATCTGATGTTCAAGGGCACCGCAAAAAATCCCGCGGGACGGTTTTCCCAGGTCGTCGCCACGATCGGCGGCCAGGAGAACGCCTTCACATCCTCGGATTACACCGGCTATTTCCAGCGCGTCCCGCGCGACGAGCTCAAGAGCATGATGCAATTCGAGGCCGATCGGATGACCGGCCTGGTGCTCACCGACGATGTCGTGCGTCCTGAGCTCAGCGTCGTCCTGGAGGAGCAGAACATGCGGGTTGCCAACAACCCGGGCGCCCGCCTCGGCGAGCAGATGGAAGCCGCGCTTTATCTCAATCATCCGTATGGCCGGCCCGTGATTGGCTGGCGCCATGAGATCGAGCAGCTCGGCCCGCGAGGATGCGCTCGCGTTCTACCGGCGCTTCTACACGCCCAACAACGCCATTCTGGTCGTCGCCGGCGATGTGACCGCTGAAACCGTCCGCAACTTCGCGGAAGAAACCTATGGCAAGGTCCCGCGTGTGGCTGAGATCAGCCCGCGCGCTCGCCCGCAGGAGCCGAAGCAGGAGGCGGCGCGGACCGTGACGCTCGCTGACCCGCGCGCCACGCAACCCGGGGTGACCCGCTATTATCTCGTGCCATCGAGCAGCAGTGCGGCCGCCGGCGAAAGCGAGGCGCTGGAAGTTCTTGCGCATATTCTGGGGCGCGGCTCGAACAGCCGCCTTTATCGGAGCCTGGTGTTCGGGCAGGCAATCGCAGTCAATGCCGGCGCGAGCTACGATGGCACCGCCCTCGACGCCACCCGGCTGAGCGTCTATGTCACGCCGAAACCGGGGATCAGCCTGACGCAAGCGGAAGAAGCCCTCGACGCCGTCCTCGCGGAGGTCACGGACAAGGGGATCACCAACGACGAGCTTGAACGCTCCAAGAGCCGCATGATCGCCGACGCGATCTATGCCAACGACAATCAGCGTGCATTGGCGCAGTGGTACGGCGCCGCGCTCGCAACCGGCGCAAATGTCGACGCGGTGCGCACCTGGCCCGATCGCATTCGCGCAGTGAGCGCCGATCAGGTGCGCGAGGCCGCGCGGCGCTGGCTCGACAAGCGCCGCTCAGTCACGGGTTATCTGGTCAAGGACGCGGCTTCCGAGGAGAAACGCTCGTGAATGTGCTTTGCTTTTGCCGCCGCGCCGCGAGCGCCATCACTGCGCTGCTCGCCGGCACTGTGTTGATTGTCGCAGCCCCCGCCGCGCGGGCAATGACAATCGAGCGAGTGGTCAGCCCAAGTGGGATCGAGGCTTGGCTGGTGCGCAATTCCGCACCGATGCTGGCGCTCGAGTTCGCCTTTCTCGGCAGCGCCGACCAGGATCCGGCGGACAAGCCGGGCGTCGCCAATCTCGCGGCAAGCCTTTTCGACGAGGGCGCAGGACCTCTCGACGCCATGACGTTCCATGATCGCCTGGAACGGACGGCGATCGAGATGAGCTTTCGCGCCGGCCGCGATCATCTGCGCGGCACCTTGCGCACGTTGGAGGAAAACCGCGACGAGGCGTTCGACTATCTGCGGCTCGCCTTGACCGAGCCGCGCTTCGATGCCGAGGCAATCGAGCGGATGCGCGTCCAGACCATCTCCGGTCTGCGCCGTCAGACGGTGAGCCCCAACGACATTGCCAACCGGAACTGGTGGGCAACCGCCTTTCCCGCGCATCCCTATGGGCGCCCCGTCGAAGGCACGCTCGAATCATTGCCGCGCATCACCGCCGATGATTTGCGGTCATACACCCGGCGCGTGCTGGCGCGGGATCATCTCAAGATCGCCATGGTCGGCAACATCGACCCGCAGGCCGCGGGCGAACTGCTTGACCGGGCATTCGGGAAGCTCCCGGCCCGCGCCGAGCTCAACCCTGCCATTCCCGTCGTGGCCAAAGGGCTGGGCCGCCGCGTCGTGATCCAGCTCGACGTCCCGCAGGCGGCGGTGAATTTCGGCGGACCGGGGATCGCGCGCGGCGACCCGGATTTCATGGCCGCCTATATCGTCAATCATATCCTTGGCGGCGGGTCGTTCACCTCGCGGCTTTACCGCGAGGTGCGTGAGAAGCGCGGGCTGGCCTACGGCATCTCCAACAGCCTGGTGTGGCTCAATGAGACCGCGCTCCTGCTCGGGAGCACCGCCACGCGCGCGGATGCGACCGGCAAGACCATCGAGATCATCGAGCACGAGATCCGTCGTCTGGCCGAAGAAGGCCCGACCGAAGAGGAGCTCGCCAAGGCCAAGACCTATCTCAAGGGCTCGTTCGCGCTCGGCCTCGACACTTCAAACAGGATTGCCGGCCAGCTTGTGCAGATGCAGCTCGACAATCTCGGAATGGATTATATCGAGCGCCGCTCCGGGCTCATCGATGCCGTGACGCTCGCCGACGCCAGGCGGGTGGCCAAACGTCTGCTCCAGAATGGGCTCCTGATCACGGTGGCGGGCCGGCCCGAAGGTGTCGCGTCGAAGGAAAGCGAGTGACGAAGGAGCGTGGCGTGCACTATTCAATTATCGGCAGCGGTCGCGGGCTCACGATCGCGACCATTTTGATCGCCGTGTGCGGGCTCGCAACCTTCGCTTACGGCGCTGAGGAGCCGGATCTCATTTTCAAGCGCTCAACCGTTTTCAAATGGCTGACGCCGAACGACAAGCTCGCGACCTATGGTCTTGATGATCCTGAAGTGGATGGCGTCGCATGCCATTTCACGGTGCCTGAGCGCGGGGGGCTCAAGGGATGGATTGGCATCGCCGAGGAGGTCTCCGACATCTCGCTTGCCTGCCGGCAGGTGGGTCCGATCCGGATTAAGCAGAAATTTGAGCAAGGCGAGGATGTATTCCGCACGCGCCGCTCGCTCTTCTTCAAGAAGATGCAGATCGTTCGCGGCTGCGACGTCAAGCGCAATGTGCTGGTTTACATGGTTTATAGCGACCGGCTCATCGAAGGCTCGCCGAAAAACTCGACCTCCTCGGTTCCGATCATGCCGTGGGGAGGCGACCCGGTTGTGCGGTGCGCCGACTGGATCGAGAAATAACAGCCCGTAGGGTCATGGGTCGCGCAATAAATAATTACGCAGCAAATAATCGAGGCCGCGCCGCCAGGACTCGTCGGTATTGCCGCGGATGTCGACACTTTGGGCGAACGTCATTCTGCCGGAGTGAGCGTCCTCCATCAAAAGATTGATGTTGAGAATGAGGTTGCTCACCTTTTGAACGGTGCCCCAGGCGGCCCTGTTCGCGCCGGCCTTCCGCGCAAGCTCGCGCGCACAGCCGTTGCAGTTGCTGATGCCCGGCCCCGATGCGATCTCGTGGGCTATGTCCGGCGGAATGACGACGAGGTCAAAACGCCCGGAAGCCGCGAGAGCTTGCTGCAGGAGCACGTCGAGCAGGCGAATGCGCTCGACTTCCGCCTGCGTCGTTGGCTCAAGCGACGTATTGATAAGCTCGAACCCGAGGAAGGCGACGCGCGGCACGTCCTTGCCTTCCGGGCCGGCCTTCGCGCCGGCGCCTGCCAAGATGGTCAGGAGAATTCCGAGCGCCGCGGCCCGTGTGAGTGCATTGGACAGAAACATTGCGCGCTTTACTTTTCGAGAAGCCGGCGCAAGAACTCGCGGGCGCGATCGGTTTGCGGCTGCGTGAAGAAGCGCCCCGGCGCGCCCTGCTCGACGATAACGCCTTCGTCCATGAAAGCGATCCGGTCGGCCACCTCATTCGCAAAGTTCATCTCGTGCGTCACCACCAGCATGGTCATTCCATCGTTTGCGAGATCGCGCATGACTGCGAGCACCTCGCCGACAAGCTCAGGGTCAAGCGCAGACGTGACCTCGTCAAAAAGCATGACCTCAGGATCCATCGCCAGCGCCCTGGCGATCGCGACACGCTGTTGTTGCCCGCCGGACAATTCGGCGGGATAGGCGTTCTCCTTGGCGGCGAGGCCGACACGTGCGAGCAGCGCACGGGCGCGCGCAATCGCTGTTTCACGGTTATCTCCGCGCACATGTATCGGGGCTTCGATAAGATTGCCCAGCGCCGTCATGTGCGGAAACAAATTGAAGTGCTGAAAGACCATTCCGATCCTGGCGCGAAGCGCATTAAGCTCCACCTCGCCCTGGCGAACGCGCCGCCCCGTCGCGCCATCGGTTTTGTAGCCCACCCACTGCCCACCGACGCGTATGCTGCCCTCCTGATATGGTTCAAGGAAGTTGATGCAATTGAGCAAGGTGCTCTTGCCCGAGCCGGAAGGGCCGATCACGACAACCAACTCGCCGGATGCCACGTCGAGGTCTAAGCCGCGAAGCACCTTTTGGGCGCCAAAGCTCTTGATAAGGCCTCTGATCTCAACTTCTGAGCTCACCCCTGCCCCATCGCGCGTTTTACGCTGCGCCGCGCCGGAACCGGCGTAACGTCAGGTCACCCGGTATCTTCGTTCGAGATAGCTGTTGAGCGCCAGCAGCGGCAAGGTGAGCGCGAGATAGCAAAGCGCCACGCCGGCAAACGGACTGAAAGTATTCGCTTTCCAGGTCATGACCTCAAGCCCCGCGCGAAGCAGGTCACCAAGCGCGATGGTCGAAACAAGCGAGGTATTCTTCAGCAAGGTGATCGATTCGTTCGTGATCGGGGCAAGAACGCGCCGAAGCGCCTGAGGAAGGATGATGCGTCGCATCGCGAGCGCGTATGACATTCCAAGCGAGCGCGCGGCGCGCATCTGGCCGGGGTCCAGTGATTCGATGCTGCCGCGAACGATCTCCGTGATGTAGGCGCCGTTTGTCACCGATAGCGCGATGATGGCGACTGTGAACGCATCCAGCTGGATTCCAGCCGCCGGCAATCCGTAGTAGAGAAAGAGCAGCGTCACCAGCAATGGCACGCCGCGAAAGATCGTGACGTAGATCCACATCAGCGCCGACACGATCTTTGCTTTGGAAAAACGCGCCACCCCTCCGATGGTGCCGATGATGATTCCGATCACGATCGACACGACCGACAGCTCAGCCGTGACGATGCAGCCTTTCAAAAGCGCCGGAAGCGAATAGACGAATATGTTCCAATCAAAATCCATTGCACTCTACGAGTCTCTCAGTTGTCATCGTCCGCGAAGGCGGACGATCCAGTAGCCGCCAGACCGCGGTGTGGTGCCACTTTGCCTCACATCGCGCGGGCATCGCTTACTGGATGCCCTGCATTCGCAGGGCATGACGCCGCGAGAGATTGGGCCTTACGGCTTATCTTAGCGCCTATGGGAACAAGTCCGGGCATGACGGCGCCTGTTCGCGATCGATACGGCGTCAAGAGCCGAACCACTTGCGGACCAGCTTGTCGTAAGTGCCGTCTTGCTTCATCCCCGACAAATGCTTGTTGATCTCGTTGAGGAAATCCTTGTCCTCCTTTCGCGTGTTGGCAGCCTGTATTCTGCTGTCCCAGACTTCCGAGACCTTGAGAGCCGGCATATTGCGCAAGATGTATCGCATGGGCGCAACAGACCCTACAAAAACATCCAGCCGGCCGTTTTCCAGATCCTTGAGACCAAGGAAAACCGTATCGTAGGTCTTGATCTCGACACGCGATTCATATTTTTCCCGGACGAATTTGTCGCCGGCGCTGCCTATCTCCACCCCGACACGCTTGCCGACGATATCGTCAGGCTTCGCAATGGCCCTATCTGGCCGAAAAGCCGCCGCGACGCCGCCGTCAAAGTATGGTTCCGAGAAATCAATGCGTTGCGCCCGATCCGGGGTGTAGACCATGCCGGTGATGAGCATATCCACCCGCCCCGATGTGAGAGCGGCAATGATGCCGCGAAAATCGACAGCCTCGAATGTCAGCCTGACTCCCATGCGCCTGGCGATCTCGTTTCCGAGATCAACATCAAAGCCCACCTGCGTGCCGTCCTCGATGAAGCCGAACGGCGGATAGCTGAACGTGTTGGCCGACGTCATGACGCCGGTGCGCTTGATCTTCTCCAGCGTGGTCTCGGCCGAGGCCGTCGCAATGCCGACCGCCAAGGCGATGAGGATTGCATAGCAGCACCGCGTGAATTTCCGGCTTCCGCAAGCGGCCAAAGGCGCCCGCATCATTGTGTCATCTCCTCGGTTGAGCGGCGCGTGAGTGCGACAAGAATAATCGGCCGCCCAGCCCTACCACAAATGCTGTCAACGATCTGCAAGGCATCGTTGTGGGCGAGCATTGCGCCGCTTGACCCTGGCGTCGTTGACCCGCGCGCAAGCGGCAATGTAGCATTTGTCCGGCAAATGGCCGCGCGGCCCTACCGAGAACATGATCCATGAAAAGCGGCACCGGCAAGGGCCTCAAACCTGTCGGCTATTTCGATTGCTTCGGCGGCGGCCAGGTGGTGGTGCGAAATCGGATCGCCTATGTCGGCCATATATCGCCGCCGCACGGGACAAGCATCATCGACGTCAGCGATCCGGCCAGGCCGCGCGAGCTTGCGAAAATCAACATCCCGGAAGGCACCCTGTCGCACAAGGTGCGGGTCGAGAACGGCGTGATGCTCGTCAATCGCGAGATCTTCCCGATCGGCCGCAAGGATCCGAATTTTCGCGGCGGACTTGAGATTTTTGACGTGAGTCGCCCGAGCGAGCCGCGGCAGATTGCGAGCTTTTCGTGCCGCGGCATGCACCGCTTCACGTTCGACGGACGCTACGTCTACGGCTCTCCGGAGATCGACGGCTTTCTCGGCAATATCGTCGGCATCATCGATTGCAAGGATCCGGCGCGACCCGAGCTGGTCGGAAAGTGGTGGATGCCGGGACAATGGACCGGCGGCGGAGAAACGCCGACCTGGAAGGCGACCAATCATCGCTGCCACCATCCGATGCGCGAAGGCAACCGGCTCTATGTAAGCTACTGGCACGGCGGCTTCGTCATCCTCGATATCGAGGATATCCGCCACCCAAAATTCATTGCCGGGCTGGACTGGTCGCCGCCCTTTCCCTGGCCCACGCACACAGCAATGCCGGTGCCGTTCCCGCTGCGCGGCCGGCGCGTGATGCTGGTGGCCGACGAGGACGTCGTCCGGCTTGAGCCGGCGGCTCCCTCATTCCTCTGGATCGTGGATATCAGCGACGAGACGCGACCGATCCCGTTCGCGAGCTTCCAGCTGGAGGAGGAAGACGGCGCGCACAAGCAGGACTACACCGGTCTGCATCAATTCTGCGAGGAAGTGCGCAGCACGGAAATTCCCATCGCCTGGTTCGCGCACGGGCTGCGGATCGTCGATATCGCCAATCCGCACGCGCCGCGACAGGTTGCGAGCTTCATCCCGGAGGTGCCCGAGGGGGCGACGCGCGTGCAAAGCAATGATGTCTGCTACGACGATCGCGGCCTCATTTATTTGATCGACCGTACCCGCGGCCTTCACATTTTGGAGCGGATATGACCGACCTCGTCATCCGTAACGCGCGGCTGCGGCAGCACGAGGCGCTGGTCGATATTGCCATCGCGCGCGGGCGGGTTGTCGCCGTCGGCCCCAATTGCGCGCCTGGCGCGGCGCACACCATCGACGCTGGGCAGGATCTGGTCGTCCCGGGCTTCGTCAATCTGCACCTGCACGCGGATAAATCGCTCCTCGGCGAGGTCATGCGCCCCAATGTGTCGGGAACCCTGCCGGAAGCGATCGAGATAACGAACGAGTTCAAACGCCAATACGATCCGCAGGAGGTCGCGCAACGCGCCGGCCGCGTGATCGAGGCAGGGATACGCAACGGAACGACATTCTTCCGCCTCTTTGCGGACGTGGGAACGATCGGCGGACTGCGTGCGGCGCGCGGCCTCATGCTGGCGCGCGAGAAGTACAAGCATGTCTGCGACATCCAGGTCGTCGCCTTCCCCCAGGAAGGCATCGTGCGCGATCCCGGCGCCGCCGAGCTCCTGGAAGAGGCGCTCAAGGAAGGCTGCGATGTTGTCGGCGGCTTGCCCTGGTACGAGTACACCGACCAGGACGCGCGCACCCACATCGACATCTGCTTCGACCTTGCCAAGCAGCATGATCGCGACATCCACATGCTTGTGGACGATACCGATGATGCCAACTCGCGCAGCCTGGAATACCTCGCGCTCAAGACCATGCGGGAAGGATTTCAGGGCCGGGTGGCGGCGAGCCACTGTGGAGCAATGGCGGCATACAACGATGTCTATGCCGCCAAGGTGATCGACATGGTCGCGACGGCGAACGTCACCATTTCGGTCAACGCGCACATCAACCTTGTCTGCTCGGCGCGCATCGACCGCGAGCCCAAACGGCGCGGGATTGCACGCGTCAAGGAGCTGTTGACGCGCGGCGTCAACGTTGCTTCATCGCAGGACGATGTGGATGATCCCTATTATCCCTTCGGAAAACCGGACCAGCTCGAAGTCGCGCTCATGATGGCGCACACCGCGCAACTCACGCTGCCCAAGGAGCTGGAGCAGGTGATGGACATGGTCACGGTGAACGCAGCCCGCGCCGCGCGGCTCTCGGACTATGGGATCAGTCCGGGCTGCAAAGCCGACCTTGTCATTCTTGGCGCACCTTCGGTCCGCGAGGCATTGCGCCTGCAGCCGCCCCGCAGGCATGTCATCAAGAATGGTGTGGAAGTCGCCCGAACGACGATCAGGGAGGAGCTTCGAATTTGACAATGGCATCTGGGATCATGCAATCGGGGCCGCCCTTCGATCTTCTCGTTCGCAGCGGAACGCTGGTCATCCCCGGGATCGGGCGGGTCAAGGCCGACATCGGCATTACCGATGGACGCATCACGGCATTGGCCGAGGACTTGCCCGACGCCGCCGTGCAGGTGCTCGATGCCGGCGGCAAACTGGTGTTGCCCGGCATCTTCGACCCGCACACTCACATCGGCAATGAGCGTTCCTTCGAGGAGGAGGCGGAAACGGAAACCCGCGCCGCCGTGCTCGGTGGGGTGACGACGATCGGCATCTTCCTGCGCCGCGCCGAGGATTCCTACCTCGATCATATGCCGGCGTTTCGACGCGCCATGGACGAGCGCAGCTATGTCGATTCCGTATTCCATCCGCAGATCTTCACCACGGACCAGCTTGCGGAGCTGCCGCGTCTCGCCGCCGAGCACGGGATCACGTCGTTCAAGTTCTACATGTCCGGCATACCGGGGATTGTCGCATCTGTAAGCGATGATTTCCTGCTCGAAGGATTCCGCCGGGTTGCCGCCCTGGGGCCCGATGCCGTGGCATGCGTCCATTGCGAAACCGGAACGCTCGTCGAGCGGGCGCGCGATGAGCTCCGCCGCACGACACCGGAGGGAACGCTCGCGGATTGGGAGAGGGCGCATCCCGCAATGGCCGAAGCATTGGCCATCCAGACAGCAGCTTACCTGGCCGATTGTGCCGGCGCGCATCTCTACGTGGTCCATCTCTCCAGCCGCGACGGGCTTGACGCCGTGCGCAGATGCCGGAGCGCCGGCTTTCGGTTCACGGTGGAGACAACCACCCCGTATCTCGGTCTGTCGAGCGAAGACCCCAATCAATTTCTCGCCAAGATGGTGCCGCCGGTGCGTCCGCCTGCGCATCACGATGCGCTTTGGGAGGGCCTGCGCAATCGCGAGATCAGCACGGTGGGGACCGACAATACGTCGCGATCGCGGGCGACGAAGAAACCAGAGGCGGGGTTGCACGGCTCGCGTCCCGGGCTGCCGGTCCTGGGCACGCATCTGCCGGCTCTGCTCCATTACGGCCGCGAACGCGGCGTTCCGCTTGATGTGCTGGTCGATTGCGCCACCCGCGCTCCGGCGCAGGTCTACGGCATCTATCCGCGCAAAGGCACCATCGCTGTCGGATCGGACGCAGATTTGGTGGTCGTCGATCTCGAGCGGGAACGCGTGGTGCGCGCGCAAGATTCTCAAGGGGATGTCGGATTTCTCTCCCTTCGAGGGCAAGCGCCTGCGCGGCTGGCCCACTGCGACGGTCAAGGCAGGCCAGATCGTAGCGCGCGACGGAGAGATCGTCGGTGGGCCTACCGGCCGCTATATTCCGCGCCAGCCGCGCCCGGGCGCTGATATGACGGTCCGATGATTCGGATCAACGATCAGATCGGCCTCGACGAGAGCGAGCTGGAGGAAACGTTCATCCGCGCCTCCGGCCCGGGCGGCCAGAACGTCAACAAGCTCGCCAGCGCGGTGCAGCTTCGCTTCGATGTCCGCGCGTCTCCCAGCCTTCCCGAGGCTGTTCGCGCGCGGCTCGAAAGACTGGCCGGCAGGCGCTTGACGCGCCAGGGCGTTCTCGTGATCACGGCGCAGCGCCACCGCACGCAGGAGCGCAATCGCCAGGATGCGCGTGATCGGCTCATCGATCTGATCCGGCGCGCCGGCGTGGCGCCCACCCCCCGCCGCGCCACCAAGCCGACTGCCGGCGCGCGCGAGCGCAGACTGCAATCCAAGAAGCGGCGCGGCTCCATCAAGGATTTGCGCCGCGCCAAGGCTGAAGTGGAATAGGACCGATTCCATGCCAGTTCGCCAGCTTTCGGAAGGCATCGTCAACCGCATTGCCGCGGGCGAGGTGGTCGAGCGTCCGGCGAGCGTGGTCAAGGAGCTTATGGAGAATGCGCTCGATGCCGGCGCCACGCACATCGACGTTCTGACCGACGGTGGCGGCCGCCGTCTCATCCGCATCGCCGATGACGGCCTCGGCATGAGTGCGGCCGATCTTGCAATGTCGGTCGAGCGTCACGCGACATCCAAGCTGCCGGATGACGACCTGCTCGACATCCGCACGCTGGGCTTCCGCGGTGAAGCCTTGCCCTCGATCGGCGCCGTGGCGCGGCTCACCATCACCACGCGACATGCCGGCGAACCGCACGCCTGGGCGCTCACCGTGGAAGGCGGACGAAAATCCGAGTGCAAGCCGGCGGCCCTCGACCATGGCACCCGCGTCGAGGTGCGCGATCTCTTCTACGCAACGCCGGCGCGGCTGAAATTTCTCAAGAGCGACCGCAGCGAAAGCGAGGCCATTCGCGAAGTGGTGCGCCGCCTCGCCATGAGTCGGCCGGATGTCGCGTTCACGCTCGCCGGCGAGGAACGCGCGCCCGTGACGTGGGCCGCGGGGCTACCCGGCCCCACCGGGCGTCTCGGGCGCCTTGCCGACATTCTAGGGCCGGGGTTTCGCGCCAATGCCGTGGCGATCTCCGGTGCAGGCGAGAAGCTTGCCATCGACGGCTTCGCCGCGTTGCCGACCCACAGCCGCGCCAATTCGCTCGGACAGTATCTCTTCGTCAACAGCCGCCCTGTGCGCGACAAGCTCCTCATCGGGGTTGTCCGCGCGGCTTACGCCGATTATCTGCCGCGCGATCGGCATCCCATCGTCGCTCTCTTTCTTGACCTCGATCCGCGGGAGATCGACGTGAATGTCCACCCCGCCAAGGCTGAGGTGCGCTTTCGCGATCCGGGCCTCATCCGCAGCTTTCTGATCCGCGCCCTTAAGGAGGCGCTGGCGCGCGAAGGCGCCCGCGCGGCGACCACCGGCGGCACGGCGACGATCGCCGCGTTTCGTCCGGCCACGGCGCCATCGCGTGGAGCATGGGACTGGCATCGCTCACCGTCGCGACCCGCCGACGTTGGCCGCTTTGGAACGTCGCCGCATGGCGGCGTCGCGCTCGGATTGGCGGAAGCGGCGCAGGCCGCCTTTGACGTGGGCGAACTTTCCGCCGACTTGCGCGCCGTGGAGTGCGAGCCGGCGGCCGATATTGTCGACCGGCCGCTCGGCGCCGCGCGGGCGCAGCTCCACGAGACTTACATTGTCGCGCAGACCCGCGACGGCCTCGTCGTTGTCGACCAGCACGCCGCGCACGAGCGCATCGTCTACGAACGGCTAAAGGCGGCGATCGAGAGATCCGGAGTGGCACGGCAGATCCTGCTCATCCCGGAAATCGTCGAGCTCGACGAAGCAGATGTCGAGGGTCTCGTCGCGCGCACCGGCGAGCTTTTGACCTACGGGCTTGCCATCGAATCGTTCGGGCCGGGAGCGGTCGCGGTGCGCGAGACGCCGTCGCTCCTTGGCGAGATCGACGCGCGGACGCTGCTGCGCGATCTTGCCGAGCACATGGCCGAATGGGGCGAGACGCTCCCGCTCGAGCGCCGCCTCATGCATGTGGCCGCCACCATGGCCTGCCACGGGTCGGTGCGCGCCGGGCGCCGGCTCAAGCCCGAGGAAATGAACGCGCTCTTACGAGAGATGGAGGCGACGCCGAATTCCGGCCAATGCAACCACGGCCGCCCCACCTATGTGGAGCTCAAGCTCGGCGACATCGAGCGGCTGTTCGGGCGGCGGTGAGCGCCGACCCAACGTCTGAGGCCTACGCGGACCGTTCCCTATCCCTGACGATAGAAGAGGACCCGACTGCTCGGAATGAGTTGATCGAACCAATCGAATTCGCGGACATTGCGCGTCAGGACTGTTTGGCCTTGCGCGACCGCTTGGAGATAGATCGTCGCGTCGTTCAATAGAGCCTGGTGGCGGCCGGAATCGACGCGCGCTAGGCGCATTGCGACGCCAGCCAAAATGCCGGCCTCTCCCAACACATTTAATGAAGGCGGGCTCAGACGGTGTGCCGGCATGTCAGCAATGACCGCCGAGATTTCCGCAAGCGCTGTTGCTGTCCGCTCATCGCGCGGATCAAGCCGCCCGAACAAATGGGTGAGCTCGGCAAGGGCAACACCGGAGTGATTGCACAGGCGTGCTGCCAGCAAAGCCTTGACCCTGTCGGGGGCGCGACGTTGCAAGATGTCGATATAGACGCAGGTGTCGAGCAGAAGCTGTGGGCCAGCCGTCGCCTTCTCGGGCACGAAAGGAAGCGCCTCGTCGGATTTGCGATTGAGCCGTTCTGCCTGCCGCGCCGATTTGAATCGCCTCAGCGACCTCTTGAGATCAAAACTCAAGGTCGATGCCCTGCGGCAGGCGCCCTTCCCGCGCGATCAGCTTCGATCCGAAATCATCTTCCAAGGCAACCCTCGCCAGGGCGTACTCCAGCAACTCGGTATCGGAATTGATGCCGGAGCGCGCCTTGGCAGCGTCGACCAACTGCTTACGAATTCGCCCAGTGATACGACCGCGCGCTCCCCCCAGCAGACCAGCATCTTTCGCCGAATCGAGAACGGCTCGCCGGCGCGGATTGTGCCGGCTCCCGGCCGACCTCGGGCTTGATCGTCGTGTCGTCGCCATCGTCATTTCCCCAAGGAGTCGTTGTACAAAATATCAATTCTGGGTAACAACTGCAAGGTGAAGATCTACAGGTGAAGATCGCAGGTGAAGATCGCAAACGGTCCACGGCGATGTTGTCGCCTCTGATCACGCGCAATCCCTCGAGACGCTCGTGCGCGGCAAGGCCGACGCGTTTGCTACCGACGATGTGCTTCTCTACGGTTTCATTGCCACGGCCGCAAATGCGCGCGACATGAAGGTCGTCGGCGAATATTTGTCCTATGATCCCTATGGCCTTGCCTACCGGCGCGATGATCCGGCTTTCGCCGCCGTGATTGAGCGGACCTTCACCCGCATTGCCGGCGAGCGGCGGCTCGCCGAACTCTACAACAAATGGTTCCTGCGCCGGCTGCCGACCGGCGAGACGCTGAATTTGCCGATGAGCGCGCTGACAATGGAGATGGCGAGCTTCTGCTTCTCCGAAAGCGTGCGCAGCGCCGCCTCATTGGTGGTGCCGGCAGTCACGACCGCCGTCTTGCCGGCGAGGTCGCGGTACGACTTCACCGGAGACGCTTTTGGCACCATCAGCTTGGTGCCGGCGACAAAGAAGATGGGCGAGAATGCCACTTCCTTGCGTCGCTGCACGTTTGCCGTCGTGGACCCGCATTCGAGATCAACTTCGCCGGACGCGACTTTCTGCAGGCGGTTCGCCGGCGTAACCGGTGCGAAGATGATGCGCACATCCATGCCGTCCAGCTCGGTCGATACGTCCTCCACGATCTCGCGGCACAGATCCATCGAATAGCCGATCGGTTGTTGCCGGCGATTGAGATACGAGAACGGCAGCGAGCTCTCGCGATAGCCGAGGGTGATTGTGCCGGTCTCCTTGATCTTCTTGAGGGTGCCCGCGAGGGCGCCGACCGACATTGCCTCTTGCGCGTTGGCCGGCGCGCCCAAAGCGAGCATCCAGGCGAGGGCGAGAGCATATGGCGGCAGCAACCTCGGTGTACCTCCCCTTTCAGGGGAGCAGAGGCGGCCTTTGGCCGCCGTTCTTAGCCACAAAGAACGCCGACGCAGAGCGTCGGCTATGCGCACAACTGGATCGCCCGCGGCGAATACCTGCACTATGGGTTCAACGGCGGAACCAACACCAACCCGACTAACGTCATCTGCACCTCGTTGCAGGTGGCGTTTGCGGGGGCAACGTTACAAGCAGCAACAACAATGTCGATGTTGTCCGACTCGGCCTGAGTTACAAGTTCGGCGGCTACGCCGCCCCGGCCGTCTACAAATAACGATCGCTCAGGGGAGACATTCCCAATCTTAAAGAGCCCCGGGAATAATCCCCGGGGCTCTTGCTTTTTGGGGACGGTCGAACCGCAGGCCGGCGGACGATCCAGTAATCACCGGTCATGCGGCTCCCGCACCGGCAGAGACTACTGGATGCCCCGCATCCGCGACGCATCCGCGGGGCATGACGCCGCATGGTATGCCGCCACGAGTTTTGCCCCTCTCACGGCATGCGACATGAAGCTTTTGATTTTTTGGCTCCCCGGGAGTGGGCTCGAACCACCGACCGGACGGGAAACAACCGTCTGCTCTACCGACTGAGCTACCGGGGAATGCGCGAGATCACTATGCGCAATTGCTCGAACAACTCTCAACAATCCCGACAATTCACGGTTACCAATCAACTAACTTCAACCCGCGCCGCTGCGGGCGGGAGCGCCCGCGCGATCGAGGAATTTCTCTGAAAGCCGCCCACCGGCTTCGCGCAGCGCCCCCTTGCCGAGATGCGCGACGAACTTTCCCCACCGTCGCGCGCGCCAGGAAAGCGCCGGCTCAGTGGAGAGAGAGCGCAGATAGAACGCCTTGTCGGCGGAGAATTTGTCGCAGGCGACCTTGACCTCATCGTCGTAGAAGGCCGCGATCTTCTCCTTGCCCATCCCCGGCGTGGCGAGCCACTGGGGAATATGCACGCTGCAAAGGCGCTCCACGTCCGTGAGCACCTTGTTGCACCCGGTTCCGGCCGCTGGACATGACGTGGCGAAGGCATCGCCGAGGAGGACGACGCCCGCCTGGCGGTATCCTTTGCTGATATAAAGATCGATCGGGCGAACCTTGACGTCGCAGACTTCAACATCGCCGGTCAACGCTTGCAGCCCCGGCATCAACGCGAACAGCGTATCGCGGCCCTGGCGCCGCATCTGACGCAGCCACGGGTCATCCATGTCGCGATAGACGAACAGGTTGGCGCGCGTCGTCGTGGCAATGGGAAACAGCGTGATATAGGCAGCCCGATCGACCGCGCTCTCGCCGTAATACGTCAAGGCGCGGAAATCAAAGCTCGGGCGGCCCACCGGCTTGAGGTCGAAACCGATGCTGATGGAATGGCAGGGGCTGATCACCTCGCGTGCGATGCCGACGCTGTGGCGCAAGCCGATGTTGAGGCCATTCGCCAGCACAATCAGCCGGGCCGAGACCTCTTCATCATTGGCGAGCAAAATCTGCTGGCGATCGCTGCCGGTCGCTATGGACGCTGCCTTGGCGGGGATGACATGCACGCGCTGGGGAATCTCTGCACGCACGGTATTGACCAAAGCATCATATAAAATGTCGTATTGGCGGCTCGGCCTTTTCTCGACCACATGTCCGAACCTGGCGATCCATACCTCGGAGTCGATGGTTGCGGCTGCAAACACTGCATCGGCCAGTCCGGTCTTGCGCAGCAGATCAACCTGCGATGCATCTAGCTTCTCACAGCGGAAATCCTTCGGATAGAGCGGATGCGGATCGATCAGGATCGCATCATATCCCGCTCGCCCCAGCATGGCCGCCGCCGTCGAGCCGGCGAGGCCGCCTCCCACAATGGCAATATCGGTGTGCCGCATGCTTTCGAGTCCATACTCCGAAAATTATGAACTTTCCGATTGCCGCAGCAGGCCGCAGCCTGTCCTCCTTTACAAAATCCTTAACAAAAGTTGAAAGCGGCCGTTCGGCACGGTTTCTTTAGGAATGGTTGCAAACATCCATGGGATAATCTGGATAATCTTCCGTGGCGTGAGCATCCCCATGTTTCCAGGCAGCATTACTCTTCGGCAGGCCGGCGGTCTGCCTCACTCCACCGCTTGCGCAGCCAACCGCCTCGCGTTCGACCTCAGCCCAGCGCCGCCGGCGAGCGGCGAGCGAGAGCTTCCATTGCTTGTAAGCCCCCCGCTTGCCGGGATGCGGGAAGAGACCACCCCATGGGGTGTGCAATCCGGCATTACTCTCACCGTTCATGATGACCTGGACGAGATCGGCGCGCAGTGGAAACGCTTCGAGCAGCAGGCCGACCACACCGTCTTCCAGTCTTTTCAGTGGCTCGTCCATTGGCAACGCCACATTGGGATGCGGCGGGGGACGATACCGGCCATTGTGGTTGGCCGTACGGCCGATGAAGAGATTCTCTTCATTCTCCAGCTCGCCGTCGAGACGCAAGGCGCAGTCCGCCGATTGACCTGGCTCGGTTCACAGCTGTGTGACTACAACGCGCCGCTGCTTGCCGAGCACTTTTCGGCTCGGGTGAGCGCGGAACGCTTCTTGCTGATCTGGCGCGACGTGCTGGCGCTCTTGCGCGCCGATGAGCGTTTTCGCTTCGATCTGGTCGACCTCGTGAAGATGCCCGAAAGCGTCGGCGAGCAGCGCAATCCATTCATGGATCTGCCCGTGCGCGCCCATCCCAGCGGCGCCTATATCGCCAGTCTGGGGCACAGCTGGGACGAGCTCTACGCGCAACGACGGTCCGCCTCGACGCGCAAGCGCGAGCGCCGTCAGCTGCGTCAACTCGCAGAGCATGGCCAGGTATGTTTCCTCCAGCTGGAAGATGCGCAAGAGCGGACGCGCACAGTAACCACGCTGTTGGAGCAAAAATCGCGCGCGCTTGCCCGCATGGGAGTTGAGGATCCGTATCTCAGACCCGGGCGCCGCAACTTCTTCTTCGCCGTCGCCAGCGATCCCGCGATGCGCCAGCTCATCCATGTCAGCCGGCTCGACGTGGGGGGGCAGATGGCAGCGGCAAGCATCGGGCTGAAATACCGCAATTGCTATTATCTCATCTTGTCGAGCTACGAGGCAGGTGAATTATCGCGCTTGGGCCCGGGCCGCGCCCACCTCCATGAGCTCATGCGCCACGCAATCGAGCAGGGGTTTGCGTGGTTCGACTTTACGGTCGGCGATGAGCCCTATAAACGCGACTGGTCGGACATCGAGCTTGCTCTGCACGATTATTTGACGGCAGTCACTTTGCGCGGCCGGGTGCTCGGTCTGCTGACAAGGCAATTTCGACGTGCCAAGCGTTACATCAAACAGTCTCCGCAGCTGTGGCGGGCCTTCAGCAAGGCCAGAGCGCTCGCCGGCGTCTTCACTAAGCTCGGTCTAGAGTCACATTCTCGCGCGTCATGCCCCGCGGATGCGGGGCATCCAGTAATCCCGCCAGTCCAGGTGGACAACAGTGGGCTGACAAGCGAGCGTGTTAGCCCTCACTGAGCAGTGGCTACTGGATCGCCCGCCTGAAGCGGGCGATGACGGCCGAGAATGGACGACTAACTAAAGACACGCCCCTCGCCGTTACTGCTTCCAGACCTTGAAGGCTTCGGCGAAGGCCCGCTCGCCGGGCGTTCCTTTTTCCATCGCCAGGATGGCGCGGCGATTGTTGTTGTAAACCACCGGGATGTCGAACCAGCCGCGATCCTTGAGCAGCTGGAGATTGCGTTCCTTATCGCCTTCGGCGCTGGACAGGCCGATCAGGAAAAAGCCGTTGGTGACCTTCACCGCCAACCCGGCGAGCGGCACCCCGCGCGTCTGTTCCGCCTGCTTCATCAGAATGCCGGGAACATTGGAAATACCACCGGACGGAAAGTCGGCCGGCAGCTTGAAAATGATTTCCACAGTATGGCTCGCCGGCAGCGTCTTATCGACATTGCGGCGAAGCGACCAGGTCATGGCGATCTTGCGATCCGGCACTTCCACGTCGGCGCGGATAGCCAATTCAGGCGCTTGTCCGGGTCCGGGTGTGACAGTTTCGGTTCGCCAAATCGCTGAACCGACGAACCGCTTACCATTTGGATCGGCCGGGTCCTCCTCGTAGAGCACCACTTTTTGCGCGACTGCGGCACCTGCCGCAGTGCCGGGTGCGGGCGCGGTGCTCATTTGCCCGCCAGGCTCGATGCGGTCAGCGATCTTAGACCGCGAGGCCGAGAGTGGAGCATCGCGCGTAGCCTCCACGGCAGGCGCGCGCATCGTGCGGTAGAGCTCGACCATGTTCGGCCATTGCCAGGCAAATACGGCGACAAAAGCCAGCACCAGGAAACCGCCCGCAAGCCCTCGGCTTAGCTCTGGGCTCGGGCGCCAAGCCAATGCCCCCCGCCTGCCCCTCGGGTGATCGAGCTCAGCATGTTCCGCGCGAGCAGGAGGAGCGCGACGACCCTTTGTCGAAATCGGAGCTGCGTCGTCGAGAGCAAATGACAACTCCAGCATCGGTTCGGAGAAATCATTATGCTGATATCCCTGATCCCGCGGCTCGAACGCCGGCGCTTGCGGTGATTGCGGCTCGAGCATCTGTGGCTCGTGAGGATCATAGCGCAACCGGTCTTGCTGGCGATCTTCGAGATATTCCTGATGTTGGACCTTCTGCTGGTCCTGCTGGCGGTCCTCGCCGCGATCGCGCAGGCGCGGGCCACGATCGAGGTCCGCGGGAAACGACCGAAATCCGTCGCGCGGCGATTTGGCTCGCGCGGAGGTTTCCTCCAGGTCCACGCCGTTGGGAACGGGCTGACGGACAAATTTGCCGCCCGGCTCCCAGCCAACGCCGCGCTCCGCCGGCCCGCGCAGAGGCAGCTGCGGTGGCGGCGGATTTACGTTGGACGAATTCGCCTCACGCCGCGGTTCCTGTGCCGGCGATCTGGATTGAATGGGCAAAGGAGGCGTTGGACGCCCCGGAGCGGGCGAAGGCGGCCGCGGCCGTCGCAAGTCCTCTTGTCGCGCCGCCGAAGTGTCAACGGAGCGTCGCGGCGCCGGCATAGACGGCTCCTCAACGTCCGGCGCCGCGCGGGGCTCTATCGGACGAATCCTCGGCGGCGGCGGCCGCTTGCCGTCAGCAAATTTGCGGGCAGCCTCCGCTTCCACCTTGCGGATCGACTCTTCGAGCGCGAGACGTTCGCGCGTGATGTCGGACTCATCCAATGTCGGCGTCACGCCGCGCAGCTGCGTAAGCAATGCGGTGCGCGCGCGCTCATAAAGCGCACGGCGGTTCTCGCCGCTGTTCTTGTCGAGACCGGCTACGGCACGTGCGATGAGCGGATAGTAATCAGCCATCGAAAGTAAGCTTACCCGTTTTGCAGGCGGAATGCCCGCGTCATTTAGCTCTCGAAGGGATTCTGCATGAGAATCGTATCTTCGCGCTCGGGGCTGGTGGATAGCAAGGCAACCGGGCACCCGACCAATTCTTCGATATGTCGTACATACTTGATCGCTTGTGCCGGCAGCTCGGCCCATGAGCGCGCGCGCGCTGTAGCCGCCTGCCAGCCTTCGACGGTTTCATATACCGGCTCAACTTCAGCCTGGGCGCGTTCGCTGGCCGGGAGATAGTCGATTTCCCGTCCATTGAGGCGATATGCCACACAAATCTTGAGATCCGTGAACCCGTCCAGGACATCGAGCTTTGTCAAAGCCAATCCATTAACTCCGCTGGTCCGAACGGTCTGCCTTACCAGCACGGCGTCGAACCACCCGCATCTCCGAGGGCGGCCGGTCACGGTGCCAAATTCGCGCCCGCGGTCGCCGATGAGCCGGCCGAGATCGTTGCGCTGCTCGGTGGGAAAGGGCCCCTCGCCCACCCTGGTCGTATAGGCCTTGCAAATTCCCAGCACATAATTGATTGCGGCGGGCCCGAGGCCCGAACCCGTGGCCGCTTGCGCCGCAACCGTGTTCGATGAGGTGACGAATGGATAAGTTCCGTGGTCGACGTCCAGAAGTGCTCCTTGCGCCCCTTCAAACAGTATGCGTTTGCCTTCACGCCGCTTGCGGTCGAGAAGCGACCACACCGAATCCATGTAGGGCAAAACCCGTGGGGCGACGCTCTGGAGCTGTGCTTGGATCGTGTCGGCAGAAACCGGCGCCAGTCCCATCCCTGTGCGCAGGGGATTATGGTGCGACAACAGTCGTTCAATCTTGCCCGCCAGCGCTGCCGGTTCGGCCAGATCCATGAGTTCGAATGGCGCGCCTGCCGACCTTGTCCTCATAGGCAGGGCCGATGCCACGACGCGTGGTCCCGACGCGGCTCTTTCCGGATTCACGCAGCGCGTCGAGCTCCTGGTGCAGTGGCAAGATCAACGTAGCATTCTCAGCGATTCGCAGGCTCTCCGGGGTGACCTCGATGCCTTGCGCCTTGAGCCGATCGATTTCCTCGATCAGAGCGTGCGGATCGACCACCACACCATTGCCGATCACCGAAAGCTTTCCACGCCGCACCACGCCCGATGGCAGCAGGGATAGTTTGTAGGTGGTGCCATCGATCACGAGCGTATGGCCGGCGTTATGCCCTCCTTGAAAACGTACGACGATGTCGGCCTGCTCGGACAGCCAGTCGACTATCTTGCCTTTGCCCTCGTCCCCCCACTGGGACCCAACCACGACCACATTGGCCATGAAGCGTCTTTCCTCCGCGCGCCCGAGGCGAGCCTAATATTGCGAGCCTGCTATTGAAGGAACAGTGGCCTACCTTGCGCGCGCCATGCCCGAGACAATGGATGCACCGGGAGCAAGCAAGCCAATCGACGTGCGCCACAAAATAAGGCCGCACGAGCCGACTCCTGATTTTCGCGGGTCTCTGCAACCCCTTACCGCCGCCCCGGCTCACCACAACGAATGATTTGGCTCTCGCCAAGGCGACTTCGCGGCAATATCAGGGCGACAGCGGCGATTGCTCCGAGGGCCTGGTCGAGCCCGGTGTCTTGCTTTGCGTGCGTGCCTCCGGCCTCGACATTCCAGCGCTTAGCGCACGGCGATCGGCGAGACCGTCGATCCCGTCGCCCCTCTGATCTTGAGCGGCGTCAGGATCAATGCGAATTCCTGCACGTTCTTGCCGAGCAACTCATCAAGCTTGAGGTTCTCAAGCAAGTGAACCCCGTTCACCACCAGCGCGATCTGGTGAACCGGAAGCGAGAGTTGCGGATCGGGATTTGGGGCGACCTCCACCGGCCAATTATCGGAGCCGAGGAGTATCGGGTTTTGCGCGATCAGCCACTCCGCCGCTTTGACCCCGATGCCGGGACAGGACTTCACAAAACGGGCGTTGTCCTTGCCGTAGAGTTTGCCCCACCCGGTATTGATGATGATGGCGTCAGCGGGCTTCAGCGCGAGATGCTGCTTCTGCAATGCTCCCTGAAGGTCCTCGACGGTGATCTCGTAACTGTCGCCCAGCATCTCCAGGCCCTTGTATCCGGCAACGTCGATCAGCACTCCGCGCGTGATGAAAGCGGGTGCATTTTCCACTCCGAGCTTGGTGAACCCGGCGCGCGTCGCAATTTCGTCGGTCTTGAAGCAGTTGTAGTGGCTGCCACGATGACTTTGGTGCGCGAAGCCGTCGAACTGCGTGCCGACCTGCCCAATCTCGGAGAGCACCATCTCCTCATTGCTGCCACGCTCGTTGCTGCCGGGATTGACGAAGGTGCGCTTGAGATGCATGTCGAACCTGCGGGGACCAAAGAACGGCATCCCGGCGCCGAGCACATGGGCGAGATCGATCACTTCGCCCGTGCGGATGAGCTTGACCGCATCGAGCACGACCTGTGGTTTCATGAGATTACCGGCCCCGCGCTCATCGCCGGCTCCCCATTTCGAGGGGCATCGCGCGCTATCGGAGGGAACGGTCCAGGACGCGGATGCCGTTGGAGCTTGAGCTTGCGCCGCCGCCGGCGTCAAAAGCGCTGCCAACACCGCAGCACCTATAGTGATGCGAATCATGACGTTTTCCCTGCGATAGATTTTCCGCTTGCTATCGACTGGCAAGAACGGCGGAACGATGCGCCTTCGCCAATGCGCTTGCAAGGTGGCTCGGGTGCGCAAAGCGCATGTCAGGACCATCCAAGATCAGTGTTCACCCGAACGATCTCAAACTAAAATCCCTTAGTGATTCGCCCCTTCGGGCTGCGTCGATCCTGCGGGAGCGAGAGCGTCTGTCTCGTGCTTCGACCGCAGACTCCGCCGCTGACCTGGGGCGGCGGTAGTCGGCGAACGCTTCTCCAGTGGTGGCACGTTCCTTGCTTTTGCACCGATCTTGCGCAGATCCGTTCATTCCCGCGTGTTGTCAGCAAGCCTGCAGCATGGAGGCTGGACATGTGGACTTTCGCCCGCACTTTGGCGGTTGCATTGTGGAGCACGATTACGACCCTCGCCTTTGGCGCATTCCTCGCAGGCGAGTGGCCAGCGATGGCGCAAGAACGCCATCATCCCCCGCAGGACATGGAGTTGCATGAAAAATTCTACTCCACCTGGTTCATGCCTGACGAGCCGAGCAAGTCCTGCTGCAACAAGGCCGATTGCTATCCCACGCTGGTGAAATATCAGGATGGCCAATGGTGGGCGATGCGCCGGGAGGACCACAGGTTTATCCCCATCCCGTGGAAGAAGGTCGAAGTCAATCGCAATAACCCGGACGGCCGCAATCATTTGTGCGCGCCACCGCCGTTTTCTCATTACGCTCCCAATACGGTGTTCTGTTTCGCACTCGGCGGAGGCATATGACGCAGATGTCAGATGCCGGCATGCGGGGGCATCCAGCAGCCTCGGCTGCTGCTCGATTGAATCTCGCCGACCGCCCAGCAAGTGCATCCCCACAACGAGCGGTGGTTACTGGATCGCCCGCTTGAAGCGGGCGATGACACAGCACAGAGCTCTCACGCCGGCGAAGCGTGCTTAAAACTTCAGCTGCCTTGCCTGCTGGACCTGCGGCAGCGCTCGCAGCGTCTCGAGCACATGCGGCGGCAATTCGCCGTCGATCTCGATCAGGGAAATAGCATTGCCCCCCGGCTTGTCCCGACCGAGATGGAATGTCGCAATATTGATGCCGGCATCGCCCAATGTGGATGCGGAATGCCCAATGAAGCCGGGCCGATCAACATTGGTGACATAGATCATGTTGGCGCCGAACTCGGCATCCATGCGGATGCCCTTGATGTTGACGATGCGCGGCCGGCCATCGGCAAAGACCGTGCCGGAAACGAAACGGGTCTGGCGCTCGGTGGTCAGGCTGACCGTGATGAGGTTGTCGAAATCGCCGGCGGCGGCGCGCGTCGTCTCCTCGATGATGATGCCGCGCTCGGCGGCAACAATCGGCGCTGAAACCACATTCACCTCCTGCAGCATGGGCCGCAACAGCCCGGCAATTGCCGCCGAGGTCAAGGCTTTGGTGTTCATCCCGGCGACGTGGCCTTCGTAGGAGAGATGAACCGTCTTGATGCCGGTCTCGGTGAGTTGGCCGGCGAAGGAGCCGAGCTTTTCCGCGAGATCGATGAAGGGGCGCAGACGCGGCGCCTCTTCCGCGCTGATCGAGGGAAAATTCACCGCATTCGAGATTGCCCCGTTCAGAAGATAATCCGACATCTGCTCGGCGACCTGCAAGGCGACGTTTTCCTGCGCCTCGGCGGTGGCCGCACCGAGATGCGGCGTGCAGACGACATTGGGATGTCCGAACAGCACATTCCTGGTGGCCGGCTCCTCGGTGAACACGTCGAAAGCGGCCCCGGCGACATGGCCGCTGTCGAGCGCGGCGCGCAAAGCCTCTTCGTCCACCAGTCCGCCGCGGGCGCAATTGATGATGCGCACCCCCTTCCTGGTGGCGGCGATGGCACCGGAGTCCAGTATGTTCTTCGTTTTGTCGGTGAGCGGCGTGTGCAAGCTTATGAAATCAGCGCGGTGGAGCAACTCCTCCAAACCGGCCTTTTCCACGCCCAGCGCCTGAGCGCGTTCGGGCGGAAGAAATGGATCGTAAGCGATCACCTTCATCTTCAACCCAAGCGCCCGGCTCGCGACGATCGCACCGATATTGCCGCAGCCGATGATGCCAAGCGTCTTGCTGGTGATCTCGACGCCCATGAAGCGGTTCTTCTCCCACTTGCCCGCCTGGGTGGAGGCATCCGCCTGCGGTATCTGCCGCGCCAGCGCCAGCATCAGCGTGATGGCGTGCTCGGCCGTCGTGATCGAATTGCCGAATGGGGTGTTCATCACAATGATGCCCCTCCCCGTCGCCGCGGGAACATCGACGTTGTCCACTCCGATACCGGCGCGTCCGATCACGCGCAGGTTCTTTGCCTTGTCGATGAGAGCAGGCGTCACCTTGGTGGCAGAACGAATGGCAAGGCCTTCGAATCCGCCTATCACATTTGCAAGCTTTTCCTTGTCGCCGCCGAGCTTAGGCTGGAAATCGACTTCGATGCCGCGATCCTTGAAAATTTGCACGGCGGCGGCAGAGAGCGCATCTGAAATGAGGACTTTTGCGGCCATGGCGATCCCGGTGCTACGAGGCAATGATCATCAATACCACCAGCCTCGTCCTGAGGAGCCCGCGTAGCGGGCGTCTCGAAGGACGGCCGCAACCGAGATCGCGCCGGTGGCCATCCTTCGAGACGGCGCTGCGCGCCTCCTCAGAGGTCTGTGGGTTTTCGAATTGATTGGCTTCATGGCATCGATCGTCTAGCCCTCTGCCAAAAAGTACGCCAGCGGGCAACCCGCATCAGGCGGCTTTCGCGAGGGCGTCCTTGCTCTTGGCGAATGCCCAATCCAGCCAGATTGTGAGCGCCTCGACATCGGCGCGCTCGATGGTCGATCCGCACCAGATGCGTAATCCCGCAGGCGCATCGCGATAGGCATCGATGTCGTAAGCGACCCCCTCCTTTTCCAGCGTCGCGGCCAGACCCTTCACGAACGCGACCTGTGCATCGGCCGCCAGCTTTGCAACGGAGGGGTCGACGACCTTCAGGCATACGGAGGTATTAGAGCGAACGGCGGGATTTGCGGCCAGAAAATCGATCCACGGGGTGGCCGCCACCCAGTCGGCGATGACGCGGGCATTGGCATCAGCGCGGGAAATGAGAGCCGAAAGGCCGCCGATCGATCTCGCCCATTTCAGCGCGTCGAGATAATCCTCCACACACAACATCGAGGGAGTGTTGATGGTCTCGCCCGCGAAGATTCCTTCATTGAGCTTGCCGGCCTTGGTCAGCCGGAAGATTTTCGGCAACGGCCAGGGCGGGGTATGGCTCTCCAGCCGCTCGACCGCGCGGGGCGACAGGATGAGCATCCCGTGCGCGGCCTCTCCGCCGAGCGCCTTCTGCCAGGAGAAGGTGACGACATCGAGCTTTGGCCAATCGAGCGCCTGCGCAAAGCAGCCCGAAGTGGCATCGCAGATGCTAAGTCCCTTACGGTCGGCGGCAATCCAATCGCAGTTGGGCACGCGCGCCCCCGACGTGGTGCCGTTCCACGTGAACACAACATCCGAGGCAGGGTCCACTTTCGCCAGATCGGGTAGCTGGCCGTATGGCGCCTTGAGCACGGTGACATGCTTGAGCTTGAGCTCCTTGGCGACATCACTCACCCAACCTTCGCCGAACGATTTCCCAAGCCAGCATGGTCACGGGCAGCGCGCCGAGCAGCGACCATAACGCCATCTCCACCGCACCCGTATCGGATGCCGGCACGATGCCGATGCGATAATCGGCTGGCACTTCCAGCACCTCGCGGGTGAGATCGATGGCCAGCTTGAGCTTGGCTTTTCCCACTCTCGATCGATGCGACCGCCCAAGCAGGGCGTCGGTGAGCGCCGAGAGACTCCAGCCCGGGCGTTTGGCGCAGGGACCGGATGAGAAATGCGGAACGCTTGGCCGCGAAACGGGCTTGCCGCTTGTCATGGTGCATCCTTTACACAGGCGTCAGCCGGCTTTACACAGGCGTCAGCCGGCCGGCTGGATACGGGCGCCACGCGGGACGGAATGGTCCGGCATCGGCTCTCAAGCATTGACACGAGTTAAGAAAACTCGCCGCGGCGCGTCAATAGCACGGCCACGCGCTGGAGAGCTCGGCCGACCAAGCCTGATTCGCCTGCACCGACTTAAGACAGGCAGAGGCGCGAGGCTGCGATCAGAATTTGATGCCGATGCCCGTGCGGGCGGTGTTGATGTTGAGCCGCAGCGACTGGACCTGGATGAACTCCCATTCGCCCCGCAGGAACACGTTCGGCATCAGGCAGATATCGACGCCCAGTCCTCCCGCGTATCCATAGTAGAATGCGCCGTTCTTGACGTCGCCTTGGGTGAACGGACCGAAGACTACCGGGGCAAGTGGAATAATCGGGGGCTGCGGCGGTATCGTCGTATCTGGAATGTCCGTCCGCAGATACGAAACGGTCGCAGAGCGCGAGAAGTCGGCGCGCGCCACTGCAACGCCGAGAAACCCGTATGGCAGGAATTGGCCGGCGGTCCATCCGGCCCTGGCACGGAAGGTCATCAGGTCGGTGACACGAATTGCGGCCTGACCCGACGTCGTGAACGGGTCGTAGAAGAAATGATGTCCGGCCGGCGCGCTCGCATCATTTGCTATCCGCAGTGTCACCGACCCGGAAGAGGAGAGCTTGAGGTCGGTGCGGTTGTAGTTCACTTCAAATCCCAGGATCACCCCTTCCCACTGCGCATTGTAGCCGCCGAATACCCCGAGGCTGCCGGCGTTTGTGCGGTCTTTCGGCAGCAAGGCGAGGTTCGACACAGTCGATTCGAAAATGCTGCCGCGCACGATGAAATCTGCAAGGTCGTTGACGCTGGGGGTGAAATCCGCGCTGGCGTTAGAAAACCCGATCTGGCCGCCGGCGTAGAACCCGGCCCAGCCGGAGAAGCTCGGCGGCGGCGCCGAGATGACCTCCGATCCGCGCAGCGTCGGAAGCTCGAATTCCTGCGCTAACGCGCCAGGGATGGAGACGATCAGCCCGAGTGCAACGAACAGGCAGCGCATGAAAGCCTCATGATTTGGCAGACGGTATCGCTGTCGCACCAGTCATGAATGATTAACCTTAATGAGCGGTTATCACCTCGCCTCTGCGGGCAAGCGACAAGTTAACATTCACGGTTAAGAAGTAAGGTTAACTTCTGTTTTAGAATTGCGTGTCATGGTCGGCTTCGTTGCTTCAACCCTCCGGGGTCTTTCGGCCCCTGTCGCACGAAAGGACGAAGTTATGAGTCGTGCAAAATCCCTCGGCCTTGCGGGAGCCGCCGCCCTGTTGAGCACAGCGTCGCTTGCCGCCGATCTAACACTTCCGCCTCCGCCGCCGGTCTATCGCGCTCCAGTGGTAGAAACCGGTGGCTGGTACCTGCGTGGCTATGTCGGAGCCAGCAACGAGTTCCTATCGCACATATCGCATCCTGATTTCCTGACGGCCCCGCAGTTCAGCTTCCTTGACAAAGGAGGATTCGACAGCGCGCCGTTCGGCGGCGGCGGCATAGGCTACCAGTGGAACAATTGGTTCCGGGTCGACGCGACCATTGAGTATCGCGGCGGCGCCGGCTTTCACGCGCTGGATCGTTTCTTCAACAACTTCCAGTTCAATGGACCCCAATTCAACACTAACCAGTACACGGCCACCAAGTCGGAGCTGGTGGGTCTCGTCAACGCCTTTGTGGATCTTGGCACATGGTGGTGCATCACGCCGTTCATCGGCGCCGGCGCCGGCTTTGCCCAGATCAAGATCGACCACTTCCGCGACGTGAATGTCATCGCCGGCGGCGGCGGCTGGGCCGACACCGGAACCCAGACCAATTTCGCCTGGGCATTGCACGCGGGCGCAGCTTACAAGGTGACGCCCACCTTTGCGGTCGAATTGTCCTACCGATACCTCAACGTCGGCAATGGCCAAAGCGCCACGCTGCTTAACCTCGATCCGACCCAATCGCCCAACACATTTGCGCCGGTGACCTTCCATAACATCCAGTCGCACGACGTGATGCTGGGCGTGCGCTGGATGCTGCAGCCGGAGGCGCCGGTCTATGCGCCTCCGCTCATCCGCAAGGGCTGAGCAGTTTCTGAAACTTCCAGGCGGCGCGGGATGCTCCCCGCGCCGCCTGCATTTTTGCGACACACCGCACGCCGCCGTCGCATCAGACAAGGTTTGAGGATGCCGGCGCCGCCTTGCGGACTTTCAGGATTTGCGTCGGCCCGAGGAACGGCAGAATGGTCAAAAACCAGCGCCGGAACCGATCGGGCACCCTGCTCTCGTAGCAGTGGTCGACATACATAAACCCATTCACGGCGAGCAGCGTCAGCAGAGTTTGAGGCGTCCAGGCATAGACATGACGGTCCCATTCGATATTTTCACAGAGCACTTCCGGATTCAACCTTGGTGGCCGGCCGCGCCAACGGCGCATCGCATTGCTGATCTCGAAACAGACAAAGGTGGCTATGCGCCACAGATAGAATGGATTCGGCACGCTGACGACGAGCACGCCGCCCTGCTTGAGAACGCGGTTCACTTCTTTGAGCGCCAGAGCCGCTCCTTCCAGGTGCTCCAGCACCTCCTGCAAGGTGATGCAATCGACGCTCGCGTCAGGAATTTCAAGCCGATAAATGCTCATCCGGCGAAAGCGGTCCTGGATATCCGGATAGAGCAGGCGCGCGATACGGAGATTGTCCTCGAAATAATCGATACCGATCACCGTTTTATCTGGAAAGCGGCGGCTGGCCTCGTGCACGAAAACGCCGGTGTAGCACCCGACGTCGATGATCAGGTTGCCCTCAATGCGTTCCAGTACCTTCATCTGGCGGTCTGACAAGCGCATCCCGGCGAACAGCGCGCGGCATTGATCGGCCGAGAGCTCCTTGCCGTCGACGAGGTAAGTCGCCGAATGAGCACCGGACGCGGTGCGCTCCTCTCCCCCACCAAACCCGGCTTGCCCGGGTTCGGCATCAGAATGCGCAAGTCGGGCAGGCCCGACTTGCGTTGGGGAGGGGTTGGGGGTGGGGGTAGCGAGATCGACCATCGGCGTTGTTGTTCGCTCCACCCCCCTCCCCAGCCCTCCCCCACCCGAACTCGGGTTTACCCGAGTTCGGCACCAAAAGTGGCTGAAGTCGGATACATCCGACTTCGGCTGGGGGCAGGGAGCAGACCGAGTATGCCGCTCGGACTGTTTTCACCTCAACGATATCCGAAACTAAGCCGCCGCGTTGGTCAAAGCGTCGATGATGCCATCGACGACCTCCTCAACCAAAATCTTGTCTTCTCCCTCTCCCATGACGCGAATCACGGGTTCGGTGCCCGACGGGCGGATGATCAGCCGGCCATGAACATTCAGACGAGCTTCAGCAAGCTCGATGGCGGATCGCACTTGCGCGTTTTCCAGCGGCTTGCCGCTCTTGTAGCGCACGTTCTTGAGGACCTGCGGCAGCGGGTCGAACCGGTGACATACCGTTGAAACCGGCTGCCCACGCTTTTTCACAACTGCGAGCACTTGCAGAGCCGCCAGAAGAACCATCCCCTGTCGTCGTATAGTCGGAGAAAATGATATGACCCGACGCCTCACCGCCCACATTGAAGCCATTACCGCGCATGTGATCGAGCACGTAGCGGTCGCCGACCGGCGTGCGCACCAGCGAGAGCTCCAGTTTCTCAAGATAGCGCTCAAGGCCGAGATTGGACATCACCGTCGCAACGATGCCGCTCGCGGCAAGGCGGCCATCCGCCTGCCAGCTCTCGGCAATGACCGCGAGGAGTTGATCGCCATCGATCACGCGGCCGCGCTCATCCACAAGGAGAACGCGGTCCGCATCGCCGTCGAGCGCAATGCCGATATCGGCACGCATTTCCTTGACCTTCTGGCACAAGGCGGCCGGCTCTGTTGATCCGCACTCGCGGTTGATGTTGAAGCCGTCGGGCTCGACTCCGATCGCGATGACCTCGGCGTCAAGCTCCCGCAAGGCCTCGGGCGCAACCCGATAAGCCGCGCCATTCGCGCAATCGACGACGATGCGCAGGCCGTCGAGCGAAAGATTCTTGGGTAAGGTGCGCTTGGCGAACTCGATGTAGCGGTCCTGAACCCCGTCGATGCGTTTGGCGCGTCCAAGGTCCGCGCTCTTGGCCAACTTCTTTGTCACATCGCAATCGATCAATGCCTCGATCTGCTGTTCCACCTCATCCGAAAGCTTGAAGCCATCCGGGCCGAAAAGCTTGATGCCGTTGTCGGCAAATGGGTTATGTGAAGCCGAGATCATGACGCCGATATCTGCGCGCATGGAGCGCGTGAGCATTCCGACCGCCGGGGTCGGAATCGGGCCGGTGAGCAGGACGTCCATGCCGACCGAAGTAAACCCGGCCACCAGCGCCGTCTCGATCATGTAGCCCGACAGCCTGGTATCCTTGCCGATCAGCACGCGGTGGCGATGGTCGCCGCGACGAAAGACGAGCCCGGCCGCCTGTCCGACCTTGAGCGCCAGCTCCGGCGTGATCATGCTGTTCGCGAGCCCGCGGATACCGTCGGTACCAAAATACTTACGCACCATGTTCAACTCACCCCAGCGCTCACGTTCTTTCGACAAAAGAACCACGAACTCGACACCCACCCCCAAGGACCATGACAATCGTCAAATAATAATAAACGAAACCGCCGGCGTGAGCCAGCGGTCTAGTCTACAACCCAAGTGTCGAGGTAAATTATCTCTGCGGCTTCTTATCGTAAACCGAGGGAGGAGGCTGCGTCACGCTGGGGGGATCAGAAGCTGGAAAACTGTCTTCAAGGCCCCGCTCGAGCGAATTTTCTGCTCGGCGGCGCTGCTCTTCTCGCGCTTCCTTCTTGTCCTCCTGCCGCCTTTTTTCCTCAATCTCGTTTTGGGTCACGGTCTCGTTCGGGATTGCCATCGGGTCCTCCTGAATGCAGGCCCCGGATTCAACGCGCGCGAGGCCGGCGCGTTCCGGCCGGCACCTGCCAGCTCTGACCGCTCCGTTGGCTCCTTTGTCCAAACGGTTATGCTGCCGCAAGTACTCACTTTCATTGGACCATGACTCGCGCGTATCGGCAGGCGCTGGCCTGCTCCCTCTCCCCGTTCGGGCACCCCGCGACGCCTGCGTCGCGGGGACCCCGTTTACGGGGAGAGGGAGCGCGCCGTGCATTTGGCTGCTACCGAGTCTCACAACTGTATGTATCAGTGAACTGCGATTCCGGCACTAAGGCGAGAACGAGGGGAACAAATGGCATTGCGCGGGGTGACGTGCATCGACGACTTGCAGGCGCTTGCCCGCCGCAAGGTGCCGCGCGCATTCTTTGACTATGCCGAGGCTGGTTCATACGCGCAGGAGACCCTACGCGCCAATAGAGCGGACCTTGAGCGCATCAAGCTGCGCCAGCGCGTGCTCGTTGACGTCTCGCAGCGCGACCTTGAGACCACCATCCTTGGCATGGCGGCGCGGCTTCCGCTGGCGCTTGCCCCCATTGGTCTTTGCGGCATGCAGCGAGGCGATGGCGAGATCCTGGCGTGCCGTGCGGCGCAGGCCGCCGGCATCCCGTTCACCCTCTCGACCATGTCGATCTGCTCGATCGAGGATGTCGCACAGGCGGTTGAAAAGCCGTTCTGGTTTCAGCTCTACGTCATGAAGGATCGCGGCTTCATTCGCGCGCTCATCGAACGGGCTGCCGCGGCGAAATGCAGCGCGCTGGTCCTCACCGTCGATTTGCAGGTGCTCGGTCAACGTCACTGTGACATCCGTAACGGCATGACGGTGCCGCCGGAAATCAAGCTTGCCAATCTGTTCGACATGGCGAGCAAGCCAGGGTGGGCGCTCTCGATTCTACAAGGCAAGCGCAAGACCTTCGGCAATCTCGCCGGGCAGGTCCGCGGCATGGAAAACGTGCAGTCTCTGGCGCAATGGACCGCAAGCCAGTTCGATCCGACCCTGAACTGGAAGGACGTGGAATGGGTGCGCAGCCTTTGGTCCGGCAAGCTCATCCTGAAAGGCATTCTCGATATCGAGGATGCGAAGATGGCGGCCGGTTCGGGAGCGGACGCACTGGTGGTGTCCAATCATGGCGGTCGTCAGCTCGACGGAGCGCCATCATCGATCTCGGCATTGCCGAAGATTGCCGATGCGGTCGGCTCGCAGATCGAAGTGCTGTTTGATGGTGGCGTGCGCTCGGGCCAGGATGTATTGCGGGCCCTCGCACTGGGCGCGCGCTCATGCATGATTGGCCGCTCCTATATCTACGGCCTCGGCGCCGGCGGCGAGGAAGGCGTGGCGAAAGCGATCGATATCCTCGCCAAGGAGCTCGACGTCTCCATGGCGTTGACAGGCACGCGAACCGTTCGGGAAGTGGACGGAAGCGTGATTGCTGGCATCTGAAGCTCTCGGCGCCGGTCTGTTCGCATGACGGTCGGCGACAGGCGAATTGGGCCGGATACGTGATCGCGCCCTGGTCCTCCTCAGATAAGCTATTGAATAAATGGTGTTTTCTCGACATCGGAGGAGACTTAACTCGTTTTGCAGAGTGAGGAATCATAGGAACATATAGTGAACATTCCTCGCTGTGGCTCATGATGCTCTGCGCCAGCCCTGAACTCCCTTCTGTTCCTGAAACGCCGAAGCTGCACACCTATTGGCTGCGACAAAAACTAGCCTTGCTCGAGCGGATAACCGCAATTGAGGAATGTGGTCCTGCGTCTAAGCTTGGCATTACCGAAATCGATGCAGCGCTGGGCGGCGGACTTGCCTGCGGCGCTCTGCATGAAATTGCGGCCGAGCGGGAGGGCGAAATCCCGGTTGCGACTGCATTTGTACTTTTAGCTGTGAAACGATTTTATAACAACTTATGGTTGCAGTTTCCCCAAATTGAAATTGATCCTGACGAGCGAGTGGTTCCTTCCCCTAAGGGAGCTGTGCTTTGGATTTCTGAAGATCTTTCCCTTTGCGAGAATGGCGCTCCCTATGGCCCCGGTCTTGATCAGGCCGGTATTGCTCCGGAGCGATTGATTACGGTCGCAGCTCCGCGCGCACGCGATGTGCTGTGGGCGATGGAAGAAGCGCTGCGCTGTCGCGCTGTCGGGGTGGCAATCGGCGAGATTCGCGCCCGCGGTATCGATCAGATAGCCACCCGCCGCCTCTCGCTCGCCGCCGCGGTTGGCGGCACGTTAGGCATTCTTCTGCGCGCGACGCCCCATGACGAACCTTCCGCAGCGGCAACGCGCTGGATCATCGGCGCCGCGCCATCCTCCCTTTCGTTTTCGCAGAGAGCTCGCGGTATCGGCCCGCCGCGGCTGACCGTGCGTCTCGTGCGCAGCCGCCGTGGTCGTCTCGGAGCATGGATCGTGGAGTGGAATAGTGTGGAGCAGCGTTTCGAGCTCGCAGCGCATCCTGAGCTTATGGCTAAAGCGGCTCGCGACCGACCGCATCGCGCAGCAGTGGCGTAACTCAGACAACTCCCATAAGACATCGCAACCGCTTGTCGTCTTCGGCAAGCGCGGCAATGTCGACATCCTTGTCGCTGTTAATGCCGCGGCCGAACGAACGGGAGTGCGGAACGGTCTGGCGCTGGCGCAGGCCCGCGCCATGCATCCCGCTCTCATTGCGGTGCCGGAGGACCAGGCAGCCGACGCGCGCCTTCTCGATGCCCTTGCCGATTGGTGCCAGCGCTACACGCCGCTGATCGCCACGGATGGCTCCGGCGGCATTCTGCTCGACATCAGCGGCTGCACGCACCTCTTCGGCAGCGAGCAAAAACTTCGTGACGATCTTCTCGCGCGCGTGCAGGGCTTTGGTTTCTCCGCGCGGGCTGCCATTGCCTCCACCATAGGCGCCGCCTGGGCCGCAGCGCGTTTCGACGGCATGGCGATGACGCCAGCCGGCCGCGAAGGCGAACTCCTCGCGCCACTGCCGCTTGCCGCACTGCGGCTGGAGCCCAAAACAGTGGCCGACCTGGCGCGCCTCGGCTTGAAGCGCATAGGCGACCTCCTCGACTTGCCGCGCGCTCCCCTCGCCGCCCGTTTTGGGACCGACCTCATCCGCAAGCTCGACCGCGCGCTCGGCCGGGAAGATGAGCCGCTCACCCCGCGCCGGCCGGTCGCACCCTATATCGCGGAAAGAAGCTTTCACGAGCCGATCGCGCGCGAAGAAGACGTGCTTGCGACCATCGAGCGCCTCGCTGCCCGGCTCGAACGCGCGCTGGCGGCGCGCGGCGACGGCGCACGCAATCTCGAGCTGGCCCTGTTCCGGACCGACGGAGCCGTCAAGCGCATCACCGCCGGAACATCGCGCCCGCTTCGCAACCCCGCCGCAATCCGCGCGCTCTTTGTCGAGCGTCTCGCTGCGCTGGGCGATGAGATCGACCCCGGCTTCGGATTCGACCTGGCGCGACTTTCAGTCGTCGTGGCAGAGCCGTCTCCCGACGAGCAGATCGGTCTCGGCGCCGTGGAGAATTCCACCGAGTTCGACCGCCTCATCGACCGGCTGAGCGCGCGGTTCGGACGCAATCGGGTGACGCGCCTCATCGCTCGGGACAGTCACATCCCTGAGCTTGCCGCACACGCGGTTCCAGCGCAGATGACGGCAACAGCCGAGGCCGGCTGGGACCGTTTCCGCCGCGATGTTGGATTGAGCATACGACCGCTGCGTCTTCTCGCCAGACCCGAGCCGATCCACGATCTCCTGGCGCTCGTCCCCGACGGCCCGCCGGTGCGCTTCCGTTGGCGGCGCGCCTGGCACGAGGTGATTGCCGCCGAGGGACCCGAACGCATTGCCGCGGCCTGGTGGAGCGAGGACAGCGACGGCGCCGCGCGCGACTATTTCCAGGTGGAGGACAAAGCCGGTTTGCGCTTCTGGCTTTTTCGCGCCGGCCTTTATCGCGACAGCGCATCCTCACCGCCGCGCTGGTTCATGCACGGACTGTATGCGTGATGAGCGCACAAACGCTTTCCTATTATGAGTTCGCCGTCGCCTCGAATTTTTCCTTTCTGCGCGGCGCGTCGCATCCCGAGGAGCTGATGCTGCAGGCAGCTCATATCGGGCTGGACGGCATCGGGGTATGCGACCGCAACTCCGTCGCCGGCGTGGTGCGCGCCCATCTCATCAAACGCGAAAAAGCGCTGTCGCTCGCCTATCATCCCGGCGCGCGCCTCGTCTTCGCCGACAGCACACCGGATATTCTCGCCTACCCGCGCGACCGCGCAGCCTGGGGACGGCTTTGCCGGCTGCTCACCCACGGCAATCTGCGGGCCAAAAAGGGGGACTGCATCCTTCGGCTCGATGATCTCCTCGCGCATATCGAGGGTCTTGAGCTGGTGGTGATGGAGACATCGAGCCGGGACTATCCAGCGGCTCCCTTATTGCAAAGGCAACAAGGCCAAAAGAGCAAGCGTGAAGCGCCCGCAACAACAACACTTCGATGGGTCGCAAGCAAGAAAGATAATTCAGACGCCAAGGAAATCCGGCTCCTCTGCCTTCTGCGCGATGCCACCCTCGGTCGCCTGCGGCTTGCGGCAAGCATGCTCTATCGCGGCAATGATCGCATGCGATTGGCGCAACGCATGCACATGGGGAAGCAAGCGCGCGTGGCGCTCATCGCCGTCAATGACGTGCTTTATCATCATCCCGATCGGCGGGAATTGCAGGATGTCCTCACCTGCATCCGCGAGCACCTGACCATCGACGAAGCAGGCGGGCGCCTTGCCGCCAATGCCGAGCGCTATCTCAAGCCGCCGCGCGAGATGGCGCGCCTCTTCCGCGAGGCGCCGGAAGCGATCGCGCAGACATCGGCGCTGCATGAGGCGTTGACGTTCTCGCTCGATCAATTGCGTTATGAATATCCCGACGAGATACGCGCAGGCTTCGCCAGTCCGCAGGAGGCGCTCGTATTTCTGACGTGGGCGGGCGCGGCGGCGCGTTATCCCACAGGCATTCCGGACAATGTCCGCGACGTTCTCCATCATGAGCTGGCGCTGATCGCCAAGCTCGATTACGCGCCTTACTTTCTGACCGTCCATTCCATTGTCGGATTTGCCCGCAGCCAGAATATCCTTTGTCAGGGCCGTGGCTCGGCCGCCAACTCCGCCGTCTGCTACTGCCTGCGCATCACCGATGTCGATCCGCGCGATGGACGCCTTCTGTTCGAGCGCTTCATCTCTTCCGATCGCGGCGAGCCTCCCGACATTGATGTCGATTTCGAGCATGAGCGGCGCGAGGAAGTGATCCAGCACATCTATCAACACTATGGCCGCGACCATACCGGGATTGCCGCGACCGTCATCTCCTATCGTGGACGTTCCGCCATCCGCGAAGTCGGCAAGGTGTTCGGGTTGTCGGAAGATACCATCGGCGCGCTCTCCTCCTCCATCTGGGGAATGGGAGGCGGCGCAGTGCGCGCAACCGAGCTGGAGAAGGCCGGCATCGATCTGCGCAGCGCGCGCGTGCAGAAAATGCAGGCGCTTGCCCACGAGATCCAGTCCTTTCCCCGTCATCTGTCCCAGCACGTCGGCGGTTTTGTCATCACGCGCAGTCCGCTCGACGAAGTTGTGCCGATCGGTAATGGCGCCATGGCTGAGCGCACCTTCGTCGAGTGGGACAAGGATGATCTCGATGCGCTCGGCATCCTCAAGATCGATGTGCTTGGCCTTGGCATGCTCACCTGTCTGCGCAAGGCATTCGAGCTAGTCGAGACGCATTATGGCCGCTCGTTTCGAGTGAGCCGAAATGAGGAAAACCGCGGTGTCCGCGGCGATACCTCCCCCTGCAAGGGGGAGGTCGACCGCCGGGAGCAAAGCGACAGGCGGTCGGGTGGGGGTCCCTCGATGCGCGCGATCACTGCGCTTGACCCCCACCCGGCTCGCTTTGCTCGCCGACCTCCCCCAAAAGGGGGAGGTATATCGCGTTTGTTGGAGCGCGGGCCGCAAGAACCAGAAAAAGGATTTTTTGCTCTCTCGACCGTTCCGAAAGAGGACGCTGCCGTCTATCGCATGTTGCAGCGGGCAGATTCGGTCGGCGTGTTTCAGGTGGAGAGTTGCGCGCAGATGTCGATGCTGCCGCGTCTCAAGCCGAATGAGTTTTACGATCTTGTCATCGAGGTCGCGATCGTACGTCCCGGTCCCATTCAAGGCGACATGGTGCACCCATATCTGCGCCGCCGTCAGGGCATCGAGCCGGTCTCATATCCGTCGAAGGAGCTGGAAGCCGTTCTCGACAAGACGCTCGGCGTCCCGTTATTCCAGGAACAGGCGATGAAGATCGCCATTGTCGCCGGCGGCTTCACGCCGGGCGAAGCCGACAAGTTGCGCCGCGCCATGGCGACCTTCAAGCGCACCGGCACCATCGGCACTTTCAAGATCAAGATGATCGAAGGAATGGTTGCGCGAAATTATCCTCGCGATTTCGCCGAGCGCTGCTTCGGCCAGATCGAAGGCTTCGGAGAATACGGTTTCCCGGAAAGCCACGCTGCGAGCTTTGCCCTCCTGGTCTATGCCTCGGCCTGGCTTAAGTGTCGTTATCCCGACGTGTTCGGGGCGGCCCTTCTCAATTCGCAGCCGATGGGATTCTATGCGCCGGCGCAGATTGTGCGTGATGTGCGAGAGCATGGGGTCGAGGTGCGTCCCATCGACATCAATCACTCCGATTGGGATGCCACTCTGGAGCCGGGCCCACTTCCGGCACCGCGTGTGCACGCGCTCCACCGCGAGATGGCGCATGACATTCGCAGCACGCACGCGCTGCGCCTGGGTTTCCGTCAGATAAAGGGATTATCCGAGCAGGATGCGAAACTTATCGTCACCGCCCGCCGTGGTGCGCTCCCTCCCCCCGTTCTTCACGGGGAGAGGGTCGGGGTGAGGGGTCCTTATGCCTCCGTGCGCGATCTCTGGCTGCGCAGCGGCCTTTCTCCCCGCATCATCGAGCGGCTTGCCGATGCGGATGCCTTCGGCTCGCTTGGGCTGACGCGGCGGCAGGCCCTGTGGGCAGCCAAGGCGCTCGGACGCGTGGGCGAGCGCGAGGATGATCTGCCGCTGTTTCGCGTAATTCGCAACACGATCAGCGAATGCGAGCAGAGCTCTTACAATTCGGAGCCCGCGGTCAGCCTTCCACCCATGCCGCCGGGTGAAGAGGTCGTGCACGATTATCGCTTTCTCCAACTGTCGCTGCGCGCGCACCCCGCGTCCTTCTTGCGCGCCGACCTCGAAGATCAGGGTATCATTTGCAACGAGGAATTGCGCACGCGACTCTCGGGCGAGCGGATCACGATCTCCGGTATTGTCACCATTCGCCAACGGCCGGGCACCGCGAGCGGGGTGATTTTCATGACCATCGAGGATGAGACCGCGATCGCCAACATCATCGTTTGGCCGCGGACGTTCGAGCGCTTTCGCGCCATTATCCTGGGCGCGCGGTATATCTCCGTCACCGGCGAGCTGCAGCAGGAATCCGGCGTCATTCATGTGGTGGCGACAAAGCTCGATGACCTCACGCCCTTGCTTGCCCGCTTGACTGAGAATGCGTCGCCGGTCCAAGCCCTCGCACGCGCCGACGCAGTCAAGCGGCCGCATGATGAAAACATCGATAGTCGCGCCCGCGGCAGCCGCAACCCGCCGCGCCTCACGCCGCCGGTGGAGCTGCCGGACCTTTTTTTGGCAAGCGACCTCGAAGTCCCCGCGCGCGGCTCTGCGCACACGCCAGCCCGGCGCGGCGGGACGAGAATCTAAGCGCCTTGTAGAAGGACAAATCGCCGCCGACTGTTATATTGCGCCAATGAAAAAGATCACAATTTCCCTGAACGGCGATACGTACCGCCGCGCCCGCATGAAAGCAGCCGAGCAGAACACGTCAGTGTCAGCTCTGGTCAAGCGCTATCTCACCGAACTGACCTCAGGAAAGACTGAGACCAAACGCCGCAAGCGCGAGGAATGCGAATTGCGCGCACGCATCTCCGCCTTCACGGCAGGTGACCGCCTGTTGCGGGAGGACACGGATGAGGCTCCGGCTAGAGCGTGTTCCGCGCTCCGATTATGTTGGTCGTCATGGCCGGCCTTGTGCCGGCCATCCATGTCTTTCTTCGCCGCCAAGCAAGACGTGGATGGCCGCGACGAGCGCGGCCATGACGGAGACCGTGTCAACCTAATCGGAACTCGCTCTAGTAGCGCAAGCGGGGGAGGGATGGAGCTAGATACTGCATTCAAACAGTCAAAATCACTGTGCAGCGGTACTAGTCTTGACTCCGCGCTCACATGGGCGGGGTGATGCCGTCGCGACCCACCGAGACCGCTGCGGCTTCGAGCGTGCCATCTTCCTTCTTGTTTGCAGCGGCGATGAATATCTTTGCACCCGGCTTGAGCTCGCTCTTGTCTCCGGGCACATAAGTCACGATCACCGTATCAGGCGCAACAACGATCTTCTTTTCCCCGTCCTTGTATTTGAGGGTGATCTCATCGCCAGCTACGCCCTTCACCATCTGCGCCACCGTGGCGTTTGTCATGGTGCTGTTGGGCACGAGATCCCAGGGGCGGAAGCCCTCGCCGGTCCCGCGCATCGGTTCCGGAAAAATATGAATTTCCACCGCCTTCTGACTGCCGTCCGCCTGCGGCATGCCGGTGACGCCGATGAAGGAGTTGGCCTTGATGTCGGATAGCGCGGCCTTGACGATCCCGCGCACCGCCGCGTTGTCGGTCAATTTGACCTTGTAAGTCGTCTGTCCGTCGCGAGACTTGACGGTGATCATCGAGCCATCCGCGGCTTCGACCGTGCCGCGCACGCGGACCGTTTGCGGCTGCTGCGCAAATCCATCCGAATTGGTTAGCATCAGGCAAAAAGCAGCCGCGCCGATCAGCCGTCGGATCACCTTGTCCATCGTCATCTTGCCCATGTTATGCATTGTCCTCCTCCGAGCCTCACCGCCGGATGAAGTCCGGCTCTTCAACATCACCACTGCGGATCATTATTCCTGCCCTGGCGCGATCGCGCGCATGAGATCAACACGCAGCGGCCCGCGCAAGTCGCCGCCTTGCTCTACTATGGCCTAAGCGAGCCAGGAGCAACAAGGTCATGAAAACCATCTTCATCGACTGCAATAACCAGCTTGCCCCAGTGTTTGCCGGCGTCCGCCAAGCGGACGATCCGCCGATCACGGTCCATAGCGATGCATTCTCCTCGCGCGACCTGCCGTGTCTGCTTGCAGATTATGACATTTGTCTCGACGATCATTCCTATATGCCCACCGAGATCATGACGCAGTGCGATAGCCTCCGTCATATCGTGTTTCTGGGCACCGGCGCTTCGAGCTACATGGATGTCGAGGCCCTGCGCGCGCTCGGCATCAAAGTGCACACCATCAGGGGATATGGCGATACTGCCGTCGCCGAGCACGCCATTGCGCTGATGCTTGCCTCCTGCCGCGAGCTTGCGCGGATGGACCGAGCCGTGCGGCGTGGCGTCTGGGAACCTCTGGAAAGCATGCAACTCAAGGACAAGACGCTCGGTCTCCTCGGGCTTGGCGGCATCGGCCTGGAAGTCGCTCGCATTGCCCGCGGGATGGGCATGGAGGTGGTTGCCTGGAATCGCACTCCGCGCCCCGAGGCGGGGGTGCCGCTGGTTGAGCTCGATGCGCTGTTGGCGCGCTCGGACGTCATTTCTTTGCATCTGGCGCTTACCGAGCAGACGCGCGGAATGATCGATGGCGATCGTCTCGCGCGGATGAAACCAGGCGTCATCCTGGTCAATACCGCGCGCGCCGCGCTCATCGATGAAGCCGCGCTGATCGCTGCCATTTCGAGCGGCCACATTCGCCACGCCGGCCTTGACGTTTTTCATGCCGAGCCGCTTTCGTCCGAGCATCCTCTGGCGCGGCTTGAAAATGTCACCCTGACCTCACATGCCGCGTTTCGAACCCGCGAGGCTTCCATGACCCTGATGCGGCGTGCGATCGACATTGTGCGCGACATCGTCGCGCGTGCTCCGAAGGATTGACGCCCCGCTCGGGGCGGTGACAATGCTGCGAGGGAGAAAGCGTTGAAGCCGGCACCATTCGCCTATGCCAGGGCCCGATCGTTGCCCCATGCCATCGCGCTGTTGGCGGGACAGGAGGCAAAGCTTCTCGCCGGCGGGCAAAGCCTCATTGCCACGCTTAATCTGCGGCTCGATCGGCCTGCTCTGCTGGTTGACATCAATGGAATTTCCGGGCTCGATCGCATCACGGTAAGGAACGGATATGTTGAGATCGGCGCGCTCGTTCGCCACGTCCAGGCGGAGCGCTCGCCGGATATTGCGCGTCACGCGCCGCTGATTGCCGCGGCGATGCCTCATATTGGCCACCCCGCAATACGCAATCGCGGCACCATCGGCGGGTCGATTGCCTTCGCTGATCCGGCGGCGGAGCTGCCTGCCTGCATCATCGCCCTCAACGGCGAGTTGGAAATGCAAGGGCCGCAAGGTCGGCGCAGCGTCAAGGCAGATGATTTCTTTACGGCGCTTTTCGAGACCGCACTGGCGCCGCAGGATGTGCTCACCTTTATCCGCATTCCCGCGGCGAGCCCAGCAACCCGCGTAGGCTTTGCCGAGTTTGCCCGCCGTCATGGCGACTACGCGATGGTGGGCCTTGCCGCCTGTGCGCGCGCGGACGGCGAGCGCCTCGTCGATATTCGCCTTGCTTATTTCGGCGTCGGGCCCATTCCGGCGCGCGCGCGCAATGCCGAGGCTGCCTTGGCCGGTGGCGACATCGATAGCGCAGTGGCTGCACTGCGTCAGGATGTGCACCCGAACGACGATGTGCATGCGACAGCGGCGGTGAAGACCTATCTTGCCGGCGTCTTGTTGCGACGTGTCGCCAAACAGCTCACGGCTGCGCCCGGGTCGGCGCAGAAGGCGCAAGAGCTCCGGCCATGAGCGAGCGCTTCCACGACATCGCTCTCAAGGTGAATGGCGAGGATGTGTCTGAGCGTGTCGATGCGCGAACGACGCTGGTCGATTTTCTGCGCGAGGGGCTCGCGCTGACGGGCAGCCATGTCGGATGTGAACATGGCGTGTGCGGCGCCTGCACGGTGCGTCTGAACGGCGCCGTGGTGCGCGGCTGCCTCATGCTGGCGGTGCAGTGCGACGGCATGCGGGTCGAAACCATCGAGGGAGTAGCCGCAACGCAGGAGATCGCGGATTTGCAGCAGGCATTCATCGATCGCAACGCCCTCCAGTGCGGCTATTGCACGCCGGGCATGCTGCTGACGGCGCAGGAATTGCTCAGGGCCGGAGGAATTCCCAGCCGCGATGCCATTCGGGCGCATCTGTCCGGGAATTACTGTCGCTGCACCGGCTATCAGGCCATTGTCGATGCGGTTGAATCGGTGGCGCGGGCGCGCGCGGGAACCCAGCAATGACGCAAGCGAATCATATCTTCTGAGACAGGCATGAAGATCAGCGAAGACTCTCCTCCGGTGCTCTCCGCGCTCGACCATCCGAACTCGTATATCGGACGCTCGGTGCCGCGACCGAATCTCAGTCGTCTTGCTCAGGGCCGCGCTCAATTCGTGAGCGACGTCACGCTGCCGCGCATGTTGCATGTTGCTTTCGTGCGCTCCCCCCACGCACACGCAATCATCAAAAGCGTAGATGGCGCAGCGGCGCGCAAGTCCCCCGGTGTGGTCGCCGTCATGACGGGGACGGATCTGGCCAATGTGATAACGCCGTGGGTCGGCGTGCTCACGCACCTCAAAGGCATCAAATCGGCGCCGCAACACGCGATTGCTGTCGAGCGCGTCCGTTGGCAGGGCGAGGCAGTTTGCGGCGTGGTCGCGCGCTCGCGCGCGGAAGCGGAAGATGCGTGCGATCTGGTGGAGGTCGCCTACCAGGAGTTGCCGGCGGTGACCGATCCGGAGACGGCGCTCGATCCCGGCACCGCCATCATCCATGCCGAGCTTGGCGACAACCTCACCTTTGAGCGCTCCCATGTCGCCGGCGACCCTGATCACGCTTTCGCTGCGGCCGACGCGGTCGTGGAGGTGACGTTCGTGTTCGGCCGCCATACCGGCGTGACCAATGAGCCGCGGGCCATAGTCGCGGACTGGAATTCCGCGGAGGCCCGGCTCACGGTCTACCAGGGCACGCAGGCACCGCACATGATGCAGAACCTCTTCGCCAAGCACCTCGGGCTGGAGGAGCACCAGGTGCGCGTCATCACCAAGGATGTCGGCGGTTCGTTCGGCATCAAGGTGCACACCTATGCGGACGAGATGGCTGCCGTCGCCATTGCCAAGCTCATCGGCCGTCCAATAAAGTTCGTTGCGGATCGCATCGAGAGCTTCGTCACGGATATTCACGCCCGCGATCACCGCGTCAAGGCGAGGATCGGCGTCAACAACGACGGCCGCATCACGGCCTTCGAGATCGATGACCTTACCGGCATCGGGCCTTACTCGGTTTACCCGCGCACCTCCGGCATCGAAGCGAACCAGATCGTCAATCTCACCGGAGGGCCGTACACCTGCCCGAACTATCGTGCGCGCGCGCGAGTGGTGTTCCAGAACAAGAATGTCATGTGCCAATACCGCGCGGTGGGACATCCCATTGCGACGGCGGTAACCGAGGGGCTGGTCGAGCTCGCGGCTGCGAAGATCGGCATGGATCCGCTGGAGATCCGGCGCCGCAATCTCATTCCGGACGATGCGCACCCGTCCAGCGGCGCCTCAGGCATCAAGTTCGAGGCGCTTTCGCACCACGAGTGCCTGGCGCATCTCGATGCCATGATGAATTACGCGGGACTGCGCGCGGAGCAGAAAAGGCTCCGTGCAAAGGGCGTCTATCGCGGCATCGGGTTTGCGAGCTTCATCGAGGTGACCAATCCTTCGGCTGCCTTCTACGGCATCGGCGGCGCCAGGATTTCCGCCCAGGACGGCGTGACAGTGAAGCTCGATGCGCAAGGCGCGATCATCTGCCAGACCGGGGTGACCGAGCAGGGCCAGGGCGCCGAGGCCGTCATCGCGCAGGTCGCGGCCTCCGCCTTCGGCGTCCCGCTGGAGCGCGTGCGCGTGATCACCGGCGATACAGATAACACGCCCTACGGCGGCGGAACCTGGGCGTCGCGCGCCGCCGGCATCGGCGGCGAGGCCGCCTGGCAGGCCGGCAAGGCGTTGCGCGCCAACGTGCTCGCCTGCGCGGCGTCGATCCTTCAGGCGAAGCCCGAGGACCTCGATATCAGGAACGGCGTAATCGTCGATGCGGCGAGCGCAACAGAGCGCCTGCCCCTACATGAGCTCGCCCGCATCGCCTATTTCCGCCCAGATACCCTGCCGCCCGGCTTCCAGGCCGAGCTTGTCGCCACGCGACACTATGTGCCGCGCAAATGGCCGTTTGCCTTCACCAACGGCATCCAGGCGAGCTATCTCGAGGTCGATGTAGAGAGCGGCTTCGTCACGCTGCTCAAGCACTGGTGCGTCGAGGATTGCGGCACCGTCATCAATCCGCAACTCGTGGATGAGCAGATCAGGGGTGGCGTGGTGCAGGGCATCGGCGGTGCCTTATTTGAGCACTGCGTCTACGACGAACGCGGCCAGCTCCTCAACGGCAACATGGCCGACTACCTCGTGCCCATGGCGGCGGAGATGCCCGACATCGAGGTAGGCCATGTGGTCACGCCGACGGCGGATTCTGAGCTGGGGGCCAAAGGCGCCGGCGAGGCCGGCACAGCCGGTGCGCCGGGTTCGATCATGAATGCCATCAACGACGCGCTGCGTCCCCTTGGCGCGAAGCCGCTCACCGCAATGCCGTTCACCCCCGGCCGCATCCTCGAGGCATTGGGTAAGGTGTGAGATCAACAACGGCCAGCGTACGTCAGGCGCGCCAGGGATCGACTACCGGAACAGTTGAGTTCCGGTGGAGGTCGAGGATCATCTTAGTCGAGTGCGAATTTGGGCGGCCTTACCGGATATCCGGGCAATTCCTGAATAGGCTCGGTAAGACCTATTCCGCGGAACAGCTTGGCTGCTTCGGTACCGAAACCGCCGCGACGGCGGGCATCCTCCTTCACCGCGTCGCGCAGAATTTCACAGACTTCATCATTCCAAAGAATGACCATGACGGGCGGCGCGCCGCTTGAGGTTGCGCTTGACCGTTTCTTCTAGGTTACGAACAATCAGCTGAGCCATACCGATCTCTTGCTATGGTCATAGCGAACATGGTCGGTGATTCAAGGTTCGCCTGCTGGATCTATTCGTACAATCGACAAGCACAGCGGCAAGGACGCACCCCGATGGACATCAAGGTAGGCCGGCAGGCGATCACCGATGCATCCCAAAAACTCACAAACTGGGGCCGTTGGGGAAAGGATGATCATATCGGTACGCTCAATCACGTCACCGCACAGGACGTTGTCAAAGCGGCAGGACTGATCCGAAGGGGCAAGGTATTCGCACTCGGTATCCCACTCGACAGCAACGGCCCGCAGACCGGCCTCTTCGGCGGACGCTTCAATCCCATTCACCAGATGCTGGCAACCGGGACGGACGCCATTGCCGGCCGCCAGGACTGGAACAAGATCCGCTATGCCGATGACACGCTGAATTTGTGCGTGCAAGGGGCTACTCACTGGGATGCGCTCGGACACATCTTCTATGAGGACAAAGCGTACAACGGCCATGATGCCAAGCTGATCGATGCCAAGGGGCTCAATGTTCTCGGCATTGAGCATTCCAAGAGCCGGATGGTCGGCCGCGGCGTGCTCCTCGACATCGCCCGCTTCCGCGGCGTCGAGTGGCTCAACGACGGCGAAGGCATCGCCAACGATGAGCTCGATAAATGCGCAAAGAAGCAGAACGTCGAGATCAGGCGCGGCGATTTCGTCATCATCCGCACCGGCCAGATGGAGCGTTGCCTCGCCGAGAAAAACTGGGGCGGCTATGCCGGCGGTGACGCGCCCGGCGTGAAGTTCGAGAACTGCTACTGGTGCCAAGGCAAGGAAATAGCGGCCATCTGCTCCGATACGTGGGGCGTGGAGGTGCGGCCAAATGAGACGACGGAAGCAAATCAGCCCTGGCACTGGGTGGTGATCCCGGCCATGGGCCTGTGCATGGGCGAGATTCTTCTATCTCAAGGAGCTCGCCGAGGACTGCGCCAACGATCGCGTGCACGAATTCTTCTTCTGCGGCCCACCGCTGATCATCACCGGCGGCACCGGATCACCAATCAACCCGCAGGCAATAAAGTAAAGCGCGTATTTGTTGCAGCGGATTTGAAGTTCCTATCATTGTTGCAGCGAGTAGTTCTTTTGTGCACTGCGATTCGCCGGCGTCAAAAGCGTCGAGATCGCTCGGGATCGATCCTCCTAAAACGTGTTCTGTTCGCCAGTGGCCGGTGGCTTCGAACCATTGCGGTCCTCCTTATCTGGAGGTGCTGCATCGAGGAAGCCAACTGACGCCTCAGATCAACTTGGCGTCCAAAGTGATCGCGGCGTTGAGGACCTTGGAGACCGGGCAGCTCTTCTCGGCGTCTCTCGCCATTTCGACGAATTTAGTTTCGTCCAGGTTCGGCACTTTGGCACGCAGAGTCAGAGCGGAGCGACTGATGCGGAAACCGTGGCCTTCAGGTTCGAGCGTGACCGCGGCCTCGGTGGTGAGCTCAGTCGGGGTATAGCCGCCGGCCTGCAGCCCAAACGCGAACGCCATGGTGAAGCAACCGGCGTGCGCCGCTGCGATGAGCTCTTCGGGGTTGGTACCCTTCTCGTTTTCGAACCGGGTCTTGAAAGAATACGGGGTCTCTGCGAGCACGCCGGAATCGGTGGAGAGATTGCCGCTGCCGGCGCGACCAGTGCCGCGCCAAACCGCTTTCGCCTTGCGGATCATGTAAGATCTCCCTTGCTATTGTGTATTCTCAAGTCTCTCGAATTTCATCACTTGAACCTTTGTACGCATTGTGACGCTGTTTCGTTCACACGGGCTGCTTCAATGCGGCGGTGTCGATGGGCATTTTGCGCAGCCGCTTGCCTGTCGCTGCAAAGATTGCATTGGCGACTGCCGGAACGATGGCCGAAGTCCCGCACTCGCCCATTCCGCCCGGCGGTTCGAAATTCTGAACGATGTGGACTTCGATGGCTGGTGCCTCATTCATGCGCAGCATCTGGTAGGTATCGAAGTTGGTTTGCTCGACACGGCCGTCCTTCAGCGTGATCACGCCATGGAGAGCCGCCGTGATGCCGAAGTTGATCGCGCTCTGTATCTGCGCCCGGACGGTATCGGGATTGACCGACGGTGCCACAATCGACCGCGCAGACGTGTTCCCGTTGACTTTGATGGCGAAGGCCATGGCGTCCTCTCCCTTTCTACCAATGGGCATCGGCGGCGCGGGCCGCCGACGCACATGCGAGTTCTCGACCTTTCGCCTTCAAGGCGCGTCACGCCTCGGGGGCGAAAGCCTGCATCGAGCCCAGGGCTGCGTCGCTCCGACCGACGGCACGTGTTTTCGGCGAAGACGGTTACTTCTGGAATTTGATCGTACCACTGGTGCATCCCCGATGGTTTGGTCGGGAATTGCGCCTGGAGCCCGCTCGGTCCGACACGACTTTCAATCGAATGACGATGTTGTTTGACACTCAACGTAGGTGCCAGACGCTCGCGGTCACGGCGTGATCCGTCGCGCGCCGGTGCGAAACAGGAGCCGATCGACCACAATCGGCGTCAAAGCGCGAGCGAGCACAGCCACTCTCAACATCGCCGGCATCATGATCTCGCGCCGGTCGCGTTCGATGCCACGCACCAGCGCCCCTGCCACCTGCTCGGGTGTAAGCGTCGGCAACCAATGAGTGATGCGCGGAATTCGTTCTTCGGAATGCGGATTGTGCTGGAAATAGGTGCTGCTGACCTTGCCCGGCACAAACTGCAAAACCTGGATGCCGGTATCGTGCAGATCCGCCCGTAGCGCAGCGGTGAAGCCGCGCAGCGCCCAGCGCGCCGCCATGTAGCCGGTTGCGCCGGGCCACGGAAGCCAGGCCGCCGGGGAGTTCACATTGACGATGTAGCCTTGGTTGCGGGCGAGCATCGCCGGCAGAAATGCCCGGGTCACATAGAATGCGGCGAAGTAGGGCGCTGCCATCATCGCCACAGCTTCCGCAGGCGGCGTCTCCTCGACATAGAGCCAGCGGCCAGCGCCGGCATTGTTGATGACGATGTCAGGCGCTCCCAGGTCGCTCGCGACCTGCCCAGCGGTTCGCTCAACGGCCGCCGGATCGGTCAGATCGACGACATAGCCTCGCGCCTTGCCGCCTTGGGCGGTGAGCTCGGTCGCAATTTGCTCAATTTCCGGAGAGCGCGCCAGCAGAGCCGTGCGTCCACCGGCGCGCGCCAGGGCTTGGGCAGTGGCCCGGCCGATACCTCGGGAGGCGCCGGTGACAACGATTGTTCGACCGCTGACATTCATCCGCAGACCAAGTTATCGTGCCAGGACTGGCAGACGCCAGCGTAACGCATGTCGGCCGCCGACTGCTATCCGGTTTGAGTGTTCCTGCCTATACTGCGAAGCAGTTCAGCTGCTGGACCCTTCATGCATCGGCAAATAGCTCACGGATGACCGTTCTGGTTTCAGTCAAGATAAACGACGGCGTGGTAATGGCCGCCGACAGCGCCAGCTCGTTTGAGAGCGGGATGGTCTATCAGAATGCGGACAAGATCGTAAACCTCATGGAGGGCTTACCGATTGGAGCCATGGCCACCGGCGCAGGCGGAATCGGAAATGAGTCTATTGATACGCTGATGAAGGATTTGCGTCGTCGTTTCAGTGGCGCAGATGCCAAGCATCCCGGCTGGGCACTTGATCCCGCAACTTATACGCTCCGAGATGTCGCGATCCGGCTCCGATCATTCTTGTTCGAGGAAAAGGTCAAGGCGTACAGTGGCAGCGTATGGACGCGGGTGCGCATTTGCGGCTACTCCGCCGGCAGACCGCTCGCTGAAGTTTGGGAGGTCCTGCTCATGGGAGCGGACTCTCCGGCACCGACCCAGGTTCAAGGCGAGCAGGAATTCGGCATCAGATGGGACGGCGAATACGAAGCGCTGAGTCGACTAATCTTTGGCCTCGCGACAAAGTTTGACGAAGCTGCTGCAAAGGGCGGCTTGAGTTGAGAACAGGTGACCGACTTGCGCGGCAAGCTCGCGCCCGAGCTTTTTGAGCTCCTGTTTGTGGAAGCCATGCCGATCCAAGACGCAGTCGATCTCGCGCGTTTCCTGGTGGAAGCAACAATTAACTTCGTGAAGTTTTCGGTCGCACGGCCGAAAACGGTCGGTGGTCCGATCGGAATTGCCGCAATCACCAAGCACGAGGGCTTTCGGTGGTTTCAGCGACCCCGAGAGCTGGCTGGGGAGATGTGACGTCGACCCCACCCGCCTCGCTTTGCTCGCCGACCTCCCCTTTCAGGGGAGGTATTATCGGAGCTTGTTGATCCGCCATTTGCGATAGTTCTCTGCGGAACACAACACCCTGGGCTTCGTTCATCCGGTAACCGTTTTCACGATGGATGCATCAAGCGCCTCGTAGTCGTGATAGCGGATCAATGCGTAGAGCTCAGTGCGGGTTTGCATGCGATCGACCATGTTGTGCGTTCCGCCGTCGCAGCGAATGGCCGCATACAGCTCCTCCTGCGCCTTGGCTGCGACACGCAACGCGCTCGCCGGCCAAATGATCATTTTGTAGCCCATCTCCTGAAACTCGTGCGCGGTGAAGAACGGTGTGCGGCCGAACTCCGTCATGTTCGCCAGCAAGGGGACAGGCACGCGGCGGGCGAACTCGCGAAACATCTCGCGGTTATTTAGCGCCTCCGGGAAAATCGCGTCTGCCCCGGCAGCGATGTAGTGCTGCGCACGCGCGACCGCCCCCTCCATGCCTTCGCTTGCCACGGCGTCGGTCCTGGCGATGACGTAAAGATGCCGGCGCGCTTTCACAGCAGCCGCGATCTTGGCGGCCATGTCGGTGGGGTCAGCGAGCCTCTTGTCGTTCAAGTGACCGCATTTCTTGGGCAGCAGTTGGTCCTCGATGTGAACGGCGGCTGCGCCGGCGTCCTCGAAGGTGCGCACCATATGCATCACATTGAGCGCTTCGCCGTATCCGGTATCGCCGTTGACCAGCACGGGCAGGCCGGCGGATCGAGCAACCTGTCGAATGAAGAAACAAGCGTCATCAAGAGTGATGATGCCGAGGTCCGGCAATCCCATGGAAGCGCTCATCGCCGCGCCGGAGAGATAAACCGCGCTGAAACCCGCTGCTCTCGCCTGCAGCGACGCCAACCCGTTGTGTGCCCCCGGTAACTGCAGGATACCGTCGCGACCGAGCAGCTCGCGAAAGCGGATACCGGCAGCGCCGGATTGCGTTTCGCTCCCGACAAGATAGCTCATGCGCCTTCAGGCGGCCTGCGTCTTGTGCCTGCCGGAAAATGCCGGGGCCACCTCGCGCATGAAGCGGTCCATTTCTTCCTTGACCTGCGTGTGCGGTTTCAAACCGACATTGACATAGAGGATGACCTCGTCGAATCCGGCGGTCTCGACTTTCTTGAGCGTGTCGATGATGCGTGCCGAATTTCCCAGCAGCACCGAGTTCTCCGTCAGATCCTCGGGCCGGACTTTGCCCAGCCGTTCCACCATGTCGATGAAGTAGTGATAGCTCGGCGGAGCGGTCTTTGGATCGCCGGGCAAGGCCGGAATGACGCATTCCTTGTAATACCGGATCTGCCGGGCGCGCTGCGCGGCTTCCTGGTCCCTGGTGTCCGCAAAATGCGTGAAATAGCTGCACATCAGCCGCTCGGGTTTCTTGCCATGCTTGGCGCAGCTTGCGTGATAGAGGTCGGCTACCTGCTTGAGGCCGCCATAGCTCATGGCGGCAGCGAACGGCGCAACGATCAAGCCGCATCCCAATCGACCCGCAAGCTCGATTGACGGCTTGGAAAACGACGCGACATAGGTCGGGATCGGCTGCTGCACCGGCTTCGGCGTGATGCGCACGTCATCGAACTGATAATGCTGGCCATGGTGCGAGATACGCCCTTCCGCCTGCCACAGCTTGCGCACCAGCTCCAGCCCTTCGTCGAAAATCGACTGGTTGCTCTCGAAGGAGACGTTAAACGGCAAATATTCGCGCTTGTCGTAACCGCGCCCAGCGGCGAAATCGACCCTGCCGTTGCTCAGGAGGTCAAGGGTCGCCCACTGCTCCGCAACCCTGATGGGATGGTGCAGCGGCAACACGGTCACCGCGGGCGCCAGCCGGATGTGCTTGGTGCGTGCCGCGATGTAGGCGAGCACCAGGTCGGGACAGGAGAGAACGCCAAGCGAGTTGAAATGGTGCTCGCCGATCCAGGCGGAATGCATGCCAATCTGGTCGGCATAAAGGGCCTCCGCGGTAATATCCGCCACGAACTGATTGGCTGAACGCAGGTTGTTATCGTAGTGGTTGTCGCTCAGCGTGAAATAACCGAATTCCATTCACTTCTCCCTGCGAGCTCGCATCCCACCTGCTACGTCTTGAGAGACTCCGGAACCTTGCCGCCGCTTTCAGCAAGCTTTGTCATGACCTGCCGATGCAGCCACATGTTCATTTCCGCCGAGCCATCGAGCGCGCCGGTGTAACCAAGTTCCTGTGCGAGCTGCTTGCGTGCGCCCAGGCTGCTGTCCAGCTTGAGCAGTTTCATGAGATCGACGATTGACCGTTTCCAGTTCAGGTCTTCATCCTGTCCCTGTGCGAGTTTCGCGATCATGGTCTCAACTTCCGCGGGCGACATCGGCTTTGCCGCACCGCCCGCCGCCGCGGTAGCGGAGCCCGTGGTCCCAGGTGCGGCGGCGGTCGAACCTGCCGGCGCCGCCGAGGCGGACGAGCTCGTCGCGTGTCGCCCGAAAACCGCGGATACAATACTGCCGAAAATGCCCATTTTCATTCTCCTTCGGCGTTGATGCATTGAATTTCGAGCGCCTCGGCCAAAAAGCCCGGTCGATAGTCCGGACGGCGGCAGCGCTTAGAAGGCGGCCAGGTCGCAGGCCTGCAACAGGGGCGACGACGCTGACAAAGACCGCCGGGAAGCTCGTTGTTGCAGGCGGTCTCACTATGCGCCCGCAACCAGGCGCGGACGCAGACATGTGCGAGGGAAGCCGGCCTTACGTTTCTTTCTCGCACTTGGTCATGAAGCTGTTCTTTGCGGCGCCGGAAAGCTTCTTGCCATCCTTGTCTACCGCCTTGGTCGCGCACGCCTCCCGCTTGCATTTTTGCACGAAGCTCGTCTTTGCCGCGCCCGCAAGGGGCTTGCCATTCTTGTCCATCGCCTTGCTTTCGCAGGTTTCCTGCGCCAAAGCCGATCCAAAAGTGAAGGCCGATATCAAGGCAACAAGCACAGCGCGTTTCATGTTTCTCTCCTCCGCGTGGGGTTACTGAAAATGCGGCACAACGCTACGCAAATATACATTGCCGCCGTCACCCGCAGTTTAAGCACGACCCCTTCCGCCCGTCCATGCCCGCGAGACCTGGTGTCTCGGCCGCTGCGCGCGGGCGGGTATCGACTTATCCCGTCCGACCCGTTCGATCGGCTTCTCCCACGGTCCGAAGCTCGATCCTGCCGACCAGCTCGGCTCTGAGCGCTTCGGCGGCTCTGATGGCATTCTGCGTCTGCCGCGATGTGCTCGCGTTCGACCCGAAAACGACGATGCCGCCGATCACAGCTGCAATGGCGCCGGTCATGGCGGCTGGATCGAAGCTGATTGCGCCAAATGTCAATCCCAGCAGCCATATCCCGGCGAGAACGATGGCGATCTTTGCCATCAGAAGAAGCTTGCGGCACCTCTCCAACTGCTCGGCAAGCTCCTCGATGTCGGCTTCGAGTCGCACAATTTCGGCGCGCGGATCACTCCTTCCATCCTGATCGTTGTCTCGCGGTTCTCCAGGCAGCATCGACCGTATGCCCATTTATTTGCTGGTAAAACGACATGGAGCGCTTTTCACGGCGTTTTCGAAGGATGGATTCAGTGCCCTGGAGGAAGCTCCGGCGACGCTATATGGTCACAAGCAATAGGCCCGCTCCGCTGCGGCTTCATCCGGCCTGATTGGCCAGGCTCAACGCGGCACCGACTAGCGCAGAACGTCTGCTCATGAGCTCCGACAGCCGGCAATTTGCATCGATGGCATTTTTCTGGTCCGCGTTCGCTGCCGAGACCGCGAGCGAATTGGCTTCCGCGACAGCTCGAGAATTCGTGAGCCTCGCGATCGGAAGCGATGCACAGGCAGCAAAAAGTCCGGAACCGCACTGGATCACCCCCAATAAAGTGGCGCTCGAAATCGGCGCAGTAAGACTGCGCGATTTTTCCACGGGCGCAACTGGCCCCGCAACTCTCGTTTGCGCGCCGTTTGCTCTTCACGGCGCAACCATCGTGGACTTTGCTCTCCGTCACAGTCTCGTACAAGCGTTGCAGGGCGCCGGCATCGAACGGCTGTTCGTGACGGATTGGCGACCAGCAACACCGCAGATGCGCTTCTGGTGCGTTGATGACTATATTGCCGCGCTCAACGTTGTTGTTGATGAGCTCGGCGGCGGCGTTTCCCTGATCGGACTATGCCAGGGCGGCTGGATGGCGCTGATGTACGCCGCGCGCTTTCCCGACAAAATCCACAAATTGGTCCTTGCGGGCGCCCCGATCGATGTTGCCGCCGACGCATCGAAGCTGACGGAGCTTGCCAACAATACGCCGAGCGCGATTTTCAAGGAGCTCGTCGAGCTCGGCGAGGGGCGTCTGCAGGGCCAGCACCTGCTGAACTTCTGGGCGCCGACATTCGCAGGAGAAGAAGAAGTCCACCGTGCGCTGCAATCGCCGGAGCCAATCAACTCGACGGGATTTCGACAACTGAGCTCTCGTTTCCGCGAATGGTACGCGTGGACCTTGGACCTCCCGGGAACGTACTACCTGCAAGTGGTGGAGCAGCTGTTCAAGGAGAACCGATTGGCGCGATCGGAGTTTGTTGCATTGGGCCGCCGGCTCGATCTGTCCAAGGTGCGTTGTCCGCTGTTCCTGCTCGCCGGCAGCGAAGACGACATCGTCGTCCCTGAGCAGTTATTCGCCACGAAGGCTCTCGTGCACCCCAGCTGCCGTGAGGTCGAGACGGTGGTTGCGCCGTGTGGGCATTTGGGCCTGTTCATGGGACGCAATACCCTGTCTGCGGTTTGGCCGGATATCAGCCGTTGGCTGTTGCGAGCATCTGAGGTTTAGGCCGACCAGGTGAGGGGTAAGGCACAGCAATAAAAGGGCCGACATTCGGCCCTCTCCTTCCCGCGATGCTCGCATTGAGAGTTGGTTTATTTCGCCAGCACAGCGGTGACATCAACTTCGATCGCCATGTTCGGCCACGCCAGTTGGCTGACAACCAGGAATGTCGAAGCGGGGATGGGAGCGGTGCCGAAAGCCTCGGCGCGACACTTCAACGCGTCCTGGAAGAAGCGCACGTCGGTCGTGTAGGTCATGATCCGGACGACATCATTCATTGTGGCGCCCTGTAAATCGAGCAGCTTCTTGATCTTCATGTAGGCGTATCTGCACTGCTCCATGAAATTACCTTCATGAACGATTTTTCCGTCGCCTTCGCGCTCCGGACCAATTCCAGCGAGAAATATGAATTTTCCTGGATTGCTCACCGTGACCACTTCAGAGAACTTTCCTTTGGTCCATTCGTTATAGCTGAAATTCCTCTTTTCGAAGCCCGACGAGCTTTGCGCCTTTGACGGGACATCCGACGATAGCGCTATTGCAAGCGCACCCACGGCGATCAACACAATGGTTTTCAACATTTCGGATGCTCCCTTGATTGACCGAGCAGCCTGTCTGCCTCGGACGGAACCAAGATAGCATCGTCCAACATCCAGGGAAACGCGTGCCCGGTCAGCGAGCAAATTAGCGCGGGTGATCGTTCTTTGACCGGCCGGGGAACCCGACGCTGGCGAAACTCTCAATTTGCGGCAATTATAAGAAGCAAGTCGAACGGATGAAGGCGGACGATATAGGTTAACATCGGCTGCGCGCTGCTCATGCCTGATATGCCGATAAAGGGTTGATCCCTCTTCGCATAGTTTGCTAGGCGGCTTTCTGTCCCCAACAAATAAAACGGAGGCCGCAGATGCTTCGCATCATTATTTGGATTGCGTCATTGATCACAGCCATGATCGGGGCCGCGGAGGCGGAGGACGGGATCGCTTCGCACTATGACAGGTCGAGCGGCTCAAAGGTCGCTTGCGGCGGGGCGCTCGACGAATCCGCGCTTACTGCTGCACACAAGACGCTGCCTTGCGGAGCTCATGTCCGTGTCGAGAACAAGCAGAACGGACGCTCGGTTACCGTCACGATCAACGATCGTGGGCCGTTTGTAGACTCTCGCATCATCGACCTGACGCCGGCCGCGGCGCGTGCCTTGGGTTTCAGCGGGCTCGCGCGCGTATCGGTCAGGCGCGAGTGACGGCTGACTCGGAGCGCGTCCGGGTGAGCAAGCCTTGTCCGATGTCGGGCTGAGCACTCTTGCCGATCTCGGGTTACCCCGAGATCGGCACTCGTGTCTGCGGTGTCTGCCTTGACCGACGCGGCCTGCGACAAACCCGCGGCTTTAATTTCTGTCGCTTATCAGGACTTGCTTGCCGTGTTACGTCTTGTCGCGGCAGGAGCTTCGAATGCCAGCCAAATCCGCGTTCGTGCCGCTGGCCTTGGTGGCCGCTCTGGTCATGAGTCCGGCAAATGCGCCAGTGATGTTCGACGGCCTCGGCACCTCCGGCCCGCAGATTTCCGCCGGACGCATACGCGGCCTCGCCGTAACCGCCACGAAGCGCGTCCCGGCCCTGCCGGACGTGCCGACCTCGGCCGAAGCCGGACTGCCGGGCTTTGAGCTCTCAACATGGTACGGCGTGTTTGCGCCGGCGGGGAACGCCGTCGGCGATGGTCGCGCGGATGACATGGGAGATCAGGACCGCGTTGCAAACTCCAGCAATCAAGGCGATCTGGGAAAAGAACGGCTCCGACGTCCCCGAGGTGAGCGGCGCCGAATTCAGCCGGCTCGTCAGCTTCGAAGTAGCGCGGTGGCGTAAGGTCGTCGGTGACGCGGGCATCAGGCTCGAATGATTGCAGGAAGGAAGCTCAATGCGCACCGCGATCAAGGCCGGTTGGATTGTTGGATACGACAACCGGGGTCATAATCTGATACGCAATGGCGTCGTTGTTATTGAAGATAATAAAATACTTTATGCCGGCTTGAATTTTGACGGGCGCGTCAACAGAGAAATCGATGCCGGGGAAAAGCTGGTTGCGCCGGGCTTTATCGATGCTCACGTGCATTACGGTCATCGGGCATCGCACCGCCTCCTCACGGATACCGGCCGGCCGATGTTTTATGGCCAGCCGTTCCTTGAGGTGACGATACCTAAAAGAGGAAAAAAGGTAAGCGGCGACGCCCGCTGGCTGGACCATGGGGAGTCTGCGCCGGAGGGCGCTCTTGAGTTGAATGCGACCTACACTGTCGCCGAATTGCTCCGCTGCGGCGTAACGACTTTTGTGGAGCTCGGAGCTCAAGTCGCCGTGCAAGATGCCTTGCTTGAGCAGGTCAAGCGTTTCGGAGCTCGGGCCTATCTTTCGCCAGGATACGATTCCGGTCACTGGGTCGGCGACGAAGCGGGCCGGCTCGAAAGAATTCACGATGAACAACGCGGGATTTCCGGTTTCAAGGTTGCCAATGACTGGATTGCGCGGAACGACGGCGCCCTGAATGGGCGTATTCGCGGCATATTGGTGCCGCGACGGGTGCAGACGACCACCCTCGATCTGCTCAAGAGAACCGTTGAAGTCGCAAACCAGACGGGGCTTCCAATCGCAACCCACGCCGCGTTCAGCATCATCGAGTTCCACGAAATCGTCGCCCAATACGCCATGACCCCTGTTGAGTTGCTTGACTCCATCGGGATGCTAAGGCCGACACTTGCCATCGGACACTGCAATTTCATCTCCGACAACGCCAATATGAACTATCCGGCCAAGCGTGATCTTGAATTGCTTGGACGGTCGGGAACATCGATCTCGCATTGCGCAATCAATATTGCGCGGCGCGCGCGCACTTTGGACAATTGGAAAAGATATGCTGAGGCGGGCGTCAACATCGCGCTTGGATCGGACACCTATCCTCGTGACATGATAATGAACATGCGTACGGCCTCGTATATGGGGAAGATGACAAGCAACACCTATTACGCCGCAACCGCGGGGGAAGTCTTTGCCGCGGCTACGTTGGGAGGGGCGCGCTCCCTCGGCCGCGATGATATTGGCCGGCTGGCCCCGGGGGCGCTGGCCGATATCATCGTGATCGACCTTTCCGGACGCGGCAGTCTGAGATTTGGACCGGTGCGCGATCCGGTGAAAAGCCTCGTGGAATGCGGTGTCGGCGACGATATCGAAACCGTGATTATCGACGGAAAGATCGTCATGGAAAATCGCCGGATTCCCGGACTTGATATCGAGGATCTCCGGAGACAGGCGCAGGCGTCAGGCGAAAAAGTATGGGCCTCATTGCCGGAGTGGGATTTGCTTGGCCGGACAGCGGAGGCGGCATGTCCCTACTGCTATCCCATCGTGCAGAGCACGAAAGAGTGACCTTAAGGCTGCGCGCGCATCGTTCGCAAGGTCGAGCGAAGGCCTGGTGGGGAGCGCGTGCGCTCAAACATGGGCTTGGCCCGCTTTCCCTGTTGCTATCGTTCGCGCCTGTTCCAGGTCAGGCACAGGAGACGATCTGGCCGAGCAAAACCGTAATCGTCGTCGTCGGATTCGGCGCTGGCGGAGTTACCGACGTCATGGCTCGGATGGCGAGCAGGAAACTCTCGGAGGACCTCCAGCAGCCCTTCATCGTTGAAAATCGCGTCGGTGGGGCGGGTAATGTCGCAGCTACTTACGTCGCCCGTTCAGCGCCGGATGGCCATACGCTGTTCTTCGCCGCCTCTCCGCAGATTGCTGCCACGCCAAAAATTCAGGCGGTGAGCTATGACCCAATAGCCGATTTTTCCCCCGTCAGCACCTTCGGCAGCGGGCCGTTCGTGCTTGTTATCAGACCCTCCATTCCGGCCAGGACGATTGCGGAGTTTGTCAACTTTGCAAGGACACACAACCTCACCTATGGCTCTCCCGGCCCCGGCTCCATAACGCATCTCATCAGTGCGTCATTCCTTTCGCGAACCTCCATCGAAGGCACTCACGTCCCATTCCGCAGCGGCGATGGGGCGTTGGCGGCGCTCCTCGGAGGCCAGATCGACATGTATTTCTCCCCTGTGGGCAACATCATGCCATACGCCGAGAGCTCGCAACTGACGGTTCTTGGTATCGCCGCCAGGCAACGGATGAGACTGCTGCCAAACGTGCCGACCATTGGAGAATTTTATCCGGATATCGTGTTTTCCGGATGGAACGGGTTCCTTGTCCCAGCAAAAACGCCAAAGACGATCATCGACAAACTTGCAAAGCATGTGATCGCGGCGGCGAGAAATCCGGATATCGTCGCGCTCATGGCGAAGCTTGGCGTGGAGCCCGGCGGCGAATCTCCGGAGGCGTTCGCCGGCCTGATCGAAAGAGAGCAGCCGCTGTTCGATGCCGCGATCAAGGCGGCGGGCTTGAAGCGGGAATAGCGGGCGCCGAAGCGCATAGAGCGGTAGATAGGGTGGGCTAAGGCGCGTCCACGCTCCATCCGCGTGGGCAAAATCGCTGCTGCGCCGAGCCCACCATTCACGAGCACAGCAGGCGATTTCCCCACCCCTACAATCTCCGCATCAAATTGATCGGAATTGCCTCTAGTCACCCGCCCCGTATGTTCGCCGCCTTGATGATTGGACCCCATAGCTCCGCATCAGCGCGAGCCCTGGCAGCAAGCTCCGCCGGCGTTGAACCCGCGACCGCGACCCCGAGGACCTCGAACCTCGCCTTCACGGCGGGCTGATCGAGCATCGACACCACGTCCTCGCGTAGCTTCTGCACGATTGCTGCGGGCGTTCTGGCGGTCATGAACAAACCGTACCACGAAGTTACGTCAAAGCCCGGCACGCCTCCTTCCGCAATCGTCGGCAGCTCCCGTGCGATGGGGAAGCGCTGGCCCGAAGTCACCGCCAGCCCGCGCACCTGGCGTGATCGCACGGCTTGCAGCAAAGAACCGGTTGTATTGAACATCGCATCAACACGCCCCGTCATCAGGTCGCTCATGCCCCCGGCCGCGACGCCCCGGTAAGGCACATGGGTGATATCGATCCCCGCCATCCGCTTGAACAGCTCGCCCGAGAGATGGGCCGATGTCCCCACGCCGGGAGAGGCAAACGTGACCTTGCCTGGATTGACCTTGGCGGCGTTGATGTACTCGCCAACCGAGGTTATTGGCGAAGTGTTCGAGACGATGAGGACATTGGGGTACGTGCCGATCAATGTCACCGGCGCGAGGTCTGCCACCGGATCGTAGTTGAGCGATCCGAGCAGAAAGCCGTAAACTGCGGGAGCTATAACCGCGAGCGCCATGGTATAGCCGTCGGGACCGGCGTGGGCGGCTGTGTCCATGGCGATATTGCCCCCAACTCCCGGCTTGTTTTCGACCACGACCTGCTGGCCCCAAATGTCGGACAGCCCATTCGCGATGATGCGCGACGCTGCGTCGGCGCCACCGCCCGGCGGGAAGCCGACCAGGAGCCGTACAACGCGCGATGGCCAAGGCTGCGCCCAAGCCGTGCGCGAGAAGGCAGGCGCCGCCGCGGCGCTCCCGGCGAGAAGCAGAAACCGGCGGCGGTGAAGTCTTGTTTTGATCATGCAAACCGTGACTCTGACAATGATTGTGCTGGCTGGCCTGATGGGAGCGAGTGGTATCGTCCTTGCGGCCGCCGCCGCCCACGCAGCTTCCGGTGCGGGTCTGGATGGCGCCGCCTACATGCTGCTGTTCCACGCAGCGGCCTTGCTCGGCGGGGTGGCGCTGCTGGAGCAGCGTGTATTGCAGGCGCCGTTGATGCTGGTTGTGCTCGCCGCCTGGGTGCTGGGGAGCGCCCTGTTCTCCGGTGACATCGCGTTGCGTGCTTTCACCGGGCATCGCCTCTTTGCACTGGCGGCGCCGAGCGGTGGCATCATCCTCGTCGCTGCCTGGCTCACGCTTGCGGCCACTGCCGTCGTGGCTTTGATACGGAGCTGATCCTCAACGAAGTTTGGCGCCACACGTTCAATATGAAGCAGTCGGCGGGATCAGTACCGGCGGGCATATTGAAAGAAAGGATCATCAGACGGCACGATGACCTTGCCAATCGGCCATAGCGCGATTCCAGCGAGCTTCAGATGCGCCCAGGCAAAAGGGATGCCGATGATGGTGACGGCCAGGAGAACAGCCGTGATGAGATGGCCAAGCGCCAGCCACCATCCAGCGAGCACCAGCCATATCACGTTCCCAAAAAGGCCGAGCAGTCCGGTGCCAATATCCTCCGTGCCGGAATAGGCGGCGCGCGACACCGCTTTCTGGCCAAATGGCAACAAAGTGTATGCGCCAATATTGAAAGCGGCCCTGGCCCATGGCAGCCCGACGATGGTGATTGCCATGATGACCATGGCGATCATCCACGCAACCGCCATCCACAAGCCGCCGCAGACAATCCATGCCAGGTTCAGCAAAAACGAGAGGGCAGACATACGCTGTCTCCGAAGTCCCAAGACGGGTCTAAGCTCGGCCGACATGTAGGGGGCAGGTCAAGCGTCTGCCAGCCCCCGTTTGAGCTCTCCGCTTGGCACTGTGCCTTCGATCCTCGAACGCACACACCTTGCTAATCAACCCTGTCGCTATTCGCATCAGGTGCTCCAGGGACCGGAGACGATTGTTCGCTGCGGCTGGCGGCACAGTCCACAACCGCAACGCATCTCGTCGAGTCCGGGGACAGCGGGTTGTCATTACCTTGACCGTCGGTCGGAACCTGGCGGATTGCGCAGGCAATAAACGATTGAAAGCAGGCGACATACCTGTTGTCAGCCACTGAAGTTGCGGCCCACTCGCGACAGGAATCTCTGCACTGCTTTGCCGCCGTCAGGCTTACAAAGACACATTTCATACGCTCCGGGCTATCGCTGGCGGCGATTGCAGGGTCGCGATCGCATACGGAGGTCACGTACGATCTGTGGAGAGCGGTGCACGTCTGCATGCAGGACGATCGTCTCGCGGCGACCTGGGGACCGTCAAACAGAGCTGCCTGTTCCAGGCGCTTGAGATTCTCCTGGGCTTCGACGTTGTTGAGGCTGATCGCCCTTTCGAGCCAAGTCCGGGCAAGGTTGATGTCCCTTTCCCCTCCCTTACCATCGAGATAAAGCGCTCCGAGATTGTTCATCGCGCTGGCATCGCCGAGGTTTGCCGCTTGCTCGAACAAATTTCTGGCGCGCACATAATCCTTTGCAACGCCGGCGCCGGCGAGATGGAGGCGCCCGAGAGCGTTCAGCGCGGGCGGATATTCGATCGCCGCGGCGCGCTCGTACCAGAGCTTGGCTTCCGAGATGCTCGGCGGCGTCGCGCGGCCGTTCTCAAGCATGACGCCAAGATTGTGCATGGCGACGCGGCCATTGAGCGCCGCGCCTTTTCGATACCAATCTTGCGCAGCGCCCAGGTTCTGCGATCCACCCCGCCCGCTTTCGAGCAGTGCGCCGAGATTGCCCATGGCATCTGCGTCGCCGAGGTCGGCTGCCTTTTGGAACCAGTTCCTGGCGGCTCGGTCATCTTGCGCAACGCCCGTCCCAGCCTCGCTCAATTCGCCAAGACTCTTCATCGCACGGGCAAGACCAAGATGCGCTGCCTTGAGGTACCAGTTCGCAGCAGCCGGCAAGTCCGGGGGCATTCCCCGCCCTTGCCTGAACAGCTCGGCAAGATTGTTCATAGCGGCTGCGTTGCCGAGCGCGGCTGCCTTCTCGTACCAAATTCTCGCGTTGGCAAAATCCTGTGGGACGCCAACAGCATTTTCGCTGAGCTGACCCAAACGAGTCATTGCACCTGAATGACCAAGCTCGGCTGCCCTTTCGTACCACACAAGCGCCGTCACCAGATTTTCGGGAACGCCGATGCCGCGCTCGAACACACCGCCAAGATCATTCATGGCGTCCGCATAACCGCGATCGGCGGCATTCGAATAATATTTGATCGCCTCAAGTCGCTTGTTTCCCAGAGACAGCGCCCTGCCGAGCCGGAACATGAGAGCCGGATTGGCCGGATCGCCTTTGAATGCGGATCGGCATGCCGCCTCTGCTCGAGATGGCTCGATTTCTTTGCTCGCCGGAGCGTTCATTCCGGCCGCGAGAGGAGCGCCGTTATCGGTCACATTGGAGAGCTGCGCGCATTCGAGCGCCGGTGTCTGTGCGCTGGCGACAGGCGCCGAGATGCCCGCGGCAGTTATCGCCAGAACGGCGGGCGGAACTAGCGCCAAACCACGCATTTGCGCATCATCTCGCGATGGGTCTCGCTGTGGATGCTCGCTTCTCGAAAATGCCAAATTTCGCCGTCAAGACTGACACTTTCCAGTCGAGCCGTCGAGAGATGCGACTATTCTGTCGGGAGTGAAATTTCCTGATGCCCACGCTTCGATTCTGTTTCTCCTTCCAAATCGTCCTCCTGGCATTGCTCGCCATTCCAACATCACATGCTTTTGCGCAACGCGAGCAGATGTCGGTCGGCGACCAGCCGGGCCTCATCCCCGACCCGGAAGATGAACGGTTGTCGCCGCAGTTTCAGCGGCAAGTCGTCCTTTACCGCTCCAGCGAGAGCCCCGGCACGATCATCGTTCATACGTCGGAGCGCTTTCTCTATGTCGTGCAGCCCAACGGACGCGCGCTGCGCTACGGCATCGGCGTTGGCCGTGATGGATTCCAATGGCAGGGCCTGCTGCGCATCACACGCAAGCAGGAGTGGCCGGACTGGACGCCGCCGCCGGAAATGATCCAACGCCAGCCCTATCTGCCGCGCTTCATGGCCGGAGGACCGGGCAACCCGATGGGAGCGCGCGCGCTCTACCTCGGAGCGACGGTCTATCGCATTCATGGCACCAATCAGCCGCAGACTATCGGCAGCGCGGTCTCGTCCGGATGCTTTCGCCTGGTCAATGGCGACGTGATCGACCTGTTCGATCGAATTCCGGTCGGAACCAAGGTCGTCGTTCTGCAAAGGCCGGAGCTGTGATCAGGCCATGCCGTCATAAAACCGGATCTTCTCAGTTGTCATGGGATAAGCGAGACAGAAAATGCCGAGATTCTTCGCGCTGAATTTTCGATCCGGCCTCCTGATCGGTTCCGCGATCGCGATCGCCGTCGCCGCGGCGGCCATCACATACGAGCGATATGATACGAAAACCCTGAAAAGAACGAAGAACAGGGACGCGGTATATTGCGGCGTCAATCCCGGCCTGCCTGGCTTCTCGAACGCCGACGCGCAGGGAAAATGGTCCGGTTTCGACGTTGATTTCTGCCGGGCCATTGCGGCCGCCATTTTCAATGATCCGAGCAAGGTGAAATTTGTTCCGCTTGACGCCAGCGAACGCTTCACGGAGCTCCAGAAGCGCAAGGTTGACGTGCTCTCGCGCAACTCGACCTGGAGCATGTCGCGCGAAACCGGCTACGCGTTGCATTTTGCGGCGGTGTCCTACTACGATGGCCAGGGCTTCATGGTGCGCAGGTCACGCAACGTCAACTCCAGCCTGGAGCTCGGCGAAGCCAAGGTATGCGTCCAATCGGAGACGCCCGCGCAGCTGAATCTTGCCGGCTATCTCCGCGCCAACAACATCAAGTATGAGGAAAAGAAATTCGCAAAGCTTGATGACGTCATCAAGGCTTACGATTCGGATCAGTGCGATGTGCTGACCGCCGATGTCTCACGGCTGTACGCTTTGCGGCTCAAGCTGTCGAAGCCCGGCGAGCATGTAATTCTGCCCGACGTCATCTCGAAGGAGCCACTCGCGCCAGTCGTCCGGCACAAGGACGACGACTGGCAGTTGATCGTGAAGTGGACCTTGTACGCGATGGTGAACGCCGAGGAGCTCGGGGTCAATTCGAAGAATATCGATGAGGCGCTCAAATCGAAGAAGCCGGACGTCATGCGGCTTGTCGGCACGGAAGGCGGCTACGGCGAGGAGCTCGGCCTCGCCAGGGATTGGGCGGCGCGCATTGTTCGTCACGTCGGCAACTATGGCGAAGTTTACGATCGCAATGTCGGCGTCGACTCTAATCTCGGCATACCGCGCGGCCTCAATCAGTTGTGGAACGCGGGCGGCATTCTCTACGCGCCGCCGATCCGCTGATTTTGTGCTGCGTGGCAGCGGCTTGCTCTAGCTGAGCTTGCCCTTTTCAATAGGCCTCTTCGTGCGCAAGCGGGTCCATCGGGCGGCGCTCCAAACTGCATAGAACCAGCGCACCGCGCGACCTGTCATTTGCGGAAATTCCGGTAAATAAACCCGCTTTCTGGCGCATCCAAATCGACGACGTACGCCCGTTGCGCCGCCGCCCCGCCGGCAGGAGCCAAATGTGCTAAATTTGCCAGGGCCGAACGGTGGATTCGGGATGCGCCGCAGCGTGCATACTCTTGTTGACTTATAAGGCACGACGACGGCCAGGAGCACGCATCTTGAATAAATGGCCAAAGACGATTGAATAGCGGATGGAAGAGGAGCCGCTAGGAATCCGAACGATGGCAAGACCCTCAACGTGATCGAACGAGCCATACCAAAAACCTTTCGCAACTTCCTTAGCGGGTCACCTCTTAGGAAGCCTGAGGATGTAATTCCATTGCTCGCGAGACCCGGACACTGGAAGAAGGGCCGCTCTGCTTGCGAAGTTGCTAAGAGTTGGTTCGCGGCTGGCGACGTGCCTCCTGCCGTTCGGGCGGTGCTTGCGACAGATTCCGCATGCGGTGATGTACGACTAGTTGAGGCATTTTTCGAGAAGCGAACCGAACTCGATTCCCTTGGTCGACCCAGTCAGACGGACGTATTGGCGCTCTTGTCGACAAGATCGGGGTATTCTGTGCTTGGGGTTGAGGGCAAGGTTGACGAGACGTTTGGCCCTACCATCGGTGAATGGGACGATGGTTCTTCGGGCAAGAAGCTGCGTCTCGCTCGATTGATCGACCGAGTGGGCCTGCGCGAAAGTTCGGCGGCACCATTGCGGTACCAATTGCTCCACCGCACGGTAGCGACCCTGCTTGAAGCCGATCGGTATGGCGCAAAAGATGCGTATATGGTGGTTCAGTCGTTTAGCTCTGAGCGTGCTGGCTTTTGCGATTTTCAGGCCTTCGCAGAGGCACTAGGAATCCCTATTGAGAAGCCGGGAATGACTTCTCAGTTGCTCGACTGCCGCGGTGTACGAATTCGCATTGGATGGGCCGAGGACAAGCCGAGCAACGGTGCAAGGACTGCCAGCGAATTGACAGGGGGCCGGGCCAGAAAAAACGAATTCTGAACGAGACGGTCGCCGCTGAAATCGCCGCCCTACCGGCGGACATGCAGGCTCGGTTCCTTCGGCTCGCCGAGCGTATTGGCCACGCGGGCTTGGAGAGCCTGAGCGAGCCACACGTGAAGCACCTTGAGGGAAAGCTGTGGGAATTGCGGCTGACTGGCCGCGACGGAATTGCCCGCGCGCTCTACGTCACAGCGATCGGCCGGAGGGTCGTGGTGATGCGCGCGTTCGTGAAGAAGACACAGAAGACGCCGCGTGCCGAGATCGAGCTTGCTCTGCGGCGAGCAAAGGAGATCACATGACAATCCCATTCGAGAAGCTCAAGGCTCGTCTGCTCGCCAACCCCAAGGTCAAGACCGAGTATGACGCGCTTGCTCCTGAGTTCGAGATTGCCGCCGAGTTGCTCAAGGCTCGCCTGCGAGCAGGCCTCTCGCAAGCCGAGCTGGCTGCCCGGATGGGTACCAGCCAGTCCACCATCGCCCGCCTTGAGAGCGGCCAAACGCTTCCGAGCACGAAGACGCTTCTGCGCTACGCTGGGGCGACCGGCAGCAGGTTCCATGTGCGGCTGTCGGCGGCTTGATGCGTCGTTCACATGCCTCCCGGCAGGGAAGATGGCGGCGCGCGTGCGCGCGGTCATCGAGCGCTGGGCAGCGATCAAACGCAGCGCCGCGGAGTCGCGACCGATCCGAAGAAAGAACCAACTCGGCTGGATTATGATCGACCACGAGACATGCAGACTCGAACAGCTCGATAACCCATCGGCCCGAAAGTGTTACCCATGTCTCCGGTATAAACCGTAACCCATGTGTCCGGAAACAGACCCTATTGAAGTGGCGCGCCGCGGTCGATGAAGATGGGCACTACTCTTGCGCCGTGGCGCCATGATGCGGCACTCCACCCTGCGATTTTGCGCCCGAATGCTCGCGGGCGGTTCCGACAACCCTACAACCCATGGCATTGATCGATCTCGGGCCGGGGACGGAACGATCCGATCGCCGGCGAACGCGAATCCCTATTTTGGGTCGCGGATGACAGCATCCACTCTCGTGATTCCAAAGCCGCTCGCGATCAGTTCCCTCGGCCGCCCCTCGACTATCGTAACGACGTTCGGATCGTGCCCACGCACTGGAATGGTATTCCCAACCACTTCTGGGAAGTAGTCCGTCGTGAGCGGCAAACGCGCAACCCGGCTCGCATCGACATGAAACGCGGTCTTCTGACCCAATTCCAATGGCCCTCGCTTCGCTCACGAAAAGATACTAACGAGGGCGCCGCGCGCCGTGGTAGTCGGTCTGGGATGTGGTGTAAAAGACGATTGCAAGGTTTGCATCGCCCTCACGGCCGGTCGCGGCACACAAAACAACGTGCGGTGATGGCCCCGGTCCCCTGGACTCACGAAAAGGAAAATTGGACACTATTGCTTCGCCGTGCCCCAATGATGCCGCAGCCGGCACTCGCTCCAATCGGCAAATCTGCGACGACCTGCGCTCTTGCACTACGCCTGATGCGCAGCCGTTTTTCCCGAGGTCGCAGTGCAGTCCGGTTACCCTTCGATCGCGGCAATGCCGGGCAACCCCGGGATTGACGTGATGTGCCAAAGCGGAACCTCGCGCCAGCTAATGAGCAATCGACGAGGAGCCATACTTGTTGCCTCGCATTAAGCAAGCAGCTCGAGGCAACCGAGATCGTCAACCGCCAGCATGATGCGCTCGAGGTTGTTCCACCAGACCGCCGGACCGATGTTGTTCATGGCTTGCCCCACGGGCCTTGTGATCAGCCAAAGCGCCGACAGGCGATAATCGTCGTCCAGGGCCTGGCGGTCATAGCCGCTCACGCCGTTGTCCAGCAGCGCCGCATGGTAGAGGTCGAGCAGCGGTCGCTCGATCCGGCATCGACGATCGGGATACCAGAGCATCGCCATCATGTAAGCGAGGTCGTCAGTCGCGGTGTCGATGCTCCAGCCTTCCCAATCGATCAGCCGGACGTTCTCGCCTCCGCCACGTCGGGGCAAGAAGAAATTCCATGAATGTGCATCGCCGTGGATAACTGTCAGGTCGCGGCGCGAATAATAACGCGCGAGCAAGCGGGGCGCCTGATCAAGTAGTCGCTGGTAGAGGTCGCGGCGCTCGGGAGACACCAGCTCGCCGAAGCGATCTGTGAAGCGCGCAAACTGTTCTGCGAAACTTCGCAGGTCCTCGTCAAAGGCATCTGTGTCGCGCCAGCTCCCTACCGATACGCCCAGAAGCGGATTGTCCCACCACGCGGCATGGAAGCGCGCTTGCGCCTGCACGATGCTCTCGCATTGCCCGAGTGTCGGCGGCAGCGGCCACTCGGTCGCGATAAAATGCGAATCCGTTAGGTCTTCGAGCAGCAGATGCCACGCACTAGTGTCCGTGGCCTCGACGGCTTCAAAACAGCGCGGCGCCAGCCCAGCCGGCATGGCCGGGGCGACGTCGCGGTAGAACGCGATCTCGCGGCGATTCGAATACGAGGAACGGCCGGCGCTATCGAGATGCCCCATCTTGAGAATCACAGAACTCGGGGCGTCTTCGGCCGGCCCCCCGTAGTCCAAGCGAAGCCGTAGCGTGTGAGAACGTAGCTTCTTCAGCGAGCTCATCACCGCGACATTGCCAACGCGCGCCGACCCCACTGCGCCGGATCGGCGAAGCGCGTCGGTGAGACGCTCGGCGTCTGCTGCTCTCGGTAGGGGATCCGCTGTCACACCGAACCGCACTGACGACCGCGTATCGTATCAGTTCTTCAGCCGCATGTCGCCTTCGGTCATTCGCGACGGATCGGCCGCTTGCGCGATGAGTTCCGCTTCACCTCCGATCGCTACGATACCGGCGCGCTTCCTGGCCATGATGCAGCCCTGTCTCGGCCTGATCGACCTCACCGCAAACGACACCAACATGGCGCGGATCGCGGCGATGACGGGCGGCGGCTTTGCGGCAATTCGGCGGGCCGCTGGACGTCGCAGAGCGCGCCCAGGACGCGATCGAGCGCGTCGGGCCGAGCATCACACCGCAGGCCCTCAAAACGTTCGCCAGGCAGGCCCGCAAGCGCATGCGCACCCAGAGCGACGGCTACCGCCGCGATCACCTCCGCGCAATCGCGCAGCGCGTCGAAGTCGATGCGAACGAAGTTCGCATCATGGGGTCGAAAAGCATACTGCTGTGTACGCTCGTCGCCGCGTCGAGCGCGAAAACGGCGGGTGTTGGCGTGCCCAGTTTTGTACCGAAGTGGCGCGCCCGAGAGGATTCGAACCTCCGACCTCTGCCTTCGGAGGGCATTTCCCTAGATTTACGCCTGCTTGCTAGCCGCTGACAGCGTTTGCAATCATCCCCATGTAGTCTATGTTTATCGTTGACGACCTTTGCCTTGGTTTGCTAGGATTTGTGCCATTCTGCTAGCTATGTGCTTGCTAGGGTGGTCGAGCTAGCAATGAGATGAGGGCTGGGGCAAATGGCCATCAGGCAGAGAATTGGACTACGGCAAGTTCGAGCGCTCAGACCGGGGCAGACGGTATGGGATGCGTCGCTATCGGGTTTTGGAGCGCGTCGGCAAAAGAGCGATGCCGTTTCCTACGTGCTCTATTATCGCACTGGAGAAGGGCGGCAACGCTGGTACACGATTGGCCGGCATGGTGCGCCCTGGACACCTGAGAGCGCGCGCGAAGAGGCGAAGCGCCTCTTAGGTGACGTGGCGCACAAGTCCGATCCGGCTGGGGAGAAAAGGACAGCACGTAGCGCACAGACAGTTTCCGAGCTGTGCGACCTCTACCTTGCTGATGCCGTAGACGGCCGACTGGTGACACGCAGGCGCGCGCCGAAGAAGGCAAGCACCCTTGCAACGGATCGCGGCCGCATCGAACGGCACATCAAACCGCTACTTGGGCGCCGAGCGGTCGCCAGCGTCACCCGAGAGGATGTCGAGAGCTTCATGCACGACGTTGCAACGGGGAAGACCGCCGGCAAGACCAAAACCAAGCCGCGCGGGCTGGCGCATGTGCGCGGTGGCAGGGGCACTGCGAGCCGAACGGTGGGCTTGCTGGGCGCAATCTTCACCTATGCGGTGCGGCACAGGATGCGCTCCGACAATCCGGCACATGGCGTCATGCGGCCGGCTGACGGCAGTCGCAAACGTCGCCTCACTGATGACGAATACAAAGTACTCGGCAACGCGCTGTGCGAGGCGGAAGCGGCAAACATCTGGCCTGCGGCAATTGCCGCTGCTCGCTTCTTGGCATTGACCGGCTGGCGCTCGGGCGAGGTGCTAGGCTTACGGGAAGATGAGATCGATCTCGGTCGGCGCACAGCGAAGCTCGGCGACACCAAAACCGGGTCGAGCATGCGCCCACTATCTCACGCCGCATGCGACGTGCTACGCGGTCTCACCCGTTCCGGCAATTTGGTATTCGCGGCGACGCGCGGCGAGGGCCGCATGACGGGTTTCCCGAAACTGTGGGCGAGGATCATGAAGCTCGACGGGCTTCCCTCGGATGTAACGCCGCACACGCTCCGGCACAGCTTTGCGAGTCTTGCCAACGATCTCGGCTACAGCGAGCCGACAATTGCAGCGTTAATCGGACACCAGGGCCATTCGATCACCTCCCGCTATATTCATTCAGCGGACCCACTTTTGCTTGCCGCGGCCGATGCCATTGCCAATCGGACTGCTGAGCTAATGGGCGAGTCGAAGACCGCCGCTAATGTAGTCACGCTGAGGCAGGCTACGGCCTGATGAGTCCTGCACCAAAGAGAGAAAATATTTTCGATTTGACCGCACACGAGAGCGCTCGGCTCGGGTTGCCACCTTCAGAATTATTGATCGAGGCTTTCGAGGCCGTTGCCCAAAAGAAGCTTCAAGCGCATTTCGACGAAAGCCCATCAACTACCATCCTTATTGCCCGAACCGGAGTGACATGGCGTGCTTTGATCAAACAAGCTATTTCCGCGCTTGAGCGCGACCCACACTTTTTTGCTCGTTGGTTCCGATTTGTAATGGTCGATATGAACGACTACCGCCATTGGCGAAAAACGACTTTGAAAGAGCAAGAGCCCCCGCGAATAAAATTCCGGTCACCCGTAAGTCAAGTGCAAAAGGGAATGGAGCGCTATCTAGACGGTGAATTAGCGGCGGGCCGTAGGGGATCTCAAAAACGTGCCTGGGAATGGGCGAAGGTTATGATGCCGGGTGCCACCTACAAGCAGGTCATTGACGCATTGGCTGCCGTGGAGGGGGGAAAAAAGCAACGGGGGCGACCTCGCGCTGCGGCAGCATCAGAAAGCGCAAGCTAAAAATCCACAGAATCGTATTCGTGGATTTTTGGATTAATGCGCGACCCTGCAAACATTGCTAGCCATCGCAAACGCTGGGTATTTCCGGCAAGCCGAGAGGTAAGCGATGATTCCTCAAAATTCTGACGCATTGTTAACGCGACCACAGACGGGCGCCGCTCTCCGAGAGGCGGGCTTTCCGATCGCGGACAAGTCGCTAGCGACACGAGCTAGCCGTGGTGGCGGCCCTCCATACCGCCGGTTCGGTGCGCGCGTCTTGTACCGCTGGGGTGACGCTCTGGACTGGGCGCAATCCCGTCTGAGCCCACCGATCGGCAGCACGAGCGAACTTGACGCTGCATGAAAAGCGAACGCCCCCGCCGCGGGCAAAACACGGCGAGGGCGGGAGCAGTAGTTCAAGCTAAGCAAATAAAATTTACTACTTCGTCACCGCCATTTCAAGCAAGCAATGTAATTTGCCGTCGGCCTGATCGCCCAAACGTGCGCCGTGCTGAACCGCACAAGGTTTGATCATGCTCAACCCCAATCACCGAACGGATGACACGGTATGCGCATTCCTTAGGCTGATCTTGCCTGAGGAAGGTCCTTATGCGGCATACATCGTGGAGTCGAACCGAAAGTATAATAAGTTCGCTTCCACCGTCGAAGAACTTTTGCAAAAAATCAAAGGTGCGGATGAGGCTGGCCAGACAGCTTACCATGCCTGCGCCGCCTTCAAAGAAGCTCGTCAGAATCCAAGGAATACGCCACACGGACAGCGTCGTTACGGACGCACGAAGCACAACGTACGGGGGTCAAAGTCGTTTTGGTTGGACGTGGATGCCGGCCCGGATAAACCTTATCTGGACTGGAAAGCTGCTGCACTTGCTGTCGCGGAGTTCTGTCGGACAACAAAGCTGCCTAGGCCAGTAGTCGTGTTGAGCGGTCTCGGGATTCACGTTTACTGGCCCTTGGTAGAGACACTCGATCCTGAAACGTGGGGGCGCTACGCGCGCGGGTTGAAAGCACTGTGCAGCAAGTACGAGCTGCAAGCCGACCCAACGCGGACCGCGGACATAACAAGCGTCCTACGGACACCCGGCACGCACCACCGGAAGGCCGGCATTCGCTTAGTACAGTGTGGCGAATTATTCGGGCCTTATGCCTTAGAGCAGTTTGCAATCTTGCTGACGGTTGAGACCGTTGTCCGAGAAGTTGCCCCGAGGACTTCACATAGGGGGCACGAGTTCGGCCCGCTCCCGCCATACCTGGCCAATCGGCCCTTCGAAGGAGTAGGGGAGACGCTTCGTCGGAGTCTCTCAACGATCCGTGAGCCGTCATTTGCCAAGCTTATTGCCGAGCGTTGCGAGCAAGTCCGAGCGCTGCGGGACAGCAAAGGAAATCTCTCCGAGCCCTTTTGGTACGCGTGCCTTGGCGTGCTTGCCTTTGCGGAGGACGGCGAGAGGCTCGCACACGAATGGTCAAAAGGTGATCCTCGTTACACTCCAGACGAGACGCAGGAGCGCCTTGAGCGCCTGCGACAACTGTCCGGCGCAACGACGTGTCGTCGTTTCCACGACCTCAACCCCCAGGTTTGTGAGCGTTGCAAATTCTGGAGGAAAAAATGAGGTCGCCGATTGGGTTGGGCGCCGCAGGCCAGAACCTAATTCTTGATCCGCGCACGCCGCTGAACAGTGCGTTCGCGTTCACTGAGACAAAATACTCTCATGAGGGCACTTGTATACTACTCCATCATGGTGGTGTCTTCTATGCCTGGAACGGAACTCACTATTCCACCGTCGTTGTCGAGACCATTCGCTCGGAGCTTTATTATTTCCTTAACTCGGCAGACTGCATAACAAATGCGGGGAACCAACTGCCATTCGCGCCGACCAGTAGACGAGTAACGGACGTGGTTGATGCCCTGAAGGGGGCAACAAATCTATCAAGTTTTAATCCTCCCCAGTGGCTGTCAGCTAGCACCAACTTTTCGCCCATCGAAATTGTTGCATGTCAAAACGGTTTGCTTCACCTGCCGACGCGCAAGCTCTTGGGTCACACGCTAGATTTCTTCACACGCTGTGCGCTGCCGTACCCTTATAATCCGAATGCGGCTGAACCACGTGAGTGGTTATCATTCCTCAGCTCTATTTGGGGAAATGATATGGAGGCTATTGGAACTCTTCAAGAAATTCTTGGCTATTGTCTAACGTTCGATACACGACAGCAAAAAATTTTTCTGCTTGTCGGACCCAAGCGCAGTGGCAAAGGAACAATTGCTCGCGTGCTAACTGCACTGCTCGGGCCAGAGAATGTCGCAGCTCCGACCCTTGCCGGCATTGGGACGAATTTCGGATTGGCGCCACTCATCGATAAGCCACTTGCCATCATCGCTGATGCTCGCTTAAGCGGTCGGGCTGATCAACAAATCATCGCCGAACGGTTGCTATCAATAAGCGGCGAAGACAGTTTAACCGTCGATCGCAAATACCTACCAGCATGGACCGGTCGCTTGCCAACGCGCATTCTAATTCTGACGAATGAGTTGCCACGACTCGCTGACGCCAGTGGGGCGCTCGCAAGTCGCTTTGTCACCCTGGTAATGACAAAGAGCTTTTACGAGCAAGAAGACCTGGGACTTGCGTCCCGACTACTTGCTGAGCTTCCCGGGATCCTCAATTGGACACTTGAAGGGAGGGATCGCCCGGAACGCCGTGGCTACTTTGTCCTACCTGCATCGTCTGCCGAGGTTGCAAGTGAACTTGAGGACCTTGGCTCGCCGATCGGAGCATTCCTCCGCGACCGATGCGACGTAGCGCCGGGGAAAACCACCGAAGTTGGTGAGCTGTTCTCGAAATGGCAGGGCTGGTGCCTAACCCAGGGTCGCGATAAGGCTGGCACCGCACAATCTTTTGGCCGCGACCTGCGCGCCGCGGTTCCAGGGTTGCGAGTTGTGCAGTCTCGAACCGGTTCCGAGAGGCATCGGCATTACGAGGGCGTAGGGTTGAGGCAGTAACCGTCGGCACGCGTTGGCACGCGATCCAGAGCATTGTGGCAGCGGTAGAAAGGGTAACTAAGAGAAGCTAACTGAGGGTACAGTAAATCGGATCGCGTGCCAGCGCGTGCCGGTCAGCAAGGGCAAAGCCCAAGAAGATATTACCCCCAGGTTGTTTAAGGTCTTAAGACTGTATGCACGATGTCTGTTCGCTTGCCAGCCGGGCGGCAGTTGCATCTGTCTCTTTATCTGCGCGGTTGTTAGTTACGGCGCTCTAGCACTGTAAGTGCTAACTAATTGAAAGCATTTAGGCTAAGAGCCAAGGCCTTGCTTTTGTTGGCCGGCGCCCGATATCGATCACCATGCAGCCGCAACCAGAATTTGCCCCATCCAAACGAGCACGCGGCCATCGCAAGCACCATTTAGCCCTTCCCAGAAGGGTCGCCTCAAAGAAAAGGTCGGCAGGTCTCACGGCATACGATCGCGCCGCACAGGTGGCTTTCCCTTGGGCGCCTGAAGCCTATCCAGGACTGCTCCGAGGTATGGTCGAGCTGCTTGGTGGACGCGCTGCTGTTAGGACAATTCTGGATTGGCGTCGCGGTCGCCGCCGCCCTCCATTATGGGCAATCGAGGTACTACAAGAGGCGTTGCAATCCCGGATGAAGGCGATGACCGAATCAATCGAGGAGCTTGAAAAGGAAAAGGCCGCTCGGTTAACCCCACCGTAGTGCGGGCGACTACAAATCTGTCGTCAGCGAGCATGCGCAAAAAATGGCCCATGACGCAGAAGATTGGCGATTGGGCGCGGCGACCTGCTGCTTGATTTCCAAGGTGACGGGTTGGCGCGCGCCACCTCCTCACTTCAAATTATGGCCTGTGACGCCTTGCGCGGACCGCTAATCGTCAATAATTACGTCAATGATGATGAAGCTGGCCTCTCTTTGGCAACATCCCTCGCGGCGACGTCCCAAGACGGCGCGGTGTGAGCGCTGCAAAACCAAGATCAAAATCAAAGGCCGGGGACGGGTGCCAAAATTTTGCTCTCCAACGTGCCGCCAGCTCGCCTACGAGCGGCGGAAATGGCAGAGGCCGATGCCGGTTGAGCTGCTGGCACAGGATATTGCCACCGCCAGAGTTCGAGATCTTATAAGGGCCGAGGTCTGGACCGCGTTGCAGATGTTCGGCGTCGTTCCCAAAAATGAACCGCCGCCGTTGTCGCCCCCCAAAAGCCAGCCGCGCGCGCAGTTGCGCGTAGTCAAGCCGCAGCCAGAGCACGAGTTGCCCGACAGCCCCTCGGAGTTGCCGAAGGCGCCTCAAGACGATTGAGCTGTTAAGCGCTGCCCGATCTGGCCAAATGCGTCTTCACCGATAGGTGGACGGCGAGCTACATTCGGCCCGCTTTTTAGTACCTGTAGCACCACAACGGGAGTGCAGGCATGAAGGAGCAGCGAATCCCAGAGTGCGTGGTGGAGGCGGTTCCCGAGGACCCGTCACGCCCTGATGGCGCAACCGACATATACCTGATCTTCGACGGCAGACGCATCGCTAAACGCGGCAGACCTGGAACGCTACACGCCATGACCTGGATATCGCTAGAGCCGGGAGTTGTGGTGCGCGATGTTCCCAATCCTGAAAGCGAATCCGGATGGGGCATGGTCATCGAAATCAACAATGTGCGCGTGCATTGATAAACACCTCTTTCATGCGGTCGAGACGGATCCTTACTATTGCGGCCGCGCGCAGCTGACCATGCCTTGATAGTCACGGCGTTACGCGCAAGAGCGAACTTCTATATGCGATCCCGAACAGCACCTCCATCGAGAACGGTTCAGCTCGATGAAGTGCTATCAACGCCCCTCTTTGCTTATAGTCATGCTCAGTCAGTGAACAAGGAGGTTTTTGCTTTTTTGCAAGGTCGTCTTGGACGATTGCACGCCAAGTTACGGCTTGGGATTGAAGCCGATCACGAAGCTCAAGTATTCGGGCAGGGTGTAAACTATTTTCACATCAAGAATTTTACATCATCACATTTTGTAATTCGAACATGCCTGAGATTGACGGGATTGTATTGGCGCGGTCGCAGGAACGCTGCACAAATTGAAGTCCGGCAAAACTACATCAGGTCGCCTCAAATTCCGAAAGAGTTTGATGGATACACAATTCTTCAGCTCAGCGATCTGCATGTCGATATGAGCCAAGATGCGATGACATGCCTCACGGCGATTTTGAAGAAAATCGATTACGACCTGTGCGTCTTAACTGGCGACTATAGAGGCCAGAGTTTTGGGTCTTACGAAGCAACACTGGCGGGTATGTCCCAGATTTGCGCAGAGTTCAAGAAACCGACTTATGGCGTACTGGGAAATTATGACACCGTCTGTATGCTTCCGGGTCTGGAAGAGATGGGTATTCGAATGTTGCTCAATGAATCCGAAACGATAGAGCGCAACCACCAACGCATATATCTTGCGGGTATCGACGATGCCCATTTTTATCGTGCGGATAACATCGAAAAAGCTGCGACCGGAATACCGAGTAACGAGTTTTCAATTCTACTTTCACACACTCCAGAAATTTACCGGCAGGCTGCCCTTGCGGACTTTAGTATCTTGCTGAGCGGACATACTCACGGCGGCCAGATTTGCCTTCCCGGGCGAATTCCAATCACCCTTCATTCGGTTCTTCCGCGGTATATGGGTTCTGGTCCTTGGAAATACCGTGAAATGATTGGATATACGTCAGTTGGAGCAGGTTCGTCCGTAGTCCCGGTGCGCTTCAATTGTCCGCCAGAAATTACGCTACATCATCTCCAAATAACCCAATGATGCGCACCCTCCGATATGTTCAACTATGCCCAAGCGCACCCGCCGACCGCCACCGCACTCAAGGCAGAAATCGAGAAGTGGCAGGTGGAGATTGCGAGGCTGGAAAGGGTTATGGCCGACCACCAGCTGGAGTTTCGGGCTAACCCTGAGCCCCAGCAAGCAGAAAAGCTTATGACCGAACTCCTGGAGATGACCGCTGACCTAATGGCGGCACGCGAAGCAATTGGTCGGCTTAAAGGCGAGTTGAGCGCCTTGCGCTCCCTGCGGTCTTCATACCCTTGGTGGTGGCGAATGATGATAGGCTGACGGTCACCCGCGCGGCTCCAGGATTTTCAAGCAGAGCGCGCGTTCCTCATCACGTGATCACGACGGCTTCACAGTGCTTTTCTTGCATCCTTGCTTGCGAGACATCGATTATTTGTATTAGCCAGAACTCGATCTGACAGGTGGTGTCTGGTTGAGCGATCGGGTTTTGGTGTCCGATTTCGTTAGGCTGCTCTTACATTTCTCTGAAACACTTCTGCCGCTCTCCTAACGATGTGCGTTCCACCACTCGCGCGCGGCGTCGTTAGCCCTCCAGAGCTGCCCAGGCGTCATTTTTGGTTCTAATAGCGTCATCAGTTCTCGTGTCCTAATGTGGCGGCTATTTTCCCGTCGTTTTTGTGGATCGACCTCTACTTGCTTTTTATTCGGGGCAGGCCAAGAACGTGCTTTGTCGGCTAGTAGCAACAGCTTGTATGCCGCAACATAATCTTGCGGCACACCACGGCCATCGACATGAGCAATGGCAAAATGAAGCATCGCGGAGGGAAAAGCTGGCATAGACTTGTAAATGCGTCCGGCTCGCTCAAGGTTGCACGCTACTCCTTCTCCATCTTCGAACATTTCGGCGATTCGCAGCTTCGCGTACTGATGTCCGTCCGCTCGTACTGGATCGCCGCCCGTCGCTGCTAAATACCACCGCATTGCTTCGACCGGATTCTTGGGAGTGTACTTAGTCCCAATGTCAAAAAGTTCGCCCATCGCATTGAGGTCAGCCGCGTTATTTTTGTCTTTTTGGCTCAGAGTCCATTTTGCGAAGCGGTTCATAAATGCGCGACCTATCGGGCCTGCTGCCTTGAATGCAGGCTCGGGAAAAATGGGCGGTACGCTTTGTATTTCGTCCCAGGTCGGAGCTTTATCATCGTGCTTGATCCATCGCACGAATGCCCCCTTCAGCCAAAACACAAAGGTTATGAGGCCAATAATAAAAGCGAGAATCCGGGTTGAAGTAGCAATTCCGGGTGCAATCATCACCCCGATGATTGCGAGAAAAACTGTCCAGCTGAGAAGCCGGCCCAAAGTTCTAATTCCAAAGAGGTTAATAATATGGACTATAATCCCTAGAGACTATATGCCGGATACGGCTCGATCCCGCAATGCGGGATTGGCGAGCCGTATTGGCCAAAAATGTTCGCAAGTACCGTCAGCAGCGGAAGCTGACCCAAGAACAGTTGGCATTCGAAGCGCAAATCGATCTGACCTACATGGGAGGGATCGAGCGAGGCAAACGAAATCCCAGTCTCCTGGTAATGGCCAGAATTGCGGATGCACTCGGAGTACAGTTGGCAGAGCTGCTTAGCTAATAAGAAGGGGATGTTTGCAGGTGGTCAGGTACTGGACGTGTGGCTTCGTTCAGGCAAATCGTTGTTTTAGTTCTTTCGCCAATCGATCGAGATCGGGGAACACCACAGTGTCGGTAACACCCAAAAGAGCTAGCTCACGAAGAATGGATTGCCGACAAGTCGGGTCCACTACGTACCGCTTAAAGGATCCTTCCGGGCACGAGGCAATCCAGACCTTTCTTGCTCTTGCCGTGTATCGTGAAACACGACCGTTGGCTTTGCAATCGTGGGTGAACGTATGTGGGATATATGGCTACCGGAAGGACAACTCCGGGTCCGTCCTGCTCCCAAGCGCCGCGAAGATTTTCGAACGCCGGGTTTTTCCATGATCCGCCAGGGTCATGCCAAGGCAGCGGGAACTCTCGTTTCGACCTCGTTGCGATCTGCTCGTACGAAAGATCGTTTAGGTCGAGCGGATTTAACATCCAAATCACGGGCTCTTCTTCTTTTAAGGCGAAATACAGTCCAATAAGTGCGCCCTCAGAGTTTGTCCGGAGACTTCAGGCCGGATTGCATAGTTTTCTGAGCATGAGGCGGATTGATGCGAGGCGCAAGAACGCGAGCGCCTTTCTGTTAAGGTTCTCCCAATCCTTGGCGAGCCGTCGGCAGCGATTGAGCCAAGCGATGGAGCGCTCGACGATCCAGCGTTTGGGCAGGACCACAAACTCGCTGACCCGATCGGAACGTTTGACGATTTCAACGTTGAGATGCGGCAGAACTTTTGCAAGCGCTTTCGCAAATTGCGGTCCTTGATATCCGCCATCGGCGAAGAGCGTCTTCAGGAAAGGAAACATCCCGAACAAGGTCGCCATGACGAGAACTCCTCCATCGCGATCTTGTATGTCGGCCGGATGAACGATGGCATGGAGCAGGAGGCCTAATGTGTCGACAAGAATGTGCCGCTTCTTGCCCTTGATCTTCTTGCCCGCATCGTAACCGTGCGGATCAATGCAGGCCCCCCTTTTTCCGCGCTTTTCACGCTCTGGCTATCGATGATGGCGGCGGTCGGACTGGCTTCCCGTTGCGCTTGTTCGCGACACTGCTCGTAAAGCGCGTGGTGGATCCGTTCCAATGTGCCGTCATAGGTCCACAGATCGAAGTAGTCGTAAACCGAGCTTTTCGGCGGCAGGTCTTTCGGGATCGCGCGCCACTGACAGCCGGTCGAGAGAATGTACATGAGGCCGTTCACCACCTCACGCATGATCACCGTCCGCTTGCCACCGCCAGTCTTGCCGGGTGGGATCAGCGGGTCGACCAGTCTCCATTCGTCGTCGGTCAGATCGCTCGGATATCGCAACTTGCTGCGGTCGTAACGGGCGCGGTTCTTGCTCGTCCACATCGGTGACCCCTTCTCGAATCAGGCCACCACCCTTGAATCACAGATGATTCATATGATTCAAGAACTCTTCGGACGGACACTCAGACCAATCAAGCAGCCGGGTCGGGAGGCCCGCGTGCCTGGCCAGAAAGAGCCACTGATCTGTGTGCTCACGAATTGGCGCTGTATTATGAAACGCGCTCGCTCGTGCGCGAAACATCTGAAGTAAAGCGTTCTCATGCGCACAAAATCCGCGGTATAGAGTCGGAGTGAGAGGGGTGTCACCGCTGTTGGGTTCGCCCCGAAACCATTTGGGATCGCTCGGCTCCCAGCCCGAAGCATCCTTGCGAACCGCGATCAGGAACTCTTCAATAGTTTGAATCATTCGGGTCTGCCTATATTGGTCTTATGACGGGGCACAACAAATGAATTTCAGGCGCGGCTTCTTTCGGTTGTGGCTTGTACTCACGGTCCTCTACATCTGTGTGATAGGTGCAATTTTTTACACTGACGTGAAGTCAGAATTTGCGCTGGCGACCAATTTTTTTTCGCAATTCGACACGGACGTTCCAGTTCTATGCAAGGAAGCTCGCGGCAAAGAAAACGTGGATTACAAGATCGACAGTGGGCCATGGAACGACTTCCGCCATGACAAGCTGTGTTGGTATCAGGAAGCTAGCTTCCGTGCGCAGTACCCCGAATATAATGATTTGTCCGTAAAGGGATTGGCAGAAAGTCTATACGCGCGTGCAGGGTTGACCGCGCCGAGACGAGCGGAGCCATGGAAGCTTCTGTTGTCAGCAATTACCTTTGGTCTCTCGGTGCCATTTTTCGTACTACTCGTCGGAGTCGGCATTGGATGGGCGTTAGCGGGATTCTGACTCGGCAGAGAAGCGCGGCGGGTGTGATACGAGTCGGATAGTGCGATCTCGCGGACCTTGACCGGTACAATAAAGGCATTCGGCTCGCCGGAGACCAGGCTGCCGCTATTGGCGATTCGCGACCCCCGGGGTCGCGCGTCCCAGTGCCCTCTAGTGAACTTCTCAAGAGAGGATAGAGCGGCGTTTAGAAAGTCTCGTGCGGAAGAATACAACTTGCTATTGATTAGAGAAGCCATGATTGGCCGTACTGATGGATTAATCTCCGACGGCGATGGGACAAATTACGACACGCGAAGTTGCTGCCGGCGAATGACAGCGGATGTTGAATTGCACACAATGTCAGTTTCAGCCGCGGTGCTTGCCGAACGAAACATACCCCGGGTGTTACGCGATGAAGCCAAGATGATGTCGTCAGAGGCAAACAATCTTGCCAACCGTATATGTCAGGTTCTTGGCGCTTCAATGTCGGCGGCTACGAGGCCAGCAATGCGTGGATATCGGATGATGCCAGAGAGCCCTCCCGAAGCCTCAATTGCGCGGCTTGCGCGAGCCGCTCGAAACTTGTCAAAAAAGGACCACGACCGAACGCTCGCGCGCGAAGTGTGGAGTCTGGTGTACAGGCAAGGTCATGCTATTCCTGATGATGTGGTGCTCTAAATGCAATGTTCTTGCCTATTCCATATAGCCCGCAACAAAAGCGTCAAACTCTTCGCGAGACGTGCAGAGTTTCTTTTCCCGTAAGCTAGGTGTCAATTCGCAACTCGAAGGTGGCACCTCCCAATACTTCTTGTCTTTCCTGCTTATCCAGAGATAAAACGCATACTGGCGTCGTTCGTTCGCGTCCATGAGGTATGCGGACGTGTTCGAACTCGCCAGCTAGCATATTTGTGGTTTCGACAAGTATAAGGCACTTGCCGCTTTTTGTGTTGTAGTGACTTTGATAGTCGCTGGATATCTCGTGAGAACCGAACCTTTGATTTGATATCCGCGCCTCTGCTTGGAGTTCTTGAAAGGCACGGCGTGCCTGTTGCGCGCAACGCTCCTGTTGGTCTAGTGTTTGGCCATGCACTTGCAAAGAGAACAGCGCCCAAAAAAGGAATAGACTAAGAACTTTCATCCCAGTCCTCGTGACTTTCAGGCCCGCAAAGGTACAGTCCAGGCAGTCCTTCTCTTCAATGCGCCGAATCCTTAGTGCGGCGCTAGAGGAGAAGGAAAATGGTTCTTTCACTGCAAGATCGCACGTGTGTCATTCGCCATCTCAACGATGAATTCAGGTCCGGATTTGTCAAAGACGGCTGATATCTGGGTCCTTGTGCTTCTGGGCTTCGAGAAGAGCACTTATGATTTTCTGATTATCGCGCCTTCCGAACTGTCGAAGAGACGACATTGTCGATGCCAAAACCGACGAAGGGAAAGATTACTACGCCCGACGCTGGAAAGGCTATGAGCCAATGCGAGAAATCGGCTCAGCAAAACCTAGTTGGATGTCAAGCCGAACGAAAATCTTCGGTAAGTTCGAGACGGTCAGGGATCAGATCGCTCTTCTCAACATTGGGGCCTACGGCGGGTTTTGTTGGAGCCCTGTTTGCCATCGGTGCCGGACGCGATTTCATCTATCTTCTTGTGAGTATTAATGCCGAGCTTGGGCCGTACATGGCAAGCGGCCAACTCCAGCGGAGCCCGATGCCTGCCAAAGGTGGGATTTTCGATCGTACCTGGTGGCAGCCATACGAATCGCCGGACGGCAAGTTTCCGCGGTTCTCACACGTCGTCGCCTCGCTGGACAGCCCTTCACGGAGAAGGAGCAGAACGACCCGAGCGGCCTGACGATATGGGGCGTCTTCCAAACCCCGGAGAAGAGGCGCCGGATCATGCTGGTTTATGCTTGGCGCAAGCACCGCCTTCCCAGGCCCGCGCATTGACAAGGAGACCTACGAAACCAAGGTGGACAAGCTGCTGATCGAGGCGAAGGCATCCGGCATCAGTGCGGCGCAAGAGTTGCGTAATCGATACGAAGCGCATTCGACGCGCAAGCGTAGGCGCGTGAAGCGCGGGAGGAAATGAGCCGTGGTTGATCCGAAGAAAATGGCATGGATAGCGATTTGCGGTGGCATCGCAGCCATTTTCGCGGGGGCTATCGCCGAGGCCTTGAGCGGGTCTCACACGATCGCCTTGGCGTGCGCTGCGCTGGGTGGTGCGCTGGCTGCTGCGATTGCCTTTTACGTGGACTGAACCCCCAAGCGCTGGATCGGCGTGTCATCCGGTAGGTGATCGGCATTCATCATGGAGGCTGTGGCTACAATTGATCGAGTTGCAGTAGACAAGCAGGTACGGATATGGCCGATGTCACCGCCTTTCGCTTTTGCGCACGGTCATCGAACCTGGGACCTAGGGACTGTGATGGATTAGTGTTTCCGTTCGGATTGCCTGGCGACCCAGGTGACCTTCGGGGAAAACGGCTGGGAACCTTACTGCCATGGCCAATGACATCCTGATTAATCTACTTGCTTGGTGCATGCGCGAACGTGAGAGGCTTCAGATGCAGCGGGAAATGCTGCAATCAGGCCGATTTCGGATTTTTGAGACGGACGAGTCCGGTCAAAGGGATATATCCAATCAGCACGTCGAGCAGATTGCCGACAATATTGCTGAATTGGACAGGATCATAAACGAAGCAAAGAATGTCTAGTCTCGGCTCCGCCGCCTGTGATCCCAACCGAACGCGAAGGCAACGACTTTGAACGCGAGCCAGGACACGAGCAAGGCAATTCCAACGATGAATAATGAAATGACAGCGTTATCTAGGGCGTTCATCATTTTTCACCAGCTCAACGTTTCCGATTTGCAGACTGCTATCGGCCCCAGTCCTCTTCGGCTTCCCGCTTCATCGCTGGCGCATTTGGGTTCTTGCTCTTGATCCAACGCGGCGAGCGGCCCGAGCTATAATTGCGCTTCGACACGATGCCTTCAGCCCGAGCTTGCACAAATATCGCCTATGCGAGCCTTCAGGCTGCGGGGAGGTCACGATCCTCCAAAAAGAATATGCACCGGGCACCAAATTCGGCGACGAATCACGTAAAAGGTTTGCGGGATTATCGATACATGGAAATTTCGTTGGTGCCCACCCGACTGCAAGAAGATGCCGAAGAGGCGCTAATCGCCGTGACGCAAAGCGTGGCCAGAGGCGAGCCGCTCGTCCGCTGTCAGCTATTGGCATCGATATTTTACGAGGAGCTACGACGCCAATTGCGTCAGTATCCGCATATAGAAAGTCCCGAGCGGGCAATCTTAGTCACAGCCGCCGACTACTGCGGTCGCGCTGCAATCGCGAGCACCACCCCGGCCGATATGCTGCACGAACTAGCCAACGCCGTAGCCACACTATCGAATCGCTCGCGCGTAACGGGGCAACGGCCCATGCTCCGCGTGATCCAAGGCGGCCTTTCGTGAACCTCACCTAGCTCGCGCGTCGGGCCTTCTTCCGTTTTGGATGTTCGACCTTCTCGGACGTAGCGCGGCTCTTAGCTGGCGGACTTCCTTTGGCCTTGGGCGCGCCTCCCGCCTCGACACTCCGTCGGAGCGCCTCCATCAGGTTGACCACGTTAGTCGGCTCGCGCCGCTCGGGTCGCTCGATCGGCTTGCCTTCCTGCTTTCGCTTGAGCAGGTCTTTAAGTGCGTCCTCGTAGCGGTCCTCGAATTTGTCAGGATCGAAGTGCCCCGCTTTCGTGCTCACAATATGTGAGGCGAGTTCCAGCATGTCCTTCGGGATATTCTCATCAGGAATGTCATCGAAATAATCCTCTGCCTTGCGGACCTCGTACGGATATCGCAGCGTGATCCCGAGAAGGCCTTTATCGCGCGCTTCCAAAGCGATGATGTGTTCGCGTGATGTGAAGACAATCTTCGCAATGGCCACCATCCCCTCCTTGCGAATGGCTTCGCGGATGACGGCGAACGCCTGCTGCCCGACCTCTCCATCCGGCACGATGTAATAGGGGTTGTTGAGATAGAGTTCGTCTATCTCGTCTTTCGGTACGAATTCATCGATGTCGATGATGCGCTTGCTCTCGATTGCTACCGCTTCGAGCTCTTCCGGAGTGAGTTCGATGTATTCGCCCTTGCCCACCTCATAGCCCTTGATGATATCAGCAGAACTCGACCTCATCACCGGTGTCGGCATCAATCTTTTTGTATTTGATACGATGCCCGGTTCCCTTGTTGAGCTGGTGGAAGCTGATCTTCTCGCGTTCCGACGTAGCCGGAAAGAGAGCGATCGGGCAGGAAACAAGGGAGAGCTTGAGGTAACCCTTCCAGTAGGCACGCGGCGCCATGACGAACTCCAAACAAAGTTACTGACGTACAATCCAATGTGCCCGCTGGCGATCCCTCTCGGCAAGCTTCCGTGCTCGTTCTGTTCGCGGTAAAATTACCGGCTACACACGCCGCTTGTTGACGTGCGGCCCCCAATCCGGCCGGACATCAGCGCCGACATGCCCGCACTCGCTGCAGACCATGCGCAAGCCGAGAGGCCGGATGGGCGTGTCATCCGGCAGATGGTCGGCCTTCATCGTCGCGCCATGGCTGCAATTGATGGAGTTGCAGTAGACAAGCAAGTCGCGGCAGCCATGGCCGCGGATGTGACCGAGAGTCACGGGAGGGAAGGTCTCGCGTCTGCGGAGAACCATTAGACTACCGGCCGCTCAGCCGTACTTTCGTTTGACCCTAAAAGCACGGAAGCCTGAAGCGCGCACACCTAAGCCTAACCTCGCATCCCTCCCCACTAAACGCGCGGCGATCTCGATAGCCGTCGCAAATTTGCCCTTACGTGCGTCCGGTAACGGCGTGTAACTTTTCGGCCAGAGCCGCCTCTCGTCAAAATCGCCACTGCTTCAGCGGCAGCAGAGACCTTCTCCGTCATCATTCGGGAGATTTCGCCGTGAGCCGAAGGACCGCCGGCAGCGATTTTCATCATCCTGAGGGCGATAACTCGTTGCGCATCGAAGCCGAGCAGCGCCGCCTCTGTCGCCGTCGCCAACAAAATACCGAGCATTTCTGGCTCCCGTCTCCACGCGCGATCAGGTCATCCATCCTCGCCGCCGAAAGGCGCCGAAACTTTGCATGCGCTATGTTCTGTCTTGCCGACAGTTCCAGCACAATCAAACGAAAAAGCGCCCGCTGGCGTGGGCGGCCTTGGGCGCTTTCTGAGTGACGAGCAGACGGAGGGTCCGGGCGCCACCCTGGGCCTTCAACGAAGCAGGGCCAATGTTGTTCCGGTTCAGCCTGGAATAAAAGTTCTCTGGGCTATCTGCCCTAATCCTCCTCTCCCGCTTCACTGCCGGCGCATTGGGTTCTTGCTCTTGATCCAATAGGCGAGCGGCCGAACACAGCGCGAGTTCGTGCGCTTCGACACGATGCCTTCCAGCCGAGTTGCAGGCGTGTTGGAAGACGAGCGGACCGTTTCATGCGCCAGATGTTCATTGAGGCGGATACCCACGCTGGCGCGCGATAGCATCAGAGCCAACGTTTCCTTGCGCACCTCCAATGGATCGCCCTTAGGTCGTCGCCGTTCAGCTCGATCAGGTCAAAGGCCCACATGAACAAACTTTCGTCCGCGTCCCACCGCCAGTTCAGCTCAAAGCGCAGCCATGTATCCGGCCTCTGAATGCAGCCGCCATGGCCGCTGGCCCTGATGTGATCCGCTGATCGGTCCCAAACAAAACCACGCGCTCTTTCCTCGCGTGACCCATCCCGGGTTTTCCGATCGACGGTCTCGACCGTTTCGCATCAACGTCGTCATCACCCCTGCAGTTCGTGAACGCACATACGCAACCTCATCCTCCCATCGCCAGTCCCCTTACGCCGCTGCCGCCAGCGCAGGCGCCCGATAGGTACCGCCCTTGGCCAGCAGCGCCCAGGCCATACGAGCCATTTTGTTGGCGAGCGCCACCGCCACGACCTTGAAGGGTCGTCGCGCCAGAAGTTGCGTGAGCCAGGGATATTTTTCAGGGTTCTGCTTCGCGTACCGCAAGACCGCAATCGCTCCGACTACCAAAATGCGTCGCAAATAGCGATCACCCTGTTTCGAAATCGGCCCGAGCTTCTGTTTGCCACCGGTCGAATCCTGGCGCGGCACGAGCCCGATCCAGGCCGCAAAGTCACGACCCGAGCGAAAAACCGTCGGGTCCGTGACGGTCGCCGCGATCGCGGTCGCCCCGATGACACCAATTCCGGGGATGGTCTCCAGCCGCTTGCTCGCCTCGTTCCCGCGATGCTGCGCTGTGATCCGTTTCTCGATCGATCCGATCAGCGTCTGCATCGCCTGAAGCTCCGCCGCCAGCACGACGAGGCTCGCGTGAGCATCGGCCGGCAAGCGCTCATCCGCATCGCTCGCAATGATCTTCAGCAGTTCCTTGAGCCCTTCACGCCCTTGTGCAGCCGTAATGCCGAGCTCGGCCAAATGTGCCCGCAAGGCATTGATCACCTGGGTCCGCTGCCGCATCAGCAGATCGCGTGTTCGATGCAGCATCAAGCCGCCCTGCTGTTCGGCCGATTTGACCTGCACGAAACGCATGGTCGGACGTCGCACCGCCTCGCAAATCGCCTCGGCGTCGGCAGCGTCGTTCTTGTTGCGCTTGACGTAGGCCTTCACATCTTTCGCCGGCATCAGACGAACCTTGTGACCAAGCTTCGTGAGTTCACGCGCCCAATAATGGGCCGTCGCACAGGCCTCCATGCCGATGAGGCATGGCGGTAGCGCCTTGAAGAACGCCAGCACCTGGTTGCGCCGGAGTTGCTTCCTGACAACCACCTCCTCGCTGGCGTCGATCCCGTGGACCTGGAACACGTTCTTGGCAAGATCCAAACCAATCGTGGTAATCTGCATGTGGACGGCTCCCTGATGTGATTGGTAGCAACGATCACCTTACGGCAATTCGTCGCCGGGAGCGGGCGCCGTCCACCACATCAACTGCACGCATTACCGCGCCGCAGCATTGCTGTCTGCTTCACCTCCCATTCCGGCTATAAGCATCGACCCAGTGGGATTCTGGTCAGTGCCAAAACCGGCCGTGAGCAATCGCAGCAAGGCTTCTCGCAATTCGATCACTTCGTCTGGTTCGAGCGGGCACAAGTCGTCGAGCGAGCTGATCTTCGCGTTTAACGGGACGTTACGGAATATTCGGCCGGGATCGTGCGGATCACTCGGCCTTGATGTTGGCGGCGTGGATCACCTTAGCCCACTTCTCGGTTTCTTCGGCAATGAGCGTCCTGAAATTGCCCGGCGAGCCACCGAGAATAATGCCGCCGAGGTCGGCGAGCTGAGCCTTCAGCTTGGGATCGGCGAGGCCGGCATTGATCTCCTTGTTGAGTTTATCGATGATCTCATAAGGCGTGTTCTTGGGCGCACCGATCCCAAACCAGCCACTAGCCTCGTAGTCTGGCAAGAACTCAGCCATGGTCGGGATGTCCGGCAGCGCCTCTGAGCGCGTCGCGGTCGTTACCGCGAGCGCGCGCAGCTTCCCCGCCCTGATATACTCGATCGATGCAGGCATGGGGTCAAAACTGACCTGCACCTGTCCGGCGAGAAGATCGATCAGCGCGGGACCGCTGCCGCGATAGGGCACATGCACCATGTCGACACCGGCCATCGCTTTAAACAGCGCGCCGAACAGGTGGGGCGGGGTCCCGGTGCCAGCTGACGCCATGCTGATCTTGCCCGGGTTGGCCTTGGCGTAGGCAATGAACTCAGGAACGGTCTTAGCGGGAACTGATGGGGGCACCACCATGACGTTGGGCACGCGGAAGATGCCTGCGATCGGCACGATGTCGTTGAGGAAATTGTAATTGAGCTTGAACAACGTCGTGTTTGTGGCACTCGCCGTTGTAATCAGCAGCAGCGTGTAACCATCTGGGGATGCCCGCACGACCGCCTCGGTCCCGATCGTGGTGGACGCGCCTGGCCGGTTCTCGATCACAAATTGCTGGCCGAGGCGCTCCGAAAGCCACTGTCCCATCAGGCGCGCGGCGATGTCGGTCGTGCCAGCAGGCGCGAAACCAACAATGATGCGCACCGGCCGCGTCGGATAGGCTTGCGCCCAAGCGAAGCGTGACAGTGCCGGCAGTGGGGCAGTGCCTGCGGCCAGATGCAGAAATCTGCGACGGGGAAGTTTCATGGCGACGACCCCTCTTCAGCCTTTTCGGAGGATAGCACTTCTCAACACGGCAAGAGACCGCCGCAGTGCAATATTTCGACAAGGCTAATGTCGCCTAGGGGTCAATGGCACGCATTACCGCACCGCAGCATTGCTGTCCGCTTTACCCTAATCACCCGACGTTAGGGGCGCGCGTTAGCACTTCGGGTTGGTGCCACCTGCGGACTCATGCACCGCAACAAACGAAATTCGCGGTTTGTAACGCCGTCGCGACCGCCTCAGTCCGGCTTTGCCGGTGCCATCTTAAATCCGGGCACGCCAGCGCGCTCTATTGCCTGCTGCACCAATCCCGAAACCTTGGCTTGTTCGATGAACTCGCTGAGGTACGCGAGCCGCGCGGTTTGGCCCTTCGGCACCACCATGCCAAGGAGGTTGGCCCCATAGTGTTCCTCCAGCACCCGCGAGCCGGGGAGCTTTGCCGAATACTCCAGAAGCGTCCCGCGGACCGACGCAAACGCCTCCGCCTGTCCGCTGCGCAGGAGTTCGAACGTGGGGTCGGGCGTCGCCGCATACACCAGTTGGGCGTGCTTGAATTTGCGACTCAAGGTCAAGGTCGAGGCGTGATCGCGCACGACCGCGATGCGGACGTCCGAGCGGTCCGCGTCGGCAATGCTCTTGATCGAAGAGCCCGCCGGCACCAGAAAGCTGTAGTCCAATTGCAGAATGGGAGGCGAGAAGTCGACCCCGCCACGAGACGGGTCGGGTCCCATGAATCCCATGTCACATCCGCCGCTCGTCAGGCACGTCAACATCTCAGGGATAGTCGGATGTCCGACTGGCACGATCTCAGCCCCGATCCGCGCTCCAAGGACGCGGGCGATGTCGAGCAGAATGATCCCCAGTGACGCGCCCTTCACCTCGCCCGTCTGGGAATCCTTTCTGTACATCACAGAGTGGATGCCGACCCTGATTTTGCCGACCTGCGCGAGATCAGCGACGCGTGGGTCAGCGGCCGGTTGCGCCTCCACAAGGCCGGTCAGGATGGCAGCGCACGCAACGGTCAGGATGAGCTTGTTCATCGAAACCCTCCGCGGAATTCCCATGCCGTTTGAGCCGTTTGAGACAAAGCTACACCGTTTGAGACATCGCCAGGTGGTACCGCCTTCTGGCCAATACCTACCATTCTCGAAACCGCGCAGCTTTGAAGAACGCTTCGACCAAATGGCGGGCCGTATTAGCCGACCCGATAGAGAGCACGCCAATCCGCCGTATGCGTTCGGGCTGCGCGCGCGCCGCCAGCGGCCACGCCGCCGCAGCGCCACCGAGCAACGTAATGAACTCGCGGCGCTTCATCACTCGATCACCTCATCGGCGTGGCCGAGAATCGTTGCTGGTATATCCAGGTCGATTGCCTTTGCCGTCTTGAGGTTGATCACTAGCTCGAACTTGATCGGCGCCTGCACCGGAAGATCGGCCGGCTTGGCACCTCGGAGTATGCGATCGACATACGATGCCGTTCGCCGCCACTGGTCGTTATCATCGACCCCGTAGGACATTAGGCCGCCGTTTATGACCAAGTAACTGAACGGGTAGACTGCCGGCAAGCGAAGCCGCAGGGCGAGTGAAATGATCTCCTTGCTAGGAATACCGACGGTCACGGGGCTCGGTAGTACGATCAAGCCGCCGTGTGGCTCGCGCGCGAATGCATTGATGGCCCGCTCAATCTCCGCGACATCGCGCACGGGTGCTGGGGTTACGTGGATCCCGAACGAAGGGGCCACAGCTTCAATTGAATGCAACAGTGCAGCATTTGTCACATGTTCCGGTGCCAGTAGGACGGCTACCCGTGTTACAGATGGTGCGGTCTCCTTGAGCAGCTCCAGCCACTTGCCAACTATCCCAAACTCGAAATTAGTGAACCCGGTCATATTCCCGCCAGGCCTTGCAAGGCTCTGAACCAAGTTGGCGCCCACCGGATCGGCAACATTCACGAACACGATTGGTATCGTGCGCGTTTCATGCTGAAGTGCCTCTAACACTTGCGGGCTAGACGCCAGAATCACATCTGGCCCTAGAGCTACCAGCGTTACCGCGTGGGTCCGCATGCTCACCGGATCGGGGCCAGCAAATCGATATTCAAACTGGATATTGCGATTGGCCGTCCACCCCAGCTCCTGGAGACCTTGTTGAAACGCCGTGACCCGCGCCTGCGATTGCGGGTCGCTTTCGGCAAATGGCATCAGCACGCCAACCCGCCGCATCCGCTTGGGCTGCTGCGCACGCGCCGCGAGGGGCCAAGCGGGCTGCGACGCCGAGAAGGGTTATGAACTGCCGCCTTTTCATTCGACCACCTCGTCAATACGCATCAGCAGCGACACCGGCAACTCGATGCCGAGCGCCTTGGCGGTCTTGAGATTGACCGCCAGCTCGAACTTTGTCGGGTTTTGAACTGGCAGGTCGGCTGGCTTGCTGCCCTTGAGAATGCGATCAACATAGATCGCCGCTCGCCGCCACGTGTCAGCAGCATTCGGCCCGTATGAAAGCAGACCACCAGCTTCGACGAAGTAACGGTACGGGTAGACCGTGGGGAGTTTGTGCTCCGCCGCCAGTCGGAGGATCGGATCGCGATGAGCCAAGGTGATGGGGTCCGGCATCACAATCAGACCGCCGATCGAGGCGAGCGCCAACGCAGCGAATGCTTGGTCGATCTCTGCAACGTCACGCACACCAACCACGGTCAACTGGAACCCTAACGAGGGTGCCAGAGCTTCGATCGCGCCTATAAGGAATTGAGATGACGAACGCTTCGCTGGATTGCGAATAATCGCGACCCGCGCCGCCTGTGGAGTGACCTCCTTGAGCAATTCCAGCCATTTCGCACTGATCGTGTCCTCAAAGCTGGTGAACCCGGTCGTGTTGCCCCCCGGTTGCGCCAAGCTCGCGACGAAACCGCCGCCGACCGGATCGGCGACCTGAACGAACACAATCGGTAGCGAGCGGGTCGCCTGCTGCAATAGTGCGAGCGGCAGTGGGGAATGCGCCACGATGACACCCGGTGCTAAGGCCACCAGTTCGGCAGCGTACGTCCGCATAAGATTGGCGTCGTCGGCGGCCCAACGAAACTCGATGTGTACATTGCGGCCTTCTGTCCATCCGAGCTCGCGAAGTCCCTGCCGGAACGCCGCGACGCGAACACGTGCTTCCGGGTCATTCTCGGCGATGCTCATCAATGCACCGATCCGCCGTTCTCCTGGCTGCTGCGCACGCGCCACGAACGGCCATGCCACCGTCGCACCGCCGCCGAGAAGAATGATGAACTCGCGCCGCCGCATATCCGCTCCCAAGCTCAGGGGCCAGCATTGTATTGGCTCAAACGAGTACTTTGATAGGGGCTCAAACCACGCATCAAAACCATTGCGCAGTGCACAGCCAATGTCGGAGATGGGTCTTGGTTGTGTACAATTCCTGCCGTTACCGCGTCGCAATCAGCAGACATGCAATCTCTCGAAGCCGGATACAAATCTTCGTCTTCTGAAATGACAGAGGCCGCCATTGCAGCAGTGTTTGGGGGGATCAGCAATCCGGACAACGCTTTTGTACGTCCGGAGGTGGAACCAGCCACCGCGGAGTTGGCGGCTAAAGCTCGTGATTGCAGAGGTCCGCGGGCCTAACGATCTCGATGCCCCGTTTCAGTTTGCTGGCGAGCGTGGACGTCGCAGCGTGCTGGTTCGTGTGGTGCGAACATGCAGGAAGCATCGCGCGTCAAGGGAGTGCAGCTCCAGACCGATTTCTTGGTGAGCAGGTAGACGGGCATCATATTGGGCGCGCGTGCCAGGGCGGCGACTATGAACCTGGAAGACCCATCTTGCGATTGGCCCAGCTTCTAAGATCGACGACTGTAAAGCGTTCGAGGAATGAGTTGGCCTTGACAATCTTCTCCCGCTTGGTGCGACCCGTGGCGTCGGCACTAGCCATAACCGAGGCGGCGTCGGCATCATCCAGTGCTGACAAGATCGCCACAGCTCCCGCGCCACCAGCAAAGTGCGCCAAATAAAGCGTCCCAGGCGTTACAGGAAGGCCCCTTTTCCTCAGCATCTCGGCGTTCTGCTCGGTAAATCGCATGGTGATCTCACGAGCAAGTTTGGCTTCTCGCCGCAGCTCCAGGGTTTCATCCTTGCTGCGCCCCCTAGCCAGATCGGGCCGGTGGGCCCGTATCAAGTCGAGCCAAGTTTCGTCGAGGAATTGACCAAGTCCCATTGCGGTAGAGCGCTTGTTCGTCGCATTTGAATCGCCGTCAGATTCAATTCCAATGATCCGCTCGACTACTGCGTCGATAGCCGCGCCGTCAGATTGAATTCCAGTGAGCCGCTCGACTACTGCGTCAATGGCCGCTCCGCCAGCCGGGTGTTCTCGCTTAAGGTCGAGAAGCCAAATATAGTGGCCACCACACCAGCCTAAACCAATTGCCGTCAAGAGCATGCCCTTCCTGATCAGAGGCCAAAGCTCCCAACCGCCGCGGGGGATATCCGGGACCCAAGCTTGCATTCTGATAACAAATCTTGCCCCGCTCCGGATCAGGGGACATAAGTACCCGATGAATGCCGTGTGGGCCCGCCAACAACGATGACGGATTGATCCCATTGATACGCCTGACACCTGTGAGCCAACCCATATCAGGAAACTTTTCACCAAGAACACGAAGCACCGAAAGCAGCGTGCCGCAATCATTTCACACAGGTCCCTGCCGACTACCAACAGATGACTCAAAATATGACCACCCACGTAGAATCCAGCCGCTTATCAGGCCAAAGAAAAATAAACTTCCAATTCGTTGCTCAAGTAATGCCGGTACACACGTGGTGACGGTCCCAAAGGTTAAACACAAGAGCGCCAGAAAGTTACCAGCCGTCCGAATAGTTGGACCAAGCTGATCATTTTGATTGACATTTGAAGAGCAGAAACCCGCCCGATCGACGAGCCGGTAAATCGATGCCTGCTTCACCCGCTGCGATTCCTCCGGCACGAATTCAGAGATCTTGGTTTCTGTGTGCAGGAATGCTGAGGAAATCTGGTTACGAATTGATTTAAAGTGGCACCAGACTGTCACCGTCGGTAGTTAACCCTAACGCCGATCCGCGTGGGCACGCTGAAACGTTCGATACGATCTGGATGGGTATCACCAGGCTGGCATCTAACACTGGCCGTATCCTCAAGGGCATGCGGCCTGCGGATTTGTCATCCAGGCGAGCAGTTCGAGCTGATCCTCAGCCTCAGGCGTTGTTGAGTCGCCAATTCGCGTTCGTGCCAGGAGCCGACAATCCGTGGTCTCCCAGCGTACTGCGAATTACCCCCCATCATTCAACCTCAGACGGTGGCAAGGGTACGTTCGATTTTGAACCAGCATGCCTAAACTGACTCCCGCCCGTCGTCTTTGTGCTGGTGAAGGAATTGAGCGACCTGACCCTTCAGCTCAGCTGTGTGATTCAGCTCACCCATGGAAGTCGCATGTTCAAAAAGTTCGCGCTGGATTTTTGTGGGAAGATCGTTCCATTGCATGATGACTGCGGCGCCGAGGCATCGCAAAATATGCTCCTCTTCGTTAGTGAGAGGTGCCAGTTCATTGCGATCTTCTTGCGGTGCGCCCTTTGGAGCGCCGCCCTCGTTATCCCAGCGGGCGATGGCCTTGTTCTGATCTGATCCGCCAGAACGCTTCGGTTGTTTTCTGCTCATTCGCGCAATATGGTGTGCCAAACGAGACGTTTCCACAACGTGCGATAGCGGTACGCTCTCACGGCGATTGACACGCCTAGCCGCAGCTATGACGGAGCATGTGGTGGGAGAGGCACCTGCCCGGGCGGGCAAGGCCATCCCTGGTCCTTGGCCATCACAGCTATCGGTAGTTGCCCAGTTTGATTGTGGTTTACACTAAGATGAGCAATTTTGCTCAGACTCCGTTCGGTCCGTGCGCGTACAAGACTTCTTCCCTAAAAGCGGAGGAACGCTCAATGAGAATCAATTGGGAAGTCGTAAAACCCTCTCTGTGGACCGGAGCGGGTGGAGTGGTTGTAGGCATGTTGCTGCTCTCGTACGGTTTCGGCTTCATGAGCCGGAATACGGCCGAAAAATTGGCAAGCACGAGTTCTGAAAGGGCGGTCATCGCCGTGTTGGCACCCGTCTGCGCAGACAAATTCCGTGCACTGTCGGATGTTGCCGCACGCACAGCGACCCTCGTAGCAGACAAGGACAACTCCTACAAAATGCGCGAGGCATTCCCGGTAGACCTGATCACCTTGCCGGGCAAAAGCTATCCGGATTTGGACCTGACCGCCGCGTGTGCAGGCCTGGTTCTCGCCCCGCCTAAGACTGCGGACCTCAGACAGTAGTCGCCGAAACCGTCAACAACGCAATCTCAAGATCGCGAAAACGCTTGGCCTCGACGTGCCAGCGACCGTGCTCGCCCGCGCCGACGAGGTCATCGAGCAATGAAGATGCCGTCCCTGGGGCAATGCGGCGGCGGTGCTGAAGCTGCCAGCACACAGTCCGGTTTCCCCCGAGACTTTCCGTGAATGCTCCCCCATTAGCAATAAGCGCGACTACAATAAGAATAAAGACGTCTTCGTGTACGCCTTCGAACCTCGCGTGCCTCGATCAAGTCAATTCTTGTGGCAACTGCTGTGGGAGAGAAACGGTGACGTAGAAATTGCTTGGGGTGGCGGGGGGCTGTAGCTGGAATTGTACGCTAAGCCCTGCATTCGGCGTCTCAAAAGAAGTCCAACTGGCGGTCACAGGTCCAAGTTGGAAAGCAACCACAGTCCCGTCATTACTAACCGACCGGAAGATCCAATTTCCATCGTTCGCTTGTTGTAAGCGCCCCTTGTGCCACGCGCTGAGCCTGCTCCTGGCACATTGGGACATGTATTTTTCGGTAACAGGAACTATCCATCACGACAGCTCCCAACGAACGCCTTCCTCGAAGGTCCGTAACATTGCCGGCGCAGCTGTACTTTTGGGTTTTCAGCCATGTCTTGGGCGGGCCAGAGCGATAACCCAATGTCCTAGGCTTCAACACGTTGCCTTCCAGCTTCATACAGGCATGCTGAAAGATTGTCTGATCCTTTACGCCACCTGCTTTACGGGATCGATCAGCGTTGGATCGTCGGCATCAGCTTTCGAACTGTTGACTCGTTTCGATACCGACCACCGTTGCAAATAATCATTGTCGATGGGTTTCAACTCCTCGACACCCATGTTGCCGTTGAGCCAATGATCGAACTGCTCAGGCTTCAAAAGAACTGGCATGCGGTCGTGCGCCTTGGCAACAAAAGCATTCGGTTCAGTAATTATCATTGTGCACGATTTGAGACGTTCGCCCGTCTCGCGGTTCTTCCACTCATCCCATAGGCCGGCGATGGTCAGGACCGGCGAGCCGTCGCGCGCCGTAAAGTAGTGCGGCTGCTTGCCACCCGGCGTGTCTTCCCATTCGTAATAGCCGGAGACCGGCATCAAGCATCGCTTGCGTTTGAATGGCTCGCGGAAGAACGGCTTTTCCGCCACCGTCTCGACGCGGGCGTTGAAGGTCGCGAGCCTCAGTTCTTTAAGCGGCTTATTCCACCAATACGGGATCAAACCCCATCGCATCTCGACCAGTTCTCGCGCGCCATCAGAGGCCACGATGGTGTCAACCGGATCAGTCGGGCAGACGTTGAAGCGTGGTTGAAAGTTGGGGATCGCTGCCGGCGCCGTCAGGCGATACAGGGCTTGGATTTGTTGCCACGTGTAGTTTCGAGTGAAGCGTCCGCACATTGCGGCAATATAGGTCCTCAACCAGCCATCTTGAAAGGCTCGACCTTCGGCTCGAAGCGCGAGCGGAAAATTGCGGCGTCGAGGAAGTCTTCAAAACAATAGCGTATAGACGCGGCATAATCGTCGTCAACGTACATGTCGAAATTGCCCACCTGCGACGCGAGGAATTTCATGATCTCGCTGTCATCGGAAAGCTGTCGTCGCGGGAGCACGACTTGGTAGGGGCATTCTTGATCGAGCTCGCGGAGCCACTCACTTGATTTGTTTAAACCCATGCCTGCCCCCGATACTTGACACGAGCTAATTGTTCCCTATTTGTTCTAATTTGTCAAGAGGGCAAGATGGTCGAGACCCTCGGCGAGGCCTATTCGTATGGCTGGCGCGTGACGGCGCGCTGCGCGGCCGGCAAGCAGGACGGCATGCATCGGCACAAGGAATGCGTCTACCGGGCCGAGCTCGACATGGACACATTGGTGTGGACCCGCGGCAGAGCGTTCCCCATTTCACGATTGGAAACGCGTCTACGCTGTCCCATGTGTGGTTCGCGCGAGGTGGTGTTGCTATTCACGGTGCCGCGCGGCGCGATGGCTGTGCAAGCAAAACCAAAGAAGTGAGGACTCAAACGTTCACTGCCGATTGGCGCGTGCACTTACGGTAGCAGTGGGCGATCATTCGCTGATTGTGCGCACGACGCTGGAAGTAGGACGGCCGGCAACGTTCGTAGTGTTCATCTGCTTCAGGATCAACTGATCGTATGAGGCGATCGTTGTCACAGGAAACCTGGGCTGCATAAAGACAATCTTATAGCCGGCGGCTTTAAGATCCCTGAGCAGGTCGGCGGCCGCCTCGGCTGTCGCGTGCTGGAAATCATGCATCAGGACAAGTCCTTTGCCATGCTTCTTCAACTTCGCCAACGTCGCCTGCCTAACTTGCTCCGGCTTGCGCATCTTAAAATCAAACGAATCGATGTCAGTGGAGAAAATCCCGATATTGCGCTTGCCGAGATACTCAATGAGCTGCGGCGGGTGCCGCAGTGCGGGAAAGCGGAAATAGGGCGCGGTCGGTCCACCGACCGCCCAGCGCACTGCGCTGATGCCCTTCTCGATTTCGTCCTTCGGATCAAACTCTAAAGACTCGTGCTTTCCCTTCGCTAAGCACGTCCCCTTGGTCTTCGATAAATCCTGGTGACACCAGGTATGCGAGCCGATTGCATGCCCAGCTGCGGCCACCTGCTTGAGAATAGCGGGCTCATAAGTGGCATGCAGCCCAATCGGGAAAAAGATCGCCTTGGTGCAGTGCGCCGCGAGTGCGCTCAATACGGCTTGGGTATTCTTGGGCCAGGGTCCATCGTCGAAAGTGAGTACGACTTCACCTTCCCGCAGGAAGTCATGGTCCTTGAAATGTTCAGAGCCGAACCCGGGGCCTCCTGTCGTGTCGATCTCAACCACGCGTGAGATACCGAGCGCGTCGGGATTGCCCGGGCATGATGAACCCGTGCGCGCCACAGTAGCGGGAAATTGCCCCAGTGACTCGGGTACGGCTGCGGCTAAGGGAGCTTGCGCGGGCGCAGCCGTCGATACCGCCGCAACCACCGGCAAGCGTTTGGCCACCGCACTCGGAGCACTGGGCATTACGCCGGAAGCGAAAGCGGACTTCGCTGCTAGTACCTCATCAGAGTTCAATGTCGTCACGACTGCTCGGCCAGAACCCTCTGTAGAAGCTACTGGCGTCGGCGACGCTGAGCCAATCAGCGGAGAGGCTCGTTGCGAAAGAATGGCGCCAAATATCGCCACGCACACGACAATCGCAAGTGCGCATGCCATTGTTGCAAGACGCATGGCAACTCTCTTGTCTAACGGCGGCGAGGTCCAATCCCTCGGCGTCACCTCGCATGGCAAGCCTTTAAAAGAATAAAGAATAGAAGCAGAGTATTTGCGCGCCGACCGCGGCTAAAAGAGCTTTATCGTAATCGATGAAACTTTACATAAGCTCATATACCCAACAATGATATAGAAAATGGATTGTAGCGACAACAGGGATATTTGCTCTTGGTGAACGCCGGGGTGCCCTGATGCTGCCATCCTGGATTAGGCACGCAGCTTTTGTTGGACTCCGGGTAGGATGCGATGAGCCGAGCCGACAGACCTTGTCTGATCCTCGTAGTTTGGAGGGAATGTTAAAGACACCCGCCGTTGTGCAGTGGCGTCGTCGAACGTGGCACCAGCTCTGCGGCGTCGATCTTACGAGTTGAAATGATCGAACAAAACCCAAGATAAACAAGGAATGGAAATGGCCGTCACAACCATAACAATCCACATAGTATATCCCCCTATTCCAGGCGTAAGTTCCCCGCAGGGCATCGAGCACGCTAATCGGGCGTAACTTTGGCTTCAAGGGCTCCAAAATTCAGTTGGCTCAAAATACGTTTGTCAATGATTCCTTTGGATCGGCCACAAATTTGAGGCGAACGGAACGAAAACGGCCGGTTGCTCAAAGGACTTGCCTGCCCAGATTCCCTGTACAATAGCCGTTTTGTATTTGGAGTTCGTCATGGCGCCGCGTGCCTACTGGAAGGGTTACCTCAAGCTCTCCCTTGTTTCCTGCCCGATCGCTCTCTTTCCGGCTACGTCGGAACGCGAGAAGATCAGCTTCCATCAGCTGAACAAAGAGACCGGTCACCGGATCAAATATCGCAAGGTCGATGCCGAAACTGGCGATGAGGTCGAGACGGCTGACATCATCAAGGGCTACGAGGTCGGTAAGGGCGAATACATCGAGCTTACTCCCGAAGAGCTCGAAGCAGTTGCAATCGAGAGCAAGCGCATAATCGACATCGATGAATTTGTACCCAAAGACGAGATAGACGAACTCTACCTGAATAGCCCCTACTACATTGTGCCAGATGGAGAGGTCGGGCAGCAGGCGTTCGCCGTCATCCGCGAAGCCATTCGCAAGGAGGGGATGGTGGCCATTGCGAAGATTGTCTTCACATCACGCGAACACATCATCGCTTTGGAAGCGCGCGATAAAGGCCTTCTCGGGATCACGCTGCGATATCCGTACGAGGTCCGCAAGGCAGAGGATTATTTCGATGACATTCCTGATGAGAATATCCCGAAGGACATGCTGGAACTCGCCTCACATATTGTGAGCACGAAAGCGGGGCACTTCGATCCTGACAAATTCGAGGACCGCTACGAGGACGCACTTAAAGACCTGCTCAAGCGAAAGCAGGAAGGCAAGCCGATCGAGCGACCCGAGCGGCGCGAGCCGACTAACGTGGTCAACCTGATGGAGGCGCTCCGACGGAGTGTCGAGGCGGGAGGGAAGTCTAACGCCACCAAACCCAAGGCCCCGCCTACCGACCGGCGCGCAGCGTCCCATAAGTCCGAACAACCGAGGCGGAAGAAAGCGCGTCGGACTGGCTAGCCTGTTCGGGAAAGACCACCTTCGATGACGCGGAGCACAGGACGCGGTCTTGCCTGCATGCTCGGCGGTTCGGTCGGGAAAATTGCCGTCAGCAAGTCAACGGCTCGTTTGAGTTCACCCAACATGGCGTGAGGACTTTTGATCGCTATCGCGATCCGATCACACTGATTCGCCGCGGCAATTAACGCGCTTCGGTCGCCTGAATCGCCCGAGGCTGGTTTGTTCAATTCGTGCCGTAGGGCCTCATAAAACTCAGAGGCTACTAGCTTACACTTCAAGAGTGGGGCACCGCCGGCAATGTTTTTTGACACGGACGCAAGCGCCTGATGGCCGAGTTCGATCAGTTCTGAGGACATTGCCGCGATCTCCGGGCAGGTAACCGGCCTTGCAATGGCCTGCCTTATCTGATTCGTCCCTACGTTGGCCATCAAAAGGCGTCCTTTCCGCGCTGGTCGCTACTCAAAGCTGGGTGCGTTGCAAGGCGCTACCGGTGCGGTCCCATTCGCTCGCGCGAGTGAATCTAGCCTCCCTCAATTCGGAGAACTGAGATGAATGAGGCCAACTCGCAATTGAACACTTGCCCAGCATGTTACGGGCCCCAAGCCTGTTCCGCTGCGCTCGAAGATAACGATTGTCAGGCGCACCCGTCGGGGCGTTTGGCCACGCTGCTGCTCGGCCGAATATGCAAGGAGTGCGCTGAAGCTGCTCCCTGCCGCGCGGTTGGGCCCTGACAGAAGGCCCCCGGCACAAGACCCCAATCTTTGATATTGCCCTATGCACGCGCCACGAACGGCCAAGCGAACGCCGCGCCGCCGAGGAACGTGACGAAATCGCGCCGTTTCGTCATTCGATCGCCGTCGGCATGCACGCGGCATTTCGCGTCTCGAACCTAATGCCGCCCGGGGCATTAAGTTAAAGCCGGCGAGAACAGCGGTACGCGACGCTGGATTATCTGAGAAACAAAGCGCAATGCTCTTGCGATCGACATTGTGTCTCCATCACCCTGCATTAGAAGCCGAAGCAACGGACCTGTGGTGCGGTCATGGTTGCTGACCCGGTCCTGCTGGCGGTTCTCGTAGGAGCCGCCTTCCTGTGCGGAGTTGCCTTCGGATATTTGGTGCGCGACACGGTGGTCCGGCGTGGCTCGCGAGGCCGATAAGCGGCGCTTGAACGAATACCCTCCGGCGGCTAATGCCGGAGAACCATTCCGACCGATCGCGATGTGGCTTCGCCGTTCTGGCAAAGTGTGAGGCGCCTCGTCTCGGTTACGACTGCTCTCGAATGAGCACCGGACCGGACCACTCGCTTCGCGAGATTTCGTCAAGCCTCGCACGAGACTCGACCACATTCTTGGGAAAGCATTTACGAAGGTCGCAGCGGGCGGGGCTACACTGGTCGCCGCAGCGCGCACACGAGAGCCGAGGGGCGGCGCGGGGACCTTTCCAGGCGCTGGATTGTTAGGCGTTTATTCCCTCGCCGGAGTGTACGCGCATGAGCAGCAAGCCCCCGAAACCGCCATTTCCTGATCAGACCCAACCCATGCCCGGCAGCAGTGCGGCAATGGACCCGCCGCCTGATTACGGGGAAACCACTTATAAGGGTTCCGGACGGCTTGCAGGTAAAAAGTCGATCATCACGGGTGGGGACAGTGGGATCGGACGCGCGGTTGCGCTGGCATTTGCGCGTGAGGGAGCCGACGTCCTGGTCAGCTATTACAATGAGGATGAGGACGCGCGTGAGACCCAGCGCCTGGTCGAGTCTGCCCACCGCAAGTGCGTGTTGATATCCGGCGATATTAAGGACCCGGCGCATTGCCGTGAAATCGTGTACAAGGCGGTCGCGGAATTTGGCCGCATAGACATCCTGGTCAACAACGCGGCCCATCAGGCAACTTTCTCCTCACTCGATGACATCACCGACCAGGAGTGGGACGTAACGTTCCGGACGAATATCTACTCCATGTTTTATCTGACTAAGGCCGCTGTCCCGCATATGAAGGCAGGCACCGCGATCATCAACACGACTTCAGTAAACGCGGACATACCCAATCCGACCCTTCTTGCCTATGCGACAACGAAGGGCGCCATTCAGAACTTTACAGCAGGGTTGGCGCAACTCCTGGCGGAGAAAGGTGTTCGCGTGAACTGCGTTGCTCCGGGGCCGATTTGGACGCCCCTGATCCCATCAACGATGCCGCCAGCCCGCGTAAGGGAATTCGGCTCGCAGGTCCCGATGAAACGCCCTGGCCAACCTAAAGAGGTTGCCCCGGTTTACGTAATGTTGGCCACTGACGAAGCCAGCTATGTCTCGGGGGCCACGATCGCAGTCACAGGAGGCAAACCTATCATCTAAGCAGAGTCATTCGACTCCTTTGTCGGCAAAAAAGCTGAAGCCCTGGGTGAAGCTGAAGGCGACCCGGTCAGAGATGCTGGGGCGGCGCCGGGTCGCCGGATTGGCCGGCATGGCGGTCATGGCGCACTGACTCGACATCACTTTCTTCAGCCGAGCCGCTTGGACCCCGCTGACGATTCGGGTGGCGCCGGTCCAAACGGCGATGCGTTTCGATCTCGCGCTCGTGTTGTGCAACAGCCGCCAAGATGTGGATGGTCAACTTATTGGCGTGCGGGTTGTCCTCGCGCATGATCTGGATTTGGCTAAATTACTGAGCACGGAACGCATGGACACCATCGAACGTTGTTCGAGTGCAATGAATGACATCCGCACGAGAGAGCTCTATGCAAGTCCCAACGGTGACCGCTGGCACCTGTGCAAAGATGCTTCGGGCACCGTTCTCGTAGTCCATCAACCGAATATTCCCTCAGGCGGGAACATCTCCCGCATTGAACTCGGAGACTTTCTCTCTCGAGGGCGAGGCCCCGAGCAGCAGCACCTGTTGAAATTGATTGGCTCGATCCTAGATTCTCCTCCCGGCGAGCTTCTAACCGGCGAGCAGGAATCCTGCACGCGGTTCCGGCACTGATCCTCCCAAAGATTTAAACCCCCTATCCCCCACGTGCTGCTTGACAGAGCGTAGCCTGCTGGCTTCGCCGTGGATCGCTCCGGGATCGTACCTTTGTCTTTGGTCGTTTCCAGGGAAAATGCGTCCGACGCGGAGACGGCTCGATGAGGGGGATTCCAGGTCGGCTTTCAGTGAGAACTTCAGGAATTGAAACGAGTCGGGCCCGCACTGAGCAGGTCGCGAGTTGGACCCTAAGCAGACCTTATAGATTGCAGGTGACGGGCTGAACGGTTGCAAAACCGTGCTCACACCCGCTGACGGCCCGGACTACCGCTCGTGCTGATGTCTGTTGCGGATACATCACATGCCGCTCACAATCCAACACCAGGAAATGGTGCTTTGTATTCAGCTTGGTCGATGGGAATGCTAATGAGGACTCGGCGAGGGGAGCTCGGTGTTGCAACGCTACCAATATCAAGGTCGGCTGCGGCAGTGGATTACCGCCGCGGCGACCTTTGCACTCGCGTTTCAGCTGGTGCTCAGTTCTCTCGCCACTGGCCATGTCCCTGCATGGCATGTCCCTGCATGGCAAGTCGGCGCCGGTGACACGTTCGTCATTTGCCACGGGGTCGGAGGCAGTTCGTCGGTTGACCAGGATGGACCGGCGAAGCAGCCTGACGATCAGTCGCACTGCGTCCTTTGCACCCTGACGAATAGCGCATGTGCAGTCCTGCCGCCTGAATCGGCGGTCGTCACATTGGTTCTAGGCGCCTCCTCACGCTATCTGACTCGTCACGATGCCCAGGTGAGCGAATACCGTTCGCCTACTGGCAGATTTCAGCGCGGCCCTCCGCTGCACACGCTCGTTGCCGGCTGATCCTTTCAAGGCTGCTTTCGGGCTCTGATCGGCCGGTTGTTTGCGGCGGACCTCAAGGGGTCGTTGCCGCCCCTCATCAGCCAATCGCGTGTCCGTCAGAGAATGGATCGACCGGTGTCGATGCGTCAGAAACGATTGCTATTGCTGGGCAGCTCCGCGCTGATGCTGCTGTATCTTGCGGGAGTCGCAGCTGCGCAGACGCCGCCGGATTCTGCCCCGGCAACCACGACACCGCCCGCAGGTCCTGCCCCGCATCCACCTGGGCCGCAAACGCCGGCGCCGGAGTTTCCTCCTCAGACCACTCCGAAGCCTCAGACTACGCCGACCCCTCCCGGCACCACCCCCATTTCCCCCATCACTGTGACCGCGCCACCGGCGCCGCGCGCCCCGCCGCGACTGCTGCCCCCTACGGCGACTCCAACTCCGACCCCTCCACCCGAGCGAGCGACGCGGGCGCCAACTTTCCCGCAGCGTACGGCGGTACCGTCCACTCCGGCCGCCGCAGCCCCGACGCAAACCCAAATATTCGATCAACAACGCGACAATATCTTCGCGCCGGTTGGCGCGGCATCAACCACCTGGAGCCGCGAAGCCATTGAAGGGCTGCCGCAAGGAAGCAACACTCCCTTCGAAAAGGCGCTGCTGCAATTTCCTGGCGTTTCGCAGGATTCGGCGGCAGAGGGAAACTATCATTTCCGCAACGAGCACCTGGAAAGCTCTCTGTCTTTCCGCATCAACGGCATCCTGCTGCCCGACACAATCGGCGCCTTCGGTCAATTCCTCGACCCCAGCTTCGTCGGCAGCTTGAGCCTGATCACCGGGGCGCTCCCCGCCCAATACGGCTATCGCACCGTGGGTGTTGTCGACATCAAGACCGCGGCCTTCGACAACAGCGGAGAGATCGGTGTCTACGGCGGCAGCAGGCAGACTCAAAATTACAGCATCCAATACGGCGGCAAAACTGGGAGCACGGAGTATTTCTTCGCCGGCCGGTTTTTGGAGAACATCCTGGGAATCCAGAATCCAACCCCGCTTCTGAATGCCGTCCACGATTACACCAGCCAGGATCGAAGCTTTGCCTATGTATCGACCATCATCGATCCCACCACGCGATTGAGCTTCATCGGCGGCACATCGACAAATAGATTTCAGATTCCGAACGTCCCCGGGCTATCGCCGAGCTTCACCGCCTTTGGCAACACCTACTTCCCTTCCGCGCTGGTCGATGAAACGCAGGTCGAGAAATACAAGTTCGGGGTGCTTGCATTGCAGAAATCGGTGAACGACGTTGACCTTCAGCTCGCCTATTTCACGCGCACCAGCTCCATTCAATTCACGCCCGACCTCATCGGCGACCTCATGTTCAACGGAGTGGCGACGAACGTGTACCGCAGCAGCGTCGCCAACGGCATCCAGGGGGACGGCGCCTTGCGGCTCAACGAGGCGCACACGCTGCGTGCCGGCATGTTCGCGAGGATGGAGAAGACGACGGTCTCCGGCGTGAACGCGTTGCTGCCGATCGACTCGGTCACCGGCAACCAGCTCTCTGATATTCCCTTCCAGGCCATCGATACCAGCGTGCTGCTCGGCTGGCTCGGCGGCGTCTACCTTGCGGACGAATGGAAGCTCACGGATCGGCTGACCTTGAGCACCGGGATGCGGTTCGACCAGATGTGGCAGTACATCAACGCGAACCAGCTCAGCCCGCGTATCGCCTTGACCTACAATCCATTTGACAACACGACGTTCCACGCAGGCTTCGCCCGCAACTTCTCGCCGCCGGCGCAGGTGATTGCGGCGCCGGCGAACACCGCCCTGTTCTCCAGCTGCCCGCCACCGTTACCCGCGGGCTGCACCACGGTCCAGGCGCCCTCGGCGCCTCCACCCTATTATCCGATGCAGCCCGAGCGCTCGAATACGTACGACATCGGGGTGGTGCAGAAGGTGCTGCCGGAGCTGGAGCTCGGCGCCGACCTCTACCTGAAAATGACGAGAAACCAGATAAACCAGGGGCAGTTCGGCGCTGCGCTGGTGTTGAATGGGTTCAACTACGAGAGAGGCATAAATACCGGCGTCGAGCTCAAGGCCATCTATACGGACGGGGACCTGCGCGCGTATGCGAACCTGGCTTGGGCCACTCAACGCGGGAACAATGTCGTCACCAACCAGTATCTCCTCGATGCGGACGAATTCGCATATACCCGAAACAATTGGGTCTATGCCGACCACTCCCAGGTGTGGACCGGATCGGGGGGAATATCCTACTTCTGGTACGGTACCCGATTTTCCGCCGACTTGATCTACGGCAGCGGCCTGCGCTCAGGCTTCGCCAACACGGATCACCTTCCATCGTATGCGCAAGCCAACACCGGGATGTCGCATGAATTCGACATTCCGGGTTGGAAGCCGGTCACCTTGCGCTTCGACGTCGTCAATGTTCTTCGACACCAGTTACGTGATCAAGGATGGGACCGGCATCGGCGTGTTCGCCAGCGCGTTCGGGCCTCGCCGCGGCTACTATTTCGGTCTGTCGCAGAAGTTCGGGCCGGGGGCCTCCGCCAGGAAGCCCGCCGCCGCGACGCCGCGCGTCTCAAAGCATCCGGATCAGTCCATCTGGACGTGGACTGGATTCTACATGGGCGGGCACGCCGGATACGGCAGCAGCAAATTCAACACCGACATGTTCGCCAGCGACGGGCTGGGAAATCCGCTGTCGGCGTCGAGCTTTGCCACCAAGCACGTCGGCGCTTTGGGGGGCGGTCAAATCGGCTACAACTGGCAGCACGACATCTGGGTGGCGGGTTTTGAAACCGACATCACTTTCCAGCACTATCGCACGGCAACCGGCTTTCTGTGTCCGGCAGCGGTCTGCAATCCCGCCGTCGCCGGCTTCGACGCACCTGTGAGCCTGATCCAGCAGCATAACCTCGACTGGTTTGGGACGTTGCGGGGGCGCGCGGGTATTGCTGTCACCCCGAGTGTGCTGGCCTATGTGACTGGTGGCCTCGCTTATGGCGAGATCGAGCACCTGGGCCTCGTAGCCGGCTCCGATGGCGTCGCTCCCAATGACGTCGCCAACACGTTCGTGAGCCGCGCGCTGCGCGCGGGCTGGACAGCGGGCGGCGGCATCGAAGCGCGTCTTGCCGGCAATGTGACCGGCAAGATCGAATACCTACACATGGATTTCGGCTTCGACAAAGCGCAGGCGCTTCTAACTCAGAATGCGACTCCGATCGGCGTCAACTTCAATTCCCGCATCACGGAAGACATTGTGCGACTCGGCATCAACTACAAGTTCGATCCGTATGCGGGCTATGCACCCGACAGCAAGGCGGCGGCCGCCATGTCCGAGGCGCGCAGGCCGCGGGTGATTTACAAGGTGCCGGTCGCAGCGGTGTGGACCTGGACCGGCTTCTATTTCGGCGCCAATGCCGGTTACGCCGGCGGCAAGCTCGATGCCGACACCTTCATCGGCTCGCTGGGAACCCCACTGGTGGCGACCAGCTCGTCCTCCAAGCTCAACGGCGGGACCGGCGGCGCGCAGTCCGGCTATAATTGGCAGGCGGGCATGTGGCTTGCGGGAGTTGAAACCGACATCCAGTTCTCAACCCGGCGTGTCGGCGCAATCTTCAACGCGCCGGTGACGCTAAGCGCCAATCAGAGCCTTGACTGGTTCGCAACGGTCCGCGGTCGGCTTGGTGCGATTGTCATGCCGGGCTCCGCCGCCTATTTGACGGCAGGTTTGGCGGTCGGCGCCATCGCGCAGTCCGGCACGATTCCCGGCGTCGCCTTCGACGGTAACGGCAATCCGTTCCCCAACCCCATGGATTTCATTCATCGCACGACCAAAACGGCCTTGACGATCGGCGGCGGCGTCGAAGTGCGCCTTGCCGGCAATGTGACCGGCAAGGTCGAATACCTGCACATGGATTTTGGCAACGCTTCAACGTTGGGAACCAACACTCCGGATTCCCCGCCCATTGCGGCGGCCGTCAATTCCCGCGTCACAAACGACGTCGTCCGGCTGGGGATCAACTACAAGTTCGATCCAAACGCCGAAGCGCCCGTCTACCAGCCGGCAAGGTCCGCGCCGGTGAACCGGCGGCCGGCCATCGTCACGGACCCGCTCAATGGGCTGTGGACCTGGACCGGTTATTATCTCGGCATCAATGCCGGCTACGGTTGGGGCAAGTCGAATACTGACGCTTTCTTCAATGACAACACCATCCCTGCGTTGTTCGCGACCGCCTCCACCTTTGCGCTCAAGGGTCAGGTCTTCGGCGTTCAGACCGGCTACAATTTCCAATTGGGAAATTGGGTGTGGGGCATCGAAGCGGACGCTCAACTGAGCGGACAGCGTAACAATCCGAAGTTCATCTGCCCCGGTACGCTCTGCAACCCGGCGGGGCCGGTGATCGCGAGTTTCGACCAGGATCAGCTGGTGGAATGGTTTGGAACCTTGCGCGCGCGCTTCGGCGCAGCGGTTACTCCCTTCGCGCTCCTCTACGCGACGGGCGGGGCGGCCGTTGCCGGGCTGATCACCGCAGGGAATGTCTTTGGCTACGATCCTGGCGGTAACCCGACCACTAATTCATTCAAGAACATCACCATCAATGGGGGCTGGACGGTCGGCGGCGGCATCGAAGCTCGGCTCTGCGGCAACTGGACCGGGAAGATCGAGTACCTGTACATGAATTTCGGCTCGATGACGACCAATCTGAACAATCAGCAGATCATGACCCTGACCGCCGGTTTCAATTCGCGCATCACCGACAAGCTCGCCCGAGCGGCCATCAATTATAAATTTGATTGAGACGCAGCGTTACCCCAAGTAGATTATGGCGCGCCACTTGGGTTTGGGTCACGGACGGCCTAGAAGTTGCATCCAAGTTGAGTCCGGTGCTCATTCGAGAACAGTCGTAAGCGAGACGAGGCGGCACTCACACTTTGTGCCAGCTGTGGGCGTTTGATTGCATCCCCGACAGGCACGTGCGCCTCACCGGAGGGTTGCACATGACCCGCTAAGAACGCTCCATCGCCACACTCCGTGACACCGGGGGCGGCAGATGGGTGGGGCGGCGAGCCAGACCACGGCCAAAAGCTGCCTGCTGCCCCTGCAACAGTGGAAAGTGAGCGTAACTGCGAGCCATGGGCCAGCCGGCCAGGACGCGGGCGAAGATATTCATTTCATTGGCGTCACATCAAATAATCCGTCCGCCTTCATCACTGCCTCGTATCGACCACGGGCATCCAACGTTTTGTTCCAATCAGCCAGCTTCGGAAGCCAGCTGACAGCCACCGTATATTTCATGGATTCGCCGGTCTGCTTGTGACGGGTGATGATGACGGCCATAGCGCCCGCAGAAGCCTTGCCGGATACGACCTGTAGCGTACGCTGCCCTACACTGGCTACCGTGGCGATTGCCACGCCATCGGCCACGCAGCCACAGGGGGCCTTGTCGCTGTCGTAATAGATGACGGTCACCTCCCGTGCCTTCGCATTGAGTCGTTGAAGGGCATCGAGACCAATCCGAATACCGACGGGGATGAAGGCGCCAAAGCCGCCGTGAACGCGAGCGCCAAGTGCGAGCCATTCATCGGGTGTCTCGGCACGTGCGGCCGTTGCAAGTCCGCTCACGGCGGCAAGTAACGCGGCCAGCAGCAAATTCAATCGCATCATTTTGAATGCCTCACATTTGCAAGGAAAGGCATGGGGGCAGCCTAATGAGCCGGCGAAGCTCCGCCGATTGGCTCCACGCGATATTCGATCGCGACGGTGCCAGCCTTCTCGAACGTCAGGGTGCCCTTGATGGTCTGGCCTGCGGCGTAGCTACCTTGCAGGTCCATCCCCATGATGTGATAGCCGCCGGGCTTTAGCTCAATGGATTCGCCCGGCTTGATCTCAATGCCGTTTGTCATCGGCCGCATCTTCATGACATTGTCGGCCATCGTCATCTCGTGCACTTCGAAACGCTGCGCTTGATCAAGAGCGCCGCCGACGAGTCGATCGGCTACCTTACCTGTGTTCGTGATCTTCATGTAGCCACCGGCGACTTGCGCGCCACGCGGCGTCGCGCGCAGCCACGGCGCCTCGATGACGAGATCACCGGCCTTGAACTTCGCAGCCGCCGATGGCGTTTGTGCCTGCGCCTCCTTCCGCAGCGGCGGATGCTGCGGGTGCCCGGGCGCGGCATCCATCATCAAGGTGCCCTCGAATTTGGCGAACAGCGCGAGCCGATCAGGAGGGATCCCGCGCTCGGCTTCGGCGAGTTTGTCCGCCACCGCAATGGCATCGGCCTGCGACATGCCGGCGTGACGGAGCGCTTCCGCCGATCTGATACCATCACCGCTGCACAGGATCAGCGACCACGTGCCATTACGGCTTCGAAATAGTGCACGGCCGCCCATAGCGGCCTGCGACAAGCCAGCGTGGCGTGGCTACCTGCGACGACAACAGGGTCCACGACAAGTCGGGAATCGGGTCTGTCGAACGTACCATGCAGCAACTGGCGGATGGAATCCTCGTCCGAAACGGCAAAGGCCGCCGCGGTCCAGTGAAGTGCGATGATGACTGCGGTGATTGTCTTCAGCATCGGTGTCTCCTTCACAGCCTAATGCAGGCCAGCATAGACGGTTGAGCGTGCATATCTCGCCGGCAGGGTATCGGACGCGGCCATAAGCGTCACGTCTTACCTCACATCGAAGTACGGTAGTCAATCAGGCCGCTAATTGTTGCTGTCCCTACCTGTCGATAAACGGATTTGATGGTAGAATGAGCGGTCGACGAACATCGATCGTTGAGACCAAAAAAGTTTTCGGAAATTCTGCGGATATGCGCGCGGATCCGGCGCGCGGTTCCGGCGCCGATCCGCCCAGAGATTTAAACCCCTATCCCTTGCGAACGTGCTGCTTGGCAAAGCGTAGCGCTGGTTTGCCGTGGCTTGCTCGGGTCCTGATGCCGTACGGCATGCCGATCATCGTGAGTACCTTTGTCTCTGGTCGTTTCCAGGGCTTCTTCCTAAAGTAAAACGCGCCCGCCGCGGAGACGGTCTCGATGATGGGGAGTTCAGGTCCGCTTTTAGCGAACTGCGGTAATTGAAACGAATCGGGGCCCGAACTGAGCAGGTCGCGAATTGACCCATCTCGGACCAAAGGGACTGCTTTTTGTTGCATGCACACCCACTGATCCACTCCAAACCTGCATACCTAGTCCGTGATCAGTTGGCCTTGGGTAACCCGCTAGCGCTGTAGTAGCAGAGGAATGGGTACACCATGACTGGAACAATTAAGCTTCATTACACTGCCATCTGCCTATCCACTGTTGCGCTCCTGTTCGCAGTCCGCGATTTGCCGGTCGACGCCTTCGCGCAGGATGCCTCATCCCCATACGCCGCGATCGTTGCTGCGGCGGATCGCACCGACGCGGACCGGCAGACAGATCAGCGCAGAGACCCCTTAAAGCTCCTTGCCTTCGCGGCGCCGCAGCTCGGAATGAAGGTGCTGGATATGGGCGCCGGCGGCGGTTACAGCACCGAGCTCATGGCGCGCGCGGTGGCGCCTAACGGCGTCGTCTATGGGCAGAACCCCGCCGACATTGGCGAGCGCGCCAAGGCAAGATTTCGAGGCGCGACTGAAAACACCGGCGGGACAGAATATCGTGAGCCTGGTGCGGCCCTTCGACGATCCCGTTTCCGCCGACGTGCGCGATTTCGACCTCATCACCTTTCTCTTCTTCTACCACGACACGACCTACATGGCGGTCGACCGCGCGGAAATGAACCGCAAGCTCTATGCCGTGCTCAAGCCAGGTGGTGCGCTCGTGATTGCTGATCATTCCGCGAAACCGGGCGACGGCACGTCGGTTGGCAAGTTGTTGCACCGGATCGAAGAGGCTGCGCTGCGGCATGAAGTTGAAGCGGCCGGCTTCAAGCTTGTCGCGCAAGGCGATTTCTGGCGCCATCCCGAGGATACGCGCGACTTCTCGATCCAGCCGCCGCCCGGCAAGCCGGTTGACGAGTTTGTCCTCAAGTTTCAGAAGTGAATGGGATGGACCTCTCCAAGCTGACAATCGGCTTCGAGCAAAGCAAAGTCGATTGAGGACCATCAGGGTCTGCCTCGCAGGAAGCTCATGCTCGGCATCAGGCGGCGCAGGTTTATCTCGTTTCTCGGCGCGGCGGCGGCATGGCCGGTCGTCGCGCGGGCGCAGCAAGCGAGGCATGTGCCGATTATCGGCTATGTCGCGCCGACCAATCCTCTGATCCCAAGCCGGAGTACGGGCGCATTTTTGCAGCGGCTGCGCGAACTCGGCTGGATCGAGGGCCAAACAATCACAATCGAGTTCTCGTTGGGCGGCCGGACGCCCCGAACGACTCGACGAGATTGCCGCCGAGTTCGTCCGGCTCAAAGTCGACCTGATCGTCACGTCATCAACTAATGACTCCATCGTAATGAAGCAGGTGGCACCGCAAATCCCGATGGTCTTTGCAGTGTCAGGCGATCCGGTCGGCTTCGGCTTGGTCGCAAGTCTGGCGCGGCCGGGCGGCAACGTTACCGGTCTTTCGATCCAGACGACCGATTCAGCCGGTAAGCGGCTCCAATTGTTGCGTGAGATCGTCCCTGGTCTCCATCGGTTGTCGATCCTAGCCAATCCCGGCAGTGCCAACGTCATGCTGGAGGTGACCGAGGTTCAGGCAGCGGCCCGGACGTTCGGCCTCGACGTTGCAACCTCGGAGATTCACCGAACCGCAGATGTCGATTCTACGTTCGAGTTGCTCAAGAGCCGGGCGGATGCGCTGTACGTCGTTTCTGACCCGCTTGTGAACGCGAACCGGATACTCATCGGCACGTTGGCGCTCAGAGCGCGGATGCCGATGATGTGCATGTTTCGAGAACTCGTGGAAGCGGGATGCCTGATGTCCTATGGACCAAACCTGCCCGACCTGTACCGTCGCGCCGCTGAGTTCGCCGACAAGATTTTGCGCGGGGCGAGGCCGAGCGATATCCCAGTCGAGCAGCCGACCAGGTTCGATCTCGTCTTAAACCTGACAACTGCCAAGGCACTCGGCCTCGTCGTCCCGCCAACGCTGCTCGTCATCGCCGAAGAGGTGATCGAGTAGCTGAAAGAAAACGGTAAATTGCTGCACTGCCGTCGAGGTCCGGAATTGGCACACAGCGGGCCACAGCATATGCGACGGCATGTCCGCAGCTGGCGAAAGCTGACAAGCGACTGTGGAGTGGGACTTCGCTTTTTGACCCGAGGCGGACATGTCCGGCTGCGGTAAATCACCCCCTGACCGGACAACTTGGTTTAGCCTAGCCTCGTCGTCGCCTTGTCGGTCTGGCGGGCTCAGGCTTCACCGGGACGGTGCCGCTGCAATGACTTTTAAGCTTGCTGTTGTTTCCTCCCCTCTGGACGCGGGGGGAGGGCCACTTCAGACGTCAGAGGAGACCAAACATGGCGCAACTTGACGAAAACAAACTCCACGAATTCGTCGGCAAAATGCTGGGTGACCTCGGTGGTGCATTCAGTGTGCCGACGGTCCGCATCGGACTGAGACTCGGCCTATTCAAAGCTCTACACGAGGGCGGGCCAGCTACGTCCGATGAGTTGGCGAAACGGGCCGGCGGACTGACGGAGCGATATGTCCGCGAGTGGGCACTCGCTCAAGCGGCGAATGGCTTCGTCGATTACAACGCGACCTCACGGAAATTCAGTCTGTCGCCAGAACAGGCCATGGTCTTTGCTGAAAAGGACAGTCCGGTTTATCTGGCCGGAGCGTTCGACATCGTGGCCGCCATGATCGAGGGAGAGCAAAAGGTTGAGCATTCGTTCCGAACAGGTGCCGGGGTGCGCTGGGGCGATTCCGCGGGGTGCCTATTCTGCGCAACTGGTGCGTTCTTCCGACCGGGCTATGTAAACAACATTGTACAGAGCTGGCTGCCAGCCCTCGACGGAGTTGAAGAGAAGCTAAAGTCGGGTGCCAAGGTCGCCGATGTCGGCTGCGGCGTAGGCTTTTCGACTCTGCTGATGGCGCAAGCTTTTCCCAAAAGTCAGTTCGTAGGATATGATTTCCACGCGCCTTCCGTTGAAGAGACGAATCGACATGCCGTCACGCATGGGTTGGGTGATCGTCTAAGCTTTAAGGAGGCGAAAGCAAAGGACATCAAGGAATCCGGCTTCGACCTCGTGACATGCTTCGACTGTTTGCATGACATGGGTGATCCTAGAGGTTGCGCGGGTAATATGCATCGCATCCTGAAGGCCGATGGAACTTGGATGATAGTCGAACCAATTGCGGGCAATCGTCCGGAAGACAACATGAATCCCGTTGGGCGGCTCTATTACAATGCTTCGACTATGATCTGCGTGCCGACATCACTGGACCAGGAAGTAGGCGAAGGCTTGGGTGCGCAGGCGGGTGAGATAAAGCTCACCGAGGTCATTCGCGACGGCGGGTTTACGCAGGTTCGAAGGGCGACGGCGGGGCCGTTCAATATGGTCCTTGAGGCTCGGGCCTAGCACTACTTTGGCAGATTATTAGCGGGCACGGGATTCCCAAATCACTTTTTCTGTGACTCATGGGTGGTCGGCTTTTGGAGGGGCCGACCATGATTAGCAGGACGTGGGACTGGGAGAACGAGCTTGCCCGCTGGCTCAAACCATTTCTGAATCGGCTGGGGCACAAGGCGCGGCGCCAGATGTGTCCGCTCTACGTATCGGGGCTGATCGGCCCTGGCGATCGCAAGAGCATTCAGCCGATGGCGAGGCGGCTTGCGCTCGGCGAATGCGATCAATTGCACCATTTCATTGCGGCCGGGGTCTGGGATGCAACGCCTGTGGAAACAGAGCTGCTCGTCCAAGCGGATAGGCTCGTCGGCGGCAGCGATGCAGTGCTGGTGGTTGACGACACCGCGATACCCAAGAAGGGCACGCATTCGGTAGGTATCGCCGCGCAATATGCTTCGGCGCTCGGCAAGACCGCCAACTGCCAGACACTGGTGTCGCTGACGCTTGCCGGCAGCGAAGTACCGGTCATGCTGGCTTTGCGGTTGTTTCTTCCTGAGAGTTGGACGAGCAATCGGGCTCGGTTGGAGCGAGCGGGCGTTCCGGCCGAGCATCGAATGGCGCGGACAAAACTGGAGATAGCTCTGGCGGAGATCGATCGTATCATCGCCGCCGGTGTGCGCTTCGGCTGTGTGCTGGCGGACGCCGGGTATGGGATGAGCGCGCTGTTCCGGCAGGGGCTCACGGCTCGCAAATTGACCTGGGCGGTCGGAATTCCACGCCGCCTGTCCATGGCGAATTCGTAAATCCTCGCAGAAGCGGATCGGCCCGGGCGGTCTTGTGAGCCAACGCGGGGATCCTTCCATGATCCAATCTGCCCAAAAACAGTAATAGCATTATCCAGAAAGGACTGGCATTCGTCCGCGAACGGAGCGGTAGTGTGACCGCTCCGGGCACCGCGCGCGCCTCGGGATTCTGCCCCGCCGGCTGCATAGCCGAGGTGGGGCTGTGGTGGAGGAGGGCCAGGTTCTCGATGGGCCCGGCCACTTCGCGGTGGTCTTGGCCGAAATGGGTGATTTGCAGTTTTTTTAATGCCCCGCGCGCGAATTAGCCGCCCGGTCTAGGGGCGCGGCCCTCAGATGGTCTTCTTTGACCTTGCGTCGGTCGGGCGAGCCGATCTGCTCCTGACGTGCAATCGACTTTGCAGCATCAGTTTGTCTTACGATGAACTTGCCCGAGTGGATTGCTTCATCAACGGCCTCCCAGCGCGAGCTGAAACTTAGCGTAGTCAAGACAGCCGAATCCAGGTCAGATTTTGCCCAAGCAAATGCTCCCAATGCGGCGACAGCAAGTGTGGCGAGAATAGCGATTTTCTTAAGCATTTTGACCCTTCCGTGCATGGACCGCGAGAATTCCGGCGGCGGTCCGGTATGCGAACGGGATTACAAACGCACCGGCTGACAATCTGTGATCGCGATCACAAAATTTCCGATTGACGGCAATTCACCAGCAAGCGGGGGCGAGCGCGTCGGCATTTTTGTGATGCCCATCATACTGCGCCGTCCCGGCTTCCCATTACAAAACGGAATGCCGCCATCTTCTGTGATGGGCCGGCACGAAACTATATTGGAAGGATTTGCGACAATGCCCCCGCTTAAACAAGATTGTGGTGGTGCTTACGAGTTTCAGTTGTTTCGTTTTTGTAGGCCGGTTCTACTTCTGCTTCTGTTTTTTGGCGGTATGGTCCTCTACATCGACTGTGGTTCCGTGACATGCTTGGCAGTTGCAGGCTTCGCAGTTGCGATTTTCGTGTTCGCGTACCCGCGATTCCTGTTGACGATAGGCTTTTTCTTTTTATCGGGGACACTGGTGTCGTTCCCCCGACGCTGCTCGCGCGGGCCGACGACGTGATCGAGTGAACGCTTTGTTCGCCCAGCGCATCAATCCGACGTTATTAATCAGTGCATAAGTAGGTAGACAATTCTTGACATGGCGAGGCGAATATGACTTACGTTTGTCATGCGAAGGAACGATGCGCGACAGCTCGATCACGCGACGCTGGAAGCAATGCGTGAGCGTGCTGTGCACAGTGTTCATGACGGCGAAGACCCGGAAGTTGTTGCGCACGTTCTTGGGATCAATCGTTCCACCATCTATGGTTGGCTGGCGCAGTATCGACGTGGCGGATGGGGAGCTTTGAAAGCCAAGCCGCTGTTTGGGCGTCCTCCGAAGCTCGATGCGAAGAAGCTGCAACACGGTGACCCAAAAGAACCCACTGCAGCTCAAGTTCCCATTCGCATTGTGGACCCGCGAGATGGTGGCCGCTCTGATCAAGGAGAAGTTCAACATCTCGCTGAGCCTGGTCTCGGTGGGACGGCTTTTGGCGCAGCTCGGCATCACCTGCCAGAAGCCGCTGCAGCGCGCGTTGGAACGCGACGAATTGCTGGTGCAGCAATAGCTGAAGCGGGAATATCCGAGGATCAGAGCGCTGGCGCAGCGGGAAAACGCCGAGATTTACTTCGGCGACGCCGCGCATATGCGCTCGGATCATCATGCGGGTCGCACCTGGGGCAAGAAAGGAGAGACGCCTGTCGTATCAAGCACGGGAGCGCGTTACCGTATGAGCCTGATTTCAGCCGTCACGGCGCGTGGCCACATGCGGTTCATGATCAAGGAAAAAGGTGGCGTTAATGCCGATGTCTTCATCGAGTTTCTAAAGCGGCTCATGCTCGGCTCCAGGCGCAAGATTTTTGTGATTGTTGACCGCGGCCCCGCGCATGTCGCGAGGAAGACAAAGGCGTTCGTTGCGGGCCTTGGGGGAGCCCTGCGGCTTTTCTATCTGCCGCCGTATTCCCCCGATAGAAATCCTGACGAGCTGGTCTGGAAGCATCTCAAGACCGACACCGTCGGGCGGGCCTCCATCGCCAGTCTCACCGATTTCAGGAGCAAGGTGAAATCATCCATGCTCTTCCTTGCAGCGCAACCCCAAAAAAATACGGTCCTTCTTCCAGAAGCCCTCCCTCAAATACGCCGCCTAGGTGTCTAAATACTTATGCACTGATTAATAAGCAGCAGTGCAACAACAGCCATTAAAGTCGTGGCATAACGCAGGCCAGTCATGCTGAGTTCTCTCGTGACGCTTGGTCATTCTTAGTGAACCCAGACTGGACCAAACTTTCTAAGCGAGTTCCCCGTCTCAGGGAAATTGCTTTCTGATGGTCAACCGAAGACTTTCGGCACGTTTAAACCTTTAGTCATTCGCAGAACTGCTGCGAGCGATTCTAGGTGCGCATCCGGAGAAGTAACGTAAGAGGAGTATTCGCCATCAAACCCAGGCTGAAAATGTGCATGCGCCCCGAACAGGGTGGCTATTGGGAATTGGACAACAGCTCCGGGCCGAATACGAGAAGCAGTCGGAATCAATGCCAGAGCGGCTGCTCGCATTGGTCAAGCAAGTGGAAGCTTATGGCAAATTTTGGTAAACGCTTGGCTGCAGCTCGAACGCGCCTACCTTAAGCTGCGCCTGTTTTTGCGAGTGTAATTCGCAACAGCCAGAGCAAAATGGGGAGGTACGCGATGCGCTGCGGCATCCGATCGCAATTTTTTGACCCAACGGGAAGGTCTGTTAACGACGCATCTCAGTTAGATACGCACCATATGCATTCTAGGCGGCTTCGCGTTCTTTTATCCATGCAACCAATAGCTCCCATATTACCGCGAGCACAATTGGGCCGAGAAAGAGTCCGGTAATCCCGTAAGCAAGCGTGCCGCCAATAACGCCGAACAAAATCACAAGCATCGGAGTTTTCAATCCGCGGCCCATGACGATGGGCCTCAAAAAATTATCGAGCAAATTGACTGGTATCATGTAGGCCGTGAACAATAGCGCAGATGTAGTTTCCATCACCGTCCAACTCCAAATAATAACGGGAATTAAAATGATCGATGGACCAATCTGGACGATTCCGAGAATTACCACGGCGAAAGCAATCAAACTAGCCTGAGGAATGCCGGCAACTATCAGTCCGATACCTGCAAGCAAGGCCTGCAGAACTGAAATGCCAATAACACCACGCGACACTGCCCGAATGGTTGCTGCGGCTTGAACTACGAATTCTTCGCCTCGCGTCGAATCGAGTCTGCGCGAAAACTGTTTTACGGCGTCGGCGAGCGCGGGTGCGGGTGAAAAGAGAAATCCGGCGAAAACTATGGAAGCAAGGAACTTAACAATACCGATACCAGTGTCTGCGCCAATGCGAAGCAAGCTGCTGCCCAGTGGCTTAAGTTGAGGCAGAATTTTAGCTAACGCAGCACTGAAGTTTGTCGATGCAAGATCCCAGAATTGGTAGATCGGATCGCCAATCAGTGGCCAATCTTTCACGGTCTTTGACGGTGGAGGTATTGCCAGGGTGGACAGGTCAAGTCGCTCGGAAGCAATTCGGAGGCTTTCGATCAGCCCCAATGCGAGCCAGGTCGCTGGTCCAATGACAATCAGCAAGCTCAAAATTGTAACTAGAAAGGCCGCTAATCGGCGACGTCCGCCCAGCCGAAGCACCATCCATTCGAAAACAGGATAAAGCGCAACTGTTAGCACTACGCTCCAAATAGCAATTGAAATAAATGGACGGACAAGACTCAAAGTCCAATAAAAGAGAAGGGCAAGAGCCCCGAGCCGGATAGCTGTTTCGATAAAAGGCCCAGTGAGCCGATCACGGCTAGATAGGGTTTTTCGATCGTGAGCCACTTCATCTGCAGCGGTTAAGCAAACAGCGCTTGCTGCTTACTGCACCGACGCGGTGTCGGAGACTTTTTGCCAGGTCCGGTCGGGATTGAATGACGTCATCCGTTCTGCAAGTTTGGCTGTGTCAGGGCCAAGGTCCTTCTGGAACACAGTACCGGCATGATTTACAATGAAAGTCATCACACCCGAATTCCTATACTCGGCCGGATAGGCCACGAGCGCAAATCCACCGATCATCTTGCCGCGCACGACGTACTCTACCTCGCCGTCCGGAGCTGCCGGCCCCTGCTTTGTTAGTACCTTGAAATAATAGCCGTGGAAGGGTGCCCGCCCGCCTCCAGCCCGGTAGCCCTGTGCGGTTGCCTGGGCAACGAATTCGCCAAGGGGGCTGGCGTCTTCGCCTTGGGACGTGGGCCAATACAGTCCATCTTTCTTTCCGGGCTGGCTGACGATGCGCTGCGCGTATGTCTTGACGCCAACGCCAGTGCGATCCTTCTCGGCGTATTCATTCTGCGCATCAACATAGGCCAGTGAGGCTTGAATGGCGTCCAGCTCATTTTTGCCGATGCGGCGGGCAAGAATCTCTTGGCGGCCGGCAGCTGTGTCGAACCGCCACATTCCATCCTTGCGGATCAGAGGTATCGGAAGTGGATAATCCTCTTGTCCAACAACCATCATGGCTTTGCTGTCGCCCCCCATGGCGATCTGATGCTTTGCATCATAGGCGGCAATAAATTTCTGGCGCGTCGCAGCATCAGCGACCTCATCACCCGACGATACGATGTCATCGCCGTCAGGACCCAGCACAGTCACGATGGCCTTTCGGTCACCCGTCTTGGCCGCGCTGACAAGGGCGTTGGCAGCATCATCGGGGGTCTTGAACGCTTGCTGGGCGCTGGCGATGGATGCAGTGGCGCAGAGGAGCAAGGCTATCGTCAATGAGACAACCTTTCTCAACCCACGGATATACAGAAAATATGCCAATGGAAGAACCGTGTTCATAACTTCCTCGGTTTCGAATGCGTTCGCGCAAACATATCAGTGTGAAACAGGGATAGCGGTTGGCACTCGAGCGCCCGAAGCGATCCATTGCTCGTAGGTCTGGAACTTGACACCAAGCTTGTCGTAGTACACTCGCAGGTAGCCATCGCGACCACGTGTAACTGCTCCGGGCGCAATGTTCTGCACTTCCTGCGCCATCACGCCGACGTAAGCTTGGTCGCTGCCATTATAGCTGAAGCGATAGACGCCGATGCCGTTGGAGAGATAGCCTAGAAGAACGATATCGTGCTTGAGTGCTATATCCGATCGCCGTCCGCCGCCGCCACCACCTCGGCCACCACCGCCGCCGACACGGCCGCCGCCGCCGACACGTGCGGCGCCACTGCCGCGACCGCCGCCGCCAAGACTTGCATGTCCACGTGAGGCTTGCGCGCGCGCAGCCCCGCCGGACCCGATATTGCCGAGGGCATTGCCGCCGCCAGGTCGCCCGCCAGCAGGTCGTGCACTTGGCCGCTGGCCACCGCCAGGTCGTCCGCTGCCACCACCGCCCGGCCGATTCCCCGCGCCCGGTCGATCCCCGCCGCCAGGCCGCTGGACACCGCCACCACCGGCACCGGGGCGGTTGCCCCCGCCGAGGTTGGCCTGTCCGCCGCCGGGCCTGAGCACCTGCTCACCCCCGCGGCCGCGGAAATCCATACGGTTCTGAGCGCCGTTACGAATATTATTGTTGCCAAACTTCTGCGCTACGTTGGCGTTGTTGTATCTCACGCCTCCGCGATGCTCGGGCTTGTGCTGCCATCTGTTTCCGGAGTTGTTGATGTTGATGGGCCGGTTCACATTGATGTTGTTTCCGCCCCAGTTGACTCCGCCGCCCCAGTAATTTCCGCCCGATGCCCAACGGCCAATCGCATAGCCCGCACCAAACGCGAGTCCGGTCGCGATGATTCCGCCGGCGATATATCCCGGGTATCCGAAATAGTACGGAGGATAGGCCGGATAAGGCCATCCTCCGTAAACAACGCCAGGATCGTAGTACGGCACATAGATCGTGCTGGGATCCGTCGGTTCAATGACGATGACTTGCTTGCCCTGGTCTTGTGTCTTTGTGACCTTCTGTTGCTTGTTCGAGATCAGCTTGTTGTTGGCGTCGGCCTTAGTGCGTAGCCGCTGGATCGCGTCCAACACGTCCGGCTGCTGGGCAAGGACCGCGTCACCGAGCTTCTGTGTCCAGTCAAGCTTGGTGCTCATCATTGCGAGAACATCCGGCGTGGCTACCAGTGACCTCACGCTCTCATCCCATCTCTGCTTGTCGACCGCAGCCTTTAATTCATCTCCCTTGAGGTTCTTGTTCTCTTTCGCCCAGCGATCGGCCTGTACGACCTCCAGTGGGTAGGTCGATGCCATCAAGACCACAGAGAGAAGGGAATCCGGATACAATGCGATGCCCGCAACCAGAGCTTCAAGCTCTTCGGGCTTGAGCAATTGCTCACTGGACGCGGCAGCTGGAGGGGGAGAGGTCTGCGCTAAGGCGCTAAATGGCGTCAGGATAAATAATGCTAACACCAATGCCCTTAGCGGCTGCAAAGCCATCACCGTCCCCATTCACTTGTAACAACAATTACGTCAGCATTCCTACAAAAATTATCGATGTTAGAGGCTTGATTTATATCAAAGGAATCCAACCTTTTAAAGCTACAGCGCCCGCTATGTCCGCACGGTTGCTCGCGCGCAATGTCCGCTGGCCGTATCTCACCGTGACGCGCCTTAATCGCCACGTTCCGACCCTCGACGTAGCCGGTTTCGCTCAGTCCTCTTCGGAAGCCGACCACGAATATCACCACGCTATCGGCCCATCCCGCGTGGAGAAAAGCACGTGCCTAGGCTTTGGTGAGTTCGCTTTCCCGCGCGACGCGCTCGTGCGGCTCGTTGCCGCTCTTGATCCGGTACTCGCACTCGCCATTGCCCGGAAGCCTTTTGATCACTTCGTACACACCACCAGGTACATTGCGACCCGGCTTGAGGGTGACAATGTCTCCGATGTTGAACTTATGAGACGGCATATTGCGTATCGCCGGCCGTCGCGCCGGTAATTTTATCTCTTCGATTTCGATCGGATATCGGCTCGAATATCCTGGAACTCCTTCGGTCCTTTCAGGAGACGCCGTTTTCGCTGCTGTCGTTCCACATCGGTTACCGCTGGATCGATAAGTTTGTCGATCTGCTTGCTGGCCAAGTCGAGGGCCTTCGATCTGGCTTTGGGGCTTCGCTGCTTCGTTGGCTGCGTTCCGGCTAATGCTTGTTCAGCAAGCCGCCGGATCGCATCCGGGCGCGAAACATCGCCCTCCTGCGTGGCTCTCCAGGTATCGATGCGGTCGAGCAAATCATCCAAGCATCGCACGCCTATCAGGGTGCCGGTCCCAGTAGTGACCGGTCGTCCGCGGCCCCGCTTGGCAGGGACCTTCGCCGTCTTTTGGCTTTCCCGCTGGCTTGCCATCAGGCGGTATCCGGCAATTTGACTTTCAGGAGAATTTACGATAACACATATTTACGACCAAAGCAACGGCCGATAACGCCCCGACCCGCCGCAGCAAACGACGGGCCGGGACTGGCCTGGGCGCTGCTGGCCCATGGCGGCACCTATCGGGCGCCTGTGCTTGCGGCAGCGGCGTAAGGAGTTCTGGCGATGGGAGGATGAGGTTCTGTTCGTGCGTTCATGAACTGCAGGGGTGATGAAGACATTGATGCGAAACGGTCGAGACCGTCGATCGGAAAACCCGTGATGGGTCACGCGAGGAAAAAGCGCGTGGTTTTGTTTGGGACCGATCAGCGGATCACATCAGGGCAAGCGGCCAAACGGCCGCATTCAAAAAGGCCGAATACATGACCGCACCCGAACGCTTCGCTGATAGTCAGATTCCTCTTGCACCGCGGGCGCCGTCCATACATGACCCAACTGCGACATAGGCTGGATTGAAATCTCGCGGTGCAGCAGTGTCCTGCCGCAGCGTGAAGTGCTACCCTTTTGGTCGGAAGCAAAGGAGGGACCGGAAGGAGGAATCATCATGCTGTTGGGCGTGAAGCGGCGCGAGTTCATCACGCTGCTCGGCGGCGCGGCGGCGTGGCCGCTCGCGGCACGGGCGCAGCAGCGCGAGCCGATACGGCGCATCGGGGTGCTGCAAAACCTCGCACCAGACGATACTGAAGGACAACTCAGGCTAACCGCATTCGGTCAAGGCTTGCAGCAACTCGGTTGGACGTTAGCGGTCCTCTGATCCCACGTTGATGTTCGCGCGCGGGATGTCGCAGTGTTCTCGCTGATTTGGCGGGAAAGTTTCGCACATATGACCGACACTATATGCGACACAAAGCTCGGGTGTGGACGGGTGGAGATTCGCACCGGGGTCGGACGCCGGCGGCGCTGGACGGCGCAGGAGAAAGGGCGGATCGTCGCCGAGACGCTGAATGCCGGGCTTCCTGTTGCTGAGGTTGCGCGGCGGCATGACGTGAGCTCGCAGCATCTGTTCAACTGGATTCGCGCCGCGAAGGAGGGCCGCTTAGCGCTTCCGGTCGATGAGGGTGCGCTGTTTGTACCGATTGTCGCGACTGCAACGGAGATGAGGCAAGCGCCGACCGCTGTTGCATCGACCCCCATTGAGATTGCAATCAAGGATTTTGTCGTGCGTGCTGTGCCGGGCGTCGATATGCGCCTGCTGGTCAACGTGCTGCGCGCCGTCAAGGCGGCGGCATGAGCACCATTCCTGGTGTGCCGCTATCAGGTGGCGTGCGGGTTCTGATCGCAGCCAAGCCGGTAGATTTTCGTAAAGGCGCAAACGGCCTGGCGGCGCTGGCCAAGGAAGTCCTGGCGCAGGATCCGTTCTCGGGCGCGATCATCGTGTTCCGTGCCAAACGGACGGACCGCGTGAAGATTCTGCTCTGGGACGGCAGTGGTCTTCTGTTGGTCTGGAAGCGTCTCGAGAAAGGCGGTTTCAAATGGCCGCCGATCATGGACGGCATGATGCAGCTGTCGCCGGCGCAGTTGGCTGCATTGATTGAGGGACTGGATTGGACGCGCGTGCACGTGCCGGAGATAGTGCGACCGATAGCTGTGCAGTAAGTGCGGTAAAGTGAATCGGGGGCGCGGAATTTGCGCCACACAGGCACGCGAATCTGATTCAGTGTAGCGCGTGAGCGAGGTCGCAAATCAGCTTCCCGGGGATATCGAAACGCTGCGTGCACTGGTGATGACGGCGTGGACGCAGCGCGACGCCGCGATGGCAGAGCGCGACCGCGCGCTCTCGCAAATTGATCGCCTGCGCCATCTGCTTCGCCAGCTGAGCCGCGCCCAGTTCGGCAGGCGTTCGGAGAAGCTTGATCGCGACCAGCTGCTTCTGGCGCTCGAGGATATCGAGCAAGCAATTTCCGAGAGCGAGGCCTGCGACGACAAGAACGACGTGCAAGCAGCAAAGGTGCGTTCCGAGACGCGCCGCGCCAATCGCGGGGCGCTGCCGCTTCATCTGCCGCGCGTGGACGTAACGATCGCTCCTGAAGATATGAACTGTCCGTGTTGCAAGGCGCCCATGCATGTGATCGGTGAAGAGAAGTCTGAGCGGCTGGATGTGATCCCCGCGCAGTTCCGCGTGGTCGTCACACACCGTCCCAAATACGCCTGCCGCGCCTGCGAACAGGCCGTGGTGCAGGCACCCGCGCCGGAACGGCTGATCAAGAGCGGGCTGCCGACCGAGGCGATGGTGGCCTATGTCCTGACCGCCAAATACGCTTGGCATTTGCCGCTCTATCGCCAGGCCCAGATACTGCTGAGCCAAGGCATCGCGATCGAACGCGCGACACTGGCGTTCTGGGTAGGCTATGCCGCCGCGGAGCTGAAGCCGCTTTATCTTCGGCTGCGAGAGCTCATTCTGAGCTCGGTCAAGATCGCGGTCGATGAGACCGTGGCGCCGGTACTCGATCCAGGCCGTGGACGCACGAAGAAGGGATACTTCTGGGCGATCGCCCGCGATGACAGGCCGTGGGGTGGAACCGATCCGCCCGCCGTCGCCTACACCTATGCACCGGGCCGCGGCGCCGTCCACGCGCTCAAGCTGCTCGAGAGCTATCGCGGCATCGTGCAATGCGACGGATACGCGGCTTACAAGACCATTGCCGATGATACACGGGCCGGCGACGCGATCACGCTCGCCTTCTGCTGGGCACACTTGCGAAGAAAGTTCTTCGATATCGCAAAGGGCGGTTCGGCGCCAATCGCGAGCGAAGCCCTGGAGCGCATCGCCGCGCTGTACGCGATCGAGAAGACGATCCGCGGCAGAAGCGCCGATGCGCGCCGTACTGTGCGCAAGGAAAAGAGCAAGCCGCTCGTGCTGGCTCTCAAAACCTGGCTTGAGGAGCAACTCGCGCATGTCTCTGGCAAGTCTGTCATCGCCGAGGCCATCCGCTACGGCTTGAACCATTGGGACGGTCTCGTTCGCTTCCTCGAAAACGGCCGCATCGAGCTCGACACCAACATCGTGGAAAGAGGCATGCGCCCCATCGCGCTCAATCGCAAGAACGCGCTCTTCGCCGGGCACGATGCGGGTGCAGAGAACTGGGCTTGCCTTGCTTCGCTGGTCGAGACCTGCAAATTGCACGGCGTCGATCCGCAAGCCTACTTCGCTGACGTGCTCACCAAGCTCGTCAATCTCTGGCCCGAATCGCGCCTCGACGAGCTCATGCCCTGGGCCTGGGCAGCAAGTCGCACAACCAATCGGCTCGCGGCGTGAGCCGCACGGGCTGCGCTCATCGCGCCGCACACGCCTGACAAAAAAACAAGCCCTAAAAGCCGTGGGATCAGAGAACCGCTAACGGTTGGACTGTAGGACGCAACTTGCGCATCGATTACCGATGGGGCGTTGGCGACGCTGAGCGCATTCACAAAAGCGTGGGTGACATCCTCGCGCTTTCGCCTGACGTCATTTTGGTTGCTGGCGGCAGAAACATGACTGTGTTGCAGCAAGCGAACCGGACAATCCCGGTCGTGTTTGTGACAATCAGCGATCCGGTGAGCGGCGGCTTCGTGGAAAGCATGCCTCATCCGGGCGGGAATGCCACCGGCTTCAGCGTACTTGAATGGAGCATGAGCGGAAAATGGCTGGAGTTGCTCAAGCAGCTCGTACCCCAAATAACGCGGGTAGCCGTTCTAAGTGTCCGTCCGAAGAGTTCTTAAATCATATAAATCATCTGTGATTCAAGGGTGGTGGCCTGATTCGAGAAGGGGTCACCGATGTGGACGAGCAAGAACCGCGCCCGTTACGACCGCAGCAAGTTGCGATATCCGAGCGATCTGACCGACGACGAATGGAGACTGGTCAACCCGCTGATCCCACCCGGCAAGACTGGCGGTGGCAAGCGGACGGTGATCATGCGTGAGGTGGTGAACGGCCTCATGTACATTCTCTCGACCGGCTGTCAGTGGCGCGCGATCCCGAAAGACCTGCCGCCGAAAAGCTCGGTTTACGACTACTTCGATCTGTGGACCTATGACGGCACATTGGAACGGATCCACCACGCGCTTTACGAGCAGTGTCGCGAACAAGCGCAACGGGAAGCCAGTCCGACCGCCGCCATCATCGATAGCCAGAGCGTGAAAAGCGCGGAAAAAGGGGGGCCTGCATTGATCCGCACGGTTACGATGCGGGCAAGAAGATCAAGGGCAAGAAGCGGCACATTCTTGTCAACACATTAGGCCTCCTGCTCCATGCCATCGTTCATCCGGCCGACATACAAGATCGCGATGGAGGAGTTCTCGTCATGGCGACCTTGTTCGGGATGTTTCCTTTCCTGAAGACGCTCTTCGCCGATGGCGGATATCAAGGACCGCAATTTGCGAAAGCGCTTGCAAAAGTTCTGCCGCATCTCAACGTTGAAATCGTCAAACGTTCCGATCGGGTCAGCGAGTTTGTGGTCCTGCCCAAACGCTGGATCGTCGAGCGCTCCATCGCTTGGCTCAATCGCTGCCGACGGCTCGCCAAGGATTGGGAGAACCTTAACAGAAAGGCGCTCGCGTTCTTGCGCCTCGCATCAATCCGCCTCATGCTCAGAAAACTATGCAATCCGGCCTGAAGTCTCCGGACAAACTCTAAGATCCCGCCAATCCCGGCGGAACAGGACAACTGGGTGCAATCCAGGGAGTGGCGCCCACCCTCGGCGTGGCGTTGACCCCGGTTGGAATGCGCGATGCCGCCGAAATCGAGCGAGGGCTGACGGAATTTGCAAGTTCGCCGAACAGCGGACTAATAGTTACAGCAAGCATTCTGACAGAGGTACATCGAGAACTCGATCATTGCGCTCGCACGCCGTCACCGGCTGCCTGCGATCTATCCCTTTCGCTATCTCGTCGCGGCGGGCGGCCTGCTGTCGTACGGGCCGGACTTGGTCGATCAATACCGGCAAGCAGCAAGATACGTCAACCGCATCCTTAAAGGCGAGAAGCCCGCCCACCTGCCCGTGCAAGCGCCAACTAAATACGAGCTGGTGCTCAACATGAAAACCGCCAAGGCGCTCGGCCTCGAAATCCCGGCAAAGCTGCTTGCGCTCGCCGACGAGGTGATTGAGTAAGGTTGGCTAATGGCCGCTTATGGCACGAACGTGAAGTGCCGACGCACACCACCTATATCCGATGTCTGAGGTAAAGCAGACCTGATGTGATTGCACGGATTACCGTGCTGTTGAAAAAGTCCACGACATGTCAGCGGCGCGCAACAATCGAATCGTCGGTGACCACTTTTTGAAGACCCCCCCTTATAATCCTTTTTCAACAGCATCGTGTGCTCATTGATAAATATTGCTTGAACGAAACGCGGCCCGTTGATCATCGTTGACCAGCAAAGGGCGCGGGCACGTGCGGTCGCCCCGGCGGCTCAGCCGCATCACCGTTTGGCGCATGGGCTGCCGTCCGAGCGGGGCGTCTGTAACGTGGCGCTGGTCCGTATCCATAGCGACGCGGCTCTGGTCCGCATCCATAACCGTAACGGGGTGCTGGCGCTGGTCCGTAGCCATAACCGTAACGGGGCGCTGGTGCTGGTCGGTAGCCATACCCGTAGCGGGGCGCTACCGCTGGTCCGTAGTCCATAACCGTAACGGGGTGCTGGCGCTGGTCCGTAGCCATAACCGTAACGGGGCGCTGGTGCTGGTCGGTAGCCATACCCGTAGCGGGGCGCTACCGCTGGTCCGTCGTCTCCATAACCGTAACGGGGTGCCGGCGCTGGTCCGTAGCCATAACCGTAACGGGGCGCTGGCGCTGGTCGGTATCCATAGCCGTAGCGGGGCGCTACATACGGGCTTGGTTCGCATCCAAAGCCGCCATAGCGGGGTTCTTCGTACGCGGCTGCTCCGTATCCGTCGTCGTAGCCGGGTTCCTCGTACGCGGCTACCCCATATCCATAGCCATCGCTGGGCCCTACGTACGCGGCCGCTCCAAAGTCGGCGCCCCCGGGCGTCACGTGCACCGGCCCGGCTCCAGCACTAATGTAGATGCCACCGGGCGCCACATAAGCGGACTGCGCCGCAGCGCTCGTAACGTGCGTTGATGACAATGCTGCTACTGCTGCAGCAAGAGCAAGTGGTCGGTAGCTCATGCTAACACTTCCTTAGACGAGCCCTTCGGATCCAATATCTAAATATTGCTGATGACCGGTCTCAAGCGCAAATGTGGCAGCGAGTGTTTGTACCGATTTCGCGCAAAACTGAACACTCATTCACATTACCCCCTGTAACAATACCACTGCGTATGAGGGGCGAGATGACGCGGGTCCCTTCGGGGCCAGCGGAGAGCGCGTTGGGGTGATGCGCAACGGCACCTCGCCTGTTAGTCGCCTCGGGGGTGAGCGGGGTTCATCCACCGGGCGCGTTGGGGCGCAGTTGGGCAGGATGCGAAGACCGTATGGCCGGACTTGATTTGAGGCTTGTTGGTCTCTGGGGGAATATCCTTGGCCTTCTGCTTCAATTTGAAGACCACAAAAGTGCTCGGCCTCACTATTCCGCCAAGCGTCCTGACCATCGCGGACGAGGTGATCGAGCAAAAACTCGAATGTCGGCTCATGGCACTTCGCGGCTGTCATGTCCCTCCCGATTTTCAGTCCGCAATCACTGCGGATGTGCGGTGAGGGCGGTGCAAAATTTTTCCTATGGGGGCGGGCAAGGCAAGCACGCCCTAATTTTGCTCCGTGCAGCGTCCCGACGCCTTGGCGCGCTGAGCCCCTTAGCTACCAACTGCGTGCGTAAAGATTCCAGCCGATCGCTCGTGAGGTGGCATGTCTTGCCGTCATCGATCGGCAACTCGTCGGCATTAGGCGTAGCGGCGGAATCGATGTGAGCAAGGCCCTCATGTCTTGGCTTTGATGCGGATCGTTATCGCGCACAAGGCCAAGCTTGTTTGATGGCCTCCATAGCCAAAGTGACAAACTGTAAATTATGAAGTTTTGGTCGAGCGTCTAGGTAATCAACGACCACTCGAACAACCTGACCTGTCGAAGCGCGGTCGGGAATACACAAGCGATTTTCCGGAGAAAGCTCGTCAGTCACGGCCATTAGGGTCTGCACCACCCCAGCGCAATATCCTTCAGGCATTGATGCCGGCACGTTTGGCGAGCCGATAAATGCCCTACATCCCGGCAAGACAGCGTTGGCGGAGCCCGATTGCCCGCCAGCTATTGAACTCCACGAGCAACACATCACGAATAACAGCATCCTCATAAGCGGTTCACCGAGTGCTAACATGGGCTCCACCGTACCACACGGATGCATTGTGGAGGCCTTTAGGGGGGCATCAGGGGCATTCGGTTGGTGGCTCCTCAGGGCGGCTTATGTTCACGTCGGTCGGATCCCCGACGCCTTGGCTCGCCGAACCCCTATCACGGTTTGTTTGGGCCAATGCAGCCGAAGGGCTCGTTACCCAGTCCGAGGTAGCCCGGCTTGCCGGCGTCGATCGGCAACTTGTCCGGCACTGGGCGATGCGGGGCATCAATGGCACCGATCTCACGTCATCTTGACACCAGCGCGAATGCGAAGTCGCGGCCACGACCGCGCTTCATGGCCTGATCGATCCACACCATAGCGAACGGTTCCAAAAGTCGTGCATTCTTCAATGGACCGGCATCGACCAACTCGAAGCCAAGCTTGCCAACCAGCTCCATCACCACCGTTTTCTTCGCAACATCGTCACCCGCGACCAGCATCATTGGCTTTACCGCGTATTCGGTGGCCGCAGCCATATTGCTCGCGCCCGTCGTATTGAGGGTCTTGAAGACGAAGGCGCCCGGTGCCCAGCTTGCGACCTGCTCACCAGCGGACGTGTCGAACCCGAGGACCAGCTGTAAGCCATCGGAACTCATTCCCAAGGGATTGGTGCAGTCGATAAGGATTTTGCTCCTGAGGCTGCCGAGGCCTTGCACTGCCGCCTGGGTCGCGGACCAGGGCGTCGCGATTACCACGATCTCCGCACCCTTGACGGCTTCGGCCGGCGCTTTAACGCGCTCTTTGGGCAAGGCCGCATATTTCTGATCATCCGGATTGCGTAAGCCCCAAATCACATCCTCGCCATGCTTGAGCCAAGCCTGACCCAGCGTCGAACCGACTGATCCGGCACCGATGATCGCAATTCGCATGAATGCCTCCTCGTTGCAGGCTAATGCTACATCTTGCGTCGCGCGTTTCTGGGCACGCGCGGCCGTACAATCTCACATCCCAACTTTTAATCCGCAATCAGAACGCGAAGATAAGTAAAAATTCCGGGGCGGGGGCAGCATAAGGTCTCCCGGTTTGGCACCGTGCTGCGTCCCAACGCCCTTACGCGCGGAAACCGCTAACAACCAATCGCTAGACACCCGCATCGCCCGCCCGAGGACTTAGCGACGCCTTGCCGGCTTAACTGTCCGGCACTGGGCGATGCGGGTGGGGATTCAATGTGACGAAGGCGCGAGCAGCGCGACTCCGCGAGCTTGGCGAAGCAATCTTGGAAAGCATCGTTAGGGAGTTTGCTTTGCGAACGATACGTCACAGAAACGGTGGCGGCGCGCCAAGAATTTTCCATCAAGCCGGGACTATATTCCGGCCAAATTTTGGAGCGAACTGAGCGATGCTTGCTAGCTATGTGCTTGCTAGGCCGATTTGGCGAAGCTGATCAATTGCTCTAAGCGACTGAGATCATTGGCGCGCCCGAGAGGATTCGAACCTCCGACCTCTGCCTTCGGAGGGCAGCGCTCTATCCAGCTGAGCTACGGGCGCCTCGCAAATTGCCTTGTCTCCCTACGAGCCCGGCCAGCAGCCGTTCTTGGCCGCGACTGACCGCGTGGAAGAGCAGGCACGCCGACTTATACCCCGTCGCTGAAGGCGCGCAAATCGGGGGTTCCGACTAAATTAAATTAGACACGCAGGCGGAGCGTCGTGGGACAAACTAAATTAGTGCTCATTTTCATTGGAGCATGACTCGCATGAATCGGCAGGCGACGACCAAGTCTCGCAAGCATGCATCAGTGAATTGTGATCCCGGGTCCGTAGATATCAAAGCACCCCGAAACCCTCACCATGGACCGCGCCAATGAGTAGGCCGCCACTTCCTCCCTTCATCGCAGAGACCGCCGCGCAGAAGGCACGGATGGCCGAAGATGCGTGGAATACACGGGATCCGTCGCTGGTGGCACTCGCCTATACAACCGACAGCCGCTGGCGGAACCGTTCGGAATTCCTTCACGGCCGCGATGCCATCGCGGCGTTCCTGACGCGCAAGTGGAACCGCGAGCTCGACTACCGCCTGATCAAGGAGGTCTGGGCATTCCGCGAGAACCGCATCGCCGTGCGCTTTGCCTATGAGTGGCACGACGACAGCGGCCAGTGGTTTCGCTCCTATGGCAACGAGAATTGGGAATTCGACGAGCAGGGCCTGATGCGCCTGCGCATCGCCAGCATCAACGATCTTCCGATCAAGGAGAGCGAGCGCAAGTATCACTGGCCGCTCGGCCGCCGTCCCGACGATCACCCTTCTTTGACCGACCTCGGCCTCTAAGGGAGTGCAAGCGATGGCCGCAGACGGATTGACAACCGCACGTAGCAGCCTAGGGCCGAAGGATACGATGGACAGGCTTCAGGCCGCAGTCATGGCAAAGGGAATGACCGTATTTGCCCGCATCGATCATGCAGCGGCGGCCGCGGAGGCCGGACTGTCGTTGCGGCCGACCGAGCTTCTGATCTTCGGCAATGCCAAAGCCGGCACGCCGCTGATGCAGTCAACTCAGACGATCGGAATCGATCTGCCGCTGAAGGCGCTGGTTTGGCAGGACGGATCGGGCAACACCTGGCTTTCGTGCAACGATCCGCGCTGGCTCGCGAAACGGCATGCGCTGGACCACGAGGCCGAGGCGACGGTCAGCGCCATGACTGCCGCGCTTGACGCGATAGCGAGAACGGCAACTGCGCCAACGTAGGGGCGCGCGACCCCCCGTGCAGCGCTCTCAAATCAACTGCTGCGGTTCAGTCCTCGCGCATGCTCGGCGCGTCGGGCGTCTTCTTCCAGTGCGTGAGGCTCTCCGCGATGATCCTGGTCAACTGCATGGCGGCCTGACTCAAGGTCGCGTATTCGACGATCTCGCGTTGCACGCGGGCGCCTTCGTTGTGCAGCATCTCGCGCAGCGTCTGCAGCTCGGTGATCAGCTTGTCGATCTCCTTCACGGAGCTGCCTGACACCCGCGCCAGCAGGGAGCCGATGTTGCTTGCAACCATCTCGCTGTCACTCTCCGGTTGCCGGCGCAGTGTCGAAAGGTCGCGGCGAACGAACTCACGGATATCGCCCTCCACTTGCATCTCGACCGGCTTGTCGATGACAGCGGCTTCGCTTGATTTCAGTGATGCCATCTTGAACCATCCCCGTTGCACGCCCAGTTGGCGCTCTCAGCGCTCGATACCCGCACGATAATGTGACAGCCTCGCGGCCCCGCCGGGGCTTTTCCGGGCCATCAAGGCGGCGGGAATACCTGATAGTTTTACCACTCGTAAGGTAAATAAATGATGGAGTCGGCCGGCGGGAACAGGGGTATTGATCTGCTTGGCTTCATCGGTGAGAGGCGCTTCGCTAGCGTCCTCGCCGATCCGCCCTGGCAGTTCACCAACAAGACAGGAAAGGTTGCGCCGGAGCACAAACGCCTTTCGCGCTACACCACCCTGGGACTGACAGAGATCAAGGCGCTTCCGGTGAACGCAACAACCACGGCCAAAGCCCATCTTTATCTTTGGTGCCCAAACGCTCTGTTGCCGGAAGGCTTGGCCGTCATGCAAGCGTGGGGCTTTCTCTACAAATCCAATCTCGTCTGGCATAAAGTGCGCAAGGACGGTGGCTCCGATGGGCGCGGGGTCGGCTTTTACTTCAGGAACGTCACGGAGCTCCTTCTGTTCGGCGTCAAGGGGAAGAATGCGCGCACGCTCGCGCCGGGGCGGCGCCAGGTGAATTTGCTGGCTACGCGCAAGCGCGAGCATTCGCGCAAGCCGGACGAGCAATATTCTCTGATCGAGGCCTGCTCGCCCGGACCATATTTGGAATTATTTGCGCGCGGGACGCGAGCGGGCTGGACCAGCTGGGGCGATCAGGCGGAGGGCGGATACCGTCCCACCTGGGAAACCTACCCACATCATTCACGGGCCCCGGAATAGCCTCTTATGCCGGGCCAGCCGAAGTCGGAGCCAGGAATGACGAATTCCGAATACTACCCCTTCTTGCCGAACAGCTCGGACTTGACCTGACTCTGTCCCGCGGCCATCGTCGATGGCGCCGGGGTTCCCTTTTTCTTTTTGTTCCACTCCGCCTTCGGCTTCTTCTTTTCCTTCGTGCCGCGCATCTGACCTTTTGCCATGACTTCCTCCTGTGCCGGTCGGTCCCTCCAGGATACACCAAGACGCGGCAAATTGCAGAGCCTGCTTTGGTGTTGCCGTTATGTTGCGGGCAACACGCTCCGGGACAAGCCGTTGTCCGTCGCCGGCTTTGACGCTACGACCAGACCCACACGGAGAAATTCATGCACAAGACCGTTTGTGCCGCCATGCTCGTCATCGCCGCGGTTGCGGCGGCCCGCGCTCAGAGCAGCGGCGTCGGCATCCAAGGAGGCAGCATGGTGAGCACCGTCCCCGCCGAAGTCGTCAAGGACATCGCACCTGCCGGCAAGCTGCGCGCTGCGATCAATTTCGGCAACATGGTCCTGGCGCAGAAAGACCCCGCGACCGGCGAGCCGCGCGGCGTTTCCGCTGACCTTGCTCGTGAGCTCGGCCGCCGTCTCGGCGTGCCTGTCGAGTTCGTCCCCTTCGATGCCGCCGGCAAGGTATTCGAGGCGCTCAAGACCGGGGCCTGGGATATAGCCTTCCTGGCCATCGAGCCGGTGCGCGCCGCGGAGATCGCGTTCACCGCGCCCTATGTCCTCATCGAGGGCGTCTATCTCGTGCCGATCAACTCGCCCCTGCGCGCCGTGGCGGATGTGGATCGCGAGGGAGTGCGCATCGGCGTCAACAAGGGGTCCGCCTATGACCTGTTTCTGACGCGCACCATCAAGCAGGCAAAGCTCGTGCGCGGCGAAAGCGGACTCGATCTGTTCATGCGCGAGAAGCTCGAAGCGGCGGCGGGGGTGAAGCAGCCGCTGGTGGCGTTCGCCAAGACGAACCCGTCGGTGCGGCTGATCGACGGCCGGTTCATGGAAATCCGGCAGGCCATGGGAACGCCAAAGCTGCGCTATGGCGACCGTGAGGCGGCGCCGCGCTACCTCAATGCGTTCGTCGAGGAAATGAAAGCCAGCGGCTTTGTCGCCGAGGCGCTGGCGCGCAGCAATCAGCCGGACGCCGCAGTCGCGCCGCCGGCGGCGAACTGACTTACCGTCCGCGCGGGCGCCAGCCGCCGCGCATGCCGGGCCGGCCGGTGCTCGACCGCGGCCCCGGCCGATAAGGCTTCGATTCCTTTTGCGGCCCCGGTCCCATCTCGTCGAGGGTGGGCTTGCGGGGCCCTTCGCGCCCGCCCCGCCCCTCCCCGGCGCTGCTGCGCGAAGCGCCGGGGCGTGCGCCGCGCGCAACCACGACGGTCGTCGCGCTCGGATCGTCGACCACGGCGAGCTCGGTCGCGCGCAGACGTTTGACCTCATCGCGCAAACGGGCAGCTTCCTCAAAGTCGAGATCGGCAGCCGCCTCGCGCATGCGCGTTTGGAGACCCGCAATGACCGCCTCGAAATTGTGCCCAATGGTTGCGGCCGCCTCCTCGTCGCCGATGCCGGCGAGACCACCGCCGGTCGAGATCAACACGTGATCGCGCTCGTAAACGGATCTCAAGATGTCGGCGATGCCCTTGCGCACGCTTTCCGGCGTGATTGCGTTGGCGACATTGTAGGCTTCCTGCTTCTCGCGCCGCCGATTGGTTTCGGCCATTGCCCGCTCCATCGAGCCGGTCACGGTATCGGCGTAGAGGATGACGCGCCCGTCGATATTGCGCGCGGCGCGGCCGATCGTCTGGATAAGCGAAGTCTCGCTGCGCAAAAAACCCTCCTTGTCGGCATCGAGGATGGCGACCAGGGCGCATTCCGGAATGTCGAGACCCTCGCGCAACAAGTTGATGCCGACCAGGGCATCGAAAGCGCCCAGGCGAAGATCGCGGATGATCTCGATGCGCTCCAGCGTGTCGATGTCGCTGTGCATGTAGCGCACGCGGATACCCTGCTCGTGCAGATATTCCGTGAGGTCCTCGGCCATGCGCTTGGTCAGCACGGTGACAAGCGAGCGATAGCCCGCCGCCGCGACCTGACGCACTTCACCGACGAGATCATCGACCTGGGTGCGCGCCGGCCGCACGTCCACCGGCGGATCGATGAGGCCGGTCGGCCGGATCACCTGCTCGGCAAAAATGCCGTGCGCCTGCTCGATCTCCCAGGGACCCGGCGTCGCAGAGACGCCGACGGTTTGCGGGCGCATGGCGTCCCACTCCTCGAACCGCAGCGGCCGATTGTCCATGCAGGAGGGCAGGCGAAAGCCATATTCCGCGAGCGTGGCCTTGCGGCGAAAGTCGCCGCGGAACATGCCGCCGAGCTGCGGCACGGTGACGTGGCTTTCGTCAACGAAAACGATCGCGTTGTCGGGAACATACTCAAACAGCGTGGGCGGCGGCTCTCCCGGTTTCCTGCCGGTGAGATAGCGCGAATAGTTCTCGATGCCGGCGCATGAGCCGGTGGCCTCCATCATTTCCAGATCGTAAAGCGTGCGCTGCTCCAGCCGCTGCGCTTCAAGCAGCCGGCCGCCGGCATTGAGCTCGCTCAAGCGCGACCGCAGCTCGCTCTTGATGCCCGCGATCGCCTGCAGCAGGGTCGGCCGTGGCGTGACATAGTGGGAATTGGCGTAGATTTTCACGAATTCCAGCTCGTCAGTCTTGTGACCTGTGAGCGGATCAAACTCGTGAATGGATTCGATTTCGTCGCCGAACAGCGAAACACGCCAGGCGCGATCCTCATAGTGGGCAGGAAAAATCTCGATGACGTCGCCGCGAACGCGGAAAGTGCCGCGGTAAAAATCGCCGGCGCTGCGCTTGTATTGCAGCGCCACGAGGTCGGCCAGCAGCTGCCGCTGATCAATGCGCTCGCGCTGCTTGAGCGTGAACGTCATGGCGGAATAGGTCTCCACCGAGCCGATGCCGTAGATGCACGACACCGAGGCGACGATGATCACATCGTCGCGCTCGAGCAGGGCGCGCGTTGCGCTGTGGCGCATGCGGTCGATATGCTCGTTGATGGAGGATTCTTTTTCGATATAGGTGTCGGTGCGAGGCACATAGGCCTCCGGCTGGTAATAGTCGTAGTAGCTGACGAAATACTCGACGGCGTTGTCCGGGAAGAAGCTCCGGAACTCGCCGTAGAGCTGGGCGGCAAGCGTCTTGTTGGGCGCGAGGACGAGCGCGGGCCGCTGCGTCTCCTCGATCACCCTGGCCATGGTGAAGGTCTTTCCCGAGCCGGTCACGCCGAGAAGAACCTGCGTGCGGTCCTGCCGCTTGACGCCTTCGACCAGGTCGGCAATCGCCCGCGGCTGGTCGCCGGTCGGCGCGAAATCCGCCTTGATGACCAGCTTCCGACCGCCTTCGGTTTTTTCCGGGCGCGGCGGCCGGTGCGGCATCCACGGGCGCTCGGTGAACTCGGGCCGGCCCTCGCGCAGCAAGGCTTCCAACGCCTCCACCGTGGCGGAAGCGCCGGTGACGCCGCGGAATGCTGCAACATTTTTGCTTGCAGCAGGCGCCGGCGGCGACAGGTCATTCGCATCGAAGCCAAGCGCCTGAGCAAGCTCAGCATCCATACCCGGGGGATGAGCGCCCTTGCCGCCATAGCCGGATTGCGGCGCCTCATTGAAGCCCTGGGGGGTCGATTTGCGCGCGCGATGCGCGGCGGCGAAATCGGCGCGCCGATCAAAGGAGTTGTCCGGAGGCGGCTGCAGTCCCGTCTGTGAGCCGGGACCCGCGGTGCCGTCACCTATCGCGGGATTGAGCAGCTCGGCAAGCGCCGGCTCAATCGGCGGCAATTCCGGGCGGGCCGCCTTGGCGCGCGTCGGTTTTGCCGGATCCTTTTTCGAGTGCTTTGCCGGATCGCGCGTGCGCTTCGGCGGCTGGTCCGGAGGGTTTGGCATCCCCGAAATATGGGTCTCATGGTCAACGGAAAAAAGGCGGCCGTCGCGCTCGGATTTGTAGGGCGGATTAGCGTCAGCGCAATCCGCCGAGCACGGTGGATTACGGCGCGAAAACGCGCCTAACCCGCCCTACAAAGAAATATCAGGCGGCGGCCTTATGCGATCCGCGCCCGAGTGAGGCCATCACCTCGTCGAGCGTCTGCACGTCGCCGAATATGGTGTAGAAATTGCGCAAGGTCGCGTTGTGCTCCTCGTCGGTATAGGTCGCCAACACGTCATGCACCATGATCACCTTGAAGTTGAGCATCATCGCATCACGGGCCGAGCTCTCGCAGCAGATATTGGTCGCGGTGCCGCCGATGAGAACCGTGTCGATACCGCGACCGCGCAAATAGGAGGCGATATCAGATGATCCGGGCAGGAAGGCACTGAAGCGCTTTTTGACAATCTGCGCATCGGCGGGCTGAACATCGAGCTCTGCCCAGAGTGCGTGACCCTCATGCGCAACATCCATGCTGGCGTAGCGGCGGTCGCGGCGGTCCGGCGTCTGCAGCCAATCGTGATACACGCTCCAGCTTTCGCGCGTATCATTGGTCGCATTCTTCACCCAGACCACATGTCCGCCGAGCTCGCGCAGCGCGGCGGCAAGACGGTTGACCGCCGGCACGACCGCGCGTGCCTTGGGCACCTCGCCCTGGAAGCCGGGCTTCATGAAATAGTTCTGCATGTCGATGACGACGAACGCGGTCTTGCCCGGCTCGATCACATCGAAGGGATGCGCCCGGCCGGTTCGCTCGGTGACGCGGGTGACGAGATCAGCCGGAAGTGAGAGTTCATGCATGGCTTTCTCCTCGGTGCTTGCGGGGAAATTGTCGGATTTTCCAGGTGAAGGCGCAAGGGGTTGCCCCGTCCCGTCATGGCCGGACTTGCATCCGTGCAATCGTGAAGCATCAGCTTCGAGACGAGATGACGCAAGTCGGTCTTTCCGACTTGCGTGATGCGCGGGTCAAAGCCGTCGGCGCGCATGACGGAGCACGATTGTAGCGAGAAGATGCGCGATCAATACCTGCCGAGCAGCGGAGCCGTCGGGCCGAACTTGAAATTGAGCCCGACCTTGAACACGTTCTTGGTGTCCTTCACGTTGACGGGGAAGCTCACCGCGCCGCAGGCTCCCACCGTACAGTTGGCGAACGTGTTCGTGCGGGTGCCGAAGTCGTAATAGTCGTATTCGACAAATCCGGTCAGCCAGTCCAGGAAGGCGTATTCGCCGCCGATACCGGCCGTCCAGCCGCCGCGCGTCTCGCTTGTCGTTGTGATCGTGGAGCCGCCGATCAGGATGCTGTAGTCGTCACGTTCCCAGGCGCCGCCGCCCTTCACATAAAGCAGGAAGCGGTCCCACGCATAACCGACCCGACCAGTAACTGACGCGATTGACCGGATGGTCGACTGATCGGTTGTCGCCGGGAACAGCAGATTGGCATTGCTGCCCGTGGCATTGGCCCAGTCGTAATCGCCCTGGATGCCGAACACCCAGCTGCCGGCCTGATAGTTGCACCCTCCCTGGACGCCGCCGAGCCAGCCGTTGGCGCTGTATGTCCCAAGGCTGGTGCCGGCAAATCCGGCCACATCGTCGGTCCATTCCTTCCGAGCCCAGACCCCGCCGGCATTGCCGCCGACATAACATCCGGTCCAGGTGAAATAGGTCACAACTGGAGCCGGCCGATATACCGGTACCGGCCTGGCAAGGTCGGCCGCATCGGCGGCGCCGGCCAGCAGTGCGCTCGCGGCTATCCCAGAAAGCAAAAGCTTCTTCATCCGATCCTCCTTTCGGCCGCGAACTGACGCTTTCCCCTGCGGCCGTTGCGAGACCCCGACGGGCGCGGCAGCGCGCCGTTCAGCCGTGCTCGAACACCGCAACTTCCACCGCGCGCGCGTCCGTTTTGAGGCTACAAATGGGCTCTGCAACGGCTAGGTTACGGCAGCGGGTTACCGTGCGCGCCTATCGAGGGGGCCACGCAATCGCTGCGAAATGCGCCGGCGGACGACTATGACGAGCGCACCGGCCAGCAACACGGTAACGAGAGCATCGCCGAAGCGGGCGTAGAAAGTGGGGGCTATCGCCGCCGGCAGCGGCGCGTCGAGGAGGCCTTCGGCGCCAAGCGGCAATGACCGGATGACCCGGCCGAGCGGATCGACCACCGCGGAAATCCCCGTATTGGCCGCGCGCACCAGCGGGAGCCCCTGCTCCACGGCACGCAGGCGCGCCTGCTGGAAGTGCTGATAGGGACCTGTGCTGATACCGAACCAGCCGTCATTGGTGAGGTTGAGGAGCCAGCCCGCCCGCTCATCGCGCGATCCAAGCTCGTCCGCGAAGATCACCTCGTAGCAAAGCAGCGGGAGCGCCGATGGCGCGTGCACGACCGGCATGGGATGCCGGCCATCGCCGGCAATCAGGCCACCCGCTACCTTGGTAAGCTGGACCAAGCCCAGGCGTTCAAGAAGCGCTTGCAACGGAAGAAACTCGCCGAAGGGGACGAGATGCACCTTGTCGTAGAGCGAGAGCATCGCGCCATGATGATCGATGACATACATCGAGGTATGCGTCGCGCTGCTTGCCGCACCCGCCGGCGGCGGGCCGGTGCGATCGGCGCCGGTGATCAGCACGGTGCCCTCCGGCAACATGGCGCCGATCTGGGCGATCGCCTCGGGCTCCGTGTTGAGATAGAACGGAAAAGCCGATTCCGGCCAGATCAGATGCGTGACGTCGCGCAGGCCACGCGGCCGCAGATCGCTGTTTCTGCTGGAGAGGGCGATGTAGCGCCGCATCACGTCCGCCTTCGCGGAATAATTGAATTTTGCGTCCTGCTGCAGGTTCGGCTGCATGATTCGCAGGGCGACCCCATCGACCAGAGTCGTCGGCGTGCTGCCCAATCGCCACATGCCGAAAACGATCAGCGCCGCGAGAACAGTGACCGCGCAGAGGAGCGGCAACCAAGGCCTCTTCGTATCGGAAAGGCCGTCCGTAAGCGTTGCCGGCGTCGCGAATATGACGACCGCAAGGAAGGTCAGTCCCCAAATGCCGAAGAGCGAGGCGGCTTGCGCAAGCTCGAGAGGCGTCGTGAGCGCATAGCCGAAGGCATTCCACGGAAACCCTGTCAGCGCGTGGCCGCGCAGCCATTCGGCAGCGGTCATCGCAATCGCAAAAGCAAGGATGCGCACCGCCCCGCGACTCCACAACAGATGTGCGACGGCGAAACCAATGGCGATGTAGATGGCGATATATGCCGGCCCTCCGATCACCGCGATCGGCAGCAGCCAGCCGAACGTTTCCGCGTCCACCAGGAACGCGTGACCGATCCAGTAAAAGCCAACAAGGAAATAGCCAAAGCCGAAGCACCAGCCCGCGATCGCGCAGCTCCACGTTCCGCGCAGGCGGGCACCAGGGGCGCCATCGATGAGCCACACAAGCACCGGAAACGTGAGGAACAAGATGGGCCAGAGATGCGTGGGTGCATCTGCGAGGGCTGAAACCGCACCCGCGCCGAATGCAATCGATGCCCGCCGCCAACCGCGCGCACGCACCACCGCCGCCATGAGCTGCCGCGGACCGAAGCTCCACTTGCGCTCGTAAGTCTCTCGAGAGGGTAAAGCGGTCATGATGCGTCCGGCTTCACCCAGATGAGGGCGCTCGCGCAACGCCGGTTCCACAAGGTTCCCTCTGCGGTTGACGGTGCATGTGCATTCTCGTTAGTTCTGCCGCATGATTAGGCGTCGGCACGTCTATCACCTCGCCGGCTACGATCCCGTCGATTGCGGCGCGCAGTTCCGCCGTTTTGCGCGCCAGCTCGACGTGTTCAAGCGCACCTGGACGATCGAGGCAACCCTTTCGCAACTCGAACGATCAAGCGATCGGACCCGAGCCGGGTGGACGGTGAACGCGCGGGGCGCGGACTGGCAGGTCGAGGCGGTGCATGAGACGCTGCTTTGGGATGACATTGTCCAGGCCGATTTCGCACGACCGACTGCGATCCGATTATGGAAGGCGGCGGTTGCGTATGTCGACTTCATCGGCACCGGGACAATGTTCCGTTACTTCCGCGCCAATCACCGGTACGTGATTTTTTTCTTCGTCCCGCTTGTTCAGATCGTCTTGTTCGCGGCCGTTGCCTGGTTTTGTGCCCGCTTGTTGCTCGGCTTTCTGCCGCTCACGGGACTGGGCGAAATCATGGTTGGGCTCTGCGTCGGAGCGCTCGTCTTCATCGGTCTCTTGCAATGGCCTGGACGACGCTGGCGGGTCGAGCAGATGTTGGACGATTGGATTTTCGCGCGCGAGTATCTCTACGGATGGCGCAGCGACATGGATAAGCGCCTCGACTGCTTCACCCAGGCAATCGCGGCGCGGGCCAGAGAGAGGGGGCTCGACGAGATTGTGCTCGTTGGCCACAGTCTGGGTGCGATGCTTGCTCTCGACGTGCTTGACCGCGCGCTCTCCCAGGATGGCGAATTCGGGCGTCACGGTGCTGCGGTCTGCGTGCTCACCGTCGGCGCGACAATCCCGAAATTCGCCTTGCATCCGGCCGCAAGGCGGCTGCGCGAAGTGAGTGCGCGCATAGCGGCTGCCCCGTCCATTTTCTGGGCCGAGTATCAGGCGCGCGACGACATCATCAGCTTCTACAAATTCGACCCCGTCGCGTTGCTGCGGGTCGGCGAGCGGCTCACCGGCAACCCCGTGATCAGGCGGGTGCAGGTGCATCAGATGCTGACTCCGCAGTCGTTGTCGCGCTATCGGCGCAACTACCTGCGCCTGCATTATCAGCCCGTCATGGCGAACGATCAGCGCGCTCCCTACGATTATTTCCTGATGGTCTGTGGTCCGGTGCCGTTTCCTCTCTGGACCAAATCACCGGGAGGACTTCTCGACTTCATGGCCCCCGACAGCGGTTACCGGGAAGCCGTGTGCGAGCACGTTGCGATCGTGGAACCTGCGCGATGACGCTGCTCGCCGCCAAGCTGATTTGGCTTGCGGGCGTCGTCGGCTGGTTCATCATTCGTTATCCGCACCAGCGCCGCTCGCGCCGCACGCCGAAGCGGGTGCGCAGTGATTCCACGCGCGAGAGCATCCTCTTGACGATCTCCGCGACCGGATTAGGGGTCATTCCCGCGATTTACGCGCTCACGGGCGCACCGCAATTCGCGGATTACCCATTTGGACCTTGGCAAAGCGGGCTCGGCGCCACGCTGTTCGGCGCCGCCCTCTGGTTGTTTTATCGCACGCACCGGGATCTCGGACGCAATTGGTCCGCCGCACTGGAAGTGCGCGATCAGCACAGTCTCGTGACCAGCGGCGTGTACAATCGCGTGCGCCATCCCATGTATTCGGCTTTCTGGCTGTGGGCTTGCGCGCAGGCTCTGCTCCTTCCCAACTGGATCGCGGGGCCCGCCGGCCTGATCGGGTTCGGTACGCTGTTTTTCTTGCGCGTCGGGCGCGAGGAGCGGCTGATGATCGACATCTTCGGCGAGGATTATCGCCGCTACATGCTGCGGACATCACGCATCATCCCCGGCATATATTGACATCAAGCTGAGACGCATCCGCTATTCTTCCAGATCAGCGAATGGAAGGGCGGCGGCACGCGGAGAATGGGCTGGCGCAGCTTCACCGATTGCAATTTCCCCGCTGGGACCCGTTTCAATGCTGTCCGAGGGCCGGCGGGTCTTGGGCGCGGGCGGCGCCGGTGGTGGCGGCGGTGGGGGCGGATTGTGAATGGCGGTCTGCACGTATGCGGCCATCGCGGCGGCTTGCCGTGCACTGGTCGTGTAATGCTGGCGCAGAAATGTCGCGTCCGGAGACCTGAGCGTATGCGCGTGGGCGTGGCAGGCGCTGCAGGTATCGGCGAAAATCTGCTCCGGCGACTTTCCGGCATCCAGGTTGGATTGGCTGCGCGCTGCGCCCGCAGCGCCCACTACGGCGGCGGCAAAAATCCAAGGCACGAGTCGAGCTACTCGGTTCACAAGAGCCTCCGCACCGGCTTCCGAATGGGGACAATACAGACGTAGATCGGCGCCCTTGGTCAAGCAACCCGAGTCTTTCCCGAGTCTCTTCAGAGACGCGTTGGCAAAGTTGGGTTTGGCGAGGCGAGGCGGGAAAGAAAAACCGGTTTCTACCTCAGGTCAGAAACCGGTTTGTTCGTTGGAGTTAAAGCCGCTTCCGCGCAACTGCAGGCAGTGATCTCACTGCACGCCAGCGTAGGAGGAGCCGACAGCCGGAGCGCGCACGGCCTGAGCGCTGACCGCAGCGTGCTGTGGCCGCGAGTTGGTGGCAGCCGTCCGCGCGCGAGCGGCTGGCGCAGGAGCAGACGCCTGCGGCGTCTCGGCTGCGGCGGCGGCCTCGCGTGTCATCGGGCCGCTGAGCACCGAACGGCCGTTATTCATGGACTTAAGCTCGTTGATGAAGTCCTTCGGCATTGCCAGCGTGTTGACCGGCGCTTTCAGCCCTATATGCCTCGCGACATCGCCGACGAATGCGTTGCAGTTGTAGAGAACCGCGTGCCAAATCGGCGAGTTGTGCTGCCTCTGGCGCAGATACGCAAGGATGGGCTTGTACTCCGCTTCACTCAGCAGGATGCGATAGCGCGCGATGATGTACACGTCCTCGTAGTCGCCATCGCTGGCGCCAGTTTCCGATATCACCGGGATGATGTGCCCGATCATCCAAGGCACCGGGCTTTCGCTGATCGGATGCAGGCCGACAACGTCTCTTGCCGTAATCTTCTGGCCAACGCGGCCGTGCACCAAAAACGTATGCCCGTAGCTGTAGGCGCTGCGCGCGCGGAATTCGATGAAATACGGCTTCGCCGGGTTGCCGGCAGAGGGCGACGGATTGGCGCCTGGATGCACGTCCACCGGCCTGAGCGGCGTCACCTCGGTCGCCGGTGCGCTCACATTCGTCGCTGCGCTTGCCAACGCGCTGCCGGTCGTCGCGGCGCTTGATTCTTCGAAAGTGTCCTGCGCTCGTGCAGTGGACAGGTCCAGCCCGGTGGAGATCGCAAGCGCGCACAATCCCATCACAACGCGACGGCTGTTCCTGTTTGTCGGATTATACAGCATTGTCCCCTCCTTGACGTTCCCGGCAAGGTTCTGGGCCACACTGCGCCCCTGTCTGCCGGATTTAGCCGAGTAGGGCCGGCGCGAGCCGGCCCTATCGGTGAACCTATGAGATTAGCCCTTGGTCACGATCGGAGGCGGAGCCTTGCCTTTGCCGACGCCGACGCAGCCAGACACGCTAACCGCGACGAGAGTTGCTACCAAGGCGAACAGAACTTTCTTCATTGGGTACCCCCTGTGTTGTCAGATTCCCCTGCGCTGAACCGAGGCAATTACAAACACAAACAGTCCGGGGCCTCTAGTGCACAAAAGCCACAGTACTGGACTCTTTGAACCCGGTCTCCGCGAGCGCGCCAAGGGAGCCGCCCGAAGCGTTTTCGGCAATTGGTAGCTAAGTATTTGACTTACCAATCATAATCTTGATAGCGCGGGCCACCCGCTGCTGCAATTCAGAGCAACGCCAAAGCTGCACGTCATTAAGGAAAAACGCAGTTCTCAGCGATGTGATCAGACGGCGGGCTAGCGGTAGTGCGGGCATCAACGCGCAGCGGCATGAATGGCGCGTGCCAGGGCTCGGCCGAGACAATCGTAGCCGGCGGCAGAATTGTGCAGTCCGTCCCACGCCACCAGCGCGCCTGCGGGTAGCCCGGCTTCGATGGAGCGGCGCATGAGGGAAAAACGCGAAAACAGCCCGACGCGCTCCTCGCGTGCGACTTCCGCAATGGTCGCTTGCATCGTCTCGTGCTGAGAGGTGGCAAGCACCATCGGCGCGTATTGCAGATCCATCAAGATGATCTCTGACCCATCGGATTTGAGCGCACGGACCCCCGCCAGTATCCAATCCTTTGCGCCGTCAGCGCGCCCGCCCCATGCCACGTCGTTGGTGCCGAGTTGCCAAATGACGAGGTCGGGGCGATAGGCAAAAACGTCAGATTGCAGGCGCGCCAGGGTGCCCGAGATCGTATCGCCGATGCGGCCGCTATTGATGACGTCAATCTGCGCACCCGGTCGCAACGCGGCGAGCTCACGGCGCATCACCTGCGGATATGTCGCATCCGAGCCCAACACCCACAATCCGGTGGTGGAGGATGAGCCTAAGGCAACAACGCGCAGCGCCCCTGCTTTGAGGTGCGCCGCCGCGCGCGGAAGCGGGATGCCGATGGAAAGGGTTCGGTTGGCCGCCAGGCAGACTTCGGCCGCGGATTGCGCCTTCACTCCCTGGGCGCCTGCCCATAGGAGGACGCTTGCGGCACAAACGGCGGTGATGGCGCGATGCCCGAGCGGTACAACGGCTATCACTGTTGCACGCTCACTTTCGTTCCCACAGGGAACACGATTGCATAGATCGATGATCTCCTCGTTGACCCCTTGGAAGCCGCTGATCACCGCTTCTCATCAGTCTCACTGGCGAGGGCAAGGAGGCCGGCCGCCACAATGGCCTACTCACCCTGCAATTCCGGCGAATGCTGGACAGGAAGGGAAGCTATGCGGCATCGAGATTGCCAGAGGTCCGGCCGCGTGCCACTTCCCTGCGCGATTGGGTCGTGAAACCGCCCCACGGAAACGAGCTGCAATCCGATCAGCGACAAGGAACAGGTGATGATCGATCTTTATTATTGGACCACCCCGAACGGTCATAAGATCACGATTTTTCTGGAGGAAACGGGAACTCCCTACAAGATCATCCCGGTCAATATCGGCAAGGGCGAGCAGTTCAAGGCGCAATTTCTGACCGTTTCTCCAAATAATCGCATTCCCGCCATCGTGGACCTGGCCCCCATTGGCGGGGGAGCGCCTATCACCGTATTCGAATCCGGCGCCATCCTGCTCTATCTGGCCGAGAAGGCCGGTCAATTCCTCTCCCGCGATGGGCGCGCGCGGATTGATGCGATTCAGTGGCTGTTCTGGCAGATGGGTAATCTTGGTCCCATGGCCGGACAGAACAACCACTTCAGCAATTACGCCGTTGAGAAGATCCCGTACGCCATGGATCGATATCGCAACGAGGTCAATCGGCTTTATGGCGTGCTCAACAAACGGTTGGCCGAGCGCGCCTTCGTCGCCGGCGAATATTCGATTGCCGACATGGCGATCTATCCCTGGATCGTTCCGCACGAGCGCCAGGGTCAAAGGATCGGGGATTTCCCGCATCTCAAGCGCTGGTTCGAAGCGATCCGTGCGCGGCCGGCGGTGGAGCGGGCCTACGAAAAGGCGAAGGCCGTCAATCCCAATTTGGGAGGAATCCGCACCGCCGAGGAGCGCGCAATTCTGTTCGGTCAAACCGCGGCTTCGGTCGAACGCGCCGCGGCGCAGGCCGGTTGACCCTCAAGCGAGGTGCGGGATTTCCGGCCGCGTGCCGGCGGCCTTGCCGCTGATCGGGGGCCGCGGCAGCTTGTTCTCGCCCGCTTCCATCACAAATGTATGCGCAAGCGAATACCACGGGGCATCGACATCAGGGGCCGGCGCCTTCTCGTTCTCGTGCCGCACGTAATTGCCCAGCAGATGGCTGGTCACACCGAATTGCACGTCAGTATCGATGAATTTGTCATTTTGAACATAGAGTTGCGAAATCAGCGTTTTGAATCCTGGCCTGCTGGCGAGGAAATGCAGATGAGCCGGCCGCATGTTATGGCGCCGCTGCGCGCGGAGAAGATCTCCTGTCGGACCATCGATCGGGATCGGATAGCCGGCCGGCTTCACGGTGCGGAAGCTGATGTGCCCCTCCCTGTCGCTGAAGAATTTTCCTCGCAGGTTCATGTCGGCTTGAGCCGGGTCCTGGTTCTCGTAAAAACCTTCAGGCGAGGAGTGCCATACGTCCACTTCCGCTTCGGCGACCGGGCTGCCGCCCTCGTCGCGAAACCAGGCGTCAACAAACAGCGCAGGCCCGGGCGTCGGAGAGCGCACGATCGATCCCCCGTTCGCGGTGATCGGCGAGTGCATGCGCCAGAACGGGCCAAGCATATTCTGATCAGTTTCGCTCGCCCCCAAGTTCCCATTGTTGAGGAGACAGACCAAGGCTGACACGCCGAGCGAGCCCGCCATCAACACCGCCTCATTGTGTGACTCGCTGCTGTGCTTGCCGAGCGCAACGACATAGGCCAGCGCGGCGTGGAATTCTTCCTCGGTGAGCTTCGCCTCGCGCACGAAATCATGCAGGTGGCGCACGAAGGTTGACATGATCTCCCGAAATCTCGGATTGGGCGCACGCTTCAGCTCGGCCAGGACCGCCGTGGTGACGTCCTTCTGGTTCTCTATGATCATTCACTGCTCCGTGCCGCCGCCATAGCGAGCGGCTTCGGGAACTTCCCCGGGGATCGGAAAAACCTGTCGCGCTCGTGCCCGGAGGCTACTGGTTGGGCTCGCCGCCAAGAAAGCCCGCGATCTTCCAGCCGGCCGCTTCCTTCGTATAGCAGAGCTGCTCGCCCCCGATCGGCAGGACAGAGTCGACAGGCACGAACCCAACCTTCCCGTTGGGGGTCAGGACTTTGACAAAAGACGCCAGGACCGCGTTGATGGGCGAATCGTCCGGGAGAACTCGCACGAGATAGAGGCCCAGCTTCTCGATCACAGCAGCGTCCTGCTTTGCCGCTGATCGTACCTCGATGCCGTCGCGAATCGGGAATACCCAATCGCTGGCGTCGGTCTGCGTGGCATTGGCGAGCTCATCAGCGATCTTGTCGTCGAAACCAGCCTCGGCCGGCGCGCAAAATACGCCGGACCGCTGTGGATCCGCCATGGTGCTCGCCTCGGCGGCATAGGCGCCGAGCGAATCCCACCCGATCGCATCCACGACGTCGAGACCGAAAGCCTTTACCATGTTGTCGATCGCCGGCAAATTCTTGTCGGCGATATCGGCGTCTTCAGGAACCCAGAAAAAGCGTTCCGCTATCAGCTGCGCGAGTGCGGCACGATCCTTCTTCCGTGCGATCTCGGCAAGCTGCACGCGAAACTCATCGAAGCTCGGATCGTTCATGGACTGCGGGAGAGTGATGGGTACCGGCTTGTACGGACCCAAGGCGGGACTCGGAGGCTGCTCCTGCTGCTGTGGCTCCGACTGCGTCTGAGCAATGCTGGAGCAAGGCGCCATAACGCCCGCCAGCACAAACGCAGCGACAAGCAAGGTTGAACGCAGTCGTGAATCCCGCATCAAAATTCTCCAGGCTTCGATTCAGTCTATTCCGACCGATAGGCATGAGAGACGCCCGTCGATCAGACATGCATCAGGCACCTTCCTCCAGAACCAGACACAGCGAACTTTTAGCATATCAGTGGTCACGGCACACAACTGTTCGCCAACGCAAAGGTTCATCAGGAAAACCTCCGGCAAGTTCTTCGCCGGGAAAGGTATCGAGGACAGGCGTGCGCCACTACTCGCAGCTCTATTGCTCAGCTCGCTGGGACAGCTTTACGCGAAAGATACACGGGGTCTCGACCAAATGACTTCCGTGAATAGGACGATGGTAGCCCGGTCCGCCTGAGAAAGAGCGCTCACGGGCGCACATGCATTTATCCTTCCAATCTTTCATCTTTCCGTAATGGTGCGGCAACCCTGTTTGCCGCAATCTTGACACTGCCGTCCCGGACGATTGCCCGGTTTGCGGGGATGGCCTGGGTTGGTCGAAGGAGCCGATGACCCGATGGCGCTTGATCCAAAGGTTGAAGCTGCCCTCGCGTTGCATCGCTTCGGGCTTGGTCCACGCCCCGGATTGCTGGCGGCTGTTGCTTCCGATCCGCGCGGCGCGCTCATGGCCGAGCTCGACCACCCGAAAGCCGGACACATCAATGATGCCGCATTGCCAACCAGCGGCGATGCGGCACGCGCCGCAATCAAATTTCGGCAGGAGCAGCGCGCCATTCGGCTCGCCGCCCGCGCCGAACGGGAAGCCAACTCGGCCGCCGGCCGCAACGCGGCGATGCCGTCCGACATGAAGCCGCCGGATGCCGCCGCGCCCGCAGCGGGGCGGCCTAATGCGGGACCGGGCGTGCCGCAACGGCTCTATCTCGACGAAGCCAAGGCGCGCATCCATGCAGCTCTCGATGCAAAAATCGGATTCGCGGAGCGGCTGGTCTGGTTCTGGTCGAACCATTTCTGTGTCTCCGCGGACAAGGGGAACGTGCGTCCCGTCTGCGGTGCATACGAGCGCGAAGCCATTCGCGCGCATGTGCTTGGACGCTTCGGGGACATGTTGCTGGCAGCCGAATCGCACCCGGCGATGCTCATGTATCTCGATAATGCGCGCTCGATCGGACCCGGTTCGATTGCGGGCGTAAGACAGAAGCGAGGCTTGAACGAAAACCTCGCGCGCGAGATTCTTGAGCTGCATACGCTCGGCGTGCGGTCCGTTTACAAACAGGAGGACGTCACCAGCTTCGCCAATGTGATTACCGGCTGGACGGTGGTGCCCCCGCGCCAGGATCCGGCGCGTGCCGGCGAATTCCAATTCAATGCGCGCATGCACGAGCCCGGCGCGCACACCGTGATCGGCAAGAGCTATCCTGACAGCGGCGTCGAGCAGGGCCGCACGGTTCTGGCCGTGCTGGCCCGGCATCCCGCCACCGCCAGGCACGTCGCCACCAAGCTTGCGCGCCACTTCGTCGCCGATGACCCCCCCGCCGCGCTGGTGCAGAGACTGGCGAAGCAATTCCTCGACAGCGACGGCAACCTCAAGGCGCTTGCAAAAACCCTGGTGACTGCGCCCGAGGCCTGGGAGCCAGCGCGCAACAAGCTCAAGCGCCCCGGCGAGTGGATCGTTGCCGCGTTCCGCGCCGGCGGCCTGATGCCACCCGACATCGGACCCGTGATGCAGGCGCACAACCTCTTGGGCGAGCCATTGTGGCGGCCATCCGCTCCGAAGGGATTCGCGGATGAGAGCGGCCCCTGGCTCGACGGTCTCTCGCAACGGCTCGACATCGCCAATGCCCTCGCACGGCGTACGCCGGCTGATGCTGATCCACGCGAGATGTTTGAGGAAACGATCGGGCCGATCGCTTCAAGCGAAACGCGCCAGGCGATCACACGCGCGGAAAGCCGCCAGCAGGCGCTTGCGCTTCTGTTCATGGCGCCGGAGTTTCAGCGCAGATGAGGCCCAGATGATGCAGCACCTTTCCACCCGCCGTGAGCTCCTGCTTGGCGCCGGCGCTCTCTTTGCCTGGGCCTACGTCCCGAAGCTCGCGCGCGCGGAGGGGCGCGATCCGCGGTTCCTGGTTATTGTCCTGCGCGGGGCGCTCGATGGCCTCGCCGCGGTAGCGCCGGTCGGCGATCCCGACTGGCAGCGGCTGCGCGGCGACAAGGCGCTTGCTCTCGGCGGGCCGACGCCGGCTCTGCCGCTCGACTCTTTCTTCGCCCTCAACCCCGCGATGCCGAATTTTCACCGTCTCTATAAGGCCGGCGCGGCCACCATTGTTCACGCGACCGCGACGCCCTATCGCGAGCGTTCCCATTTCGATGGCCAGGACGTGCTGGAAAGCGGCATCAGCAAAGCGGGCGCTGCCGATAACGGCTGGCTCAATCGCGCGCTGGTTGCGCTGGCGCCCGCCGGTCATGTGGGAGGCGGCGGCAAGGAGGCATTCGCCGTCGGGCCGATTGCCCCACTGGTGGTGCGGGGACAAGCGCCGGTCATGTCATGGACGCCACGGCGTTTGCCCCCGGCGAGCGACGATACGCTTATGCGCGTGCTTGATCTTTATCGCCACACCGATCCGGTGCTGGCGCGCGCGCTGGAAGAGCGGGTCGGCCTTGCCACCATCGCGCGCGCGGGCGGCATGGATGGGGAGCAACCGCGCGCCGCGGGCGCCGGACAAGTGCGCGCCTATTTCGCGGAGTTTGCCGGGGCGGCGGCCAAATTTCTGGCGCGGCCGGATGGTCCACGCATCGGCGCGCTTGCTTTCGACGGCTGGGATACGCACGCCGACGAAGGAGCCATGAACGGGCGGCTCGCGAATCTCCTTGCCGCGCTGGACGGCGCGGTTGCCGCAATCGAGACCGAGATGAAGGAGGCATGGCGCGAGACAGTTGCGGTTGTCATCACTGAATTCGGCCGTACCGCGCGCATCAACGGCACGGAGGGAACGGATCACGGCACGGCGACGGTCGCACTGCTCGCGGGAGGCGCGCTCAAGGGTGGTCGCGTCATCGCGGATTGGCCGGGACTCAAGCCCGCCAATCTGCATGAGGGACGCGATCTCAAGCCGACCACTGATCTGCGCAGCGTGCTTAAAGGTCTGCTCAAGGACCACTTGCGTCTCGATGAGGCAACGCTTGCAAGCAAGGTGTTCCCGGATAGCGGCCGCGCAAAACCAACGACAGGGCTGCTGGCTTGAGCGTTGATGCGCAGGTTTCTCTGACGGTTCATCCTGTCATTCCGGGGGCCGAGCCAACGGGTCCGGCCGCGAGCGCGGCCCGATGACAGGCTCCGCGAGGCCGCCCGGAATCCAGTAATCACTGGCGGAGCTTACTGGATTCCGGGTTCGCCGCTTCGCGTCGCCCCGGAATGACAGTGAGTGAATGAGGCGTCAGAGACGAACATTACCCTGCGGCGTTGCGGAAGGCCGCCGCGAATTGCTCCAGATCCGCGGCAGCGACGTCGGATACGGCCCAGTAGACGATGCCATTCTGCTTCCAGGTCAACACGTTATATCCGGCGATGTTGCGCAGCGCCGGGACGGCCGCCTCGCCATCGGGAACCGCCAGCAGGCTGATCAGATGCTGCCGTCGGCGGTAGACGAGCGTCGGCACCGGAGTGCGGCCGATCACGTCAACGCGGCCGCCAACCAGGGGAAAGCCCTCGCTGCCGAGATCGACCACCCGCGGCGCCTCGCTCACCCGCCCATTGAACCAGGGCTTCACGGTGTGGCGGTCTGACGAGGGTACGTCGGCCGGCTGCGGCGCCATCAAGGACCGTATGTGGCTCGCAACGACCATGTCCGCCACGGCATCGGCGGAATCGGAGCCCTGTCGGCTGGGAGCCATGGCCTCCGGACGAAGCACGGACCATGTGGCGCCGGTGGCAACGAATGCAGTGAGCAGCACCGATGCCGCGAGAGCGCGCCACGACGGACCAGGAGGTATCGGAGAAGGGATCGCACCAGGGGCATCTGCTTGCGATGCGCGGCGGCGGAAAAAGGCGCCCCGCGAAATCACCCGGCCGAAGAGTTGCGGCTCAACCGTGCGCGCGATTTCCGCTTCGATCCGCGCAGCAAGTCCGGGCGGCGTCGCAATCCTCGGCAGTCGCTCCTTGATGACGCGCCGGAGCGCCTCCATCCGCTCGCGTTCCGCCGCCAGAGCGGGCTCCTCGGCGAGCCGACGTTCCATCTCCATCGCGTGGGCAGGGTCGAGCTCGCCGTCGAGATAGGCGTGCAGGAGCAGGCCGGCGTCGTTTTCCCTTTCCGTTGTCATGTCTCGCCCGCTGGTGATTCGACCGCAATGCTCGCCATGAGCCGATGACGTGCGCGCGCGAGACGCGACATCACAGTGCCGATCGGCGCCTTTGTCACTTGCGCAATCTCGCGATAATCGAGCCCCTGCACGTCGCGCAGCACCAGCGCCTCGCGGAATGGCAGCGGCAGTTGCGCAATGGCAGCTTCCAGCCGCTCGGCGTCGGCCTTGGCGATCAGCGCCGTCTCCGGCGTATCGCAATGTTCGCTCGGCACTCCGCGGCTCAATTCCCTGCGCTCCACTTCTTCAAGGTCGTCGACCACAACCAAAGCCGGCGATCGGTTCTTCCCCAGCCACGTGAAAGCGGCGTGACGCGTGATGGTCAGCAGCCAGGCACGCGCATTGCCACCCGCAAATCCACTCATGCCGCGAAACGCGCGCAGGCATGCCTCCTGGACCACGTCCTCGGCGTCGGTGGCATTGCCGGTAAGCCAACGCGCGAGGGCGTATGCGTCGGCGAGGTGCGGCAACACCACCGCCCGGAAGTTCGCCTGGTCGTCGTTTCCTACCACGCTCCCTCGGGCCGGCGCGCACCGCGGCCTACGGACGTACTATAGACTCGTAAATTGCGATGTTTATTCCCGGGAGTCATCTGCGCTCCCGGATGGCGATACGTCTTCCCAATGCGCGCCTTTCCATCACTCGGCGGCCTCCATGCCATGATCGATGAAGCCGAAGGACTGCCGGCGCCAAAGGGCGGCATAATGACCGCGCAAGCGCAACAGCTCCTGATGCGTACCCTGCTCGACGATGCGGCCGCGGTCGAGCACGATCAGCCGATCCATGCGGGCGATGGTTGAGAGCCGGTGGGCAATGGCGATGACGGTCTTGCCCGCCATCAGCGTATCCAGGCTCGACTGAATGGCGGCCTCCACCTCGCTGTCCAGGGCGGACGTCGCCTCGTCCAACACCAGGATGGGCGCATTCTTGAGAATAACCCTCGCAATGGCGATACGCTGACGCTGACCGCCCGACAGCTTGACGCCGCGTTCGCCAACCTGGGCGTCGTAACCGCGCCGATTCTTCCAGTCCTCGAGCTCTCGAATGAACTCGTCGGCGTGAGCGAGCCTTGCCGCCGCGACGACCTGGGCCTCGCTCGCCAGCGGGCGCCCGTAGCGGATGTTGTCGCGGATGGAGCGATGCAGGAGTGAAGTATCCTGCGTCACCATTGAGATCTGCCCCCGCAGGCTCTCCTGCGTGACCAACGAGATGTCCTGTCCGTCGATCAGGATGCGGCCGCCTTCGAGATCAAAAAACCGCAGCAGGAGATTGACGAGCGTCGATTTCCCCGCGCCGGAGCGGCCGATCAGGCCGATCTTCTCGCCGGCCTGGACGGTGAGGTTCAGGCCCGCGATGACGCCGGACTCACGGCCGTAGCCGAACTGCACGTCGGCGAAGACGATCTCGCCGCGCGTGACATTGAGCGATCCGGCGCCGGGCGGATCGGTGAGCGCGATCGGCCGGGCAATGGTCATCATGCCCTCCTGGATCACCCCGATGTTCTCGAAGATCGAGGTGATCTGCCAAGCCACCCATCCCGCGATGTTGACGATCTGCCAGGCGAGCGGCAACGCCATCGCGACGGTGCCGACTTCAACCTTGCCGCGCGTCCACAGGATGAGCGCCAGCGCGCCTGTTCCGGTCACCATCAGGGCATTCAGCGTGGAGAGGCACAAGCCGAACAGGGTGTTGAGCCGCAGCGAGCGGTGGAACAGACCGGTATGCGCATCGATGGCGTCGCGCACATAAGCTTCCTCGTCGCGTGCGCGCGCGAACAGCTTGACCGTGAGAATGTTGGTGTAGCTGTCGACGATGCGTCCGGTGAGCATCGAGCGCCCCTCGGAAACTTCCTTGGAGCGATCGCGCATGCGCGGAACCAGGGCGCGCAGCATCAGGAGATAACCGGCGAACCAGAGCGCCACCGGCACTGCCAGGACGGGATCGGCAGAGGCGAGCAGCAGCATCGCCGTCGTGCCGTAGACCAGGATGTACCAGACGCTGGTGAGGAGCGCGACCAGCGTCTCACGGATGGCGGGCCCGGTCTGCATCACGCGGTTGGCGATGCGCCCGGCAAAATCGTTCTGAAAGAAGGCCCAGGACTGCCGGACCACGTACCAGTGGTTCTGCCAGCGAATGCGGTTCGACACATTGGCGGCGATCGCCTGGTTGGCGATCAGGTTCTGCGCGGTAAGCGCACAAGGCCGCGCGATGAGCAGCACGAGCGCCATGCCAAGAAGGTGCGGCCAGAATTTCGCGAACAACTCATCGGGTGGGCTCGCCGTGATCAGCGTGACGATGCGGCCCATGAAAACCGGAATGGTGGAATCGAGCAGCGCGACCATCAGGCCGGCGGCGAACAACGCGGCGAACAGCCCTTTCGCCTGGCGGGCAAAGTGCCAGAAGAAGGCGATGAAACCGCCCGGCGGCTCACTTCTTTCGGTTGTCTCAGTCGGCTTCAACAGCCGCTCGAAAATCGCAAACATGGCAAAGGCTCGAAACGGGTCGCCACCGCGGACGGCGCATTGCGCCGGCAGGCAGTCACGGCCCAGATTCCTTTTATATCGGATCGGACGCGGCCGTTAGAGGAGCTTCGTGACAGGACTATGGCCTGTAACCGCGGAAGGCCCGTCAAAATTTCGTAGGTTGGGTTAGGGCCTGTGTTCAGTTGAGCAGGATCATAGCTGCGGCCAACTGCGCACCTGCGAGAAAGTTTCTGGCGAGCTTGTCATAACGTGTGGCGATTGCACGGAAGTGCTTGAGCATATTGAAGAAGCGTTCGACGAGATTGCGTTCGCAGTAGAGCGCGAAATCGCACGCCCGCTTGGTCTTGCGGTTGGCCTTGGGCGGGATGACCGGAGTGATTCCCCGCTGGGTGAGGGTTTCAACGAACGGGTCGGCATCGTACGCCTTGTCACCAATCAACGCATCTGGATCGACGTTGTCGATCAGCGGCTCCGCGCAAGCAAGGTCATGAGCTTGGCCAGGCGTGAGCATCAACTCGACGGGATTGCCCAAAGCGTCGACGAGCGCGTGTATTTTGGTAGTTAGTCCGCCGCGCGATCGGCCGATGGCTTGCGGGCCGTTTTTTTTCGCGCGCCAGCGCCGTGCTGATGAGCGCGCACGATGGTGGCGTCGATCATCATATATTCGTTGTCGTGATCGCTTGCCAACAGCTTGAAAATGCGCTCGAAGACGCCGCTTTTCGCCCACCGGCTGAAGCGCTGGTGCACAATCTTCCAGTCGCCGAAACGCGCTGGCAGGTCACGCCAGGGAACCCCTGTTCGATATCTGTAAAGAACTGCATTGACGAACAGCCGGTTGTCCGCCGCATTGCCGCCAACATGGCCTTCACGGCCGGGCAAAAAATCCTTGATCCGCTCCCATTGGTCGTCTCGTAATCCAAAGCGCTCCATGGGTCGGCCCTCCTCGAAGCCGACTGCCCATGAATCACTCGACAACTGATTTGGGAATCCCTGCCGTAGGATCCTGCCGCACTATAGAACGGCGTTCCGCGTTTGATTCTGATCCGTTCCCGTCAAAAGGACCCCGTAACTGAACACAGGCCCTAGTTAGCGCAGCCCCATATCGAGGCGAAGGCGAAATACGTGGGTCCGATCATTCCAAATCTCTGCTTCACGGCCGCGCTAACCCAACCTACTGCGCCGGCGTAATACGCAGGACACGGCCCGCGCTGTTGTCAGTCGCGAGCCACAGCGCGCCGTCCGGGCCTTGCCTCACGTCGCGGATGCGCTCGCGCAGCTGCGTGAGCAACCGCTCTTCCTTGACGACCCTCTCGCCGTCAAGCTCGATCCGCGCCAGCGTCTCACCGGCGAGCGCGCCGACGAACAAATTGCCATGCCATGCCGGGAAGAGGCCGCCGGTGTAAAACGCCATCCCCGATGGTGCGATGGAAGGCACCCAGTACCAGATCGGCTGCTCCATGCCCTCCTTGTGAGTGCTCGCGTGAATCCTTGCACCATTGTAATCGATGCCATAGCCGATCACCGGCCAGCCATAGTTCTTGCCCTTGTCGATGATGTTGATCTCGTCACCGCCGCGCGGACCGTGCTCGTGCTCCCACAGCTTGCCTGTGACGGGATGCAGCGCGAGCCCCTGCGGATTGCGGTGGCCGAAGCTCCAGATTTCCGGTTTGGCCCCGGGGCGTCCTGCGAATGGATTGTCCGGCGGCGCTGAGCCATCCGGCCGGATACGAACAATCTTGCCGAGATGGTTCGCGAGATTTTGCGCCTGATCGCGCGTCGCGAAATGCTCGCCGAGCGTCAGGAAGACGTTGTTGTCCGCGGTTTGCGCTATGCGGCAGCCGAAATGGTTGCCGCTCGACAGCGGACCCTCCTGGCGGAAGATCACCGCGGTTTCGACGAGGCCTGGGTTGCCTTCGTCGAGCAGGCGCGCACGTGCGAGCGCGGTGCGTCCCCCACCGGCTGCCGGCTCCGCGTAGCAGAAATAGATCGTGTGGTTTTCCGCAAAGGCGCGATCGAGCATGACATCGTGCAGCCCACCCTGCCCCGACGCAATTACCTTCGGCACGCCGGCCAGTGCGGGAGAAACTTTGCCCTCCGTGCTGATGATGCGCATGCGGCCCGGCCGTTCGGTGACCAGGATTTCGCCATCGGGAAGGAATGCGAGCGCCCAGGGATGATCGAGACCCTTCGCGAAAGTCTCGACGCTTATTTTGCCCGTCTGTGTGGCAAACACCTGTGCATCGCAGTTTGCCGTGCAGGCGATCGACAGGGCCACCGTCAAAAAAGATGCCTTGGAATTCACCGAGAACCGCCGCATGGGCACCTTGGGATTCATTTCAGGATCACCCTGGGAAGCCGACGCAAATTCAAATCCTTGATGTACGGCAGTGAAGCGCTAAATCCCGCCCATCAGAGCCGCTGCCTGCGTCGTTAGGGCTCGTTCGAGAATAACTGAATGGGATTGGGTAGGGCCAGGCAGGGGACGCATTGGCGTTCGATACAAACACACTCTTCCCGCACTCAGAAACGAGAAATTTGGGTTCGTTCTGCCAAAAATGCAAATCCAGTTGTTGCCAGTTATTTACTCTACCATAGATTGCAGTCCTCCAAGCGCATCCAAGAACAATCAAGGAGGGCGTTCCCGCTATATAAAGCTCTCCTTCGGTTCGTTCTGACAGTTCCTTGCACCCTGGCCAAATTCGCCCTTTCTGCTACCTTTGGTTGTACCACGGGATGAGTGAAACAAAATCCGAGTAGTGCAACACCCCAGCAAGAGTAGTACAAACAGTGAACAATAGCAATATCCCTTTTCGACAGCCGAATTTCGGGATGGCTGCGCGGCACTTTTGGTGTCTGCCAGGAGGGCACGATTGCCGGCGAACCTCATGAGAAGACGCTCGCAGGCGAGTTGGGCAACGCCGCGACCTCGCGCGGGCGGCATGATGCGAATGACAATTGCCGCCACCACCTTTGCCGTGGCATTGACGATGTCAGGCGCTGCGCAGGACTTCACCGCGCAATCGAGCGTGCCAGCGGTCGCCTTTCCGAAGCCCGATCGCCCGGTCGCGGGCATCGTCAGCCCGATCTGGCATGACGAAAAGGAGCGCGACGACGCCGGCGAACCGGGCCAGCTCGTGCGTCTGCTCGGCATCAAATCCGGGATGACAGTCGCGGATATCGGCGCGGGCAGCGGCTACTACGTCACACGGCTGTCGCCGATCGTCGGAGCCAGCGGCCGCATCATCGCAGAAACGTCACGCCCGAATACCTGCGGAGCCTGCGCAAGCGGGTGCGCGATCTCGGATTGCAGAACGTTGCAATCAGCCGCGGTGCTCCGCACGATCCGAAATTGCCAGCTGGTTCGGTCGATATTGCGATTCTGGTGCACATGTATCACGAGATCGCACAGCCTTACGCGCTCCTCTACAATCTCGTCGCCGCGCTCAAGCCTGACGCGCGCGTCGGCATTGTCAACGCCTTCGCGCCGACGCCGAAGCATGGTACCCCGCCAGGTCTCCTGCGTTGCGAGCTCGCAGCCGTTGGGTATCGCGAGATCAGCCTCGATCGCCTCAACGGTAGTGACGCCTATCTCGCGATCTTTGCGCCACCATCGGTTGCAAGCCGCACGCGGCCGGAAGCGATGGTCGCCTGCAAGGCGCCGTAGCAGATTGCGCGGCAGTGAAGGGCCAGCACCCAACCCGATCCCCCAATGGGCGAGCACCGCGCCACTTGCTTATCCTGTGAATTATGGGCGGGTCAGGGTTGCGGGTGGATGAAGCGCACGGTGATTGCATCATTAGTATCGCGCGGCGGCTTCGAGCGGTCGTGAAATCTCATATTGAGATCGACAGACTTGTCCGCATCGACGAGCCGCCTGATGACGTAAGCCTCGAACGCGACGAGATCGCCGGCCTTGTCAACGGCCGACCAGCCCATATCGGCGAGCACCTCAGCCGAAGGGTAAGGGATTCTGACGCCCCAAACGTCACCGGTCTCTTTGACGGCCTTGGCTTCCTTCGACCACACAAGTCCGTTCATCTTTCTTTTCCTCTGTCGCTTCCGAAAACTAGAGACGCGCCTCGACGCGCGGCTAGATCGTTGTGCTGAACCCACCATCGACGACGATCTGCTGCCCAGTGACGTAAGACGCGGCTTCCGATGCAAGAAAGACGGCGGCGCCGGCAAGATCGCGCGGCTTTCCCCAGCGCCCGAGCGGGACTCTGCTGTTCACGCGCGCGACGAAAGCCTTGTCCTTCAACAGAGCCGCGGTGAGCTCGGTTTCGAAATAGCCGGGCGCGACGGCATTGCACGTAATGCCGTGCTCGCCAAGCTCGGCAGCAAGCGAGCGGGTGAGGCCGGCGAGGCCGGCCTTCGAGGCCACGTAACCATGGATCATCCCGCGGCCAAGTCTGCTTACGATCGATGTCGTGAAAATAATCCGCCCATGCCCTTGGCGACGCATCGGCGCGGCTGCCTGTTGAGCAAGAAAAAAGCAGGCCTTGAGATTGGCGGCAAGAACCTGATCCCAGGCCTCCGGCGTCCAATCAGCGAGCAGCGCGCGATGGGCAATCCCGGCGTTGGCGACGAGGATATCGAGGCGGCCATGGCGTGTCGCGATGGAGTCGAAAGCAGCGGCCGCAGCTTCCTGGTCGGTCACGTCAAACGACAAGCACTCAGCTTTCAGACCCCGCGCGCGCAGCTTCCCGGCAATTGCCTCCAGCGTATCGGCGTGTCGGCCATTGAGCACGACCGTCGCGCCTACCTCCGCTAACCCCTCCGCCATGGCCAAGCCCAGACCTCGCGAGGCGCCGGTGACGAGCGCAACCCGTCCGTCGAGTGAAAAGAGCGAGTTGCCGGCGGTGGTCACGTTCGGTTTGGCCCGGCCGATTCAATCTGTGCAGCGAATATCTGGCTCGCTTTCCAGTTCTGCGCAAGCAAGGCCTGATCGGGTCATGGGGGACGAGCTCGCTGCCAGCTTCTCTTGTCAGCAGCACCTCAGTAACCGCAATTTAGTTCATGCCATCAGTTCGGGTTTCTCTCCCCCCATGATAGACTGACCGGCAACGGCACCGGCTCCGTGCCGAGCATCAAGGGGTAGACAATGGCTCAGGGACGCCGAGAATTCCTTCAGACCGGCTTGGCAGGCGCCCTCGTATCGGTGATGGGCGCGGAACCGGCTGCTGCGGCAGCCCGCGACGATGGGGGGCAAGAGATGATCTCCGGACTGGTCCTGGCGACACTGGCCACGAGCCGGGGGCAGACGCTCGGCGTGAGGATTGAGAAAGGTGTCGTGGATGTCGCGGCGGCCGAAGCCGACATGCGGCTCGGCGTACCGCTCTCGGTGGATGCGGTGATCCGGCAGCAACGCAATGTGGCAGGGCTGCGGCAGTTGATCGAAAGGGCGAACGGCGACGCCCGTTATCTCGTGAGCGCCCAAGACGCCAAGTTTGGGCCCTGCGTGACTGAGCCAGAGAAGATCGTGTGCGTCGGGCTCAACTACAAGAAACACGTGGCGGAGACGGGCGCCAAAATCCCGCCGGAACCGCGTCTGTTCAACAAGTATAACCAAGCGCTCAATCACCACGGCGGCACCATTGCCGTCTCGAAGGAGACTGCCAGGCAGTTCGACTACGAGACCGAGCTCGTGATTGTCATGGGACGGGCGGCCCGCAATGTCAGCGAGGCGGACGCGCTCTCCTACGTGTTCGGCTATTGCATCGGCCAGGACTTCAGCGCCCGCGACCAGCAGGCGCGCCAGACCATGCTGGGCAAGGCCGGCGACGGCTGGGGACCGATCGGACCCTGGCTGGTGAGCGGCGACTTGTTGGATGCACAGAGCCTGAAGATCGAGACCCGCGTGAACGGGGAGCTGCGTCAATCCTCGAGCACAAGCGACATGATCTTCAATTGCCGGCAACTGATCAGCTTCATCTCGTCTTACATGACCCTCAAGCCAGGCGACATCATCTTCACCGGCACGCCTGAGGGCGTGATCCTGGGTATGCCCAAGGAGAAGCAGGTCTGGCTGAAAGCGGGAGACAAGATCGTCTCCAGCATCGAGAAGCTCGGCGAATTGGAGTTCACGCTGACGTAGCTTTCGGAGCGTGAATGAAGCATGAATGGCGATGATCCTGTCGCCGCCCCGCGCGTGTGCGAGCAAGGCACAATGCCGCCTGTCCGAATGACTGTCCCGTCCGCAGTTCATTCGAGTGCCGACCTAACCGCGAGGCGGTCTCCTTCCACCGGCCAGGATTTGATAATGAGTGATGTGCGAGCTGCGGCGTCCGGACGGCGTAGCAAGCACTGCGACGACATCCCGGCCGCAGCCGACGCGCCGACGCTCGATGAGCTGTTGGCGAAGATGTCCGCGATGGCGCTCGACCTCTTGCCGGACAATCATCCAGAGATCGATCCTGCTTCGCTGTTCTTGCAGATCACCGCATTGCGCGAAGCCAAACCGGCCGTGGTGTGAGGCGCCACAATTCGACCGCGCGTTGCGGGACTTGCTGCGCGCCGCGGGCTGCGCCTTCGTGCGGCAAGGCCGCGGCAGCCACGAGAGGCAATCAGGCGTCGGAATGTTCGCGCCTCTGCGCGGGGTGCTTCACAGTGAGAATCACGATTTCTTCCACCGTTTCGTCGACCGTGTAGTAGACGAGGTAGGCATACTTACGCGTCACGAGCTTGCGCACTCCCTCGACCTACTGCTTGCGGCCGATATGCGGAAACAAAATCAGGTTTTGCAGGCTGTCATAGATGGCAGCGCGGACGCGCTGCGCCGCCGCCGGATTGCGCGCATTCAAGTAGTCGGCGATCTCCAAAAGGTTCGCGGTTACACGCGGCGTGAAGCGAAGCTTCATCGATCGAAGCGGCGGAACGCAGCTTCGACCTCGGCATCTGTTGCAAACTCACGGCGTCTCGCTTGCGCGAGGCTTTCCAGCACGTCAGACAAGTATTCCGGATTTATTTCTTCGGGCTCGCCTTCATCGCCAGCCAGCGTAAGCATGGCGCGTGCGATTTCGTCCTGGCTGTCGGGCGGCAGCTGGCGCACGGTTTCGAGGGCTTTTTCCAGAAGCTTGGTCATGGCTGTAAGATACCATTCCTCGTGCCGGCGGGAAGACCCGGTATTTCAATCACCGCATTGCGCGAAGCCGAACCGGCCGTGGCCTGATCCTACACCCGGTCCAGCTCCTCGCGCGTGCCGAACAATCCCCACGGCCGCACGATCAGCATGAGAAGAAGGACCGCGAACGGCACCACATCCGACAAGAGTGGATCGATATATTGTATCGACAGCACCTCGGCGGCGCCGATGATCAAGCCCCCCAGTGCGGCGCCGGCAAGGCTGTCGAGCCCGCCGACCAGGGCCGCCGGGAACGCCTTGAGGCCGATTACCACCATCGACTGGGTGAGGCCGGAATCAAGCGAGATGAGCATGCCGGCGATCGCGCCCGTCAGCGTGGAGAGCCCCCATGCCAGCGCGTAGACCGCGTGCAGATTGATGCCGCGCTGAGCCGCCAGCAGCGCGTTCTGGCCCGCCGCGCGCATGCGCACTCCCCACCGCCCGAATCGCAGGAACACGAGCAACGCGCCGTAGACGAGCACGGTTGTCACAACCAGGATGGCGGCGAAGGTGGAAATGCGCCCTCCGAACGGCAGCGCCAGCGCCGGGTTCGCGAAATTCAGGGCCTGTCCTGGGTATTGTTGCTGGCCCGACCAGATCAGCACGACCGCCCCACGCAGCAGGATGCCGAGCGCCACGGTGGCCAACACCGCGGCCAGCACCATCTCGCCGGTCATGCTGCGCATCAGCAGCACATAGACGAGGACGCCGACCACGACGCTGAGCGCGAGCGCGCAGGCGAAGGCAATGAAGGGATCGCCGGCAAACAGCCATGCCGTCGTGAGAAGAAGATAAGCGCCGAGCATCATCAGCTCGCCATGGGCGAGATTGATGACCCGGCTGACGCGATAGATCAGGACATAGCCGCAGGCGATGAGCGCATACATCGCCGAAAGCACGACAATGTTGACGACGAGTTGCACTGGCCGCGCCGCCGCGCCGATCACTTCACCTCATAGATCATCCAGTCCTTCATCCGCGCAATTGCGTTGCGGCTCGTATCCCACCGATAGATGCGGTAGGCCTGCTGGGTGCGGAAGTGATTCTCCCTGGTCCACACCAGCGGCACGCCGCGCAGGCCCTTGGTGTCGACCTGCAATTCGGTGAGCGCTGCCGTCACCTTGGCGGGGTCGGCCGGCCAACCCACCTTGTGCAGCGCAGCCTCGATGACGAGCCCGCCGAGCCAGCCCTCCGTCATCTGGCTGGCCGGGTACCTGGCGCTCCCGCTGCCGGCGGCCTCGATGATCTCCTTGTGGATCGGCAGCCCCTCCTCGAAGAGCGAGTTTGCACCCATCACGTAGAACTTCGCATCCTTGACACGCGGCAGCTCGCTCTCCGCTTCGAGATGCGCGATGGTGATGTACTCACCCTGCCAGTCGAGGCGCCGCATGGCCTCGAATGTCCGGACCTCCGTCACCCACGGCGCCCATGAGCACATCCAGTTTGGATCACCCTCCTTGAGCTTGCTCGCGAACGGGGTGTAATCGGCGGTCGCCGGTGGGATGACCTGATGACCCACCGGCGTCATCCCGAGCGTCTTGGAGTATTCGACGGCATAATCCATCTCGCTGCGCGAAATCGGGATGGCCATCGAGGCAAAGCCAATGCGCACCGGCCCTGTCGCCGTCTCCTTCACATGGTTGAGCGCTGCGCGGCTGTCGAACCCTTGCGCAAATCCCGTGCTGCAGAACTGCAAGGGATCGGCCGCCGGAGGGGAAACCTCCTTTGGACAGACGGCGCCCATGTAAAGCACAGGCACACCGGCGCGCCTGGTTTCGACCAGCATGGGCGCGTAGGTCGAAGACAAGCTCGCATTGACGACCATCAGGACATTCTCCTGCGAGACCAGTCTTTTCACGTTGGCGGCCGCCTTCGAGGGCTCAGACGAATCGTCTTGCAGGATCAGCGCAATCTTGCGTCCGTTGATGCCGCCGCTGGCATTGAGCCTTTCGACGTAGAGGCGCAGGCCATCCACAGCCGGGCCCAGCGTGCCGGCCGATGGACCCGTCATCGCTCCCGTGAGGCCGATGACATAGGCCTCCTGTGCGACGGCCGGGACCACCAAGGCGGTCGCCGCTGAGAGAATCAAGATTGTGCGCAGCATCAGTCCCTCCCTTTGCGCATCGAGCTCTGCTCGAGATCGCCAATTTAAAGCCTACTCCGATGAAATTGACGCGGGCGCTCTTCACCTCTCCCCTGTGGGGAGAGGTCGGAATGGGCGCGCTGCGGCGCGCACATTCCGGGTGAGGGGCTCCAGACCCATGCTGGAGGCGGTCCCCCTCACCCGGATCGCGCAAGCGCGATCCGACCTCTCCCCTGCGGGGCGAGGTGACAACAGAGTCCTGTCCCTTCGCTGCTCCCATTTCATCGAAACGCGCTTTAGTTCAAGGCGCCGGCGGTGACCGCGGACACCAGCTGCTCTTCCGTGTGGTCGTACATCTCATCGATCAGAGCCTTGAAACGCTCGTGCATCAGCTTGCGTTTGACCTTGCGTGTCGGAGTGACCGGCTCGTCCTCCTGCTCCGGATCGAGCTCCCTCGGCAATATGCGAAACGCTTTGATCTGCTCGACGCGAGAGAGCTCGCGATTGGCACGCGCGATCTCTTCTGCGAGCAACACGCGCACCTGCTCGTTTCCGACCAGGCTCGCATAGCCGGTATACGGGACATCATTGCTGCGCGCCCAGTCAGAAACCGCCTCCACCTCCATCTCGATCAGCGCGGTCAAATATTTTTGCCCATGGCCGAAAACAACTGCCTCGGCGATGTAGGGGCTCGCGCGCAGCAAATTCTCGATGAAAGACGGCGAGATCGTCTTGCCGCCGGAGGTCACGATGAAGTCGCGCGCGCGATCGACGATGCGAAGATCGTTCTTGTCCCATTCGCCGACGTCGCCGGTGTGCATCCAGCCGTCGGTATCGAAGATCTCTTGGGCTGCTTGCGGCTTTCCCCAGTAGCCCTCGAAAAGGTCCGGCCCCTTGACGAGGATCTCCCCGTCTTGCGCAAGCTTCACCTGCCACCCGCGCACAACAGACCCAACGTTGCCGGGCTTTGCAAACGCCGCATTCTGGCCGGAAATGAAAGCGCCGGCAGTTTCGGTCTGGCCATAAGCCTCGACCAGATTGACGCCCCAGAATCTGCCACAGCGCCGCTATTTCCGCCGGCAGCGCGGCGCCGCCGGAAACAGCCAGCTCAATTCGGTCGAGACCGAGCTTGCCGAGAATGCCGTGGAAGGCAAGGCAGCGCGCCAGCAATGCGAGCACAGCTGTGGGCGCCGGGTGCTTGCGCGCCCAGCGGCGGCGCGCGCAAATTCGGCCCAATGACATCGCCGCCGCATAGGCAGCGTGCTTGACGACGCCCGTGTTGTTCACCCCGACCAGGATTTGCGAGGCGAATTTTTGCGCGTAACGCGGGACCATGAACAGCACGGTGGGCGCCACTTCGAACAAGGACTCCGACAAGCCCTCGACGTCCTCGCCGAAATGCGGGACGAGACGAGAGATGAGAGGCAGCGTGATCGCCACGTCACGACCGAAGATGTGACAGAGCGGGAGGAATACAACAGTGCGATGCTCGCATCGCGCCAGCGTGGGATAGTGGTCCACGATGGTGAATGCTCCCGCCAGGTGCTTGCCGTGCGAGATCAGCGCTCCCTTCGGGTTTCCCGTGGTGCCCGACGTATAAACGATAAAGGCCGGATCCCGGGCGTTCACGCCTTGCGCCATGTCCTGCAAGCATGAAACACACTCTTCTTCCGTGCGTGTCCCTCTGCCTAGCGCGATGATCTCGAAATATGTGCGGAGCTTCGGGTGCTGATAGGCAAACATCGCCGCCTCGTCGATGACGATCACCCATCGCAATTGCGGCAGCTCGTCGATGATCGCCAGGATCTTGTCCACATACTCCTGATTTTCGGCGACAAATATTGCGGCGCCGCCGTCGAGCATCTGATATCTGACTTCCGAGATCGATGCGGTGGGATAGATGCCGTAAGTGATGGCTCCCAGCGACTGCGCGGCGAGGTCGCAGATCACCCACTCCTCGCAAGCGTTGCCCATGATGGCGACGCGCTCGCCACGGTCGAGCTGCAACGCGCGCATGCCGAGCGCGCAGGCGCCGACGAGAGCGGCATAGTCGCCCCAGGTTCTCTCGCGATAGATGCCCAGGCATTTCGAGCGAAAGGCAACGACGTCGCCTTTGTCGCGCGCGTGCTCGGCGAGGAGCTGGGGAGCGGATTTCCGCCGAAGCCGCGCGAATGGCTCCAGGTTATCCGCCATGCCCGCCCCAGACATCAGCTGCAACGTCCATCACCAGCTCGAGCTTGCGCCGGGTATCGTCCTGCGTGACTTTCTGGCCGCGCCCGGCGCCGCTGGAGAAGCCGCATTGCGGGCTGAGGCACAACCGGTCGATATCGACATGGCGCGCAGCCTCCTCGATCCGGCGCTTGATGTCGTCCTTGCGATTCCAATACCGGGGTTTTGCTGCTGATCAATCCGAGAACGACGCGTTTGTCCTTCGGCACATGCCGCAGAGGCGCGAAATCTCCGGCTCGCGGCGTATCGAGCTCGAGGAAGAAGGCGTTCACTTGCGCCTGATTGAACAACCGTTCCGCGATCGGCTCGTAACCGCCTTGCGCCATCCAGGCCCCCTTGAGATTGCCTCTGCACATATGCAAGGCGACGGTCATTGGAGCCGATCGCCCGGCAAGCGCATCGTTGAGCAATCGGATGTAGCGCTCGGTGAGCCGATCCGGCTCTTCGCCCCGCGCGCTCACGCTGGCGCGCACCTGCGGGTCGCAGTTGCAGGGCAGCGCCGTGTCGTCGAGCTGCAAGTACGTGCAGCCGAGCCGAGCCAGCTCCGCAATCTCGCTGCGATAGATGCCCACGAGATCCGTGAAATACTGCTCCATGTCGGGGTAAATTTTCTCATCCACCGCCTGCGGACCGAGAAAGAAATGCATCACATCGGGCGCGGGAAGCGTGATCTTCGGCATTCCCCGCCGCACGGTGGATTTGAGGAACGAGAATTCCCCGGTGGCAATTCCGCGCGTCCTTCTCAGCGGCGATTTCGCGCAGGGTGAGGAAGCGGCGCCGATCTCACCGGTTTCGGTGCGAAACCCGATATTGCCGGCGCGCAAGCCGAACCCCTCCACCGCGTCGATGAACCCGGCTGACCAGCTGCGGCGCCGAAACTCCCCGTCCGTGACGGACGGCAAACCTATTTCCTCCTGGAAGCGGATGATGTCGGTGATCGCCGCATCGGTAACTTGCCGGAACGCTGCGGTGTCGATTTTGCCGGCGCGATGATCGTGCGCCGCCTGCACCAGATGATCCGGGCGTACGAAGCTGCCGACGTGCTCCACGCGAAAAGGCGGAGCGCCTCTGGACCCGGGTGTCAAAGCGCAACCTCTGCCGTTTGTTTCGACTAAAGCATGGTCCGATGAAATCGTGGATCCGGACCCCCTCACCCGGAAATGCGCGCGCAGAGCGCGCCCATTCCGACCTCTCCCCTCCGGGGAGACGTGAAGGGTCCCCTACCGCTCACTCAATCAACCGGGAACCGCGTTAGTTTAGTGTGCATAGCCGGCGCGCAGGGTCAATTCGCGCCGCGCTGTCCCATGCCTGGCTCATCCCTGCAAAAATTCCGGACGGCGCGCCAGGGTTGCCGAAACAGGATTGAGCATCGGGCGGCCGCCCTGTAAGTCACGCTCCTGCTGCGCGGTGGAATGTGCGGAGCCCTTGATGATCAAAGCTGCATCCTATCCGCTTCCCGACGCGGCATGCCGCCTGCCTGACGGACGCCTCGCGCGCGCGGCGATCCGAAAATGGCACGATGTGCGGCTGCGTTCCTCGCACGGCATACTCATCGCCCTCGATATGGAGTCGCTCGATGCGATGCGGCGCGTCGTCGCACAGACGACTGCAATTCATGGCATCATCGGATACAAGGTGGGACTCACCGCAGCGTTGCGGCTGGGTCTCGGCAATGCGGTCGCCGAGCTGAGGTCTTCCACCGACCTGCCGCTCATTTACGATCATCAGAAGGCAGGCCCGGATGTGCCGGATATGGCGCCCAAGTTCTCTGCGACCTGCAAGCAGGCCGGCGTCGATGGACTGATCTTGTTTCCGCTTGCCGGACCTCGCGCCGTGGTCGGATTTGCGGGAAGCGCCTATGCGCATCGGCTATTGCCTGTCGTTGGTGGGGACTTGCCATTTCCGGACTACAATTTGAGCGGCGGCGGTTATGTCGTCAACGACGCGCTGGAAAGGATTTTTTGCAAGGCCATCGAGATCGGCGTCGATCACTTCGTCATTCCCGGCAACACCGCGGCCAAGGTCGCGTTTCACGCACGATGGCTGGTGGAAAAGATCGAGCGCCCGAGCATATTCATTCCCGGCATCGGCGCCCTCGGCGGCTCGATTGCGTCGGCGTTCACGGCAGCGCCCGGCTGCGACCTTTACGCGGTGGTCGGACGCGCTATCTACGATGCCCCGGATCCCGGCGAAGCGGCGCGCCGGCTTGCCGATGAAGCGTTGCGCTTCACCTGAGCGATGCGACAATGCCGCATTCCGTCAAAGCTGTCCTGCTCGATTGGGGAGAAACCCTCGTTGTTGTCCCCAACATGCTCACCAGCGTGGACCAACATATCGCCTGCCTGGAGCCGGTTTTCTTTGCGCCTCGCGGCAACGACGGATTGGCTTTCGCGGACTTCGGCATCCCGTGGCCGTCCTTTCGCGAAGCCTATGTGGAAGCGACGCGGGTGCATATCCGTCAGTCGCGGGAGACGCAGCGCGAGCATCGCTTCGAAGATCGTTTCGTGCACGCACTCAGGCTTGCAGGCGCGACGCAGGAGCTCGCCCCATCCGATCTCGCGCACCTGGCGTCTCCGTTCGGGAAGAACATTGTTCGCGAAGCCGAGGTTATTGACGGCGTGGCCGAGGTGATTCCGGAGCTCGCAAAACGCGTCCGCCTCGGTGTCGTCTCCAACTATCCGCATCCTGCGGTCGTGAGCGAAACGCTCGAGCGGTTCGGGCTGCGGCAAAGCTTTTCGAGCATCGTGGTGTCGGGCGAGTTTGGATTGCTCAAGCCGCATCCTGCCATCTATGAGCAAGCCCTGCGCCAAATCGGCGCGCGCCCGCAGGAGACCGTCTTCGTCGGTGACGACCTCGATAATGATGTGATCGGTCCCAAAGCGCTTGGACTGCGCACGGTCTGGTTCACGGGCAATCCCGCGACCACCGCGCACGCGGATGCCAAGAATCTCCCATCTGGGGGAATTGTTGCACTGGCTGGACCGGACCTTGGACCGGACATTGGACCCGACCTGGGCATGACATCGGCCGTCGCAACCAACGTGGCTGAGACCAGGCTTTTGCTGGACGGGAAATTCACGCAAAGCGCCAGCGGCAAGACGTTCGATGTCGTCAGCCCGGTCACCGGCACTCTGTACGCCAAGGTCGCGTGTGCTCAGACGCACGACGTTGATGCCGCGGCTACCGCTGCTCGCCGCGCCTTCGAGCATGGGCCATGGCCAAAGATGGCGCCCTTCGAACGCGGCGGCGTTTTGCGCCGCATCGCCGAGGCCATCCGCAGCAATGCGAACGCCATTGCCGACATCGAGACGCGCTGCGGCGGCAAGACGCTGGCCAATTCCCGCAACGAAGTGGAAGCCGCGGCGCGCGTGTTCGATTACTACGCCGGCGCAATGGACAAGTTTTACGGCGAGACCATCCCCATGGGGGACGGCGTGCTCGACTTTACGTTGCGGGAGCCCATCGGCGTGGTGGCGCAGATCACCCCCTGGAACTTTCCGTTTCTGGCGGCCGCATGGAAGGTAGCGCCGGCGCTCGCGGCCGGTTGCACCGCCATTCTAAAGCCTGCGAGCTATACGCCGCTCACCTCAATCCTTCTGGGGAAACTTGCCATGGAGGCGGGCGTGCCACCGGGAGTGCTCAATGTTCTGCCCGGGCCGGGAGCGCAGCTTGGCGAGCATATTGCCCGCCACCCGATGATCGACAAGATCGCCTTCACGGGAGAGACCCGCACCGGAGCCAGTCTGCTCAAGTCTTCCGCGGACAGCATCAAGCGCGTATCCCTCGAGCTTGGCGGCAAGAGCCCCAACATCATTTTCGCCGATGCCGATCTGCCGAAGGCGGCGGCGGCCGCCGTGCGGGGCGGGTTTGGCAATGCCGGTCAAAGCTGTTCCGCCCGCACCCGGCTTTTCGTCGAGCGATCCGTGCATGACGAATTGGTCGAAGCTTTTGCCGAGGCGACGAAATGCTTCAAGATTGGCGATCCGCTGGACCTCGAAACGGAGATGGGACCGCTTGTGTCCGCCAGCCAGTGGAAAAACGTCAAGAGCATGGTTGACGATGGCGTCAGAGAAGGCGCCCGCATCGTCTGCGGCGGTGACTGTCCCGCCGGTCTGCTGTCGCCGTATTTCGCGCCCACCATCATGACCGGCGTGGACAACGGGCTGCGCATTGCGCGGGAAGAGATCTTCGGACCCGTGGTCGTGGTGATTCCGTTTGAGGACGATAGCGAGGTCGTGCGCCTCGCCAATGACAGCGACTACGGTCTGAACGCGTCGGTGTGGACGCGCGATATCGGTCGTGCATTGCGCGTCGCGCGCGGCCTGCGCACGGGCATGGTCAGCATCAACTCGCACGGCAGCGCCAGCAAATACGGGACCTACGCTCCCTTCGGCGGCTACAAAAAGTCGGGCTTGGGGCGAGAGCTGGGCATGTACGCCCTGTCGCTCTACACTGAAGTGAAGAATGTCTTCATCGACATCGATGGTGAACAAAAATGGATGATAAATCCCTCGGTTGGTCATCGTCCGGGAAGCGGACGATGCCGGAGTAGCCCCTAACGTGAGAATCCGGCACCGTCTCTGCTCAGGAGCGCCGGGCACTCGGACGCATCTCGATGCCCCGCATGACGCGGGGCAACCTCTCGACAGACGCGGACGCGCTGCTTTCGCTTGATGGCGTGGGGAAGGATTTCGGGCATTTTACTGCCGTGCGGGAAGTCTCCATCTTGGTTCGGCGCGGCGAGCGCAAAGCGATCATTGGCCCGAACGGCGCAGGCAAGACCACCCTGTTCAACATGCTTTCGGGCGAGCTCAAGCCTTCGCGCGGCCGTATCCTCTATCGCGGCAAAGACATAACGCAGCTCCCGATGCACGCTTTGGCTCATATCGGGATTGGTCGCTCCTTTCAGATCACCAACATCTTCCGCGGATTGAGCGTGCTGGAGAACATACGAATTGCGGTGCAGTCGAGGCAGGGTTTTCAGTACGATTTCCTCTCCCGCGCGCGGCGCCTGGCCGCCACCGCGGAGACTGCCGATGAGATCCTCGGGACGATTGGTTTGTCCCCGTATCGCACCGCGCCGGCCAGCGGCTTGTCGCATGGCGATCAGCGCCGCCTGGAGATCGGAATCGTGCTTGCGACAGAATCCCGAGCTGGTCCTCCTGGACGAGCCGACCGCGGGCATGTCGCGAGAGGAAGCCCGCGCGACGATGGAGTTGATCCGCAACGTCTCGACGATGCGCACAGTGCTCTTCGTTGAGCACAACATGGAATTCGTCATGGGCATTTCGCAATCCATCATCGTCATGCAGGCCGGGCAGGTGATCGCGGAAGGCACTGCCGCCGACATCCGCGCCAGCGCGGAGGTGCGCCGGGCCTATCTGGGCAACCTGTATGAATGACGGCGAGGCCCTGCTGCGGCTTGACGATGTGCATGCATTCTACGGCCTGAGCCACGTCTTGCAGGGCGTCAGCCTGCGCGTACCCCGCGGCGGGATCGTTTCCCTCATCGGACGCAATGGCGCCGGCAAGACGACAACGTTGAAATCGGTGCTTGGGCTGGTCAAGGCGCCGCGCGGCCGGATCGCGCTTGGCGGGGAAAGCATCGCCCACCTGCCGCCGCATCAGATTGCGCGCCGCGGCATTGCCCTGGTGCCGGAGGAACGGCGCATCTTCAGCGCCTTGACCGTGGCGGAGAATATTCTCCTGAGCGCCGGAGGACGAAAGGACGCGATCCCGGAAGCGCTCGAGTGGTTTCCCGCTCTTGGCGATTACCTGCGCCGGTCGGGCGATCGGCTGTCCGGCGGCGAGCAGCAGATGCTGGCGATCGCGCGTGCACTGGTGGCGCGGCCGCAACTCATGCTGATCGACGAGCCGCTGGAAGGGTTGGCCCCGATCATTGCCGAGCGCATCGAGCAGGCCCTGGCGGCGCTGCGCGGCAAGATCACGGCGCTCATCGTCGACCAGAACCTCAAGTGGCTGATGCAGGTCGCCGAGCATCACTACGTGATGGACCGCGGCCGGATCGTGTTTGCGGGAGGCTCGGAGGAGCTTGCGCAGAATCCGCAGCTGATCGAGCAGTATCTCGGGATTGCCGCATGAGTTGGGCCGGCATCGCCAACCAGATGCTGCTCGGGCTGAGCACCGGCGCGATTTACGTGCTGGTGTCGCTTGGACTCACAATGATTTTCGGCATGATGAACGTGCTCAACTTCACGCACGGCGTCCTCTATGCGCTGGGCGCTTATTTCGGATATTTTTTCGTCACCCTCACCGGCAGCTTCTGGCTTTCGCTCGCGCTCGCGCCGCTCATCGTCGCCCTCATCGGCGTGCTGATCGAGCAGATATCCATTCGGCCGCTCGCTGATCGCCCGCACCTCATCCAGTTCCTTGCAACGTTCGCGCTCGCGCTGATCATTGAGCAGATCATCCGGCTGGTTGCCGGAAACGAGGCTTACCCGGTCAGCCTGCCTGAACCGTTCGCGCATTCCGTAGAGCTTGGTCCGATCGTCGTGCCGTCCTATCGTCTCTTCCTGATCGCAACGGCTGTGGCGGTCTGTGCGGGGGTCGGGACGTTGCTGGCGAGAACGCAGGTCGGAGCGCTCATCCGCGCCACTGCCGAAGACCCGGAAATGACCGCGCTGCTGCGCGTCAATCCGCGCGCCGTCTCCACCATGGTCTTCGCCGGCGGCAGCGCCCTCGCCGCCCTGGGCGGTGTGTTGGCCGCGCCGGTGTTCAGCGTTCACCCCAGCATGGGGGAAGAGCTGATCACGATGTGCTTTTTGATCGTGACCGCCGGCGGCTTGGGAAGCCTGCGCGGCACCATCGTTGCCGCGATAATCCTCAGCGAGGCATCGAGCCTGGGGTTGCTTGCGGTCGGAAAGTACTCCGACGTTCTTACCATCGCCATCATGGCGGCAGTGTTCCTGGTCTGGCCGACCGGAATTTTCGGGCAGGTCGAGAGCCGATGAAAGCCTCAACCGACAACGTGCTCATGCTCTGCGCCTGGCTCGTTTTCGGCTTGGTGCTTGCGGTCGCGCCGGTCAGCCCGTATTCCGCCACGCTCGCCACCGAAGTCATCATTCTCGCGCTGTGGTCGGTCTCCTATAATCTGGTCTACGGCTACATGGGAGAGATCTCGTTTGGCCACGCGGCATTCTTCGGCCTTGGCGCATTCGGCGTTCCCCTGCTGGGCCGCGAAATCGACCTGTCATTCGGGCTGAGCATCATCGGCGGCGTGGTGGCTGCGAGCGTATTCGCCGTGCTGGCGAGCATTTTCATCCGACGCACCCGTGGTGTCTATTACGCGGTGCTGACGTTCGTCCTGGCGGAAGTGGTTTATGTGATCGCGATCAAATGGACGAGCTTTACCGGCGGCGACAACGGACTTCCGGTTGCGCGTCCGGCCGCGCTGAGCTCGCCCGCGCGCTATTCGCTTTTTGCATTTGCCGTCGCGACCTTCGCACTCGCGCTCCTTTACCGCATCATAAATTCACCCGCCGGACGCGTGGTGCAGGCCATTCATCAGAACGAGAGGCGCGCGCGTGCGATCGGTTACAACACGACCGCGTTCCGCGCCGTGGTCTTTATTCTTTCAGGAACCTTCAGCGGCCTTGCCGGCGCGCTCTATGCGCCATTCATTCAATTTGTCTCCCCTGACCTCCTGTTCTGGACTTTCTCCGGTCAGGTCATCATAATGACCATTATTGGAGGCGCGGGGGCATTCTACGGTCCGATATTGGGTGCTGCGCTGTTTGTTGTCCTGCGCGATTTCATTTCCAGCCTGTCCGCAAGCAGCGTGATTATCGGCGGCATGCCGCTGTCCAAGCTCGGAGAGCACTGGCCGCTGTTCATGGGGATGGTGTTCTTTCTCATTATCATCTTTGAGCCGGGAGGGCTGGTGGGAATCTTTGCGCGTCTCAAGCGCCGCGATCGGAATAAGGTCCACGGCTAAAGCCCTTTCCACTGCAACGGCCGGTTATGCCGGCGTAAGAAGGAAGAGAAATGGCGAGGTCAAAGCTCAAATTCACCCGTCGCCGGGCAATGGGCGTCATCGGCGCCGCTGGTGCGGCCTCGTTCGCCTCGGCGGCCGCCATTCCCCGGGTGTTTGCGCAGGACAAAGCGCCGATCAAGGTGGGCGTGGTATTGCCGCTCTCAGGCGCCTATGCGGCACAGGGAACCGCCGGCGCACAGGGCATTGCGCTTCTGGCCGAGCAGACCAACGCCAAAGGCGGGTTGCTCGGCCGGCAGATCCAGGTCCTCGTCGAGGACTCGCAGCTGCGACCGCAAACCGCGGTGGTGAAGGCGACCAAGCTCATTCAGCAGGACGGCTGCAAGTTTCTCATGGGAGAGATCAGCGGCGCATCAACATTGGCGCTCCTTGAAGTCGCCGAACGGGAAAAGACCGTCATGATGACGCCGTACAGCTCGCCTGAAGCGGTCACCGGCAGCCGCGGGACGCGTTACCAGTTCCGCACCTACAGCAACGCCTACATTCAGGCCGCGGTTGCCGTGGATGCCATGACGAAGGCGATCGGCAAGAAGTGGGGAATCATGGCCGCCGATTACGCCTATGGTCAGGACTACGCCAATCACTTGCGCCGGTTGCTGCCGGAGCACGGCGGCACCATCGTCGGCGAGGCATTTCCGGCGCTTGGCACCACCGACTTCGTATCCCACCTGCAACAGGCCTCGGCCGGAAATCCTGACGTGCTGTGGATGGTCGAGTATGGGCGCGATGCGACCGTGGCACTGAATCAAGCCGCCAGCATGGGGCTCAAATCGCGCATGGCAGTCGGCCTCTCCGTCGCCAACAGCGAGCAGGTCACCGGGATGCAGCCCGGAGTATTTGAGGGCACCTATTCCTTCATCACCTGGTATCCGAATTGGCCCTCCCCCGAGAGCGCGGCGTTTGCCAAGGCCTACCTGGATAAATTCGGCGGCTATTCGGAAGCGGCCGGAGTGCATTATATCGGCGCGCAGGTTCTGTTTGCAGGCATCGCCAACGCCAACAGCATCGATGCCGATCCCGTCATCGAGGCGCTGGAAGGCAAGGAATTCGATACGATAAAGGGCAAGATCAAGCTTCGCGCCTACGATCATCAGGCCGTGCAGGCCTATTACGTCGGCAAGGGCGTGCTCGGCAGCCAGTTTCCAATCCCGGTCTACGAGCCGGTGCAGACCTACTCTCCCGATGTGGTCGAGAAGAGCTTCATGCCGCCGCCGGATCCGAAAGTTCATCCCGTGCGTTGGCGGCAGGGTAAATAGGCTCGCACTTCTCATCCCGGCTGCAAGCGATGATGACGATGGGTGATGGCGTATCGGCAATCGTCGGCGGGCGCGTGATCGACGGCACGGGCGGCGACCCGATTGAAAACGCCGCCGTCGTGATCGAGAAGGGCCGCATCACAGCCGTCGGCAAGGATTCCACGGTGCGGATTCCGCGCGGGGCGCGCGTGTCCGATGCCGCCGGCCGCACGGTGCTCCCGGGCATCATCGACTGTCACGTGCACTCTACCTACAGGGCGCGCGACATTCGCAAGCACCTGGTCAACACGCCGACCTACAACGTGTTGCGCTCAACCCACATCCTGGAGGAGACGCTCGCCTGCGGCGTGACCACCGCGCGCGACATGGGCGGCGCCGATGCCGGATTTCGCGAAGCGATTGCCGACGGATTCGTCGACGGCCCGCGCCTTCTCATCTCCATTGTCATGATCTCGCAGACAGGAGGGCATGGCGACTCCTGGGTGCCCGCCGGCGTCCGGCTGCAAAAGCGTGCCTGGCTGCCGAGCGGCGTCTGCGACGGCCCGGACGAGATGCGCAAGCTTGTGCGCACCCTGCTGATGGCCGGCGCCGATTTCATCAAGGTGTGCACCACCGGCGGCATCACGTCGTTGACCGACAGCTGGGACGAGCCGCAATTTGCCCTTGATGAGCTGCGCACCGCGGTCGCGGAAGCCGCGGCAAGACGCAAGCGCGTGGCGGTGCATGCGGAGGGGCTCGACGGCATCCGCAATGCGCTCGCCGCCGGGATCTATTCGCTCGAGCATGGCTGGTTCATGGACGAGGGCTGCGTCGAACAGATGATCGAGCGCGGCATCTGGTGGGTGCCGACCATCGCGCTCGTCCCGCTTGCCGTCGAGCGGCGCAAGAATGATCCGGCCTGGAGCAGCCAACAACTGGCCAAGGAAGACGAAAAAGACGCTGCCATCTATCACGCCATGCAGAAGCAGGTGCCGCTTTGGAAGGACGCGGTCAAGCGCGGCATCAAGGTGGCGATGGGCACCGACCAGTCGCATCGCCTGCTCGTCGGCGAAAACCTCGTCGAGATGGAGTTCATGGTGAAGTGGCTGGGCATGTCGGAGATGGACGTCATCGTGGCTTCCACCAGCCGGGCTGCCGAGTGCATCGAGCGGCCCGAGCTGGGAGCGATCAAGCCTGGAAAGATCGCAGACATCCTGGTGGTCGACGGCGATCCTTTGCAGAACATCGCAGTCTTGCAAAACCGTGATCGGCTGCACCTCATCATGAAAGAGGGCAGACCGTATCGCAGTTCACTGTCTTGATGCGATTCGCGTTGCGCTCCTCTGCCGCGTCATGCCCCGCGAATGCGGGCATCCAGTAAGCAATGCTTATGAGATGTGAGACAAAGCAGCACAACATCGCGGTCTGGAGGCTACTGGATCGTCCGCCTGCGCGGACGATGACAACTGAGAGATTCATAAACTACCCTTATCTTAGCGCCTCTGGGGTCGAGCCCACGCACGACGGGGCGGGATGACAACGCTGCTAGCAGGCAAGTTTGTAAAAGGAGGAGCATATGCAGCTCAATCGCTTCATGATCCGGCCCTACGTCGAGCAGGCGTTGCGGGAGGAGATTGGACCCGGCGATACGACCGGCGGCTTCCTGGTCGGTGAGGATCCCATCCAGACAGGACAAATCTACGCCAAAGGCAACGGCGTGGTCTGCGGCATGCTGCTCGCGGATGAAACCGTCAAGACCGTCGATCCCGAGGCGCAGGTCGAGCAGGTCACGCAGGACGGCGACCGCATGGAGCCCGGAAAGATCCTGCTGAAGATCAGGGCGAGGGCTTCCACATTCTTCATGATCGAGCGCTGCGCGCTTGACTGGATCCAGCAGATGTCAGGCATTGCGACGAAGACGCGGCGCTACGTCGATCTGGTCAAGCACACCAATGTCCGGGTCACCGACACCCGCAAGGGCTGGCCGGGACTGCGCATGCTGCAGAAATATGCCGTGCGCGTTGGCGGGGCGCACAATCATATCTTCAGCCTGCACAATTGCGTCCTTGTGAAGGACAATCACATCAAGATTGCCGGCAGCATCCACAATGCCGTCGAGACGCTGCGCGCGCGCGCCCAGCACACCTTCAAGATCGAGGTCGAATGCGAGACGCTGGAGCAGGTCCGGGAAGCGCTCGATTGCGGCGTCGAAGTGATCATGTTCGACAATATGGATCTCGACGAAATGCAAGCCGGTCTCAAGCTCGTCAACAAGCGGGCGATCACCGAGGCATCCGGCGGCATCAACGAGAAGACCATCGTGCCGATCGCCGAAACCGGCGTCGATGTGATCTCGGTCGGCGACCTCACGCACAGCATCAGAGCCGTCGATATCAGCCTCGATGTGCGGGACATCAAGCCGAGCGCGCTGCGGACCATCCAGCGGCTGCGGGCCGCGGCGAAATAAGAATCGAGGCCGGCGATGTTTTCCCGAGAACTGCTCGACAAGGCTGCAACGGCGCTCGATCTGGCGAAAGCGAAGGACATGCGGATCGCCACGGCGGAGACGTGCACCGCCGGGCTGGTGTCGAGTTGTCTTACCTGCGTGCCCGGGGCGTCGCGGATTTTCGAGCGGGGATTTGTGCTCTATCACGATTCCGCCAAGGCGAGCGGGCTTGGAGTGCCCGAGACGATCTCAAGGCAGCATGGAGCGGTGAGCGCCGAGGTCACGAAAGGGCTTGCCGAGGGGGCACTGACCCACTCCACCGCGGGCGTTGCTGTCGCCGTGACCGGATATGCGGGGCCGGGCGGCGGAAGCGAGAAGAATCCTGTCGGCACCGTCTATGTGGCAGCGGCGCGTGCAGGCTCAGATACGTGGGTTGAGCGTCACCTATTCTCCGGCGATCGCGATGCCGTGCGACTGGCGGCCGTCGGCGCCGCGCTCGCGCTGCTCGCACGAAGGCTCGCCTGACGCTTCGATCTGTTCATCCCGCGGCGTAAGCCGACGGCAGAACCACCACCGTGGTCCCGATGCGGGTGCTGTCGTAAAGGTCAGTGACTTCCTGATTGATCATGCGAATGCAGCCTGCCGATACGCTCTTGCCGATCGTCCACGGCTCGTTGGTGCCATGGATGCGGTAGAGCGTGTCCTTGTTGCCCTGCCAAAGGTACAATGCGCGCGCGCCCAGCGGGTTGTCGGGGCCGCCGGGCACTCCGAGCCCGCTCGGCAGCTTGACCATCGCCGATCGAATATCGGGCTTGCGCGCAAGAATGTCTTTGGTCGGGTACCAGTCCGGCCATTCTTGTTTATCGTGGACCGTTGCCCGCCCGGACCAGCCAAATCCTTCACCGCCGACGCCAACGCCGTAGCGTACGGCCTCGCCGCCTTTCTGCACGTGATAGAGGAAGTGATTTCCGGGATCGACGACAATGGTCCCAGGCGCATGGTTCGTCTCGTATTGGACTGCCTGGCGCAGGTAGACTGGGTCGATATCGTTGACGCGGCCGGCGCATGCGGCAAGAGGAGCCGCGGCGCCAACTGCAAAGACCGTCCCGACGAAGTCGCGCCGGCTGACGGGTTGCGCTGGATGCGCACCGGCCGTGCCCAGTCCGTTATCCATCTGCGGTGGGGAGACGCCGCGCAACACACGCGCGAGAGCCCGACCGGTATTAAGCACCATCATTTCCTACAACTCTGATCTGCGCGCCTGTCACTCGGTTCGATGTAATCGTTGCCGGCGATCACCTAACAATGGCATTGGACCGGTCGAAGGAGATTATGAGGCTGCAATGTGTCGGACATCGCCATGAGCGGAACACGCCGGGACTTTTTACATAACGTCGCCCGCGCCGGGGGATATCGCGCGACGTATCTCACTATGCAGGCGATGGGCCTCTTGAGCATCACGGCGGAGGCCGAGCCGCTGTCGCTGGAAAAGGGAAACGCGCACGCAACCAAGGTGGTCGTCCTGGGCGCCGGGGTGGCGGGCCTCTCCGCCGCGTATGAGCTCGGAAAGGCCGGCTACGACGTCACTGTGCTCGAGGCGCGCGATCGCATCGGCGGCCGCAACTGGACCATCCGCAAAGGCGTGCGGCTCGACATGATCGACGGCTCGCGTCAGATCTGTGAATTCGATGAAGGCCTGTACTGGAATTGCGGCCCAGCGCGGGTACCAAGCCACCATCAGGCGTTGCTCGGTTATTGCCGCGAGCTCGGCGTGGACCTGGAAGTCGAGGTCAATGCCAGCCGCGGGTCGTTGTTGCTCAATCCGGCGGCGAATGGCGGCAAGCCCATCGAGATGCGTCAGGCGATCAACGACGCGCGCGGGGCGGTCTCCGAGCTGCTCGGCAAAGCGCTCAACAGCGGCGCTCTGGATCAGGAACTGACCGTCCACGACAGGGAGCGGATGGTCGCCTTTCTTCAGCAGTATGGGGATTTGTCTCCGGACCTTGTCTTCAGAGGCACAACGCGTTCCGGCTATCGCACGTTGCCCGGACCCGGCGGTGAGGTGGGCGCAACGCGCGATCCCGTCCCCCTCGGCGTGCTGCTCGACATCGATATGTGGGGCGCCATGCTTTTCGAGGAGATACTTTGATTTCCAGGCGACCATGTTCCAGCCGATCGGCGGCATGGACCGCATCCCGCAGGCCTTCGCGAAGCGGCTCGGTCCCGTGGTTCGCTTGCTGAGCGAAGTCACCGCCTTGCGCCGGACCAATAGCGGGGTCGCCGTTGAGTATCAGGACAGGCGCAGCGGAAAGATGGACTCGATCACCGCTACCTATTGCATTGTCACCATTCCACTCAAGGTGCTCTCGACCATCGATACGGATTTCTCTGCCGACTACCGCGCCGCCACGCGCGGTGTTTTCTACGGGAACGCGATCAAGATCGCCTGGCAGTCGCGCCGGTTCTGGGAAACCGACCATCAGATCTACGGCGGAATTTCCTGGGTGAAGGGGCCGACCGCATTGGTCTGGTATCCGAGCGACCGGTTCTTTTCAGAGAAAGGCATTCTGCTTGGCGGCTATGCGGTCCGCGATGCTGCCGATGCGCTTGCCGAGCGACCGTTGGCGGAGCAACTGGGATTAAGCCGCGCGGCAATCGAAGCGCTGCATCCGGGCCGTGGCCGCGAGCTGGAAAGGCCGATGGCGATCGCCTGGTCGAAAGTGCCTTACAGCCTGGGCATCGCAGCGCGCTACAGCTCCGATGACGACAGCAACTATGCGGTGCTCAGCGAGCCCGATGGCCCGTTCTACTTCGCCGGCGAGCATCTCAGCCATATCGGCGCGTGGCAGGAGGGGGCGATCCTCTCCGCCCGGCGCGCGATCAACATGATCGACCGGCACCGGCGGGCGCAACGCCCATGACGAGTAGCTGGCCAAGCCGCTTGTGATAGAGCCAAGAACGAATCGACGCCGCAGGAAGCCTCGCGTCGCGCATCTCCAATCAGCGGGCAGCTTCTCAATGCGCAAGCGATCCGATATCGTTTGATATTGAACAAAACCATAGGGGACGCAGCAGTGCTCAAGGACGGCATAAGGTTGCGCATTATCGGACTCGCCGTTGCAACAACGGCTCTGTGCTTGCTTCTGCCGGGCGGTCTGGTTGCGCAAGACAGGCCAAAGACTCCGGTCCGCGCCGCCTATGTGCCCGTGGCCACCTGGCTTCCGGCCTGGGTTGCGCTCGACAAGGGCATCTTTGACAAGCATGGCCTCGCAGTGACGTTGACGCAGATCCAGAACCTGTCGCTGCTGCCCGGCACGGTGGGGCGGCAATTCGAATTCGCAGCATCCACGCCGACCGATCTGCTCAAGGCCGTCGCGAGTGGCATCGACGTGGTCGCCAGCGCCGGCGAAGCAATCGAGATCAAGAGCAATCCAACCACGCAGGTGATCGCGCGCAAGGACTCCGACATCCGCAGTGCCAGTGACCTCAGCGGCAAGGCAATCGCGGCGCCGACCATAGGCGCCGTGATTCACGTGGCGACGCTCTATTGGCTGAAGAAGAACGGCGTCGATCCAGGCTCGATCCGCGCGGTCGAGGTGCCCTTCCCGAACATGGGCGATCAGCTCAAGGCCGGCAACGTGGATGCGGTCGAGGCACTCGAGCCGTTCACCGGAGCCCTGCTAGCTGCTGGGAATGTCTCACTCGGCGACCCACTCCTGGCCGCGGGCGATGAAGTGCTTTTCCCGTTCTGGATCTCCGACGGCAAGTGGGCGCGCGCCAATCGTCCTGTCATAAAGGCATGGATCGACGCGCTCACCGAGGCGAAGACCTTTATGGATGCCAATGCCGCCGAAACGCGCGCCATTCTCGCCAAGTATTCACGCTTGCCGGCCGACGTGGTCCAGAAGGTGCCGCTGCCGACTTACCGCTTCACCATCCAACCAGATGAGTTAGCTGTCTGGATCGAGGTCTTGAAAGATTTGGGACAGCTATCCACCGCGATCGACAAGGCGAAGATCGTGGTGAGCGCTCAGTGAATGGGGAGCCTTCCGGCGGGTCAACGGCAACATCGCACGAGCTCGTTTTCTCCTGCCGTGGCGTTTGTGTCGAGCTGCCGCACAAAGGTGGCTCGCGCCGCATCCTGGAGGATATCTCGCTTGAGCTGCGCCGCGGCGAATTTCTGACCATCGTCGGACCTTCGGGCACGGGCAAGACAACACTGCTGCGGCTTCTCGGTGGACTGACGCCCAGCACGCGAGGCGCTGTGCGCGTCAATGGCCAACTTATTGACGGCCCGCCAGCGGACGTCGTCATTGTCTTTCAGGACTATTCGCATGCGCTGCTGCAGTGGCGTACTGTCGCCCGCAACGTTGCACTCGGGCTCGAGGGCAAGTTGGCGAAAAGCGCAATCGCGGAGCGCATCCGAGAGGTGCTCCGCCTGGTGCGCCTCGAGGTGCATGAAAACGACCATCCTTGGCAGCTCTCCGGCGGGATGCAGCAACGCGTCCAGATCGCGCGCGCGTTGGCGCTGCGTCCGGCCGTGCTGCTGATGGATGAGCCGTTCGCAGCGCTCGATGCCATGACCAAGGCTGCTTTGCAGGACGAATTGCTGCGCGTGCGCGACGCGACCGGATCAAGCTTCGTCTTTGTCACGCACGATATCGAGGAGGCAGTCTATCTCGGCGACCGCGTGGCGGTCATTACCGGGTCACCGGGCCGTATCGAACGTACCGTCACAGTAAATCTGCCGAAGCCGCGCGACCAGATCGTCACGCGGCAGCTGCCGGGCTTCCTCGATTTGCGCTATCAACTGCACCACGCCATCGGGCAGATGCATGCGACCTGATCTGCTGCGCATTTTTGCACGCATCAATTGGCTCGGCCTTGCAACCCTCGCGTTGGGATTCGCATTCTGGGAAATTCTGCTGCGCGCCGGGCTCGCGCACTATCAGAACCTGCCGGCGCCCTCAGCGATTGCCGGCGGGCTTGTTGAGATCGCGAGCAACGGCCAGCTGCTCGTTGATACGCTGCATACGTTGCACTCGGGCCTTGTGGGCTGGGCGGCGGCTGTCATCGCGGGCGTGATCCTGGGTCTGCTGCTTGGCGCTTCGGCGGCCCTGCGACGGTATGCGCTGGCCTCCATTGAAGCGCTCCGCCCCATGCCCGGTATCGCTTTCGTGCCGGTGGCGCTGCTGCTGTTCGGCTTCTCGCTGCAAATGGAGCTGATGGTCATCATTCTGCCGGCGCTCTGGCCGGTGCTGATCAACACCATGGGCGCGGTGAGAGAAGTCCATGTACGCCTGTTCGATGTGGGTCGGACGTTTCGCCTCTCAGGCAGCGAGATTCTGCGCAAGATCGTGCTGCCGGCCGCGATGCCCGGCGTTCTCGTCGGCGCGCGGTTGAGCATGACGCTGGCGCTGGTGCTCGCAGTCGTGGCCGAAATGATCGGCAATCCCGAGGGTCTTGGCTATGCCGTCGTGCGTGAGCAGCAGGCGATGCGCCCGGATCTTGTTTTCGCCTACGTCGTTGCCATCGGCGCACTCGGAATGGTGCTCAACGCTGCGCTTGTCGGGGCAGTCAATGTTTTGTTTCCTGCGGCCTCCGGGCGGCTGCGCGAGGCCGGCGCATGATCCGACGCGCGAGCGCGCAACTGCGGCTTCTGGCCGCGAGCCTGCCGCCGGCCCGAGGTTTGCTGCCGTTGCTGCTGCTGCTGCTGATTTGGCAGCTGTTGCAGCCTGGGCCGTCTCCGTATTTTCCGGGGCCATCGCAATGGTGGGCGGCCGGCATGACCCTGTTCCACCGCGAGCATCTCCTCGCCGCCTTTGCTGCAACGACGCTGACCTTCCTGGAGGGGCTCGCCACGGCGATTGCGCTCGGGACGGCGCTCGGCGTCCTTATCGGTGTGTCGTCCTGGACGGCGCGCGCGCTTCAGCCACTGCTCGAATTCATGCGCGCCATCCCGCCTCCGGTGATAGTGCCGGTAGCCGCGCTGTTGATCGGCTACAACGAAGCGATGAAGCTGACAGTCGTCGTCCTATCGGCGCTTTGGCCCATCCTGCTCAATGCGACGTCGGCCGTGCGGGCGATCGACCCTTTGCTCCTCGACGTCGCGCGCTCGTTTCGACTCACATCCATGGAGCAAATCCGCCGGATCATCGGTCCCGCAATCGTGCCCTCGTTGCTGACCGGCATTCGCATTGCAATCCCGCTCGCCATCGTCGTGGCGCTCCTCGTCGAGATGCTGACCTCCTTGCCGGGAATCGGTGCACTGATGATCAGATCGCAACGCAACTTTCAGTCCAGCGAAGTCTATGCCTTGCTCGTTCTGGTTGGTCTGTTCGGGTTTGTCGTCAATGACTTGTTCGCAATTATCGAAGGCGTGATCATGCGCAGTTGGCCGCCGCGCGATTGACGACTTGAGGAAGAGAGATCGGGATGGAGGTTGGATTCTTCTTTTGGCCCTTTACGCGGGAACTCTGTGAAAAGCTCGCGGAGCGAGCAGATCGCTATGGCTATGCCATGATCGGCATCGCTGACACCCCGGGAAACGCGATGGACCCCTGGGTCTCGGCGGCGGTTGTTGCGCTGGCCTCGCGGCGGACGCGGATCGCGCTATGCGTCACCAACCTCCTGACGCGCCATCCAGCGGTGAGCGCCGCGGCTATCGCGTCGCTGGATCAGATATCGGGTGGCCGCGCCGTGCTCGGCATCGGCGCCGGTCATAGCGGCACCAGGAACCTCGGACTGCCGCACGCCAATGCGAGCGATCTCGCGAATGGGGTGACGTTCATCAAGACGCTGCTGCGCGGCGAGCCGGCAAGCCTCGGTGCGACGAAAGCGCATCTACCCTGGATCAAGCGGGCGCCTCCGGTGTTTCTCGCCGCCTCACATCCCGGGCCGCTGCGGGCAGCCGGACGCACCGCGGATGGCGTGTTCGCCAATTTCGGACTGGGCGCTGAGAACATCCGTAGTTCGGAAGGCTACATCAGCGAGGCCCTCAAGGCAGCCGACCGCGATCCTGATCACGTTGAGATTTGGCAAATTGCAGCGCTGGACTGCAGCGAGCGCAGAGATTTGGCGCGAAGCAAGGTCGGCGCGATGCTCGCCTTTCTCGCCGGCTACATCATTGGGGACAAAAATCTGGAAAAGCGCGGCGTTCCGGAGGCACTGCGCGAGCCGCTTCTTGAGCTGCGGCGGCGCTACAGCACCCGGCCGGGTGAAGCGGATATCAAGCTCGTTCAGGAGCTCGGCCTGTTCGACTATTTGTCGCGACGCCTGGCGATCTGCGGCAATCCGCAGGATTGTCTGGCCCAGGCGCTCGCTGCCAAGTCCGCGGGAGCCAAGCGGCTGATGCTCACAGTGAGTCTCGCATCAGACCCGGTGCGCACCGTCGAACTGTTCGGCGAGCATGTGCTGCCAAAGCTTTAGTTTTCCTCCAGGCGTCGAAGCTGGCCGCGTTGCACGAGAGAAAAATTTTATGCCTGAGATCGAAGTTACGGGCGCCAAGCTTTACTGCGAAGTTTCCGGCTCCGGAGAGCCGATCCTGCTGATCCCTGGCCTTGGCATGGATCACACCTGCTATCGGCTGGGAGTGCCACACCTGGCACAGCGCCTGCAGGCTTTTGCAGTTGATCCGCGCGGCATCGGGCGTTCGACGAAATCACCTCCCCCCTACGCCGTCGAAGCCTGGGCCGATGACTTTGCCGTGCTGATCGACAAGCTGGGGTTTGGGCCAATCCACGTCCTCGGCTCCTCGCTCGGCGGAGCAATGGCACTCGCCTTGGCGCAGCGCCATCCCAGAAAATTGAAGTCGTTGATCGTGGTCGGCGGCTTCAGCGAGCTTGATCGCGCAACCGAGCTGAATTTCCGTCTACGCCTGCGCCTGATTCAGAAACTTGGAATGAGCGAGGAGGTCGCGGACTACATGGGTTTGTGGACTCTCACCCGCAAATTCATCAATTCGGACGCGGGCTACGCGACCATGCGCGCCAATCAGACGAACATCCGTGCAAACTCAGCGGCGATGTACAGCGCATTCGTGGAGGCGCTGCTGGCGTGGGGGCGTTGCCAGGCCGGCCAGGAGCACGAGCCCAAATTCACCACCTTGCTTGATTCACTCAGGTTGCCGACCCTGGTCGTCACATCCGACAACGATCATCTCATTCCAAAGGAACTGAGCGATCTGATCGCGGCGCGCATTTCCGGCGCGAAACTCGTCGTGATGCCCGGCGCTGGGCACATTCCCTTCATGGAGCAACCCGCGGAAGTCGTTCGCCTCGTCCTCGGCTTTATCGCGAGCCTTGAGCGGCGCCCAGCGCCCGGCCGAACTGAGAAAACGTCACTGCCGCGCGCCCCCAACGCGCGGCAGTGACTTCCCCCGACCGGCCCGCCTGAAATCTTCAGCGTGTCTGATCTGATCGCGAAGCCGACGGCCGAAGGGCGGTCAGCGCGCCTGTTGCAGACAGCAGCAATGCCAGCAGCACTGCAACCGCCAACGAGCCGCCGCTTCCCTTCGCGACGCCAGCCATAACGTCGGCGCGAGCGATCCCGAACGATACCGCGGTGACAGCTACCGCGGTCGAGAGGGCGAGCGCAGCGGTGGTGATCAGCTCAACAAAGGCGGTGGAGCGGTGCCTGCCGGCGTAAACCTGCCGGAGCTCGTGCTCCGCGCCGTTACAAGGAGTGATGTTTCTGGACATGACGGGGTTCCGCGAATCAGTTTCCGATTTCGTTGAGAGATTCGCGGGCGATGCCGGCGCGTATCCGGCCGGACTAAGGCGAAGCCTTTGGAGAATAAGGGCAATTTTATGTTTTGGGTTAACGAAGGGTTAACGCCAATAATTTTGTCGCTGACTGTGGCCTGATCGCCACAGACGGCGCAGATCATCCCGCTGCGAGCGCGTCCACCGGCTGCCAATCCATCGGGACGTGGTCCGGCTGGTCCTGCACGCGGGCGAGCCAACCCCCGATCGCCGGAAACGGCGCGAGGTCGAAATCGCACTCATGCGCGAGATGGGTATAGGCGTAGAGCGCGAGATCAGCGACCGTGTAGCGGTTGGCGGCAAAATAGCGGTGATGCTCGAGGTGATTTTCCATCACGCGGAGCGATCGATTGCCTTCCTCCATCCAGTCCTCGAGGGCATGCTGCTGCAGGTCACGGCCGCCTTTGACCAAAGACAGCCAGAAATAAGCGGAGCCGATATTGGGCTCGATGCTGTGCTGCTCGAAAAACATCCATTGCAGCGCTTCGGCGCGTTCGATCCGGTTGTCGGGCCGCAACGGTGATCCCCTCGCCAAGTGCCAGAGGATGGCGTTTGATTCTGCGAGGTAGCGCCCCGGCGCGGCTTCCAGCAGAGGCACCTGTCCGTTCGGGTTCTTGGCCAGAAATTCCGGGGTGCGGCTCTCGCCCTTGAGGATGTCCACTTCGACCAGCCGATAGGGAAGACGCAACTGCGCCAGCGCAAGCCGCACCTTGTAGCTATTGCCCGATCGCTTCATAGAGTAGAGCGTGTACATCGAAGTTCGCTACCACCAAAGTTGTCGGCAAGTCTCGTACCTACGAGCCTCGTATAGGCGATGAGCGCGGCGATGTCATGACAGAGTGACGGCGAGGCGAGGATTGTGCACCACCACAGAGCTTGCTCGCCCCAGGTTCATGCTGTTCCGCGCGTCTCGCGAGAAAAATTATTTTTTTCGTTACGCTGCAATGCGCCCTCTGCGCTGCTGCATGAACGCGCGCGGTTGGGTCAGGCGGCTCAGCGGACTTGCCGCAAGGCGCCGGCGGCGTCCTGCGCATTTTCCGTCGCGCGCATGGGCAACTGCCCCGTAACATAATCAGCCGTCACCTGCGCAACATACAGCGATACGGCAGCAAGCCCGATACCCGCAATCACGTCGATGAAATAATGTGAGCCGTCGATAGGTGTCGCAACCAGCATGGCCGCATTGAGAGCAACACATGCCCACCGCAGGATCGGTACAGGCCACAACGCCACAACGACGATGACCGCCAGCGCCGCGTGCAGACTTGGAAAGGTGATGATCCCTTCGGAGCCTACCGCCACCAAAAGCCGAAATGTTCCATCCCGAAGCCCATCAAAAATCGGCCAGCTCGTGCTCACTGCCGGCAACAGCTGCCAATCCCCCGCCGCCAGCCCGTAATAGGGCCACGCTCCGGCTGCCGGAAGCACAGCCGATACCGCGATGGAGATCAACACGGCAAAAAAGAACGCGAGCGTGTAGACCCTGAGCCAAAGAAGGCGTCCGGAAAAAGCAAGACACAGCACCACCGTGGTCATTTGCAGCGTGAGGCTCAGATAAATCGCGCGCAGGACACCGTAGATGAGCGGTGACAGGTTCATCCATGCGAGCAAACCCTTCCAATCGAGCCCGAGCATGCGATCGATCGCGCCGAGCCCATGGTCCCAGAGGGGGAGATTCGCGCTTGCGGCAATGTAGGAGAGCGGAGCGCCGACAGCGGCGAAGGCGATGACTTGCGCTGAGCTCATCAACCCTGATGCAAGGCGCGGATCAGTGCGCCAGCGCGAGTAGAAAAATGCCAACGCGAGGAGAATGGCGCACGCCGAGGCCGGCGGAGCAAAGGTCTCCCACACAATATGGAAGTTGCTCACGGCCGGAGCAGCCGCCACGACGGCGGCTACGATCGCCACGATTGCCCAGATCAGGCGATCGAGCCGAAATAGGGCGACGTCGCGCTGCATCGTGTCCTAAGTCTAGGTGTTGCCCCAGGTTACCAGCGCTAACAGGCTTGCCTTGCCGGCGCGTTAATTGTGGGCGCGGCGGCGCTTGCGCCTTGAAGTAGGCATAGGCGCCCATTAGGAAGCTTCGGCTCGGCCGGGAAATGCGGAGGTTGACATGATCCAGCTGGCGCAGGCCCTTAAGCGCATCAAGCCGTCCGCCACGATTGCGGTCACGGACAAGGCGCGGGCGCTCAAAGCCGCTGGCCGCGACGTCATCGGCCTTGGAGCGGGGGAACCCGACTTCGACACTCCCGAGAACATCAAGCGCGCCGCGATCAAGGCGATCGAAGGCGGCAAGGCCGCCAAATATACGGCGGTCGATGGCATCCCGGAGCTCAAGGCGGCGATTGCGCGCAAGTTCAAGCGCGAGAATGGCCTCGACTACACGCCGAGCCAGATCATTGTCGGGACTGGGGGCAAGCAGGTCCTCTACAACGCCTTTGTGGCCACCCTCGATCCCGGCGACGAAGTCGTCATCGCGGCTCCCTACTGGGTGAGCTATCCCGACATGGTGATGCTCGCTGGTGGCAACCCTGTGGAGGTGCCGACCACGCTGGTCTCCGGCTTCAAGATGACGCCGGAGGCGCTCGACAGGGCAATCACGCCGAAGACGAAATGGGTGTTGCTCAATTCGCCGTCGAATCCGACCGGCGCCGCTTACACACGCACAGAGCTGAAGAAGCTGACGGAGGTTCTGGTGCGCCATCGCCACGTCATGGTGATGACGGACGACATGTACGAGCATCTCGTCTATGACGATTTCGAGTTCGCGACGCCGGCGCAGATCGAGCCCAGCCTCTATGATCGCACGCTCACGGTGAACGGACTATCGAAAACCTATTGCATGACCGGCTGGCGCATCGGCTATGCCGGCGGCCCGGAGGCGCTGATCAAGGCGATGGCCATGATCCAATCGCAGTCGACCTCGAACCCAACTGCGGTCTCGCAGTGGGCTTCGGTGGAAGCCCTCGACGGACCGCAGGATTTCATCGACAAGCACAACGCGATCTTCAAGGAACGGCGCGATCTCTGCGTCTCCATGCTCAATCAGGCGCGCGGGATCAAGTGCCCGAAACCGGAAGGCGCATTCTACGTCTTTCCGTCCTGCGCCGGCACCATCGGGAGGACCGCCCCAACCGGGCGGGAGTTGCGCAGCGATGGGGACTTCGTGACCGAGCTGTTGGAGGCTGAAGGCGTCGCGGTCGTGCAAGGCACACCCTTCGGCTTCGGCCCGGCATTTCGGATTTCCTACGCCACGAAAACAGACGACGTGGAGGAAGCCTGCCGCCGCATCCAGCGCTTTTGCGGCAATTTGAAATAGCCTCTTGGGCGAAGAGGCGCTCGCGCCAAGCGGGTGCCTCTTGCCAATCCCCCCTCCCTCCTGAAACGATGGAGCCAACGGTCCCGAAGCGGGCCACATCTCCATTCGTTCGGAGGCGATATGGCACAGAATGGCACTCGAGCCACGGGCCCCCGGTGCATCGCGCTGGTAGGCCCGTTCCAGAGCGGCAAGACCACCTTGCTGGAGGCGATTCTTGCGCGCACCGGCGCCATCCAGCGGCAGGGGACGGTAGAGGCTGGCAACACGGTAGGGGATGCCGGGAAGGAGGCGCGCTATCATAAAATGAGCGTCGAGGTCTCAGTCGCCGGCACGCATTTCATGGGCGATGATTACACCTTCATTGATTGTCCAGGCTCGATCGAATTTGTGCACGAGATGCGCGCGGCGCTTCCCGCCGTCGATGCCGCTGTGGTCGTCTGTGAGCTCGATGAGAAGAAAGTCCCGCAGCTGCAGCTTATTCTGCGCGAGCTTGAGGAACAGAAAATTCCGCGCTTCTTGTTTCTCAACAAGATCGATAAGGCGGACGCGACCATTCACGAGGTGCTCACGGTTTTGCAGCCCGCGTCACGCAGCAAGCTGCTGCTGCGGCAGATTCCCACCTTTTCCGGTGAAACGATCAGCGGGTTTGTCGACCTCGCGCTGGAGCGGGCGTTCGTTTACCGCGAGCACGCGCGATCTGAGGTCGTCCCGCTCGAAGGCGATATGCTCGATCGCGAAAAGACCGCGCGCTTCTCCATGCTGGAGACGCTCGCCGACCATGACGATCAGCTCATGGAGCAGCTGCTTGAAGAACATCCAGCCGCCGCGCGACAAGGTCTTTGACGATCTTTCCAAGGAGTTGCGCGACGGCTTGGTATGTCCAGTGCTGCTCGGTGCGGCAGGACGCACGAATGGCGTGTTGCGGCTGATGAAGGCGCTACGCCACGAAACGCCGGGTGTGGCAGATACCGTCAGGCGCCTGGGCATAAAGGCGGGCAACGACGCCGTCGTCTACGTGATGAAGACGCTGCACACGGCGCACGGCGGCAAGATGTCGATCGTCCGCGTCCTCAATGGTCAGGTCAGCGACAGCACGACGTTCGTCACGCCCGAGCGCGACGCCGGCCGGGTCGCCGGCGTGTTCAAGCTTTTTGGCCAGAGCACCGAAAAGCGGGGACCCGCGAAGGCTGGCGAAACAGTGGCGTCTCGGCAAGCTCGATCACGCCAATACCGGCGACACGCTCACTGCCGGGAAGCAGGCGCACCCGCCGCTTGCGACGGTTCGGCCGTATCCGCCTGTCCTCGCCACGGCGGTTGCCGCCAAGGAACGCAAGGACGACGTGAAGCTTGGCCAGGCGCTGACAAGGCTTCTCGAAGAGGACCCCTCGATCACCGTCGTGCACAACGCCGAGGCGCATGAGGTCGTGCTCTGGGGACAGGGTGAGATGCAGCTGCGCGTCGCCACCGAGCGGCTGACCGACCGGTTCGGCGTCGCGACCGCCTCGCGCAAGCCGACGGTGGGGTACCGCGAGACCATCAAGAAAGGCATCGTGCAGCGCGGCCGGCACAGGAAGCAGTCAGGCGGTCACGGCCAGTACGGCGACGTGGTGCTCGACATCAAGCCGCTGCCGCGTGGCTCGGGTTTCACCTTCACGGAGGAGATCAAGGGCGGCGTGGTGCCGCGCAACTATATTCCATCGGTGGAGGAGGGCGTCATCGATGCCCTCAAGCATGGTCCGCTCGGATTTCCGGTCGTGGACGTCACCGCCAAGCTGATCGACGGCTCCTACCACACGGTCGACTCGTCCGACATGGCATTTCAGCTGGCCGGCCGCCTTGCCATTCACGACGGCCTGCCGCAGTGCCAGCCCGTGCTGCTCGAGCCCATATATCAGGTGGAGATCGTGTGCCCGTCGGAGGCAACCGCGAAAATGAATGCGCTGATGTCCGGCCGGCGCGGCCAGATTCTCGGCTTTGACACGCGCGAGGGTTGGGACGGGTGGGATGTGGTGCGGCTGCAGATGCCGGAGGCGGAAATCGGCGATTTGATCGTGGAGGTGCGGTCGGCCACCGCGGGGGTCGGCAGCTTTACATTCAAGTTCGATCACATGGCGGAGCTCTCTGGGCGCACCGCCGATCAGATTGTGGCGGCCAGAAAGGCCGCGGCAGCCTGATTGCAGATGAATTTAACGCAATTGGCGCCCGCTCGTTACCTTCCGCAAAGGATGCCTGCGTTTTGGCTGCAAGCCATTAACGCCGGGCGTTGATTTCCCGCCATAGACTGCGCCGACTGGACCATCGCGGCGCGGCTGGGGTCGTGTTGTGCGTGTGCGGGCATTCCATGCTGATGAATCTCCGCAAGCTGTTCTCGACAGTAGAGTGTGAGCCGGCGGAGAGCGACGGACCCGTGACACTCGCCGACGTGCTCGCTCGCGGCTGGCTCGAGCTTTTCTATCAGCCGAAAATCGAGCTCAGGAGCACGCGCATGGTTGGGGCGGAAGGGCTGGTGCGCGCCCGCCATCCGACCCGCGGACTGCTCGGCCCGGGCGCCTTCCTGCCCGGCGCAAGCGAGGCCGATATGCTGGCGCTGACCGAGCGGGTCATCATTTCTGCGCTCAAGGACTGGGAAGCGTGTGCAGCTCACGGGGTGTCATTGAAGCTCTCGGTAAACGTGCCGGTATCCGCGCTGGTGAAGCTGCCAATACCGGCGATCTTGCGGGAGGAGCGACCGCGTGCGCCGAATTGGCCGGGCATCATCATGGAGGTCACCGAAGATGAGATCATTCATGATCTCAAGATTGCGAACGAGGTCGCAGATGCGTTGCGCGGGTTCAATTGCACTCTCGCCCTTGACGATTTCGGCGCCGGTTATTCCTCGCTCGCGCGGCTGCGGCAGCTTCCATTCAGCGAGCTCAAGATTGACCGCAGTTATGTCAGCAATTGCCATATCGATCGGGTAAACGCCGGGCTGTGCGAGACAATCGTCGAGCTCGGACAGCGTTTCGGTCTCAAAACGGTCGCCGAGGGGATCGAGACAACGCACGAAAGCCACAAGCTGCAAGCGATCGGCTGCCAGATCGGGCAGGGCTATCTGTTCGCAAAGCCTATGCCGAAGGCACAGTTGATCGGCATCATGCGCCGTCGACTGGCAGGGGCCGCGCGGATATGATTCGGCTGCACAACACAGGCCCGCTTCAGCAATCGGCGGCGGCTATCCTTCGCGCCCGCCACCTGCGCGCACGGGGTTTGCGCGATCACGGGCGGCTGGCGCAGCTGTGACTTGCCCCTGACGCTGGACCGGCCTAATGCGACATTGGGAGAGAAATCCGGAGGTTGTGCCATGCACGTGATCCGTCGCCGCGGCTGGCAATTGCCCGAACGGCTCGCCACCCCCGAGTCCCTGTTTCTTGACCGCCGCAGGTTTCTTGCCGCAACCGGAGCCGCGGCGATCTCACTGCTGCCCACCGCGGCATGCGCTCAGCGCGTCAGCGACCTGCCCGACCCGACCAAGGACCTCTATCCGGCCAAGCGAAATGAGCATTTCACGCTGGACCGGCCGATCACGGACGAGAAGATCAACACCAGCTACAACAACTTCTACGAGTTCGGCGCCAGCAAGAACGTGGTCAAAGCGGCGCAGGCGCTCAAGCTGCGGCCATGGACGATCAAGATCGACGGGATGGTGGAACAGCCGCGGGAGATCGGCCTGGATGATCTGATCCGCAAGATGCCGCTTGAAGAGCGGCTTTATCGGCATCGCTGTGTCGAAGCCTGGTCGATGGCCATTCCCTGGACCGGCTTTCCTTTGTCCAAGCTGCTCGAAATGGCGCAGCCGCTATCGTCCGCCAAATATCTGCGCATGGAAACCTTCCTGGATACTTCGGTCGCTCCGGGCCAGCGGCAGACCTGGTATCCGTGGCCCTACGTCGAGGGCCTCACAATTGCGGAAGCGGGCAATGAGCTCGCTTTCCTCGTCACCGGCGCCTACGGCAAGCCGGTGTCGAAGCAGCAGGGCGCGCCATTGCGCCTGGCCTTGCCCTGGAAATACGGATTCAAGTCGATCAAATCGATCGTGCGATTCAACTTCACCGATCAGCGGCCGAAGAGCTATTGGGAGGCTTTGCAAGCCTCGGAATACGGTTTCTGGGCGAACGTCAATCCGCAGGTGCCGCACCCACGCTGGAGCCAGGCCACCGAGGAGTTGATTGGACAAAACGAGAGACGCCCCACCCTCCTCTTCAATGGTTATGCTGAATACGTTGCCGATCTTTACAAGGGCCTCGAAAAAGAGCGGCTCTGGGCGTAGCTCGAAGCAGCTGAACCGCGCAACGGGCCGCACGCGCCGCGGATTAGTCGAGATGTGTGCACGGCTTGTCCTGAGCGTGGTTTGTCTTCTCGCAGCGGTGACGTGCGAAGCACTTGGCCAAAACGCCTCGATTACCGTCGCCTCGACCACGTCCACCGAGCAGTCGGGCCTGTTTGGCTACATTCTTCCCCGTTTCACCGCCAGCAGAGGAATAACCGTCAAGGTCGTCGCATTAGGGACCGGGCAGGCGCTCGATGTGGGCCGCCGCGGTGATGCGGACGTGGTGTTTGTTCACGATAAGCCGGCGGAAGAAAAATTCGTCGCCGAAGGATTTGGGGTGCAACGCTTCGAGGTGATGTACAACGACTTCGTGATCGTCGGACCAAAAAGCGATCCCGCCAGGATTGCGGGTGAAAAAGACGTATTGGACGCCTTTCGAAAGATCGCATCGACAAAGGCGCCCTTCATTTCACGGGGCGACCGCTCCGGAACGCATGAGGCGGAGCTGCGCTACTGGAAGGAAGCCGGCATCGACCCCGCCTCTGTCAAGGACGGCTGGTACCGCGAAATCGGCCAGGGCATGGGGCCGGCGCTCAATATGGCCTCGGCATCGGGCGCGTATCTGCTCTCCGATCGCGGAACATGGCTTGCCTTCAAGAACAGAGGCGAGCTTGGCATCCTGGTGGAAGGTGACCGCCGCCTGTTCAATCAGTACGGGGTCATTCTCGTGAACCCAGCCAGGCATCCTGGTGTGAAGGCACGCGAGGGACAGGCCTTCATCGATTGGCTGGTCTCGCCGGAAGGACAGCGGACGATTGCGGAATACAAGATTGCAGGCGAGCAGCTCTTCTTTCCCAATGCCGCTCCCACTCAATGACCGCGCAAACTGCTTGCCCAGCGATCGAGTGAAAATGCGGTCGCGCTGACCAGGATGCTCAGGAAGATCAGGATGAGCCCGAGCGCGAGAGCAAGGGGCAAGTCGCCTTTGCTCGTCTCCAGCGCGATGGCCGTCGTCATGGTTCGCGTGCTTCCCCTGATGTTGCCGCCGACGATGATAATGGCGCCGACCTCGGCGATGGCGCGCCCGAAAGCCGCAAGCGACGCCGTCAACACGCCGGACGTCCCCATCATCAACAGCTCGCGAATGCTGCGCAGAGGCGACGCTCCATCGGTCTGCAGCACGTCGCCGTACTGCGACCACAGCGCGGACGCGAAGCGGTGCACGAGCGCCACAACAATTGGAGTGGTAAGGAGTGTCTGGGCGATGATCATGGCGGTCGGCGTGAACAGGAGACCAAGTCTGCCGAGTGGTCCCGAGCGAGAGAGCAACAGATAGACGAACAGGCCGACGACGACAGGCGGCAAGCCCAGGAGGGCATTGGCGAGCACGATGGCCGCTTTGCGCCCGGGAAACTCGGCCACCGCCAGCAAGGCTCCGATCGGCGCGCCGACTATCAGCGCGATAAGTGTCGCCGAGAGACTGATGAAAAGCGACAATGCAACAATCCCGATCAATTCGGCATTGAGCGTCAGAATAAGCCTGCAGGCGATGACAACGGACGAAGCGAGATCAGGCATGGAGTTGAGATAGCATGAGCGCCCGCGCGTTGTTCAACCTCACGGGGCGCGTGGCGCTTGTCACCGGCGCATCGAGCGGTCTTGGCGTGCGGTTCGCGCACGTATTGGCCGCCGAGGGGGCGTCGGTGGTCCTGGTGGCGCGCCGCGCCGAGCGCCTGTCGGCGGTGCAGACCGCCATCGAACGCGCCGGCGGCCGCGCCATCGCCGTCGCCGCCGACGTGCTCGACCGCGCTGCGATGACCCAGGCGTTCGAGCAGGCCGAGCACGCCTTCGGCTGCGTCACCATACTGGTCAACAATGCCGGAGTGGCGCATGGGAGCCGTGCCGTCGAGCTGCCTGAAGAGGAATGGCGGCGCGTTATCGGCACCAATCTCGATGCGGTGTTCTTCTGGGCGCAGGAGGCGGCGCGGCGCATGCTCGCAGCCGGCGAGCCGGGCGCCATCATCAACATCGCATCCGTGCTCGGCCTCGGTGTGGCCAAGGGCACCGTTGCATATGCGGTGGCGAAATCCGGCGTCATCCAGCTTACCAAGGCGCTCGGCTTGGAGCTGGCTTTCAAGGGCATCCGGGTCAATGCGATCGCGCCGGGTTGGTTCGTGACCGATCTCAACCGCGACTACCTCACCGGCGCGCAGGGCGCCGCCCTCAAGCGGGAGATCCCGGCGGGGCGCTTCGGCGAGGAAGGCGATCTGGACGGCGCCATTCTGCTGCTCGCCTCTGATGCCGGGCGCTACATGACAGGCGCTACCATCGTCGTCGATGGCGGGCAGATACTGGCGCTGCGCGGCTGAATGATCAGCACCTGCAAGTCCAGCAAGGTCGGATGCGAGCATGGATTTCACTCTGTCGCCTGAAATCGAGGACGTTCGCCGGCGGACACGGCGCTTCGTCGAGAATCACGTCATGCCGATCGAGGCCGATCGGGCCAACTATGACGCGCACGAGAATATCAGCCTCGAGGTTCTGCCCGGCCTACAGGAAAAGGCCAAGGCAGAGGGACTCTGGGCGCCGCAGGCGCCGAAGGAATATGGCGGAATGGCACTGCCGATCATCGGCTGGGCCGCCATGTACGAGGAAGCCAATCGTTCGATCTTCGGCCCGCTCGCGTTCAACTGCGCGGCACCCGACGACGGCAATATGAACCTGCTCGCCCGTACCGGCACTCCCGCGCAAAAGGAAACCTGGCTCGCACCCATTGTTTCAGGAGAAGTGCGCTCCGCCTTCGCCATGACGGAGCCTGCCCCGGGCGGCGGCTCCGACCCGGGCATGATCCGTACCCAGGCCGAACGCAGGGGCAATGCCTGGGTGATCCGTGGCCACAAATGGTTCATCACCGGAGCGGGGATTGCCGATCATTTCATCCTGATTGCCCGCACATCTGATGATGCACGCCGCGGTCTTACGGCCTTCCTGTTTCACCGCGATCAGCCCGGCTGGCGCATCCTGCGGCGCATTCCCATCATGGGCCCGGAAGAGCACGGGGGACACTGCGAGCTCGAATTCGACGGCCTGGAAGTCGCGGACGAGAATGTGCTGATGCAGGTCGGCGATGGCTTGCGGGCGACGCAGATCCGGCTTGGGCCGGCGCGCCTCACCCACTGCATGCGCTGGCTGGGGCTGGCGAAGCGATGCATGGAAATTGCGCAGAGCTATGTCGGAACGCGCGAAGGCTTCGGCGTCAAGCTTGCCGACCGCGAAAGCGTGCAGATCAAGCTCGGTGAAGTGGCGCACGCGATTGCCATTGGTCGGCTCCTGGTCATGCATGCTGCCTGGAAGCTCGATCAAGGCGACCGTGCGCGCAAGGAGGTCTCGATGGCGAAGATACATGTGGCCGACACCCTGCACCGCGCCGCGGACGTTGCCATCCAGCTCAACGGCGCGCGCGGCTACTCGAAAGACACGGTCCTTGAATGGATCTACCGCTATGCCCGCCAGGCACGCCTCGTCGACGGCGCCTCCGAGGTGCACAATATGGTGCTCGCACGTTTCATGCAGGACGAAGGCCGCGACTTCTGGAGCTGGAGCGCCAACAACCGGGTATGAGCAGACGCCGAGCGAGCTTCGCAGGCGTCAATCGAGCTGCAGGTTGGCGGCGCGGATAACCTGCGCCCATTTCGCCGTCTCCCGGCGCATCTGCTCGGACATCTCCTGCGGCGAGCTTTGCAACACCTCGGTTCCGGCGTCGATCAGCTTCTGGCGCACAACAGGGTCCGCGGCCGCTGCGATATAGGTGTCGCGCAGCTTGCCGATGATTGCCTCCGGCGTCTTCGCCGGGACAACAAAGCCTTGCCACGGCCAGGCCTCGAAACCGGCAAGCCCTGGTGTCGCCGCCACCGGCGGAACGCCCGGAAGCTCTACCCGCGGAGTAAGCGCCGCGACGCCCAGCGCCTTGAGGGTACCGGCGGCGATATGCGAGCGCGCGGTGGCATAATCGACGAACATCATGTGCACATCGCCGCCGAGAAGACCCTGCACCGCAGGCCCCGCGCCGCGATACGGCACCTCGTTGAGCCTGATGCCGGCGGCCTGCGCAAACAGCACGCCGGCAAGGTGGAACGGATTGCCCACGCCGGCATGCGCCAAATCGATCTTGCCCGGCTCTCGCTTGGCCTGCTCGATGAGCTCGGCCACGGAATTGACCTTGAGCTTGGTGGGATTGACGACCAGCACGGTGACAAAGCGGGCGGTGAGCGTCACCGGCGCGAAGTCCTTGACCGGGTCAAAGGGAAGCTTCTTGTAGAGGCTGGAATTGGCGGCGTACGTCGCCACATCGCCGAGGAGCACGGTGTAGCCGTCAGGCGGCGCCTTCGCGACGAAATCCGCTCCGAGATTCGTCGCGGCGCCCGGCTTGTTTTCGACGACGATCGGCTGGCCGATGAGATCGGACATTTTCTGCCCGACCAGTCGTGCGAAAAAATCAGTGCCACCGCCCGCCGGATAAGGGACAATCAGATGGATCGGCTTGCTCGGATACGTCTGCGCGCTCGCGCTCTGCGAGCCGATGATCGTGCTTAGCGCGATGATCGCGATCAACAATGTGCGGACAAGTGGCGCCTCGCCCGGCTTCTGCTGCGAAGATTTAGTGCGGCGCGGCAGCGACCGAAAATTGCGGGCTATGCACAAAGCAGGAATGCCGTATTGTCCACGATCGGTCAGCATCGACATACGCACCCCTCACATCACGGCTCGGCAATGCAAGACAGAGAGAACTTGAATCGCACAAGAAAGTCCAGATGCTCGCTAACTCGAAGTTTCCAAGTGCTTTTTCGGCGTAGCCCGGTCAACGCCGCCGTTCGGAGACTCTCATGACGACGGCGGCACAAAGCGCACAAGCAGCCGCGGCTTCATCAGGCGGGCCGGCCGGAAGGAAGCGCATCATCGTCGATGCGCAGGTCCACCTTTGGCAGGCGGAGACCCCGGACTGGCGCTGGGTTCCGGACCGCCCGCCGCAACTTCCTGAGCCGTTCACAATCGAGAAGCTCGTGCCGATGATGGATACGGCGGGCGTCGACCGCGCCGTGATCGTGCCGCCGTCGTGGACCGGCGACCGCAACGATTGTGGGCTGGAGGCGGCCAAGCGATACCCCGAGCACTTCGCCGTCATGGGCCGCCTCGCGATTGAAAATCCGGCATCGGCTGCGCTCCTTCCGCTATGGAAGGAGCAACCGGGAATGCTGGGGGTGCGGCTGACGTTCCATCGCGCGCAGAGCGCGCTGCTGCAAGGCGACACGACCGACTGGTTCTGGCCCGCCGCCGAGAAGGCCGCCCTGCCCGTCATGATTTTCGTGCCGGGCAATGTCCCGAAGTTCGCGCCTATCGCGGAGCGCCACCCCGGGTTGTCGCTGATCATCGATCACATGAGCCTGACAGTCGAGATCGCCAAGAGCGGCACGATCGAAAATGCGATCGACGATGTGGTGGCTCTTGCCAAATATCCGAACGTCTCGGTGAAGCTCTCATCGGCGCCGACCTATTCGTTCGAGCCATACCCCTGGCGCGACATGACGGAGCATCTCCGGCGCTGCTTCGACGCATATGGCCCACGGCGCTGCTACTGGGGCACCGATCTCACCAATGCATTTGCAAAATCCACCTACCGGCAGCGCGTCACACATTTCACCGAAGAGCTTGATTTCCTGTCGGAGGATGACAAGGACTGGGTGATGGGCCGCGCGATCCTGGCTCGGCTGGGTTGGACGCCGCCGCCGGACTAACTGCTTATCAGCATGTTGTAGGGGCGGGTTTCAAACCCGCACCTCCTGATCGGAATGACCGATGACCAACGTGAACGGCGCGCGCGGTTTGATAGCCGTCGACAAGATGGGGACGAAGGTCCTGTTCCTCGATCCCGCGAGCTTCGTGACGCAGATCGTCCTCGACGGCTTTCCTCGCACCGTGCACGAGCTCCTTGTCGTGCCGGAAACCGCCCTCGCCTATGTACCGATCTTCGGCGACGGAATTCACGGCCGCAATCCCAATCCCGGCCATCTTCTGTGCATCATCGACCTTGCGCGGCGCGCCCATGTCGGAGACATCGATTTGCGGCCCTGCATCGCGCCGCATACGCTGAAGCTGGCGCCGGACGGCCTGATCTACATCACCTGCGAGAACAGCGCGGTTGTCGCGGTGATCGACCGCTCGACCCACAAGGTCGTGGACGCCATCGACTCCGGTTCTACCAATGGCCACCGCCTCATCATCTCGCCGGACGGCCGCCGCCTGTACACGGAGAATGAGGAAGACGGCACGGTGTCGGTGATCGATCTGCGCAAGCGAAAGCTGCTGCGGCAGATCAAAACCCCGCGCGCGCTCGCCGGCATTGCCATTTCCGCGGATGGCCGCACCGTGGTCGCAGTCGACGACGAGGAGCCGACGCTCTTTTTGATTGACGCCGAAACCGAAAGCGTCGTCCATGCCGTGCGGCTGGAAGGAATTCCGGAGGCGGCACAGATCGCCCGCTACAGCCCCGACAACGGCATCATTGGGGTCACCAGCCTCAAGAGCAACACGGTCACCTTGATCGACCCGGCGTTCCGTCAACAGACCGCCATCAGGGTAGGAAGCCAGCCCATGGACATGGCATTCCGCGGCGACGAAGTGTTCGTCGCCTGTCAGGGCGACGGCTCCGTGCATGTGGTCGATATTCCGGCGCGTCGCGTCAAGCACCGCTTCAATGCCGGCGTTGGCTGCGAGTCGCTGGCGTTTTTCTAGAAGTTTGGGGAACTAACCATGACGATCGTTAGCATGAGAGCTGCGACGCCGAAGCCGACGATTGGCGAGTTGTGCGGGCGACTGAAATCGGGGCCTTGGCTCGGGATCGGGCCGAGCGAACCGAGGCTGACCGGCAACTGTCGCCGGAATTGGTTGCGAGGATGCGGGATGCGGTCCTGTTCCGGATCATGCCGTCGGCGATGTACGGCGGTTACGAATATGGATTTGACGCCCTTGTATCTTTGGTCGCCCCGGTGGCGGCGGGCTGCGGATCTTCGGGCTGGGTTTTCAGCCTCGGCATCGTCCACCAGTGGCTGGCGGCGACATTTCCACAGCAGGCGCAGGACGAGTACTGGTCTGATCCGGACGGGATTGCAGCCCGATCCTATGCGCCCGTGGGCAACGCGGCGTCACGGCGCAAGTCCAACAGCGGCGGAATAGTAGCCGAAGCCCGATGGCCAAATCCGCGTGACGCCTCACTCTACTTTGATGTTTGCCAGACGTGCCGCTTCGATGAAGTCACGGATCTCTGCAGAGACAAGTGCCTTGAACTCTTCGACTGTACCGCCGCCCGGAACGACGCCCTGCGCGCCGAGCTTAGCCACTGTGTCCGGGTGCAGAAGAATTTTGCTTACTTCGGAATTGAGTCGCTCGACGACCTCCTTCGGCGTACCGGCAGTCGTGAACAACCCGAACCACTGATTGGCTTCGAAACCCGGGAATCCGGATTCGGCCACCGTCGGCGCATGGGGAAATTGCCGGTCGCGCGCGAGCCCGCCGGTGCCGATCAGCCTGAGGCTGCCGTCTTCGATTTTGGACAGCGAGGTCAACGGCGACAGTACCGCGAGCTGCACGTCGCCGGCGAGCGTGGCTGTGATCATCGACGCGGAGCCACGATAGGGGATGTGCTGCAGCTTGATGCCGGCGCGTTGGCTCAACACCTCGACAACCAGACGCGCTTGGCTCGTTGCGCCCGGTGACGCGTAGTTGAGCTTACCCGGCTCCGCTTTGGCGAGCGCCACGAATTCGCTGATCGTGGCCGCCGGAACTTTCGGATTAACCAGAAACAAGAATGCATTTTTGGCCACCAGCGCAATCGGCGCGAGGTCGTGCTCGGTATCGTAGGGTAATTTCGCGTTGAGGGCCGGATTGATCGTGTGTGTCGAGGCGACCATCAGCAGCGTGTAGCCGTCAGGAGTTGCCTTCGCCACGACGTTGGTGCCGATCATCCCGCTTGCACCTGCCCTGTTGTCGATCACCAGCGGCCGGCCGAGGACTTTTTCGAGGGAAGGCTGAATGATCCGCGCGATAATGTCCACGCCGCCGCCCGGTGGGAATGGAACGATGAGCTGGATCGGCCGATCGGGATAACCGCCAGTCTGCGCGCCGGCCACGCCGAACACGACGAATACGCCGGCAATCCAGGCGAGAGGCCAAGCGGACATGCGGCACGTATGCGATCGAACCATGAGCATCCTCCGGTCACAAATAGAAACCTTCCGATCATCGTGGCGGCGCGCCGAAGATCATTGTTAATATCGAGGCTCTTCTGATGAACCCCGCCTACTTCGTGTCGAGGTCGGCCCCGGTCTGAAGCGGCTTTTCGTCCATCAGGGCGATGGCAACCAACGCGATGGCGAAGCTCGCCGCGGCGGCAAAGAAGACGTGGCTGAAGCCCTGCGGCGCGTTTCCTGCTCCACCGAGCGCACCGCGCAGCAATTCTGTGGCCGGGGTTCCGGACAGAACAATGGCGCCGAACGCTGCGATCAGCATGGTGGCAAACAGGTTCCTGCTGAAATTCATGGTCCCGATTGAGATGCCGAACTGGTGACGGCCCACGACGTTCTGGATGGCCACGGCGGTCAGGGAGGGCACCGGACCAAACCCTGCGCCAATGAGGATCAGCAGCACCTCGAACATCAGCGGCGTGATTGCGTCGGCGAACAGACCGAGCGCCGCGACCGCCGCGATCGAGAGTGCGAGCATGGTCATGGGCAGCACCTTGTAGCGACGCACGCGGCCGAGAACCTGCCCGGCGAGGCCAGCACTGCCGTTCATCGCCACGAGGAACACCATGAGGCTCAGTCCCGCCTGCGTGGGGGAAAGCCCCATCACGCTCTGAAGGTAGATCGGCAGCATCACGTTGAGCCCGATCATGGCGCCCCAGCCGCAGGCATTGGCGATGATCGCGCAGCGCACAATCGGGTTCTTGAGGATGGCAAGCGGAATAAGCGGCTCGGGCGCGGTTAGCAGCCGCAGCACAAACAGCAATCCCATGATCAGCGCAATTGCAAAGAGGGATACAACTGGCAGCGACATCCAGGGATAGCGCTCACCTCCCATGTTCAAGGCCAGCATGAACGACACGCTGGCAATCACAACCAGGGCAGCCCCGATGAAGTCGAGTCGATGCGGGCGCTCGTAGCGTGGGAGCCGGCGAAGCAGCGTGCTGACGACCGCGAGTGCGGCCAGTCCCATCGGAATGTTGATCCAGAAGATGATCGACCAGTGCAGATGGTCGGCGATGAAGCCGCCGAGGAGCGGGCCCAGACCGCCGGCAGTCGTGTAGGTCGCCGCGAAATATCCGTAGTAGCGGCCGCGTTCCTTCGGGGCGACCAGATCGCCGAGCACTACCATGCCCATGGAGGAAAGCCCGCCGCCGCCGAGCCCATGCAGCGCGCGGCCGAATATGAGCACAAGCATATTGGGCGCCAGCGCACACACCAGCGACCCCGCTATGTAGATCAGTAGCGCAATGCGCAGCGTGAAGCGGCGTCCATGGATGTCGGCAATCTTACCGTAGAGCGGGATGACGGCTGTCGATGCGAGGAGATAGGCGGTGATCAGCCAAGGCAGATTGCGTACGTCGTTGAAGTCCCGGCCGATGATCGGCAGCGCATTGGCGAGAATGGTCTGGTCGAGCGACCCCATGAAGGTGGGCAAAAGAATGCCGGCGACGATCAGCATCGCCTCGTGATGGGTGAGCAACTCCATGGGTGCGGAGTTTTGTCGCGCCGAATGGTTACTCACATGCCGACGAGCTGCTTCAATGTCCCGATGCGCCCGGTATCCGCCATTTCAATCCCGGGAACCGCGCGAAATCGCGATCCAGCGTTATCCATTCGCACCCCGCCTCAATGGCGAGAGCCGCAAACCAGGCATCAGTGGAACGTCTTCCCCGAGTATCCGTGTCAATGCAGAGTCGCTTGAAGATACCCCAGTGCCGCTCGCCGGGCTCAATGATTTGGCAGTGAGGCTGGCCGAGGAGATTTTCGCAAAATTCAAATGCCTCCGCGATCTTACTGGGCATTCTGTAGGCGCTCGGATTGGTGCTGATGCGAACCACGGCGCTCAAGACCAGGGGCGAAATGCCGAAACGGGTATCGCTGGTTACGAGGGCAGTGAGCCAGGGGCGGCAGACCGCATGCTGTGGGACATCCTGCCGAAAGGCGTAAATGAGGACGTTAACGTCCGGCAAGATCATTTAAGGTGTTTCATACGCGCGACATATTCGAGATCATCGATCTCCTGCAGTGCCGAAAGGGAGGTGAGGTCGACTCCAGGCATTGGCCCCCCCATGGCCTTGCTGACGGGTGGCAAGACCCGCTTCGTTTTACCGGACTTGCTGTTTTGCCCCACCACGAGCCTTAACCCGTCCTCAATGAGCGAAGTAAGCGTGCGGCCTTCCGCGACCGCCTTGCGCTTGGCACGTGCAAGCAGGTCTTTGGGAAGTCGCACTGTCGTCCGCTCCATCATATGTCAAGACATACAAAAGTTTTGAATATATGTCAAAGAACCGGACGGCCGCCCCCGAAGCATGTGAGCGGCCAGTCGTGGCTGCGGGTTGGAAAGGCGCCAGTGTTGCAATGCGCCAAAATTCGTGCGGCGAAGCGATTCTGACATTTCGTTGCTTTGTACCGGGGCCGATGCGAAATAACGTGAGCGTTTGAACTGTCGGCATTGCCGGGAGCGCCATCCAACTATATGTCTTGCAGTGCAGGATCGCCCGGCCGGCGTCGGAGGCACAAGGGTTGGAGACCCGCGCGATGGCGCTGAACCGTGTCACCCTCGACGACAAATACGACCTCGCGAAGAGCCGGATTTTCGTTACCGGTTTCCAGGCGCTGGTGCGGCTGTGCCTGATGCAAAAGGAGCGCGATCGCCGCGCCGGCCTCAATACGGCGGGGTACGTCACCGGCTATCGCGGCTCGCCCCTTGGCACGCTTGACCAGCAGTTCATCCGCGCGAGGCGGCACCTCGATCGGTACGACGTGCTCTTTCAGGGCGGCCTCAACGAGGACATTGCAGCGACCGCGCTGTGGGGCTCGCAGCAGGCCGAACTGCGCGGCGAAGGCAAGTTCGACGGCGTGTTCGGCCTCTGGTACGGCAAAGGTCCCGGCGTCGATCGCACCGGCGATGTGTTCCGGCACGCCAATTTCGCTGGCGCGTCGCGGTACGGTGGCGTGCTTGCCCTGATGGGCGATGATCACACCGCGGAATCCTCGACCACTGCGCACCAGTCCGAATATCATTTCATCGATGTGATGATCCCGATCCTGAACCCTGCCGGCGTTCAGGAGATACTCGACTACGGCCTTTATGGCTGGGCGATGTCGCGTTTCTGCGGCACCTGGGTCGCGCTCAAGTCGATGCACGAGACCGTGGAATCGACGGCTGTGATCGACGGCAGCCTCGAGCGCGTCAATATCACCATTCCGCGGGACTTCGCGATGCCAGACGGCGGGCTCAACATCCGCTTGCGCGACACAATTCTCGGCCAGGAAGCGCGGCTGCATGACTACAAGCGCGACGCCATGCTCGCGTTCGTACGCGCGAACAAGCTCAACACGTACATCACTTCAGGCGGCCGCAAGCCCAGGATTGGCATCATCACCGTCGGCAAGAGCTATCTCGACGTGCGCCAGGCGCTCGACGAGCTCGGCATCGACGAGGTCAAATGCAACGATCTCGGCATCCGGCTCTACAAGATCGGCTGCCCGTGGCCCATCGGCCGCGACGATCTCAAGAGCTTCGCCGAAGGGCTCGAGCTCATCATCGTGATCGAGGAGAAGCGCTCGTTGCTCGAAGTGCAGGTGCGCGAGGAGCTCTACGGCACTGCCAACCAGCCCGTATGCATCGGCAAGAAAGACGAGGCCGGCAACTGGCTCTTTCCCGTCAAGGGCGCTCTTGACCCCAACGAAGTCGCGATTTGCATTGGCGACCGTATCCTCCAGCGCGTCGGACCCAATGAGGAGATTGCGCGACGCGTGGCGGGGCTGAAGGAGGCGCAGCGCATTCTCGCCGAGACCACGGACATTGCGGTGCGCACCCCGTATTTCTGCTCGGGCTGCCCGCACAACTCGTCCACCGTCGTGCCCGATGGCATGCGCGCTTACGCCGGCATCGGCTGTCATTATATGGCTCAGTGGATGGACCGCTCGACGTTGGGCTACACCCAAATGGGCGGCGAGGGGGCCAACTGGATCGGTGAGGCGCCATTCAGCAAACGTGCACACGTTTTTCAGAATCTCGGCGATGGCACCTATAACCATTCCGGGTACATGGCGATCCGCGGCGCGATCGCCGCCGGCGTCAACATCACCTACAAGATCCTGTTCAATGACGCCGTCGCCATGACCGGCGGACAGGCCAACGATGGCGGGCTCACCGTTCCTCAGATCGCGCGACAAGTGGCCGCTGAGGGCGCAAAGCGCATCGTCGTCGTCACGGACGAGCCCTGGAAATACTCAAAGCGCGAGGACTGGCCGCGCGGGCTCACTATCCATCACCGGGATGATTTGATTCCCGTGCAAGAGGAGCTCGCGCGCATTCCCGGCGTCACAGTGCTGATCTATGACCAGACCTGCGCGGCCGAGAAGCGCCGGCGCCGCAAGCGCGGGACATTCCCCGACCCCGACAAGCGCGTGATCATCAACGAGCTCGTATGCGAGGGTTGCGGCGATTGCGGCGTGAAGTCGAATTGCGTGTCGGTGCAGCCTCTGGAGACGGAATGGGGCCGCAAGCGCACCATCGATCAGTCCAGCTGCAACAAGGATTTTTCCTGTGTGAAGGGCTTCTGCCCGTCCTTCGTGACCGTCACTGGCGCCAAGCTGAAACAAGGAACGGCGGGGGCGCTCACCTCTCCCCAGCCGAAGTCGGATGTATCCGACTTCGGCCACCTGAAAGTGCCGAACTCGGGTAAACCCGAGTTCGGTCGGGGAGAGGTCGGCTCGCCACGCGAGCCGGGTGAGGGGAAACCTTCGCACGCTCAGTCCAAGCAAGGCGCCCCTCTCCCCGCAGGCGGGGAGAGGGAGATCACCGGCAATGGCGACCTCCCCGAGCCTGATCTTCCGCCGATCAAGCAGACCTTCGACGTCATCGTCACCGGCGTCGGCGGTACCGGCATTGTCACCATCGGCGGCATTCTCGGCATGGCCGCCCACCTGGAAGGCAAAGGCGTCGGTGTCCTGGACATGGCGGGGCTCGCGCAAAAGGGCGGCGCCGTCCACAGCCACATGCGCATTGCGGAACGGCCGGAAGATATTCACGCCATCCGCATCGCCGCGGGAGCGGCCGACCTGGTGCTTGGCGGCGATATCGTGGTAGCCGGCAACAAGAAGGTGCTTGCCGCGGTCAAGCACGGATCGACCGTGATGGTCATTAATATGGCCGAGTTTCTGCCCGGCGATTTCACGCGCAATCCCGATTTTTCATTGCCCACCGAGCGGCTCAAGCGCGCCATCATCGCCGATGCCGGACGCGAGAAGACGCATTTCATCGATGCGACTCGCGCGGCGCTCGCTCTGTTCGGCAACACGGTGGCGGCGAACATATTCCTCGTCGGCTACGCTTATCAGCTCGGCGCCATCCCGCTCTCGGCGGCATCCATTGACGAGGCAATCGCGCTCAACGGCGAGGCCGTCGAGATGAACAAGGCGGCGTTCCGGTGGGGCCGCCGCGCTGCGATCGATCGCGAGGCGCTTGCCGCAGTGATCGAGCCCGCGCCCGCGCAGCTGAGCGATGCGCGCAAGCTCTCGCAATCCTTCGCGGAGGTTGTTGCCCGCCGCGTCGAATTTCTGACGGCCTATCAGGATGCCCGCTACGCGGCGCGGTATCGGGGGTGGGTTGACCGGACGCAGGCGGTCGAAGCGGAGCGCGTGCCGGGGAGAAGCGGGCTGGCAGAGGCGGTTGCACGCTATCTCTTCAAGCTGATGGCCTACAAGGACGAATACGAGGTGGCGCGACTCTATTCGGACGGATCGTTCATGAAGCAGGTGCACAGCGAACTCGGGGGCGAGCGTCTGCGCTTCCACGTGCATCTGGCACCTCCCCTGCTTGCACCGGTGAACAAGGCAACGGGCGAGCCGAAAAAGCTCACCTTCGGACCATGGATTTTTCCGCTGTTCAAGGTCTTGGCGAAGTTCAAAGGGCTGCGCGGCACGCCGTTCGACCCATTCGGCTACTCGTGCGAGCGTAAGACAGAGCGGGCGCTGATCGCGGATTATGAGGCGATGTTGACGGAAGTGCTGCCGAAGCTTGCGGTAAGCAACCACCACATCGCGGTGGGACTCGCCGCCATTCCGGAGAAGATCCGCGGTTTTGGCCACGTCAAGATGCGCCACCTCAAGGCCGCCAAGGCGGACGAAGCCGCGTTGTTTGAGCAATTCCGCGCCGGGCCGCGCCCTCTGCTGCGCGCCGCCGAATAGTCCCGCCCCGGAGCGCCACGGCTATTTTGTCGGGGGCTTTAGTAAACAGCGCAATGCCGAAGAACCTGGAAAAAACTTACGACGGCATCATCATCGGCGCCGGCCACCATGGCCTTGTGCTCGGGTCGTATCTGGCCAAGGCAGGGCTCGATATTCTCTTGCTGGAGCGACGGCTCGACTATGGCGGCGGACTTTGCACCAGGGAGGTCACCAAACCCGGCTTCTATCACAACCTGCATTCCATAAATCACTTCCACATCAGTGCAACGCCTTGGTTCGGCGACCTCGAGCTCGCCGACAAGGTGACCTACATCACGCCGCGCTACGAGTTCGGCCAGGCGCACAGCGACGGAAGCGCGCTCGTATTCGGCCGGGAGGTCGAGGAGACGATCGCGAACGTCGCGCGCTTTTCGCAAAAGGATGCCGACACCTTCCGCGAATGGAACATGAAGGCGGAGGAGATCACCCGGCGGGTGCTGCTTCCGGAGCGCTATGCAGAGCCCCTCCCCCAGGCCGAGCGCGAACAGCTGCTCGCGCGCACGGCGATCGGCCGCGACTTCCTCGCGGTCGCGCGACGACAGCCCCTCGACGTCGTCGACGAGCTGTTCGAGAACGAGCACGTCAAGCTTCTGTTCCTGTTCAAGGTGTCACTGTTCGGGACCTGGCTCACCGACACCATGTCCAAATCGAGCCCGATGGGCTCGGTCATTCGCGCCTTCGATCTGGAGAGCGGGTATCAGCTCTGTCAGGGCGGTTCATTCAATCTCGCCCGTGGGCTGATGGAGACCTTCATTGCCGCGGGAGGCACCTACCAGCCGCAGGTCGATATCGAGCGGATTGTGCTCGAAGGTGGCCGTGCGACGGGTGTTGCTTTGCGCGACGGGCGGACCGTGCGCGCCAAACAATTCGTGGCGAGCACGCTCGACGTGCATCAGACGTTCGAAAATCTCATCGGGCGCAGTCAGCTGCCTCGGGCTTTCTGCGACAAGCTTGATCGTTTTCAGTACACGGGCTGGACGCTGTTCGGGCTGCATCTTGCTCTCGAGGAAAGCCCGCGCTTTGCGGCGGAGAAATTCGATGCCAACATCAATCGCACGCTCAAATGGAGCGTTGGCGCCGAGACCATGGCGGACCTGTTCTCGGCATTCGAGGACGTGAAAGCCGGGCGCGTGCCGCGGATCACACAGTTCGGCTCCGGTCCCTTGAGCCTGCTCGATCCGACCCAGGCGCCGGCCGGCAAGCACACGACCTATGCCTGGCACGTCATGCCGCTCAATCCCGATCTCGGCGGACAGGATGAGGAGAGCTTCAAGGAGGAGCTCTCCGAGCGCATCCTCGACACATGGGCGCGCTACTGTCCGAACATGACCAGGAAGAACGTGATCGGGAGATATGCCTATACCGCCAAGGAGTACACCCAGGAATTCCCGAACATGCGCCACGGCGACATCTTCATGGGCGCGTTCAATGCGGAGCAGGTGATGTACAATCACTTCGGCTATCGCACGCCGGTTCCGAACCTCTATCTCGCAGGGTCCTCCGGTCATCCCGGCGGAGCGATCTCGGGCGGCGCGGGCTATATCAGCGCCGCCATCATCGCGCGCGACCTCGACGCGCGGATGTGGTGGCGTCCGTGGGACGCGGCGCAGGCGCTCGCAACCATGCCGGAGGCGGCATGAGTTACTTCGCCAGATAATTGCGATGCACCCAACTCGCCGGCGCGCTCGGCGAGGATGCCCGCGCGGTCTCGAACAGGAACGCCCTCTCCGCCTCGCGCGTCTGCAACCGAACGTTGGCATTGAGCGCCTTTTCGTTCGACTTGCCGCTCTCCGCCGCCGCAAGAAAGGCATGAACCGTCTCCGCCGAAGGCGGCGCAATGGCGGGCTCGTTCTTGTGACCGATCGCTTCGATCGCGCCGGCCGTCAGGAGCTTGCTCCACATTTTTCGGAACAGACCGTTCGACGGATAGACATCGGCGCTGTTGATCGCGCCGTTGACGGCAAAGACAAATCCAACGATGTCCTGCTCAGTTTCACCCGCGCCTTTGAGAGCTTTGACATAGCTCCTCTGCGCATCCATGAGCTTCTCGTTCTCGAGCGCAAGCTGCAGGCTTGATGCCGATTGCGCCGATCGCACCTGGGCGCCCAGGCTGCCGGTAAGCTTGCTTTGCGTCGCGCGCACGCTGTCCCACACCTGCTGCTGTCGCACGCCGGTCTCGGCTGCCTCTCCGGACGCGCGTTGCCGCGATGGATCCATGCTCGATCCATCGCGCGGCGGCGCCGCCGGCATGGGCGCCTTCATCGCCAGCTTGAGCTCGCGCGACGGGACGGAAGCTGACGCGACCGAGAAATTCCTGGCATCTTCGCGGCCACGCGTCGTCCAGCGGCCTTCCTCCACGCAGAACGAGGCAATCGGGACGGCGCCCGATTTCGGCGGCAGCAGCAGGCTGACCATCAAGGTGCGATCCTGCTTGCCGCCCTTGACGATGTCGCCGGATTGCACGAATACCTCGTCATTGCCGAGATTCTCGATTTCGAGCTGATTGACATCGCTGGTCTCGCGCACCGTCACCGCACCGCTCGCCATCGCCTCCTCCAGCGTCAGCGGCACCTTTCCGGGAGCCGATTTGCCGTGGATGAAATAGACCGCGAGGTTTTCGTGCACGAGCGGCCCGGAAATGCGGTTTGTCCCGGCCACCTGCGTGACACCGGGGCCCGCAAGCGACACCATCAGCAATGGCGAGACGAACGCAGCAAGCAACGAGCGGCGCATGAAGCCCTCCATGAGAGTAATGAATGAAGTCGAGGAGGACGCTTTCATGGCTCCGTGGCCGCTTCATGGCTCCGTGGCCGCGGCTGGGAACCCCGGTGACCGAATTTCGGCGCAGCCGTGAAAACTCATGCATCATGACCAGGCTTGGTTGCGGGACGCCGTCGCTGCTCTTGCTGAGGAGAGTTCCCGTCTGTCGCGAGCGAACGATCCGGATGCGAAATGATGCTCCATGACGCGATGACAGTGCCGCGCCCGGCAACACTCGAAGAGGTCGCGGCTCGCACGCTCGGCGGCGAACCATTCGATCCGCTGCTCAGGGAGCTCCTCGATACATTCTATGGCAGCAGTCCGGACATGATGGGGTGCGCTATCAGCAGCGCTCCGGCTCGGATTGATCCGGTCCATGATGCCTATCTTGCCGCGGTCGCAGAGCATCTCGCGCTGCTGTTCGGGCTGCCTGTCCCACAATAGGTTGAAGAATCGCATCGCTTCCTGGCCAAACCCTTCTTTGCGGGCGGATTGGAAACCCTCAAAGCTAACTTGCTGGTCGAGAGCCCATTGGCGTTTCGGCGGCGTCAAATTTTCGTCAGCGCAAACGCGTTATCCCGGCCGCTCAAGCGGACAATGCCACTGCCGTAAATTCCGATTGACTTGCATTTGCTCGATTTACAATGGTGACGTGGGCAGCGGACAACTGGAAAGGACGCCCGCAAGATCGTATCATCCGTGCCGCGCCGGACGCCTCCGCGCAAAATTAAATTACAAACCTCCAACTGACCAGGGATGGACCACATGCAAGATTTGAGATGGCTTGGATGCGCGACGGCGACGGCGGCACTTTTGCTCGCGGCGCCGGCGTGCGCCGAAAACATCAAAATCGGGGTCATGTTGCCATACTCGGGCGTCAATGCAGACCTTGGCGATGTGCAGGACAAGGCGATCGACCTTTTCATGAAGCTGCATGGCAAGGATATTGCCCCGCATACTGTCGAGCTCGTCAAACGCGACGAAGGTCCGCCCTCCGGCGCAAACGCCAAGACGGTGGCCACCGAGCTCATCACGCGCGACAAGGTCAAGCTGATCCTCGGCGTGGTGTTCTCGCCCTCGGCCATTGCCATCGCGCCGGTGATGACCCAGGCCAAGATACCTTTGGTCATCACCAATGCCGGCACCGCCTGGATCACCACGCTGTCGCCTTACATCGTGCGCTTCTCGTTCAGCATGTGGCATGACGCCTTTCCGATGGGGACCTATGCCGCCAAGGAGCTCAAGTGCAGCACGGCGGCCATGGGCTATACTGATTTTCCACCCGGCAAGGACTCGACCGAAGCGTTCAAGATCGGCTTCGAGAAAGCCGGCGGGAAAGTCGTTGACGCAATCCCGATGGGCAACCCGGCCCAAGTCCCGGATATGACGCCTTTCTTTCAGCGCGTGAAGGATCAGAAACCGGAGTGCTTGTATGTCTTCATCCCGTCCGGCTCGCACGCTTCGGCTGTCGTCAAGACCTATGACGAGGTCGGCCTGAGGCAGGCGGGCATCAAGCTCATCGGCCCGAAGGACGTAGTGCCTGACAGCAAATTGCAGGCAATGGGCGACCCGGCGATCGGCACGATTGTAATGACTTCCTACAGCGACGACCTCGACAATGCCGCCAACAAGGAGTTCGTCGCTGCCTGGCATGCTGCCTATGGCGCGGACAACTACCCGGATTTCATGTCTGCTGCGGCGTGGGATGCCATGAATGCAGTGTTCCAGACCATAAAGAAGCTCGACGGAAAGATCGACGATGCCGGGAAGTTCGTCGAACGCTCTGAAGACCTGGTCGGGCCAGGGTCCGCGCGGCAATGTGAAAATCGATCCGGCGACGCGTGACATCGTGCAGGACGAGCACGCGATGGAAGTGTATCGCAAGCCGGACGGCAAGCTTGGCACCAAGGTCCTTGCCACGGTCGCGCAAGTCAAGGACGAGTGCAAGGAGCTCAAAGTCGGGCGATGCGCCGGGCAATAACTTTCTTCACCTCTCCCCGCAAGCTCCCCGCTGGGGAGAGGTGACGCTACCTGCGAACGTGCGTAAATGTTCAATCTCATCGGAATGTGCACTAACACCAACGCCGTCGCGCGATGATCGCGACAGCGTCCGTCATTCGATAAGGGCTGGTCGTGCCGCAATCCGCCGCTGCGCTCCTCAGCATCCTGTTCGACGGGCTGGCTTACGCGATGGTGCTATTCATCATCTCCGTGGGACTGTCGATCACCATGGGGCTGATGGGGTTCGTCAATCTGGCGCACGGCGCTTTTGCCATGGCGGGCGGCTATCTCGTGGTCTCGCTGACGCGCAGCTGGGGCGTTGGCTTTGTGCCGGCGCTCGTGATCGCTTGTCTTACGGTCGGCGCAGTAAGCGTGCTCTTTGAGCGCACGCTCTATGCGCGCCTCTACAAGGCCGGCGAGCTCGATCAGGTGCTGCTCACGATCGGCCTCGCGTTCATGGCGGTCGCCACTTACACCTATTTCTATGGACCGAGCCCGCAAACGGTGCCGCTTCCCGGCTTTCTCACCGGGCAGATCGACATCGGCTTGCGCACGGTTCCAACCTACCGCGCCTTCATCATTCTGATCGGCGCCGTGCTGATCGCCGTTCTGTGGTACGGATTTGAGCGTACCAACCTCGGTGCAAAAGTTCGCGCCGCTGTTGACAATCGCCGGATGGCGCAAACCGTCGGCATCGACGTTGATCGGCTGTTCACCCTTACCTTTGCACTAGGGAGCGCTTTGGCCGCGCTGGGTGGCGGCCTTGCGATTCAGACCTTCGGGCTCACGCCAAGCTTCGCCCTGGTCTATCTGGTATTCTTTCTTATTATCGTCTCGGTCGGTGGGCTCGGCAGCCTCAAAGGCACGCTGCTTGCCTCCGTGCTGCTTGGCGTTTTCGATATTGGCGGGAAATATCTTTATTCCGAGGCTGGCGGATTTTTCATCTACGCGCTCACCGTGCTCATCCTGCTCGTGCGGCCCGCGGGGCTCTATGGCCGTGAGTGACGCCGCTGCGCCAACACAACGCGCGCCCGCGCTCGCATTCATGTCCGGGCGGCATCGCTTCCATTTCGGCGAGGCGCTGCCGTGGCTGGGAATCGTTGCTGTCTTTTTCCTGTTTCCAGACCGCATCACCTTCGCCACCCAGGTGCTGATTGCCATCATGTTCACGCTCTCTCTCGATCTGATCCTGGGTTATGCCGGGATCATCACGCTCGGGCATGCGGCGTTCTTCGGCATCGGCGCCTATACCGTGGCGCTGGCGTCCGTCCGGCTGCATTGGGGCGAGCCCCTGAGCACCCTTGTAGCGGGAACGCTGCTCGCCGCTTTCGCGGGCTTTGTCTCCGGCTGGTTCCTGTTGCGCTATCGTGGCTTGACGCTGTTGATGCTCACGCTCGCCACCGCGATTCTGCTGCAAGAGCTCGGCAACTACCGCTCGGATATCACCGGCGGCTACGACGGCGTTCCCGGGATGGAGATTTGGCCGCTGCTCGGGCGCTTCGACAACGATCTGTTCGGTCATACATACTATGTCTACGTTGCAATTTTGCTCTTCCTGGTCTTCTACGCCATGCGGCGCATCGTCTACTCGCCCTTTGGCCAGGCTCTTACCGGCATTCGCGAGAACGTGCGGCGCATGCATGCGATCGGCTCTCCGGTGCATCGTCGCCTGGTCGCGTGCTACACGCTTGCCGCCGGCATCGCCGGCGCAGCCGGCGCTCTGTTCGCGCAATCGACGGCGTATACCACGCTGGGAGTGTTCGACTTCGACAATTCAGCCAAGGTGATGGTGATGCTGATCCTCGGCGGCACCGGGCGGCTCTATGGCGCCTTCATCGGCGCTCCCATCTACATGATTCTCAGAGGACGACCTGGCGAAGCTCAGCCCGGCTTTCTGGCAGTTTGGCATCGGACTTCTGCTCGTGCTGACGGTGCTGTTCGCGCGTCGCGGCCTGCTTGGGCTCATCGAGGACGCCACCCGTTTCTTCAAGGCCAAGTCTTTCAAGGTCAAGCCGTGACCGCGCCCGCCCTTGAAGTGCAACAGCTTCACCGTAGCTTCGGCGCCCTGCAGGTCGCCAGCAACATCAATCTCGTTCTGGAGCGCGGCGCGCGGCGCGCCCTGATCGGGCCGAACGGCGCCGGTAAGACCACGCTGATCAACCTGATCAATGGCGCGCTGACCCCTTCCTCGGGCCGCGTGCTGCTTGACGGCGAGGACATCACCAAGCTGTCGCAGGCGCAGCGCGCGCGCCGCGGCCTCGCCCGAACCTTCCAGATCAATCAGTTGTTTCGGGGATTGACCGTGCTGGAGAACATCTGCCTCACCATCGGTGAGCGCAGCGGCGCCTGCAACAATCCGTGGCGGCCGGCCGGCTCCAGCCGCGCGATGATCGAGGAAGCGCTCGATCATCTCGACTCGCTGCGGCTGGTCGAGGACGCGCTCAAGTTGGTGCGCGAACTGCCCTATGGCCGCCAGCGACTGGTCGAGATTGCCATCGCGCTGGCGCAGAAGCCACGCGTGCTGCTGCTCGACGAGCCCGCCGCCGGGGTACCGTCCTCGGAGAGCCATCTCATTCTCGATGTGATCGCCAGTCTCGATCCCGACATCGCAATCCTGATCATCGAGCACGACATGGAAGTGGTGTTTCGGTTCGCGCGGCAGATCACGGTATTGGTGGCAGGCGCGGTGTTCACGGAAGGCACGCCGGCGCAGATCGCCGCCGATGAATCGGTGCGCGCCGTTTACCTCGGCCAGGAAGCTCATCGTGAGTCGCGGCATGCCTGAGCGGGCAAGCGCACTGACCCTCGATCGCGTTTGCGCCGGCTATGGCGAGACCGTCGTGCTGGAGGATGTGCAACTCGCCCTCGCGCCCGGCGAGAGCCTCTCGATCATCGGCCGCAACGGCGTTGGCAAGACTACGCTGCTGGGCACCATCATGGGCCATACGACTTTGCACGCCGGTTACGTCCTTTTGCACGGCAACGACGTATCGCGCCTGCCCATTCACCGCCGCGCCCGTGCCGGCCTTGGCTATGTGCCACAGGAACGCGAGATTTTCCCTTCGCTGACGGTCCTCGAGAACCTTGAAGTCGCAGCCAGGCCGGGACCGTGGACGATTGAAGCGGTGTTTGATCTGTTTCCGCGGCTTCGAGAACGAAAGGCCAACCGGGGAAACGAGCTATCCGGCGGCGAGCAACAGATGCTGGCGATCGGACGTGCCCTCGCCGGCAACCCGTCGGTGCTGCTGATGGACGAACCGTCGGAGGGCCTGGCGCCGGTGATTGTCGAGGAGCTTGCGCGTGTCGTGCAGCGGCTCGCGCAAGCGCAAGGCCTCTCGCTTGTCCTGGTCGAGCAGAATACCCGGCTCGCGCTCGAAGTGTCGCCGCGCGTGGTTGTGATGGACCGCGGCCAGATCGTCTACGACGGCGCCAGCGAATCGCTGCGGCTCGACCCGGCCAGGCTCGATCAGCTGATTGGCATCGCACAGCGGTAGCCGGCTAAATGCGCTAGGGCATTCGGCTGGCAAAGAACCAGTCTGCGCGGCATGCGGCAATTCCTTGCTTGACCTTGACGGGCGCGCAATTTCTTATGGAATGACAACAACTGCCGGCCATGGCGGGCCTCAAACCCGCCGGTCGCGGCTGACGCGCGCAAGCGGAGGATTGCCGTGGCCGAAGACGTAATCATGACTACCACTGCTGCGGCGGAGAGCACCTTTCCCAAGCTTCTGATCCGCAATGCCCGGGTTTTCGCAAACCGGGCGGCGTACCGGCACAAGGACCTGGGGATCTGGCAGACCTGGACCTGGCGGCAGGTGCTCGATGAGGTGCGCGCATTCTCCGTCGGATTGGCCGAGCTCGGCCTCAAGCGCGCCGACAAGCTGGCGATCATCGGCACCAATCGGCCGAGGCTGTACTGGGCGATGTGCGCCGCACAGGCACTCGGCGCAGTCCCCGTTCCGATCTATGCCGATTCCGTTGCCGAGGAGATGGCCTACATCCTCGAGCATGCGGAGGTGACGCTGGCGGTGGTGGAGGACCAGGAGCAGGTCGACAAAATGCTCACCGTCGCGCCGCAGCTGCCTGACCTTTCGTACGTCGTCTATGACGAACCGCGCGGGCTGCGCAATTATGATCACACGCGGCTAAAGTCGTTCGCAGAGGTGAGCAAGCTCGGCGCTGACCGCCTCGACCGCGATCCGCAATGCCTGCAATGGTGGGAGGACGGCGTGGCTGCGGGCAATGGCTCCGACCTTGCCGTCATGCTCTACACCTCCGGCACCACCGGCCGGCCGAAGGGGGTGATGCTTACATTCGACAATCTCGTCTTATCGGCGGTGAACGGCAACCGTTTCGACAATCTCGGCTGCGACGAGGAGGTGATTGCCTACCTGCCGCTGGCCTGGGTCGGCGACCACGTATTTTCGTACGCGCAGCCGTTCGCCGCGGGGTTTTGCGTCAACTGCCCGGAGAGTCCGGAAACCGTGAGCGAGGACCGCCGCGAGATCGGCGCCACTTACGGCTTTGCGCCACCGCGCGCTTACGAAAACCTGCTGACCGTGACGATGGTGCGCATGGAGGATGCGGGGCGGCTCAAGCGTGCGATGTTTGCGTATTTCATCGCGGTCGCAGGTCGCTGGGGCGAGAAGATACTCAACCGCGAGCCAGTGCCCTTGCACGCCCGCCTGCTCTATCGGCTCGGCGATCTCCTGGTCTATGGTCCCGTCAAGAACCAGCTCGGGGTCTCCCGCATTCGCCTCACCTACACCGCAGGGGAAGCAATCGGGCCGGAAATCTTCCGCTTCTGGCGCTCCCTCGGCATCAACCTCAAGCAGCTCTATGGGCAGACTGAAGCATCGGTCTACATCACGGCCCAGCCGGACGGAGAAATCTATGCCGACACGGTAGGCAAGCCGAATATCGATGTAGACCTGAAGATTGCCGACAATGGCGAGGTCCTGTTCAGGTCGCCCGGCGTGTTCGTTGGCTACTACAAGGACCCGGAGAAGACGGCGGAGGTCAAGACGCCGGAGGGCTGGGTTCGGACCGGGGATGCGGGGATCATCGATCCGGACACTGGCCACCTCAAGATCATCGACCGCGCGAAGGACGTGGGGCGCCTCAACGACGGGACGCTGTTCGCTCCCAAATACATCGAGAACAAGCTCAAATTCTATCCCAACATCCGCGAAGCAGTTGCATTCGGCGACAAGCGCGACTTCGTGTGCGTGATGCTCAATATCGACCTTACCGCGGTCGGGAACTGGGCAGAGCGGAACAACGTGGTGTACGGCTCCTATCAGGAGCTCTCCGGCCATCCGCTGGTCTATGACATGCTCGCGCAGCATGTGGAGGAGATGAACCGCTCACTCGCGAGCGAGAAGGCAATGGCGGGCGCACAGGTTCGCCGTTTTCTCATCCTCCATAAGGAGCTCGACGCCGATGATGGCGAGATCACGCGCACGCAAAAGGTGCGCCGCGGCTTCATCGCCGAACGCTACGCTCCTTTGGTGAATGCGCTGTATTCAGGGGCCAAGGAGGCTGACATCGCGACAGAGGTCACCTTCGAGGATGGCCGCAAGGGCGTGCTTTCGGCGCATCTGAAAATTCGCGATGTCGCGACCGTCCCCGTCAGCACGCCTCTGGACCTGGCGGCATGAGAGCGCCGAGCCCGCAGGAATCTCGCGGCTGGCGAGGTGCTGCTCTCGGTCGAGGATGTGTCGCTCTCCTTTGGCGGCGTCAAAGCCGTTACCAGCGTCTCGTTCGACATCCGCGCCGGCGAGATCCGGGCCATCATCGGCCCCAACGGCGCCGGCAAGACCTCGATGCTGAACATCATCAACGGCTTTTATCATCCGCAGCGCGGCCACATCACGTTCAAGGGCAGGACCCGCTCGCGCATGCGCCCCGACGATGCAGCACGCGGCGGCATCGCCCGCACCTTTCAGAATGTCGCGTTGTTCAAGGGCATGACCGCGTTGGACAACATCATGGCCGGCCGCTCCCTCAAGATGCGGCGCGGCTTCTTCTGGCAGCTGGTGCGGTTCGGGCCGGCACTCGCCGAAGAGACGGAGCATCGGAAAGCGGTCGAGGAGATCATCGACTTTCTCAAGATCCAGCACATCCGGAAAACGCCGGTCGGCAAGCTGCCCTATGGCCTGCAGAAGCGGGTCGAGCTTGGCCGGGCGCTCGCCATGGAGCCGGATCTTCTGCTGCTCGACGAGCCCATGGCCGGCATGAACCTCGAGGAGAAAGAGGACATGTCGCGCTACATCCTCGACGTCAACGATCAATTCGGCACGACCATTGCGTTGATCGAGCACGACATGGGGGTAGTGATGGATCTTTCAGACCGCGTCGTAGTGCTCGATCATGGCCTCAAGATTGCGGATGCAACACCGGACACCATCAAGGGCGATCAAGCGGTGATCGACGCCTACCTCGGCATGGCGCACTGAGACCGGAGATGAATGCTCTCTACGCCATCTTCATTGACCCGTTTGTGCAGATGGGCACGGCGCCCGATCTGCTCCTGCAGACGCTGTGGGAAGGGCTGGTGGCAGGCGTGCTTTATTCGCTCATCGCGCTTGGCTTCGTTCTGATATTCAAGGCGTCCGGCGTCTTCAATTTCGCACAGGGCATCATGGTGGTCTTTGCAGCGCTGACGCTGGTCGGCCTCTATGGGCAGGGCATTCCGGCTTACATCGCGCTTGCGCTGACGATTTTGGTGATGCTCGCCCTCGCAGTCGCCGTCGAGCGCCTGATGCTGCGGCCGTTGGTGAATCAGCCTGACATCATCCTTTTCATGGCGACCTTCGGATTGACTTATTTCCTGATCGGGCTGGGCGAATTGGTTTTTGGCGGCGAGCCCAAGGTCATGATCGCAGAGCAACTCGGGTTGCCGAACGGCGCGATCGACATCAAGATGGCCGGCGGTTTCGTTTCCCTGCAGAAAATCGATGTGGCGGCGGCGATCATTGCTTCGCTGATGGTGGCCTCGCTTGCGCTCTTCTTCCAGAAAACGCGGATCGGACGCGCATTGCGCGCTGTCGCCGACAGCCACAAGGCGGCGCTGTCCGTCGGCATCGCGCTTGAGCAAATCTGGGTCATCGTCTGGTTTGCCGCGGGGCTCGTGGCGCTCACCACCGGAATCATGTGGGGCGCACGATCCGAGGTGTCGTTCGCTCTGGAGATTATCGCTCTCAAGGCGCTGCCCGTCCTCATTCTTGGCGGCTTCACCTCGATTCCCGGCGCCATCATCGGCGGGATCATTATCGGCATCGGCGAAAAGATCGGCGAGTTCTATTGGGGTCCGCTGCTCGGCAGCGGTATCGAGAGTTGGCTGGCATACATGATTGCGCTGCTTTTTCTGCTGGTCCGGCCGCAAGGTTTGTTTGGCGAAAAGCTGATCGAGCGGATCTGAGATGCTCTATCGCGAAGTCGGTCAATACAAGACGACCTATTCCGCCGATATGGCCGTTGTGCCTCTATTGCAGGATCGCATTGGAATTGGCGTGATTATCTTTGTCGCAGTGGTGCTCATTCCCTGGTTCGGCAGCGGCTTTCTGATCCAGGCTGTAATGATTCCGTTCCTGATCTTCTCGCTCGCAGCGATCGGGCTCAATCTGCTGACCGGCTATACCGGCCTTCTTTCGCTTGGCACCGGCGCTTTCATGGGGGTCGGCGCGTACGCCTGCTACAAGCTCACCACTTACTTCCCGGGCGTGAATATTCTCATCTGGATTGTCGCCGCGGGATTTTTCTCGGCCGCGGTCGGCGTTTTGTTCGGGTTGCCGTCTTTGCGCATCAAGGGCTTCTACATGGCGGTGGCGACGCTCGCGGCGCAGTTCTTCCTGTCGTGGTGCTTCATCCGCCTGCCCTGGTTCTACAATTACAACGCATCGGGTGCGATCGAGGTACCGACGCGGATGCTCGCGGGAATTCCTGTCACCGGGGCAACCGCAACAGACGTCACCCGCTATCTGGTCGTGCTGGCCATTGTGATCGCGATGACATGGATTGCCTCCAACATTGTGCATGGTCGAATCGGCCGCATGTGGATGGCGGTACGCGATATGGACCTTGCCGCCGAGCTTATTGGAATTCGGCTCTTGCGCACCAAGCTTCTCGCGTTTGCGGTATCCTCGTTTTACTGCGGGGTTGCCGGCGCGCTTTTGGTGTTCCTATGGTACGGCGGCGCGGAACCAGCGGTGTTCGACGTCAATTTGAGCTTCTTCATCCTGTTCATGGTCATCGTCGGCGGACTTGGCAGCTTGACCGGCTCATATCTTGGCGCGGCACTGATCTTTATTTTGCCAATCGTGCTGCGCTATATCCCGCCCAAGCTCGGCATCCCGATCCAGTCGGCGACCGTCGATCACATTCAATACATGATTGTCGGCGCGCTGATCATCTCCTTTTTGATCGTCGAGCCGAACGGGCTGGCAAGGCTGTGGCAAATCGGCAAGCAGAAGTTGAGGGTGTGGCCTTTCCCGTACTGACGGAGCACAATATCGGCCAATCCCGGCGAGGGAACGGCAGCGATACGCCGTCGTGAACACAAGCGGCTCAGCCGCACGACAGAGAGGAAACGGATATGCGATTGCGTCGTGTTTTATCACAAACGCCCTTGGTCGCGGCCATCGTGCTCGGTGCACCCTTAACGGCCGTTGCAGCTGATGGCATCTATGTGCCGTTGCTTTCGTATCGCACTGGGGCGTTCGCCGCCTCCGGCATCGCAATCAATAACGGCATGGCCGATTATCTCAACATGCTCAACGAGCGAGACGGCGGCATCGGGGGTGTGAAGGTCATCGTCGAGGAATGTGAGACCGGCTATGACACGAAGAAGGGCGTCGAATGCTACGAGCAGGTCAAGTCGAAAAACCCGGTCGTGATCAACCCATACTCCACGGGCATCACGCTTCAGATCATTCCCAAGGCCGCGATCGACAAAATCCCGATACTGTCCATGGCCTATGGGCTGTCTGCCTCTGCCGACGGCAACATCTTTCCATGGATCTTCAATCCACCCGCTACGTATTGGGACGGCGCCTCGATGTTCGTGCGCTACGTCGGCGCCAAGGAGGGCGGCCTGGAGAAGCTGAAGGGCAAGAAGCTCGGCCTTGTCTATCTCGATGCTCCTTACGGGAAGGAGCCGATCCCGCTGCTTGAGGCACTGGCCAAGGATTATGGCTTCGAGCTCAAGCTCTATCCCGTCCCGGCAGCCGAGATGCAGAACCAATCGTCGCAGTGGCTCAACATCCGCCGCGACCGGCCTGAATGGATTTATCTTCAGGGCTTCGGCGCCATGAATCCGACTGCGCTCAAGGAAGCCGCCAAGATCAATTATCCGATGGACCACCTGATCGGGAATTGGTGGGCCGGCGGCGACGACGATGCGCGACCGGCAGGCGCCGCGGCGAAAGGTTATCTGTCGCTCGACTTCAATCAAGTCGGCACGGATTTCCCGATCATCAAAGACATTCTCAAGCATGTCGTGGATGCGGGCAAAAGCCAGACGCAGAAGGATCGCGCCGGCGAAAATCTCTATAATCGCGGCGTCCTCAACTCCATGATCATCGCCGAAGGCATTCGCAATGCACAGAAGATTTCCGGCAAGCAACAGATCACGGGCGAAGACATGCGCCGCGGTCTCGAGACGCTGAGCATTTCAGCGGCGCGGCTGAAGGAAATGGGCGCTGACGGGTTCGCCGCGCCGATGAAGGTTACCTGTGAGGACCACAACGGCCACAACCCCGCCTACATGGCGATGTGGGACGGCGCCAAGTGGGTGAAGGGATCCGATTGGATCGAGCCGATCAAGAGCAAGGTCGTTCCGCTGATCGACAAGGCAGCCAACGAATATGCCGCTGCCAATGCGGGCTGGCCGAAGCGCACCGAGCCCTGCGACAAATCGTCGTAAGCACTCGAGATATCCTTCTCGGCCGCGGCGGCCGGGAGGGACTTGCCTTGGATAGCACATGTCGGCGCCACCGAAGGCCCAGGTACCGGCTGTCGCACCGGAGACGATCCTCGCCGTCAACAATATCGAGGTCATTTACGACCACGTCATTCTTGTCCTCAAAGGCGTGTCCCTCCAGGTGCCGAAGGGCGGGATTGTGGCGTTGCTTGGCGCCAATGGCGCAGGCAAGACCACGACGCTGAAGGCGATCTCCAACCTGCTGCACGCCGAGCGCGGCGACGTTACCAAAGGGTCGATCCTCTTCAACGGCGACGAAGTGCAGGATCTGTCGCCGAATGAATTGGTCCGTCGGGGCTGCATCCAGGTCATGGAAGGTCGTCATTGCTTCGGCCACCTCACCATCGAGGAGAATCTGCTGACCGGCGCCTTCACGCGCAAGGATGGCCGAGCCGCGATCCGCCGCGACCTTGGTTTGGTCTACTCGTATTTTCCGAGGCTTGCTGAGCGCCATTCATCGATGGCCGGCTATACGTCGGGCGGCGAGCAGCAGATGTGCGCCATCGGCCGCGCCCTGATGTCGCGCCCGAAGATGATTTTGCTGGACGAGCCATCGATGGGGCTTGCGCCGCAACTGGTGGAGGAGATCTTCCAGATCGTCGGCGATCTTAATGCGAAGGAAGGCGTCTCATTTTTGCTGGCCGAGCAGAATACGCGCCTCGCCCTCAAATACGCGCGTTATGGCTATGTGCTGGAGAACGGTCGCGTGGTGCTTGACGGCGAGGCCAACGCGCTTCGCGAAAACCAGGACGTCAAGGAGTTTTACCTCGGCATTGCTGAAGGCAAACGAAAATCATTCCGTGAGGGCAAGCATTACCGCCGCCGCAAGCGCTGGCTGGCTTAGCCTCGACGCATCATGCGAGATCATTTCGATCCACTCGAGACGCGCGATCCGGATGAACGGGAGCGCGATCTGCTCGGACGGTTACCCGGCCTGGTCGCGCTGGCTTTGCGCGCGCCGGGTTGGTCGGAGCATTTGAAGGGCGTCGAGCCCAATGCAGTGACCTCGCGCGCGGCGCTGGCGCAGCTGCCGCTGCTGCGCAAGTCCGATCTGGCGCAACGGCAGCGGTCGCGTCCGCCATTTGGCGGGTTCAATGTCACCGCGCCGGAACGCCTGCGCCGAATGTTGATGTCGCCCGGCCCGATCTTTGAGCCGGAAGGCACCGGCGCTGATTTTTGGGGCGCTGCGCGGGCGCTTTTCGCGGCCGGCTTGCGCCCCGGCGACGTCGTGCACAACTCCTTTTCCTATCATCTCACGCCTGGCGGATTCATAATGGAATCGGGCGCCCATGCGCTCGGTTGCACAGTCGTTCCCGCCGGCACTGGCAATACCGAGCAGCAGGTGGAGGCGATCTCCCATTTCAAGCCAAGCGGATATCTCGGCACGCCGGATTTCTTGAAAATCCTGCTCGATGCCGCGACGAAAGCAGGCAAGGACGTCGCCTCGCTCAAGCGAGGCCTTGTTTCCGGCGCCGCGCTCCCGGCCTCGCTGCGCCAGGAGCTTGCGGCACGCGGCGTGGAGGTCTGCCAATGCTATGCCACAGCTGAGCTCGGCGTCATTGCGTACGAGAGCGCCGGGGCTTCCGGCATGATCGTCAACGAGACACGCATGGTGGAGATCGTGCGGCCAGGGACTGGTGAGCCCGTCGGGATGGGCGAAGTCGGTGAAGTGGTCGTCACCTCGTTCAATCCGGATTATCCAATGATCCGGCTCGCAACCGGCGACCTCTCGGCGATCATGGCGGGGGTCTCGCCCTGCGGCCGCAGCAACATGCGCATTTGCGGCTGGATGGGCCGCGCCGATCAGACGGCCAAGGTCAGAGGCATGTTCGTGCATCCCGCCCAAGTGGCCGAGGTCGCCAGACGGCACCCGGAGCTTGGAAAACTGCGGCTTGTCATCGGGCGCACAAACGAGCAGGACGTCATGACGTTGCTCGCGGAGGCCGCCGCGGTGTCCATCGGGCAGGCAGCCGACGATGTACGAACCACGGTAGCCGCCACGCTGCAAGCCGTGACCAAGCTGCGCGGCGAGGTCCGGCTCGTCGCTCCCGGCGCGTTGCCAAATGACGGCACGGTGATCGCCGACGAGCGCCTGATCGGATGAAGGTTGCCAACCGGGTGCGATAAGCTGGTAGTCTTGGCAAGCAAGAAGAAAAAAGGTGGAGGAAGCAAATGGCGCCCGTCGCGCTCCGCGATGTGAGGAAGGCATTCGGCACGCTGGAAGTCATCCACGGTGTGAGCGTCAACATCGGGGATGGCGAGTTCGTCGTGCTGGTCGGCCCGTCCGGATGCGGCAAGTCAACTCTGCTGCGCATGATCGCCGGCCTTGAAAACATCACGGCCGGCGAGATCAGCATTGGCGACCGTGTCGTCAATCGCCTGCCGCCGAAGGAGCGCGACATCGCCATGGTGTTCCAGAACTACGCGCTCTATCCGCACATGACGGTAGCAGCCAACATGAGCTTCTCGCTCAAGCTTCGCGGCGCCCCGACTGGCGAGATCGAGAGCCGGGTGCAACAGGCTGCCGATATTCTCGGCCTTGGCCAGTTGCTCGATCGCTATCCGCGCCAGCTGTCCGGCGGGCAGCGCCAGCGGGTAGCCATGGGCCGCGCCATTGTTCGCGATCCGCAGGTCTTTCTCTTTGATGAGCCCTTATCCAATCTCGATGCCAAGCTGCGGGTCGCCATGCGAATCGAGATAAAGGAATTGCATCAGCGTCTGAAAACAACGACGGTTTATGTCACCCACGATCAGATCGAAGCCATGACAATGGCTGACCGCATTGTGGTCATGCATGACGGCATTGTCGAGCAGATCGGAGCGCCGCTCGATCTTTACGATCGCCCGAGGAACCTTTTCGTCGCCGGATTCATCGGATCGCCGGCGATGAACTTGCTTACTGGAACGATCCGTGCCAACGGCGCACTGCGGTTTGACAGCGATGGCGGCGTGGCCCTGCCGCTCCAGCATGCGCGCGGCGCCGACGATGGCCGCAAGGCGGTTTACGGGATTCCGGCCGGAGCATTTTGTCGTCGCCGACGATGGCGCGAAGGCGCAGGTGCAAGTCGTCGAACCGACTGGATCAGAGCTGCAAGTCGTCGCCCGTGTTGCGGGATCGGAAGTCATCGCTGTCTTTCGCGAACGGTATGCCTTGAAGCCCGGCGATGAGATCCGGCTGCAGCCGCAGAGCCAGCACGTGCACTTGTTTGATGCTGTGAGTGGGCAACGCATCAGTGAATGATAATGCAAGGGAGGAAATGACCATGACCCTGTTCACCCGCCGTACCCTCGTGCAAGGTAGCACCGCAACTGCCGCGGCCGGCGCGCTGATCGGCTCCGGCCTGACCCAATGGGCGAAGGCCTGGGCGCAAACAGCGCCGTGGAAGCCCGAAAAGGGCGCGCAACTTTCGATACTGCGCTGGAAGTATTTCGTGCAGTCGGAAGATGACGCCTTCGTTGCGCTGATGGATGCCTTTACCAAAGCAACCGGCGTGAAAGTCGCGATTGCGCGCGAGTCCTTCGAAGATGTGCAGCCAAAGGCATCAGTGGCTGCCAATACCGGCGCCGGGCCCGACCTGTTCTGGGGCCTCTATTCGCTGCCGCATCTGTTCCCGCAAAAATGCGTCGATGTCAGCGACGTCGCCGATTACCTCGGCAAGAAATACGGCGGTTGGGTCCCGAGCGCGGTTGCTTACGGAAAGAGCGGCAACAAGTGGATCGCGATCCCGGTTTGCTATAACGGCAACATGCTGAACTACCGCATCTCTTCGCTCAACAAGGCCGGCCTTTCGAAATTCCCGGATACGACCGATGGGTTCCTCGACTACGTCAAGGCGACCAAGCGCAACAACACGCCCGGCGGCTTCGCGCTCGGACATGCGTCGGGTGACGGCAATGCCTGGGTGCATTGGTGCCTGTGGGCGCATGGCGGCAATCTCGTGGACAAGAACGACAAGGTTATCCTCAACTCGCCGGAGACCGCCAAGGCGCTGGAATATGCCAAGCAGCTCTACGACAACATGATACCCGGCGTGGCTTCATGGAACGATTCCTCCAACAACAAGGCGTTTCTGGCCGGCGAGGTTCATTGGACCGACAACGGCATCTCCATCTACGTCGCCGCCACCAAGGACCCGACCAAGAAGGCAATCGCCGACGACATGGATCATGCGGTATGGCCGGTAGGGCCGGCCGGCAAATCGACCGAGTTCCACCTGATGTTTCCGCTGATGGCGATGAACTACACCAAGTATCCGCAAGCCTGTAAGGCGCTGATGGCGTTCATGCTGGAGGCCGATCAGTTCAACAAATGGCTTGAGGCGTCCCAGGGCTATCTCACCCATTGTCTCAACGCCTATGACACCAACCCGGTCTGGACGTCGGATCCAAAGCGAACCATTTTTGGAGAGGCGGGCAAGCGAACGCTCACGGCCGGCGGCCTCGGCTCCGTGGGAGAAAAGGCGGCGACGGCGATTGCCGATTTCCTCGTGCTCGACATGTTCGCCAACTACTGCACCGGCCGCGAGGATGTGAAAGGGTCCATCGCAGTGGCTGAGCGCCAGGCAAAACGCATCTATCGTTGATGGCTGCTCGCTCCATGCCAGCTCGCGCCGCACCAAGCGCATGGGACCGGCTCAAGGTTGACCGCAACTGGCTCGCCTTCTGGTTCATGCTGCCGGCGGCGGCAATTCTGATTCTCTTCCTGGCTTATCCGCTCGGGCTCGGCGTCTGGCTTTCTTTTACCGACGCGCGGATCGGGCGCAGCGGAGAATTCATCGGCACAGAAAACTATGAATGGCTCGCCGGCGACAGCGTGTTCTGGCTCTCTGTTTTCAACACCGTTCTCTACACGGCGGTGGCGAGTGTCATAAAATTCGCCGTCGGGCTCTATCTCGCGCTGCTGCTCAACGAGAGCCTGCCGTTCAAGGCCCTTATCCGCTCCGCCGTGCTGATTCCTTTCATCGTGCCGACGGTGCTTTCCGCGATTGCATTCTGGTGGCTCTATGACAGTCAGTTCTCCATCATATCGTGGTCGCTGCGTCGCCTTGGAATGATCCGCGGCAATATCGACTTTCTTGGCGATCCCTGGAATGCGCGCTGGTCGGTGATCTTCGCCAATATCTGGCGCGGCGTGCCGTTTGTCGCCATCACGCTGCTTGCCGGGCTGCAAACGGTTGCGCCCTCGCTCTACGAGGCTGCCACCATCGATGGAGCGAGCCGATGGCAAGTGTTCCGGCACATTACTTATCCGTTGCTCACGCCGATCATCGCGGTGGTGATGACGTTCTCGGTGCTGTTCACCTTTACTGACTTTCAGCTGATCTGGGCAATGACGCGCGGCGGCCCCGTCAATGCCACGCATCTGATGGCGACGCTCTCTTACCAGCGCGCCATTCTGAGCGGCTACCTCGGCGAGGGCGCCGCCATCTCCACTGCGATGATTCCGTTTCTGCTGGCCGCAATCCTGATCTCCTGGTTCGGGCTCCAGCGCCGCAAATGGCAGCAGGGAGAGAGCAATGATTAGGCGGCGGCTAATGGTGTCGACCTCACGTCGCGCGGCATACTCGGCCTGCTCCCTCCCCCCTTGTGGGGGAGGGCTGGGAGCGCAGCTATCGCGCGGCACCTTCAACGTTCTAACAAATGGAATTAGCAATGACTGACGCGGTTGCCGCCAAGGCCGCGCAGCCGGGAGCGATTCTTGCTGGTCCCATGGAGGATCGCGCCGAGGGGATGAGCTATCTCGACACGCTGCCGCGGCGTGCCGTCACTCTCTACCTCCCGCTCTCGATAATCCTGATCGTGCTCCTGTTTCCGTTCTACTGGATGGCGCTTACCGCCATCAAACCGGACGAGCAGCTGCTCGATCTGAACCGATTCAACCCGTTCTGGACCTGGACACCGACGCTCAAGCACGTCTACAAGCTCATCTTCGAAACGAGCTATCCGCAATGGCTCGCTAATACCATGCTGGTCGCGATTGCCGCGACCACTCTCTCCCTGATCGCCAGCGTGCTTGCCGCCTATGCCATCGTGCGGCTGCGCTATCGAGGCGCCCAGTGGGTCGGCGCAGCGATCTTCCTTGCGTATCTGGTGCCGCCCTCCATTCTCTTCATCCCACTTTCCACGGTCGTCTTTCAGTACGGCCTGTTCGATACCCCCTTTGCTCTGATCCTTACCTATCCCACCATCCTGATCCCGTTCTCGACATGGCTGTTGATGGGATACTTCAAGAGCATTCCCTTCGAGCTCGAGGAGTGCGCATTGATTGACGGCGCCAGCCGCTGGCAAATCCTTACCCGCATCATCCTGCCGCTGGCGATACCGGGCCTGATCTCGGCTTTCATCTTCTGCTTCACGCTGTGCTGGAACGAGTTCATCTACGCGCTCACGTTCATCTCCTCGACTCAGCACAAGACCGTGCCGGTCGCAATCGTCAACGAGTTCGTTGACGGCGACATCTATCGCTGGGGCTCGCTGATGGCTGGGGCGCTGGTGGGCTCGCTGCCGCTGGTCGTGCTCTACGCCTTCTTTGTCGAGTACTACGTTTCCGCCATGACCGGCGCAGTGAAGGAGTGATTACCTCACAACAATGCGTCCGCCGCTCGGGTGGATGCTCCCGATCTTGCTGATGTAGTCGATAACCGCCGTCGAAAGCAGAGGTGAATCGTCTGGCGGCAGCAACTCCTTTCCGTCACGGAAGGTCACATAGTCGTCGCCACCATTGGCGAGAAAATCGTTCGTCGCAAGTTTGTAGATCCTGGTTTCATCCAGCGGGGCGCCACCGACGGCGATGGAAACGATGCGCGCTCCGGGAGGGCGGCTGCCGTCGGCGATCACGTCGATGCCCGAGACCTGCGGAAAGCGGCCGCTGGCCCTCGGCCATGCGGAAAGTCCGTTCTCAATCGCGCGCCGCAGATCGGCGCCGCTCAACTCCATTGTTACTATGCGGTTGTCGAAAGGCAGCTCGGCAACAATATCCCTGCGCGTGAGGGTGGCGCCGGGCGCATAGATTTTGCCGCCGCGAATGCTGCCGCCGTTCATCAGGGCGGCATCCGCCTTGGCCACTGCGCGCATCGCATCAGCAATGAGATCACCTATCGCCGCTTCCCCCGTGCGCACGGCCGCCACGCGGCTGTCCAGCTCAACCGTTGTTGTGCCGATGCGGACATCGAGCGCTTTGCTCAATGTCTGCTCGTACTTTGCGACCGCCGCCGCGACCTGCGGATCGGGCGTCACGGTTGCCGTATCGATAATGCGGAACTGCGGCCACCAGTGCACCGAACGTTGCCCATTCCTTTCCGTCGCCTCGATGGCTACATCGATAATGCTCACGTAATGGGCATCATGGCTTGACTCGACAATGGCATTGCGGCCGTCGAACTCGATGAAAAGATCGTGGTTATGGCCGCTCAGCAGGAGATCGACCCCCCGCGTCGCAAAGATCTCATAGTCCTGCTCTCGCGTCGCATGCACCACGGCGACGACGAAATCGGCTCCCTCCCGGCGCAGCGTCTGCGCCTGCTCCGTGATGGTTGCGACCGTGGGGTGGAAGATCAGATCCTGCGGACTTGATACCCGCGGTGAGCCGTCATAGGCCGCGCCTGTCAGACCGATACGCACCCCGCTCACATCCACAATGGAACGGTCCTTGAACTTCGCCAGGGGCCGTCCGCCGGCGTCCCGAAGGTTCGCGCCAAACAGCGGAAATTGCGCCTCATCCATGCGTTGCAGGAACGTCGCCTTCCCGAAATCGAATTCATGATTGCCCGGTGCGAAAATGTCAGGTGCGATCATGTTGGTAAGCGCGACGATGTGCCCGCCGCGATCAATGCTCGACATCAGCGAGGGAGAAAGCGTATCGCCGGCATGCGCCACAATGACAGGCGCACCCTTCGCGCGCTCAGCCTTGACGACCGCCGCAAGCCGCGCGAATCCGCCGCGGCGCTGCCCGTCCGGCATCATCTCATCCGCCATCTCATAGATGTCATTCACCAGGACGAAGGTGACATGGGCGGTGCCGGCAAGCCCCGGACCGGCGAGAACAAGCGTGGCAGCCACGATGAGGCCGGCGAGATATCGAGCAACGGACATGGATTGGATTGGATTGGCTTTGCTTTGGGGTGGCCGCGTGCTTAGCACGCATGCAAGGGACACCGCCATCGCATATGATGCCAGTCATGAATGATGCCTCACCGGAAGCAATCACCGCGAAACACGCCTTTGACGTTTCGCCACAATGCCCGCCGCAACTGTCGCGCGGCAGAGTTGGCGTGCTCCTCGTAAATCTCGGGAGCCCGGACGCGGCAAGGCCTGCCGCGGTGCGCCGCTATCTGAGGGAGTTTCTCAGCGACAGGAGGGTAATCGAGAATCAGGGCCTTCTCTGGCAGCTCGCGCTCAATGGCGTCATCCTGCCGCTGCGGCCGCGCAGGAAGGCACGCGACTATGCGGGCATCTGGAACAGGGAAAAAGACGAGTCGCCGCTCAAGACTGTGACCCGCTCGCAGGCGCAAAAGCTCACTGAGCTGCTCGCTTCGCTCGCTCATTGCATCAGCATTGACTGGGCGATGCGCTACGCCACGCCATCGATTGCCGAGCGGGTCACAAATCTCCTGGGAAAGGGTTGCGAGCGTCTTCTCGTCATCCCGCTCTACCCGCAATACTGCGCGGCGACTACGGCGACCGTCTGCGACGAGTTGTTCCGCGTGCTCGCAAGCCTTCGTTATCAGCCGGCGCTGCGCATCGCCCCGCCCTACTATGATGATCCCGTCTATATCGAGGCGCTCGCCTCCTCTACAGAGACCGCGCTGGCAAACCTCGAATTCACGCCGGAAGTGATTCTCGCCTCATTTCACGGCGTGCCACAGGCCTATATCGACAATGGCGACCCCTACCGCGCCCACTGTATTGAAACCATGCGGCTCCTGCGCCGGCGGCTCGATTACGACGAAGCAACCCTGCCGATTGTCTTCCAGTCACGTTTTGGGCGCGACAAATGGCTGGAGCCCGCGACCATCGAGGCCGTCGCAGCTTTGGCGAAGCGCGGCGTGAAAAACATCGCGGTGATCACACCCGGCTTCTCCGCCGATTGCCTGGAGACTCTGGAAGAGATCGCGGTGGAGAACGCGGATGTTCTTCCGGCAGCACGGGGGGAAGAATTTCGCCGCCATTGCGTGCCTCAACGACAGCGCCGCGGGCATGGAGGTGATCCGCCACCTCGCTTTGCGCGAGCTGAAAGGCTGGACCTGAACAAAGGCGGCCGGACCCCACACAGCCTGTCAGGCAACGCCGGCACGCAGGAGATCATGGAAATTGACAATGCCGACGGGCCGCCCGTCCTCGGCCACGATCAACGCCGTGATCTTTGACGAGTTGATGAGCTCCAGCGCCTCGCTCGCGAGCTGACCGGGCCGCACCGTCTTGGGGGCATGCGTCATCACGTCCTCCACACGCACTTCCAGGAGATCAGGCCGCATGTGCCGCCGCAGGTCGCCGTCAGTGATGATGCCGGCGAGCCTGCCTTGCGCGTCCGTGATCCCGACGCAGCCAAAGCCCTTGGTCGACATCTCGACCACCGCGTCGGCCATCGTTGTCCCAAGCGCAACGAGCGGGATGGCGTGATCGGCATGCATCAGCTGACCCACAAATGTGAGCATGGCCCCGAGCCGTCCGCCGGGATGCAGCTTGCGAAAGTCGAGAGCAGTGAACCCGCGGCTCTCCAGCAAGGCGACGGCGAGCGCATCTCCCAGTGCTGACTGCATAAGCGTCGAGGTGGTGGGGGCGAGATTGTGCGGGCAGGCCTCACGCGCCGTTGGCAAGGTAAGGACGACGTCGGCGGCCGCCCCAAGCGTGCTCTCTGCCGCTGAAGTCACCGCGACAAGACCAATGCGAAACCGGCGTGAGTAGTCGATCAGGTCCTTGAGCTCGGCGGTCTCTCCCGACCAGGAAATGGCCATGATCACGTCGTCGGACGTGATCATCCCGAGATCCCCGTGGCTCGCTTCACCAGGATGCACGAAGAACGCCGGCGTGCCTGTCGATGCAAATGTCGCGGCGATCTTGCGGGCGACATGGCCTGACTTGCCCATCCCGGTGACGATGAGGCGGCCTTGCGCTGCGGAAATAAGTTCGACGGCGGCAACGAAATGCGAGCCGAGACCATCGCGCAGAGCGGTAATGAGGGTCGCGATGCCGGCACCCTCCGCCTCCAACGTGCGTATGGCCGAGGCAACCTGCTCGCGCCCGCGGTCATGCCTTGCATTGGTGCGCAACTTGGACATCCGGAGGCTCCCCGCGGGGTCAACGTGCTGCAATAGCACAGCCGGACGGAAATGGCACCGAACGGGCCTCAACCACTCATTAACCATATCGGTTCTAGTTTCGTTAACCAAACGCCGCGCGCCGGCTCGCGCGCGGATCATCTGCGCACCTCACTGAGCTTCATGGGTGTTGTTGGTCGCAACCAGGGATTTGAAGGTGCCGCGCGGTTGTTGCTCTCTGCTCGCAGGCTGGCGCGCTGCCGGCGCGCTTGCGGCTGCGCTCGCAATCGCTGCGGGACCAGCGTGGTGCCAGCAGGGGAGCACACGGGAGACGCCCGAGACGGAGACCGGGTTGCTCACCCCGGGGTTCGACGGCAATCCGCGAAACCCGCCTCGCTTCCGTCAGCGGCAAAAGAAAGTTGATCGCGAGCCCGCCAGTTTTGGGCAGTCGGCGACCTTCGGCAATCCGCCGGCCTCCGGTGCCGGCGCAACGGGGTTTGATTCCGCAAACGGCGGGGCGCGGAAAGCGCGTCCGCCAGTCCAGCCGCAGAGCGGGTCTGTGAGCCCATCGCGCGCCAGGAGAGCAAGGCTGCGGGAAAGCCCGGTACGAAGCCAGCGCAGACGACAAAACCGGGAGCCGTCGCGAAAGATGCGAAGGGACAAAGCGGAGCGGACACCAAATTCGATCCCGCACAGCCCCCAGCCACGGCTGCGGCGGACCCCGCCACTTCACCCCGGCTCCTGCAGCCTGCGGTCGGCCCGCTTTCCGGCCGCTTGCGCCAGTTCCGGCCTGGCGCACCGCCGTCCGGCCCCGACGTCGAGACCGCGACTGTTGCGACGACGCCGCCGCTCTGGCGGCCCTTTCCCGAGCCAAAACCCTTCGATCCCCTCGGGATACAGGTCGGCGCGCTCAACTTTCGGCCGGCCTTCGAATACGCGCGGGGCTACGATACCAATCCCGCGCGGCTCGGCCTCCCACCGATCTCCGGTTCTTGGGTTAACCTCTACGCTGCCGAACTGGCGGCCAATTCCAACTGGGCGCGCCACGAGCTCACGGTCAATCTGCGCGGCTCCTTCGCCACCTTCGATACCGCGCACCAGCTCGATCGCCCCACCGCTGACGGCAGGATCAACGGCCGCATCGACGTAACCAGCCTCACCCACGTCGATCTCGAGGGGCGCTTCATCCTGGGCACCGACAAGCCCGGCAGCCCGAACATTCAGGCGGATCTGGCGCACTTTCCCATTTATACGACGCTGGGCGCAAGCGCCGGCATTGGCCAGCGCTTCAATCGATTCGAGGTGACTCTCAAGGGCGGCGTCGATCGCACCGAGTTTGCGAAATCGGTCTTTGTCAACGGAGAGACCGAAAGCAACCGTGACCGCAACTACGACCAATACAGCACCGCGATACGGGCCGCCTATGATCTCTCGCCGGGCGTGCGGCCGTTCGCGGAGGCTGCCGTTAACAAGCGCGTGCACGAGCTGCCCGTCAACCGCTTCGCGTTGGATCGCGACTCGACCGGCTACACTGCAAAGGCAGGAATGAGCTTCGACCTTGCGCGGACCCTCACCGGCGAGTTTGCGCTCGGCTACTTGAACCAGGTGTATCTCGCCCCGCTATCCAATCTCGGCGGATATTCGGTCGAAAGCTCGCTCGCCTGGTCGGTCACGGCGCTCACGACGGCAAAGCTGCTGGCCAGCACAACAACATACGAATCGCCGCTCCTTCTTGTCTCCGGCGTTCTCACCCGCCTGGTCGGGGTGGAAGTGAATCACGCCTTCCGGCGGTGGCTCATCGGAACGGCGAGATTCGGCCTGGCGCGCGATACCTATGGCGGCGGTCTGCGCCGGGACGACCGTTACTTCGCCTCCGCCGCGCTCAGCTATCTGCTCACCCGTGAATTCCAGCTCAAGGGAGAAATGCGCCAGGAATGGGATCGCTCCAACATCCCCGGCGCAAATTACGTCGCCAGTGTCTGGTTGCTTGGACTGCGTCTTGCGCGGTAGGGGCGGGTTTAAAACCCGCCTCTACATTCCTGATAGGGGCGGAGTCAGGCAGGCGAGCGAGGGGCAAGGAGCTGTTCGAGCTCTGCGCGCATGGCAGGAGCGAGATCCGCGCGCGCGAGCGCATAGGCGACATTGGCGGCAAGGAACCCCACTTTCGAGCCGCAGTCGAAGCTGCGGCCTTCAAATTCCAATCCGTAGAACCGCTGGCTGCGCGCAAGCTCAATCATTGCGTCGGTGAGCTGAATCTCGCCGCCGGCACCACGCTTTTCGGCCGCCAGCACGTCGAATATCTCGGGCTGAAGAATGTAGCGGCCGGTGATTATGAGATTGGAGGGAGCGCTCTCACGCGCCGGCTTCTCCACCATCTGCGTCAGCGAAAAAAGAGCGCCATTGCGCGCGCCGACGCCGACCACCCCATACATGTGGACGCGTTCGGGCGGCACCTGTTCGACAGCAATGATGTTGGCCGCATCGATCTCGCGCGCCGCATCGATCATCTGTGCGAGGCAGCCGCGCCGGTGCTGCACCAGCACGTCCGGCAGCAGGAGCGCGAAAGGCTCGCGCCCCACCAGCTCGCGTGCACACCAGACCGCATGGCCAAGCCCCAGCGGGAGTTGTTGGCGGGTGAAGCTCGTGGTGCCGGGCCCCGGCAGGTCACGCGCAAGGAGAGCGAGATCGTCGCTGCGCTGACGCTCGGTAAGCGTGAGCTCAAGCTCGAATTGGCGGTCGAAATGATCCTCGATCACGCCCTTGTTGCGACCGGTGACGAAGATGAAATGCTCGATGCCGGCTTCGCGCGCTTCATCGACCACATGCTGGATGAGCGGCCGGTCCACGACCGGCAGCATCTCCTTCGGCATTGCCTTGGTTGCCGGCAGAAAGCGGGTCCCGAGCCCCGCGACGGGAAAAACAGCTTTTCGTATGGCTTTCATGTTTACTCTGGGACGGCGATCGGGCCAGCAGCATTCTGTCTCGGTGTTGGCCAAGTTTGATGCTAAGGCGGCTGAGTCTCGAAAAGTTGCTGGCCTTTCCGAAGACTTGCCTTTCCGAAGACTTGCCTTTCCGAATACTTGCCTTTTCGAAGACCTGCCTTTTCGAAGATTTGCCTCATCGGAAAACGCGATTCGGAATCGTGCGCTCCAGAACGCGAAGCAAGACTGGGCACCTGCTTAGAGACAAACGGACGTAAATGCGAGGATCGAGCAAACATAGCGGGAGGCGACGGTTGCCTTGTGTGCTCGTGCTCGCGCTCGCGGCGGGTCTCGAGAGCTCGGCAGTTGTCGCACAAGGTGTCGCACAAGCACAAGCCTTCCAAATGGCGCAAGGCTTTGACCTGCGTTCGCTGTTCGGCGCGCCGGAACGCAAGGCGGCTGGCACCACGCAGATCGATCTCTCGGACTGGAGCGGCGAATCCGGCGCCTCCGGCGATCCCTTGATGACCGCAACAGCGATCCGCGCCGCAGCCGCGGATTTCCGCGGCTGTCTCGCACGCTTGTATCCGCTCGCCGAACGGCGCGGGGTCAGCCGGGCCATGTTCGAAGACAGCATCGCGGGGCTCACGCCAGAGCTGCGCATCATGGATCTCATGGATACGCAGCCGGAGTTCACCAAATCGATATGGGATTATCTCGACATCCTCGTGAGCGATCAGCGCATCGCCGACGGCCGGGCAATCCTGGCGCGCCATCGCGCCGCTTTTGACGCGGTCGAGAAGGCCTACGGGGTTGACCGTCATTTCATTGCCGCGATCTGGGGAGTGGAATCCGACTACAGTCGCCAGATCGGCGAACGTTCCGTCATCCGCTCGACTGCGACACTCGCCTGCGTCGGCCGCCGCCAGAGCTACTTTCGCGAAGAGTTTCTCTCCGCCCTGGAAATCCTGGCGCGTGGCGATGTGCGTCCGGATCATCTGAAGGGTTCCTGGGCTGGCGCCTTCGGCCCGACCCAGTTCATGCCGACCTCGTTCAAGCGCTACGCGGTTGATTTCGACGGCGATGGCCGGCGAGACGTGGTTGATTCCATTCCTGATCTGATCGCCTCAACCGCCAACAACCTCAAGAAGGACGGTTGGGTGAGTGGGCAGACCTGGGGCTACGAAGTCGTGTTGCCGAAGGGGTTCAATTTCGTCCTGGCCGATCGCTCCAGCGCGCTGACGATGCGGCAATGGCAGGAGGCCGGGGTCAAGCGGCCGGGTGACAAGCCTTTCCCACGCCTCGACGACCGCGCCTTTCCACTGGTGCCAGCGGGCGCGCAGGGGCCCAGCTTTCTCATGTTGCACAATTTCCGCGTGATCACGAAATACAATCCGGCCGAAGCCTATGCGCTGGCCATTGGTTATCTGGCCGACCGCGTGCGTGGGGGCAAGCCCTTCGTTCAACCGTGGCCCCTGCACGAACGAGTGCTCACACGCGCGGAGCGCTACGAGCTGCAGGAGCTGCTGGCGCGGCGGGGTTATGACGTGGGCGAGCTCGACGGTCACCTCGGCGGAAAGACGCGCAGCGCGCTTCGCCAGTTCCAGGCGTCGATGGGGCGGGCTGCCGATGGATTTGCCTCCGCCAGCATCCTAGACCGTCTGCGGGGGCAATGAATTCAATCCCTTCTCGGAGGGCACGGGCACGGAGACGCGAGCTAAACTGTGGCTTTTGGGCCGCAGAGGCCCCAGCAGACAACCACGACGGCATCTTCAACTTGACATTTTCTTCGCGATATTAGCGGGTTGAGGTTCGCGGCTGCCGCCCTCTTCAGGGACTGCACCGCGTCATGGATCGTGGGCATCGGCAGGTTTGGCGGAAGCTCGATGGCAATGCGGCGCATGGGATTGAGCAAATGGGTTGGGGCGGCTGCCGGGATGGCGCTGAGCCTCGGACTGTTGCTTCCCGCGCAGGCGCAGTTCTGGGATTGGGGCGGGCGTCCACAGCGTTACCAGCGCTATGACCCGTTCCGCGACTGGTTCGCCCCTCCTCGTTACGAGCCGCGCGAGCGCAATTGGAATCGGGATTCAGATCGCGAGGGCTCAGGGGACTACTCGCATGCGCCTGCCCCCGGGGCGAAGAAACCAGAAGCGACAACCAACATCGTGGTCATGGGAGACGCCAATGCGGATTGGCTCGCTTATGGCCTGGAAGACACCTACTCGGAGAAACCTGAGATCGGCATTGTGCGCAAGCATCGGACCGACTCCGGTCTCATCCGCTACGATCCTCGCCGCGACACGGACTGGGCACAGGCTGCGCGCGAGATCCTCGCAGCGGAGAAGCCGAAATTCATCGTCATGATCATCGGCAACAACGACCGTCAATCCATCCGGGAGAAGGCGCCCCCACCACCCCCGCGCACTCCCGCAATCCCGGGAACAAGACCAAACGCCGCGACAGCGCAGCAGCCGGCCCAGCCTGCGCCACCGCGGCCGCAAGAGATCGATCCCGAGGCACAGCCGCCGGAGACACCGCCGGCTGATCAACCGCATGCAACCCCCGAGCAGGCGCGTGCTGTCTCGTACGGACCTTGGGAATTTCACTCAGAAAAATGGGAGATCGCTTATATCAAGCGTGTAGACGCCACCATTTCGGCGCTAAAGAGCGCCGGCGTCCCCGTGCTTTGGGTGGGCCTGCCCTCCCAGCGCAATAGCAAGGCCAGCACCGAATCCTCATATCTGAACGAGATCTATCGCAGCCGGGCTGAGAAGGCTGGCATCAACTATGTGGATATCTGGGACGGATTCGTGGACGAGTCGGGCCGGTATTCTCCACAGGGGCCCGACTATGAGGGCCAGATTCGCCGGCTGCGCACTGGTGACGGCGCATATTTCACCAAATACGGCGCGCGTAAGCTCGCGCACTATGTCGATCGCGAGATCCAACGCTACATTGCCAATCGCGCCCTGCCCGTCGCGTTGCCGGCGCCCACGGAGGCTGCGCCGCAGGCGACAAATGCCAAGCCTGGGGGGGCCCCCGCCCAACGCCCCGTTGTCGGGCCGGTGGTGCCGCTGACCGCGCTTAACGCGGGCTCCGACGAGCTTCTCGGTGGCGGGCGCCAGAATCGCGCGCCGGCGACCGACGCATCGGTTGCACGCGTGCTGAGCAAGGGCGAGCCGGTTGCCCCGCCGAGCGGACGAGCGGATGATTTCAGTTGGCCGCGCGCCGGCGTCAACATCGACACGAATCTCCCGGATGCGCCGCCCGGGGCGGCATTGCCCGGCGCCGCAACGGCGGATAAGGCGGCCACCGGCCAACGCACCCGCGTTTCGGGCGCCGGCGCCTCAGCCTCGCAGGCCAGCGGCGACAGCAGGTCACGGCGCCCGCGCTCTGCCGAGCCGTTCCGCCTGCCCTTCTCGTTTCCTAATCTCTTCCGCTGACCGCCGGGTTGCGTTCCGGTTAGTTGACAGCTGGAGGAGCTTACGACTTGCGCCGTTGGATGCGCCCCGGGGTTATCTCGACTACTTCCGCGCGCGCGTTTGCTTCGGCGAACGCGGCAATATCAGCTCCGGTCATCCATGCCTGCGCGCCGAGCGCATCGAGTTGCGCACAGAGCGCCGAACGCCGTACCGCATCGAGGTGGGCGATCACCTCGTCCAAGAGCAATATAGGCGCAAATCCAGCCATTTCCGTGAGCAGCCGGGCATGCGCCAGCACGAGGCCAATCAGCAGGGCTTTCTGTTCTCCAGTCGAAGCATTCGCGGCGGCCATGTCCTTTTCGGCATGCCGCACCACGAGGTCAGCAAGGTGGGGGCCGTCGAGGGTGCGGCTTGCGGCAGCGTCGCGCGCGCGGCTGTCGCGCAGCACCGCGCGATAGCGATCCTCCACCTCCACCGCGGGACGAAGGAGAATAAGATTTTCCATCCATCCGTCGAGCATGATCTCAGCTGTTGGAAACGGTTTGCCTGGGGCGCTACGGTCTCGCAGCATCGTCTGGAGGCGTGCAACGGTCTGTGCGCGCGCGGTGGCCACCGCAACCGCGAGCTCCGCGGTTTCATGCTCGATTGCATCGAGCCAATGGCCATCGGGGCGAGGATCCTCCAGCAAACGATTGCGTGACCGCAATGCGCGTTCCAGTGCCGAAACCCGGCCCCCGTGCTCGACATCAACTGCGAGCACCAGCCGATCGAGGAAACGGCGGCGCTCGGAGGCTGGACCATTGAACAAGCTGTCCATCGCCGGGACCAGCCAAACCACGCGCAGATGCTCGGCAAAACTCGATGCGGACGATACCGGTTCGCGGTCAATGCGGCATTTACGGGAGGGGACGGCAGCGTCTGCACGATCGGGCGGCGCAACCCCGGTGCCCAAGACTGCAAGTCCCTGTGCGCCATCGACATCGGCGGCAACCGCCCACGATCCATCGCCTTCGGAAAAAGCGACATCCTCCAGGGTCGCGCGCCTAAGTCCGCGTCCAGGCGCAAGGAAAGAAATCGCCTCGATGAGATTGGTCTTGCCGGCCCCGTTTGGGCCAACCACGACAACGGGCGCTCGGTCCACTTCGACCTGAGCAGCGGGATAGCTGCGAAAGTTCTTCAGCGTGAGGCGGCGAATGCGGGTAGCAGGCATACCAGAAGTCAGTGATCAGTAATCAGTAATCAGAGAAGAGCAGGCAGCTAACTGATTACCGATCACTGAACACTGATTCCTGATTCATACTCTCATCGGCATGAGGACATAGAGCGCACCCTTGCTGTCGCGATCCTGAATGAGAGTTGGAGAGCCCGGGTCGGAGAGCTTCAGCACGGCTGCTTCGCCATCGAGCTGAGCGGCAATGTCGACAAGATACCGGGAGTTGAATCCGATATCGAGCGGCTCGGAGCTGTATTCCACTTCAAGCTCCTCGGTCGCACTGCCTGAATCCGGATTGGTGACCGAGAGGGTCAGCTTCTCCTTGCTCAAGGAGAGCTTCACCGCCCGCCCCCGCTCACTGGATACCGTGGACACGCGGTCCACCGCCTGCTCGAACTCCTTTTTGTCGACGATCAGTTGCTTGTCATTATTAAGGGGTATGACGCGAGCGTAGTCAGGAAAAGTGCCGTCGATAAGCTTGGAAGTGAGCACCGCGTCAGCGATGGTGAAGCGAATCTTGCCGGGCGAAAGCTCGATTGTGACGTCCGTCTCGTCGCCTTCGAGCAGGCGCTGCATTTCCCCCACGGTCTTGCGCGGAACAATGACGCCCGGCATTCCCGCTGCTCCGGCCGGAAGCGGTAGCTCGACTTGAGCCAGACGATGGCCATCGGTCGCAACTGCCCGCAAGGTGGCGACCCTTTCCGGGACCGGCCGGATGCAAATAGATGCCGTTGAGATAGTAGCGGGTCTCCTCCGTCGATATCGCAAAACTTGTCTTGTCGATGAGGCGCCTGAGATCGGTTGCGGGGAGCGTGAAGGCATGCGTCATCTCGCCCGCCGCAAGATCGGGAAAGTCGCTCTCCGGCAGCGTCTGCAGAGTGAACCGCGAGCGGCCGGCGCGAATGGCCATCATCGCGCGCTCGCCGGAGCTCTCGATCACCACCTGCGCGCCCTCGGGCAGCTTGCGCACAATCTCATAAACCATGTGCGCGGGAACGGTAGTGCAGCCTGCAGGACCAACCTCCGCAGCAATTGTCTCCGTCATCTCAAGATCGAGATCAGTCGCTTTGAAAGCGAGTCTCGAATTTTCTGCTCTGATGAGAACATTCCCGAGGATCGGAATTGTATTGCGCCGCTCTACGACACGATGAACATGTCCAAGCGATTTCAGTAGCGTTGCGCGTTCGACGGTAGCCTTCATTTATTCTTACCCGTCGGCTTTGGGAAAAGAGGGAGAAATTGGCGCTTGCGGGCGATTTGCGCAAGGCCAACCGCGACAGAAGCGATGATTATGCCAGGACTTTTTGCTTCCTCCGCCGGCGCGACCCTCCAGCGCGAGCATGACCCCGATCAGCCTGTCCTCGGGCTCGACCCGAGGGTGAGCAGCGGTTTTCGGATAAGATCATGCGCCAACAGGCCATTGCTGCGCAAAAATTAATGCCAGGGGGATGCGCCGCGAACGCACTCGGAATAAGCAATGCGGCGTCTCGGCCCTGCTCATTCCTGCAGTTGGCGCTTGAGCAGCTCGATTTCCTCCGCCAGGGCATTGTCTGTGCTCACCAAGCTCTCAATCTTGCGCACCGCGTGCAGGACGGTCGTGTGATCGCGACCGCCGAACCGGCGCCCGATTTCCGGCAGCGACCGCAGTGTCAGCGTCTTTGCCAGATACATGGCGACTTGGCGCGGACGCACGACGTTGGCCGTACGCCTGGACGACAAAAGGTCCGCCCGGCTCACATTGTATTGACGCGCGACAATGCGCTGAATGTCCTCGATCTTAACACGCTTAGGTTCCTGCGGCCGGATCAGGTCGCGTATTTCACGTTCCGCCATCTCCAGCGTGATTGGATTGCCGGTGAGCTTGCTGTTCGCGAGCAGCCGGTTGAGGGCTCCTTCCAAGTCCCGACCATTGTGGGTCACGGTCTTGGCAATGAATGCAAGAACAGGAAGCGGTACGTCGAATCCGGGATGATGCTGCTTGGCCGCGGCGCTTCGCGCTTTGAGAATTTCGAGACGCAATTCCTCTCCTAGCGATCCCATTTCGACCACAAGACCGCCGGCCAAACGCGAGCGCACCCGCTCCTCCAGGCTCTCCAGATCGGACGGCGGCCGGTCGGCGGCAACGACGACCTGTCGACCAGCATCAATCAGAGCATTTAGCGTGTGGCAGAACTCTGCCTGTGTTGATTTTCCCTGCAGAAATTGCAGGTCATCGATGACCAGGACATCGATGGATCGCAGCGCATCCTTGAATGCAATCGCGGTCTGAGCCCGCAGGGCGGACACGAAGCCATACATGAACCTCTCAGCCGTGAGGTAAAGCACCTTGCGGTCGCTGCCCGAATTGCCCGCCCAGGCGAGCGACTGCAGGAGATGCGTCTTGCCCAGACCGACACCGGCATGAACATAGAGCGGATTGAACATGACGACCTCGCCACGATGCGACATTGCAACCTGACGGGCAGCAGCATGAGCGAGGCTATTGCAACGGCCTACGACGAATGTCTCAAACGTCAGCCGCTGATCCAGCGGAGAACCGCCCAGCGCTTCATGCGCCCCGGATGCAGCACCATTGGAAAGGCGCAGGTCGTTGCCATTGGGCTTGCCGTCGCGGACTTGCGGCGGCGGCAGCTCCGGTGGCCTGCTTTTCGCTGGCGCAAGGCGGATCGAGGAGCGGACGATGAGCTCGATGCGCGTACAGTCGCAATCTTCAGCCTGCCAACAAGCCAGCACGCGTTCGGCATAGTGGGATTGTATCCAGCTCTTCAGGAATCGTGTGGGCACGGATAGTTTGACCGTAGGCCCTTCGTTCGCTTCAAGCTCCATGCGCGCGAACCAGCTTGAATAAACGTCCTCGCCGACTTCCGCACGCAACCGATCCCTCACGCGCGCCCAACGCAACTGCTCCGTGCTTGTCATGTTGATGATCTCTTTTTTTGACGGATGTCGAACGCAATTACGGGCACTGCTCATGAATCAAGGCAGCCCGACACCGATGTGGCTGAGCGAGCGCGAGTGCTTTGATTAGAGCGATCAAGGCGGACAGGCCGGATGCAAAAAAATCAGGCTGGGCCGCCTGGACCGAGTTGCATCAGGGAGGAGTCGGAGGCCCGCACGTCGTCATGTTTTGGCAGGCAAATGCATTCGGCTGAAGCCAAATTACGCTGACAAAGAAATCGACCCTTGGTCGTGTTGTCACAACGGCCCCCTGTCATCGCCATCGCTGGTCACGAGGCTCTGCACACACATTTCGACGTTTCCAAGTATTCAGAATCGCCTTCGTGCCGTACTCAGTGCACACGTGACGTCACGAAGGTCAAACTCAAGTTCGCAACGCCGAGTACTAGTGAGCCAGAGTAACCTGTGAACGACAGGGCACTACTCTTCCACCTCATCTTTCGATGAGCTCGAACACGAACCTTGTACTGAAAACCGCCGGTTTGCCCAGCGGCGGTTTGGAAAATAGCACGGTGTGAAAGCCCTGCAACGTCACGCAAGTGCCTAAGCAACACGAGGTGCGCTGCGAATCATCTTTGTGCGCGCTGTGGCCGCTCGCCAGCTGGACGTAAAGCCTTGACCTTCTTAGCCGATTTGAGCAGAAGCTCAGAAGCGCGAATGACCGGGTGATTTATTGCGCCAGCGATGAAGGGATCCGAAATCTCGGTCACAAATTCGCGATATCTAAGTCCTGCTTGCCCCTTTCCCCATAAACTATTCTGGAAGCAGACTTTTCCTTGAGCGGAATTGATGGGTAACCCCCATGGAAAATTGCACGCCGATCACCGCGTTGTGACAATTCGGCAATAGATGTCAATTCGGAATCATTCGTCCGTGCATCACGGCGAGAAAAATTCTGCGCGATGCTGACGATTTGCGGAGGTGAGCCGCCTTCAGGCCCCGAGCCTGGCGAGACGATGGCTCAGCCTTGAGACTTTGCGGCTGGCTGCGTTGCGATGAAGGATGCCTTTTTGCGCCGACCGCATGATCACAGGCTCAGCCTGCTGGAGCGCGGCTTGCGCCTTGCCGCGATCACCCGCTGCAATTGCTTCCTCGACCTTGCGAACATAGCTGCGCAGCCGAGATCGCCTTCCCTTATTGATCTCGGTACGACGCGCGATCTTGCGGGTAGCCTTGCGGGCGGAACTCGTGTTGGCCATGCGTCAGCTCGTCATGGGAGCGGTCTGGACCGCTGGGTATAAGGAAAATGCAAGCGGCGGCGAGGGCTTCGCCGCCATGCGCGCCGCTTATAGTGGCCTGGGCCCCGAGGGTCAACCGCGCTATCTACACCGCGATCTACACCGCGCTACCGATACCGCGGCTACCGACACCCCCCGCGATCTCCGGCCGGTTGCGCTACAAAGTAGCAGCTTCCCATTGTCACCAATGGGTTACTGCGCGCGCGCCGGCTCGCCGGCATCGGCCGCAGACACCCCAGCGACAGCACGCACCTTGTCATAAGCCGTGGTCAGCGCCGTTTGCTCAGCCTGCGAATACGCCTGCATGGGCGGTTGCAGGCGCGCCCAAGCCGGATCGTCGTGGATGTGCGCGAGCACGGCCTTAACCCCCGGCACGAGTTGTTTGCCGTCGAATAACTTGCGGATATCAACCGCCGTTCGCAGGGCAGTCGCATCGCCGTCGCGCCAAACCTGTGCGCAGAGATCGGCGTTCAGATTGGCCGTAGCCGATATGCACCCCGCAAAGGCGCCGCAACGCGCTTCCATCAGGACGGCCTCCGTGGATGGAAAGACCTGAAAACAGGCAGAAATGCTCGCGACCTCCCGTGCATAGTCCATATCGCCGGATGAAGTCCTTGAGCCCGACAATTCGATCGCCGAAGGCCTCGAGCAAGCGCCTGATCAGCTCAACCTTCCAGGGAAGCCCTGACTGCGCTGGAAAATGATAGAGATAAAGCGGGATGGGCGCCGGTGCCGTCGCGTCCAGGATGACCTCTATTGTGGCGAAGAGCCCCTCGTCCGGGATGCCCTTGTAATAGAACGGAGGCAGCACCAGCGCTCCAGCGAAACCCAGAGAGGCCGCATGCCGCGTCAATGCGACGGCGTCGGCGAGCGCGGCCGCCCCGGTGCCGACCATGAGCCGCGCCATGGGCAGGCCCGCCGCACGATACGCGGACATCACGACCATGCGCTGCTCGACTGAGAAAGACGTCGCTTCGCCGGTCGTGCCGAGCACGTTGAGCCCGTCGCAGCCATTTGCAAGAAGAAATCTTGCGAGGGCAACCGACCGCGCGCAATCCGGCGCACCATCGGGACCGACCGCTGTTGCGATCGCCGCGATGACACCGCTGAGCTTGTTGCTGGTCATGGGGCTCCTCTGTCCTCTGCTTCACCCGCTCACCTTGAACGCCGCAAGCGCCGCCATGTTGGCGAGCTGGGCGTCATTGGCCGAGAGCGGCACGATCTGTACCGGCCGGTCGAGGCCGACGAGGATTGGACCAATCACCGTGGCGCCCCCCAGCGCTTCGAGGAGCTTGGTCGAGATCGAGGCAGAATGGAAAGTCGGCATGATGAGCACGTTGGCGGGGCCCGAGAGGCGGCAAAACGGATAGGCGTCGCGCATCTCCATGTTGAGGGCCACGTCTGCCGCCATGTCGCCGTCGTATTCGAAATCCACGCGACGCTCGTCGAGAATGCGCACCGCGGCCTGCACGAGTGCCGCTCTCTCGCCAGGCGGGTTGCCGAAAGTCGAGAACGCCAGCAGCGCAAGTCGCGGCACATAGCCGAACCGGCGTGCGACACCTGCCGCCTCGACTGCGATATCGGCAATGCACTCGGCATTGGGCATCTCGGTAACAGCGGTATCGGCGACCAGGACGGTGCGTCCACGTGCCAAGACCAGCGACACGCCGATGACGCGATGACCGGGTTTAGGATCGATGCAGCGGCTGATGTCCGATAGAGCGCCCGAAAAATTCCGCGTGACCCCGGTCACCATGGCATCGGCATCGCCGAGCGCGACCATGCAGGAGGCGAAATGATTGCGATCCTGATTGACCAGGCGCTGACAGTCGCGCGGCAGAAAGCCCTTGCGCTGAAGCCGTTCGTAGAGATAGGCCGCATAGGCGGCGTTTCGCTTCGACAACCGCGCGTTGATGATCTCGATTCCGCCGCCCAGCTCGATGCCGAGATTGCGCGCGGTTTCGCGCACACGCTCCTCGCGACCGACCAGCAGCGCAGCTCCCAGCCCTTGCTCAACAAAGCTCAGGGCCGCGCGGATGACCTGCTCCTCCTCGCCTTCGGCAAAGACGACGCGTTGCGGGCGCCGCCGCAGCCGATCATGCACCCGCTGCAGAAAGCCGGCGACGGGATCGCGCCGCGAGCGCAGATGCGACCGATAGCTCTCCATGTCAGTGATGGGACGTCGCGCAACGCCCGTCTCCATTGCCGCCTTGGCGACCGCCGGCGGCACATAGGAGATCAGGCGCGGATCGAACGGTACCGGGATGATGTAATCGGCGCCGTATTTCGGTCGCGCGCCGTAGGCTGCGGCGACTTCGTCAGGCACGTCCTCGCGCGCAAGCTCAGCGAGCGCCCGCGCCGCTGCAATCTTCATCTCCATGTTGATCGCGGTGGCACGCACGTCGAGGGCGCCGCGGAAAATATAGGGAAAGCCGAGCACGTTGTTGATCTGGTTGGGATAGTCCGAGCGCCCGGTCGCCATGATGGCATCGCTGCGCACCTCGGCCACTTCCTCGGGGCTGATCTCGGGATCGGGATTCGCCATAGCGAAAATGATCGGCTTGTCCGCCATGGACTTGACCATTTCCTTGCTCACCGCTCCCTTGACCGAGAGGCCAAAAAAAACGTCGCAGCCGGCGAGCGCTTGCGCCAGCGTTCGGACTGACGTATTTGCCGCGTGCGCGGACTTCCATTGGTTCATGCCGTCGGTGCGGCCCTGATAGATCACGCCTTTGGTATCGCAGAGGATGATGTTGTTGGGCGTGAAGCCGATCGCCTTGAGCAATTCCAGACAGGCGATTCCCGCAGCACCGGCGCCATTGCATACGAGCCTGGTCGTTTTGATGTCACGACCCGTGAGATGCAGTGCGTTGATCAGCCCGGCCGCCGCAATGATGGCGGTCCCATGCTGATCGTCATGAAACACTGGAATATCCAGCAGCTCGCGTAATCGCTGCTCGATGACGAAGCACTCCGGGGCGCGAATGTCTTCGAGATTGATGCCGCCCCAGCTCTTGCCCAATAGCTTGACGCAATTGACGATCTCATCCGGATCCTCGGAGGACACTTCGAGATCGATGGAATCGATGTCGGCAAAGCGTTTGAACAGCACCGCTTTACCCTCCATCACCGGCTTTGCCGCGAGCGCGCCGCGATTGCCGAGGCCGAGAATGGCGGTGCCATTGGTGATCACGGCAACGAAATTGCCTTTCGTAGTATAGTCGAAGGCGCAATCTTCGTTTTCGGCAATGGCGAGCACCGGTACTGCCACGCCGGGCGAATACGCGAGCGACAGGTCGCGCTGCGTCGCCATCGGCTTGGTTGCAACCACTTCGAGCTTGCCTGGACGTCCCTGGCTGTGGAAGAGCAGCGCCTCCTGATCGGTGAATGTCGGACGCGCGCCAGCGCCACTGTTTTTGAGAGCCATCTCACCCCTTCACACTGACCAGAGACGATTGCAGCGCACGGTAGCGGATGCAACACGCCATGCTCAAGGGAGATGGGCAAACATTGCATCTGGCGCCTGTCGCACATACGGCGCAACGGGCCTTGTGGACCCGCCAATCCGTCCTGCCCGCTACCGAGGCGGGAGATTTTGTGCGTTCGGTCGCCGCGCTTGACAGGAAAACTGCCCATTTGCGATTGCATCGAGGACGCGACGAGAGTAGTAGCAAAAGGGGGGTAGAATTCTCAGATCACATATCAACGAAGCTTGCTTCAGATCGAGATTGCGACGATCCAAAGCGGTGTTGCCTCCAGGCGTTCCCCATGATCCGTTTCTTGTTTCGCTTCCTTGGGCTTCTGCTGCTCGCCCTGAGCTTCATCCTCCTGGTTTATGACGGCACCAAGTGGATTGCGGATCAGAGTCTGAACTTCAGCACTGTCGGTTCGATCTGGGCGAATATTCACCAAAATTCTCTTTCCGCGCTGCAGCCGCTTGTCGAGCGCGTCGTCGGGCCGTGGTTTTGGCAAGGCTTTGTAAAGCGCTATTTTATTGATCAACCGGCATGGCTTGTCCTTGGCATAGTTGCCGCCATCCTGATCCTCCTGGGGCGCAAGAAGAAGAAGCTTATCGGGTACGCGCGCGACTAAATCAGAGCGGAGTCGCCGCACGATCGGCGGAGGTATTGGTTGGTCCCGGCAGATTGCAGCGCTTCGCGGTCACCAGCAAAAACAACTCTTGCTTGCGGGGGGTTCTGCAAGCAGAATTGAAGGGGAGCTACGCTCCGCTTTTCTCGACTCTACCACGCGACGCTGCGATGTGGCTGATGGGTCAACTTTTCCGAGCGCAGGAAACTATAACTCGACGAACGATTCATGAAACTGGTCATTCCGGGGCGCGGCGAAGCCGCGTACCTGGAAACTATAGCCACGAACTGGAAACTATAGCCACGAACCGTGGTTATGGGCTCCGGGTTCTCGGCAACCCAAGTCGGCCGTAGCCGACTTGGCAATTTATGATGCCTATCTCGGGTGAACCCGAGAGCGACGGACGAGATGAGGTTAGGTTGCCTGCTGGGGATCACGGGATGACTTGCCGTTACCGGCCACTCCTGGCCTGGACAGCCGCTCTGGCGTTCTACATTGCGATCGCGGGCGCTGGCTGGGCTCAGCAACCTGAAAAAACATCAATCAGGCTGGGCGTCGGGAACAAATCACACCTGTACTATCTGCCGCTCACTTTGGCCGAGCGGCGCGGCCACTTTAAGGAGTATGGACTCGATGTCACCATCGCCGATTTCGAAGGTGGAGGAGAGGCGCTCGATGCTCTGATGGGCGGTTCGGTCGATGTGGTAACCGGCGCTTATGAGCACACGCTGCGAATGCAGGCAAAAGGCCAGGACGTACGAGCCCTGATTGAGCTGGGCCGGTTTCCCGGCATCGTTCTCGCGGTGCATAACGATCGAGGCTACAAATCGCCGGCAGATCTCAAGGGAATGAAAATAGGCGTCACGGCGCCGGGATCCTCGTCCGCTTTCTTCGTTCTATACTTGATGACCAAGGCCGCACTGAATCCGGCTGACGCATCCTTGCTCGGAGTTGGAGGGGGGCCGGCGGCGGTCGAAGCGATGAAGAGCGGCAACCTCGATGCGATCGCGAATTACGATCCGCTGATCACGAGGCTTGAGCAGGACAAGATCATACGCATAGTCGCAGACACGCGGTTTCCGCGGGTAAACTACGAGATATTCGGCGGCACCAATCCCGCGGCGGTTCTCTATGGCAAGCAGGAGTTCATTGCCGCAAATCCGGGCACCATGCAGGCGCTGGTCAACGCCTTGTATAAGACGCTGAAATGGATCGCGACGGCGACGACCGATGAGATCATAAGCAACGTTCCACAAGACTATTTTCTTGGCGACCGAGATATTTACGCCAAGGCTTTGCGGTCCAACCTGCTCGTATATTCGAAGACCGGGGTGGTCACGGCGCAGGGCATGAAGAGCGCGTTCAATATGCTGGCCGCATTCGATCCGGAGCTCATCGGTGCCAAGATCGACCTGCAGAAGAACATTCGATCCGCGATTCATCAGGCGGGCAATCGCTTTGTTCGATGACCCCAACAACGTCAGCCTCGAAAATGATGACCGCAGGCCCGAGATCGACCTGCGGGCGACGCAGGATTAACCTGACTTAACCGGAGACGGCGCCTGGGTGACGGGCGGCCAAAAGAATTTAACCGGCGGGGAGGAAGCTAATGCAACAGAGCGTTTCGGCCCAGCCGAATGCTTCGGCGGCAACCTATCTGGCGCATGCCCCCGCCGAGTCCTGGTGGCCGAAGGGGTGGTGGCGGGTCATGGATACCCGCATCGGGATCATCCCAGTCCCGGTGTTTGTCATCCTCTTGGGGCTGCTTGCGGTTCTGACCTACACAGGCGACATCAAAGGCGAAGTCCCGACCATGATCGCCGTTCTCGTCGTCGGGGGATTTACCTGCGCCGAGATCGGCAAACGCACGCCGAATTCTGCGCCGGATTGGCGCCGCGGCCATCTTCGCGACGTTCATTCCCTCGGCGCTTGCCTATTACAAGCTGTTGCCGCCTCAGGTCGAAAAGTCGATCGTCGAGTTCACGAAGTACACCAATTTCCTGTACCTGTTCATCGCCTGCATCATCGTCGGCAGCATTCTGGGGATGGACCGCCGGGTTCTGGTCAAGGGTTTTGTGAAGATTTTTGTTCCATTGGCCGCGGGCTCCGTTGTCGCGTGCCTGGTCGGAACGGGGGTCGGCATTTTAATGGGGCTCGGCGCCCATCACACTTTCTTTTTTGTCGTGATTCCGATCATGGCCGGCGGCGTCGGCGAAGGAGCGATACCGCTTTCGATCGGGTATTCGGAAATCCTGAATCAACCGCAGGGAGACATGTTCGCGCAAGTCCTTCCCCCGATCATGCTCGGGAGCCTCACTGCGATCGTGCTCAGCGGCACCCTCAATTTCGTCGGCAAGCGGTATCCGCTCCTGACCGGCGAAGGGCGCCTCCAGCCCGACGAGCACGATGACGCGGAACTTGCCAACGAGGACGATGGCGGCAAGCACGAAGAGCACATCGATGTGAGCACCGTCGCCGCCGCCGGGCTCGTCGCGATCACGCTGTATCTGCTGGGAGTGATGTGCCACCGCCTGTTTGGCTTGCCCGCCCCGGTCGCCATGCTGTTCCTCGCGGTGCTGGCCAAGCTGACGAGCGCAGTGTCACCTCACCTCCAGCAGGGTGGGATGGTGGTCTACAAATTCTTTTCGACGGCGGTTACCTATCCCCTCCTGTTCGCGATCGGCGTTTCACTTACGCCTTGGGACAAGCTGGTCGCGGCGTTCAACTTTCCCAATCTGATCACGATCGTAAGCACCGTGGTGACATTGATGTCCGTAGGCGCTGTCGTCGGCCGGCTGCTCAAAATGTACCCGATCGAGGCCGCCATCATCAACGCTTGCCACAGTGGCCAAGGCGGCACCGGAGACGTCGCGATCCTGACCGCCGCGAACCGCATGCAGTTGATGCCATTTGCTCAGATCGCCACGCGCATCGGGGGCGCCATCACCGTCACGCTCGTGCTGATCGTGCTGTCGCGCCTGAGCTAGACCACGAATGCGCACCGCTCCTGGGGAGTCCGCGTATCCATGTTGCGGCCGCGATTGAGGTGGTCGTCGATCTCGGCCGCGGCCCCGATCATCCGCCCATACAGGAACACGTTGAACGCCGCCGTCTCCAGGTCCTTCTTGCTCAGCACGCCGGTTCGGTAGTCCTTCCAGAGCACCGCGAGCAACAGCGCCGCAATCACCGCGTCGACATTGACGCAAAACACGTATCGTGTTGCACCGGTGTCATAAAGGGCCTGCACGAGCTCGCGATAGAAGGCATGAAAGACGTTGTAATCGCCGCGCTTTTCCATGAACTCGGCGATGAAGCGCTCGCGCGGATCGTAGTTGACCGGCTTGCCCTTGAAGATGGGATGATGCACCCCGGGCAGAGCGCGCGGCCCATCGGCTCCGATTTCCTTCGATTGCGACTTCTCTTCCTTGTACGATTGCGCAAATCGCGTCGCGACGGCTTTGAGGTCAAGGCCGTGATGGCGGTCCGTTGGATCCCGCAGGTTTGCATCCTTGAATTGATCCAAGAGGAATGCCATCCCCTCAAAGCCATTGCCGCCGTGGCTGTAGCCGCTGTGCGTGAGGAAGCCGACCATCGCCTTGTTGATCTGAACACGCCCCGGCGTTTGCGGTCCATCGGCGGCAACCGCGCCCTTCGCTCCTTGCGCCGAGATCGCACCTGGACCGTTCGAGATAAGCAGGCCAATAAGGATCTGAAGCGGCTTGGCTTGCGCCTCTGTCGGTCGCTTGCCGGTCAACGCCAGGAACAGAACGTCAGCCATGCTCCAATGGCCGAATCGTTCCTCGCGCGAGATGCCGCAAAGGCTGCCGGACTGGTGGTGCGCGGCGGGGATGGAGGCACCGATCATGACGCCATAAAGGCGCAGATACCATGGCAGCGTCTCGGCGGTGAGGCGCGAGATGCGCTTGCGCATCAGAGGACCCCACGCAATCGTGGTTGAGATCGCCGCCAGAACCGCATCCCGCGATGGCCGCGTGCCAAGAGACTGCACGAGTTTCAGGAACAGCGATTTCCCGCCGCGATCGCGAACCGCCTTGAGCATTGCCTCGGGACGGGGGTCGTTGGCCTCCGCGGCGGTAGCCGCAAATAACATCCGCGTGCTGTTGTCGATCTTGATCGAGCTGCAATCGAAGCCTTCATCGCGGGCGTCCAGCAAGCCGGACTGAGCGAACAGGTCGATCAGCCTGGCCGAACAAGCCAAGGCGCGCTCGATGCGTTTCGGGCCGATGATCGCTGCCGCCGCGGCCATCACCGTGTTGGGCGAGTTGCCGGCTTCGCGCGCTGCCTCGGCGGCGGCGAGCGCAGCATCTCCCACCAGGTTCGTCTCCGCCGCAACCGCAATGTCGAGCATCGCGCGGTCATTCTCTCCCGCGATCTCATGCACCAGCGGCAGTGCGAAATTGGCTTCGAGCGGCAGCAGCGCAAGATCGAGCACGGGATGCCCATGCACGCTCGTCACCTGCGTCTTGGCATCCATGGCAGTCGCCCCGGACGCATCCTTCATGTTTTGACGGGGGATGACCGCCCCGACCTGCGTCCGCAGCATCTTGATCTGGCTGTCGTAGGGCGCCATGGCAGCGACGGTGGCAACGCTGAGCTGCACAGGCAGCGTCAGCCCCTGATCGTTGGTAATCCATGGTTTGAGCGCGAGACTGCCTCGCGGCTCGAAGTCGGGCCTCACATTGTTGAGCTTCATCACCGCCGTGAGCGCGGCGGGGATATGCGCAATGTTGGTCACCACCGCGCCCCTTGCCGAGACAACCGGATCCTCCGGCGTGAAGATACCATCCACGCCGAAGCTCTCCATGAACCAGCGCTCCTTGTCCTCGGCCTTGTCGCCCGAGCCCGCCATGGCTCCGGCATGCCCGACCGCCCGCGTGAGCTTGGATTTCCAGCGGCCCACGACGCACGCCACGACCGGCTTGCCGAACTCGACGCCGCGCTCGTAATACCCGCCCGGCTCGGCGTAGAGCACGGCGGCCTCGCTGCGCATGTCGTTGTTGAAGGCGTGCGCGAAATCGCGCGCGGCGTAATGGATGTACACGTCCTTTCCGGAGGAAATGAGCGTGGTGGTGCCCCATCCTTCGGTCCCCAGATACTGAGCGATGGTCGTCGTGAACCCTCCGGAATTCGAGAAAATGGCGACCGATCCCCTCAACAGCACTTCGTCCGGATCGTCGCCGCCGAGCGCGCCGCCGATGCGCACGCGATTCCACGAATCCGCAACCCCGAGACAGTTGGCCCCGAATATGTCGATGCCGTTGGCCTGGCCGATCGCCCGTATCTCGCGCGCATCGTGCACCGAGATTTTTTCGGTGATCATGACGATCTTCTGCAGCCCGGGGTTCACCCGGACGAGCTCGGCCACGCCGTCGCGGACACCGGACGGGGGCAGGTAGATGACGCCGGCGTTGAACGAAAAGCCATCGTCCAGCCCCTCACGGACGTTGTTATAGACGGGAATGTCGCCGACGGGGGTCGGCAACACCTGCCCGCCGCGGCCCGGTGACGTCCCAAAGACCACGTTGCCGCCCGAGAAGGCATGACTGACAGGCGTAACCTGCCGCGATTCGCCGCCGAGAATATTGAGGACGCAGACGCGATCGCCGCGCGTCGCCACGTCGGCGAGCGAACGCACGCCGAGATAATAAGCAAAACCTTCAATACCCTTCTTGTGCAAACGCTCTCCCTCCCTGCCTGCCTGCGCGCCGCTGCTCAGGCGGTGGGGCGCATGCCCAAGTGCGCCGCGATTTCCTTTCGCCCGCCGTCGCGCATCCAGGCATCCACCTTCTTGGCATAGTTCACGACTTCCGAAATGGCGCTGTCGAAGCCGAAAAAACGGTATGGAAGACTGAGTGAATTGCAGATCTCGGCGAGCGCTCCCATCCCGCGCACGAGGTTCGGTCCGCCGCGACCAACCACCACATAGAGCGGCGATGGGCCGTGGCGGCTGAAATGCTCGCGCAGCGCATCGCCCATTGCGCGGAAGGTCTCGTAGATATCGGTGTTGTTGGACTTGCCGCCGATGATGAACAGCACGTTCGCTTGCTTGAGCCAGTGCTTGTAGCAGATGCGCGCCACCTCCTTCATCTTTGCGTAGGGCGGGTTGCCGCCGAAATCCGACGAGATGATCGCGGCATTGCCGAGCACTTCCGTCACCAGCGAGTTGGCGCCGCCGCCGAAGGTGGGAGCGAGAACGGTGCCGTGCGGATTGACGACGAATACGTCGGATTGACCCTGGTGCGTGCGGAGCTGGTTGACCTCGTGCTCGAACTCGGAGGCATCTGCGGTGAACAGGTGAGCGGGCAGATCAAGGCGTTGCCACCGCGGGTCGTCCCGATCGAAGCCGCACTTGAAGTCGCAAGCGACGGGAGTAAGGCGTCCTTCCCGGCCCGGCCGCATGCGGATCGGATTAAGCTCCAGCGTGGTCATGCCGTAGTGATGCACCAACTCCCACAGCTTCGGCAGATGCTGCACCAGGGGTGAAATGATCTCCTTCGGGGCGCCGATATCGGTCAGCGCGTTGGCCACCACGAATGCCTTGAGCCCGGTCAGCGCCTCAAACGGCACCTGGGCAACCTGCTTTTTGTCGAGCTCCTCGATATCCACGCCGCCCACATGGGTCAGCGTCATGGCGGGAGCGCGAAACTCGGTCGAGTTGGTAATTGCGAAATAGACCTCGTGCTCGGCCGGCACCCCGCTCTCGAACGTCACGCCGTTGGCCTTGGCCACGGCATTTCCGTGCCGATGCTCCGCGAAGTAGAGGCGCTCCTTTTCGGCCAGCGCCGTCTTGAGATCGGTTGCTTTGCCGATCAGCCCGGATTTGCCCTTCTTGCCGACACCTCCCTTGAACAGGGGCTTGATGAAAATGAGCTTGTGGCGATCGATGAGATCCTGAATCTGGTCTTCGCTCGCACCTGGTCCCAATACTTCCGATGTGGGAAATTCCACGTGCGCCAACATGCGAGATCCGTAGAGCATCCCGGTGACGTTCATTGAGCACTCCTGAAGGGCCGCCCGGTTCGCACGCAGCCGTGACGCAACAGCGGCCGCACATCTTTCCCCGTGAGACCGATGGAGTCGATGCGGGTGGACCCGCCTTCCATCAACAAAGCAGACTGTCGCTCGTGAGATCGATGGTATTGGCGCTCGGTCGGCCGCAGCCTCAAGTCCAGTCCACCCGGCTTTGAGTGTCAAGTGGGGACAATGCCAGCGCCAGTGGGCGTCAACCAACCTCGGTGCGCCTTACGACGAAGGCTGCGGACGCGCAGCACAGGCCCCGGCGCCGCTCTAGAAAAGGTATGTCCACGATCGTCGATGATCCGGTCGTGCCAGCGGGGGGAGATGCGCACGCGCCGCCGCGTCGCTATATTCGGGGATGACCAGGGAGATGCCCACATGTTCGGTTTCAAGAAGACGCCCGCAATGCCATCGCCCGCCGAGGCGCTGCCCGGCCGCGCCACGCCGATAGCCACCGCGCGCGAGCATTTCATCTTTCACCGGCCGCTTAAGGGCCCGTATCCGGACGGCACGGAGAAGGCGATGTTCGGCATGGGCTGCTTCTGGGGTGCGGAACGCAAGTTCTGGGAAAGCGGAAAAGGCATCCATATCACGGCCGTCGGTTATGCCGCGGGACTAACCCCCAATCCGACATATCAGGAAGTCTGCACCGGCCGCACCGGACACAACGAAGTAGTATTGGTGGTCTATGATCCCAGGCAGATTTCCTATGAACGCCTGCTCAAGACTTTCTGGGAGAATCACAATCCCACCCAGGGCATGCGCCAGGGCAACGATACCGGAACGCAATATCGATCTGGCATCTATGTCTTCACTCCGGCGCAGCGGAAGTCCGCTGAGCAGTCAAAGGCGATGTACGAGAAGGAGCTTAAGTCGCGGCGCTTCGATGCAATCACCACCGAGATCCTCGATGCGCCGGAATTCTATTTTGCAGAGGACTATCATCAGCAATATCTCGCCAAGAACCCGATGGGCTATTGCGGGCTCGGCGGCATCGGCGTCAGCTGCCCGGTCGGCATTGAAGAGAAGGTTGCGTAGGTCTGCTCGACGCGATGCAGGGGGCCAAGCAAGGGTTCGTCGTCGCGCTCGATGCGGCGGGAGAAAGGCGGGAGCACATCGGGCCAAAGGCAGCGAACCTCGCTGCCTTGGCACAAGCAGGGTTGCCGACGCCTGGCGGGTTCTGTCTCACCGTAGACGCTTATCGCGCGCAGATCGCGGCGCTCGGGCTTGACGATTTGCTGCGCTGCTTTGCTGTCGCTGATCCTATGAGACAGCGGCGCCTGGCGGTTGAAATCAGGCTTGCTCTCTACGAGCAGCCGATTGCCGCAAGTGTTCTCGCGCCCCTTCTCGCGGCGTGGCAGGCGCAATGCGAGCGGCACGCCGCGGCCGCGGTGCGTTCGTCGGCGCTGATCGAGGACAGAAAAGGCGCCAGCTTCGCCGGACAGTTCGAGAGCTTTCTCGGCATCAAGGACGAAGCTGCCCTGCTCACGGCGGTACGCGCGTGCTGGGCGGCGCTGTGGACCACAAATGCCCGCCGCTACATGGACAACCATGGACTCTCGCCCGCCGAGACGGCAATGGCGGTGCTGGTGCAGCCGCTGGTTGACGCGCGTGCCGCCGGCGGCGGCTTGAGCGAGACGGCAGAGGGCGGGATGCTCATCAGCGCCACGTGGGGACTGGGTTCGGCCATCGCGCAAGGCGAGGTGGTGCCCGACCGCATCGTGCTGTCGCGGCAGGGATTCCTGCGCAGAATGGATGCCGGGCGCAAAGATCATCGCGACACCTGCTTGCATGGCTCTGCAGCAGCGACAGGCGCATCTGCGCAGCCCGTCGCGAGCGAGCTTGTCAGCGCACCCTGCCTGACCGCCGTACAGGCCATCACCCTGGGCCGCATGATGCGAAAAGCGGCGGCTGTGATCGGCGGGCCCGTGGAAATCGAATGGGCGCTCGACGAAGCAGGATTCAAGCTCCTGCAGGCGCGGCCGCTCACGCTGCAACCGATTTCGCCGCCGGACGAGATCTGGCTCAAGCATCCCGGGCTCACCGGCCATCCCGCCGGCGTCGGCTGGGGTGCAGGCCGTGCCGTGGTCGTGAACTGCGAGTGCGAGCTCGCGCGCGTTGCTCCCGGCGACGTCTTGGTCACCAGGGTCGCCGGTCCGGCGCTGAGCCACGTACTGCCACGACTTGCGGGCGTCGTCGCCGAGCTCGGCGGCTCGACATCGCATCTTGCCTCGCTTGCGCGCGAGCGCGGCATTCCCATGGTGCTTGGCGTCCTCGATGCCACAAGCCGCATTCCCGATGGGTCGCAGGTCGCGGTCGATGGCGTCGCCGGCCTGGTGCGGTGGATGGCGTGATGCGCCTGCGCGTCTTTATCACCCAGCCGGTGGCCAAGGGCGCGATCACCCGCCTGCGCAAGGCTGCGCGGGTGGTCGTCAATCCTGATCCGAGCCGCATTCTGCCGAAGAAGGACCTCCTCGCCGGCGTGCGGGCATGCGACATCCTTTTCTCCCTGCTGCATGACCGCATTGACCGGGACGTGATCGCCGCCAATCCGCGTCTGCGCGCCATCACTTCGCAGTCGCTGACGCCCGACAACATCGATGTTGTCGAGGCGACCCGGCGTGGGATCGTCGTGACGGTGGTGCCGCGGATCGTCGCCGAAGCAACGGCCGATATCAATTTCGGGCTGATGCTGATGGTGGCCCGGCGGATGATCGAAGGCGACCGCCTCGTGCACAAGGGTCGCTTTCCCGGCTCGCAATCCAATTATCTCGCCGGCGCAGCGGTCCATGGCAAGACCATTGGCCTGGTCGGAGGTGGTGGGCGCATAGGGCGCGCCGTTGCACGCCGCGCGCGCGGCTTCGACATGCGGGTCCTCTACTGGTCGCCGACAAGGAAGCCGGAAAGTCTCGAGCGCGAATGTGAGATGACATATGTGCCGCTCGATCGACTCCTTGCTGAATCCGATTTCGTGTCAATCCATTCGCCGCTCACGCCGGAAACGCGACATCAGATCGGCGCCCGCGAGCTTGCGCGCATGAAGCGAACCGCGTTTCTGATCAACACTGCCCGCGGCGCGATTATAGACGAAGCGGCGCTTGCGCGCGCGCTGGAGAGAGGCATCATCGCGGGCGCCGGCCTCGACGTGTTCGAGCACGAGCCGAGCGTCACGCCGGCATTGTTGAGGATGAAGAACGTGGTGATGACGCCGCATCTCGGCAGCGCCGTGGCGGAGTTGCGCGAGCAGATGGCCCATATCGTGGTCGACAATATTCTCGCGCTCATCTCCGGCGCGATGCCCCCTAACTGCGTCAATCCGGAAGTGCTGGGCGCCGCCGCGAACGCAGAGCTCCCCTTCCCCGCGCCCTCGAAGAAACGCCGGCGGCAAGACGGCAAACCAGAGGCAAGTGCACCGTCAAACCTGCGGCACCCGGCAGAGTAGGATGCAAACCATGCCGCGCCCCCTGATCGCCGTTACCGACAGCCCGTTTCCCTCGCTCGATCCTGCCAAGGCGGCGCTTGCACGCGTGCATCCCGAGCTGCGCCTGGCGGCTAGCGGTTCGGCAGACGACATCCTGGCAGCAGCAAGAGACGCCGATGCCATCCTGGTGACCTATGCGAAGCTTCCGGGCGAGTTGCTACGCCAGCTCACGCGCTGCAAGGCGATCGGGCGCTTCGGCCTCGGCGTAGACAATATCGACGTCAAGGCGGCGGCCGAGCTTGGCATCACGGTCACCTATGTGCCGGATTACTGCATGCACGAGGTGTCGGATCACGCCATGGCGCTTCTGCTTGCGCTCGCGCGCAAGATTCCCTTCTCCAACAGGCTGGTGCAGGCGGGGCGGTGGGAGATGCCGGCCGTGGTGCCGATCCATCGGCTTGCCGGCCGCGTGCTTGGGCTGGTCGGCTTCGGCAACATTCCCCGCGCGCTTGCGCCGAAGGCCAAAGCATTCGGCCTGCGCGTCGTCGCGCACGATCCGTTCGCATCGCAAGACGCCTTTGCGAATGCCGGCGTCGAGGCAGTGCGCCTTGAACGGCTCCTGGAAATCTCCGACTTTGTCTCCATCCATGCACCACTGGTCCCGGCGACGCGCGGGCTGTTCGACCAGGGCGTGATAGAGAGGATGAAAAACGGGGCGATGCTCATCAACACGGCGCGTGGCCCGCTCGTCAACGAGGCTGCCCTGATTGCCGCGCTCGATTCCGGTCACCTCGGCGGCGCCGCCCTCGATGTGCTCACCATCGAGCCGCCGGCCGCCGATTCCAAGCTGCTTGGACGCGACAACGTGATCCTGACGCCGCATACTGGTTTCTATTCCGTTGAGGCGCTGGAAGAATTGCAAACCAAATGCGCGAGCGACGTTGCGCGCGTGCTCAGCGGTGAGCCGCCGGTCTATCCGGTGAAGATGTGACAAGCAACCGGCTGGCCCAGAGTGCAACGCGACTTTGGTCGCATCCGGTGAGATGAAGGAGACGGAAAATGAAAATCGATGGCGCGTGCCACTGCGGCTATATCAGGATCGAAGCCGAGGCCGACCCGGCGAAGACAACAATCTGCCATTGCAGCGATTGCCAGACCGGCACGGGAGCCGCCTTCCGCGTCAACGTGCCGGTGGCGGGCGCGACGTTTCGCATGACCGGACAGCCGGCCACATATCTCAAGACCACGGCCGAGAGCGGCAATCCGCGCACCCAGGCCTTTTGCCCGCGCTGCGGCACGCCGATCTATTCCACCTCGCCAGGCGAGGGCCAGCAGGCGTCGTACATGGTGCGGGTCGGCATCCTGAGCCAACGCAAGGACTTCGTGCCGCAGCGACAAATCTGGTTCCGCTCGGCGCAACCTTGGGTGACGGAGCTTGCGCCCATCCAGAAGATCGAGAAGCAGTCCTGACGCGAGCGGGTCGGGCCGCTCGCGGCGCAACGTCCCGCTCGATTGCTGCTCCGCTTTCCGATTTTACTTTGGTGAGGTCGTGTGCATCGCCTGCAGATTCATCCAGAATTCGGGTCTCGCGCCGAAGAAGCGCGCCAGCCGTAACGCGGTATCCGCGGTCACCGACCGCTCACCCTTGACGATCGCGCCTATGCGCTCAGCAGGGGCAAGCGGCGGGTTTTGCAACCGCCGCCTGTTCGTCACTCCGCCGTCCAGCCGCCGTCGAGGACGAGCGCCGAGCCCGTCATCAGCGACGACGCATCCGAAGCGAGGAAGATGATGGCGCCGGTCAACTCCTCGAGCTGCCCGAGACGCCCGAGCTTGATCTTGCCGAGCACCTCTTCGCGGAATTCCTTGTTCTCAAAGAACGGTCGCGTCATCGGCGTCTCGAGGAAAGTGGGACCCAGGCTGTTGACGCGGATGCGCCGCGGCGCAAGCTCGATCGCCATCGCCTTGGTGAAGCCCTCCATAGCGTGCTTGCTGGCGCAATAGACGCTGCGGCGCGCGGCGCCGACATGCCCCATCTGCGAGGAGACGTTGATGATCGAACCGGCGCGCGAGGCTTCGATCAGGCGGCGCGCCACCGCCTGCGCCATGAAGAATGCCGCGCGGACGTTAAGCGAGAAGATGGCGTCGAAATCCTCGACCGTGACATCGACAAGGTGGGCCGGACAATTCATGCCGGCGTTGTTGACGAGAATGTCGAACGGCGCGGCTTGCGCAATGGCGGCGCGCGCCGCCGGAATATCAGTGACGTCGAGCGGCATGGCCTGCGCTTGATCGCCGCGCGCCCGGATCGCGCGCGCCGCTGCCTCGATCTCCGCCACCGTGCGCGCGGCCAGGGTGACATGCGCGCCGGCTTGCGCCAGCGCCGATGCCGCCGCCAGCCCGATCCCCCGGCCGGCCCCGGTGATGAGCGCATGCTTGCCGTCGAGCCGGAACGACGGGGTCGCCGTCAGCTCGATTTGCCGGGCGGGTTGCAAACCCGTCCCTACCTGTCCCGCGTTGGCCATGCCGTCCCGATTGCGTTCACTCCGCCGCCTGGGCATATGCGATGTTGCGACCGCCGTAACGGCGCACGCGCACATTGGCTTGCTCGGCGTGCGCGAAGAAGCCTTCGAGGATGCACAGCCGCGAGCAATACTCGCCGATCCGCGCCGACGCTTCGTCCGTGAGCACCTTCTGAAAGGTGCAGGTCTTGAGAAATTTTCCGACCCATAACCCCCCGGTGTAGCGCGCCGCCCTTCTGGTCGGCAGCGTATGATTGGTCCCGATCACCTTGTCGCCGTAGGCAACATTGGTGCGGGAACCAAGAAACAGCGAACCATAGTTCTTCATGTTGGCGAGGAAATAGTCGGGGTCGCGCGTCATGACCTGTACGTGCTCGGAGGCGATGCGGTCGGCCTCGCGCGCCATTTCCTCGATACCGTCACAGACGATCACCTCGCCGAAATCGGCCCATGCCTTACCCGCCGCATCCGCTGTGGGGAGAATGGCAAGAAGCCGCTCGATCTCGCGCAGGGTCTCGCGCGCAAGCTTCTCGGAATTGGTGATGAGAATCGCCGGCGAGGTAGGGCCGTGCTCGGCCTGACCGAGGAGATCCGTCGCACATATCTCACCGTCGACGCTGTCATCGGCGATGATCAGGGTCTCGGTCGGGCCGGCAAGAAGGTCGATGCCGACCCGGCCGAAGAGCTGGCGCTTGGCTTCCGCGACATAGGCGTTTCCCGGCCCCACGATCATGTCCGCGGCGGCGATGGTCTCGGTGCCGAACGCCATGGCGGCGACCGCCTGCACGCCGCCGAGCACGTAGATCTCATCTGCGCCGCCCAGATGCATGGCGGCGACGATGGCGGGGTGCGGACCGCCTTGAAACGGCGGCGCGCAGGCGATGATGCGCTTCACGCCGGCGACGCGGGCGGTGACGATCGACATATGCGCCGACGCGACCATGGGATAGCGTCCCCCCGGCACGTAGCAGCCTATCGAATTCACCGGAATGTGGCGGTGGCCGAGGATGACGCCGGGAAGCGTCTCGACCTCGAGGTCGCGCAGCGTTTCCTTCTGCTTCTGCGCGAAATTGCGCACCTGCGCCTGCGCGAACTTGATGTCGTCGAGGTCGCGCTTGCGCAACTTCGCCATGGCGCGCTCGATCTCCTCCGCGCTCAGCTTGAAGCTTACGGGCGACCAACGATCGAATTTCTTCGAAAGCGCGCGGACGGCGGCGTCACGGCCCGCCTCGACCTCGGCGAGAATGCCTTCCACGGTTTCGCGCACCTTGGCGTCGGCGGCCTTGATCGCGCTCGCATCCATTCCGCGCTTGAGATACCGGGCCATGGCAGTTTCCTCCGTCGCTCCGTCGCAATGACAGCGGCAAGCGCTATCATTTTGCCGGCACGCAGGCGAGAGCGGCAAATCAGCATGGGACGGTTGAGCTCACCAGCCCTCTGGAAGGAATCAACAAGTAGTCCGGATTGAGCCAACGGGGGCCCGCGCAAAGCGCGGCCCGATGACAGGCTCCGCGAACATCCGGGGCGAATTGCCGCTCAGCGCGCGAGCGGGTCGGGGCGAAGCTGAAGCTTGATCGCCTTGGGCCGGGAGCCCTTGCCGCCCTCGTTGTGAAAGAATGCACGCGTCCCGGTAGTCGTCCACAACGCCCTGCCTTTCCAGCCGGCATTCTCATCATCGATCCGCGCGTCGACATTCTTGGCAAACATCCCCATCGGATAAGGAACGCGCAGCGTCATCAGCCTGCCGTCGACCAAGGCGTAGATCGCGTCGTTGAGATTGCCCATCGCATAGGGAACGTTGCGTCCCAGCCCGAACGCATCGAACCAGTCGACCCAAACGTAGTAGCTGCCCTCGGCGCTGCCGGGATCGTCGACGGTGCGGAATTGCGGGCCGGGCAGCTGATGCATCGTCCAGCCCTCGGGGCAGTGCCGGCCGGTGGCGGTCGGCCCGTTGAGCGGCCCCTTGCATTTGCGCCGGTCGAAGCTGCCGAGATGGCCGCTCGCCAGCGCCACCCAGAACACGCCGTCGGTATCGACATCGGCGCCGCGCGGTCCGAAACCCGGCGCCGGGACCTCGAAATATTCCGTGAGCGCAGTGTGGGTCGGATCGGGTCCGGGCACAACGCGGATGGCGCCGCCAGGGTAACCAAGGATCGAGCCCCACACGGAGCCGTCGGCAGGACTGATCGACACGCTGTAGTGATTCACCGCCAGGCGGCGATCCTTGGTCGGATCGGGCGGCTGATCTGGCTCGGTGTATTCGTCGCGCCTGCCGTTGCCGTTCACATCGAGGATGAATGGCGTCCAGCCCGTGGATTTCGCTTCGTCGCCGCTCTCCTCGTACATCTTGCGGTTCAACCAGCCGATGACCTGCGGCCCCACCACGCCGGGGCTGGTCCACAGCGTCTGGTTGGCATCCGAGGCGAAGTTGAGATGGTGCGTGGGAAAGCAGGTGTGAATCAGCGTGAATTTCCCCGATGCCGGATCGTAGAACGACAAATTGCGCCCGCCGCTGTCGATCGGGAACGCCTTGGCCGAGGGATGCTCCGAGCCCTTCTTGCAATAGTCCGGATTGGCGTTGGGCCGGATGCGCGGGGTGAACCAGACGCGGCCCTTCTCGTCGAACATCGGGTTGTGGTTGAGCGTCTTGCTGTCCCAGATGGGCTCCGGACCCCAGACTGGCGACGGCGCCATCGCGTTCGATTTGGATGATGGCGTGTCGGGATCGCGCACGGGATGCAGCGCTTCGCTCGCGGTGTGGCCGAGCGGGTCGAGCATCGGCACGAAATCGGTCGAATCCTCAGGCGAGCCGTAGACCTTGCCGTTGGCGTTGAGCTTCGGGTTGCGCCGGTCGGTCGAGACCAGGTCATGCAGGTAAGCGGTGGGGCGCCCCCAATCCCACAACGTGACCACCACGTTACGCTCGAGGCCCGCGGGACGCTGCGGCTTGGCGAATGGCAACTCGCCCGCGGCAATGCGGTCGGTCCAGTCAGCGAACATGGTCAGGGCCCGCTGCGTGTCGAGACGTCCGATGTCGCGGGCCATGAAGAACTGCGCCTGGCCGGACATCAGCCGCCGCTCCCAGGCTTCGACCGAGCTCTTGAACGTACCCAACTCCTTGGAGATCGTCCGCGTGCCCGGGGTGCCGAGCGCGTGGCACGAGCCGCAGGCGCCGACCTTGATGGTGTTGAGCCACTCGCCCTGGCTCTTGATCTTGGGCAGCGGGAACTCGCCTTTGGGCGGCGGCTCGAGGAGCGACCACCAGTACATCGCCGGATAGTACTGGGCGGCTTCCTTTTCGCTCGGTGCGGGAGCGGCGGTGAGATTGAGCATGCGCCCCGGCGCGGCAATCACCTTGGGCGAATCGACGAGACCAAAGCCACGCACCCAGACGCTGTAGTTCGCCCTCGGAAGATCGGGAATGAGATAACGCCCGCCCTCGTCGGTGACGACGATCTTGCTGAATTTGGTTGGCAGCTCGGTCGTCTCCGCGATCACCCAGACGCCGGCTTCGGGGCCATTCGGGCCGGTTACGACACCACCGAGCTCGTTCTCAAGAACGCGGATTGCCGTATCGGTTTGTTGGGCGCGTGCAAATTGCGCCAACCCACTCGCGCTGAGGGTCAGCAGCAACGCCGGCATGAATGACCGCACTGCCGAATTGAGCTTCATCGCTACTCCTTATTTTCGCAAGCCTCAGCAAGTTGACGTCTCTCTCGATTCTGAATTGAGCCGCAAGCTCTGTCGCTTCGATGCGCCGGCGATGCTGGACAATGCTTCGATGCCACCCGGATTTCGTTGCCCTCATTCCGGGCTACAGCTGCGTGGCCGTTGCGGGTCGAGGCCCGCTCTATGGCGCTGGGCAGAGCTTATCCAGCGTTTCGACCGCATCAGTGAGATCCTTGCCTTCGCTGGACCTGTCGTCGACCAGATCCAGCGCGTCCATGAACTTGACGAACTCGGGACCGATCTTGTGCGCGAGGTCATCCGCCTGCTTGCCCAATGTTTCCAGCGCCTTGGTGTCGTTCTTCTGATCAGCCCGCTCCATCTGTCGATTGAGGTTGCCGATTTCACAATATTGTTGAGTCTTGGTCTTGTCGCCGCTGACCATCTGGACAATCTTCTGTATCTCGGCACTGCTTAGCTTCGGTGCATTCTGAGGCGGCCGATTGCCGGGTTGCGCTTGAGCAAGAGCAGACACTGCGGCAAGCGTGGAAACAGCAACGACAAGCTTGAGCTTCATAAAAAACCTCTCGGATTGCTGACAGGCCGGGTTTGGCCCGGCAGTATGGTGATCATAGGCGTTATCACGTCAAAAACGGGGCGATATCCTCTAACAGATCGCCGCGAATACCAAGGCGGCCAAGTGACAACGCTGCCGAGCTGGCTTTCAAGGACGCGAAAAGGTGCATCGTTTTGCTGGGCACCGCCAACTGCGGCGCAGTATGATTTACTGTCGATCGCAAGGGGAGACCGGTGAGACGCTGGAGGAAGCCATGAAGCAAATGTTTTTCATCCCTATGACAATATTTGCGGCGGTCGGTGGATGGTTCGCCGGCACACTGACCGTACCCGGAGCGACGAGCAAAGAGCCGCGCTTTCCGCAGCTCACCATGGACCAATTGAGCGACAAGCAAAGGGCGCTCGGAGAGCAGATTGTTAAAGTTTCGAGCGTCGGGCTTGCCGGTCCGTATAATCCAATGCTGCGCAGCCCGGTTTTCGGACAGAAAATGTTCGACCTCCTTTATTACCTGCGCTGGCAGACATCGCTGGCGTTGAAGCTCAATGAATTCGCCATCCTGATCATAGGCCGTCAGTGGCGCTCGCAGGTCGAATGGTTTGCCCATGCGCCACTGGCGCTGAAAGCCGGGCTGGCGCCGGAAATCGTCGATGACCTTAAGAGGAACAAGCGGCCGTCGAACATGCCGCCGGAAGAGGCGGTCGTTTATGACTTCGTCACCGAGCTGACGACCAGGCACGAAGTTTCAGACGAAATCTTTGCGCGCGCCAAGCACTTGCTCGGTGAGCAGCAGGTCGTCGATCTGACCGCTGTGTCGGGCACTTACATTACCATTGCGATGATTCTGGCCATGGCGCAGGAAAACGTCCCACCCGGAAAAGAACCACCGTTCAAACCGGGCGAGCCATGAAGGTCAGACCGCCAAGGCGAACGTCGCCGGCACAACTGCCATTCACTTCGCCACGACGCCGCCCACGGGCTCCATACCGCTTTTCCTGATCGCTGCCACGGCGGCGGGGGCAGCCAGGAAGCTGATCAAAGCGGCGCCGGCTTCAGGCTCTTTCGCGCGCACGGCGACCCCGGCAGGGAATATGGTCACTTTCTGGATTTCGGCCGGGATTGGCCCAAGGAGGTCCACGCCCTTCACAGGTATCAGCTCGCTCATCTGCTGGAAGCCAAGATCGGCGTCACCACGCGCGACCACTTCGCCAACGGGCTCCGCCGGTATCATCTTGCTTTTCGCCTTGATCTCGTCGGCAATCGCCAGCCGCTTATACATAAGCGTCTGATGGAGCAAAGGCCGATGCAACAGCAAGAAGCCCATGCAAGGCATGGGCTCCCGGGCAGCGTTACTCTCAGGAGAACGGCTTACATCGAGCTCGAGACAGATGGTCCGACGGCGAGCGGAGGGCGTGGGGCATCCCGCACAGAGCTTGCGGCGTCGGAAAACAATCGCGACGGTACTTGCGTCGGTGTCACTTGCGTCGGTGTCACTTGCGTTGGCGCCGCAGGCAGCGCGCTCTCGCCCGGGGCCACCGAGGCAGTAGCAGTTGTGCGAGCATCTTTGCTGTCGGTCGCCGCGGCTGCGGGTAAGCGGGCCAATTCTGGGCGCGCTGGCGCAATCACATTCAAAATCGCTTGCGGCTCCCAGGGGCGTTGGCGCAATTCGCTCGTAGAGCGGTTCGGCTTCTGCTCGCGCCGCGCGGGTGCGGGCGTGGGCGTCGCCGCGGGCGCAGCCGCCACGGCGGCGGCAACTCCCTTGCCCGGTTTTCCAGCCGCGGCCGCCGGCGCGGGGGATGCGGGCGCGGCCGCCGGGGCGGTAGCGTTGAGCACATCCGACGCACTGCGAAGCCGCTCGGCAAGAATCGCGTTTTCATCACGCACGTAGCGGATCATCTGTTCATCGGCGGGCGCGAGACGAACCACCACGGGCGCTTCCGACATCCGTTGCGGCTCGTGCGCGTTCCCGAGCAGGACCGCGGCAAAGGCGCTGACGCAGCCCGCACCGACAATCTCGACGGCCCTGATCACGAACTTGGACAGGCGTGGGAATCGTCCCGGCATTGCGCTCTCCCCCTCGCTGAAATTTTCATACGCAGTGTTGTTTTTCAAACACTCGTTTGAGGCAAAATCGCGACGCAAAGCCGGCGGATCATGGCAGTGGAGGGAAAAAAGATGGAATTTCGAACCGGCCTTGCGTCATGCCATTCGACCGAGCAGGCCGCCCGCCGCCCACTTGGCAACGGTCTCGCTCAGTGCAGCAACGAACTTGGGGTCAACTTTGAAGCCAAGCGGCGGCTGTGACAGCTGCTCGCGGTTGCGCACGAAGATGCTGCACTGGCCGAACAGCCATAGCGCCCCGAGGACCGCTTCCTGCTCGGTCGCCTCCGGCGGCAGGAATTGGCGCACCAGGGCGGCCGCCCCGGCGAGGTAAGGCCCCGCGTCCTCCGCCATGAACTGGCGAAACGCGGGAGTGGGGCGCACCGTCTCCCAATTGAAGATGCGCAGGTACTGACCCACCTCGTCCTGCGCCAGCAGGGAACGCAGTTGCCGATGAATGAAGGCGCGCAGCGCCGCCTCGCGCGCGAGTTGCGCGCCCTTCCCCGAGGTTGATGCCTCGTTTTCCAGCAGCGCCTTGAGCCCCATCTGCAGAACGGCGCGATAGAGACCGTCCTTGCCGCCGAAATGATAGCTGATGGCGGCTTGATTGACGTCCGCCTTGACCACGATGTTACGGATGCTGGCGCCGTCATAACCGCTTTCCGCAAAGATCCGCGCTGCCGCTCTGATGATCTTCTGGCGCGTAATCTTGGATGGGCGTGTCGGCATTTTCTTCGCTTTCAAACTTATGTTTGAACTTTTATCCGGACAATCTGCCCAAAATCAAACAATTTGATCGGGCACAGGATTTTGCCTATGCAGCGCGGATATTGGACACCTTGTCCGCCTCGAGCGAACGCCCGTGAGCATATCGAACCAGCAGCGATGAAATCGCATCAGCAGAGATAGGTGCTCTCCTTGTTCCGGCTTAAAGAGATGCCACAGGATTGCTTTTTTCCCCCGGCGGAGATGTGCCCGGGACAAATCAGCTGGAACTACGATCGCGCCGAGATCATCGCCGACGGCGTCGTGCACGCGGCCGGAGTCGTCCTGGGCCTCGTGGGCGCCGTTGCCATTGTGATCGTCGCTGCCAGAACGCGACCGGTTGAGGTCGGCCCCACGCTGATCTACATGGGCGGCCTGATCGGCATGCTCGGGATTTCGGCTGCGTTCAACATGTGGCCGATCTCGCCCACGAAATGGCTGCTGCGCCGCTTCGATCATTCCGCGATCTATCTGTTGATCGCGGGGACCTATACGCCGATCCTGGCCCTGGTGAACGGTCTTGTTTCGGCCGGACTCGCCATTGGCCTCTGGTCAACTGCGATATTCGGGACGTTCGTCAAATTCGCGTTTCCGGGCCGGTTCGACCGCCTGTCCATAGCGCTCTATCTGCTCATGGGATGGAGCGGCGTTGTCGCCTATGATCATCTGTCGCCTGCTCTTCCCAGCACGAGCGTCTGGCTGCTCGCGATCGGCGGCATCTTTTATTCCTTAGGCGTCGTCTTTCATCTCTGGGAGCGGTTGCGCTTCCAGAACGTCATCTGGCACGTCTTCGTGCTGCTCGCGGCAAGCTGCCACTACTCGGCCGTTCTCGCCTGCATAACCCAGAGCTGATTGCGCACTCGCACCAGGATGGCGTCACCTTTCACGCGGGACGTCTCCACTCCCTCCAGAGAATTTGCGCCGCTGTGCATCCGCAACGCTCCCGATTGCGGACCAGGAATCGAGCGGAGCCCGCACAACCGCGAGGTGCCAGCGCTAATGGAATATTCCGCTGTTACCGCGCCGCAACCTTGCTGGCCGGTTCACCTCAGTCAACGGACATTAGGAGCGTAGGCAGCAAGCCGGCGGTAGGTGGTAGGCGCCCTGGTAGGCGCCCGGCAGCTCCATGTATTTCGCGCCGGGTATCCGCTCGATGACGACCCTTCACTCTTGGAATTATCGGCCCCCATTGCCCTCAGAGTCTAGAGAATGTGCCCACCACTATTCGTGTGGGCGGCGATACCACGAGCACCCGGCCATGGGTCACGATGTATTCATAGCCCTTGGTATCCGGCACACGGCTAACAAGCGTTTCGGGTACCGAACGCAGTTCGACTGCAAGCGGCAGCTCGGTAGCAATCTCTGCTTTGAGTTCGACTGCGCTCTGCTGGTCTTTGAGTCCCTCATAGACGGCGCGACGCTGCTCCGCGCTCAGCAGTTTGAAGGTATAGGCGAACGTGCTGAGCCGATCATCAGCTGCATTCTTGTCGGAGAACTTCGCCGGGGTGGTATCAGTGTTGTCGGGCGCACCGGGTACCGCTAAGCGGCCATTGATCAGGACCGCGTTGTCTTGTGGCTTTGTCGTGGCGCCATGTGAGCTCGGCTCATCCTTGCCCGCTTGTCCAGATGGCGTTTGTTGTGCCTTCTCCTGCTGCTGCTGCGGCTGCTGCGGTTGCTGCTCCTGCTGCTGCGGTCGGGCGGGAGGAGATGGCTGCTGGGCAAGGCCCACGCTCATACCGGCGAGAAGAGCCCCTAATAATGATACCGCTGGCAACGGTTTGCTGCGCATGACTGCTCCTCCAATACGACGGACAGTGAACCCAATCAGCACCGTTTGAGTTCCAATGGCATCGGGAGGGGCGTAATTTTCCGCTAGAATAGCCGAGTCTTGAGGGTCAGAGGACGAGAGCATAATGCGCTATTCTGCGCGGCGCATGACCGGTTCGGATCAATTGCGGCTGAGGGCTTTTCTCAGGCAAACATTTTCGCGGCCGGATTGGACTGAAAGCTGCCGCGAAATCGATCACGTGATGCATCGCAATTAAGTGGGATCGCAATGAGGTAGGATCGCGCGAATGCTGGCAAGGACAGAAACAGAATCGGCCGCGACCGCCACGGAGGGTTGGCTTGCGCAGTTCGAAAGGGCGCTTGCGGAGCCCGACGACGTTTTGCTCAAGATGCTGTTTCATGCCGACAGCTATTGGCGTGATATCCTGGCGCTCACTTGGCACATCAAAACAGTCGAAGGCTCGGACGCCATTCTGAGCGAGCTCAAAGCGCATGCCGGCCGCGCCCGGCCGGCCGGCTTCAGGACGGCTCCCAATCGCACCGCGCCCCGGCATGTGACGCGCGCGGGCAGAAACGCGCTCGAAGCGATCTTTCGATTTGAAACCGCCGACGGCCGCGGCAGCGGAGTCCTGCGGCTCACCCCCGATGCCAACGATGGCAACACGCTCAAAGCGTGGACACTGCTGACAGCGCTCGACGACATAAAGGGCTTCGAGGAACAGGCGGGTAGATCACGGCCGCACGGCAAGTCCTATTCGCGCGATTTTCGCGGCCCCAACTGGCTCGACCTCAGGAAAGCCGCCGCCGAATATGTCGACCGCGATCCAGTCGTGCTCGTTGTCGGCGGCGGACAGGCCGGGCTTTCGATCGCCGCACGCCTCACGCAATTGCAGGTCGACACGCTGATCGTGGACCGCGAACGGCGCATCGGTGACAACTGGCGCAATCGCTATCACGCGCTGGTCCTGCACAACCAGGTGCACGTCAACCACCTTCCGTATATGCGCTTTCCGCCGAACTGGCCGGCCTATATTCCCAAAGACAAGCTTGCCGCCTGGTTCGAGGCCTATGTGGAAAGCATGGAGCTCAACTATTGGACGGCCACCGAATTCGAGGGCGGCACGTACGACGAAAGGCAGGGGCGATGGTCCGTCGTGCTGCGCCGGACGGACGGCACGAAGCGGGAGATGCATCCGCGACACGTCGTCATGGCCACCGGGGTCAGCGGCATTCCGAGCCTTCCGGACATCCCGACGTTGCGCAACTTCGGCGGCACGGTTCTGCACTCCAGCCAATACAACGACGGCGAGGCGTGGAGGGGCAAGAAAGCTCTTGTCATCGGTTCCGGCAACAGCGGCCATGACATTGCGCAGGATCTGCACTCGGGCGGGGCGAAGGTCACTCTCGTTCAGCGCAGCTCGACCTTGATCGTCAATGTCGAGCCGAGCGCGCAGTTACCCTATGCGCTGTATGACGAAGGACCTTCCCTGGAGGACTGCGACCTCATCACGGCATCCATCCCGCTGTCGCTGGCAAGGAAAAGCCACGTCCTCCTCACCAAGCAAGCGAAGAATCTGGACAAGGAGCTGCTCGATGGGCTCGAGCGCGTGGGGTTCAAGCTTGATTTCGGCGAGGACGGAACGGGCTGGCAGTTCAAGTACCTCACCCGCGGCGGCGGCTACTACTTCAATGTCGGCTGCTCCGATCTGATCGTCAAAGGCGAGATCGGAGTGCTGCAATTCTCCGATATCGCCGACTTCGTCGCGGAAGGAGCGCGGATGCGCAGCGGCGAAACTCTGGCCGCCGATTTGATCGTGTTGGCGACCGGCTACAAGGGCCAGGAATATCTGGTCAGCAAATTGTTTGGGGACGACGTTGCCGCGCGCGTCGGCCCGATCTGGGGATTCGGCGACGACCAGGAGTTGCGCAACATGTTCACGCGCACCGCGCAGCCGGGCCTCTGGTTCATCGCCGGCAGCTTTGCCCAATGCCGCATTTACTCCAGGTATCTCGGCCTGCAGATAAAGGCCTGCGAACTGGACCTGCTCCCCCGAGCTCGCGCCTTTCCGGACGCCCCAGGGATGCGCGGCTTGCCGAATACCGACAACACAACGGGGCTGGCGGCTCGGAGCGCTTAGGCAGGACCGGCGCACACCGCGAAGTCGCGCACATACGACAGCGGTTTGCGATCCAACTTCAGCAGTCGGTTTGCTCGCATGTCTGCGCGGGCTTCACTGCAACGGCGTCAGTCGCGCAAGCTTCCATATACTTGGCAAGTTCGTGCCTGTATAGACCCAGAGCTGGTTCCGCAGGTCGCACCAGGATGGCGTCGCCTTTCTCGGGCAAGACCCCACGGTTGAGTACTCCCTCAGCCGCCGGGAGCATGTCGCTGTGGCGCAATCCAGCACGACGGTGAAAAGAGCGCTCACGACAGCATTGATGTCATTTGCCGCCTCGTTCCGCTCCCCCCAGAGAATTTGAGCCGCTGCGCATGCGGAACGCTCCGATTGCGGACCAGGAATTGAGCGGAGCCCGCACAGCCGCCGTGTGCCAAGACCTGCCATTCCGATAGGTCGCAAATCGCTTGGCGCCTAAATGTTCGGCCTTTTCACTGTTGTACGGTCTAGCTTTGGAGCAGCAAAGTCGCGTCAAGGACGACGCCAATCAAGAAAACCGTTGAAAACTTATTTTAAATCAATTTACAACGATTTTTTCGGGTGGCACTTGGCTATTTCGGTTTTAAGCTCTATTTTCTCGGTGCAAACGCATATTAGAGGACGACGGAATGTCGAAAGAATCCGAACTCGCCAATCAGATCAAGGCTTACCGTGAAAGCCATGGCTTGACGCAGAACGACCTAGGCAAATTGCTCGGGCTAAGAAGCACTCGGCCGCAGGGAACAATTTGGGGATATGAGCAAGGGATAAGGCCGCGGCCCGCGACTCTCAAAAAAATCAAAGAGCTGCTGGATTCCGACAAGAGCGACGACAAGTCGGTGCCTAGCGCTTCTCCTAATCATCTTTCGCTTGAAGATCTCATTCGCGCGATCGACGCGAAGGGCTTCAACGTAACAATTACGCCAAGGACGACCCCAGATCGAGACAGCGAACGGCATGGTGTTCAAGGGCGTGCTGTACCCCGCATCGAGAACAAAAAGCGGGAGATTTAGAATGGTCGGTATCCCAACCAACTACGGTGACAACCTCCAGCGAAAATGGAACATTCCGGCTCGCGAAACCCACTTCCACAAAAAGGGAGACTTTTTCATGCCAATAACCAAGTGGCCTGGTGCGCTGGCGGACCCTAACGGTTACATCGTCTTTCAGACCGAAGAACAGTTTAAAGCGTGTCCAGGCGTCAAGTATCGCGGGGAAGGAACGCCAAACGTTAGGATTGGCGTTCACGGCGGAATTTCCACTCTTCGGAATTATGTCCGGAAACGCTAAACCAGCTTCGATACTGGCCGCTGGGTACCGGATGGCGGCGACCGCTGACAAGAACAAAGCCAACAAGTAGGAAACGGCTTGACTTGTGCAGCACAGAAAAATCATTTCCGGATGACGGCTCAGGGTCAAACCCGATGGAGCTGGTTCGCCCGCCGCTTCGGCGCATTTCAGCATTGGCCCGAAAGCTGACGCAAATTCAAGATGGACAAAACCGGGAAGTAACCAAAGCCTAAATTAAAATTAGTGTCAGCGGTTATCTGGGGAAAGGTCTGGCCGCAGAACCGCGGGGTCGATCATTTCTATGGCAACCTCGTAGGCGAGGTTGACTATTTCACCTAGGAGCGGGGCGGACTGATTTATTTGCCCCGGCTTCCGAATTGATCGAATAGGAAGGTAGTGACCGCCGCCGGCTACGCGGCGGCTCATTGCCCCTGTCGAGGTCAGCTTCGCCTTTCAGACACACACGATGGCGCGGTTAATTGCTGCCTTTCTGGTTCCCATGGCCTGGTCGATCGAGAAGCTGCCCGGCTTCTGCCGCGGCGGAAACTCCTGGAATGTCGGCAAGTGCTGACCCACAATCGCCTGCGCAGGAACCAGGACGAATACGTGCTCGACGAACCATTTGACCTAGTCGCCCGCCTCGTGCTCGGCGCGCTCGAACGGATCGGAGCGCAGATTGAACAGCTGGGGCGCGCGCAGCGCGATCAAAGGCGAGAACCGCCGGGGAGAGGTGAAAGGGGCTACGCCGATCTCATCGGAGCTTCCTCTACACCATGAAAATTCGCGTTCTTTCGGAAGCGGATTGCCGCGCCGTTCTCGACGTGGGAGCGGCGATCGACATTCAGACGGAAGCATTCACGCTACTCTCGCAAGGCCGTTCGATCCAAGGTCTGCGCAGCTTTGCCAGACTCGGAGAACCCGCCCGGGATCGCGATCTTCAATCCGTGCTTCCTGCGCGACGGAGCGGGATACGGCATCAAGGTCATTGCCGATTTTTATGACAACGAGCGCCGCGGCATCGCGCGCATGAATGGGCTCGTCTGTCTCTTCGATGGCGTCACCGGCCGGCCGCAGGCGGTGCTTGCGGCGGGCTACCTGACCGATCTGCGCACTGGAGCAGGTACCGCTCTTGCGGCGCAGCATCTGGCGCGGCGCGACAGCAAGGTCGCGACGATCATCGGAGCGGGCCGCGTCGCGCGCAACCAGCTTGCCGCTCTTGAGGCAGTATTCGATCTCGACACGGTCTATGTCTCCACCCGCAGCCGCGGCCGCGGCCAAGAACTCATTCGCCGCATGGCGGAGCGCGGGAGCCGCGCCCCGGCCGACATCCGGCTCGCATTCTCGCAGCAGGAACGCGAGCAGGCGGTTCGCAACAGCGACGTCGTGATTGCCGCAACCACGTCGCCAACCCCGGTTCTCTCCGGCGCGTGGCTGCGCCCAGGAACTTTCGTGGCCGCGGTTGGAGCGCACCAGGCGGCAATGCGGGAGGTGGATACGCAAACCATCCGCCGCGCGTCCAAGCGTGTGATCGACAGCCGGAGCGATTGCCTCGACCATGCGGGCGATCTCGTGATCCCGATTGCGGAAGGCGTCATCCGCCGCGAGGAGGTTGCCGAAATTGCGGAAATTGTGAACGGCCTGCGCCCCGGGCGCCAGTCGGACGGGGAGATCACCTTCTACAAGTCGATCGGCGTGCCAATCCAGGATCTCGTCACCGCACAGCATATGCTGCGGCGCGCCGCGCAGGCGGGCATCGGCGCTGAAATCGAGATCGGCGGCGACACCGATTGAGAGCCTAGCGAGCCACCTTGAGCTCGTCCCGCGGCGGCAGATACTTGTCCGTGTAGATCTGCCCCGCAGCCGGCGTCGTCTTCATGTTGAAGGCGGGAGTGACTTGCGCCAGCGTATTCTCGAGCCGCGCCATGTTGACGCTGCTGTAACCGTGATCGAGCACGTTGGGCGTGATAATCGCATAATCGAGCGTCATCTTGATCCGCTCCTGCTCGATCTTCTCGTTGATGAGAGGATCGCGCGTTTTTACCGCGGCGACCGCAGCCGCGGGATCCTTGATCATGCGGTTGAGGCCATGCACGGTGCCGCGGATAAAATCGCGCGCGGCGTCCGGATTCTGCTCGGCAAATTCCGCTCGCGCGATGAGCGCCAACCCGTAAAGACCGACGCCGTAATTGGAATAGGCCATCACCCGCACGGCATCAGCCGGAATATTGATCGCCTGCATATTGATGAGCACCGTCGGCACGTTTCCGCTCACGGCGTCGGCGTCGCCCCTGATCAGCATCGGCTCGCGCAACTCCGGCGAGACGTTGAGCCATTTGATCGAACTCTGGTCGATCTTGTTGACCGTGGCGAAGAGCGGGAACAGCTGGCGGCTGGCGTCGCCGGCGGGGGCGGCGATGCTTTTTCCGTTGAGATCCTGCGGCTTCGCAATGCTGCTCTTGGCCATGGTCTCGACCGCCAGCGCCGATTTATCATTCACCATGAAGACGGCGATCAGCGGCCGGCCTGGATTCTCACCCATGAAGCGAACCATCGAATAGAGATCGGCCAAGCCGATATCGTAGGCGCCGCTCGCGACCTTGCTCACCGTGTCGCCCGAGCCGACGCCGCGATCGACGGTAACATTGAGATGGTAACGTGCAAACGTGCCGTCGTTAACCGGGAGGATGAACGCTGCCTGTTGCCCTTGAAACGCCCAGTCCAGGACAAAGCGGATGTTCTTTGTTTGCTGCGCCTGCGCCGTAACAGTGAAGGACGCTACTGCCGCCAAGCCGCCGCACAATGCCCAGACTCTGCTCCTGCCCATCGCAACGGTCCTCTTGCTCTAAATTAGAAACAGCGTTGGAACCACAAAACGTGCCGCGCGCACCAGGACGCTCCCCTCTCCTTGTGGGAAGGGGTCGGGGCGGATAGAGGCACCAGCCGCGCTCGGCGCACCATAAGCGCTTGTAACGGCTGTGATCAATGCCAATGGTCCGCTCTTATTTCGCGCCACGCCTTCAATGCTGTCCTTTCCATTTTCTGTTCACTCCGCTTTGTCCGGCGGGCAGCGCGCGCCACTATCGGCCCAGGCCCGCACCGGCGCGCCGAATGCGGCCCGCGTCCCAGGCGCGGGCGTGTCCGCCGTCGGGCGTCCAGGCCGGGCCCACCAGGCTGTCGTCCGTCACGTGGCGGGAGGAGTGCCCTTGAGGCGCGGCCGGGCGAATGGGCGAAACTGCACCACGTGGCCTCAAATCCTGCAGGCCGGAGCGGCGACCCGCATCAGCCGAACCAGCGAACGCCAAACAAAAGGCGATCAATAATTGGGGCGCCGGTAATTCGAGACTGGAAACCGGGTGCAGGCTGCCGTGGAAATGCCGACACTGCAGCATTCCAGCCCGGCTTGGATCGCAGCCCGCAGGCGATGGCAGAAGACATCATTCATCTCGCGGCATTTCTTTTCATTCCTCGCCGCCTCTGGCGGGATGAACATCTCGCCGCTTGCATCGGAGTCTCTGTGGACTGCCGAGTAGTCGGTACGTTGGTAACGAGAAGGCATCTACCTCAACCTCTTACGCAAAACGTCGAGCCACGCGACTCCCGCATTCCCACTGGTGACTGACTCCCTTTTTGATGATGAAATGTATGACAGCAACCGATTGCTGTTCGTTGGAGGAAATTTGGACAGTTAAACGATTCCAATTAAGATATTTGTGGTGAGTTCAGGACCGTGCTTTTCACAGCCGACAATGAGGTTTGCGGGGTTGTGGTGGCCAAGGACAATCGGGCCGATGGCCGAGCTGTGGGCGATCGAGGCGGGTTCTCGCCAGCTACAAACGTTTGGCGCTATTCATGATCGTCATTCGTGTGGTCAAGGCGGCACTGGTCGCGGCCATCGCCCTGTTTGCAAGCCTCGTCGCGTTTGGAAACTTGACGGACTACAACACCAACTTCGCGTTCGTGCAGCATGTCATGTCCATGGACACGATCTATCCGTTCTCCACGATCAGGTATCGCGCGATTGGCGCTCCTGCGCTGCATCACGCGGCTTATGCCATGATCATTGCGGCGCAAGTGGTCACGGCGGTTCTGTGCTGGATTGGCGCCATCCTGCTCGCGCTTCAAATTCGCGCCGATGCCGGTGTGTTCAATCGAGCAAAGACCTTTGCTATCACCGGACTTGCCGTCGGGTTTCTGCTCTGGCAAGTCGGGTTCATGTCGATCGGGGGCGAATGGTTTGGGATGTGGCAGTCGCAGCAATGGAACGGTGTTCCCAGTGCGTTCCGGTTCCTGATGACGATCATTGCAGTTCTCATCTTCGTCACGATGCCGGATCAAAACGCCGGCCCGTGAATCGCGACGCCAGTGTAAGCCCGATGCGCGGTCCGAGTGGCTGAGTCAGCGCTCAGCCCATGATCGACTGCTGCCCGTTACGCGATTCTCCCTGGGGAAAAATGCCACCGGTTGCTGCGCCATGCCGTCTATGAGCAGTCACCGCCAAATCGTGCGCGGCAGCCGCATCGTCCTGCCGTCCGGGACCAGCGCCACCGACGTGTTGCTCGAGGATGAGCGCATCCTGGCAATTGCGCCGTACGGCACGCTCAGCGCGCCGCAAGTGGTCGATGCCGCTGAGCGGCTCGTCATTCCTGGCATCGTCGACTCACATGTGCATACGCGAGACCCGGGCCAGACTCATAAAGAGGACTTTCTCTCCGCATCCCGCGCGGCGGCGCGCGGCGGCGTCACCACCATCATGGCAATGCCGAATACGGCGCCCCTGGTGGATAGCGTGGATGGCTTTCACGCCGCGGCGGCAGCCGGCAGCGCGAGCATCGTCGATTTCGGGATTCAGGCGCTCGCGCATGCGTCGAGCCTGGAAAATATTCCGGCGCTGGCAGAGACAGGCGTCGTCTCGTTCGAGCTTTTTCTCGGCGGTGGTCCTTCCGCGCTGATCACGCGCGAACGCGCCATGCAAAATTCATTGTTTGCGGCGGTTGCCGCAGTGAACAGCTTGATGGGCCTTTACCCGGACGACCCCGATGTGTCGGCCAAGCTCGATTGCGGCGGGGATGCACAAGCGATCGGCCGGGCGCATCCGGCCGAAGTCGAAGCGGGCGCACTGATGACGGCGCTGGCGCTCGCCGCCGCCCGGCGCTGCCGCGTGCATGTGCGGCAGGTCTCCACGGCTCTCTGCGCCGCGGTGGTGGCCGAGCTGAGGCGCGGTGGAATGGCTGCCCTTCTCACGGCCGAGGTGACCCCTCACCATCTCGCTCTCACCATGGACGATTTCATCCGCTTCGGCTCGCACGGGTTGATCATGCCGCCGCTGCGCAGCGAAAAAGACGCGAACGCGCTTTGGCGCGCCTTGGAGCGCGGAGGCATTGACACGATCGGCAGCGATCACGCTCCCCATCACGAAGATGAGAAGAACGCCGGGCGGGAGGATCTACGAAAAGCGTTGCCCGGCTTTCCCGGCCTGGAAACCTTCCTGCCTGCGGTCCTGACGGAATGTCGCCGCCGTGGATTGGGCGATCAGTTTTTCGTGAGCGCAGCCGTGGAAAATCCAGCAAGATTGTTCGGTGTGGACCACCGCAAGGGAGCGATTGCTCCGGGCCTGGATGCCGATCTCGTTATTGTTGACGATTCTGTAGACGAAATCATTGACTGCGGGAGGTTTCTCTCCAAGGCGAAATATTCGCCGTTTCACGGCCGGCGCGTGTCGGCCCGGGTCGATCTCACGATGGTGCGCGGCGAAACGGTCTATACAGGGGGCGCGGTGGATGATGACGCGCAGCGCGGGCAACTCCTGCGCCGTCGTCCTGACAGGAGATGACCCGTGCTCGGCTGGCGCGGCATGGTGGGACTGATCGTGCCTTCCAACAACAATGTCGTCCTCCCGGAATTCTATTCGGCGCTCCCGGAGGGGGTGACAACCTACGAAACAAGGATGCGGGTCGAAGGCGAGCTGACGCGCGAGGCGCTGTGCAAGATGACGCGCGACGCCGAGGCGGCCGCAGAGTTGCTGCGCCAGACCGGGGTCGATTTCATCTGCTATTGCTGCATGGCGAGCAGCATCGCCAAAGGATGGGATTGGGAACGCCAGCTGCTGGCGCAACTCGCCGGCAAGGCAAGCGGCAAGGCAAAGGCAAGCAAAGCCATCGCCTCGGCGAATTCGGCGCTGCGCGATGCATTGCTGCTGCTTGGGGCCAGGCGGCTCGCGCTCATAACCCCCTATCCCGCGACCCTCAACGCGCTCCTTCCTGACTTCTTTGCCGCCGCGGGCTTCGAGGTCAAAAGCATAGCGGGACCGCAAATCGCGGAGGTCGCGGCCGTGCGCACCGTCGCACCGGAATCGATCTGCCGCACAGCGCGCGCCCTCCCCTTGCACGACGTCGATGCGCTTTGCCTCCTTGCGACGGACATGCAGACCTTCCCGGTCATCGAGGCGCTGGAACGCGAGCTTGGCCTGCCTGTGCTAAGCAACAACCAGGCCTTGCTGTGGGCGAGCCTCAGAGCGCTCGGAATCGACGCCACGGTGGAAGGTGTCGGACGGCTACTGCGCGGAGTTGGTAGGGGCGGGCTTTAAACCGCCCTCGTTACGAGTAATGGCGGCTGATCGAAAGAATCGATGCGGCAACCATGTCGGTTGTGCTCCCCCTCCCCGCACGCGGGGAAAGGGTTGGGGTGAGGGGCACGCTTCGTATTGGCCCCCTCACCCGCTCGCCTTGCTCGCGACCTCTCCCCGCACGCGGGGAGAGGTGACCATCTCGGGGCGTGCGCGGATGTTCTCCACGGCGTCGGCCAGCACCTCGCAGCCGAAGACGATGTCTTCTTCCGCGGTATCTTCGGTGATGTCGTGGCTGCGGCCGCCGATGCTGGGCACGAACAGCATCGCTGCCGGGATGCAGCGGCCGATGACCATGGCGTCATGCCCGGCGCCGCTCGGCATAAATACCGGATCCTCGCCCAGGGCCTTGGCCGACTTTGCGAGGGCCGCGGCCAGATTTGGAGCGAGCGGCGTGGGAGGAATGCAGGCCATTGGTTCGATCTCCGTCGGACAATGACCGCTGGATTGATCCACCCAAGCGCGCACATGGCGCTCGATCGTATCAAGGATGACCGAGTCGGTGTCGCGGAACTCGACCACCATTTCACCTTCGCTCGGCACGACGTTGGGAGCGCCGGGGCGTAAGACGATGCTGCCGATGTTCCAGACCGTGTCCGGCCCTCCCAGGCGCGGAAATTCCTCCGCGATCTGTGCGGCCAGCCGAAGCAGCGCAGCGCCCGCGTCTCTGCGATTTTGCATGGGCGTCGTGCCGGCGTGGTCGGCCTGGCCGCGGGTGCGAATGCGAAACCGGCGAATGCCTACTATTCCTGTCACAATGCCGATGCGGCGATGCGCCAGCTCGAGGCGCGGTCCTTGCTCGATATGCGCCTCCAGGTAACAGAGGTGGCGCGCCCTACCGAGGCGTTGAGAGCTTGACGCCCCAGGAACCGCGGCGAGCGCCGCGCGCAGAGTGAGATCGCCGCTGCGCGCCGCGTCGATCTCCGCCGGCGCGAGATCGTTGCAAAACGTCCTGCTCCCCAGGAAAGCGAGAAAGGTGCCCTCCTCGTCCTCAAAGGATACGACATCGATGCCGATCGGCGATGAATTGCCGTGCTCCTTGGCAGCGCGAGCAATTTCAAGCGCGTAGGCGACGCCGAGCGCACCGTCCAGCCATCCGCCATTCGGCACTGTGTCGGTATGCGACCCAATCAGGAGCGTGCGTTGCGCTCTGGGATCGCGACCATAGACGTTGGCCACCTCGTCCATGTGCGGATCGAGCCCGATCTCCTGCATGCGGCGCATGAGCCAATGGCGCGCGGCAAGGTCGTTACGCGACAGGGCGACGCGATCGACCCCGGTCTTGAAGCGGCCGAATGTTGCGAGCTCCCGCAGATCGGAGAGCAACCGTTTGGCGTTTATGCGAGTCATGGGATGGCCGGTTTCTCTCGATTGATCAGGATCCGTGGCTGAGCTTCTCGATGTGAGCGCGCAGACGCGCCACGCCATCGCGCAACTCGTCGTCGGCAATGGTGAAGGCAATGCGCACGTACCGGTCGCAGCTCGGTCCGAATGTTATGCCGGGCACCACGGCCGTACTACGGCTCGCAAGAAGATCACGCGCGAATTCGAGGGAACCCCGGCCGGTGGCACCGATATCGACAAGCGCATAGAATGCGCCTTGCGGAACCAAAGGCAACAGCGCGGTATTGCCGAGCGCGTCCACCACGATGTCCCGCCGGCGCAAGAATGCCTCGCGAAAAGAACTTGCGCTTGCCTGCGCGTTGTCGAGAGCCGCTTCTCCCGCCTTCTGTGCGATGGTTGAGGCGCACGACGTGACGGGCTCCTGAAGTCCGGCCGTCACGGGCGCGAGCGCGTCCGGGCACACCAACCAGCCAAGCCGCCATCCCGTCATGGCGAATGTCTTGGAAAAACCGGACACGACAAAAACCCGATCCGCCGGGCCAATGGCGCCCGCTGAAACGTGCTCACCTGCGAAGACGATATCCTCGTAGACCTCGTCGCTGACAACATAGATGCCGGTGCGGCGCGCGATCTCGCATATGTCGCCTATGAGCGCCGCGGGAAAAACTGCCCCGCTGGGGTTCCCCGGCGAGTTGATGACGATGGCCTTGGTCCGCGGAGTGACAAGGCTCGCAATTACGTCCGGGTCAGGCAGAAAGCCCCGCCGTGCCGGAAGAGGGAAACGCACCGGCCTCGCCCCGGCGAGATGCACGATGGCCTCGTAGTTCGGCCAGCCGGGATCCGGAATGAGAATCTCGTCCCCAGGATCGGTCACCGCCATGATCGCGGAATAAAGCGCTCCGATCGCTCCCGTGGTGATGATGATCCGCTCCGGTGCGACGCGCTTGCACCAGGCGGCGCTGACGCGCTTTGCCACGCGCTCCCGCAGCGATGGCAAGCCGGCATTGGGGCTGTACTTGGTGAATCCCGATCGCGCCGCATCGAACGCGGCCTCGATGATGGGCAGCGGAGTAGTAAAGTCGGGTTCGCCGACTTCCAGGTGAATGACATCGGGACGGCCGGCAGCAAGGGCCATGATTTCACGGATGGCGGAGCGAGGCATCGAAGCGGCGCGCCGGGAAGCCACCCGCGCATCGGCATCGGCGACAATCGTGTCTGCATCATTCATTGCGACGGCCAAGTTTCAGACAGAACCCCATGCATCATAGCGACGAAGAGTGCGCATATCGACATCTGTCAACGTCCGACTTGCGGCTTCCCCGTCGAATCGGGCAGCCATCCTGCTTGTTTGCACAGCGTGCGTTGGGTAGCCTCAATCGAATGCAAAGATCAGGCTCGGCGAACGGGGAGGATACGAATGGCCGATGCGCTCCAGATCAAAGTGAACGGAACAATGCGCCCGGTGGCCGCGCCGGGAGACACGCCGCTGCTCTACGTCTTGACGAACGAGTTGCGGCTGCAGGGACCGCGTTTTGGCTGCGGGCTCGCCCAATGCGGCTCCTGCTCGGTCCTTGCCGACGGAATTGAGATCCGCTCCTGCGTCACTCCGGTCGCAAGCGTTGCGGGCAAATCCATCACGACTCTGGAAGGGCTGCCGGCGCTCTACGCGCAGCAGAAGGGGCTGGCAAGAACGCCGGCGCTCCACCCGCTGCAGCAGGCATTCATCGACGAGCAGGCGCTGCAGTGCGGATACTGCTACAACGGCATGACCATCAAGGGCTCCGAGCTGTTGTCGCAGAATCCCAAGCCGAGCGAGGCAGAGATTCGCGGCCACATGAATGGTCATCTCTGCCGTTGCGGTACCTATCCGCGCGTCATGAAGGCGATCCAACTGGCCGCAAAGACGATGGCGGGAGAGCTGCGGTGAACGCCGCCATGCATCTGCCACTCTCGCGGCGCGGCCTGCTCAAGGGGGGTGGCGCGCTCGTCATTGGATTCCAGATCGGCGCTGCCGGTTCACCCGCCGTGGCCGCACGCGGCGATATCGCCGGGCCGCCCGACCCTGGCAAGATCGATTCCTGGATTATCGTTCACGCCGACAACACGGCGACGATCTGTCTGGGCAAGGGCGAGTTCGGGCAGGGCAACACCACCGGCCTTTTGCAGATCGCCGGCGAGGAGCTCGATCTTGACATGACGCAGCTCAAGTCGGTCCGGCTCGACACCAATGTCACTCCGGACCAGGGCGCGACGGTTTCCAGCTCCTCCATTCACCGCGGCGGACCGCAGCTGCGCGCCGCGGCGGCCGAAGCGCGCCAGGCGCTTCTGGCGCTCGCCTCAACACGGCTCGGCGTGCAGGCCGGAAGTCTTGCCGTGACGAAAGGCGTCGTATCGATCGATGGTCATCCGACCCAATCCGTCACCTATGGCGAGCTCCTTGGCGACAAGCCATTCAACGTCAAATTCACCGGCACCGCGCCGCAAAAGCCGATCAGCCGTTACAAGCTCGTCGGCACGCGCGTGCCGCGCGTCGATATGCCGGCGAAGGCCGGCGGCACATACGTCCATATGCAGCACGTGCGCGTGCCGGACATGTTGCATGGCAGGATCGTGCGTCCGCACGGACAGCGCGCCTATGGCGCAGGCGCAAAGCCGCTGAGCATTGATGAAGGCTCGATTGCCGGCATTGCCAATGCGCGTGTCGTGCGCAAAGGCGATTTCGTGGGCGTGGTGGCGAAGGAGGAATGGGATGCGGTGAAGGCCGCCCAGCAACTCAAGGTGGCATGGAAGGAGACCTCCGAGCTCCCTGGCAATGCCGACCTGTTCGAGCGCATGCGCGCGGCGAAGACCACCGACACCGTGATTGCGGACTGGGGAGATGCCGGCAAGGCCTTCTCACAGGCGACGCATGTCGCATCGGCGACGTATCGCTGTCCTTACCAGTCGCACGGGCCTTTTGCGCCCAATTGTGCGATTGCCGATGTCGGGCCGACCGGCGCGCTCATCATATCGTCCACCCAGGACGTCTACAACACGCGCGCCATGCTCGCCGTCGTCCTCGGTCTGCCGGTCGAGAAGGTGCGGGTCCAGTATTACGAGGGCTCGGGCACGTTCGGCCGCAGCTGTTACGACGACGCGGCGCAAGCGGCGGCGGTCATGTCACAAGCCGCCGGCAAACCCGTGCGCGTGCAGTTCATGCGCTGGGACGAGCTCGGGTGGGACGATTACGGTCCGGCGCATCTCGCCGATGTGCGCGCCGGCATCGATGCCAGCGGAAAGCTCGTCGCCTACGAGTATCACGGCTGGCAGCACGGCTGGATGGTCAACGAGACGACGCACGAATTGGCGCTTCTGACGCCGCCGAAGGAGCAGAGCGACGGCCCGATGTCCATCCCGGTCAATCGCATGAGCACGGGGTCCATGTATACCGTGGCGAACCGTCGCGTGGTCAGCCATGCGGTGCCCATGGTGGGCTATCTCAAGGGGGCGCCGCTGCGCTCGCCGCTCGATCTCTCTTTTGCGTTCGCCTCCGAGCAGACGATCGACGAGCTCGCCTTCGCGGCGAAGATGGATCCGCTCGAGTTTCGCCGTAAGAACATCGGTGATGCCCGCTGGCTCGGCGTGCTCAATGCGGCAGCACAGGCTGCCGGTTGGACGGCGCGGGCGGCCGCATCCTCCCCCTCGCGTGACGACATCGTGACCGGGCGCGGCATCGCCCTCGGCACGCATCACGTGTCTTACGGCGCGGCCGTCGCCGAGATCGAGGTGAACAAGCGGACCGGTAGTATCGTCGCCAAGCGCGTGTGCGGCGCCCTCGACGCAGGGCAGATCGTCAATCCCGCGCTGGTCGAGAACCAGATGGTGGGGCAGATGATCCAGGCAACGAGCCGAACGCTCAAGGAGGAGGTGCTGTTCGACCGCACCGGGGTGACCAGCCTAGATTGGGTCAGCTATCCGGTGCTGCGTTTTGCCGAGCACCCCGAAGTGATACCCGTCGTGGCCCAGCGCCTGGAAGAACCCTCCACCGGTGCCGGGGAGGAGGTCATGGGTGCGACCGGGGCGGCGATTGCGAACGCCTTTTTCGACGCAACCGGCGTGCGGCTTCGGCAATACCCGATGACGCCGGAGCGCGTGACGGCCGCGCTGGCCACAGCGAGAACCTGACGCCACTGCCAACATTTGAGGGAGGAGATCATGCATCGTCGATCGTTTCTTGCGGCAGCTGCGCTTTCAACCGCCGGAACTGTGGCTGCGGGAAGCGGCCGCGCGGCGGCGTCCAAGACTTACGTGCTGGTGCACGGCGCTTGGCATGGCGGCTGGTGTTGGAGCAAGGTGGCTTCGATTTTGCGTGGGCGAGGTCATACGGTGGTGACGCCGACGCAGACCGGGCTTGGCGAGCGCTCGCACTTGCTATCCAAGGCGATCGATCTCGACATTTTCGTCACCGACATTGCCAATGTGATGAAATACGAAGAATCTGAATGAAGTTGTGCTGGTCGGGCACAGTTTCGGAGGGAACGCGATCTCAGGCGTCGCCGACATGATGTCCGACCGCATCCGCCAGCTGGTCTATCTCGACGCAGTGATGCTGGAGAACGGCCAGAGCGTTTTCAGCCAGCTGCCCAAGGAGGTGGTGGAGGCGCGCACCAAGGCAGCACAGGAAACCAGCGGCGGTTTGAGCATCCCGGCACCGGCGCCCGCCGCCTTTGGCATCACGGACGCGGCGCAAACTCAGTTCGTGCAGAGCCGCTTCACGCCGCATCCGTTCAACACGTTCACCTCAGCGCTGAAGCTGGCTCACAAGGTCGGCAACAATCTGCCGGCGACCTACATCGTCTGCGCTGATCCTATCTACAAGCCCCTGGAAGCGAGCCGCAATTGGATCAAGGCCGCGGGCTGGAAGACGCTCGAAATCAAGTGTGGCCACGATGCCATGGTGATCGCGCCCGACCACCTGGCGGACCTGCTCGACGCCGACGCAGCGTGATCTCCACTTGCTTCAACAGCGAACGGTCCCTGCTCAACGCGGGGCGAGCGCTCCGATCAGGTCGTTGACAACGTTGGCCATTGCCATGGCCGCGCCGAAGTCAAATTTGTTGATCGCTGCGAAGGCGCCAACACCCCGCGCCGGCGCGAAAGCGACATAGGTGAATACGCCTTGCAGCCCACCGGCCTTCTGCAGAATCAGCGGGCGGTCGCCGTGCGGCGCCATGACGATCCAGCCGAGGCTGATCGCATCCATGCGACCGGACTCGTCCAGGCCGGAAACGGGATTGAGGCCATCGCGCTGAACATAGGCCGCATGATCGAGGAGGCGGACCTCCGCGTCTTTCGCGGCGAAGCGATCGAGGTGCCAGGAGAGCCAGCGCAGGATGTCGTCGGGCGTCGAGTAAATTCCACTTGCGCCCGCGGCGACCAATGGGGTTTTCACGTCCGGGAGCGGTTTGCCATCGAAATCGTGACCTTGGAGGATGCGGGTCTGATCCCCGGCACGCGGCGAAAGAACGGTATCGTTGAGGCCTGTTGGATCGAGGACGCGCTCCTTCAGCAGGACATCATAAGCCTTGCCCGCGGCATGCGACAGAGCGGCCGAAAGCACGTCAAACGCAAAATTGGAATAAAGCGCACCCGTCCCCGGCGCAAATACCAGCGCATCTGACGCCAAGGCATTTCGATAGGCTTCCGGCGTCAGAGTTGAGAACGGGTCGGCCGGCGGACCCAGCTCACGGTCGACCTCCCTGGGAAGGCCCGACGAGTGGGTCGCCAAGTGTATCAGCTCTATCTCATGTGATCCGCGCTTCGGGATGATCACGTTCCACCCGATGCGATCCTGCAACCGGTCGGTGAACTTAACCGTCCCGTCCGCGACGAGGCTGGCAAGAACCTGCCCTGTAAATGCTTTGCTCACTGACCCGACGCGAAATAATGTGTGCTCGGTCGGGTCGCTTGCCTGACCCATCGGTAGCTCTCGCCAAAACCAAAGACGACGGACTTGCCGTCGCGCACCGCACCGACGACGAGGGCCGGGACACGGCTTTGCAGAAAGAGCACGGTGCCCGTGAATTCGACCGTCTCCTCGAGGAGCCTCTCATTCGCGCGGGCGCTGGCCCCGAGCAGGATCGCTGCCATCGCCGCGCCGGCGACAAGGCATCGTGGTGCATGACATGCAAAACCTACAGACCTCATCCTGAGGAGGCGCGCAGCGCCGTCTCGAAGGATGGAGACTGGCGCGATCCCGCTTGCGGCCCGTCCTTCGAGACGCCCGCACGCAGTCAAGCTTGCGCAGACTGCGTAAACTTGTCTGCGCTGCGGGCTCCTCAGGACGAGGCTGGTGGTATTGATGCAACGCTGCATGCGGATCCTCTTTGATCACAGTCGTCCGGCCCCTTCTCCCACTACGACGAACGGCGCCCAGTAGGCGGGATAGGCGTTGCGCGGATCGGAGCCGTCGTTGATGTAGGCGAGCATGGCGCGGCGCAGCGCCTCGGCGCGGCCGAGCGTCGGGTCAGACTTCATGATGTCGAACGTCGAGGTGGTGAGCCGCGTCGCCGCGTTGCGTCTCCACCGCCCAGTGCGAGACGAGCAGCGCGCGGGCGCCGGCATAGAAGAACGCGCGGGCAAGTCCTGACAGTGCTTCCGCGCCGGGCTTGTCGCCGGCGATGGTGTTGCAGGCGGAGAGCACCACCCAGTCGGCGTTGAGCTTGAGCTGCGCCACCTCGCTGGCGGTGAGAAGGCCGTCGTCGAGGTCGCTCGGCTCCTTCGGGCAGAGTGAGCGCGAGCGACGGCTCAGCCAATCCCTTGATCTCTCCGGCTACCAGCCCATGGGTGGCGAAATAGACCACGCGGTAGTCAGCAAGCGCTGCGCGCTTGACGTTCGTCTCGCTCGCGTCCCTGCGCAGCTGGATGTCGCTTGCGGGCGCGCCGAGCTTTTGCGCCACCGCTCGCAGCTCGGCCGCGGTCTCCGGCAGTCGCGGCAGCGCCTTGCTCAGCATGCTGCGGTCGATGTCCACGCCTTTCCAGAACTCGGTGTAGGAGCGCGTGGCGACAACGCTCCTCTGCTCGGCGGCCGGCCGGCTCTCCTCGTCGGCGTTGAAGACGGGATCGCCGAAGCCGATCAGCGGGCTCTTCGCCTCATCCTTGCGCGCGAACACGCGCAGCGCCTTGAGGCTCGCCACCGACGGCAGCACGCTCACGGCGTGACGCTTCAGCAGCCAGGCAGCGTCGCGATAGGCCGCGAGATCGCGCGGCGCATTCACCTGCGGCACGGCAACGGCCGGCTTCTCCGTCACCAGCAGATGGAACGGCAGCGCGGTGAGCGCGCCCGAGGGCACCACGATGAGATGCCGCTTGTCCTTGATCAGCGCCTCGACCGGAGCCGATCAGCGTTTCGTAAAGCTCATGCGCGAGGCCAAGGTCGAACAGCTCTCGCCGGCCCTCCGGCGCGGTGCATTCCGGCCGCGCCAACCCGCGCCTCTCGCGCCTCCTCGCACTCCTTCGCGACAATCCGGCCGCACTCGATCCGCGACAGCCCGCGCTTCTCCGCTTCGGCCTGCGTGCACTCCGCCCGCTGCAGCCCGCGCGCCAGCGCGTCCACATCGAGCCCGCGCCGGAACGCGCCCACCTTCTCTGCCAACGCCTTGCCGCGTGAGCGGAATTGTCTTCCACTCGAACCCCTCCCGCGTCAGCGCAAAGACGTAGGTTTCCCAATGCTGCTCGGCGCTGAGCCAGAATACCAGCGCTTCATCACGGCCAAGCAATTGTTGCAGTTCCTCGGCCTTGAGCGACGACGGGTTCGCCAGCGCCGCGTACTCCGGAAACTCCCGTCCGAGCCGCGCCGCGTTGGCGGCGAGCTTGCTCTCGGTCTCGGCAATCTCTCTGCGCAGGGCGTCGATCGCGGCGGGATTCTGCTGGCCTTGCGGCTTGTGAAAGAGCCGCGAGGAGCGCCTTGTCGCGCTCGCGCCAGAAGGCGGAGAGGTCCTGGCGCTCGCGCACCAGCGCGGCGAGCGCATTGCTGCCGGCGGCAAAGCGCAGGCCCATTTGCTGGACCGCCGCCGCGGCGGACGAATGGTTCGCCCATTGCGCCATCGCGAAAGCTTCCCGCGCCGCCGCGGGCAATGGTTCAATCCCTTCCTGAACCGCGGCGTCGAGATAGGCGACGTGACGAAGGAAGTAGTCCGCGCGCTGCGCCAGCAGTCCGCTCGGATTCGGACTTCTGCCCGGCGCCGGGCGCCTCCGTGGCCGCATGAGCGAGCACCGCGGCCGTCGCCTTGCGGAGATGGCCGAGTGCGCTCTTGGTGTCGTGAGCATCAGCCTCCACTAATGCAAGATTGAACAGAGCTTGCGGCCACGTCCGGATGACTGGCGCCGAGCGCCTTCTCGTAGATCGCCAGGGCGCGCTTCTGAAACCCCTCGGCGTCGGCGTACTTGCCTTGGCTGTAGTACACGTTGGCCAGGCGGGTGAGCGAGGCGGCCACATCGGAGTGGTCTTGGCCGAGCGCTTTCTCGAAGATCGCGCGCGCGCGTTCAGTGAGCCCCTCCGCCTCGGTGTACTTGCCTTGCCGCAGGTACAGATCGGCCAGGTTGTTGAGGGTTTTGGCCACACTGGGGTGGTCTGGGCCAAGCGCCTTCTCCTTGATCGCCAGCGCGCGCTTGTGGAGCCCCTCGGCCTCGGCGTGCTTGCCTTGGCTCTCGTACAGATTGGCCAGGTTGTTGAGGGTCCTCGCCACCTCGGGGTGGTCAACGCCGAGCGCCTTCTCGTAGATCGCCAGCGCGCGCTTGTGGAGCCCCTCCGCCTCGGCGTTCTTGCCTTGCTTGCGGTACACGAGGGCCAGGTTATCGAGGCTCCCAGCCACGGCAGGGTGGTCAGCGCCAAGCGCCTTCTCCTCGATCGCCAGCGCGCGCTTGCGGAGTCCATCGGCCTCGGCGTACTTGCCCTTGCGCCTCATGCACGATGGCCAGGTTGTTGAGCGTCGCAGCCACGTCGGGGTGGTCTGCGCCGAGCGCCTTCTCCCTGATCGCCAGAGCGCGCCTGTGGAGTTCCTCGGCGTCGGCGTGCTTGCCTTGGTCGTCGTACACGAGGGCCAGGTTGTTGAGGGTCATAGCCACGTCGGGGTGGCTGGAGCCGAGCGCCTTCTCTTTGATCGCCAGCGCATGCTTGTGGAGAGCCTCGGCCTCGGCGTACTTGCCTTGGCTCCTGTACACGGAAGCCAGGCCGCCAAGGCTCCCAGCCACATCGGGGTGATCAGCGCCGAGCGCCTTCTCGTAGATCGCCAGCGCGCGCTTGTAGAGTCCCTCGGCCTCTGCATACTTGCCTTGGCTGTAGGCCACGCTGGCCAGGTTGAGGAGTGTCCCAGCCACATCGGGGTGCTCTGCGCCGAATATTGCCTCTCGGATCGCCAACGCACGCTTGTTGAGCCCCTCGGCCTCGGCGTGCTTGCCTTGCTTGTCGTACACGACGGCCAGATTGTTGAGCGTCTGAGCCACATCGGGGTGGTTGACGCCGCGCGCTTTCTCCTTGATCCCCAGGGCGCGATAGAGGAGCCGCTCGGCCTCCGCATATTTGCCTTGCGTTTCGTACACGAGGGCCAGGTTTTGGAGAGTCCTCGCCACAGCGGGGTGACTAGCGCCGAGCGCTTTCTCCCGGACCGCAAGCGCGCGCTTGTAGAGACCCTCGGCCTCGGCGTGCTTGCCTTGATCGTAGTACACGTGGGCCAGGTTGTAGAGCGTCTCAGCCACGTCGGGGTGGTCTGCGCCGAGCGCCTTCTCCCGGATCGTCAGCGCGCGCTTGTAGAGCCCCGCAGCATCTGCAAGTTTGCCTTGCTCGTAGTGCACATTGGCCAGGCCATTGAGGGACGCAGCCACATAGGGATGGCTGGCGCCTAGCGCTTTCTCCTGGATGGCGAGCGCGCTCTTGTAGAGACCCTCGGCGTCGGCTTGATTGCCCTGCGCATTGTATACATGTGCCAGGTTGTAGAGAGCCGTGGCATAATTGGGGTGATTCACGCCGAAGCGCCCCTTCGCCCCAGCCTCAAACTTCTGCGCTTCCACGAGCGCCGCGGGATAATTGCCCGCGTTGTAGAGATCATTAAATCGCTTCAGGATCGCGTCGAGATCGCCCTGCTGCGCCGCAGCCGGCGCCATGGCGATGAGAACGAACAACATCGCGCCCGACAGGATGCCGAGCCAACGCAATATCACAGGCAAAGCGGCAACGGCGGCAAGCCGCATGGCAAGCTCCTGTCTCGCAGCATCTTCGTGGAGCAGCTTGCCACAACATCGAATGGGCCGGAACCCGCGCGCCCGCCAAACGATTTGGCGGCTTTGCGCCGCCGGCGCCGTCGAGAATCTCGACCGCGAAGCGGATCTAATACCTCCCTCGGGATGGGCGTCAACGATAGCTTTATAAAGCTTGACCAGAATAATTTGCCGATCATCACTCCTTCCACTACTGCCGTCAGTGGCGCTTCCAGGGTTGGCGCGAGCAAGGTGCAGATGGCCGTCGCCGAAAGGCAGAGCTTTGGTTGTGAGCCTGTGACGCCCGCGGCGAGGCGCAATGAGCGCCGCATTGCGGGCGTGGCGTGCGGCGCGCACGCGCTGCACGATGGCTACACCGATCTGATCTACGTCCTGCTGCCGATCTGGCAGAAGGAGTTCGGGCTCGGCTATGCCGAGCTCGGGCTCCTGCGCGGGCTGTTCTCCGGCACCATGGCCTGTTTCCAGATTCCGTCGGGGTTGCTGGCCGAGCGAACCGGCGCTGCTCTTCTCCTCGCGCTTGGAACCGCGCTCAGCGGCATAGGCTATTGCCTCGCCGGCGCCAGCACCGGCCTGGGTGTCCTCATGGTGGCGCTCTTCTGCTCCGGGCTTGGATCCAGCACCCAGCATCCGCTTGCATCTTCGCTGATGGCGCACGCGTTTTGCGGCGCCCGTTCGATGAAGGCAATCGGCGCCTATAACTTCGCCGGCGATATTGGAAAAATGACGGTGCCGGCGGCAGCATCGATGTTGTTGATCGTGCTGCCGTGGCGACCCGTGCTCGCGCTCCTTGGCGCCGTCGGTCTGGTCGCCGGAGCGGCTATTTTCCTGCTGACGCCACGGGGCGCTGCGACTGTCAGCGAGCGTCCGGAGACGCGCGATGGCGCAGCCCATCGCGCGAGCGCCGCGCGTCCCATCGCCTTCCTGATCCTGATCTTCATCAGCATGATCGACAGCGCGACGCGCATGGGGTTTCTGCTGTTTCTGCCCTTCATTCTCACGGCGAAGGGCGCAAGCCTGCCGACAGTGGGACTGGCGCTGACCCTGGTCTTCGCAGGCGGCGCGGCCGGCAAGCTCGTTTGCGGCTTTCTCGGCGCTCGCATCGGCGCCACCGCGACCGTGTGGCTCACGGAGAGTCTCACTGCTGCTCTGATCATGGCGCTCCTTCCGCTGCCGCTCGATGCCGCGGTCGCGGCGCTGCCGCTCCTCGGCATCGCACTCAACGGGACATCTTCAGTTCTGTACGGCTCCGTGCCGGAACTGGTTGCTTCCGACCGGCGCACCCGCGCGTTCAGCATCTTCTACACCGGGTCGATCGGCGCCGGCGCCATTGCGCCCATGCTCTTTGGGTTGCTTGCCGACACGCTCGGCATGGCGACCGTGCTCATGATCATCGCAGCGGGCGTGCTGCTGACACTCCCGTTGTCCCTCGTCCTCAGCTCCAGCCGGCGGCTGGCACCTTGAGGTAGCTTCCGCTCAGGGCGCCACAAGCTGCATCCTGTGCGACCGAGCGACAGACGTGAAAGGCACGCGGCATGCCGAAGACCCCGGGCTATTTCGTCGATAAGACGATCATCATCACCGGCGCCGCCAGCGGCATCGGCAGAGCGGCCGCGCTCATCTTTGCGCGCGAAGGCGCCAACGTCGTATGTGCCGACATCGACGCGACCGGGGCAGGCCAGACCGCCGCACAAGTCATCGGGAAAGGCGGGAAGACGCTCGCACTGCAAATAGACGTCACCTCGCGAGTCGAAGTGGACGATCTGGTCCGGCAGGCGATTGCCACCTTCGGCGAGGTTCAATTTCTATTCAATTCCGCCGGCGCCGCGCTACGACGATCGAAGTTCCTCGACATCGACGATACCCTGTTTGACCAGACGATCTCGCTCAACGTGAAGGGCACGTTCTATTGCATGCAGGCGGTTCTCCCGCACATGCAAGCCAATGGGCACGGCGTCATTGTCAACATGGCGAGCATGGCGCATCGGCGCGGCGGACCCGGCAGCTCGGTGCATTATGCCGCCGCAAAGGGCGCGGTCGTGTCGATGACGCTCGGGGTTGCGCGCGAGTTCGCGCCTGCCGGAATACGTTGCCTCTCGATTTCGCCGGGGCCGATTCGCACGGCATTTCAGGCCGCTGCGCAGACTTCGCCCGAATTGCTGCAGCGATTCCTTGACGACATCCCGATGAAGCGCTTCGGCGAACCGGAGGAGATCGGCGAGCTCGTCCTATTCATGTGCTCGGATGCCTGCGGCTTCATGACCGGCGATACCATCTACGTCAACGGCGGCGGCGGATGGCGTTGATGCTTGTGCGTCCATCTCCAGCTATTTCCCTTGCAGCTGGTAAATTGGCTTCCAGTCCGGACCAGGCGGCGACATCATGAGTTGCTTTGCCCTGGGCAGGAACAGCGCGGAAGGAGGATCGACGTCCGCGACGCTCGCAAACAGCTCGGCGGCGCAGGCGAAATCGCGTTTGCGCCAGGAGGCGAGCGCCTCGGCATAGGTTTGCGCTGACGCGCACCGCGCCGTGGTCTCTTTTCCGGCCTGGGCAAGCGGCTCGTATACCCGAAGCGGCGCTGCTCGCCCGATAACACGCACCGCGTCGATCTCGCGCCATTTGAATGCCGTTCCAGTGAGCGCTGCCGTGGCCTCGGACGCCAGAATCGAAGTGCCGAAATATTTGTTGGCTCCTTCCAGCCGCGATGCCAGGTTCACGACATCGCCGATGACGGTATAATTGAAGCGCCGGCCGGAACCAACATTGCCGACGAGCGCCTCCCCTGAGTTGAGACCGATCCTGTGGCGCAGCACGTGCCCCTTGAAGGCCGGCGCTATTTTGCTGAGCCCGGTCAGCCTTTCGCAGCAGTCGAGCGCCGCGAGCACCGCCTGGCATGCATGATCCTCGTCCTGGACCGGCGCGCCAAATACGCCCACGATCGCGTCGCCGATATATTTGTCGACGAATCCTCCATGCAATTCGATGATGTCCGTCATTGCCGAAAGATAGACGTTCATAAGGGCGATAAGGTCGCTGGGCGACATCAATTCCGCAAACGCGGTGAACCCCTCCACGTCCGAGAAGAACATGGTGACGTCGCGGGTCTCGCCTCCCAGCGATGGCAGCTGGCTGGATTTCATCATCTTTTCGATGACCGCGGGGGCGAGATAGAGCGCGAAGCTTCGACGCAGGAAGCTCCGGTCCTTGTCGGTCACGGCCAGACGAAAGCCGATAGTGACGAAAAGCGCTTCCAATCCGGCAAAAAGCGCCGCAAAGAGCGGCAGCACCAGCCCCTGCTGGAATACCGCGACGGCGGCGATCGTCCACACGCATCCCAGCAGAAGAAATGAGCCAACCGCGGCAATCGGCGGCAACAGCAAGGCGGCAAATGCGGGAACTGCCGCGAAAGCCGCCGCGATCGCCCCGCTCTGAACGGGTCCAGTCTCAACGAGCGCGTTGCGACGTATCAGGTTGTTGACGGCGGTCGCATGGATGTAGGGGCCGGCGATGGCGCGGGAGATGAAGGGCGTCGGCGCGCGCGGAGGCAGGACGCACCGTTCGCCCGTTGCTGTCTCCGGCGCGGTGGCGAAACGTTTTGAGGTGATCTGGCGGTCTTCTGCCTCGAGCACCACGCCAATGATCACGACCTTGCCGGCAAAATGGCGGTGAAAGAATTCGTTGTTGCCGGCCTCGATGCAGGCACGCAAATCGGCAAGCGAATAGGTTGGAATATCTTGCGAGCCGCCCTCAAAATTCACCGTCAGCGTATTGGGCACCACGGAAGGAACGCGATAGCCGGCAATCGTCATGGACTGACCGGGGCCGAGTTGCGGCTTGGCTGCGAGCGCGCGCGCGGCAAGTTCCACCGCAAGCGCCGGGACAACCTTGCCATCCCCAGTGAACGTGAGCGGAACTCGCCGCACCACTTCATCGGGATCAGCCTTCACGTTGAGCGAGCGGACATTACTGTCATTGTCGACGGCCACCGCCCGCAACTGGCCAAAATGTGGGAAGATCGGCTCACCCCGCAACAGGATCTCGCCCAGCACGAGCTTGCCCGCGCGCGCGGCAGGCGAAATGGCACGCAGGAAATCGCGATCGAAGCCGCGCAGGCGGGCGCCGAGCGTGTCATCTCCGAAAGGAATTTGCGATTGCTCGATGGCCGTCGAAAACACGACGTCGAGGGCGATCACGCGCGCACCACCCTCGACGACCGCCGTGATCACGCGGCCGATCTCCCGCGTCCAGATGACGGTGGGCGAGCCCTGAAACGGCGGCGTCTTGTAGGTTTCCTCGTCGAGCGCGATGACAACCGCCGGCGACGAAGCGGGCTCGTACCTGTTGCCGAACACGCGCCAGCGCAGCGCGGTCAGAGCATCAATGGACCAGCCATGCAGCAGATCGAAGGGCGGCAAAACGGCGATGGTGCCGGCAAGGAGAGCAATGGCCAGTGCTGCAAGCGCATCACGACCGCGCACCCATTCCATCAAACTGCCCGGCTGCGAGGGTCAGCTCGGAGAGCCCAATCGCAGCAAACGCCCCAGAACGGGGGTGTTGCCCGGCTTGGCACGAGGATCGATCTTGAAAACGATCTCTTGTCCACCCCAGCTCAGCCGGTAAACTCCGCCGGGGGCAAGATTTCTGCCTTGCTTCGCAAAGTCGTAAAACTTGCCGTGCACAAGCTGCTTGTTTGCGAGCTCGACAACATAACGCTCGCTGGGCTGATCAATGCGCTCGATCAGCAACGTGCCGGCAGGGTTGAGCTCCACGATGGGAGACCTACCGTAAAGGGTGATCTCAGGGTTTGGCTGGGTGCTGGAGGGCGACATCGGTGCGCCGCGAAAGACCCGACCACCGAACTGCGCCGCCTGATCGGGCGCAAGCATCATCTTGCCCGCATCGCAGGCGACCGTCGTTCGCGCGACTTTGCCCCCGTTCACCTCGCTTTGCGAGGCCCCGATGATGACCGTACCGCCGGTGATGGTCTCCCGCACGCATGAACTCATGTAGCTGAGAACAATGGTGTCGCGCGCGCCAAGCTCGACGGTCTTTCCGCTCCGGAGATAATCCATGAATTCAACGCCCGCAGGATTGCCCGTGAGGTTCTCGACCAGCGCGACCTCGACCTGGCCGGCGCCTGCTGATCCCGCGGCCAGCGCTCCAGCCATGGCAAGTGCCCGCGTGGCAACTCTGATGCTCATCATCGCACGTGTCCGATAGTAGGGGTGAGGCCGATGCTCCGGGTGTGCATACTATATGTGTAGGCACCAGCGCGGCTCAACGGGATTTCAGCATATATTTGTACCACCTCGTGAGCCCGGCCGCAGCAGAATCGCTGCAAGCTCGACATCGTGCGCTTGCGCAGCCGTGCAGAACAGGCCATGGTTCCGGCTTTCTCGACGGGTATATCGAATTCCAGCGACGAGCCTATCGCATAATCGTCGCAGTTTATGTGATCGCCATCACATAAACTCGCTTTCCTCAATCGGGCCAACTCGACTCGCCCTGCTCGACGCGCCCTGCTTGCATCTGGTACAAGGCTCCCAGGCCCTAAGGAGGATTGCGTGCGTATCATAAAGATCCTCGTGCTCGCAATTGCGCTTGCCGGCTGCTCCATCGGGGAGAAGGTCGTAGCCCGCAACGAGCATCAAGAAGCTGCCGATAGTTACAACAAGTGCATGGCTGCAAACCCGACGGCTCCAAAACAGTGCGAGAGCCTGCGCTTGTCGATGGAAGCCGCGGAACGCAAACGCGATAGCATATCCACGGATTTGAATTTTAAGTCTGGCGTGCCGCCGCCGGATTACGCCAAATCGCAATAGTCAGGACTCTCGATCCTCTGTTTCCGCAGCTAGGGGATGAGGATGCGCTCGCCTGTTCGACGGAGAAATGCTGGCTCAGCCGATCAGGCCCGCGGGCGCCAACAGATGCGACCATACCACAGGAGCGCGCGCCAATCCATTCGCAACCAGCATTGCCGAGAGCAATGCCACGAAGGCATAGGCTGCTGCGATTCCGAGAAATGCAGGAAACCCAGCGGTCTCGATGACCCGGTGCCACATGTGAATTCTCCTTTGACGCGAAGCAGCGTGACTGCATGTCTAGGCTGCAACGCAAAGGAGGACTGTGACAGGCATCACGAAAATGCTTTTTGCAATGGCCGCAATGCCGCTGCTCGTCACCGCAAACCTCAATTCTTACAATCTGAACCGCATGTTGAGGCTCGCCGATCCCCGAATCTCACTTTTCGCGCCGAACGGCGGTGCGCAACAGGTTGCGCGCAGCAGCGTCCCGCCGCTCTATGAGCGCGCTAAACTGAAGCTGGCGAACTTGACGCTCTTCGGGCGATTGCGGGCGTCCTGCCTTGATCAAACGATCCATTTCGCGCTGCACCACCTCGCACTCCCGCCGCCAGTCTTGAAATTCGTTACTGATCATCGCACGCTCCACTTGCAAATACTTGCTCTATCGCTGACGCTTTCTTCGAAGCTGCCACCAACATCTCCCATGCAATGTTAGCAGGGTTGTGCAAGAATTTGTAGCCCGCGAACGCCTCTGAACGATCCAGAGTGGCAGTACCCTCGTGTTGCAAAATCGCTCAAGAGGTATGTCCTGGCGCCATGTCGGGCTCGGCCACTCCGTGCGATAACGAATCGCATCTGTCAAAGTGATTGGACTCTTCGGCGCGAGCGAGGCGATTCCAGTGCGGTTTTGGATTTGAAGTTCCTGCACCAGCTCGCCGCAACAATGAAAGGAACATCAAATCCACCGCGCTGGCAACTGCTCCGTACTGGTCGAAGCACCGCGTCGCGATCATGTCCCGCTCGCCATCGCCTACATGATCGGTGCCACGGTGATGTTCGCCGCATCGAGCGCGGTCTCCAAATGGCTGGTGGAGAAATATCCGGTCGGCGAAGTGCTGTTCACCCGCACCGCGGTTGCCCTTGCGGTGTGCGCTCTGCTCATCGTGCCGCGAAGCGGACTTTCCGTCTTTCGCACGCACCGTTTACGCCATCACATGCTGCGCGGCACGTCACAAGTGCTCTCGCAGACATTCCTGCTGATTGCGTTCAGCATGATGCCGCTCGCGGGCGCCATTGCCATCAACTTCTCGTCGCCTTTGTTTACGACCTTGGTATCGGCGCTGGTGTTCAAGGAAGCGGTCGGGGCAGCGCGCTGGGCGGCTCTGCTGGTCGGTTTCTGCGGTGTGCTCATTGTCGCCAATCCGGGCGCCGACGCGTTGAGGATCGGTGCGCTGTTCGCGCTGGGGAACGCCGTTCTCTATGGTTCGGTGACCGCGGCGGTGCGCAGCATGACAACGACCGAGTCCGTGGAGACCCTGACGCTCTATCAGTTGCTCCTCCTCACCGGCGGCTTCGCCCTGCTCCTCCCGTTTGGCTGGGTCTCACCCACCCACTGGGACATCGGCCTGGTTCTGTTAAACGGCACATCGAACGCTATCGGACAGCTCTGGTGGACGCGGGCGCTGCATCTCGCTCCGGCCTCGGCAGTCGCGCCATTCTACTATCTCTCGCTTATCTGGGCGGTCATTCTGGGGTTTGCCGTGTGGGGAGATCTCCCGACCATCAGTCTGATCGTCGGTTCTGCCGTCGTGGTCGCCTCCGGGCTCTTCCTGCTATGGCGAGAAAGCAATGCTCGGCAGGCGCTTGCCAAAGCCATAGGTAACTGAGCGACGGCGCCCGCGCTCACGTTCCGGACTGATCAACTACTATTACCAAACATTGCGCGTCCGCACGTCCCCGCACATTCACTGTCGCGGGCGGACGAGGCCCCAAGCAAGAGCATATCGCAACCGGATGTGATGACTCACAAACGCTAAGTCGTTTATGCGACTTTTTGCCACCTATTTTTAGTTCGGGTAGCAGATCAACTTAAAGTCCTCAAAGTCTTCGCGATGACGGCGCGGAGAAAATAACAACTCTAAAGCCGCGCGGGGTTGCACGCCAGTCGCGGCGGGGCGGAAGCAAGTGAAGTACAAGTGGGTGGATTGTGAACGTGCGTTTATTGCGCAGCGGTATGACCGTATCTCCGGCCTGATCACCCTTTTCGACTGGGTGTTCTTTTTTCCTCCCCACCTTCGCAATCTCGCCGCCCAGCGCCTCGCCGTAAGCCAGGGTGCGCGCGTCCTCGAGATCGGCTGTGGCACCGGCCGCAACTTTCCGTTCCTCCAGGCCGCGGTCGGCAACAGCGGGAAGATCTACGGCGTAGATTTGTCCAATGGGATGCTGGCGAAGGCACGGCAGCTGTGCGCGCGCGAGCAGTGGGCAAATGTCGAGCTCACCCAATGCGACGCCGCCGATTACATCCCACCAGAACCCCTCGACGGCGTTCTCTTCGGGCTCTCGTACAATACCATGCCGCACCACCTTATGGTGCTCCGCCGCGCCTGGAAGCTGCTGCGGCCAGGGGGGCGCATCGTGATCATGGACGGCAAGGTCCCGTCCGGACGGGCGGGACAATGGGCATTGCCGTTTGGAGTGTGGCTGATGAAACGCACCATGCTCGGCAATCCCTTTATCAAGCCTTGGGAGCATCTTTCCGCGCTCGCCGAGGACTTCGCGATGGAGGAGTTCGTGCTCGGCTCCTGGTACGTCTGCTGGGGAACGAAGCGGGCTGAGGTAAAGACGTCACGATTGCCGGAAATGCGGCAACACCTGATTGCCGCCGAGTAGCGTTTAGCACCCACATCTGGCGCAGGGGCTCTTACAGTCCCTCGGACAGGGGTCGGCTCTCGCCGGCGCGCCGGCCGCCTTAGACACACCACACTGTTGAGTGCATCATGCGGACGTAGCGGCCGCGCGCGCCAGCGCCCGACCGCTTGCGGCGGCAAGAGGTGGGTCCTGTAGGCGAGAGTCATATATGAGACGCGTCGTGGTCTCGCTCTGGATGTGCTGGGCGGCCTATTGCGGATACCAATCCAACACAATCCCACTCGCGTTTGGCATGACCCTGGAGGAGGCTGTCCTGGCTCTGGGGGTGCCGCTTCTCTACTATTCCGGCCATGATGGCTCGGAAATCTATGTCGCGTATGGGCAGGCCGGCGTTGTTCGCGCCTACCCCGTCGCCTCGGCAATCGCGCTCCAGTTCCGCGATGGCCGCCTGACGGGGTGGAAAAAAGATTGGCGCCTGCGGCGTCGCTGATTGCGGTGTCCGCAACGTGAGCCCGCTTTCCGTGCTCGACCTTTCGCCGGTGGCTACTGGCTCGTCCGGCGCAGCTGCGTTGCGCAACTCCATCGATCTTGCCCGCCTCGCCGATCGCCTCGGCTACACGCGTTACTGGGTCGCCGAGCATCACAACCTCGCGTCCATCGCGAGCTCCGCCCCGGACATCATGATTGGACAAATCGCGGCGGCAACCCAGCACATGCGCGTGGGCTCGGGCGGCGTCATGCTGCCAAACCACGCGCCACTGATGGTTGCCGAGAGATTCAAGGTGCTGGAAGCGCTGTTTCCCGGACGCATCGACCTTGGCCTGGGACGAGCGCCGGGAACCGATCCGGTCACCTCCTTTGCGCTGCGCCGGCGGCAGGACAGCGGTGGCGATGACGACTTTCTGCAGCGGTTCGAGGAGCTCGTCCTCTTCGACGGCAATGGGTTTCCCGAAGGCCATCCGTTTCGCGCCGTGCACGCGATGCCACAGGACGTGCCGCTGCCGCCGATCTGGCTCTTGGGATCGAGCGGCTACAGCGCACAACTTGCTGCCATCGTCGGCGCAGGCTTCGCATTTGCGCATCACTTTGCGGATTACGATGCCGTCGCCGCCATGCGCAGCTACCGCGAGGCGTTCAAACCATCGGCGGCAAGAGTGCAACCCTATGCCATCTTCGCCTGCGCCGTGGTTTGCGCCGACACCGCCGCGCAAGCGGAGCGGCTCGCCTCCACCATCGATCTCAATTTCATTCGCCGGCAGCGAGGCGAATACCAGCCGCTTGCGAGCCCGGACGAGGCATTGGCATTCCCCTATTCCGCCGCCGAGCGCGTCTTGATGGCGCGCAACCGGGAGCGCGTATTTGTCGGTGACCCGCCGATGGTGATGGCGCGGCTGCAACCAACGATCGAAGCGACGCGCGCCGACGAGGTGATGGTCACCACCATGATCCACGACCATGGGGCGCGGCGCCGGTCCTACGAGCTGCTCGCCTGCCAATTCGGACTGCGCGCACCGGTGTAGCGCTGGGTCTCTCAAGCCCAACCTACCAACTGCGCGCGCTGGAAAGGGCGGGTTTGAAACCCGACCCTGCATCCGATTGCGCGTGAGCGTCGGCCGCGCCACGCCGACATGCACGGGTTGCTTTATCCAAATGAAAGCGGGAAATTCCGCCGCGCTGCTGGCGCTGCCGCCGGCGCCTATTCCACGCACAGGAGGTCCACTTGGGTAAGCAGTTCTCGCTCACGTCCGCCGACAAGTTTGCGCTGGGTGCCTATCGCGCCGACCCTTCCGGCGCCGCCAAAGGCGGCCTCGTCGTGATTCAGGAGATTTTCGGGGTCAATCATCACATCCGTGCGGTTTGCGACAGGGTGGCGGGCGAAGGCTATGCCGCGGTCGCGCCGGCGTTATTCGATCGGCAGGTGAAGGACTTCCAGAGTGGCTACTCGCCGGACGAGATCGCGGAAGCGCGCAAGTTCGTAGCCAATCCCGACTGGGCTGCGATGCTGCGCGATACACAAGCCGCAATTGATGACCTCAAGGGGGTGGGACCAGTCGGCATCATGGGCTTCTGCATGGGCGGCACCATCGCCTTTCTCGCTGCCTGCCGGCTCACCGGGCTCTCGGCCGCGGTTTGCTATTACGGCGGGCAGATCGCGAAAAATGCCGACGAGAAACCGAAGGTGCCAACGCTCATGCATTTCGGCGACAAGGACGCCTCCATCCCGATGAGCGACGTCGAGATCATCAAGAAGAAGCGCGGGGCGGATACCGAGATCCACGTCTATGCGGACGCCGCGCACGGATTTCACTGCGACGAGCGCGGCAGCTTCCATGAGGCGAGCACCAAGCTCGCATGGCAGCGCACCATGGACTTCCTGAGAAAGCACATGAAGAAGTAGGAGCCGAGGTTGTTCTCGATCGTCATGCGCGTGCTTGACCCGCGCATCCATCGAAAGAGCTTTTTGTGCAGAATGATGGATTGCATCGGACCTCGGGCTTGCCCGAGGTCCGCACTGATTAAGTGCCTCAACTCGGGTAAACCCGAGTTGAGGTGTCAAGTCGGCAATGACCCACGCGATCAGAACCAGCGCTCGCTGACCGTGACGGTGTCTCCCGGCCGCAGCGGCGCGATCAGCGGCGCCTTCTGCCGCGATGTCACGCCCATCGACGAGCGGCTTACTTCGAAATCATAGCGGTAGGCGCGCGGGGTGAAGCCGCCCGCGATCGCCACCGCGGTTTCCACGGTCATGTTGGGCACATAGGGATACTGGCCGGGTGCAAGGACTTCGCCGAGGATGAAGAATGGGCGGTAGGTCTCGACTTCGATGGCGACGTGCGGCTCGCGCACATAGCCATTGCGCAGCCGATCGGCGATAACCCGCGCGAGTTGCCCGGTCGTGCACCCGCGAGCGGATACAGACCCGATCAGCGGGATGGTGATCCTGCCCGAAGCGTCGATGATGTACGTGTTGCTCAGACCATCCTGCCCGAAAACGACGACGCGCAACCTGTCGCCGGTGTCGAGGGTGTAGGGCTCGTCCCCTCCCGGAGCCGGACCCGGCAGAACCGCGGCGGGAACCGGGAGCACCGGGGGGGCCGGGAACAGCGCCGGAAGTGCCGGGAGCGCCGCCGGCTCGACGACAGGCGCCGCAGCCGGCCCGCGCGCGTATATCAGCGTATCGAGGTCAGGGGGTGGGCCAGCCTCAGGCAGGGCCGGCCCCGGTCCCGGCGCAGGCAGCCCCGCACAGCCGGCTTGCGCGGCCATGATCAGCACAACAGCAAGAAGGCGGCCAAGCCGCATGAATGGCACCCGGGACCAAGCGCAACGATTAACGAATTAACGCCGGATATGGTTAACAAAGCCTCACCTTTTGCGGATTAGCACGTTCAGTTGTCGTCGTCCGCGCAGGCGGACGACCCAGTAATCACCAGAGGCAGCACTTGGCCGCTGCCGGGCATCAAAATCGGGCGGCACCGACTACTGGATGCCCGCATGCGTGGGCATGACGCGGTGGGGACCTTGTGGTGCACTTACTTCACGTGATCGCCGTAACCCGGGATCGGGTCGACAACGGTGATCTGCTTCACCGGGAAGTTGGAGATGATCTCGATTTCGTTGTCGTGGACAATCAGCATCTCCTCGATGCGCACGCCGTAGCGGAAGCGCTTGCCGTGCTGGGTCTCCAGCGCGAAGGTCATTCCCGATGTGATCTCGACGGGGTGATCAAGCGACCAGATGCGAGAGATCACCGGCGGGTCGTATTGGGCAAGACCCAATCCGTGCCCCCATAGATTCGCCGCGGCCTGGTCCTCTTCCTCGTAACCCCAGGCTTCCTTCGCCGACGGCCATTTTTGCGCGATCTCCCGCGTGGTCGTGCCAGCCTTCACCGCGCCTATGGAGTCATACAGCCACTCCAGCGCGGTGGCGTAGGTCTCCTGCTGCTCCTTGGTCGGCTCCTTGCCGACGCAGTAAGTGCGGTAATAGCAGGACTTGTAGCCGTTCCAGGTAAGCGCGGCGAGATCCATGAAGACGATATCGCCGGGCTGGATGATGCGATCGGAGAAATTCCGCCAGTTCGGCCAGGTATTGGGGCCGGAAGAGACAATCACATCCTCGACGTCCTCCATCCCGGGGATGCTGTAGAGATATTTCATCAGGTGCGCCGTCACCTGGTTTTCCGTGATGCCGGGACGCAGGAATTTCATGCACTCCCAATGCGTGGCGTCGCCAATTGCTCCGACGATGCGCATGCATTCCTGCTCATCGGGATTCTTGACGGCGCGCGCCTCCATCATCGGCGTCATGCCGTCGACCCAGTTGATGTTCTTCTCCTTGAAGATGCTGATCATGTTGATGTCGATGAAATCGACGCCGAGCTTCTGGCCGGCGACGCCGTGGCGCTTCATCTCATAGATGATCGCATCGGTGAATTTCTTCACCTGCTGCTGTGAAGCGGGACCCGCAGCGCCTTTGATCCAGGCGTAGGAATAGCGCACGTTCTCCTTCGGGATCCAAGGCGAATGCCGCTCGATCTGGAAACCGAGATCGCCCTGCTCGAACAGCACCGGCGCGCCATCCCCGCACAGAAGCGCGTAGCGCAACCCGGGCTTGAGCCGGTTCCAGCCGGGGGTGAGCGTGCCGGTGAGATAGCGGACATTCTCATCGTACATGCACAGCATGGCGCCAAGACCGTGCTTCTTCATGTGGGCGCGCGCACGCTCGGTCCGGTAAGTTTTCAGCCGTTCCCAGTTGACGCGTTGCTGCCAGTCCAGACCGACGATGCCGAAATTTGCCGTGCCCATAATGTCTCCAGATCATACGCCCCGCGGCTTCACGGCCGCGCTTCTGCGAGTAGAATCCTATCGAGCGGATTGCAATGATCAAAGTTGCAGACCCCGCCGCCGACAGAGCGCACGGGACCATCAGGAGAGCAGCATGGCCGCCTATTGGATTGCAAGGTCGAAGATCAATGATCCGGTCGCGTACAAGAAATACACAGATCTTGTCCCCGGCATCATTGCCAGGCATGGCGGCAAGGTGCTGGCGCGCGGAGGCCGGTACCGGGTCATGGAAGGGCCGGAGAAATTCCATCGGTTTGTCGTCATCGAATTTCCGACATTCGAGCAGGGCGTCGCCTGCTTCGCTTCACCGCAATACAACGAAGCTGCGGCTTTCCGCCGCGCCGGGGCCGGCGAGGTCGAGACTGTCATCGTGGAGGCCGGCGACGCGACGGCATAACGGCGCATGAAACGGGTAGCCCACTAGAACCATAGAGTTGCTAGTTGTACTGAGTCAGAAAATTACAGTCCATCCCTGTTGAGAATCAGATAGTTATCGAGATTCGCTGATCAGCGCGGAGGGCTGCGATGAATCTCGAAGGAGCGGTGGATAGTGCATCTCGATTTGCGGCTTTTGTCGAAAAACTGACGAGCGTTATTGGCCATGCGGATCGGGCGAGGCCGCTGAATGATTACTGCGCGGGGCTTCTGGCCACAGACGGGCGCAGAAGCGTGGAACCGATCGCAGCGGTCACGGCCCCGGCCGAAGTTTCGGTGCAGCATCAAAGGTTGCTGCATTTTGTTGCCAATGCGCCGTGGTCGGACGAGCCAGTGTTGGCCAAAGTGCGCGAGATGGTTGTCCCGGTGATGGAGCGGCACGGCCCGATCCAGGCTTGGATTATCGATGATACGTCTTTTCCGAAGTGCGGCTCTGAGTCGGTTGGCGTGCACCATCAGTACTGCGGCCAGCTTGGCAAACAAGCCAATTGTCAGGTGGTCGTGACATTGTCGATCGCCAATCATAATGGCAGCCTGCCGATCGCCTACCGGCTTTATCTGCCGCAGGAATGGGCCGAGACGCGGCCCGTCGCAAGAAAGCACGTGTTCCCAAAGCGATCACGTTCAGGACTAAGCCGGAGATCGCGCTGGAGCAGATACGGGCGGCCTGCGCGGCGGGCGTACCGCGCGGTGCAGCGCTGCTGGATGCGAGTTACGGATCGAACTCCGCGTTGCGCACCGGCATCAGCGCCCTGGGGCTCGAATATGTGGCGGCTATCGTGTCGAACCTTAAAGTGCGTAGAGCCTCCAAGCGTGGCGTGTCGGAGCGGCGCCTGAGCGTCAAGGAGTTGGCGCGCAAGCTGCCGGACCATGCTTGGCGCACGATCACCTGGCGGGAGGGAACGAACAAGCGGCTGCGCTCGCGCTTTGCCCGCGTTCGGGTACGCACTGCGCCAATGTGGGGCGGCCGAGCACGAGGCGAAGAAACGCTGCTGGTCGAATGGCCGGTTGGAGAGGCTCAGCCCACGAAATATTGGCTCGCCACTGTCGATAAGAAGATGTCCTTCCGGGCTTTTGTCGATCTCGCAAAAATGCGCTGGCGAATTGAGCGCGACTACCAGGAGCTCAAGCAAGAAATCGGGCTCGGGCACTACGAGGGGCGCGGATGGCCGGGCTTCCATCATCATGGCACCCTCTGCATTGCAGCTTACGGATTCCTGATCTCCGAACGGGAGATGATTCCCCCCTCAGAACCTCGTTTCGCCGGGAGCCGCAAAAAAGCTGCCATTCCCAATGGTTATCGACCACGCAGCGCCGCCGATCCGACCCCAACGTCACGTTCCCAACTCGATCGCGACGCTGCATCAACGCTTGATCGTGGCAATCACAAGGGTGCTTCCAAGATGTCCATGCTGTGCACGCCAATTCAAAAAGAGCATGCGTCATGTTTTCTGACGCAGTACAACTAGTGTCCCTCTGATTCCGAAGTTCGCGTCCGGGGCGACCGCAAGCACTGGCGAACTTCGAAATCGGACACTTCGAATCGGGACACTAGCCCACCTGCGTCTCTTGCCGATATAAGATGCCCTCGTGGCAATCCCGAAAATGAGGAAAACAATGCCAGAGGATGTGAAACGCCGAGGATTCTACCGCGTCATCTCTGCTGCGGTCGTCAGCTCTTTGTATTGCTCCGTCGTTGCGCTGCTGACCGGCCTGCTGGCGGCTGTGCCCGCCTCGGCGCAGAGCGGCGAGCCGATCAAGATCGGCTACAGCATGGCGCTGACGGGAGGGCTCGCGCCGAATGGAAAGTCTGCGCTGCTTGCCCAGAAGATTTGGGAGGAGGACACGAATGCAAAAGGCGGGATGCTCGGCCGGCCGGTAAAGCTCGTCTATTATGATGATAAGAGCTCGCCGGCTGAAGTTCCGCCGATCTACACGAAGCTGCTCGACATCGACAAGGTCGACCTGATCATCGGCGCTTATGCGACGGCGCAGCTTGCGCCGGCGATGCCGATCGTCATTCAGAAGAAGAAACCTTCATCGGCCTGCTTGGCCTCGCGGTGAACTCCGAGTTCGACTACCTCAATTATTTCGCCATGATCCCGTCCGGGCCGGATGCGAAGCCCGCCTTCACCAAGGGCTTCTTCGATGTCACCCTGGCGCAAAACCCAAAACCGCAGACGGTCGCCATCATCGCGGCCGATCAGGAATTCTCGCGCAATGCCGCCGATGGCGCGCGCGAGAACGCCAAGAAGGCCGGACTGAAAATTGTCTATGACAAGACCTATCCGCCCTCGACCGCCGACTTTGCGCCAATCGTGCGCGCGATCCAGGCCGGCAATCCTGACCTCGTCGTGATCTGCTCTTATCCGCCGGATTCGGTCGGCATGGTGCGCGCGGTCAACGAGATCGGGTTCAAGCCAAAGGCGATCGGCGGGGCGATGGTCGGCTTGCAAGCCACCGCAATCAAGACGCAGCTCGGGCCGTTGCTCAACGGATTCACGAACTACGATTTCTGGCTGCCCGTGCCCAAAATGCAATTCCCAGGCGTCGCTGATCTGATCAGCCGTTATCAGGCCAAGGCAGGCGCGGAAGGCGTCGATCCTCTCGGCTATTATATGGCGCCTTGGGGCTACGCTCAGCTGCAGGTCCTGCAACAGGCGGTTGAAGGGACCAAAAGCCTCGATGACGCCAAGCTTGGTGATTACATTCGCGCTACAACCTTCAAGACGGTCGTCGGCGATGTGAAGTTCGGCGCCAAAGGCGAATGGGCGCAATCACGCGTGCTGCAGGTGCAGTTCCGGAACATCAAGGGCAACGACGTGTCGCAGTTCAAGGACATCTCGAACCAGGTCGTGGTGGCGCCGGCGGAATACGCGTCCGGCACGGTGATTTTTCCGTACGAGAAGGCGAAATAGCCCGGCAGCGTGATTTGATGTGGCGGGGCGGGTTTGAACCCCGCCCCTACCATTATAGCCCCAGATAAAATTTCCGGATCAGCTCGTTGTTGTTGAGCTCGTCGGACGAGCGGCCCTCGAAGGCGATCTGGCCATGCACAATGACGTAGCCGCGGTCGGCGATGCGCAGCGCCTGCGGGAAGTTCTGCTCCGCCATCAGGACCGTCAGCTGATACTTTTCCTTCAGCTCCTTGATCTTGTCGATGGTGCGGCTGACGAGAACCGGGGCCAGACCAACGGAAGGCTCGTCGATCAGGATGATGCGCGGTGCGAGCATGAGCGCCCGCCCCAGCGCCAGCATCTGCTGCTCGCCGCCGCTCATTGAACCGGCGAGTTGCCGGCGCCGCTCGGCGAGGCGCGGAAAGCATTCAAAGCAGAATTCCAGATTCGATTTCAGCGCCTGACGCGCCTTGCGCCGAAACGCCCCCAGCAGCAGATTCTCCTCCACGGTGAGACGCGCGAACAGGCGGCGGCCTTCCGGCACGAGCGCAATGCCGAGGTCGACAATCTGCTCGGTGGTGCGGCCGACCAGGTCATGGGTCTCACCGTCGATCTCGACCGTGATGCGGCCGGCGCGCGGGCGAACGATACCCATGATGCACTTCATCAGCGTGCTCTTGCCGTTGCCATTCGTTCCGAGCAGCACCACGGTTTCGCCGCCGTTGACGCGCAGCGACACGCCCTCGAGCACCCGCACCGCGCCGTAGGCAGCGTCAATCCTTTCGATGGCGAGGCTATTGGCCAAGATACGCTTTCTCCACCTCGGGATCGCGGATGACGGCAGCGGGCTGGCCGTCAGCAATCTTCCTGCCCGAGACAAATACGACGAGTCTCTGCGAAAAGTTCATCACGGCGCGCATGATGTGCTCGATGAGGATGATGGTGATCCCTCGTTCGTTGAGCTGGATGAGCAGGCCCACAATGTCATCCACTTCCGATTGCGACAGCCCGGCCATTGCCTCATCCGCAATCAGGAGCTTGGGCTCCGACGCCATGGCGCGGGCGAGCTCGAGCTTGCGCATTTCCACCTGGGTGAGATCCCGCGGCAGCTTGCCCCCTTTCTCGGCAAGCCCGACGAGCCGCAAAAGCTCGGCGCAGCGCGCATCGAGCTCAGGCCCCTTGAGCGAAAAGCCGGCCCGGGCATTGACGGTATAAAGGAGCGGCACCCGCACGTTGTCCGCCACGGTAAGCGTCACGAACGGCCGCGGAAGTTGGAAGCTGCGCGCCATGCCACGGCGTGTGCGTTCGTGGGTGAGCAGCCCATCAACTGGGGCGCCGTCGAATCGCACGCTGCCGGTGTCATTGTTCAGGGTTCCGCAGATGCAATTGACGAAGGTCGATTTGCCGGAGCCGTTGGGGCCGATGAGACCCACGCGCTCGCCAAGCACGACGTCGAGATCAATGCCGTCGAGCGCCACAAAGCCGCCGAAGCGCTTGCCCAACCCTGTGACTTGGAGGAGCGGCATCACTTCGTGCTCCCCTTGGCCCGCCCGCGCAGCCGCTCCTGCACCAGGCCGACGATGCCGTTCGGCGCGACAATGACGAAGCCGACGAGGAGAAGGCCGACGATGAGAAGGTTGACCGCCGACGAAATGGTGACGGTCGCGATCTGCTGTAGTGAGCCAAGCAGGATGGCGCCGATCAACGGCCCTACCCAGCTCGTGGTGCCGCCGATCATCGGCATGGCAATCGAGTTGACGGCATATTCCAGCCCGAAGGCGGAGGAAGGCTGCAGGTAGCCGATGTAATACGGGAATGGCGCGCCGGCCATGCCCATGAGCGCCCCGGAGAGGGTTGTCGCCAGGAGCTTAAGCCGCAAGGTCGGCACTCCCGACGCTTCGGCTGCGAGCTCATCGTCGCGGATGGTGGCGAAGCCATAGCCGAGCTGTGATCGCTCGATGCCACGCGCACAGGCAAGCGCGATCACCACCAGCGCAAGCATCAGCAGAAAAAGATACTGGATATAAGGACCGGTCAGCGCGCTTTCGTTCGGCCGGATGACATAGGCGCCGCGCGAGCCGCCGACAAAATCCCAGTTGACGACGAAGGTCTGCAGCACGATCGCGAGCGCCAGCGTGGCGATGGCGAAGAATGCGCCGCGCAGGCGCAGCGTGAGGTAGCCCATGCCAAACCCGACGATGCCTGAGACGATGCCGCCGATCAGGATCAGAAGCGGAATCGGCAACGCGGAGACTTTGTGGAAAAATACGGTCGCGTAGGCGCCCATCGCAAAGAAAGCGGCGGAGCCGAAATTCACATAGCCGGTGTAGCCGCCGAGAATGTTCCAGGCAGTCGCCAGCACGATGAACTGCAGCACCGTATAGCCGGCAAAGAAGACGTAGTCGTTGTTCACCATGCGGGCGGCGAAGAACACCCCGGCGGCGACCAGGATCGAAATCAGCACAAAGATGAAATTGCGCACGATTGACGATCCCTATCGGCCGAGCAGGCCCGCCGGACGGAAAGCGAGCGTCAGAAGCAGCACACCGAAGGCGACCGCGGGGGCCCAGGATGGCCCATAGAAGGTTGAGGTGAAGCTCTCGATCACCCCCAGCAGCATGGCGGCGATCACCGTGCCGGGCAGGCTGCCAAGCCCGCCAAGGACGCAGATCGCGAAAACGCGCCCGATATATTCGCGTCCGACGGAAGGCTCGACCGGCTGGATGATGATCAAGAGCGCGCCTGCGACCGAGGTCGTCGCAATCGAGATGCCGAAGGCGATGCGCTTGATGCTGGTGGGAGAAGCGCCCATCAGCCGCAGCGCAAGCTGGTCCTGCGCGACCGCGGAGATCGCCCGGCCGATGAATGTCCGGGACAGGAACAACTCGAGCGCTGCGAACAGCGCCAAGGCGGCGAGACAGGGCACCAGCATGCGCAGAGGAAAGTCCAGCATCCCGAGGTGCCAGCTCGGTCCGATATACCAAGCCTCGACATAGCGGTAATCGACGCCGAAGACGAGAATAAGCATCACCTCGGTGACGAACAGCAGGCCGAAAAAGAAGGACAGTCCGCGCAGCAACTCCTGCCCATGCTTCTCGAACGCCTCGTAATAGATTTGGTAGATGCCAGCGCCGAGAAGGTAGAACACCGGCATCATGACGATGCTGATGACGATGGGATCGATGCCGAAGCTCGTGTTGATGATGTAGGCGATGTACGATCCCAGAATGATGAAGGCGGGATGCGCGATGTTGACGATGTCGAGAATGCCGAATGATATCGACACGCCGATGGTCACGGCGGCGTAGAACCCGCCGAGCAGAATGCCGGCGATCACGGCGTTGAGCAGTAGGTCGAAGCTAAAGCCCACCTGTTCCCCCCGGGCTCGTTGCCGCACGTATCCGTCGCGCGCGAGCTCCGCTTTGCGGGTGAGTGTGCAGGAAGGGGGGCGGCTTGGCTAGCCCTTGGTGCGCGCCTGCCCTCGAGGAGGAGAGAGCCCGCAGCAAATGAATTTGTCACTACAGGCGTCTTATTTTCACGTATTTTGGGTTAACTCAAATATATCGGCCATGATATAATGCCCGAATGGAAGGTCGAGCTTCTGGACGACGTGGTCGCTGCGGAACTTGACGCTTGGCCCCGGGATTTGAAGGCGGGACTGACACGGATCACAGACCGTATCACCAATCTCGGGCTTGAGCGCATAGGCGAGCCGCACGTTCGGCACATCGAAGGGAAGTTGTGGGAGATGCGTCCGTCCGGGAGAGGTGTAGAAGGGCGGGCCTTTACATCGCGACCGCTGGTCGTCGTGTCGTCATCGTTCTCGCGTTTGTGAAAAAGACACGCAAGACGCCGGCTCGGCTGGTTCGGCTGGCTTTGGATCGCGCTCGGAGAATAGGACTGTGACCATCTCCTTCGAGACACTTCGTCGACGCTGGATGAAGGACGCGAAGTTTCGTGCCGAATATGAGCGCATCGGAGTTGAACATGGAGCTGGCGTTCACGCTGGCGGAAGCGCGTCGCAAGGCAAGGCTCACACAGGCCGAACTTGCCGCCCGCATGGGGACATCGCAGGCCGCGGTGGCGCGCATTGAGAGCGGCCATGGCGCGCCGAAATGGTCCACCATTGAACGTTACGCCCGCGCTGTCGGCGCTCGACCCGTGGTGCGGTTGCTCGAAGCCGCTGAATGAAAGCCGCTGCCGCTGCCCTTATGCGGCTTTTTGCCTGCGCACGTCAGCGGGCAGCGGCATCGCCTTGTTGGCGCTCTGCAGGAACTCGATGGTCATAAACACCATCTCGGCGTCGCCGAGGTTCTCAAGGTCATGCACCTTGAACTGACCTGCGCCATATGTCTCGTGGCGGGTCTCACCTGGCGCGTAGGTGTATTCGACGGTGGTGCCGTCATGCACGTGCTGGCGTCCGCGGCCGCCGGTCACCGAGGTCCAGAAGTAATCAAGCACATGACGGTGGAAGCCGATGCGCTCGCCCGGCGCCAATCGGATCATCCACACGCGCACCCGGTCACTCTCCGAGACGAGATCGCTGCCGACGCATCGGATTCGGGTTCTTCTTCTCGCGTTCGAATTCGGCGGCAATTTCCGGCGGCCATTCCACCTTGTTTGAGCTTTCCGCGTGCTTGTCCAACATTGTCAAGGCCATTGGCATTCCTCCTGGTGCTACCCAGTTTCGTAGCCCGGGTTGAGCCGTCAGCGAAACCGGGATTTCTTTCCCGCATTTCGCTGAAGCTCAATGCGGGCTACACGCTAAGTTTGATCCGATATATAGCACCTTTCATCTGGCGGAAATGGCGGGACCGAGCAAGTTGCCGAAGTCGGGTGCGAGACGCGCCGCGATCGTCGGCGGCTCGATGAGCGGTCTTTTGGCGGGACTGCTGCTGCGGCGTGCGGGGTGGGAACGTCGAGATTTTCGAGCGCGTGGAGAGCGAGCTTGCCGGCCGCGGGGCGGGCATTGTGGCGCAACCCGATCTCATCGCGACCCTGGCCCGGATCGGCATCGATACCAACGATGTCGGCGTGGAGATCACGACGCGGAAGTTCCTCGACGCTGCGGGCAAGCTGGTCTGCGAGCTCGCCTGTCCGCAGGTCCTTACCGCATGGGAGCGGGTTTACCGCGCATTGCGGGATGCCTTTCCGCTGCGGCACTATCACCGCGGGCGTGGGGTGCGCGGCTTCGAGCAGAACGAAAACGCCATGGCCGTGCACTTTGCGGATGGACAGGTCATCGAGAGCGATCTCCTGGTCGGGGCCGACGGGCTGCGCTCAACCATCCGCCAGCAATGCCTGCCGGAGCTGGCGCCGCTCTATGCCGGGTATGTCGCCTGGCGCGCGCTCATCCCGGAAGCGGCGTTCACGCCAGCGCTCCATCGCGAGCTGTTCAACTACATGAGCTTCTGCCTGCCGCCGGGCGAGCAGATTTTAGGTTACCCGGTCGCCGGCCCGGACAATGATCTGCGGCCGGGGCGCCGCCGTTACAACATCGTCTGGTATCGTCCCGCTGACGAAACGGGCGAGCTCACACGCCTGCTCACCGACGAGACCGGCGCCGTTCATGCCGTTTCCATCCCGCCGCCGCTGATCCGCCGCGCGGCCGTCGCAGCAATGCGCGCCGACGCCGAGCGGTTGCTGGCGCCCCAGTTCCGGGAATTCGTGCGCATGATCGAGGAGCCGATCCTGCAACCCATCTATGATCTTGAGACGCCGCGCATGGCATTCGGCCGCGTCGCCATCATCGGCGACGCGGCCTTCGTAGCGCGCCCCCACGTCGCCGCAGGCGTTGCCAAAGCAGCGGACGACGCGGCGGCTCTGGTCGCGGCGCTCGAGAATGACGAGGTCGTGCCCGCGTTGCGCCGGTTCGAGGCGGCGCGGCTGCCGGTAGGCCGCCGCATCATCGAGCGCGCGCGCCATCTCGGCGCCTACCTGCAGGCGACCAGGACCGCCGAGGAACAGGGGCGCTCGCAGCGCCATGGCGTGCCCGAGGCGGTGCTGGCGGAAACCGCGGTGCTTGATTTCCTGCGCGCATGACCGGAATGTACTTCGACGGTCGTTTCGTTACTGCAATGCGCCGCAAAGACGGCTTCCGAACCACATCGCCCATCGGATGAAGACCAACATTGACGATACCGGCAGCAAATGACCCTAATCTGTCTTCGCACGTGCGCCGTAGCTTGGATGAAGTCTCCTCACTTAGCTAACGTAGCTGCGTTTCCCATATAGCGAGGCCTGGAATGAACCGGCGGGCTTTTCTGACATCCACCGTCCTTGTCGCCACGGCAGCACGGTACGCCAGCGCGCAGACAGTGACAAAGGTGTTTAGCATCGGCTGGCTGACCGCACAGCGAGCGTCGAGTCTAACTCCGTTTCTCGACGTATTTCGCAGCGGCCTTGGCGAACTCGGCTATCGCGAAGGTGACAACCTGAAAATCGAATATCGCTATGGGGACGACAACCTTTTGCGCGTCGCGCCGCTGGCGGCTGAACTCACGCGCCAACCGGTTAATCTTCTTGTTGTACAGGGCGCTGCTGTTCCTCTCGTATATGAATTGAAGCTGCCCATACCCTCTGTCTACGTCTTTAGCGGAGATCCTGTTGTCGCCGGGATTGCTGAAAGTCTCGCTCGCCCGGGTGGCAACATGACTGGCCTCACGTTTATGGCACCCGAGTTGAACGCGAAGCGTCTGGACCTACTGCGGGACATCGTCCCCGGTTTGCGCCGTGTCGCCATCATCGCCAACCCTGAGCATCCGGGGTCTCAGATTGAGCGAACCTATTCGGATGAGACGGCGAAGAAGCTTGGCCTGGAAACCGAGTTTTATAGCACGGCAACAGAGGAACAGCTAACCGCTGCACTCTCTGCGATGGATCCGCGTCCACCGCAAGCGATCTCACTCTTCGCCGATGGTTTTGCTATCCAGTATCGCCAGCGCATCATCGACTACGGAATGAGGCATCGGGCTCCGGTCATCTCTGGTTGGCCAATATTCGCTAGAAGCGGTGCCATCTGCAGCTACGGTCCTAAGCTGTCGGAGTCATACCGGCGATTAGCGTACTATGTGGACCGCGTCCTTAAGGGCACCCCGCCATCCGATTTGCCAATCGAGCGACCAACCAAGTTCGAGATGGTAGTTAATATGAAGACCGCCAAGACGCTTGGATTGACCGTGCCGAACTCGATCATCGTGTCTGCCGACGAGATTATCGAATAAACGGCTGATGTCGGCTCCTGGCGTTGCTCCGCCTTGACACGATCCGCTGATGCAATTCGAAATTCTGGGCAAGATTTCAGCGGTCGATCGAAGCTTGCATCGCTTACCGCTGCATGCTCAGGGGTGCTGTGGGACGTGGCGTTGCCGCCGGGCAGTCAGTGGCTCAGGAAGAGCTCCAGTTCCTCAACGAAGCGTGCCGCCGCCGGCTCGCCCGGCAGCATCAAGTGGTTGTTGCCCTGCAACGCGACAAAACGCGCGCCCGGGATGGCGGACGCCATGCGGCGTCCTTCCTCGAATGGATTCATCAGATCGCCGCGCACGTGCATCACCAGCGTGGGCGCTCTGACCTGTCCGAGCAGATCGTTGATGTCGAAGTCGCCGACGGTCTCGAAGTAGCGCGCGGCGCACTCCGGCGACGTGGCTCGCCGTTGCAGCTCGTTGAACGCGTCGGCCTGCTCCTTGGTGGCATCGGGCATCATGCGCGAGGTAAACAGTTGGCGAAATCCGGGGTCGTCCAGGCCCCATCCCATGCGCATCAATGTCGCCATCGCAGCGCGCTTCTCGTGTTCCCCCGGCGAGCGCTTCTTGCCGCCAAGCGCGAACCCGCCGCAAAGGACGAGGTGGCTGACCCGCTCGGGGTGGCGCACCGCGTAGGCGATCGAGATCGCCGCGCCCTGCGACATTCCAAGCAGCGGGAAACGGTCCACGCCGGCCGCGTCGACAACGGTCTCGAGATCGCGCACCCAGGCATCGAGCGAGAGTTCATCCACGTCCCAGTCGGACAGGCCGGTGCCGCGCGCGTCGTAGCGGATCAAGGTGTGGTTGCGCGCGAGCCGCTGCACGGCGGGCCGGCGCAGCGGGCTCTCCCACTCGTGCTCGAGATGGCCCATCCACGTCGCCGCCCGCACCAGCGGCCGTCCGCGGCCAACCTTGGCCCAGACGAGGCGGACGCCGTCCGGCGCGCGGCAGTAATTGATCTCCTGCTGCAATGCCGCCGGCGCGCCGCCTGATCCTCCGGCGCCGTTGACATTGACTGCGAAAACCTCGACCGGCCTGGCGATGTTCTTCAGCCGCTGAGGGCCCAACTCGCGGAACCTCAGCGCGAGCTTGCCCTCGACCTGGTCGTAGGCCTGGCGGGACACAAAGATGCCGCCGGGCTCGGCGATGCTCTCCAGCCGCGCCGCGACGTTGATGCCGTCGCCATAGATGCGGGCATCGTCATAGATCACATCGCCGACGTTGACGCCGATGCGGAACTGCATTCGACGTTCGGGATCGATCGCGGCGTTGCGCTCGGCCATCTTCGCCTGCATGGCGACGGCGCACGCGACCGCGTTCACGACGCTGGCGAACTCGGCCAAGATGCCATCACCGGCGGTGTCGATGATACGTCCCCCGAAGTCGCCGATCATCGGCAGCACCACCGCCTGATGCCCCTTGAGGTCGCGCACCGTGCGTGCCTCATCCAAACCCATCAATGCGCTGTAGCCAGCGATGTCTGCAGCCAGGATTGCTGCAAGCCTGCGGGATTGGCTCTCCGGCACGGCGGTTCTCCGGGCTTCCGTCGCCATATGGGAACGCATCATAGCCCTGAGGGCGGCAAATGGAACATCGCGTCGTTCGTCTCGACGGCGGTAAGAGGGTCGAGCAGACGCGACACCCATACCTTGCACCAAAGCGCGGATGGCCGCAGGCAAGGTGTTGTGATGAAATTGACGCCATTCGGCTTCGAGCGAATCCTGAGCGGGCGCATGATCGAGGTTCCGAATGAATACGGGAGGGGCCCGGGCTTCGGACACAGCCTCTGAAATCGTCGAAAAATAAAAGGGACGACATTAAATGTATGGGTTGTTACTGTCCTCCGAACGACAGCTCCCACTCTCGATTTCAAAGGAAGGAAAAAATGTCGAACCATTTTACTGGACTCAATCTCGGTCCGCCTCTCGGGGACCAAAGACTTGACCTCTGCGACCTCTACGCATTCCAGGCGCCCGCGGATCCATCGAGGACCGTGATCATCCTCAATGCAAATCCGACTGCCGACGCGCTCCACCCCGACGCCATCTACCGCCTCAACATCGACAACGACGGAGATTGCCTGACGGACATCGCGATCAGTTACGTGTTCTCGCCGCCGCAAAACGGTAAGCAGACGGCAAACGTCTTTGTAGCAAAAGGCGCGCAATCCCGTTCGGTCGAGGCTGTCGGGACGAAGATCATCGCCGATGCCGAAGTGTCTCCTTCGGCGCCAAACCCAACATCGTCAAGTCCGGCACCTACACGTTCTTTGCTGGCAGTCGCAGCGATGCTTTCTTTTTCGACTTTGACGGTATCAAGAATCTGTTCGATACCAAGGGCGGAAGAAACTTCACCGCGCCGCACTTGGGCGGCAAGTCTCCATGGACCGGCGTGGATTTCAAATACCGAAGCCAATGTGTTCTCGACGGTGATCGAGCTGCCGACGCGTGAGCTCGGCGCCAATCCTGAAGTCTGCATCTGGGGACGATGCAGCGTGCGCCGCGACGGAAGCTTCTCCATGTCGATCGCGCCGGCCACCCGAGTGTCAGCAGCTTCTTCAACACCGACGAGACCAAAGAGGAATACAACGCCAGCGAGCCGGTTAACGATCGCAAGCGCTGGCTCGATCAGTTCGTCCACCTGATGGGGCATACCGGCAATTACACCCGCGAAGAAGCAATCGCCGCGATCGATAACGATCGCATCCTGCCCGATATGCTGTGCTTCAATCCTTCCAAGCCCGCGAAGTACCCCAACGGCCGCGTTTTTACCGACGATGTGATCGATCACCGCCTCGCCTTCCTCTCCAAGGGCGAAATTCCCCCCGATGGCCTCAAGCCGCACACCGACATTCTCAAGGAGTTCCCGTACATCGGCACGCCGCATCAGAAGGAGAGCTAGCGGCGCGCGCGACAGAATCCGAGCCACACGAACGCCGCCTCAGCCCCGCAATCGCCCACCGCGCAACAGCAGCCGGCTCCAGGTCATTTGTCACAACAGCACATCAACGACGGCTGAGGGCTGTCTCGCGCATCTTCCAGGGAAGCGAGCCAGCTATGATGACCCTTGGCATTACCTTGCGTAATGAGACGATCGATCTCGCTGCGAAGGCCGAGGCCGCGCTCGCCGCGACCGGCCGCGGACAGCGCTCTGATCCTTGCAGTGATGAACTCCACGAGCGGCAGCGGCTCGGCTGACGTGATGGCGTTGATTTGGTCCGCACAGCGGTCGGCTTCCACCCAGTTCCCGGATTCGAGTTGCGCATCACCTGCGACCCGATAATACCACACCACGTTGTGGCCGACGCTGCCCTCGCGCAGCACGCGCTCGCCCTCCGCGAGAGCGGCCGTTCGGATCGATGGATCATCCGTCGCGCGGGCGAGGACCGCCAGGGCGTAAGGCCCGGTGAAACCCATGCCCGCTTCGCGCGCGATCGCGACCGCGTCTTGCGCTAACGGCAAGCTGTCGGCGCGCCGGCCTTGGTAGAGCGCACCCTCGGCGAGCTCGCTGAGGAGATGCGATTCGTAGCGTCGCGCCCCGAGCGCCCGCGCTTGATCGAGCGCGGCTGACAGATGCTTCGTCGCCTGGTCCGTCTGCCCGCTCTGGGTCATCACCACGCCGAGCGAGTGCGTCGCAAACATCTCGGCGTGAGGATTGCCCGCGCGTACTGCCATGATGCGTGTCGCCTCGACGAACGGGACCGCCTCGGAGAGGCGCTGCAGATAAATCATGCAGTGACCGATCATGACGCGGTTCGGGAGCGCGACGCGGCCGTAGCCATGGGCGTCGCAGAATGCAACGCAGTCCTGGAACGCTGCGAGTGCTGTGCGCATCCGGCAGGAGGAATAAAGCGCATCGCCAATGCCGCTCGAAGCCCGGGCGCGCCACTCCGGACCGTCGGCCGCTTCCGCGGCGGCAAGTGCGGCCTGGTGCTCGGCGAGACAACGCTCCGCGTCGCCCTGTGCGAAAAGGATGTTTCCTCGATAATAGTGAATCTGAGCCCGTTCGGTCGCGAGACCCTCGGCCTGCGCGAGCGGCTGCGCCTCGGCAAGCGCAGACAAAGCCGGATCGAGCCTGCTCAAAATGCGATTGGCTGCGGCGATGCCGATATGGGCGCGGCATTTGTCGAGCGCGCTTTCGGCCTCGATGCGCGCTTGCTCGAAAGCGTCGAGCAATTCCAGCGCGCGGCCGGCCTCGCGCAGATATTCGCCGCGCAGCGCGTCGAGACCAAACTGGTCAATCCGCGTCGTCGCGATTGCGCGCCCGCGCTCAGCAAGCGACAGCGCCCGGTCATAGTGATAATCGACGGCCTGCGCGCGCGCCGCGGCACGATAGGCCGCCGCCGCGCCTGGATCGCTCGCGCGCTCGAGGTGCTCGGCGCGCAGCACGGTGTCGCGATTTTCGTACCAGTCCGCGGCAGCGCGGTGCAAAGCCCGCCGTCGCTCGTGAGTGAGCGAAGAATAGACCCCGTCGCGCACCAAGGCATGGGCAAAGAGAAACTCGGCGCCGTCCGGCCGGATCATCTGCTGGCGCAGGAGCGTGTCGGGGACGAAGCCGGGATTGCGAACGAGCGCGCGTACCAGGTCGAGAGAGAATCGCTGACCGCCGACCGCGGCCGCCTGCAATGCCGCCTTGTCGTGGGCAGCGAGGCGATCCATGCGCGCGAGCACCAGGGATTGCACCGAAGCCGGCACCTCGTCCGCCTGCGCACCTTCTTCGGCATGGCGCAGAAGCTGCTCCAGAAAGAGCGGGTTTCCCTCGGCGCGATCGATGCAGCGCTTGAGCAAAGTATCGTTCGCGATTCGCAGGCGCTGCCCGAACTCGGACGCTTCCTCCGGCCGCAATGGGCCGAGATCGATCGTCGTGATTCCTGAACGCACGCGACCCCGCCAGGCGTCGTCGAGCGGGTCTCCCTCGATGCGCGAGGTCATCGCCAGAATGACCGGGCACACGCCCGTGGTGTCGGCGATGGCGGCGAGGTTCTCCAGCGTGGCCGGCTCCGCCCAGTGCAAGTCCTCGACAATCAGGAGGATAGGCGCACTCGCGCTCGCGGCGCGAACCAGGCCGGCTGCCGCGCGGCGCTTGCCGCGATTGCGCGCCGCGTTGTCCATCGCGTCATAGAGCGTGCGATGCTCCGGCAGTTGCGGCAAATCGAGGAGGTCGGCGAGAAAGACCATGTCATCGCCAACCGCAATTCCGCGCGTCGATCGCGCCTGCCGCCGCGGCGCGGCGCTCCGGCTCCGGGCTGGCAGGGGTCAACCCGAGAAGCCCGGCGACGAGCGCGCGAATGGCGTCCCGCCCTTGCCCGGCGCCGAAATCGAGCACGAGCGCAACGTGGCAGGAAAAGCCGCGTTCGCCGGCGGCCGCCGCAAGGACTTGCATGAGGCGTGTCTTGCCGATGCCGGCTTCGCCGCGAACGCACACGACCCGGCCATGGCCCGACTCCAAGACGCCGTCGAGAAACGAGCTCAACAGCTTGACCTCATCCCGGCGGCCGACCAGTGGCACAGCGCCGAGGTGACGCTCGCAACGCTCGCCGAGCACGCGCCACACGCGCGCCGGGGTATCGAGCCCCTTGATCGCCACCTCGCCGATAGTCTCAAGCTCGAACAGATTTTCGATTGCATCCCTGACGGAACTGGAGACCAGCGTTTCACCGGGTGCAGCGCGCGCCTGCAACCGGGCGGCGAGGTTCACCGGGCTGCCGACGACGCCATACGCCGCTTTGAGGGTGCTCCCCGTACTGCTCGCCATCACGGTGCCGGCGGCAATGCCGATGTGAACCGACAAGGCGACGTCGATTTCCGCGCTCACCGCATTCACTGCGCGATGAATCGCTCCTGCCGCCAGCGCCGCACGACAGGGGTCGTCGCCGTGCGCCACCGGAGCGCCGAACACGCCCATGACGTTGTCGCCGATATGCCGTTCTATCGCGCCGCCGAACTGCGTGACCGCGCTGTCCACGGCCTCGAAGAACCGCCCGAGAATGCGATGAGTCTCCTCCGGGTCGCGTTGCGCAGCGAGCGACGTGTAGCCCGACAGATCGGCGAACAAGATCGTGACCTGACGGCGTTCGCCGAAATCCTGGGACAATCCTGCGAGCTTTTCCGCGGCCGGGCCGGGTGCTGCCGGCTCAGCCTCGAGCACCGATCCGCAGCCGCCGCAGAAGCGCTCGTTCGCATGGTTGACGAAGCCGCAGTGCTGGCACGGCGGCGGGAGAGCCGCTCCGCAGGCGCCGCAAAAACGTCTGCCTTCACGATTCTCGGCACTGCAGTGCGGGCAATGATTCAACACGGTCATGCCGCGACGCCCCGCAAAGCCTCCACTGAGAACCGCGTTAGACTATCACTTGTAGGCTATCATTTTTCGCTTCCATCGCACAAAAACTGCACGATACATGACGTGTTGATGCAGAGCAGGTCGGGATTCCGGCTCTTGCGGGATCGCCGTCGGCTCGACTGGTTTCTTGGCTGGTCCTCAATCGTATCCGACCGCAATGAGAGCGGTACCGGAGACATCGAGAATTGCCCATTTTATTCCTCACGCCGTGAGGTCAGCATTGCTCGTCGGCGCCGAGACGCCTGTGGAACCACTTCTCGACCGGGCCACCCACCGTCAACAGGCAGAGTGCAAGAACGACCGCGACAACCAAGATTCGCCAGGCAGCGAGACCGCACAGTACGCCCAAGGATGCGGTAATCCAGATTGTCGCTGCGGTCGTAAGGCCATGTACTACCTGACCGTCTGCCGGGCGATGCAGGATTACGCCCGCACCCAAAAAACCGACACCAGTAATGACGCCTTGGATGACCCTGCTTGCATCGGCATCAGGATCCTTGGCTACGGCCAGCACGGCAAGTGCGGATCCCAGGGCAACAAGCCCAAGCGTTCGCATTCCCGTCGGTTTCTGATGCAGCTCGCGATTTATTCCAATCATGGATCCAATCAGCATTGCGGCACCAAGGCGAAGCATTATGTCAAACCAGCCGAGCATGGGGTGATCCCAGTAGAAACCTGATTGTCGTGCCTGCCGTCGGTTCTTCCTTCAGCAACAGCCGTGAGGACCGCTAAACGGCCTGCGCGGCAAAGCATATTCGGTTCACGGCTTTTCTCGAATGAGCACCGAGACTCATGCTTGGACGCACGGTTTGGGCCGTCCGTGACCCAGCGGAAGCACCGCGACCCATCATTCGATTACCTCGTCGACGCGCATTAGCATTGACAGCGGCACGTCGAGTCCGAGCGCTCTCGCGGCCTTGAGGTTGATCACCAGCTCGAATTTAGAGGACTGGAGGACTGGTAGGTCAGCCGGCTTTTCGCCTTTGAGGGTCCTACCGGCGTAGACGCCAGTCTGCCGATAAGCATCGAGCAGGCTGGCTCCATAACTCATTAGGCCGCCGGCATCGACGTGCGATCTCCATGGGTAAATTGCGGGTATCGCATGGCGTGCCGTCAGCGCAACGAATAAAGCAGGCTGGCTAGTGAAAAAAGTATCGGCCCCAACGAGAAGTGCACCGGCTCGCTCTTGGACAAGGGTGGCAAAGGCCGTTTCAATTTCGCGTTCGGTGCTGGCGTTCAAAATGACGATTTGCTGGTGAATGGCGCTCGCCGCCGCCTGCACCTCTCGTGACTGGGTCTTGGCGTGAGCATTATTTGGATTAACAAGCATGGCGATCAACGCCGAGGTCGGTACAAGCTCGTGCAGCAGCTCTAGTCGCTTTGCTTCGAGCTCCACACCCAGCATGGTCACGCCGGTTATGTTCCCACCCGGCCGGTTGAGACTGGCCACGATGCCGAGTTCAACCGGGTCAGCGAGCATGTTAAAGACTATGGGAATCGTCGATGTTGCCGACTTGGCCGCCACTGTCGCAGGGGCTCCGCCGATCGGAACGATCACTGCAACGTGCCGGCTGACCAGGTCAGCCGCCAGCGCTGGCAAGCGATCATATTGACCGTCCGCCCAACGGTATTCGATGGTCACATTCTGACCTTCGACATAGCCGGCTGCTTTCAAGCCTTGATGAACCGCGGCCACATATCGCGCGTATGGCGCAGGCGACGGCGCGCCAAGAAACCCGATCACCGGCATCGCCGGCTGCTGTGCGCGCGCGGCGAGCGGCGATGCAACCGCCACGCCGCTAAGAAGCGTAATGAACTCTCGTCGTCTCATTTGCCTCCAGCAGGTCGAGGATCGTGCCTCGCATCCTACCCAAAATGGCGTACCGCGGTGAGGGGGTCTATGATCTGCTTTGCATTACGCCGAGAGAGCCATGGAATTTCAGGTTATGTGCTGGTTTTCGGACGCCGGCAATCACGAGCCTCTCCACACGCTCATTCGGCCGGCGTCCGAAAAGCGCCAAGTGTGAGTGCCGCCTTGTCCCGCTTACGGCTGCTCTTGAATGAGCATAGGACTATGTCAAAGACTTGGTGGCGAGTTATCCGGACCCAGATTGATTCAGCCATGTCTTCGCACATCAGTGAGTCAAGGAGCTCCGGCTGGGGCGGCGTCGAACGGGCAGCTGCGCTTGCATTGTGCGCCGTTCTATTTTTCGTGGACGGCACAGCGAACGCACAGGACAAGGGTACCCTCAATCCCGAGCCGTTGCCGCCGCTCGCGAAGCCCGACGATCCCCGCACGCCGGCCAGGGAGCTGTTCGGCCGCAAGTTGACGCCCACGCCGGCGCCGGCGCGCTCCATCGGGTTCTATTCCAAAGGTTGCCTCGCGGGCGCCGTCGCATTGCCGATCAACGGTCCGACCTGGCAAGTGATGCGCCTTTCGCGCAACCGCAATTGGGGCCATCCGGACTTGGTGCAATTCCTCGAGCGTTTGGGTGATAAAGCGTTCACGACCGGCTGGCACGGGCTTCTTCTCGGCGACATGTCGCAACCGCGCGGCGGCCCGATGCGCGCGGGACATGCCAGCCATCAGGTCGGTCTCGACGCCGATATCTGGCTCACGCCCATGCCCGACCACGAGCTCACGAGAGAAGAACGCGAAGAGATGATGGCGACGATGGTGGTCGCCAACAACCGCAAGGATGTCGACCCCAGGGTATGGACGCCGGCGCACGTCGCGCTGATCAAGGCCGCAGCGGAGGATCCCCGCGTCAACCGCATATTCGTCAACACTGTCATCAAGAAAGCGCTCTGCCGCGACGCGGGTAACGATCGCGCGTGGCTGCGCAAGGTGCAGCCGTGGTTGGGGCACGACTGGCACTTCCATGTCCGTCTCGACTGCCCGCCCGACAGTCCGCAATGCGAGTCGCTGCCGCCGCGCGATGCCGGGGACGGCTGCCGTGGCAAAGAGATGAGTCGTTTTACCAGCGAGGCGATAAACTCGACACCATCGCAGCCGCGGCCGGGGCCCAAAATGGCTGAACTGCCGGCGGCCTGCCGACAGGTAGTGAACGCGCCGTAGTTCAATTCCTTCGCACGCGCGAGTGCGATGGGGCTCAGATAATGGCGTGCCTCACCTTTGCCGACACCCATTCGCTCAGCACCACCGTCGCGATGATGACGAGCAGGATAAGCGACACCTGCGTCCAGGCCAGCGTGGTGATGGCGGCGTTGAGCGGCAGGCCGATGCCGCCGGCGCCGACCAGGCCAAGCACGGTGGATTCGCGGATGTTGATGTCCCAGCGGAATACCGAGATGCCGGCGAAGGCGGGCATCACCTGCGGGACGACGCCATACGCCGTCACTTGTGCACGGCTTGCACCGGCCGCCAGCACCGCCTCGACCTGACTTTCGTCGATCTCCTCGATTGCCTCGTACAGGAGCTTGGCGCAGAAGCCAATTGATCGCAGCCCGATCGCGAGGATCCCGGCGAAGACGCCAGGGCCCACGATGGTAACCAGCATAAGCGCCCAGATCAGCGAATTGATCGAGCGTGATGACACGATGATGAACAGCGCCATCGGCCGCGCCAGTGCCGCGCTCGGCGTGGTGTTGCGCGCGGCGCAATACGCCACCGGCAGCGCCAACACGATGCCGATTGCGCTGCCGAGTGTCGCGATGTTGATGGTATCCCAGAGTGGCCGTCGCAGCTGGGCGATGAAGCTCCAGTCGGGCGGCACCATGCGCGCGGCGAGGTCGGCCGCTTGCACCGGCGCGTCGGCGACGAACGGCCAGATGGTCTTGTCCGCAATGAACTGCCAGCACAAAACAAAGACTGCGGTGCCGGCAAGCCAGGCCGCCCAGATCACAAATTGCGCCGTGCGGTCGCGCCGCTGCCAGACCTTGCTGCCATTCTTGAGCGCGACCGCCATCATTGCGCGCGATCGAATTGACGCACAACTTTGCCGCCAACAGAGCTCAGTGCAGTGTCATCGCCCGCTTCAGGCGGGCGATCCAGTAACCACCGCTCGTCGTGGGCGATACACTTGCTGATCGATCGGCGAAATCCAACCGAGCAGCCGAGGTTAGTGGATGCCCCGCATGCGCGGGGCATGACGGCAGGGGGTTGGTTCAAAATCATTCACCGCACCAGGCGCCGGAGAAAGCCCGAGGAATACTCTGCTAGCATGACGATGCCGATGATGATCAGGAGGATGGCGGCGGCGGAATCAAACTCGTAGCGTTCAAAGGACGTGTTGAGGGTGGCGCCGATGCCGCCGGCGCCGACGATGCCGAGCACCGCGGATTCGCGGAAGTTGATGTCGAGCCGGTAGAGGCCAAGTCCGATCATCCGCGGCATGACCTGCGGCTGTACGCCGAAATTGATCCATTGCAGGAAGCCCGCGCCGGTCGCGCGCACCGCCTCCGCCTGTGCCGGGTCCATATCCTCGATATCCTCAGCCAGGAGCTTGCCGTAGAAGCCGATGGTTGCGAAGACGAGCGTGACCATGCCCGCGAACGGGCCGAAGCCGAACAGCTTGACGAAGAAAATGGCGAGGATCACTTCCTGGAAGCTGCGCGACACCGCGAGGAAACCGCGGCAGATGTAGTAGAGCGGCGCCGGCGCGATGTTCCTGGCGGCGCCGATACCGACCGGGATCGAGATGGCGATGCCGACGACGGTGGAGACCACAGTCATCCAGATGCTTTCGCCGATCCCCTCAACGATTTCTTCCCAACGGCTGGCGAAGTCGGGCGGAAAGAACGCTGTGACGAACTGCGCGCCGCGCGGCAAGCCTTCCCATACGCGCGCCCAGTTCACATTGATGCTGCCGAGGGCGAGCGCGAGATAGACCACGGCGCCGATACCGAGCATCAAGCGCAGCCAGCCGCGCTTGATCAGCGGCGGCCGTCGCCAGCGGCGCGAAGCGATGGCAGCAACCGCGATGGTCATGCTAGCCCAACCCGGCCATGCGGTCGCGGTGCGGCTGGGGCGGGTGCAGAGGAACGACCTTATCTAAGTGTTCTGCCTCCGAGCCCTCGTCCGGCTTGCGGATGGTTGATGACCAGTCCTCCTCGCCGTAGATTCTGCGTCAGCACCTCGGCAGTGAGCCCAGCCGTCGGTCCGTCATAGACGATCTCGCCAAGACGGAGCCCGACGATCCGCTCGGCAAACATCTGCGCCAACATCACATCGTGAATGTTGATGATGGCCGACAGTTTTCGTTCCGAGCACAGCTCCTTGATCAGCCGCATGATCTGCCGCGAGGTCTTCGGGTCGAGGGACGCGGTCGGCTCATCGACCAGCAGAAGCTCAGGATTCTGGATAAGCGCCCGGCAGATGCCGACGCGCTGCCGCTGTCCGCCGGAAAGCTCATCGGCGCGCTTGTCCGCCATATCATCGAGCCCGACGCGCGCCAGCAGCCGGAACGCCTCGTCGATATCGGCCTGCGGGAAACGCCGGAACCAGCTCCGCCAGAAACCGACATAGCCGAGCCTGCCGCTGAGCACGTTCTCCATCACCGTGAGCCGCTCGACCAGAGCGTATTCCTGAAAGATCATCCCCAGCCGGCGGCGCGCTTTTCGCAGCTCGCCGCCGTGCAGCTTGGTGATCTCAACGTCGTTGAGGGTGATGGTCCCTGCGGTCGGCTCGACCAGCCGATTGACACAGCGGATCACGGTCGATTTTCCCGCGCCCGACGGACCGATCAGAGCCATCACCTGGCAGTCAGGCACGTCAAGGGTAACTCCCTTAAGCGCCATGTCGCCGGTCCGGTAGCGCTTCGTCAGTCCCTTGATCTGAAGCATCGGAAAAGCGCCGGCCACTTTTCACTTGCAAATCATTTGCAAGTCATTTGCAAGTCATTTGCAAGTCACTTGCAAGTGTATTTGACGCCATTGGCCGCGTCGATCTTGCGGATCACGCTCCAGTCCTTCTGATAGGTGATTGGCACGAAGCGGTCCTCGTTCTTGAACTCGGCCTTCAGCGCCGAGCCCGCCCAGGGAAAGGTGAAAAACGCCTGCTTGATCTTTTCGACAAGCTTCGGATCGAGATTGTAGACATGGCCGTAGCCGGTCGTCGGAAAAGTCTCTGACTTGTAGATCGAGCGGATCTTGGCGCGATCGACGACTTTGCGCTCGAACATGCGGAACATCACCTCGTTGGCGATAGCGGCCGCGTCGTAGTCCCTGTTGGCAACCCCGAGCACCGAGTTGTCGTGCTTGCCCGAGAACACCGGGGTGAAATCGCGGTCGGCCTCGAGATTGAAATCTGCCTTCAGTATGGCCGAGGGCGCCTTGAACCCCGAATTGGACGTGGGCGCGGTGAAAGCGACTTTCTTGCCCTTCAAATCCGCCGGCGTCTTGATTGCGCTGTCGGCGGGCACGATGATCTCCATCTCGTAGCCGAACTGGCCATTCTCTGTGCCCATGATTGCAAACGGCACGAATCCCGCGCAGTTCACCGCGATCGGATTGGAGCCCGTGTTGAACCCGCCGACATGCAGGCGGCCAGAGCGCATGGCTTCGATCTGAGCCGCATTCGACTGCACCGGGAAGAACACGACCTTCTTTCCGGTTACCGCCTCCATGTGCTTGATGAAGCCATCCCACGTCTTGGCGTAGACGGCCGGGTCTTCGACCGGGGTGTACGCAAAGATGAGCGTCGAAGGATTGACGAATTGCTTGGGGTCGGTTGGCGCATCGGCGACAAGGTCGCCATTGCGGTCACAATAGGCCTTGTCGAGGTCGCCGCGCGGGCAGTCCTGCGCGACGGCGGCACCCGCGTTGGCCGTGATGAGGAAGATGCATCCGGTCAGCCAGCCGGCCGTTGTTCTGATTGCCATATTGGTTCTCCCATAAAGACGTGCAGCGAGTCGGCTACTCGATCACCTCGTCGGCGAGTTGTTGAAGATGCAAAGGCACGTTGAGCCCAAGCTCCTTCGCAGTCTTGAGATTGATCACGAGCTCGAACTTGACCGGGGCCTGTACAGGAAGCTCGCTCGGTCTCGCCCCTTTCAGGATTCGATCGGCATAGGTCGCCGCAAGCCGAAACTGATCGCGCTGCTCTGCTCCATAGGACAGCAGACCGCCGATTTCAGGGAAGAAACGCCAAGGATAGATGGCGGGCAGATGGTAGCGAGAAGCCAGCGAGGTGATCTCCACGCGATGGACGTTTAGGAAGCCATCTGGAATGAGGATGAAGCCACTGTTCGGAGTCCGAGCTTGCTCGGCAAAGATCGATTCGAGCTCGGACCTGTCGTGAACAGGTGCGACTATCGGCTCCAATCCCAGGGATGCAGCGGCAACTCTGAATGGATTCAGATAATAGTCAACGTATGGCGCCGTTGCCGGATTAAACAGGAAGGCGGCCCGGTCGAGACGCGGCGCAATCTCCTTGAGAAGCTCAAGCCACTTGCCGGCCATCGTCGCCTCCATGACGGTGAAACCGGTGGCATTGCCGCCCGGCCGCGCCAAGCTTCCAACGAAGCCGCTGCCAACCGGATCGGCAACGATCACAAAAACGATTGGGACGGCGCGCGTTAGTTGCAGCATCGAGGCGGTCGGTGGTGTGTTCTGCGTAAGAATAAGATCGGGCTCCAGCGCGAGAAGTGCCTTCGCGGATCGTTGCCGCGCTTCCGGATCATCGAGCGCTCCCCAGCGAGTATCGATTCTGATGTTGCGGCCCTCCGTCCACCCCAACTTCTGCAGCCCGTCCCGGAATGAGGCTACGTAAGCCTGAAATTCGGGGTCGCTCTCGGTATGCGCCATCAGCACGCCGATCCGCCGCATCCGGTCAGGCTGCTGCGCCTGCGCACCAAGCGGCCAAGTGACGGTCCCGCCGCCGAGAAGTGAAAGGAAATCCCGTCGCCGCATAAAGCAATCAAATCCGGAGTGGAAGAAGTGGGCCAAAATTCGACGCTGGTAATTTTCCCCATTTCGGGGAGCCTGTCATCGGGGCGCGCCTTGCGCGGACCCGTTTGCTCAGCACGGCGACCGCTGTCGCGTCAGCCGGGATCGCGCCGCGCCGGGTCGAAGTGCTTTCGCAGGCCCTTCCAGCAATCCACGTAGTCCTTCTCGATCGTGTCCAATCCTGCGGCATAACGCGTCACTCGCTGCGGGAAGCGCGTCTCGAACATGAAGGCGAGAGTGTTTGTCAGCTTCACCGGCTTGAGCTCGACGTTGCTTGCGTGCTCGAAGGCATCGCTGTCCGGGCCGTGTGGCAGCATGCAGTTGTGCAGCGATATTCCGCCGGGGACGAAACCTTGCGGTTTGGCATCATAGGCGCCGTATACCAGCCCCATGAACTCCGACATGATGTTGCGATGATACCAGGGTGGCCGGAACGTATTCTCGGCAACCGCCCAGCGCTCCGGAAATATCACGAAGTCGATGTTGGCCGTTCCCGGCGTTTCCGAAGGCGCCGTCATGACGGTGAAGATTGACGGATCGGGATGATCGAAGGCGAGGGCGCCGACCGGCGCGAAGCGGCGCAGGTCGTATTTATAGGGCGCGTAGTTGCCGTGCCATGCCACCACGTCGAGCGGAGATTGCGCAATGTCGGTGGCGTAGAGCTCGCCGCCCCATTTCACGAACAGCGTGGACGGCTCCTCCATGTCTTCATAGGCCGCGGTCGGCGTGAGAAAATCGCGCGCATTGGCGAGACAGTTGGCGCCGATTGGCCCGCGATCGGGAAGCCGTAACGCCCCGCCGTAGTTCTCGCACACATAGGCGCGCGCCGGTCCGCCGATCGGCTCGACGGCGAAGATCACTCCGCGCCGAATGACGCAGACCTCGCCCGGCTCGATCTCGATCACGCCGAACTCAGTGCGAAAACGCAGGCGTCCCTGCTGCGCAACGACAAGAAGCTCGCCATCCGCATTGAAGAAGTACTCGTTTTTCATGGCGCGCGTGACAAGGAGCACGTGAGCGGCCATGCCGACTTGCGTGTCGGCGTCGCCCGCCGTCGTAATCGTCCGCAATCCCGTCAGGAAGGTGAGCTCCTCCTTCGGAATGGGAAGCGGAGCCCAGCGCAATTGTCCAATGGGCAGATCGCTTTCATCGCGTGCACCCGGTGCGGAGCGGATCAAGCCCTTGTCCAGTTTTCGATAGCGCCCGGAATGCTTGACCGTCGGCCGGATGCGGTAGAGCCAGGAGCGCTCGTTGGTGGCCTGCGGGGCGGTAAAGGGCGATCCCGACAGCTGCTCCGCGTACAAGCCATAGTTTATCTTCTGCGGCGAGTTGCGCCCGACCGGCAATGCTCCGGGGAGCGCCTCGGTCTCAAACGAGTTGCCGAACCCGGACATGTAGCCCGGCGTCAAGGAACCCTGCCCTGCAAAGGAAGGTGCCTCAAACTTCGCCGGCTGCTGGATGTTCATGGCGCTGCCTCTCTCAAGACGATTTCAGCACACGAATCTCATTTGTTCTGGCGCCGCCGCTTTACTCCGGCCGCCTTCTCAAGCACAGCACAGACTGCCGCGGTGTCATGCCCGGCGTGGTCCGTTTTCAACGCCTTGTTGTAGATCGGCACGGTGGCGTCGAACAGTGGGGTCGGGCAGCCGAGCTGGCGGGCGAAAGCGCCGATCACCGCCATGTCCTTCTGCCACAGGGATATTGTCATCGTGGGATGGTCGTAGCGATCCTTCACCATCATCGGTGCGCGCAACTCGAAAACGCGCGAATTTCCGGCACCCGTGCAAACCATTTCGAACACGGATTGCGGGTCGAGACCGGCCTTGAGGCCGAGCACCATCGCTTCGGCGCTGGCGACATTGTTGATCGCGACCAGGAGATTGGCGATGTATTTCATCCGGCTGCCGTTACCGAAGGCGCCGAGATCGTGCGCGCTGCGCGCAAATCCTGCAAACAGCGGGCGCAGCTTGCGGATCGATTTGCTGTCGCCGCTCGCATAGATCGCCAGGTCCTTTGCCTTCGCCTGCGCGCCGGTGCCACTGACAGGACAATCCAGCATGATGTGTCCAGCCTTGCGCAGCCTGCGTTCCGCCTTGTTCTTGTCCTCGAGGGTGAAGGTGCTGGCCTCAACGATCACGCGCGGGCGCACTCTCGCCCTCACGATGGCGGTCGCCGTCGCTTCGAGCGCGGCAGGCTTGGGCAGGCTGGTGATGATGGTGGGCACCTCGCCGGCGAGCGTTTCCGCATCGGGTGCGATCCTCACGCCGGCTCTTGCCATTGCGCGGCAACGGCCACGGTCGATGTCGAAGCCGACGACCTGCCAGCCCGCTTTGAGGAGGTTATGGGCAAACGCGCCGCCCATGATGCCGAGCCCAACCACCCCGATCTGCTTCGCCATTTTGTTCTCCAATTCATAAGGGCCGCGGACGCTACATGGGGGCGATATCGCCCTTCAAGGGTCATGTGGCGATCACGCGCAACGGGATCGGCTTTCTCCACCAGACATAATCCCCTATCGTTCCACCAAGCTTCGCGCGGAGAGCCATTGCATGCAGATCGGCGTTGCAGGAATCGGAAAAATGGGGGCGGCCATTGCGCAGCGGCTCATGGAAGCCGGGCATGCCGTAACCGTATGGAACCGGACTGCCGATAAGGTGCGCGCGGTTGCGAATGCCGGCGCAGCTGTCGCGGCAACACCCTGCGAGCTTGCAGCGAAATCGCAAGTCATCATGACCATCCTCACCGATGCCGCCGCGATAGACCAGGTCTACAGCGGCGCGGACGGCCTGCTCGCCGGCGACGTGAGGGGCAGGCTCTTTATCGAGATGAGCACGGTCGAGCCGCGGACCGAGATCGCGCTCGGCGAGAAGGTTCGCGCCCAGGCAGGCAACTTTGTCGAATGCCCCGTCGGCGGCTCGACCGGGCCTGCCCGGCAGGGCAAGCTGATCGGGCTGATGGGGGCGGAGGCTGCCGACGCGGCGCGCGCCAAGCCAATTCTTGATCAGCTCTGTCGCCGGCTCGAGCATTGCGGGCCGGTCGGCGCCGGCGCGGTGATGAAGCTCACCATCAACATGCCGCTGTTGATCTATTGGCAGGCGCTCGGCGAAGCGCTCGCGCTCTGCCGTCCGCTCGGGCTGGAGCCTTCCCGGATCATGGACCTCCTGTCCGACACATCAGGCGGTCCCACCGTGCTCAAGGTGCGCGGGCCGGCGGTGGCGGACATGCTCAGGGGCGCCGACGCTGGGCCGGTCACCTTTGACATCGACAGCGCGGTCAAAGACCTTCGCACCATGCTGGCGGAAGGCCATCGGCGCGCACTCGAGCTGCCGCTCGTCGAAAAGACGCTCGCCTGCTATGAGGAGACGAAAGCGAAAGTCTCCGGGGGAGCCGACGTGTCGGCCGTGTCGGTCTATTGGGCCAACCGGGCTGGCTAGTGTCCCGATTCCGAGTCGCAAGTGCTTGCGGCATCCTCGGTCTTGCGACGGTTCGTGTAGGGTGGGCTAAGGCGCGTCCGCGGCATTCGCATGGGCAAAACGCGCGCAGACAAGTTTACGCAGTCTGCGCAAGATTGACTGTGTCCGCGCCGGGCCCACCATTCACGAGCACACAGGCGATTTTGCCCACCCTACGAAGGAGCAACAATGCCGGTTGTTACCCTTGCGCAAGCTTCGACCATTGTGGACGTCGCACTCCGCAAAGGTCGTGAAACCAATTCTGCGCCACTCACGGTCGCGGTTCTCGACGCGGGCGGGCACCTGGTCGCGTTCAAGCGCGAGGACAAATCCGGCCTGCTGCGCTTCGACATCGCGTTCGGCAAGGCATGGGGCGCGCTCGGGATGGGCTTCGGCTCTCGCACTTTGGCGGCGCGCGCGGCCAAGACCCCCATGTTTTTCACGGCGCTCGCCGCGGCAAGTGAGGGGCGCATCGTGACCAATCCCGGCGGCGTGCTGATCCGAGATGCCAGCGGCGACATCATCGGGGCTGTCGGCATCTCCGGCGACACGTCGGATCGCGACGAGACGTGCGCCATTGCCGGAATTGAAGCAGCGGGGCTCAAGGCCGACCCTGGCCAGGACACGACGTGAGATCATAACAGCCGGCTGTCGCATGCATTGCGGCATGACCGCTAACAGGGGAGGAGAAAGTTGGATCGACGCAGCTTCATCATCGGCTCAGCCGCCGCGCTGAGCGCCTCGCGCGGCCCTCTTGCGCAAGAGGCTTATCCGACGCGCGCCATCACCATCATCAATCCGTTCCCGCCGGGCGGGGCCTCGGATGTCGTCACGCGTCCGCTCGCAGCCGTGCTCGAGCCGATCGTGCACAAGCCTGTGATTGTCGATACCAAGGCCGGGGCGGCCGGCCAGGTCGGGGCGCAGGTCGCAGCGCATGCCAAGCCGGACGGCTACACGCTCCTTTCTCACATCACCTCGATCTCGGGATTTGCGGAGGTCGACCGCCTGTTCGGACGGCAACCGAAATTCACCAATGCCGATTTTATTCCACTCGCGCGTTTTGTCGCCGATCCTTGCGTTCTGATCGTCAACGAGCAGCAGCCCTGGAGGACGCTCCAGGAGTTCGTCGAGGACGCCAGGAAGCGGCCAAATGAGATCATCTTCAGCTCGTCCGGGCTTTACGGGGCGCTGCACATTCCGATGGCGCTGCTGATGATATCGGCGGGCGGATTGAAGCTGCGTCACCTGCCGACGAATGGCGGCGGCCCCGCGCTTACGGCCATGCTCGGCAATAATGCCGCGGCGCTGGTATCTTCGGTCTCAGCCTCGATTGCCCAGATCAAAGCCGGCAAGGCACGCCCACTCGCGCTGTTTGGAGCCGCGCGATCGAAAGCGCTGCCGGAAACACTGACCCTGAAGGAAAGCGGATACGACGTCGAGTACTATCTCTGGGTGGGCCTGTTCGCGCCTAAGGGCACGCCGGAACCGGTCGTCGCCTATCTGCGCCAGGCGCTGAGCACGGCCGCGCACACGGATGCGTTCAAGTCGGCGCTTGGCAATCTCGGGCAGGAGCTGAATTACATGGACCAGCCCGAATTTGCCGAGTTCTGGGCGGCCGATACAAGGCGGATGGAAGCCGCCATTCGCGCCATCGGCAAGGTGGAGGGATGACCCTCCGCACCGATCACGTTGTCGGCGCTCTGTTCGCGGCGTTCGGTCTGCTTGTGCTCGCCTTGAGCGGCGACCTGCCAATCGGAACGGCGTCATTCCCCGGCGCCGGGATGATGCCGAAGATGCTCGCTGCTCTGCTCGTTGCGCTTGGGCTCGTGCTCGTGCTGCGCGCGCAGGAAAGCCCAACTCTTTCGAGCCTCACATGGCAGGATCTGCCCCACGCGGCTCGCGTGACGGCGATAACGGCGGTTGCCGTGCTCATGTATCAGATTGCCGGCTTTCTGCTCACCATGGGTGTGCTTCTATTCGCGCTCATCTTCGGGGTTGAGCGACGTGCGCTCGTGCCGGCGGCGGCGTTCAGCCTGGGCGTGGTTGCGCTGACTTATCTGTTATTCAGCTTCGCCCTCAAGACGCCGCTCCCGCAGAGCCCTTTCGGGTTCTAGGCTGGGCAATTGGTCAAGTCATGTCGGCAACTCTCGACAGCCTGCTGCTCGGCTTCTCGGTCGCGCTCCAGCCCGATGTGTTGTGGTACGCTTTCCTCGGATGCCTCGTGGGCACGGTGGTCGGCGTCCTGCCGGGAATCGGTCCTCTTTCCGGGATCAGCATTCTGCTGCCGGCAACCTTCGGCCTCGACACGACCAAGTCAGTGGTGATGCTCGCCGGCATCTACTACGGCTCGCAATACGGCGGCTCGACGACCTCCATCCTGATGCGCATTCCAGGGGAGGCGTCCTCGGTGATGACGTGCATCGACGGCTACGCGATGGCACAGAAAGGGCGCGCGGGAGCGGCCTTATGCATTGCCGCTGTCGGTTCCTGGATCGCGGGTACGTTTGGCGTGGTCATGCTCACCCTGATTGCGCCGCCGCTTGCGACCTTTGCGCTGCGCTTCGGTCCGCCGGAATATACGGCGCTCCTGGTGCTCGGCCTGATCTTCCTGGCGTACATGTCATCGACGTCGCTGCCGCGCACACTGCTGATGGCATGCGTCGGGCTGCTGCTCGGCACCATCGGCATCGACAGCATGACCGGCCATTTCCGGTATTCCTTCGACATTGCCGAGCTCGGGGACGGCATCGGCATCGTGCCGGTGGCCGTTGGCTTGTTCGGGCTGGGCGAAATTCTGTCGAACTCCCTCCGCGAGCGTCGTGCGCGAGGTGATCGCGCCGAGGCTGCGCCAGCTTCTTCCCGATCGCGAAGAATGGCGACAATCGGCGATGCCGATCGCACGCGGCTCCGTTCTCGGATTTCTGATCGGGCTGACGCCGGGCTCGGCGCATATCATTTCCAGCTTTCTCTCCTATGCCGTGGAGCGGCGTCTCTCCAGGCACCCGGAGGAGTTCGGCAAGGGAGCTGTCGCCGGCGTCGCCGGACCTGAATCCGCCAACAACGCCGCCTCGACCGGCGCCTTTGTGCCCATGCTGGCGCTCGGCCTGCCGACCGGCCCGATCACGGCGGTCCTGCTTGCCGCGCTGATGATCCACGGCGTGCCGCCCGGACCCACCCTGGTGAACGATCACCCCGACATCTTCTGGGGGTTCGTTGCTTCGATGTATGTTGGCAATCTGATGCTGCTCGCGCTCAACCTGCCGCTGGTCGGGATTTTCGTCAACGTCCTGCGCATCCCCTATGCCTTTCTCTATCCGCTCGTCATCATGTTTTGCATCATCGGCGTGTACGAGGTGAGCCACTCCATCGTTGACGTGTGGATCATGCTGATCATGGGGGTTGCCGGCTATGGCTTGCGCAAGTTCGGACTCGATCCCGCCCCGCTCGTGCTCGGACTTGTCATCTCGCCGACGCTGGAAATGAGCTTGCGGCAGTCGCTCATCATGTCAAACGGCGATTGGACTATATTCTTTCAGCGGCCGATCGCGATTGTCCTGCTTGGCATCTGCGTCGTCCTGCTGGTGCTCGCGGCGCTCTCGCTTATCCGTAACCGCAAGGACTGGCGCGGCAGGCTCGCCGAAGCGGAAGCCGGGGAGCCTGGTTGAAGGTAGGCTCGCCGTTGCACGGCGATCTGCGGAGCCGGTTGGATGCAGCTCGAACTTTTTCGCGGCAAATGCCGGAGTTGCAGCTCACCGGTTTCCCACTTCGCCTTGCGCTGTCCGCACTGCGGCGGACCTAATCAACCAAATCCTGTCGTGACCATCGCTGCTCTTGCAGGCGCGCTTGTCACCGGCGCAGTGGTCGTGGGCAGCGCGGTTTTGATGGGCACCTCCGGCCCGCAGCAGGAGCAGGTTGCGCAGACTGCCGCGCCGCGCGCCGACCGCTCGCCTTCCTCGCCGGCCGCCGGCAATGACAGCGGCGAATACTCCTGGCTTGTTCAAGCGATGTCCGGATGCGACGAGCAAGCCAAGCGGAACGCTGACGCGCTGCACTTTCTCATCGTGCCGGTCACGTCCACGGGATCGTCGATTCAGGGCTGGTCGCCGGACCCGATCGCCGATGTCGGCACGTCGGCCAAGCTCTTAAGCTCGTCGGACGCGCTCACCGGGCTGCGCAACCACGCGCTCACAATCTATCAGAGGCCGCTGATCTTTGCGGTTGAAGATCCGAAGACGAGCACGGTCTACAAATGGAAGCCGGCAGTCGGGGTGGCCGCCCTCAATGCAACAGAGTCCGACTTCGATAGCCTCAAGCTCGGGTTTGAGTTGCCGGATGTGACTGATGCGGTCGCCTGGAGCCCGGTTATCCGCATCAGCAAGGACAAATGCTATTGGATCAACGTGCTGGTGTTGACGCCGGGCAGCAAATGAGCGCCTGCACTGCGCGTACGCCACATTCACTCCGCCGCGCTTGCCAGATACGATGCGAGGCGATCGAGCGTACCGCCCCAACCCTGCCGCATGCTCTCGTGACTGCTGTCGAAGGTTTTCTGCTCCTCTGCGGTGCTGTTATGGGGCGACCAGCAGATGGTGACATTGGTCTTGCCGTTTGGCAGCTCCTCGAACGTAAACACCGAAAGCATTTCCAGCGGCCACGACTGGTGCAGGGGGTGACGCGTGGTGCCGCCGGCCTCGTCCGAGAACGCGTTGATGAAAACGATCCGCTCCAGCGGCGTTATCTCGCGGAAGACCATCTTGCCCCACATGGTGGCGCCGTCCGGCGCCTGCATGCCGTAGTGATAGGTGCCGCCGGGACGCAGGTCCATCTTTGCAGCGATAACGGTGAAGCCCTTGGGGCCCCACCACTGCTTCATGCGCTCCGGCTCGGTGAACGCTTTCCACACCAGCTCTCGCGGCGCGTCGAATGCCCGCGAGGTCACGAAGTCGGGACTCCTTGCTGAGGCGTTGGCGTTCTGAGGCGTCATGGATTTTTTGGGCCTGCGATGATCATCCAGCCCATGCCGAAGCGGTCCGCGACCATGCCGAAGCGTTTCGCAAAAAACGTTTCACCGAGGGGCATCTGCACCTGGCCGCCTTGCGAGAGCGCGCTAAATTTGCGATCGGCATCGGCCTCGTCCTTGGCCTCAACCGAGAGTGCAAATCCCTTAAACTCGGGCTGCCCCGTGCAGCGCCCGTCAGACGCCATCACCGCGGTGTCGCCGATGTGCATGCATGCGTGCATGATCTTGTTGTCGGACCCGGGCGCGCACATCCCGGGCTGCGGCGGCTCCGGGCTATCCTTGAAGCGCATCATCATGTCAACCTTTGCGCCCAGCGTTTTTTTGTAGAACTCCATCGCCTCTTCGCAACGGCCGTCGAGGAACAGATACGGTGTAACTGGCATCCTTTTCTCCTTTGCATTTTTTGCGGCGAACTGAGCTCACCCGCAGCTCTGACACGCATCAGACCCCTGCCGAAACGCCGCTACCCCCTGTGGCGTTCCCCTGTTGCGGCCATTGACAATTGCGTTGATATCAACATAATTCTCCCGTGTCAAACCCCGACAAGCTGCCCATCGCTGTCACGCATGAGGTTCGCGACACATGCATCTGCCTGCATGTGCGGCGGGCAGCGCGGGCCCTGGCACGCCGCTATGACGAAGCGCTGCGACCGCTGGAACTGACCAGTGGGCAGTTTTCGCTTCTGATATCGCTCAATCGCGCTGAACCGCCCAGCATCGGGCAGGTTTCCGCGGTGCTGGCGATGGACCGGACCACGCTCAACGCGAATTTGAAGCCGCTGGAGCGCCGTGGTCTCGTGACTGTTTCCGTCCATGACGGCGACCGGCGCAGCCGGCGCCTGGTGTTGACGCCCGCGGGGAGATCGCTGCTTGTTGCCGCAGTTCCGGTCTGGAGGCGGACCCAGAAGACGGCTGAAAGGCTTCTCGGCCGATCGGACCCGGATGCGCTGCGGGCTGATTTGCGCACGCTGTCGCAAGCTCGTTGATTGAATCAGCAACCCTCTACTGCCGTTGCTTGAGCTTGCGATCAAGCGCCACGATATCCCTGAATTCTTCGTCGAGCCGCGTGCGCGCGCGCGCCGGATTCTCGTATAACGCGAACAGACTGGCCTTATCCAGATTTGCAACCACGGCAGCCTCAGTCATCGTGCGCGCCAGCGCCTCGATAAGGGCTTTGCCGGCGTCGCCCGGCGTCTCCTTGGGGGCATACAGCCCAAGAACGAGGTTGAAGCCTTTTGTTGGCAAGCCTTTTTCGCTCAACGTCGGCACATCCGGCAGCGACGGAAGCCGCGTCGCGGCGGTGGTCAGAAGAGGCCTGAGCTTGTGTTCCCGCAGCATCTCGGCTCCGGTGCTGTACGGCACCATGCCGATGTCGACGTGCCGTCCCATGACGGCCATGGTTAATTGCGCCCCGCCGCCAAACGGCACCGGGGTGATGACGAGATCGAACGCGCTCGTGATAGATTGCATGCTCAATGATGAGACTGTCCCCACCCCGGCGGACGCATAGGTGAGCATGCCGGGACGGCGGCGCGCATCGTCAATCAACTGCTCGAAACTCTGCCAGGGAGCGTCGGGATGCACCGCCAGGACGCTTACGTCGGTTGCGTAGTTGCCGATGAGAAGAAAGGTTTCGATGTTGAACGGAACGGTCGATCCGGAGACGTGAACGATGGTGAAAATCGAGTTCACGCCGGCGCCGATCGTGTATCCGTTCGGCGCCGCGGTTGCCACGCTGCTCATTCCTACGATACCGCTTGCTCCGGGCCGGTTTACAAGCACCAAGGGCACCGCGAGGGCGGCGGAAAGACCCGGCTCGATGATGCGCGCTCCGGTGTCAACGGGACCACCCGGCGCGGCCGGCACGATCATCTGGATCGGCCGCGCGGGATAGGCTTGCGCCGGCGCCTGCTGTACGAGGGCGAGGACCATTGTCGCCGCGCAGAAGAGACTCAGCAGCATACGATCTCCCGTTCTGGACGCGGGCACTTTCAGGCAACACTATGTCGTGCGCAAGAAACCGGCGGAGAGAACATGCGGATCGTCGCGCTGGAAGAACATTTCAGCCTGCCGTCTCTGAGCGGCCGCTTTGGCCTTGCGAACCCGCGGCGCAAGAACGTCGCCGATGACGAGAGCCTCCCTACCGTTATCAGAAAAGTCGGCGGCAAGATGAGCGATCTCGGCGCCGGCCGCTTGGCCGATATGGATCGCGCCGGCATCTCCGTTGCGGTCATTTCCAAGGCGGGAAACCACATGGGGGCGAGCGCCGACATGTTTGAGGATGATGAAGCCGTGGCATTTGCGCGCGCTTTCAACGACGAAGCAGCGCGCCGCATCGCGGATCATCCCGGGCGATTGGCGGCATTCGCACATCTGCCGACGCGCGTTCCCGCGGCGGCGGCGGCGGAGCTTGAACGCACGGTGTGCGACCTCGGCTTCAAAGGCGCGCTCATCAGCGGCACGATCATGGGCGCCTTTCTTGATGACGCGCGCTTCGCGCCGCTCCTGCATCGCGCCGAAGCACTCGGGGTTCCGCTGTACGTGCACCCCGGGATGCCGCCCGCGGCAGTACGACAAGCCTACTACGATGGATTCCCACCCAGGATCAGCTTCGGCCTCGCAACCTTCGCGTGGGGCTGGCATTACGAGACCGCGCTTCACATCATGCGCCTTGCCGTTTCCGGCGCGCTGGACCGGCATCCAAATCTCCAGCTGATCATTGGCCACATGGGCGAAGGCCTGCCCGCCATGTTGGCGCGTTGCGAGCATCAGCTCTCGACCGACCTCGCCCACCTCAGCCGGCCATTGGCGCAGATGATAGTCGATCAGGTCTACATCACCACGTCGGGATTTTTCACGCTGCCGCCCTTCATGGCAGCACTGGCGACATTCGGCATCGATCGGCTCATGTTCTCCGTGGACTATCCTTATGCGACCAATGAAGATGGCAGAGCATTCCTCGAGGCGCTGCCATTGGCTCCCTCGGACATGGCCAAGGTCGCCCACGGCAATGCCGACCGGCTGTTGAAGCTACAGCCCGAGATAGGCGCGCTTGACTCTCTCGTCGAGCGCCACAGCGTGAGCAGAACCTGACAGCACGATGCTGCCGTTCTCGAGCACGGCGGCATGGTCGGCAATGGCGAGCGACTCCGCGACGTTCTGCTCGATCAGAAGGATGGTCAATCCAGCATTCTTCAGATCAACCGCCGCTTTGAGGACCAGCTCGACCATCAGTGGAGAAAGGCCGAGAGAGGGCTCGTCCAGCATGATGAATTGCGGGTCGCTCATCAAACAGCGGCCAATCGCCAGCATTTGCTGCTCGCCGCCGGAAAGCGTTCCGGCCTTCTGCCGCCGGCGCTCGGCCAGCCGCGGAAACAACTCGAGCACCCGCACAAGATTGCTGGCGCGCGTTGCTCGCGCCCGCCGCAGCGCTCCGCCGAGCGCAAGGTTTTCATCCACCGTCAGCGTCGGAAAGATCTGCCGGCCCTCTGCGACCTGCCCGATGCCCAATTCACAAGTCGCGTTGGAATCAAGTCCGGTGATGTCGATACCATCAAACAAGATGCGGCCGCGCACGGGCCGGATCATTCCAGCAATGGCCCGCACCAGAGATGTCTTGCCGGCCCCGTTCGATCCCACGACGGCGGTGAGGCTGTTGCGCGCGACAGTGAGGTTCACTGCGGACAGCGCGCGCGCATGGCCGTAGCTCACATCGAGATCGCGCAGATCAAGGAGCGCGGTCACGCCAGCCTCGCCTTACGTCCGAGATAGCTCTCGATGACTTTCTGATTCGACCCGATCTCGGCGGGCGTTCCCTCGGCGAGCTTCTCGCCGTGATGCAGAACGATGATCCGGCCGGCCAGAGCCATCACCACGCGCATGACGTGCTCGATCAAGATCACCGTCATTCCCTCGGCACGAAGCTCGCGGACAACGGAGACGATTCGCTCACCTTCCGCGGGTCGCAATCCCGCCATCACCTCATCGAGCAGGAGCACGCGCGGGCCGGCGGCGAGCGCGCGCGCCAGCTCGAGCATCTTGCGATCCGGCAGCGTGAGGCGCAGAGCCGGAGCATTGGACTTCTCGGCCAACCCGACGCGCGAGATGGCGGCAGAGGCGACCTTCGCAGCGGCGCAAACGTCGGGAGTGTGCGCAAGGGCGCCTACCATCGCATTCTCCAAAACCGTCATGCCGCTCATCGGCCGCACGGTCTGAAACGTCCTGACGAGGCCGCGCAATGCGATCCGTTCCGGCGCAAGCCCCGTGATGTCCTTGCCATCGAGCAGCACGCAACCCGATGTCGGAGCGAGCGCGCCGGCAATCATGTTGAAGCATGTGGTCTTGCCGGCGCCATTGGGACCAATCAGAGCCACAATCTCTCGCGGCCTGACCTCGAACGAAACGTCGCTCACCGCAAGGAGACCGCGGAACCGCTTGGTCAGGCCGCGCACCGCAAGCATCAGGCCGCGCCCGAAAATTTTGCCAGCCGCAGAATTCGCGGCCAGATTCCATCCGGGAGGAATGCAATAACAGCGAGGATCACGATGCCGTCTATCAGGGTGTTGAGGCCATAGAAGCCGATGCGTTGCCCAAGCACATTGGAGAATTCCATCAGCGGAACGACGAAGAACGCGCCCACGATGGGACCAAACGGGGAGCCGAGGCCTCCGATTATCGGAGCTATGAGGATTTCAATTGACATCCGGATGCCCATGACGGAATCGGGAAACAAACTTCCCTGCATCAGCCCGAATAGCCCCCCTCCTACCCCGGCCAGTCCAGCGCTTATGGCCACAACCAACACCTTGCTTCGCAACGCCGGCACGCCGAGAGCGCGCGCCGCGTCTTCGTCTTCCTTGAGGGCGCGCCAGCGATACCCCCAGCGCGACGCGATCAATCGATCGATCAGGAAATAGGCGCCCGCCGTGACGGCGAGGAAAGCCAGGTAGAAAAACAACGTGCCGCCGCGCAACGTGGCGAGCGGCTGATTGGCATCGGGTTTGATCGCCTTCAGAAAGAAGCCGCCGGTCCCCCCGACGATACCCCAATTGTCGAACAACACGCGAAACAACTCAGCGAACGCAATTGTCAGCAGTGCGAACTGAACGCCCCGCACCGAGAATCGGGCGCCCATCCAGGTCAGCGCACTGCCGGCGAACGCCGCGATGCAAGCGCCGGCGGCGATTGCAAGCCAGGGACTTAGTCCACCGGCAACGGTGAAAACGGCGGTTGCATAGGCACCGAGCCCGAGAAAAAGCGCATGACCGAGCGACAGCAGGCCGGCGCTCATCATCAGGTTCCAGGTTAAGCCCATAAAGGCATAGAAGAAGACCAAGGTCAGCAAGCTTTGCCAGAACCCATCCATGAGCGGACCGGCCGCCGCCATCGCCGCAAAGAAGGCAAGCGCCGGCCACCGCGGCCCGCGCGGAACAGCCATTCCCGTCAGGCTCGTCACAGTCATGGCCGTTGCGGCTCCCCGAACAAGCCATTCGGGCGCAGCAGAAGGACAAGCACCAGCAGGGCGTAAGAGAACACCGTCTTGAGCGCCGGCGAGACCATGAGCGCTGCGATGGCTTCGGCTACTCCGATCAGCACTCCGCCGAGAAGGGCACCGGCCAAACTGCCAAGCCCGCCGACAATCACGATGATGAATGCAATGAGCGTGAAATCAGTCGCCAGAAATGGCTGCGTATCAAACATCGGGGCGATCAAAGCGCCGGCCGCTCCGGCGCATGCCATGCCGATGCCCGCCGTAGCGGCATACACGTTGCGCACGCGGATGCCGATCACTTGCGCCCCGACGAGATTGTCCGCGGCCGCGCGGATCGAAGTACCGACATCTGAATATTTCAGGAAGAGGAGCAGCAGGCCGATCAAGCCAAGGGCCATCGCCGCCGCCTGCGTGCGCACCACGTCGAGCCGTATGGGGCCGATCGCATAGGACTGCATGCTTTCGATGATCTGAATGGGCCGCGGATCCGGGCCAAACAGAACGAGGTGCAGGCCGGTGATGATCAAGGCGAAAGCAATGAATAAGATGAATTGTGCATGCTGGGGACGATCGATGAACGCATTCACGATCGCTTTCTGCAGAACGTAACCCAGCGCGAACAGGAGTAAGCGCAGCGACGGGGGAGAGCATCCAGGGGGCAAGACCCGTGGCAGACCACAGCTCATAGCCGGCATACATGCCGATCACGACCATCTCGCCATGCGCGAAGTTCACCACGCGCATGACGCCGAAGATAATGGTCAGGCCGAGCGCGATGAGCGCATAGACCACCCCGATAAGGATGCCGCCGCTGATGACGTTGAGATAGAGGCTGGTCACGGCAGGCGCGAGCGCGCCGTGTGTCAGCGCTTGTCGAACGGCACCAAGGGAAACACTGCCTTGGCCTCGCTCGCATCGGCGGGGCTTACCACCACCGGCTTGCCATTCTGGTTCTGCAGCATGACGCCGCCGATATTGGGATTTTGTCCCTTCTCGTCGAAACGAATGGGCCCGCCATAGATGATGTGGTCTGAGATGTTTGTCGTCTTGAGTGCCGCGTGGATCGCAGCGGGCTCACCCGACCTGGCGCGGCCGATGGCATCGGCGGCGATCTCGACGGCCTCGAATGCGAAAGCCGCGTTGAGGTCGAAACGGTCCCCGGTCTCGCGCTGGAAACGGTCGGCAATCTCGCGCGAGCGCTTTTTCGTCGGATTGTACCAGGGTACGCAGGACATGTAGCCGTCCGCATATTTGCCAAGGGCGTCGGAGAAGGCCTTCTCGTAAGGCCCCGGGCTGCCTGGGCTGATGATGCCCATGGGCGACCAGCTCTGCTTCACCATCTCGCGGACCATCAGAATGGCATCGCTCACGCGGGTGATCGGCATCAGCAGATCGGCGCCGACGGCCTTTGCCTTGGCGACCTCGACGGAAAGATCGCGCGCGCGCACATCATACGAGATGCGATCAAGGATCCTGATCGGCACCTGCAGGCGCTCCCACATCGCATCAACGCCCTTGATGATGCCCTGCCCGAACGTGTCATTAACGTGGAGAATGACGGCGGTGCGTGGTTCCACGCCGGTGGTCGCTCCGAGCTCCTTGATGCGCGCTACGGCGTTGGCGACCAATGCTGTCGCCGGCGGAAAATTCCTGAATATCTGGGTAAAGCCCTGCTCCGTGATCTGCGGCGCGGAGGCAATATTGATGAGAAACGGGATCCTTGCCGCTTCCGCCGCCTGGGCAACCGAGATCGTGCTGCCGGAATCGTTGGTTCCTATCAGGAGCGTGCATCCCTCGCGGATCAGGCGTTCGGCGACGACACGGCCGCTCTCAGGTTTTGATTCCGCATCCCCATAGATGAACTCCATTGGCGGGCCGCCGGCCTCCCTGACGAGCTTGGCCCCGAACTCGTTGCCCTTGCGGGTCTGCTGGCCCATGAAGGACTGCACGCCGGTGAGGTAGAGAATGACGCCGATCTTTACGGGAGCGGCCTGCGCCAACAGCCGGCGCGGCAGAACGGCCGTCCCCACAGCGCCTGCGCTGGCGCCAAGCAAGCGGCGTCGGGTGACGTGTCCGGAGCTCGTTTGTTTGCTCATGGCTAAGCTTGCCTCGATTGCAGAATCCCGCCCGCTGTTCGCCTCTGCCGCATGCGCGACCGGCCGGACGTATTGCCTGTGAACATCCTCGATCGCGTTGATGATCGAGATATACCCGGTGCAGCGGCACAGATTTCCGGCGAGCTCGCTGCGGATGCGATCCCGGTCGAGATCGCCGATGCGCGACAGCATATCATATGCCGTCGCGAGCATCCCGGGCGTGCAGTATCCGCACTGGAGCGCATGCCGGAGGTTGAATGCCTTGCGAATCGCAGTCATCAAGGCGTCGCCCTCGTAGCCTTCAACGGTCCGCACGTGTCTGCCGTGCGCCGCGACCGCCAGAGTGATGCAGGAGCGAACCGGTTCCCCGTCCATCAGCAAGGTGCAGGCGCCACAGACACCATGCTCGCATCCCAGATGAGTGCCGGTGAGCAGGCAGTGATCACGGACAAAGTCCGCAAGCGAAAGTCGATCGTCGAACGGAGCGCGATATGTCGTCGCCATTAATTCGGATCGTGATCGCCTTCATGCGTGCACATCCCGAAATACGTTCAAGTCCCGAACCGCGCGCAACAAGATCGCGCGATGCAGCGTCCAATCCGACTGCGCGACGTGCGCGCCGTTCAAGTCGGCCTCGATCGCCGCCTCGAGCGCTTCCGTGCCATTATATGCCTGCGTCCGTCCCAACAGCTGCGAAGTGCGCATCATGAGACAAGGCAACTCGCTGCGGCGACCCAATACGATGCGCGCCGCGCCACGCGGCGGATCCACGACAGCCACCACCATCGACTCCGCGAAATCCCCTGGCTTCTTGGAGTATTTCGCACGGCCCCAGCAGGCGCCCGGCGACAAACGCGGCACGAGGACATGAGTAACCAGCTGTCCCTTCCCGATCGCCGTCTCCAACGGTCCGATGATGAACTTTGCAACAGTGACACGGTGCTTGTCGTTCGCGCCCTGCAGCTCGACGGACGCGTCCAGCGCAATCAGAGCGGTGAGCCAATCCGCAGCCGGATCCGCATGCGCCAGGCTGCCGCCGATCGTGCCCCGGTTTCGCACGGCGCGATAGGCAATGCCCCGCGCCACGCTGACCAGCAACCCGGCAGTCACGTCCGGAATCTTTTCGTCCTCGATGGCGGCGTGCGTCACGCAGGCGCCGATGACGAGCTTATCTCCGTCGAGCGCCGCGCCGCGGAGCTCGTCGAGCCGGGACACATCGATCACGTGGCTCGGCTGCGCCAACCTCAGATTGAGCAGTGGACCGAGCGATTGCCCTCCCGCCATGACGCGCGCATCCGGCGACAGCTCATTGAGTGCGCCGATGGCGTGCGCGAGCGATTCGGGACAATGATATGCAAATCGCGCGGGCTTCATCGGTGTCCCGCGCGGGCGCGCATGATCGCGGCGCGCACGCGCGCTGCCGTGACTGGCGTCTCGTAGACCGACGCTCCGAGCGGACGCAGCGCGTCGTTGACCGCATTGAGGATTGCGGCGGGTGGGCCGATGGCGCCGTTCTCGCCGATGCCCTTCATCCCGAGCATCGCAAAGGGCGAGGCCGTCTCCATGAATTCGACCTTGACCTCCGGAATGGAGGGGGCGCTGGGAGCCGAATAATCCGCAAGCGTGGTGGCGGTCGGTTGGCCGAGCTCGTCGTAGGTGCTCTCTTCGTAGAGCGCATTGCCAAGCCCGTTGGAGAAGCCGCCGACGACCTGCCCTTCGACCAGCAGCGGATTGACCCGCGTGCCGCAGTCCGCGACGATGGCGTAGTCGATCACCTCGACGCTGCCGATGTCGGGCTCGATTGCGACAACAGCGGCATGCGCGGAATAGGCAAAGACGCCGGGGTCATGCGGCTTGTGGCCGGCGCAGGCAGTGAGCCCTGCCGGGTCGATATCGGCTGGGAGATCTTCGGGGTGGTGATACCAGGCGCGGCCAATCTCGGCGAGCTCAACGGTCCCTTGCGGACCCTGCACCCGGCCATTCTCGATGCGCGCATCCGCTTCCTTGCACTGCAGGAGATGCGCGCCGATCCTTGCGATGGGCACGCGTAGCGCCCGGCACGCCTCGATCACCGCGCCGCCGGTCGTCACCATGGAACGCGACGTGTAGGTGCCGGTCCCAGCAGGCGAAACGGAGGTGTCGCCAAAACGCACCGATACCTTGCGAGGGTCGATCCCCAGTGTCTCGTGCGCGAGCTGTGCAAAGACCGTCTCGTGTCCTTGTCCGTGCGAATGCGAGCCCACTTCCAAAATCAATTCGCCATCGCCGGTAAGCCGCGCCACCGCAGGCTCCATGCCCGGGACAAGCTCGATCCCCCACGCGGCATAGCCGAAGGGACCGGTGCCGTAGGCGGTCTGCTCGTAAAAACAGGCAAAGCCGACGCCGATCATGCGGCCGTCGGGCTCGCGGTTGCCTTGCCGGACACGAATCGCGGGATATTCAATGAGCTCGGCCGCGCGCCTGAGCGCGGCGGCGTAATCCCCGCTGTCGAGCGTCTTCTTGGTGATGGAGAGATAGGGCATCTGCTCCGGACGCACGAAATTGCGGAGCCGCGCTTCGAGGGGGTCGATGCCCACGGCTTGTGCGACTGCATCGATGACAATCTCGTGCCCGCAACAGGATAGTGGCCGCGCAACGCCGCGAAACGGCTGGCCGGCTGGCTTGTTGCTCACCACGTTGATGGCGCGGCCGTGGAACGCGCGTATATCGTAGCAGCCCTGCAGGTTCCCCAACGCCAAGCCGCCTTCGAGGCCGGCCGGCCAGGGCCAGGGCGAATAGGCGCCGGAATCGACGATCACCTCGCTTTCCAGCCCGAGAATGCGGCCATCGGAGTCGGCATAGGCGATGACCTTGCAGGCATAATCGCGGCAGTTAGCGTCACAAACCAGGGACTCGTAGCGGTCCTGGATCCAGCGCACCGGACGTCGCAGCCGCATGGCTGCCCACGCGACGGCAACTGTTTCGCTCTCAAGATAGGTCTTGAGACCGAAGGAAGCGCCGACATCGGGCGCGACCACGCGCAACCGCCTCTGGCTGATGCCGAGCGCCTGCGCCAGCCCGATTTGCAGCGGGACCGGCAGCTGATGCGCGACATAGACCACCAGTTCGTCGAGCCTGCCGTCGTAGTGCGCGAGGCAGGCGCGACCTTCGAGCGGCAATGGGTGCATGCGGTTCATGCGCATGCTGCGCGCGATGACGTGAGCTGCGGCAGCCTTTGCGGCGGTGAGATCGCCGCCTTCGAGCTTCATGTCGACAAGAACATTGCCTGCCCATTCTTCGTGAACGAGCGGGGCGTTTTTAGCGAGGGCATCCGACATTGAGACGACGGGTGGGAGCTCCTGGAATTCGATCTCGACCAGCCCTGCGATATCTTCGGCTTCTGCCAGGGACGAACCGACCGCCATGGCGACCGGCTCCCCAACATGCCTGACCTTCTCGGCGGCGAGCACTGGCCAATCCGACGGCTTGAAGCCCGGCAGCTTGGCCGTCGAACCGGATGCGGTGAAGTCCCGCGAGGTCAGCGGCGCAGAAGACGTGCTTCTCCGATCGTGCCGGCTTTTTGATCGCGACTATTCGCGCGTGCGCGTGCGGGCTGCGCACAAACGCGGCATGCAGTGTGCCCGGAAGCGCAATGTCGGCGCAAAACTGCCCACGGCCGGCCAGAAAGCGCTCGTCCTCAAGCCGAGGCAGACTTGCTCCGACGCCGAAACCGCTCACCTTCGCACCCCAAGCACTTCAAATTTTGATAGTTGTGACGCGGGAGAGACGTGCGCTCCTCGCCGATCTTGCAGTGGCACGCGAGTGGGCCTTCGCGGAGCCAACCTGGATTTTGTACCGAGTTTAGATTATCGGGTCTACTTGATGGGTCAATGTGGCTCGGCTGGCAGACGACTCACGGAAAGCCAATCGAGCTGCACAGGAGAATGGTCATGGCGCGGCTACGCCATTTCGCTGTCTGTGTCCGAGATCTTGAAAGATCCGCGAAGTTCTATTCGCAGGTATTCGATCTGAGGGAAGTCGGGCGCGAAGACCTCGACATCGGATCGGCGATCTATATGAGCGATGGCGTCATCAATCTCGCGCTCCTCAAGTTCTCGGGTCACCAAGGAAACGATATCCCCGGCGATCCGACAAAAGCTGTCGGCGCCAACCATTTTGGTTTCCAGGTAGATGATCTCGCAGAAACGCAAAAACGCATCGAAGCGGCCGGCGGAACGTTTTTCTTCGATCTCGGCGAGGAGCGGCACGGGAACTTCGAGCGCAAGTTCAAGGATCCGGACGGAGTCGTCTTCGACATCTCACAGCATGGCTGGGTCGGCACCGACGGCCGGCGCTGATCTCGTGTTCTATGCAAAAACAGCATTTTGCAACGAAAGGGGAGAACGTTGGGACTCGCATAGACCGCGAAGGTGGGCGTAAACGCCATGACGCTCTCGACCCAAGCTACGGCGCGTAAAGCTTATGCGGCAGCCAGGTGGCGAGGCCCGGGGCGAACCACAGCACCACCAGGGCGCAGAGCTGGATGAGGACGAACGGAATGATCCCGACATAGATTTGGGTTGTCGTGATTTCGGGCGGTGCCACGGCGCGCAGGAAAAACAGCGTCGGCCCGAGCGGCGGGTGCATGTAGGAGGTCTGGAGATTCATGGCCAGCATGACAGCCAACCAGACCGGGTCAACGCCCGGCATCTTGAGAAGCGCCGGCGCCACGATCGGCACCACCACGAAGATAATCTCGAACGCGTCCATCACGAAGCCGAGCAGGAACACTGCCAGCATCACGAGCAATACCGCGGCCGCGGTGCCGCCGGGGAGATTCGTTAGTCCGCGCTGCACCAGGTCATCTCCCCCCAATCCTCGAAAGACCAGGCTGAACAGCGTCGCCCCAATCAGGATGAGGAAGATCATGCTCGTCACCTGCGTCGTGCGCGCGACGACCGGCGCAAATACGCGCAGGAATGCGCGAGTGTCGAGCTTCAGGGCTGCGAGCAGGATGGCGCCGACAGCGCCGACGGAAGCCGCCTCTGTCGGCGTGGCTATGCCAGCGAAGATCGAGCCGATGACGGCGACGATCAGGAGAATGGGGGCAATCAATACCTTCACCAGGCGCCGCGCTACCCGGGCGCCATGGACAGCCTCCCGCGCCGGCGGCAGAGCGGGTGACGACTGCGGCCAAAGCACTGCAACGGCGATGAGATAGACGAGATAGAGCCCGACGAGCGCCAGCCCCGGAATAAGAGCGCCGGCGAACAGATCGCTCACAGTTACCGACCGCGGAGCAAAAACTCCTTCCGAGAGCTGCGCCGCCTGATAGGCATTGCTCATCTGATCGCCGAGAAGAACCAGGACAGTCGCTGGCGGAAATATCTGCGCCAGCGTGGCGGTGGCGGCCACGGTCCCGGCGGCGAGCCGAGGATCGTAGCCATGACGAAGCATGCTCGGCAGCATGATCAAGCCGATGGTGACGGTGGTGGCGCCGACCACGCCTTTCGCCGCGGCCAGCAGCACGCCGACAACCAGGACCGAGATTCCGAGGCCCCCCGGCAGCGATCCGAACAGCCGTGCCATGGTCTCCAGCAAATCTTCAGCGATCTGCGCGCGCTCCAGCATCACGCCCATGAAGATGAAAAGCGGGATCGCGAGCAGCACTTCGTTGGTCATCACGCCGAACATCCGCTGCGGCAAAGCGCCGAGCAGCGAGAAATTCAATACCTGAACAAAGTCTCCGATGATCGCGAAGGTAAGCGACACGCCCGCAAGGGTCAGCGCGACCGGATAGCCGGCGAACAGCAGCACGCAGACTGCGAGCACCATCAACACGGCGATGAATTCGCCGCCCATCAGCCGATTTTTGTGGTGGCGCCGCTTATCCGGGGCCTTGTCAGCGCCAGCAACGCCCACAGCGCCTGCGAGATTCCTTGCAATGCCATGAGCAACGCGAAGAGCGGAATAAGCGTCTTTAGAAGGTACACGAAGGGCAACCCGCTCGACTCCCGCGAGCGCTCGAAGATCGACCACGAGCGCGCCACATAGGGGAGCGCGAAGTAAATGATCACCGCCATCACCGGAAGCAGCAGCAGCACGGAGCCAAGGAGATCAACAATCGCCTTTTGTCGCACCGAAGCCTTGGCATAGAGCACGTCAACACGCACATGACCGTTCTGTTGCAGCGTCCATGCCGCCGCCAGCATGAACAGCGCGGCGTGGGCATAGATGATCGATTCCGTAAGCCAGATCGAGCCAATCGCGAATGCATAGCGGGCTATGACGACGGTGAACTGCATCAGCACAACAAACAAGCTGAGCCACATGACGGTCCGCCCGATCGCCGCGACCATGCGGTCGATATGGTCCGCCGCTGCCGCAAAACCAGGGGCGAGCGCGGCTGCGCCGCTTGTCATGCTAGGAAAAGGGCGTGCATGGGACTTGCATGGGTCATCACCCTCGACTTCGGCCTTGCCCGGAAGGATAATGGATCACATATCGCACAATGCAACGATGCATTACAGCGGCGTTGCGCAGTGAAGGTTCACGGAAACGCAATGGCGGCACACGACGATCATCATCATTCTCACGAGCATGGTTCCGACCTGTCCGAGATGCAGCTGCGCGTACGGGCGTTGGAAACGGTGCTGATGGAGAAGGGTTATATCGATCCGGCCGCTCTCGACCGCATTATCGAAGCCTATGAGACCAAGGTCGGCCCGCACAACGGGGCGCGCGTCGTCGCCAGAGCGTGGAGCGATCCGGCTTTCAAACGTGCGCTGCTCGATGATGGCTCCAAGGCGGTCCGCACCATGGGCCATGAGAGCCGCGTGGGCGACCATCTGGTCGCGATCGAGAACACGCCTGCGCTCCACAACATGGTCGTCTGCACGCTGTGCTCCTGCTACCCCTGGGAGGTGCTCGGGCTGCCGCCAGTCTGGTACAAGTCCGCTCCCTACCGCTCGCGCGCCGTCAAGGACCCGCGCGGCGTGCTTGCCGATTTCGGCGTCAAGCTGCCAAAGGAGACGCAAATTCGCGTTTGGGATTCGACCGCCGAGACCCGATTTCTGGTTTTACCAATGCGTCCGGCCGGCACCGAGGGCTGGAGCGAGGAGCGGCTTTCTTCCTTGGTCACTCGCGATTGCATGATCGGCACCGGATTGCCCAAAAATCCCGCGGAGTTCGCCTGATGGATGGCGTGCACGACATGGGCGGAATGGACGGCTTCGGAAAAGTTGTGCCCGAAGCGAACGAGCCGGTGTTTCATGCGGCATGGGAGGGACGCGTGCTCGCCATGCAGCGGGCGATGGCTTACGCCGGCGCCTGGCAGATCGACATGTCGCGCTGGGCGCAGGAGCAGTTGCCGCCGCAGGTGTATCTGAGTGCGTCCTACTACCAGCGCTGGGAGCTGGCGATGGAGCGCAATGTCATCGAGCGTGGTCTCGCCGATGCCGATGAGCTCGCTGCCGGCCATGCGTTGCACAAGGGCAAGCCGATCAAGCGCAAGCTCACGGCCGATATCGCGCAACAGGGCATGACGCGCGGCTCGTTCTATCGCCAGGCACAGGCGGCGGCGCGCTTCAAGCCGGGGGATCGCGTGCGCGCGAGGAACATTCACCCGCCGACGCATACGCGTCTGCCGCGCTATGTGCGCGGCCATGTCGGGGTGGTCGAGCTGGTGCACGGCGCCCAGGCTTTTCCCGATACCGTCGCCATCGACCACGGCGACAACCCGCAATGGCTCTATACGGTTGTGTTCGATGGTTTCGAGCTCTGGGGCCCCGACAGCGACCCGACCGTCAGAATCTCGGTCGACGCGTTCGAGCCGTATCTCGAGGCCGCGTGATCTGGTGAGCTCGCTGCGCACCCCCGACCGGAATGAACTGGCGAAGAAGGCTGTCGCGGCGGTCCCGAGCATTCCGCGCGACCGTGAGGGTCCGGTGTTCCGGGAGCCGTGGGAGGCGCAAGCCTTCGCCATGGCGCTCACGCTGTTCGACCGCGGCCTGTTCACCTGGCCGGAATGGGCGGCGGCGCTCGCGGACGAGATCAAGCGGGCCCAGGCCGCGGGCGATCCCGATATGGGCGAGACTTATTACCGGCATTGGCTCAAAGCGCTTGAACGTCTTGTTGCCAGCAAAGGCGTCACTGATGCGCACACGCTTTTGCGCTACAGGAATGCCTGGGACCACGCGGCGGACCGCACCCCGCATGGGCTGCCGATCGAGCTTCGGCCGGAAGATTTCGCGCAGGCCTAGGCCCCCGCCGACGCACTGCGCGCCGGCGTATGCACATGCTCAGGCCGCACACCGACGCCGACGAGACGGGCGGGAATGCGGCGCAGCGGCGCAAAGAGAGACATGAGCCGCAGCACCAGCGGCGCTTGCAGCGGCTTGTTCTCCGCGAGGACGCGTCCGATCACGTTGTTCTGAATGACAACTTGCAGGCGTTGCGTGACGCGCGTCGGGAACATGCGCCGCTTCTGCACGCGCTCGAGGTCCGCGTCTCGCAGCGTTCCCTCTGCAAGCGGCTTCCACAGAATATTCGCCGCGGCCACCGCGTCCTGCACGGCAAGATTGACGCCCACGCCGCCAATCGGGGACATGGCATGAGCGGCATCGCCAATGCACAACAGTCCCGGCCGATGCCAGCGACGAAGTCGATCGACCGCGACCGTGAGCAGCTTGATCTGGTCCCAGTCCTTGAGCTCGTCGGCCCGGTCGGCGAGCATCGGAACGCGTTGCGCGATGCGCTCACGAAATGCCGGCAATCCGGCACGGTGCGTTTCCGCCATGCCGCCCTTTGGGATCACGAATGCACACTGCCAATAGTCGCCGCGATTGATGAGAACCGCGATTCCGCCGGCCGTGAATCTTCCCATCGTCTCCTCAGGATCGCCCGGCTTTCGCGAGAGCCGGAACCAGAGCACATCCATCGGCGCGCCGAGATCCTCGCCGGTGAGACCGGCGCGCGCGCGAACAGTGGAGTACCGGCCATCGCAGCCAACGGTGAGATCGGCACGGATCTCCATAGCGCCCGATGCACCGTTGGCACGGACCCCGGCGACGCGACCGCCCTCCTCGATGAGATCGACCGCTTCCGCGCGCATCCGCAGATGGAAGGAGGGGAACTTCCTGCCGTGCTCGGCGAGGAAGCTCAGAAAATCCCACTGCGGCATGAGCGCGACGAACTTGCAGCGGGTCGGGAGGTGCGTGAAATCCGCAAAGGCGTATTCGCGGTCCCCGAAGAAGGCTCCAATGGTCAATGCCTTCTCGTGCGGCAGCTGCAAAAACTCATCGAGCAGGCCGAGCTCGCCCATGACGTCGAGCGTGGAAGGATGGATGGTGTCGCCGCGAAAATCGCGCAGGAAGTCGGCGTGCTTCTCCAGCACGATGACATCGACGCCGGCGCGCGCCAGCAGGAAGCCCAGCATCAGTCCGCACGGGCCTCCGCCGACGATGCAGCAGCGCGTAGAGAGATGTTCCGCCGGCATCATTGTGTTCCACGCGATAGAGGGCGCCAGCTCAATGTACCGGGCTTCTGCGCCCTAAATCCCCACCATTCGTTCCGTGACCATGTAGCCGGCGAGCAGGAGCGCGCCGAATGCGATGATCACCACGGCGGCGCCGGCTTCGATGCCGCGCATCGCGAGCATCCCGTAGCCGGACCGATTATCCGCAAAGCCCTTTGCCCAAGCTCTCGCTCCGACCGCGAGGGTCGCGATGATCGCGACTGTGAGGGCGGTGCCGAGCGCCATCACAAAGGTCGATGCGACTCCCGTCCAGAATAATCCCTGCGCCAGCGCGAAGACCAGCACCAGGATGGCGCCGGAGCAGGGCCGCGCTCCGACCGCAACGATCGCGGAGAGCCCGCGCTTCCACCCGCCGGCGCCGGCGAGCTCTGCAGGCTCCGGGGTATGCGCATGTCCGCACGCAGATGCCTCGTCGTGCGCGTGCGCGTGGTGATGATGGCCATGATGAGTGCAATCGTGGCCGTGATGATGATCATGATGGCCGCAATCCTGTTGCTGCGGCAGGGGAGTCGCCGCGGCACTCAATGCAGCGGGGCGGTGCAGCGTTTGCGCGGCCGCGATGAACGCACGTCCCTTCACCCACAGCAATCTCGCGCCGATAAGAATAATGAGCGAATAATTGAGAATCTCGATCGTATTGACCGCGCTTCTCATCGTTGACGCGGTGGCATTGAGAAGTGCCGCGGCAATTCCCACGATCAACACTGCGACGAGCGCCTGCAGCAACGCCGAGGCAAACGACAGCACGACCCCGCGTCGCCAGGTCTCTCCGTTGGCGACGAGGTAGGACGAGATCACTGCTTTGCCGTGCCCGGGACCAGCGGCATGAAAGGCTCCGTAGAGAAACGACAGCCCGAGCAGGCTCCAGGCCGCGCTGCCGTCCGCCTTCGCCGCTCGGATCAGCCCGGAGAACTGCCGATAAAACTCCGCCTGCTTGGTGAAAATCCAGCCGAGCACACCGCCGACCGGGGCGGCCGGCGCCTGCGGCCGGGGCGTGCCGAAGGGGCTGCCCTGAGCCAGCGCATCGGTCACTCCCGCCAGCACCAGGTAAGCGGCTGCGATAATCGCGATGCCAGCGACCGCGAAGAAGCATCGCTTCCCGATGGCGGCGCTCAAGGACATTTCACCACGATCTTGTTTGCGAATTCGGAGCCGATGGTCAGCGTCGGGTCTCTCTGATCGGCGCCCAACGCTCCCAGCCGCGCCGACAGGTCGACATTCATTTGTTCCGGGTTGACCACCGACAGGTTGCACCGCGCCGGCGCGCCGACGAGCTTGACGGGGTTCTTCTCGGCAAAGCTGAAATCGACGAAGAACTCGCGGTCAAACACTTCGATGGAAAAGTCCGTCGCCTTCACCGGCGCTTTGAGCGGCAGGGTGAAGTACAGCGTCAGCACCGTGTCCTTGGGATCGAATTCGAGATAATAACCCGGCGCTGGCTCGTGGAACTCAACCGCTTTTCCGTTCGCCTTGGCATAGGTGAAGAAATCATATTCCTTGAGCGAATTGACATTGACATCAGCGAGCGGAGCAAGCTCCCCGCGGGTGAACTCGCCCTTCTTCTTCGATTCAATTCCCTGGGTCGCAAACACCGAGAACATGTCATCGAAGGTCCAGGCGTGTCGCACCCCCGTTACCGATCCGTCCGGCGCATAGACGAGCTCGCTCTTCACGGTGACCCAGACGTGGGGGTGAGCGAAAGCCGCGGAGGACATGATCACAAGCGCCGCGAAGCTCGCCAGCGCGGAAGATAACCGATGCAGCATCAGGCTTTCTCGCGGGGCTTGGCGTCCCGCCCTCTCGCAGCGGCACGATATCGCGGACTACGGCGGAATGGAGGCGCGGGTTGTTACACCCCAGCGGCGCCGCCGTCGGCGCGCGGATCGTGCGCAGCTTCCAGTGTGCCGCCGGGATGCACGATCACCGCGCCGGCGTGGCCCATCACATCGCTGTACGGCTCGGACAGGGCCTCGACGTCGTGTCCGGCGGATGCAAGCCGGTCGATGAGGTTGCCGTCGAAGCGCTTCTCCAAGCGCAGATTGTCGTGCTCGGCCCCCCAGGTGCGGCCGAGCAGCCAGCGCGGCGCGTCGATCGCGCGCTCGATCGGCTCACCGAAGACAACGTGGCGCGTATAGATCGCCGCCTGCGTCTGCGGTTGTCCATCGCCGCCCATGGCGCCGTAGGCGATGATCCGCCCGTCATCCAGTGCGGCGATCGCGGGGCTGAGCGTATGAAATGGCAACCGGCCCGGCTCGAGCGCGTTCAACGCGCTGGGATCGAGCGAAAAGCTTGCGCCGCGGTTCTGCATAAGCACGCCGGTCGCCGGCAGCACGACGCCCGAGCCGAATTCCCAATAGAGCGACTGGATGTAGGAGACGACAATGCCCGATGCATCGGCGCTGCCCATCCAGACGGTATCGCCCGCGCCGGCGCGGGACGAAGAGGAACCCGCGAGCAAAAGCTTTTGAGTCACAGTTTTCGGGCGCCATGTTTCTTTCGCAGGCCAAGGCGCCGCTTTGCGCCGATCGATCTCGCCCGCTTGTGCATCGAGGAACCGACTTGTGAGGTAGCGGTCGACGGAATGCGCCAGCCGATCAGGATCGGTGATGACGCCATCGCGCACTTGCAAAGCGCGCTTGGTAGCCTCTATCAGGCCGTGGACATGATCGAAGCTTTCGGCTTGCCTGACGCCAAGCCGCTCGAACAGCGCGAGCACCATCAAGGACGCAAGTCCCTGGGTTGGCGGCGGCGAGTTGAACGCGGTGCCGGCGCTCAGAGGAACGCAAAGAGGCTCCGCGAGAGTCGCACGCGCGCGTTCGAGATCAGCGCGTGCAACAGGGCTGCCGAGCCGATCGAGGTCGCGCGCGATCTCGCGTCCGATATCGCCGCGGTAGAAATCATCAAGGCCGGCATTGCCGAGATGATCCAGCATCGCGGCGAGCGCCGGCTGCTTGAGAATCTGACCGGCGTCGGGCGGCTTGCCGTCAATGAGAAATGTCGAGGCGAAGCCGGCAACGTCCTTGAGCTCTGCGAGCTTCTCGGTTGTTGTGCGCGCCTGGCCCCCGCTCACCGCACAGCCGGCCGCGGCATGGCGGATCGCTTGTGCGAGCAGATCGGCGACCGCCATTCGCCCGCCGAACGCGCGCGCCGCTTCCAGCGCCAGCATCCAGCCGGCGACGGCGCCCGGGACGGTGAGTGCCGCAAGCGGTCCGCGTCCGGGAATGCGCTCGTGCTCGCGGTAGAGCTCCCGGCGTGCATTTGCGCCGGCGCGACCGGCGCCGATAATGGCGCGCACGCGACCCGAGGGCTCACGCAGCAGCCAGATGCCGTCGCCACCGAGATGGTTCATGTGCGGGTAGACCACGGCAATGGTGGCGGCCATTGCGATCATCGCCTCGATGGCGTTGCCGCCGTCCGCCAGCACCGAACGTCCGGCCTCGACGGCGCCCTGGTGCGGCGCGCAGACGACACCGCGGCGATGTCCGCCAGTGTGGAGATCCGTCAAAGCGCGCTCATAGGCTCAAGGCTGCAGGCAAATGGAGAAAGGCCGGCGACCGGATATGTCGAGGGAACTCTAGGTTCGTTTTGCATCTCTAGATAACGGTTGCATTTTCACCGTAAACAATCAATAGTTGTAACATGCTCATTTACTGGATAGGGCATCCAATAGCCCGCGCTGCCTGAGCATGCCATCTGCGCTGGGCAACCTCCCGCGGAACGCCTCATAGAGGTCCGCCGGATCGCGCGATCCGCCGGCCGCATAGACGTGGTCATGCAATTTCTTGGCGGTGGCGGGATCGAAAATATCCCCGGTTTCCTCGAATGCCGCGAAGGCGTCCGCATCGAGCACCTCCGACCACAGGTAGCTGTAATAAGCCGCCGCATAGCCGCCGCCGAATACATGCTGGAAGTGCGGCGGCCGGTGGCGCATCACGATCTCGTCGGGCATCCCCAGCCGTGCCAGCGTCTCCTGCTCGAACGCATTGATGTTGAGCTCGCCGTTGTTCGCCGGCGCGTCCGGCGGCCGCAGATGAAGATCAAGATCGAGCAGCGCGGAAGATGCATATTCCAGGGTGGCGCAGCCCTGGTTGAACGTGCGCGCGGCAAGGAGGCGGCGCATGAGGTCGTCCGGGATTGGCGCGCCGGTTCGGTAATGGATGGCGAAGCGGCTCAGAATTCTCAGGTCGCTCAAGCCAATGCTCGAAGAGCTGCGAGGGCAACTCCACCCAGTCCTGCAGCACGCCCGTCCCTGCGACCATCGGATGGGTCACGTCAGAGAGGAGCCCGTGCAAGGCGTGGCCGAACTCGTGGAATAGCGTCCTCGCGTCATCATAGGAAAGCAGCGCCGGTTGGCCTTCGGCAGGCTTCGAGAAATTCATGACATTGACGATGAGCGGCCGCACGTCACCCGCGAGCTTTTCCTGGTCGCGCAGGCTCGCCATCCAGGCGCCGCTGTGCTTCGAGGGCCGCGCGAAATAGTCCCCGAAAAACAGCCCGCGGTGATGTCCTTGCGCGTCGCGCACCTCCCACACCCGAACATCGGGATGCCAGGCAGGAATGCCGGTGCGGGGCTCGAATGTAAGACCGAACAGCCGGTTTGCCGTGTAGAAGGCTGCTTCGATCATTCGGTCGAGCTGGAAATACGGCTTGATCGTCGCCTCATCGACATCACAGCGGGCCTTGCGCAGCTTCTCCGCGTAGTAGCGCCAGTCCCACGGCGCGAGCGGGAAGTTGCCGCCCGCCGCCTGCACCAGCGCTTGCAGCGCGTCGCGATCGGCAAGTGCGTGCCGGCGCGCCGGCGCCCAGACGCGGTCCAGGAGCTCGCGCACCGCTTCCGGCGTCTTCGCCATGGAGTCGTCGAGGCGGTAATGCGCAAAGCTTGCGTACCCGAGAAGCCGCGCCCGCTCGGCGCGCAGCGCCGCGATCTCCGCGATGATCGCTTTGTTGTCGGTGGCGCCCCCGCCATCGCCGCGTGCAATCCAGCCGCGAAAGATCTTCTCGCGGAGATCGCGACGCGACGAGAATTGCAGGAACGGCTCGACGCTCGATCGCGAGACTGTAACCACGTGCTTGCCGGCAAGGCCGCGCTCTTGCGCGGCGGCACGCGCCGCCGTGCGTGCGAAATCGGGAAGCCCGGCGAGGTCCTCCTCCCCTTCCAGCTCGATGATGCCGGCCTGCTCGTCAGCGAGGACATTCTGGCCGAACGAGGTGGTGAGCGAGGCGAGCCGCTCGTTGATCTCGGCAAGCCTCGCTTTCGCGGGAGCCGCCAGCGCGGCGCCCGCGCGTTCGAACTGTGCGTGATAGCGATCGAGCACCCGCTCCTGCTCCGCAGTCAGGCGGAGCTCGGCGCGACGGCGGTAAAGCGCATCGATGCGCCGAAACAGCGCCGCATCCATGAGGATTTTGTTCCAGTGCCTGGCTTCGAGCGGCGCCAATTCCCGCTCCACCGCAAGGATGGCGTCGCTGGTCTCGGCGTTTGCAAGCGTCTGGAACACGTTTGAGACACGTGTGAGCGCCCGCCCGGCGCGTTCCAGCGCCTCAATGGTGTTCACGAAAGTCGGCGGCTGCGCCTCCGCGGCGATGGCGGCGATCTCGGCCGCATGCGCGAAAAATGCATAGGAGAAAGCAGGGAGAAAATGCCCCGGCTTGATGCGTGCGAATGGCGGCACGCCAAACGCGCCGTTCCAATCCGCCAGCAGCGGATTATCGGTTTGCGCCTCGGTTACGCGTGTCTGGTTCATGGTCACCATATGGGGTTTTCCGCAGCGTCAGTCCACCACAAGGCACGCCTTGGAAACCTTGCGCGGCTGGGGCACGATGCAAGAGCACAACAGCTGTAGGGGATCACCATGTGCGACTTGTGCCGGCGCGATTTCATGCGAGGACTTGCCGCCTTCGGGACCGCATCAGCAATGCCTTCACCTATCCTCGCCCAGAGCACACAAAATCCGGAAACCGCGCCCCGGCCGCCCGCCGACATCAGGCCACGGGGTGAGTTTGTCCTCCGCAACGCGCATGTCATGACCATGGACCCTGCGCTTGGAGACATCCCGAGCGGGTTCGTGCACGTGCGTAACGGCGAAATCGTCGCGATAGGCGAAGACATCAACGCGCCGGACGCACAGGTCATCGCCGGCGAGGACATGATCGTGCTGCCGGGCCTCGTCGAGACGCACTGGCACATGTGGAACACGCTGTTCCGCAGCTTCGCCGGGGACGTGCAGGCGCACGGCTACTTTCCAACCGTCGCACGCTACGGCGCCAACATGACGCCCGAAGACATGTATCAGGGTACGCGGCTCGCCGCCGCCGAGGCGCTCAACGCCGGCATGACCACGGTGCACGACTGGTGTCACAACATCCGCAGCCGCGAATATGCAGAACGCGATCTTGCGGCGCTGAAAGACGCCGGCATACGCGCGCGCTTCTCTTACGGCTGGGCGCAAGGCCAGGACGACAAGGACATACTCAATATCGCGGATATCGAGGCCTTGCACCGCGACTGGAGCAAGCACTCGAACGAGGGCCTGATCACGCTCGGACTCGGCTGGCGTGGCATGTTCCGCGCCGGGCCGTTGCCCGAGAGCGTCTACCGCCCCGAATTCGAAGCAGCGCGGACCATGGGCATCCCGATCACCGTCCATATTGCCAGCCGCAAGACACCGCCCAACCAGATCGAGGCGCACGCCAAGGCGCAGCTGCTCGGCAAGGACGTTCAGCTCGTGCACGCGGTGTGGGCAAGCCCGGACGAGATCGCGATGATCAGGGATGCCGGAGCCACCATCAGCCTGGCGACATCGTCCGATATGCGTATCGGCTTTGGGCTGCCCCCGGTGAGCGAATTCCTGGCCGCCGGAATACCATGCGGCGTGTCGGTCGATACGTCGGCGCTGATCGGCAACTCGAGCCTGTTCGGGGTGCTCCGTGACGTGCGCGATGCCGAGAATGCCCGCACGCTCAACGAATTCGCGCTCACCGCGCGGCGCGTCCTCGAGCTCGGCACTATTGAGGGTGCCCGATCGCTCGGCATCGACGACAAAGTTGGATCGCTCAAGCCGGGCAAACGCGCGGATATCATCATGGTCAACACGCGCGCGCTCAACATGGGCGACTTCCTCGACCCGGCACATCTGCTGGTAGGGTCGGCGCTGCCTGAAAACGTCGATACCGTTGTTGTCGACGGTCGAATCCTCAAGCAGGGCGGCAGGCTCACCACGCTCTCGGCGTCGCAGGTCGCCGCCGGTGCGCGATCAGCCGTGGACGGCGTGCGCAAGCGTACCAAGTGGCGATAGGCACAGGAGGTGCCTATGACCGCCATCACGCTCGATCAGGCCGACCGCCTCATCGATGCAATTCTTGAGCACGGCGCCACGCTCGACTGCCGGCCGCTGTCCGTCATTGTGGTCGAGCCGGGATGCAAGGTTAAAGCGTTCAAGAAAGAAGACGGCAGCTCAATGATCCGCTTCGAGATGGCCTACGGAAAAGCGTATGCGGCCCTCGCCATGGGCCGTTCCTCCAGGCTGGTGAAGGAGCGCGCGCAGGAAAAGCCGATCTTCATGCGTTATCTGTTGCAAGCAAGCGGTGAGCAGATTTTTCCGGAGGGCGGTGGCTTGCAGATCCGGGACGCCAGCGGCGAAGTCATCGGCGCGGTCGGCGTCACCGGCGACAGCGAGGAGCGCGACGAGGAGCTCGCCGCGCATGGGATTCACGCCGTTGGTCTCAAAACCGACGCGGATTGCGCCGGCGGCGGACGCCGCAGCGGCGTTCGTCTGACCAATACATGATCTGTGCTACCTTCCGCCCGGCTCACAAGGGTGCGGGAGAACCAGATGGCAACTCGTCTACGCAAGCTCACGGCCGCCGCGCTCGTCTTAACGCCGATCGTGGCCGGCGCATTCATCGTGTCACCGCACGCCGCGCCGGTGCTCGATTTTGGATTCTTCAGGGCACGCGTCGAGCCGATCTTCCTGGAGAAGCGCGCCGGCCATACGCGCTGTTACGTGTGTCATGCGGAGAGCAACAACGCTTTTCGTTTGGAACGGCTCTCGCCGGGCGCCAGCACGTGGAGCGAGGAGCAGTCGCGCCGTAATTTTGAAACGGTTGCGAAGCTGGTCAATCCTGGCGATCCCGCAACCAGCCGCCTGCTCGGGCAGCCGCTCGCACCGGAGGCTGGCGGCAATGTCTTCCACTCCGGCGGGCGGCAGTTCGCATCGAAGGACGACCCAGGCTGGAAGACGCTGGCCGATTGGGTCAACGGACAGAAGCTGTAGGCGTCATCGTTAAGTCACAAATAGCATGTAAATGCTAATTGTCGCTCGAAGCGGAGCTGCCAGCCACGGATGTACTGGCGGCAGTGACGCCGGCGACACGGGCCCGCCAGGAGAAATCCTCGGCGGGTTTTGTTTGTTGCCCCGCAGAGCTCCGCAACGTCGGTGGTAAAAAACGAAAAATTGTGACGGCTGTTACAGCCGCACGCGATCCGGTGTGCGAACGATGGGAGGAGAAAGCGCATGGGAAGCGCTGCCACCTGTGGAGATAACGCCATGACCGACAAGATTGGTGCCCAAGAAAGCCGGATTTCGGCGCAAGCGCTGGCCCTGCTTGGCGGCGGCCGGATTGCCTACATCAAACGGGTCAGCTGCGAAGAGGCCCAGAAGCAGTTCCCCGAGGCGCCGCAGCTTGCACCGGGTACGCTCCTCTATGCGCTGCATGCAGCCGACGGCACGCCGATATTGCTCACCGACAGCCGCGAGGCAGCCATTGCGAATGCCTGGCGGCAGGAGCTCGAGACAGTGAGCTTGCACTGAGCCCATGCCATGCGCGCGTCATGCCGCGCGTCGCGGCCATAGCGCAGCGTATTGGCCGGCAAAGCAAGTCGTGAATGGCGGAATAAGCTCCGGCCATTACGGACGGCTACTGAACCGTAATTAGCGCGCGTTACGGCGCCTTCAAATACTTCGCGTGACAGGAATTGCATGCGCTGCGCAGCTCGGCGACTTGCGCCTTGAAGTCCTGGGCGCGCCGGGCGCGGCTCGCTTCGAACGCGAGCTGCGATGCGTCCCTCGCCCCCTGATAAAAGTCCGCGAAGCTGGTCCAGAGCTCTGGAGCGGCAAAGGTGTCGAGCGCAGGATCTCGCTCCACGCCCTCCCGCCACAGGTTGGTGCTTGCTGGAAACATGTGCGGGAATGCCATCAGCAGCACGGAGATGCTGTCGAGATGCTCGCGCGCCTCGATATGGTCGAGCTTGCCTTCCGGCGCCAGCATCGTCTCGACCTCGTCCATGTTCATGTCGATGGCGCCCATCAGGATCTTGCGGGCGAAGATCGTATCCTTCGGCGGCGGCACGGCTTCACTCTGCGCCAACGCAACCGAGGGAGCCGCCGCGAGCCAGAGAGCGGTCAGCAGCCGAACGAGAAAACGAGGCATCGAGCGGCTACTCGAGGCCCGGCCTCTCCTGGGCGCGAAGGTTGGCCGTGAAGGACTGCCCGGTGTCGAGAAGGGTGACCTTTTTGAGGGCGCCGCCGCGGCTCGACGTATCGCGCAACGGGCTGAAATCGACCATGACGCGGTCGCCGGCCTTTACCGCATTCCTGCTCCAGCCGCCGGCGCGCACGAGGTTGCCTGGAGAAGTCATCTCCATCAGCCACTCTTCCTCGTCTTCGCCGCCGTCGACGATGCCTTTGACCAGAAGGCTGACGTGCGGATTGACCCAGCGCAACTCCATCGCGACGCCGCGGATCGTCAATGTCTTGCTGTGGTCGAACATGGTCGTGGAATGATGCGCGGAGGCGAGCTTTGCCGCAACCAGCACGCCGGTGGCAGCGCAAATGACGCCGAGAAATTTTAGCAGCGCTCGCATCCATTTCCTCCGCAATGCATTTTAGCCAGCAATGATGCCGACAAACCCAGCCTCGCACCCCTGAGGAGCGCGGCTACCGTTTGGGCGCGACGATGTTGCCCCAGACATGGCGTTCGATCTCAACGAAGACGTGGTTGCCGTCCGCGTTGACGCGTTCGGAATAATTGCCTTGCAGGCAAACGCCTTCCACGATGTCGAATTTTCTCGCTCGCTGCCGGAAGAAAATGCGCGTCGTGCTCCATGGTCGCGTCAAAACCTTGGGAGCGAAGATCTCGAGATCGTCGTGCAGAATGTCCGGGGCCGCGAGATGGATGCGCTCCATGATCTTCATGTCGCCGTTGTTGGCGACACCGGCAGCCTCGCTGACCGCGATGTAGGCTTGCGGCAGCACGTTCACGGTCTCGACAACGAGCGTGTCGCCTTCCCAGCGGCCGATCGAATGGCCATGAAAGGTGAGCTCCTCATCGTCGGGATGGCCGCGGCCGTCGGTGTAGATTCGCCGCAGCCGATTGCCGTCCGACTCGCCGAGCATTGTGACCCGGCCCGGGGTGAACAGAATCTCCATGGCATTATGGGTCACCAGCATCCAGGACGGCATCGCCTCGGGCAGGCAGTTGACGAAGATCGGAGGTGGACGACCGGCCTTTTCCTCCGCGAACATCTTCTCGATCCGGGCTGCGGCCTTGGGCGTCCAAGGCGGCGGATTGCTTTTTACCTGCGCATCCTGGTCGGTGATCTTGGGATTCCAGACGCCGCTCCAGTCCGGCAATCTGGCAAGGTCGGCCCAGTCTTTCGCGGTCGGCGGCGGATTGATGACGGTCGGCGGCTTCTTGGGGGTGTCCCCGGTTTGCAAACTCTCGGCGCCGACAGGATGCCGCAGACGCCAGTCAGGCCACGGCCAGGAGAATCGCGTGAACGCCAGCAGGCAACCCCGCGCAATCGGTGTCGCATGTGCATATCTCGGCTGTATCGAGGTCGCGATTATCCCGAAACCGCCAGCATCAGTGCAAGGTGAAGCCGATCCAGCGGCCGAAGGCCACCACGGCGATCCATAACAGCAGCGACACGCCGCCGGCGATCCGCGCCGGCGCCGGCGGCTTCCCGGCTGCGCCCCAGCCCGCGATATCGCGGCCGGCGAATGCGTGAAAGACGATCATGTTGAGGCCCGCCAGCGCGAGGAGGACGAGCTTGCCGCGGAAAAAGAAATTGCCGGCATAGGCCGTCGCTTTTGCCGAGAAAAGCATGCCGCCGGTGAGCGCGGCAAAGGCAAATGCGACCCAGGTGCAGGGCAGCACGTCATGCGTGAGCCTGACCGCCGGCCGATCGCGCGAGGCAACACCGAGAAGCCGCAGGTCGAGAATCGCGATCGATCCGACGACCAGAGCTATGGCAAGCACATGAACCGACTCGATCCAAGGAAACAGAAACTCATTCTCGCGAATTTCCGTCGCCAGCGCCGTCGCCTCCAACCATTTCAGCGCTGCTTCCATCTAATAGTAGGCGATCCAACGGCCGGCGAATACGATCGCTGTCCACAACGCGAGCGAGGGGACCGCAATGAGGAGCGCTGCGCCGCGTCCACTTTTCGCCGGTTCGAAATGAGCGCCGCCGCGAGCGAGGAGGAACTGATAAAGGGCGGTCACTCCCAAGGCTGCGAGGAGCAGAGCCATTTTCAGCTGAAAGAATGGATTCTTCAACGCTCGCGCCGGCTCACCGATGATCATGATCGCGCCGGTGATGAGCAGAATTGGCAATGCCCACCAGATCACGGGAAGAAATCGGGATGAGAAGCGGTCGAGCGGTTGATCGATGCCAACCACCCTGATCAGGCGTAAATTCAGCATCAGCACTGAACCGGCCAGCATCGCGATTGCCAGAATATGGATGGTCTGCACGGCTGGAACGATCCATGCGGTGCTTTGAATGGCTTGACTCAAGGAGGTGGCTTCGAGCCAGAGGCAAAACCGATCGATCGACGTCATCTGCACGCTGGCCTTCGATCTTCCCCTGCGAATTGGTTCGGACCGTAGCCCGGATTGAGCGAAAGCGAAATCCGGGTCAGTAGCATTCCAGCAAGCTCTCCTGCTTCGAAATTTCGTTGCAGACGCAATGCTTTTCACTAACGTGCCGATGGAAGCTTGCGGGCGCTGATTGATCACATTGCTTACTGGCTACTCCGCCGGGTTTCGCTACGTTCAATCCGGGCTACTGGCTGGGCCCGGTACGGAGAGGACATGACGAACGCCGTTGCCGATGAGCCGGTACGCGTCGAGCGCGAGGCGGATGTCGCCTTTGTGATCATCGATAATCCGCCGGTCAATGCCAGCTCGCTCGCGGTGCGCGCCGGACTTCTCGCAGCGATTGGGACGCTCGCCGGTGACCGGGCGGTTACTGCCATCGTTCTCATCGGCGCCGGCAAGACCTTCATCGCCGGCGCCGACATTCGCGAATTCGGAAAGCCGCCGCGCGACCCACAGCTGCCTGCCGTCATTGCCGCCATTGAAGCGTGCGACAAGCCCGTCATTGCCGCCATTGCCGGCGCCGCGCTGGGCGGCGGGTTTGAGCTCGCGCTTGGCTGCGATGCCCGCATCGCTGCGTCGGATGCGGTGGTCGGACTGCCGGAAGTGACGTTGGGCATCATTCCTGGGGCGGGTGGCACCCAGCGTCTCCCCCGTCTCACCGGGCTCTCCACCGCCATAGGGCTCATCGCCTCGGGCCGGCGCGTGAAGGCCGCCGAGGCGGCGCGGCTCGGCCTCGTCGATGCCGTGGTCGAAGGCGGACTGCGCGCGGCGGCGCTTCGCCATGCGCGCGAGTGCATCGGGCGCAAGCGCCGGATCAGCGAATTGCCAGTGCCCACCGAACCAGAGGAAGCGGTGGAGCGCGCGGTGGCCGAGGCGATGCAAGCCGCGCGCGGGCGCACCGCCGTCAAGGAGGCGATCGCGTCGGTGCGCAACGCCACGCGCATGCCGTTCGCCGCCGCTGCCGCGGAGGAACGCGACACTTTCCAGCGGCTGCGACAGAGCGAGGAAGCAGCCGCCTTGCGCTATCTTTTCTTTGCTGAGCGCGAAGCGGCGCGTGTGCCAGGAATTTCGGGGGCAACGCCGCGCCCGGTCGCCCGCGTGGGCATCGTCGGGGCCGGCACCATGGGGGCGGCGATCAGCGTGTGCTTTCTCGATTCAAGCATCCCGGTGGCGCTGATCGAGCGCGACCAGGCGGCGCTCGATCGCGGCGTCGAACGGATCAGGAGCGTCTACCAGCGGCTGGTGCAGAGCGGGCGAATGAGCGCGGAAGAAATGGAGCGCCGCCTCGGCATGCTCACGCCCACGGTTGCGTTACCAGCGCTGGCGCAAGTGGATCTTGTGATCGAGGCCGTGTTCGAGGATATGAATGTCAAGCAGGCGCTGATGCGCGAGCTCGACCGCCTGTTGAAACCCGGCGCCGTTCTCGCCTCCAACACTTCCTATCTCGATCTCGATGCGCTCGCCTCCGCCACCGGCCGCCCCGGCGATTGCGTTGGGTTGCACTTCTTCGCACCGGCAAACGTGATGCGGCTGATCGAGATCGTGCGCGGGCGCGCGACGGCGCCCGACGTCCTTGCCACGGTGCTCGCATTGGCCAAAACCATTCGCAAGCTTCCCGTGGTTGCGCGGGTGGGCGAGGGCTTCATCGGCAATCGCATCTTTTCAGCATATCGCATGCAATGCGAGCTCATGCTCGAGGACGGCGCCTATCCCGAGCAGGTCGATGCGGCGCTTGTCGCCTTCGGGCTGGCGATGGGACCGTTCGCCGTCAACGATCTGTCTGGGCTCGACATATCATGGCGCACGCGTCAACGGCTTGCTGCTGCCCGCGACCCCAAGGCGCGCTATCCCGAGATTCTCGACCGCCTTTGCGAGGCCGGTCGCTTCGGGCAAAAGACCGGCGCTGGCTGGTATCGCTACCCCGAGGGCGCGCGCCGCGGCGAGGCCGATCCGGAGGTACATGCCGTGATCGAGAAATGCTCGGCAGCCAAGGGCATTGTCAGACATCCCTTCGCCCCCGAGCAGATCCAGTGGCAGGCGCTTGCCACAATGATCAATGAAGCCGCCTTGCTGCTGGCGGAAGGCATCGCCGCGCGTCCTTCCGATGTCGATCTGGTTCTGGTGAACGGCTACGGCTTTCCCGCTCAGAAGGGCGGACCGCTGTTCTGGGCAAGCCGCCGGCCGCGCAAGGATGTCACCGCTGCGATTGACGCGCTTGCCGCCGCCACGGGCCATGGCTTCAGGCGCGGTAACGTACACCGTCCTCGATCAAGTCGCCGGACAGTAGAGGGTCGGCCTGCGCAGGTCGTCTTTGCTCCCGTCGTCATGCCCGCGAATGCGGGGCATCAGTAACCGATGCGCCATTGAGGGAAAACAGTGCAGCTCCCACCTCCAGCGGCTACGGATCGTCCGCCTTCGCGGACGATGACACCTGAGAGATTGTTATTCATCACCAGCGTGTTGATGCGTTTTGGCACCTCGCCCACGGGAATGACGGCCTTCACCTTCATGGCGGCGGTATCGATGGCCGTGACGGAGCGCAGTGCCGCGTTGGAGATGTAGATCGTCTTGCCGTCGGGCGTGAACGTCACCCAGTTCGGCACCGCCGCGATCGGTCCGTGTCCCGGCAGCGTCAGGCTTGGCAGCGCCACCTCTCCGATAAGCTTGAGATCAGCGAGCGAATAGACGAACACCGCATTGTTCGGAATGCTGGTCACCCACAGCGTCTTGTTGTCCGGCGAGACGCCGATCCCATGCGACGGCGAGGTGGCGCGACCAGCGTCGGTCTCGAACTCGGCCGGCGTAACGGGCAAGGTGATCCGCGCGACCTCCTTGCGCGCCGCAAAATCCACCACGGCAAAGCCATTAGTGTCGGAGAGTTGCACGAAGATTCGACGCGTCGCGCCGTCCGGCGCGGCTTCGATCGCCATCGGCCGCACGCCGAGATCGAAGGCAAGCTCCCATACCGGGACATCACGCTCGAGATCGATCACCGTCATGAGCTTGGCGGCAATTGAGCCGGCGATCAGGTGCTTCCCGTCGGGCGTCACATAGATGTTGTGCAGGCGGCCCTTGACCGGAATGCTCTTGCCGCGCGTGAGCGTCTTGGCGTCGATGACGTTGACCGCGCCGGAGCCACGCGCAATGCCGACGAAGATGCGATCGCCCGGCCTCGCCACCGCGATGTTGTTGGGATGGTTGCTCAGCGGCACCTTATGGATCAGCTTGCCGCTCGCCTGATCGAAAACGTCGAGCGTGGAATCGGCCTCGTTGCTGACATAGATGCGCGATCCGTCCGGCGATGGCGCAATGCCGTGCGCCGCCTCGATGCCCTTGATCTCCTGCACGACCTTGTTGGTGGCAGGGTCGATGACGTGAATGCTGTCGCCGGCGCTGTTGGTGACGTAGATGAGGGCCGTGCCGCCCCAGGCCGGCAGCGATGCCAGCGCAAGCGCGACCCAGGAGTGTCGCAAAAGCTGGCGGAAGGCGTTCATGGCAATCTCCATTACCCCGACAAGCGGTGCAGGATAGGGAGGGTAGGCGCAGGCACTCCCCCACAGCAAGCCGGTTGCGAGGGTCGCATCGATCGCGGCCGCGCCTTTGCCGGCGTTGCCGAACTCACATATAAGGGACCCAAACGCCTGTGCGTCCCGGCCAAGGAGCGCCCGATATGCCCGGACATGCTCATTACCTTCCCCACGGCGTCATTCCAGCCGTGCTCCTGCCGTTCAACGAGGACCTCGCGATCGACGAACGCGGCTTGCGCGGCCATCTCCGGGATGTGGGGGCGACCAAGGGGCTCTCCGCGATCACGGTGAACGCGCATTCCACCGAAGTTGCGTCCTGCAGCTTCGAGGAGCAGCAACGGGTGCTCGACGTGGCGCTGGACGAGATTGGCGATCGATTGCCACTCGTCAGCGGCGTCTGGGCGGACGGCAGCCTGGAAGCGGCGCGCATCGCGCGGATGGCAAGCCAACGCGGCGCCTCCGCGCTCCTGGTATTCCCACCCGCGCCCTTCACGCTGGGACAGACGGCGGCCATGGCGGTGGCTCATTTCAGGCGCATCGCAGACGCGACCGACCTTCCCCTCATTGCGTTCCAGTACCCGCTGGCGACGGGACAGGGCTATCCGCGCGATACCTTGTTGGCGATGATCGAACAGGTGCCGACCATTCGCGCCATCAAGGATTGGGCGGGCAACGTGCCACAGCACGAGATGCATGTTCGCACGCTGCAAAGCCTGTCCCCCCCCGTGAATGTGCTGACCACGCACAGCGCCTGGCTGCTCAGCTCGCTGGTGCTCGGCTGCAACGGTCTCTTGTCCGGCAGCGGCAGCGTGATCGCGGACTTGCAGGCGCAGTTGTTCCAAGCGGTGCAAGCCAAGGACCTCGCAGCGGCGCAGCGTCTCAATGATCGGATTTACCCGCTGGCGCGCGTCTTCTACAGCGAACCATGGGCCGACATGCACAATCGCATGAAGGAGGCATTGGTGCTGCTCGGCCGCCTCACGCGCGCCGTGGTGCGGCCGCCGCTTGTGAAGCTTCCTCGTGCCGAGGTCGAGCGCATCCGCGCTGCGCTCGCCGCAGCAGGCCTGCTCGCGGATGCGGCAAGCCGCGACGCGGCTTGAGACAGGACCGGGAGAGATAGACATGGGCCCCACATCCGGCCTCGCTGGCGAGCGGCGCATTGCCTGGCAGAATCTGATGACCGTGTTCAGCGCGGCGATCCTGATCGGCGCCGAGGTTTTCGGTGCCGCTTTTGCGGGCGGCTGGGCGGTGGCCAACCTCTTCGACCTCGGCCCCTATGGCGTGCACATCATGCAGGGCCTCTTCTTCCTTTGCGGCCTCGCCGTCATGTTCGCGTTCATTCGCAACGCGCAGCGGGTCGAACCATTCACGACGCGCAGCTGACGTAATCGTTACGCCACGGTGGTTCGGCTCGGAACCCAACCGGCGCGCGCTCGTTGTCGGGCGATGCCACGCGAGAACGACAAGCGGCAAAGTCTGCTGTGAATAAGTCCAAATCGCTTGCGACTCCGCGCGACATCCCTTATTTGGTGAATGCCCAATTTCGCACGTGCCTGTGGCCGTGTGTCGATCGGTGGGCATCCGGACAAGAGGCCGGATAGCCGCCTAAGGAAGGTGATCTCACTTTCCTTGCTCATGCGATCGGCAGCCGGAGGCGAACCGGCGCACCCCGCTCTCCACGGGGGACGCGGCTTAAAGCAACGACGGAGCGGGCTTTTTTGGTACTGCCGGCGCAAATGCCGGATCACCGAAGAGGCTTGTCCTTCTTGCCGGGCGTGCGGAACGGGATCTCTCCCTCATCCGGACCAAGGCAGCAATCGAGGTGGTGCTGGCGCGCCTACGAGGCGGGCCGCGTGCATCACAGGAGGTTCACTCGTGCGATGGCGGACACTCGTCGGCCTCGCCGCCATGCCGGATCAGGGAGCACCGTCGCCATGACCGCACGCATCCGCGAATTTCTCAAGCAGCGCAAAGACGAAGGACCCTGCCTCGTGGTCGATCTCGATGTCGTGCGCGAGAACTATCTCCTGTTCGCCAAGGCGCTGCCGGACACCAAGGTGTTCTATGCAGTGAAGGCCAATCCCGCGCCTGAAATACTCAAGCTTCTGGCGGAATTGGGCTCATGCTTCGATGTTGCCTCCGTCAGCGAGACCGAGGATGTGCTCGCGGCTGGCGCTACGCCCGAGCGCATCTCCTACGGCAACACCATCAAGAAAGAGAGTGAGATTGCCGCCGTTGCCCGACTCGGCGTCACCCTGTTCGCCGTCGACTGCGAAGCCGAAGTCGAGAAGGTGGCGCGCTGCGCCCCGGGCTCGCGTGTGATCTGCCGCATCCATTGCGACGGCACCGGGGCCGAATGGCCGCTGTCGCGGAAGTTCGGCTGTGAGCCGGACTACGCTCCCGACATCCTCGAGCTCGCGCACCGCCGCGGTCTCGTTGCGCACGGGATTTCCTTCCATGTCGGCTCACAGCAGCACAACGTCGAAGCGTGGGACCGGGCTCTGGCATCGACGGCTGCCATCTTCCGCACCTGCGCCGAGCGCGGAATCAATCTCGCCATGGTCAACCTCGGCGGCGGCTTTCCGGCGCGCTATGTGCGCAAGACTCCCAGGCTCGAGACATATGGCCGCGCCATCTTCCGCGCCTTGCGCAAGCATTTCGGCAATGCCGTGCCCGAGACCATCGTCGAGCCGGGCCGCGGCCTCGTCGGCAATGCGGGCATCATCGAGGCCGAAGTGGTGTTGATCGCCAAGCGATCGCCCGAAGACGAGCTGCGCTGGGTGTACCTCGACATCGGCAAGTTCCACGGGCTTGCTGAAACCATCGGCGAATTGATCCGATATCCCATCAGGACGGCGCGCGACCGCGACGAGACAGCACCTTGCGTCATCGCCGGCCCGACCTGCGACTCCGTCGACGTGATGTACGAAAGAAACCCGTATCCGCTGCCGGTCTCGCTGGCGATTGGAGACAAGGTTTTGATCGAGGCAACGGGCGCATACACGACGACCTATTCATCCGTGGGCTTCAACGGCTACCCGCCGCTGCGGCAATACGTGATCTGAACCAGAATTTTCGTAGCCCGGATGGAGCGCAAGCGACATCCGGGTTCCGCATTCGCCAAGCGCTCAATGCGGGCTACTCGGCTGCTGCTCAAACAGCAAACGGGAAAAACGAGCTCCGAACTGTGGCAAAAACGTCATCGTGATTTGATCCCACTCGGACTATATCTGCCCCCTTCGACCGGCCTCCAATCTAAGCAGTCAGCGTCGGCGCTGACGCCGTGCGAATTATTTGGAGACGCGAAGCAACGAGGTTGTCATGCTCACGCCTCTGTCGTTGGCATGCGCCTCACGCGCCAGGCAGAGCCTGCTCAATGTCCCGCGTCTGCTGCGTGGCGGCGCGGTCGCGATTCTCGCCACGGCTTGTTTCGCCATGTCTTGTTTCGCCATGTCTTGTTTCGCCACGTCTTGTTCCGCGCATGCCCACGGCATCGCCGGCAACCGATTGTTTCCCGGCACCCTCACGTTCGACGATCCGGCGGTTAATGACGAGTTGATATTGCCAAGTGCCTCACGATCCCAACATCCAGGCGAGGGCGGCGATGTTGTGGATAGCAGGTTCAATTGGGCCTTCTCTCGCCTGCTGACCCCAAAGATCGCGATTGGCGCTGAGAGCGGATGGATTCATCGCAACTGGGGCAATTCACAGCGGTCCGCCTTCGACATAACAAACCTGAGAATTAAAGGAGAAGTGTATCGGGACGATATGCATGAGACGCTGGTGTCTGCCGCACTGGCTTGGAGGATTGGCCACTCAGGCGGTCAGGGGGTCGGGGCCAATGCTCCCGATTCGATCATGCCGGGCATCTTCTTCGGCAAGGGTTTTGGCGATGCGCCGGACAGTCTCGCGTGGCTGCGGCCATTCGGAGTTACAGGAGCGGTCACGCTCGAGCATCCGATGACCGGCTCCTCGGTAAACTTTGGCGTCGATGAACAGACAGGTGAGCTCGCCCCGATGCTCACGCGTAACGCAGATACGCTGCATTGGGGGTTTGCCCTTGAATTCAGCACGCTCTATCTGACCAATCGCTTCACGCCCGGCAAGCTCCCAAAACGGGAGCCCGTGAACCAGCTCGTGCCGCTCATCGAGTTTGCGTTTGACTCCCCGCGCGGAGAGAAAACCTCTGCCACGATGAACCCTGGGCTCTCCTACGTGACAACAACTTGGCAGTTGGCGGCGGAGGCGATCGTGCCACTCAACAAGGAGGCCGGACGTTCCGTCGGCGCAAGGGCGCAACTGCTTCTGTTTCTTGACGAGCTGATACCGTCCCTGTTCGGGAAAGCCTCTGCTGAGCCGATAACGGACGCGATTTCCTCAAGCGCATAAAGAATGGGCGGCAAGCCCACCCGTTGCTTGCCGCCCGTTTTGCTTGCAACCTCGTTGTGGTCGGTCACCGTCCGTGGCCGTGGCCACCGACCCGCCGCCGATCGCTCCTGCCCGCCGCCCATTGGTGCACGCGCCGCTCCACCGCCCGTCGGCGCGGCATGCGGCGCGCCGCCGCCTCCGCCGACGGCGGCGACGCGGAGCGGACATTGCGCCGAACCCGCCGCCTCTACCTTCCGTGGCGCTCGGCGCGCTTCGCCGCTGGGCGCGGCTCCGGCCGGACGCTCGCGCGACCCGATTCGAGGCCGCTTCGTCCCGCGCGCGGTTGCGCAGTCTCCGGGGCGACTTGGCGACGTCCCTCGGTCGTAGGCCGTTGCTGCGGACGCGCGGCGCGCCGCTCAGTGTCAGTCTGTGGCGTCGCTCCTCGACGGCACGACTTTCCGGAGGACGCCGTTCCGTGTCCGTCGACGCGAACGCTCGCTCGGCCGACCTTCTGGTCTGCCGCCTGCCGCACGATTTCCTTCTTCGCGCAGTTGACGCTGGGAGCCACGCCCTTGTGTCTGCGGCACCTGTCGGTCGCGCGTGCCCGGCTGCACTTCCCGTCGTCCCTGTTGCTGATTCTGCGGTCCGCGATCTTCTTCGCGCGCGCGCGGCGATCCCAGCTCCCTGCGTGCTGGGCGCGGTCTGCTGGCGCTCACCCTGCCTTTGCTGGCTGCTGTCGCCGGGCGTTGCTGCGCCAGCGGCTGCGGCTGTTGCGTCCCCGGCCCTGCGCGGCCAGTGGCGGATTAGTCACCGAGGCGGCCGCGCTCGCCGGCGGCGAGTGGCCGAAGCGGCTGGCTGCCACGCGCAGGCGCAATGGTTTGCGACGTCTCACGCAGGCTTGCCTGCGCACCGAAATTGCGGTTCGGGCCGCCATGGCGCAACGCTTGCAACTGCTGCGCTCCCACGACCGTCGCGTCTCGGCACTTGCCCAGTGCCGGCGAGGATGCGCGGTTGCACCTCGTAGGTGTGTAGCGGCCGGCCAATGGCAGCGGCAATAAGGCAGGCAGGGATTCCCGGATTGACGGCGAAATGCCGACGGTCGCGCAACAGGACGGTTTCGTTCAGCACTACGGTCTCGCGGAAGAAAGCCGGATATTCGTTGCGGCCGATGATCACGCGCGGTCAGCAGGGGAGCGCCGAAATCGCGGGCGCGACAGAATGACCACACGTCCGCTCGGTCGCGGTAATCTACGATCCACTTCGTCCGGCGGCAGCGGCGCCCAGCCGACATAATCTGCACCGTAACGCCATTGCACGAAGGCTGGTCCCCATTCGTCGCCCGGGTATCCACGCCCATCCCACGTCGGCATCGAAGACCCAGCGTCCATAGTGATACGTAACCCAGCCCCATGCCGCCTCGTCCTGGTCTTCGGCCCAGTACCAACCCCAGTCGTTGCTGTAGACCCAGCGACCCTCTGTATAAGGCCGCCAACCGCGCGCGCGGTTTCCAGGGACCCAGACCTCCCCCCAACGGGAGTGACGCTCCCATCGCCCATAGGGCTGCAACGCCTGCCGGAACTCGCCGGAGAGTTGCGTTCCGTGCACCTGCGCGATTGCCGGAGCAAGGTTGCCGGCGACGATCGGCGCGACGCCGAACAAACAAATTGCAGCGGCGGCTCCAAGCAGACGCGATGCGTAGCGCGCGCCGCGGCGCGACTTTATGACACGCGCAGCACTGCAAACCAGATAAAGCGTTACACGACATGGTTCCATTCCCGAGCTGAGTTGCGTGGCCTTGTCTCAACCAACGGAAAAGCGCTCGCGCAGGTTCCGTTTGCGAGGCACTTTTCTCGAAATCAACATAGTCTCGAAGCATCGGATGAATACATGTTAAGGATCATGACGTCCGGCAAGCAGATACAATCGAGGCCCAGAAATGACGATTCTCAGAAACCGGTAGGTATATCGCAATGCGAGTGATGTTGCTGAAACTGATTGGCGCAGTTGCTTTCGCGGCTGCGGTTGCTCCGCTCTACGCGGCCGAGCCCACCGCGGTCGGCCTGTGGGAACAGGTGGACGAGAAATCAGGGCAGGCGGAGAGCTGGTTCCGCATCACGGAACGCAATGGCGTGTATGAAGGCGCCATCGTGAAAATCTTTTTCAAGCCGGGCGAGGACCCCAATTGGGTCTGCGACAGATGCGAAGGAGCCGAACGCGGCGCCCCGGTGTTGGGCCTCACTCTGATCAAAGGCATGCACCGCAACGGATTGAAATACGACGACGGCACCATCATGGATCCGCGCGACGGCTCCGTATATCGCGCGCTGATGCAATTGAGCCCCGACGGCCGCAAGCTGGAAGTGCGCGGCTATCTCGGCATCTCGTTGTTCGGGCGCAGCCAGGTATGGAACAGGCTTCCCGACAATGCGCTTGGAGCTCCTACTGCGCCCGCGCCACGCGCCGGACCTCGCGCGGCGCCAGGGAAGAAATAAGATACTTCCTTTCCACCGTCATGCCCGCGCAAGCGGGCATCCAGTAATCCTGGGCGGTGATTACTGGATCGTCCGCCTGCGCGGACGATGACAGCGCGGTGTTTGCACGCCCCTACAATGCGGCGGGTTCTGCCGCCAACGCGGGCCTCGCATGCTGGATCGCTTCGAGGACGCGGCTCGGGGTTAGCGGCGTCTGCGCCAGCTCCACGCCGAGCGGCTGCAAGGCATCGTTGACCGCATTGCAGATTACCGCCGGCGGCGCGATGGCGCCGCCCTCGCCCATTCCCTTGATGCCGAATGCGGTATACGGCGATGGCGTCTGCATGTGAAAGATGCGCATGTTCGGAACTTCGGTCGCGCCCGGAAGCAAATAATCAGCGAGAGTCGAAGCGAGCGGCTGGCCATTGGCGTCGTAAAGACTTTCCTCGTACATGGCGGTGCCGATGCCCTGTGCAACCCCGCCATAAGTCTGGCCATCCACCACCATCGGATTGACCACCGTTCCGCAGTCCTCGACGATGACATAGTCGAGTATCTCAATGTCACCGAGCTCGGTGTCGACCGCAACCACGGCGGCGTGCGAGGCATAGCTGAAGGCGCCGGTATCGACCTTGGGCCGAAAGCCGACGGTGGCCTCAAGGCCGCCGACATCGACGTCCGGAGGCAGGCGTTCCGGCCGCAAGTACCAGGCTTGCGCAACCTCACGCACCGCAATCGCACGCTGCGGTCCGACAATCGCGCCGTTCTCATAGCGCGCGGTTGCGACGGCGCACTGCATGAGATGCGCGCCGATTGCAACAATGCGCGGGATGAGCGCGTTGCATGCATTGGCAACCGCGCCCCCCGCCATGACGATGGAACGCGAAGCATAGGTGCCGGTGGAAAATGGCGTGAGACCGGTATCGCCATGCACGACACGAATGTCGGCGAGGTCAATGCCGGTGACGTGGTGGGCGACTTGGGCGAGCGTTGTCTCCATCCCCTGGCCATGGGAATGCACGCCGACGCGAATCTCCAGCCCGCCGTCGGGTGTCACCCGCGCCGTGGCCTGGTCGTAACCGGGTATGACCGGAAGCCCCCACGCCGAGAAGACGCTGGTGCCGTGCGCGGATTGCTCGCAGTAGGTGCCAAAGCCGATCCCGATGCGGCGCCCGTCAGGCTCACCGCGGCTTTGACGCGCGCGCCACGCCATCACGTTCAGCTCGTCGCGCGCCCGCTCAAGGCTCTTCTGATAATCGCCGCTGTCGTAATGCTTGCGCGCGACATTGTCGTAGGGCATGGCGGAAGCCGGAACGAGGTTCTCATGGCGGACTTCCCATGGATCGCGGCGGACCTCGCGCGCAATCGCGTCGATCAGCAATTCGATAGCGAAGCAGACACCGGTGCGCGCAACGCCGCGATAAGGCAGGAATCCGGGCTTGTTGGTAGCGACGCAGCGCGTACGGCAGCGATAGCCGCGAAAGTCGTACGGCCCCGGCAGATTGCCAATCGCCTGGCCGGGCTCAAGCGCAACCGTGAAAGGCCAGTTGGAATAGGCGCCGCCGTCGATGGTGATATCCGCATCGAGCGCCTTGAGCCGCCCGCGCTCATCCGCATAGCCGGTGAGCCGATAGTGATGCTGGCGCGAATTGGCGCCCGCCACGAGGTGCTCGCGACGATCCTCGATGTAGCGGAACGGCGCCCGGTATCGGCGCGCAAGCCAGGCGACGCAAAGCTCTTCCGGCTGCAGGATGCACTTGTAGCCGAACCCGCCGCCGACATCGGGCGATATCACCCGCACCTGTCCCTGCGGAACCTCGAGAAATTGCGCGATGCCGGCGCGGATGATGTGGGGAACCTGGGTCGAGGTGTAGACGATGAGCTGGTCCTGGCGCTCGTCCCAGTAGGCCAGCACCGCCTTGCCCTCGAGCGGCACCATCGCCTGGCGCGCCAGCGAGATCTCGCGCGTGACCACGACCGGCGCGCCTTTGCTTTCGCTGGTGAAGCCATTGTCGAGGGTCAGCGTGAGGAAGTTATTGTCGGGCCATTCGTCGTGGACACGCACACTCGTGTTGGCAGCCGCCGCGTGCGCATCGACCAGGGGCATAAGCTCCTCCAGGTCGAGCTCAATGCGCGCGCAGAGGTCCTCGGCAAGCGCCCGCGAGCGGGCAACGCACATGGCGACCGCCTCGCCGACAAATCGCACCTTGCCATCGGCGAGCGGCGGACAGCTGGAGAGCTTGTAGCCCGGTACCGTGTTGCCCGCCACGATATCGGCCGCACCTGCAAGGTCAACGCGAACGAAGAACCGACTGCTCGCACTCCGGTGGCTTGACGATCTGTGCGATGCGCGCGTGGGCAAGCGGGCTGCGCAGGAACGCGACCTCGCTCTGTCCCGGCAGCATCATGTCGGAAACGAAGCTGCCGCGGCCGCGCAGGTGACGCGCGTCCTCCTTACGCAGGACCCGAGCGCCGATGCCCTGCGCGCTCACCTTCAGCGCTGCGCCGACATGATGTAGCGATAGTTGTCGAGATTGTTCTCGGCCAACCGGAACCAGAGATTGGAGTCGGCAAGAAACTTCTGCCAGGACGCATAGATCTTCCTGAAGTCCTCGTTCTTGGCGGCAAGCTCCTCATAGGTCTCAAATGTCGCCTTGTAGCAGGCATCAAGGACAGGGCGTGGAAATTGCCGCAGCTGCACACCCGCCGCCGCCAGACGCCGCAAAGCTTCCGGATTTTTTGCGTCGTATTTCGCCATCATCATCACGTTCTGCTCAGCGCAGGCGGCATCGAGCGCATCCTTGTAGAGCTGTGGCAGAGCCTCGTAGCGCTGCGCATTGATCAGCAGGGTGATCATTGCGGAACCTTCCCACCAGCCAGGGTAATAGTAATATTTCGCGACCTTATGCAGCCCGAGCTTCTCGTCATCATAGGGGCCGATCCACTCCGCCGCATCGATCGTCCCGCGCTCAAGCGCGGGGTAAATATCGGAGGTCGGGATTTGCTGCGGCACGACGCCGAGCCTCGAGAGAATTGTGCCGCCCAGTCCGCCGATGCGGAACTTGAGGCCCTTGAGATCATCGACGCTGTTGATCTCCTTGCGGTAGAAGCCGCCCATCTGCACACCGACATTGCCGCACGGAATCTGCACCATTCCATTCTTCCTGAAGAGCTCGCGCAGCAGCTCGAGCCCGCCGCCGTAATACATCCACGCATTCTGCTGCCGGTTGTTCAAGCCAAAGGCGACGCCGGAGTCGAAAGCGTAGGCGGGGTTCTTGCCGATATAGAAGGCGGTCAGAGTATGACCGCAGTCCACCGTGCCATTCTGGGTCGCATCCATGACCTGCAGGGGAGGAACGATCTCGCCGCCGGCGAAAGGCTGGATCTCAAACCTTCTTTCGGTTAGCTGCCCAACCCGTTTGCACAGATTCCTCGATCGAGCCGAAGATCGTATCCAGACTCTTTGGCCAGCTCGCTGCCAATCGCCAGCGCACATGGTCGTCGGTTTGCGCAAGAGCAGGCCGGGCAACTGCGCCGGCTAGGAGGCCGCCGGCCGCCGCATGTTGCAGAAACTTGCGTCGCTTCATGGAAACTCCCTCGGCAATGTTGCGGTTGTGGGCGCCGCGCGCATCTTGTCCTCACCAATACTGATGAAGAGGTATGATCGAGTCAATTTGCCCGAATGGATGCAGGGGCGGGTTTATAACCCGCTCTGCAAAAAACATACGCCACCCGAGAGAGGGGCGGGTTTGAAACCTGCCCCTATTTCATCATGGATCTTCGATGGGCTTATACGTCAAGCGTGCTAATATCCGTCTTCGTTCATTCATCGTGGCACTGCAGAGGCGCACGAAAGACATGATCGGCATTCATTCGGGCGTGAGCGCGACCGGCCGCAACGGTGGCGAGGCAACAGGAGTCGCGAGCGACAACGCCGTGCTACTCGACCGGCAATATGTCTGGCCGGGGGACCTCACGGAGATTCCCGATTGGGTCTATACCGACGAGAACATCTACAAACGCGAGATTGAGCGGATTTTCCGCGGTCCGACCTGGAATTACGTCGCCCTCGAAGCCGAGATTCCCAATCACGGGGATTTCATTCGCTCGAATGTCGGCCCGACGCCGGTGGTGGTGGCCCGCGCGAAGGACGGATCAATCAGCGTGATGGAGAACCGCTGCGTGCATCGCGCTGCCGAGTTCTGCCGCGAGCTGTCCGGCACCGCCAACGAATTCATCTGCCCGTATCACCAATGGACCTATGACCTCAAAGGCAACCTCATCGGCGTGCCGTTTCGGCGCGGCGTCGCCGGCAAGGGCGGCATGCCGCGCAATTTCGATCTCGCCGAGCACGGGCTCGTCAAGCTGAACGTCACCACGCACCGTGGCGTGGTATTCGCCTCCTATCGTCACGACATGGAAGCGTTCGCTGACTATCTCGGTCCGGACATTCTACGCGAGTTCGAGGCGACCTTCGACGGCAGGCCGCTCAGCGTCCTCGGGCATTATCGGCATTCGCTGCCCGGCAATTGGAAGCTCTATCACGAAAACCTCAAGGACCCCTATCACGCGACGCTGCTGCATACTTTTCTCGTGACATTCGGCCTCTTGGTCGCCGGCAACCGGTCGCTCATGCTCACTGACGCAAGCGGCCGCCATGGCGTGATGGCGTCGGCCAAGTCCGAGACAAAGACGATTGCGAGCGACGCCAAGAAGGAGATGCGCGCCTACAGGGAAGGCATGACGCTGCGCGAACCGCGCTTCATGGATTTCGTCCCGGAATTCGATAGCCCGTGGTCGGTGACCATGTCAACGATCTGGCCGAACCTGATTGTCCAGCGGGAAATGAACACGTTGGGCATTCGCCAGATCGTGCCGAACGGACCGCACGAGTTCATCATGAAATGGACGATGTTCGGGTTTGCCGGCGATGATGAAGAAATGACCCGCCATCGCCTGCGCCAGGGCAACCTCATGGGACCGGCTGGCTTTCTCGGATTGGAAAACAACGAAGCAATGAAATTCGTTCAGGACGGGATGCGCCGCGTGCCCGGCAGGCTGCATCTGGTCAAGCTTGATCCCGCCGTCGAAGCCGGGACCTCCGATACCCTGATCTCCGAGGCCGCGATCCGCGCCATGTACAGGCACTGGCGGGCGGAAATGGGCGTGTAGGAGAAGCGGCGATGCTGGACATTCCTACGGCCGACGCGGGCGACGCTCGGCTCCACGCGCTCCTGCTGCGCCAGGAAGTGGAGGAATTCAACGCCGCCTATGCTGCAGCGCTCGATGAGCAACGCCTCACCGACTGGGCCGAGATGTTCACGGAGGATGCTTTCTACATCGTCATCTCGCGCGAGAACGAAGAGCGCGGAATGCCGGTTGGGCTGATCTACTGCGACAGCAAACGGATGCTCTACGACCGCGCCTTCGCGCTGGAGAAGACGACAATGTTTGCGCCGCGCTACCTTCGTCACATGATCTCCAACCTGCGGATTCTGGGCGAGGAGGCGCAGGGCGGGATCCGGGCACGCGCAAACTATGCACTGTTTCAGGTGCTGTACGACCGGCCCGATGCCAAGGTGCATCAAGTCGGCGTCTACCACGACGTATTCCGCAGGGTCAACGGCGCGCTCAAGCTCGCCGAACGCCGCTGCATCTACGACAGCCTCCTGATCGACAACGCACTCTGCCTCCCGGTGTGAGTTAACCTCTCCCCGCTTGCGGGGAGACGATAAGAGAGGTCACCTTACGCAGCGTCGGCCTGCACGGCAGGATGCGCGGCTCTGAACGCGGGAAGCTCCGCGGCTGCGTCGGCGATGGCGACCGAATGCGGAAAATCGTCGAGCGGGCAGCGGAAGCGGCGCGCATTCGCGATCTGCGGAACAAGGCACACGTCAGCAAGCGTCACAGTGTCGCCGAGACAGAACTTGCCGAAGCGCTTTTGTTGATTGAGCGTCGCCTCGAAGGAGCGCATTCCATCGGCGATCCAGTGGGCGTACCACTCATTCACTTCGTCTTCGCTCAACTTCCAGCGGCTGCCCAGCCATTTGAGGACACGGACATTGTTGAGGGGATGGATGTCGCAGCCGATGATCTGCGACAGGCTGCGCACATAGGCGCGCGCAAGAGCATCTCCCGGCAGCAGTGGGGGATCGGGATATCTCTCATCGAGATACTCCATGATGGCCAGGCTCTGCGCCAGCACGGCGCCGTCGTCCTCGATCAGGGCGGGCAGCAATCCCTGCGGGTTGAGCTCCATGTAGTCGGACGCGCGGTGCTCCATGCGCGGCAGGCTGACATGGCGGGCCTCCCATTCGAGCCCCTTGAGGTTGAGCGCAATGCGCAGCCGGTATGACGTGGACGATCGAAAGAACGTGTAGAGCCGGCGCATCGGCGAGAATCAGCCGGCGGCCTTGTTGAGGATTTCGTCCGGCGTCGACAATACGACCTCGACATATTTCGGGATGAACTTCCCGCCTTCGATATATTTGATGAATTCCGGCTTGATCTCATTGGCCAGAACCTTGCGAATGCGCGCGTGCTCGTCGATGTCCGCCCACTCGGCGATGAGAAAGAACCGCTGCGGATCCTCGGTGTCACGGCAGAGCACGCCGTCCTTCACCTGCGCCTTGGATTTGTGCATGGGGTTGCCGTCGGAGTAGTCGAACTCTTCAAATGATTTGATGAATTCGTCCTCATGTCCTTTTTGCACACGGAAGTCATAGATGTGAAGAAAATTGCCCTTGGTCGCGAGCGGCTCCTGCGCCATTGCATCCTCCTCGTATGAACAATGCCAGCCATACTGATGAATGCAACAACCCTTGGCAAGCGGACGCAATTGTTACAGGCCGAGCTTGGTTCGACGGGTCGCGACGGCAGGGTGTGCCCACATCCTCCATCGCATGGAACTTTCTTATGCGTTATTAGGCAGGACCGCCGCGCCGCAACCGCCGGATGCATTCGCGTGCACAACGCGGAACAATTTTTGCCCAATGTGAATATCAGATGAATAACGGGGATCAGGAGCAAGCAAATCGACTTGCAACGGAACCGGGCTGCGTACCGCTTGTTAGCTTCATGGCCGAACTTGGTCACGACCACAGCGATCGGCGCAGGGAGAGGGATCAAGAGGACAAGAGGAAACGAAAGGATCATCCAGATGAGGCAGAGACTATTACTCAGTACGGCCGTTCTCCTGGCCAGCGTCGGGCTGGCTTCGGCCCAGAGCTCGTCGAGCGGTGGATCGCCCGGCGGTGCCGGCGCGGCCCAACATTCCGGTGGCAGTGCAGCCCAAAGCCAAGGCACACAGTCGGGCTCGCAATCAAAGGCATCGCAAGGCAGCGAATCTCAAAAGAGCGGTCAGGCGCAACAGGGAAAGCAAGAGCACGGCCAGCAGTCCCAGCGTGAGAGCAGCCACGACCGGACCACCGGACAGGCGCAAGGCCAAAAGGAACAGAGCAAGCAGAGCCAGTCGCAGCAACGTGAGGGCCAGCGCGATCGGACCACAGGTCAGGCGCAGAATCAGAAGGAGCAGGGCAAGCAGGCCAAGCCCGAGCAGGGCCAGAGCAAACAGTCCCAGCAACGCCAGGGTCCGCGCGATCAGACCACCGGTCAAGGGCGGCCAGAGGCGGCACAGAGCGGCAAGCGCGACCAGACCCCGAGCCAGACCCAGCAGCACGAGGGTCAGCAGGGTCAAGTCCAGCCGGGTCAGGAACGTGGTCAGTTCCAGCAGGACCGGGCCCAGTCTGGCGAGAACGCTGGCAGGGTGACGCTGTCATCCGAGCAGCGCACGCACATCCGCGACACCATCCTCAACGGCCGCAATGTACCGCGTGCGGACAACGTCAACTTCTCCGTGCGGGTCGGCACCGCCGTGCCGTCGACAATACGGGTGGTCGAAGTGCCGCAGACGCTGATCGAAATCTATCCCGAATGGCGCGGCGATGAGTACTTTGTCGTGCGTGATGAGATCATCATCGTGGATCGCGACCGCAGGATCGTATCCGTCCTGCCGACGGGCTCGTCCAGTGCGGAATACGGCAATGGCGCCGCCTCGAGCGCGTCGATGCGCGAGGGTGGCTCGGTGAACCTGACTGAGCAGGAAATCCGACAATTGCAGACGACCCTCAAGGAGAAGGGCTTCACTGTCGTGATCGACGGCAGGTTTGGTCCGGGAACCAGAGAGGCGTTGATGCAGTTCCAGCGCCGCGAGGGTTTCCAAGCGACTGGACGCATCGATAACCGCACCATCTCGGCGCTCGGGATTTCTGGGAAATCCGGACAATCGCCCGGACAATCCATGGGCGGACAGGGTGGAATGCAGGGTCAAGGCGGCATGCAGGGCAATGAGCAGTCCGGCAACCAAGGCCATCAGTCCACCACTGGTCAGAACGGAATGCAGCCTTCTGGCGGAATGAACCCTGGGCAGTCAGGCAGCCAGGGACGGCAATCTACAACCGGTCAGGGTGGGATGAAGCCTTCCACTAACTCCGGCGCCGCTGGTGGTGGGGCGGAAAGCGGAGCCTCCGGCTCAATGCCGAGCGGAGGCAGCAAGTAGCTTTGGCGGTTCGGTACTACGACTTCAGACCATTGAGCCCCGCTCCGGCGGGGCTCTTTATTTGTTTGTTTGAGTGCGTGACGCCAGCGGTATTCAGCCCAGACTGATGACCCCCGCTTCGCCGGCTTCCGTACCAAAGGCGAGCGTGTCTCCTGCCAAGCTCCAGGCAAGCGCGGTAATCGGCGAGGCCGCGCCCTTGCGGGCGAGAATCTCAGCACCATCGTCGAGACGCACAAGAAGGACTAACCCGTCCGCATATCCCGCAGCCACGACCTGGTCCTTGGGATGGCAGGCAACAACCTGCACCGGAAGCTCCGCGACGGCAAAAAGTTGCGGCGTCTTGCCCAGGGGGCCGTCCTTTCCTTGAAACGGCCAGACGACCAATTGGGTCGCACCAGAGCTGGCGAGCCATTTGCCGCCGGCGGAAAAATCAACCGAGCGCACCCGCGCGCTATAGCCCGACAGACGGATGTCCTTGCCGTCGGCAAGCCGCCAGCCGTGCAGGGTTGGCTCCTGCATGCTGCTGAGAAGGAAACGCCCATCCGGACTGAAGGCGACACCGAGATGCGAACCCTTCCATGCCAATTCCTGCGTCGCGCTCGGCGCGTTGGGAAACCACAAGGTGACGCCGTTGTAATGGGCGACTGCCAAACGCAAGCCTTTCGGCGCAAACGCCAAGCCGCCCACCGTGGAAGGCAAATCCAGCACGCGCTCTTCGCCCCTCCCCGACAGCGCAAACGCCTGTTTGCCTGCGGACCAGGCGACTGCCCCGTTGCGCCCGGCCGCCACGTGGTCGATCCACCGATGCTTGCCGTCCGCCGCAACGGGCGCGCTCGCGCCATCAGCAGCCGTCGCCCTCACGTGACCGTCATCGCCCCCCGTCAGGATGCGGCTGCCATCTGTCGCCGAGGTGAGGATCGCGCCGGCATGGGCGACAACGGTGCGCGGCTCGCCTTCGCGGGGCACTAGAAGCAGCGATTCCTCGCCAAGCACGAAGATGGCCGTGCTGCCGAGGAAATGCGCCGCGACCACGGCCGCGGCCGCGTCCACCGCGCGGGTTCGCTCAACGACCGAGGCGATGCCGTTGCGGGTAGCGCTCATGCGCCTGTTGTATCAGGCGATGCAGCCGTCAAAGCCTGCCTTGATCCGGTCATGCGGAAGGTTGCGGCCGATGAAGACGATGCGGCTCTCGCGCTTCTCGCCTTCGTTCCAGGGGCGCTGGTGATCGCCATCCAGGATCATGTGCACGCCCTGGAATACGAAACGCTCATCATCGTCCTTGAAGGAAAGGATGCCTTTGCAGCGCAGGATGCTCGGCCCTTCGTTCTGCACGAGGTCCTGCACCCATGGAAAGAACCTGTCGGCATCGAGCGGCTGCTCGCTGCGAAGCGCAAACGACTGCATCTCCTCGTCGTGATAATGCTTGAGGCTGGCGCCGTCATGATGATGTGGGCCATTGCCGTGATCATGACCACGGTCATGACCCTCTTGGTCGTGCGTGTGACCGAGTGCGTGCTGGTGATCGTTCTCCCCAAGGAACGCCGGCTCGATTTCAAGAATGCGGTCGAGATCGAACGCGTTGCGACCGAGCACTTCCGGCAGGGCGATGCGGCAACGCTCGGTCCGGTGCAGGCGGGCATAGGGATTGATGCCACGGATGCGGCCTTCGACCTCGCGCAGCTCGTCGGCGCCGACCAAATCGGTCTTGTTGAGAAGGATCACGTCGGCGAACGCGAGCTGATTCTTCGCCTCGGGGGCATCCTTGAGCCTCTCGCGCAGCCATTTGGCATCCGCGACCGTCACCACCGCATCGAGCCTCGTCTTGCGGCCGACGTTCTCATCGATGAAGAATGTCTGCGCCACCGGCGCGGGATCGGCCAAGCCTGTCGTCTCGACGATGATGGCGTCGAACTTGCCTTTGCGCCGCATCAGCCCATCGATGATGCGCACGAGATCGCCACGCACCGTGCAGCAGATGCAGCCATTGTTCATCTCGAACACTTCCTCGTCGGCGCCGACGACGAGCTCATTGTCGATGCCGATCTCGCCGAATTCATTGACGATGACCGCGTATTTTTTCCCATGCGGCTCGGACAGGATGCGGTTGAGCAAGGTCGTCTTTCCGGCGCCGAGATAGCCGGTGAGAACGGTCACGGGAATCTTGTCGGACATGCTGCGCTCCGGTTGGCCTGCGTATACAGGCATGCGGAGCCGGATGCTATCGTGGCGGGATGATGCCCCCGCATGTCGCTCACGCTCATGCGGGCTACAGATTTAGGCGTAGCCCTGGATGGGCGGCAGCGACATCGGGGCGCCGGGGACTACAGGGCGGCAGCGAGTTGCCGCAGGTTGTGACGGATCAGATCGATGTAGGTGGTGGCGTCGCCCTTCGCGTCGGTGAGCGCGTCGGAATAGAGCACCCCGCCCGGCCTGGCGCCCGTTTCGCTGGCAATGCGTTGCACCAGACGGGGGTCGGTGACGTTCTCAACGAACACGGCGGACGCCTTCTGCTTCTTGATAGCGGTGATAATCGCGGCAACATCCTTGGCGGACGCCTCCGTTTCCGTCGACACCCCCTGCGGGGCGGCGAACTGAACGCCGTAGGCGCGCTCGAAATATCCGAAGGCGTTGTGGCTCGTGACGACACGCCTGCGGTCAGGCGCTATCCGTGCGATGGTGTCCTGGACTTCCCGCTCGAGCGCATCGAGCCGGGCGAGATACGCGACGGCGTTGGCCCCATAATATGTCTTGCCGGATGGATCGATCGAGATCAGCGCGTCGCGGATATTGGCGACATAAATCTTGGCATTGGCGACGGATTGCCAGGCGTGCGGATCGGCCCTGCCGTGCGCGTGGTCGTGATCGTGCCTTTGGTCGTGCTCGTCGGGGCCGGCACGCTCGAGCGGCATGATGTTCCTTGTCGCAACCACGATCGGAGCGGCCGTGCCGGATGCCTTCACCAGACGATCCAGCCAGCCCTCGAAGCCCAGGCCGTTGACGAAAACGATCCGGGCTTCCGCAACCTTCTTCGCATCTGCCGGCGATGGCGCATAGACATGCGCATTGCCGTTGGCGCCCACCAGGGTAGCGACATCGACACGCTCGCCGCCGACATTGCTGACAAGATCGCCGAGGATGGAAAAGGTCGCGATGGCGTTGAGCTTGGGCGCCGGCGCCTCCTCCGCGGCGAGCGGCAGGACGCGCATTGCAGCGAGCACGCTCGCCGCCATGAGAACAGCGCCGGCAGAGGCGCAATATTTCCGCAGCGTCGGCACGATTTCCACTTGGCGTTTCTGCTTGCCTTGCCATGCGCCTTCACGCTTCGAGGTGGCGTCCGGGAAAGAGCTGGCGCGCCAAGCCGCCGACGCGGCCGAACAAGAGCGAGAGCACGTAGAGCGCGCCGGCCACGAGAATGACGGCAGGACCGGAGGCAACCCCGGCGTGGAACGACAGCAGCAGCCCGGCATATCCGGAGACAGCTCCGCTGGCCGTCGCGATGAGCAGCATTCTTGTAATGTCGCGCGCCCAAAACCGCCCGATCGCCGCCGGCAGCATCATGATGCCGACCGCGAGCAAGGTGCCGAGCGCATGAAACCCGCTTACAAGATTGACCACCACCAGCGTCAGAAAGGCCAGGTGCGCCGGGCCGCCGGCGCGGCTTACCGAGGACATGAATCCGGGATCGACGCATTCGATGACGAGCGGCCGGTAGATCGCTGCCAGCACCACGAGGCTGATGGTCGCGTTCGCAGCGATGAGCAGCAGGGTCGGATCGTCCAGCGCCAGCACATTGCCGAACAACACGTGCAGGAGATCGACGTTGGTGCCCTTGATCGAGACAATGGTGACGCCGAGCGCAAGCGAAAGAAGGTAGAAAGTCGCCAGCGCCGCATCCTCCTTGAGCTCCGTCGTGCGGGCGACAAACCCGGTAAGCAGGGCAACAACGAACCCGGCGATCAGGCCGCCCGCGGTCATGGCGAACAGGTTGAGACCGGAGAGCAGAAACCCGACGGCCGCCCCGGGCAGAATGGCGTGCGCCATGGCATCGCCCACGAGGCTCATGCGACGGAGCATCAGGAACACGCCGATGGGACCCGCGCCCAGCGCCAGGGCGAGCGTGCCCGCAAGCGCGCGGCGCATGAACTCGAACTCGGTGAACGGCGCTATGAAGAAGTCGTACGCCATCACACCGCCGCGTCAGCGCATTCGCCGGCGTGCTCGTCGAATGCTTCGCACATGCGGCGCGCCGTGAGAAGATTTTCGGCGGTGAGAACGCTCGACGTGCCGCCCCAAGCCACCGGCTCGCGCGCAAGCAGAAGCGTTTCAGGAAAATGCGCGCGCACAAAATCGATGTCGTGCATGGCGGTCAGCACGGTGCGCTTCTCGCCGTGCCAGCGCTTCACCAGCTCGAACAGATCGGCCGAGGTCTTGGCGTTGACCGCATTGAAGGGCTCGTCCAGCACGATGACGCGCGCGTCCTGGAGCAGAAGGCGCGCGAACAGCGTCCGCTGCATCTGGCCGCCGGATAAGCTCGCGATGGCGCGATCTTCAAAGCCGGTGAGGCCGACGGCAGCGATGGCGTGCTCTATGGCCTCGGCGATCTTGTCGGGTTTCCTGCTGCCGATCCCGCCGAAAAGGCCGGCGCGGCGCCAAAGACCCATCGACACAAGATCGTAGACATTGATGGGAAAGGAGCGGTCGATCTCCGCCGCCTGCGGCAGATAGGCGACGTCGTGGGGCGACAGTCCGCCGAGCTCAATATGGCCGGCGAGCGGTTTGAGGAGCCCGACAATGCCCTTGAACAGCGTCGATTTGCCGGCGCCATTCGGGCCGACCACTGCCACCAGGGCGCCGGCGCCGACCTCGCCATCGAGGTGATGCACCGCGGGGTGCCGATCATAGCCGAGCGTCACATTGCGAAAATTCAGTGTGCAGGAGATCGGCTGTGACATCGCCCCTCACCGCATGGCCCAGAAAACCGCCGCCCATAACAGCGCGATCAGTGTCCCAGCAATGGCCAGCCGCTCCAGCACGGACATGCGCAGAAGAGACGGCGAAATTGACGCCGGCGGATGTCCGCGGCCGGGATGGCGATGCTGATGCGGAAGCACAGTGGGCATGACTGAATTCGCGATGCGATTTGTTACAATATAACATTACATACTCAGTCAATCCAAGGGGGTGGTGTGGGCTGTAGGGCGGAATAGCGAAGCGTATTCCGCCGATCACTGCACCCCCCGGCGCAATACGCTGCGCTATTGCGCCCTACGTCATTGGAGTCATGCCGAGCTTGTCGAGAAGGCGCGCGTCCCGGTCGCGATCGGGATTAGGCGTGGTGAGCAGCTTCGGGCCGTAGAATATGGAGTTGGCGCCCGCGAGAAAACACAGCGACTGCGTTTCCTCGCTCATGTCCTCGCGCCCGGCCGAGAGGCGCACCATGGATTTCGGCAAGGTGATGCGCGCAACCGCAATTGCACGCACGAACGCGATCGGCTCGATCGGACATCCCTGCTCAAGCGGCGTGCCCTCGACCCGGACAAGCATGTTGATGGGCACGCTTTCCGGGTGAGCGGGCAGATTGGCGAGAGTGACAATCAGGCCCACGCGATCGTCGATGCTCTCGCCCATCCCGATGATGCCGCCGCAACAGACGCGGATATCCGCCGAGCGGACATGTTCGAGCGTATCGAGCCGATCCTGATAGGTCCGCGTGCTGATGATGGCGCCGTAGTAGTCGGGCGAGGTGTCGAGGTTGTGGTTGTAATAATCGAGGCCCGCGGCTTTGAGCCGCCGCGCCTGCGTCTGCGACAGCATGCCAAGGGTGGCGCAGGTCTCAAGGCCAAGCGCTTTCACCGCCGCAACCATGTCGCATACCTTTTCGAGATCGCGCTCCTTCGGCTCGCGCCATGCCGCTCCCATACAAAAGCGGGTCGCGCCCGCCTCCTTCGCCGCTCGCGCCTCTCGGGCCACGGCCGCGACCGACAGCATTTTTTCGGCGCGCACGCCGGTCTCATAACGCGCGCTCTGCGGACAATAGGCGCAGTCCTCCGGACAGCCGCCGGTCTTGATCGACAGGAGCGTGGAAACCTGCACTTCGCAAGGATCGAAGAAGAGGCGGTGCACGCTTTGCGCGCGAAACATCAGCTCCGGAAATGGCAGCGCGAAGAGAGCGCGCACCTCCTCGCGCGTCCAATCGTGGCGCACGGTGCCCCCACCCGGCTCGCTTTGCTCGCCGACCCCGGATCTGGTCCGGGGCAGGCTCTCCCCTTTGCAGGGCAAGGTATGCGGCGCCTGATTTCCTGTGCTCACGCCGAACCTTTCATGGCCGCTTTCACCTTGTCCGGCGTGAACGGCACCGAACGCAAACGCACGCCGATGGCATCGAACACGGCATTCGAGATCGCCGACGGCACCACCGCGGCGGCGGGCTCGCCGGCGCCCCACGGCTTTTCGTTCGGCCGATCGATCAGGTCATAGACCAGCTCCGGAATTTGCGGGAACCGCAGGATGGGATAGCTCTTCCAATCGAGGCTGGTGACCATGGCGCGATCGTATTTGAGCTCCTCCATGAGGGTGCGGCTCACGGTCTGAATCACATTGCCGTCGAGCTGGTTTCGCAACCCGTCGGGGTTGATGATCTGCCCGCAATCATGGGCGAGATAGACTTTCGCCACCCGGATGTCGCCGGTGGAGCGCCTGACTTCCACCTCGGCGACCGCGGCAATGTAGGTGCGCGCGAGCTCGTACTTGCAGTAGGTGATGCCGCGGCCCGTCATCACATCGCCGCCCTGGTCGCGCTTGGGGGATGGGCGTTTGTCCCATTTTGCGAGCGCCGCGACTCGATTGAGCACCTCGATGCCGCGCTTGTCGGCGGGATCGAGATATTTCAGGCGAAACTCGAGAGGGTCGGCATTTGCCGCCGCGGCGAGCTCGTCCATGAAGCACTCGTTGGCGTAGGTGTTCTGCATGCGCCCCGGCGTGCGGATCCAGGACGGCCGGAACGGCGTCCTCTCCAGCCGGTGGCAGACGGTGCTCACATTGGCGAACTTGTAGGGGATCGCCGAGTTCTGAAAGATGTTGCCGGGCGCGGTGTGATCGTCCGCCGGCATTCCACCGAGCGTCGCGGCGATGAGCGGCACGTTGAAGCCGCCGGCCGTTTGCTGCGGAATGAAGAATTCGGATTGCCACGCCTTCACTCCGCCGGCCTCGTCCATGGCCGCGCGGAGGTCGATGAGCGTGGGCGGCCCTTTCGGATCCCAACCGTGCTCGTCGGCGCGCGACCATTGCACCCGAACCGGCCGTCCCACCGCTTTGGCGAGCAGCGCGGCATCGGCGGCTGCGTCCTCGTGGCCGTTGCGGCCGTAGCAGCCGGAGCCCTCCATATAAATGCAGCGCACATTCTCGAGCGGCAGCGCGAACATGGTCGCGAGCTGCTTGCGCAGATTGTGCGTGGCCTGTGACGCCGACCACGAGGTGAGCTTGCCATCCTTGAGCTCGGCCACGGCGCACGATGGTCCGATCGAACCGTGGGTGTGGATGGCAAAATCGTAGGTCGCCTTGAGCGTGCGCGCGCCGGGCTCGCCCAACGCCGCGGTGGCATCGCCGACATTGCTGGTCGGCTCATCCTTGAGAACCTTGCTCGCGCGCACATGCTCCCAGAGCGTTGCTGCATCCGGCAGGGTCTCCGACTTCGACCACGACGCCTTGAGCTGGCGCGCTGCCTTGACGGCGCCCCACTCGCTCTCGGCGACCACACCCAGGAAATCGCGCTCGCGCACGATCTTGACCACGCCGGCGACATCCTTGATCGAACTCTCGTCCACACCTTCGAGCCGGGCGCCGAATGCGGGCGGACGGATGACCCGACCATGCAGCATGCCGGGGAGGCGGAAATCCTGCATGTAGGTGAAGGCGCCGGTCACCTTGTCAGGAATGTCGACGCGCGGCACGGGCCGGCCAACGATCCTGTACTCCTTGGGATCCTTGCCGGCGGCGGGCTTGGTGTGGTCGAGCTTGAGCGCAAACGTCTTGTTGCCGATCAGCTGGCCATAGCTCACGCGTTTGTTGCCCGCAGTCACGACGCCGTCGGTGATCTTGAGATCCTCCTTGCGCACGTTGAGGCGCTTGGCGGCCTCCTCCATGAGCGCAGCCCTGGCGGTCGCCGCCGCATTGCGCAGCTGCATCCCTCCGATCTGAATCGACAGGCTGCCCCAGGTCGTCCCCTGTTCCGGGGTCAGCGCAGTATCGCCCTGAACGAGCTTGATCATGCGCAGCGGCACATCGAGCTCTTCGGCGACGATTTGCGGCAACGCCGTCGCCACGCCGGTGCCGAGATCGACTTTTCCGGAGTAGACGGTCACCATGCCTTTTGCGTCGATTGCCAGAAACGAGTCGACTTCGGTGAGCGCCAGCGGCTTTGCCGGCGCCTGTGCTTGCGCCTGATCTGGCATGCCGGCGAGCGAAAAGGAGACGATGAGGGCGCCGCTGCCTGTAAGGACGTCGCGCCGTGAAACATGCATGTTCATGACCGCCTCCCCTTACGCGTTCGCTGCGCGCATGACCGCCTTGACGATGCGCGCATGAGTGCCACAGCGACAGAGATTGTCTGCCAGCGCTTGCTTGACCTGAGTCTCGGTCGGCTTCTTGTTGGTGGCAAGGAACGCCGCCGATTGCATGATCATGCCGTTGATGCAGTAGCCGCACTGCGCCGCCTGCTCCTCGATGAACGCGCGTTGCACCGGATGAAGCTTTTGCGCGGTGCCCAACCCTTCCAAGGTGACCACCTTCTGCTGCGCGGTGAGCGAGGACAGCGGCGTGACGCATGAGCGCACCGCCTTGCCGTCGATGTGCACCGTGCAGGCTCCGCATTGCGCGAGCCCACAACCGAAGCGCGGCCCATGCAGCGCCAGGTTGTCGCGCAGCGCATAGAGGAGCGGCATTTCGGGATCGTCGATGGCGACCTGAACCGGCTTGCCATTGACGTTGAGCGATTTTCGTTGCGCCATTAGGACCTCCCGTGCGCCTTCGAGCCGCGCCGTCTTCAACAAACGGTCTTTGCATTGTTTTAGCGCCGCGGTCGCGCGGCGGCCAGCCCCGTCAGCCCCTCCCTTGCGCTCCGCGCGAATATTGATGGTGTTGCGCCCCTCTTGGAGCGCATGGCCTGGCGGCAGCTGGCAGAGGCCCAGCTTGCTTTTACTGTAGCCCTTGGGCTACAAGACGCAATGGCTATGATCGAGGTGCGCCAAACGGCAGAATTCCGTGAATGGCTGCATCATCTAAAGGATCTCAATGCCCTCGTACGCATCATCGCTCGAGTTCGTCGCATGGAGCAAGGTAATACGGGTGATTCAAGGGGTGTTGGCGCTGGAGTCATGGAGATGCGCATCGATTTTGGACCCGGGTATCGCGTTTACTACAAGATTATTGAGCCCAAGGTCGTTCTACTTCTATGTGGCGGTGATAAGCGCACGCAACGGCAAGACATCAGACGCGCGCTTGAGTTAGCAAAGGATTTGTGATGCCCAGAACCACTCGATTTGATGCCGCAGAATATCTCGATAGCGAGGAGCGGCAGGTCGCGTACATCACTGCGGCGCTCGAAACGGGCGATGCAGATTTCGTACGCGACGCTCTCGGGCTGGTGGCTCGCGCGCGCGGCATGGGAGAGGTTGCCAAGACTGCCGGCCTGAACCGGGAAAGTTTGTATAAGGCTCTCGGCGAAACGGGGAATCCCGAATTCACCACGGTTATGCGCGTCGTGCGCGCTTTGGGGCTCAAGTTGACGGCTCACCCCGCTGCAAGAGCCCGTTCAGTCAGGAAGCGCCGCGCGGCATAAGCTGTAACCGCCGCATGATGCCAGCTCTGTTAGCGGCGTGATTTGCTCGTCTTGCGGCGGCGCGGAATGGTGATGCGCGCTCCGATTTTTTTGAGGATCATTGCAACGTCAAAAAAGACGGTCTCGCCCCAGAGCTTCTTGCCCTTGAAATGCCAGACGACCAGCGCTCTCACCTTGACCCGCTTGCCGGTCGGAGGATAGCCGAGGAAGGGGCCGAGATGTGTGCCGCTCCATTCGTTCTCGGTCACGATCGCCTTGTCGCCCACCGCGAGCAGGCGTTTGACCCGCACCTTGAAGTCAGGAAACCCTTCCCAATGCCTGCTGTAGCGCTCGGCCACGCGTCTGGGACCGACGAAGGGCTTTGCAATGGAGGCGACATCGTTGAAGCAATCGCTGGTCATGCCGGCGAGCAAGGCCGGCATGTCGTGCGTGCTCTCAGCCTTGATGTGCTCGCGAATCTCGGCAAGTCTTTGTGCGCGCAGCGACATGAAGCCTCTCCCCACTTGCGGCGGGATACCGTATAGCGTTAGCTCAGACAAGTGACATGCTGTCGTAGTCCCGGCGCCCCGCCGTTCAAACAAAGATTCTGTCCCAACACCCGACCCGACGCCGGCAGGAGGATTGCAATGGACTATCGATCGAAGGCCCTGAGCGCGACAGCATTGGCTCTCCTGGCGACCGGTGCCGTCATGCTGGATTTGCGCAGCGCGTCCGCCGCCGATGATCTCAAGATCGGCGTGTTGTTGCCCTTCACAGGACCTTGGGCCAAGAACGGCAATGAGTCTTTCGTTGCGATGGAGATCGCACGCGACATGATCAACGAGCAAGGCGGCATTGGCGGCAGGAAGATCAGCTTCGTCCGCGGCGATGCGCCCGATCCAAGTGCCGGAAAGAGCGAGGCGGAACGCATCATCAGCCAGGAGCACGTCAACCTGATCACCGGCACCTACGCCTCGCCGCTCGGAATTGCGATCAGCGCCGAGGCGGAGCGCCGCGACGTCGTTCATTGGGAGACGATCGCCTCCGCCGATATCATCACCAAACGTGGCTACAAGCATGTATTTCAGGTCGGCCCCGCCGCCAGCCGCTACGGAATTGCGGCGCTGGATTTTACCAACGATGAGATTGCCAAGCGTCTCGACAAGAAGCTCGCCGATCTGCGCATCGCACTGTTATGGGAAAATCGCGCCTTCGGCACCGCCGTTGGTCTCGGCGCCCGCACGCGCGCGACGGAGCTCGGGGTCAAGCTGATCTATGATGAAGGTTATGATCAGTTCATGACCGACATGACGCCCCTGGTGCAGAAGCTCAAGGACGTAAAGCCGGACGTGCTCGTCGTCATCTCCTTCATAAACGATACCGTTCTGCTGCATCGCAAGGCGAAGGAGCTCAATTTCGATGTGCCTGTGATCATCGGCGTGAGTGCCGGCCATTCCGTGCCCGATCTGAAGGATTCGCTTGGCACCGCGGTGGACGGCATCTTCGTCAGCGATCTGCCGGCTCTGGTCAATCCCAAGGCACTGCGGCCGGAAGTCGAGGCCGCCGCGGTGGAGTTCAACAAGCGTTACGAGAAAATCCAGCACCGCGTGCCCGCCGGGCATGCGGTCGCCTCGTTCGCGGCGCTGTGGCCTTTGTTCAAGGATGTGTTGCCGAAGGCCAAGTCGCTAGAGCCGGAAGATATCCGCGCGGCGGCACTATCGATGGATCTTCCGGAGGGAAGCCTCATCAACGGCAGTGGGCTCAAGTTCTCCAATTTCGATCTGCCGCACGACAAGAAGGATGCCGGCCAGAACATCCGCTCGGCGATCGGCGTCTGGCAATGGCAGCAGCTCGGAGCGCGGCAGGTTTATCCCGCCAAGCTCGCCACCAGCGAGATCACCATGGTGCCGCTGCCGCCGTGGTCGAAGCGCTGACCGCGCCTGCCCTGCTGCGCATCGCTCGCAGCTCCGAGCTGGAAGCGGCGTGACGGCGGGATCATGGAGACGCTGGCACAATTGCTGGTATCCGGCGTGATGCTGGGCGGCATATACGCCATCATGGCAATCGGCCTGACGCTGATCTTCGGCGTGCTCAAGGTTGTCAATTTCGCGCATGGCGAATTTCTGATGCTCGCCATGTACGTCGCCTGGGCAATCGCGTCGGTCGCGGGAGTGAGCGCTTACACTGCCGTTATTGTCGTTGTGCCGGCGCTTTTTGCCTTCGGCACCCTGGTCTACCTGCTGATCATCCGGCCCGCCGTCGACAAGCCGCATCTGATCGTGGCCTTTGCCACCATGGGCCTGTCGATCGTCATGCAGAATCTCGCACTGGTGTTGATGAGCGCTGATTTGCGCGACGTTCCGCCGATCCTCGGCGGCACGCCTCTGCGGATCGGACCGATCTACATGCGGGCGGAGCTTCTGCTCGGCTTCCTCATCAGCATCGCCGTGACGCTGGCGCTCATGCTCTTCATCAAACGCAGCTATATGGGCAAGGCGATCCGCGCGACGGTGCAGGATCGCGATGCCGCCATGCTCATGGGCATCAACGTGCCGCGCTTGTTCCTGCTGACATTCGCCGGCGGCTCGGCGCTCGTCGGCCTTGCCGGCTGCATCATGGTGCCGCTGTATTCCACATTTCCCACCGTCGGCTTGAACTTCGTTTTGATCGCCTACGTCATCGTCGTGCTCGGCGGCATGGGAAGCATGGAAGGCGCATTTCTCGGCGGCATCGGCATCGGCATCGTGCAGGCGCTCAGCGGGTATTACATCGCCCCTGCCTATGGCCAGATGTTCTATTTCCTCGTTTTCCTGCTGGTCATGCTGTTTCGCCCCGACGGGCTTTTTGGTCAGCGTGGCGCTGCCCTGGTGGGGATCAACGAGTAATGGTCACAGCACCCGTCATGGCGCGTGCTCAGGGCCTGCCGCTTTCGGTTGCCCCCCGGCGCGGCGCCCTGTCCATCGTAGAGATCGCTGTGCTCGCGGCCTGCACGATCTCCGTCGTAGTCGTCGGCAGCCGCTATGCGCTCGACATCATGATCCGCACCTTCCTCTGGGCGGGTCTGGCGCTGGCCTGGAACATCGCCGGCGGCTATGCCGGCCTCATCTCGTTCGGACATGCCGCCTTCTTCGGGATCGGCGCCTACACCTCCACCATCCTCCTCCTGCAATACGATATCTCGCCATGGATCGGGTTGTGGGGCGGCGCGTTGCTCGCGGCATGCGCGGGCGCCTTGCTCGCCGCGGTGTGCGCTCGGTTGCGCGGACCCTTTTTCATCCTGTCGACGCTCGCCGCCGGCGAAGTCACGCGCATCGCCGCCCTGAACTGGCGGTCGCTGACAGGGGGTTCCGAGGGCCTTGAAATCTCTCCCGCGGCCGGCGCGATCAACATGGTGTTCAGGAGCCAGACCCCCAGTCTCGCCCTCGTTCTCGCCTACATGCTTGCCATGTTCGCGTTGTCGGTGTGGATCGAGCAGACACGTTACGGCTATTATCTGTTTGCGACGCGAGATGATGAGGACGGCGCATCCGCCATCGGCATTGACCCGCGCCGCATGCGGATATCGGCAATGGCGTTGTCGGCCGCCTTCACCGCCATCGGCGGAACGCTGTTTGCGCAATATTTTCTCTACCTCGACCCCACCCACATCATTTCCCCGGACATCTCCTTCCAGTTCGCGCTGATTTGCGCGTTGGGAGGACTCGGCACCGCGAGCGGGCCGCTGTTTGGCGCGTTGATCATCGTGCCCTTGTCCGAGCTTCTCAGGGGGTGGTTCTCGGCTGCCGCTTCCGGGCTGCATTTCGTCATTTACGGCCTCGTCGTCATTGCGGTGATGCTCTATTTTCCGGCCGGCATTTCCGGCGCCATTGCGCGCGCGTGGACACGGCTGTCCGCAGCCCGCGTTTTCGCTGTGCCCAGTCAGAAAAATCCGGCCTGATGCTCGAGCTCAACGCAGTGGGCCGCCGGTTCGGGGCGCTGTGGGCAGTCCGCGACGTGACCTTCGCCGTGGCTCCCGCCGAGATTGTCGGCATCATCGGCCCAAACGGCGCGGGGAAAAGCACACTGTTCAATCTCATCGCGGGGGCGATCGCGCCGTCGGCCGGCAGCATCCGTTTCCTAGATCACAACATCACCACGGCCAGGCCCTACCACGTCGCCCGCCTCGGCCTGGCGCGGACGTTTCAGATCCCCAAGCCCTTCAAGCAGCTCACCGTGCGCGAGAACATCATGTTGAGCGCGCTGCGGCGCCATCGTACGCCGCGAAAGGCAGACCCCGTCACTCGCACCACCATGGAGTTCATCGGCATGGCGCATCTCGCCGATGTGCCGGCCTCAAACCTCACCGTCGGTCTCCTCAAGAAGCTGGAAGTGGCGCGTGCGCTCGCCACTGAGCCTTCGCTCCTCCTGCTCGACGAGGTGATGGCCGGACTCACGCCTCTCGAAGTAAAGGAGATGATGGCGGTGATCGGCAACTTGCCCTCCCGCGGCATCACCGCCCTTTGGGTCGAGCACGTGATGATGGCGATCATGAACGTGGCGCATCGGCTCGTCGTGCTGCATCAGGGCCGGATCATCGCCCAGGGCTCGCCCACGCATGTCTCCCGCGATACCGCGGTCATAAAGGCCTATCTGGGCGAAAGCTACGTTCATGCTGCGCCTGCATAAGCTCGACGCCTTCTACGACCGCACCCAGGTGCTGCACGGCATCGATCTGCGCGTCGAGGAAGGCGAGATCGTCGGGCTGGTGGGAGCAAACGCGGCCGGAAAAAGCAGCACCTTGCTGAGCATCAGCGGCATCAGGACGCGCACGAGCGGCGAGATCTGGTGGCGCGAGGAGCGGATCGACGGTCTCCCCGCCTATGAGAGGGTGCGCCGGGCGGTCGTTCTCATTCCCGAGCGCAGGCGTTTATTCCCCTTCATGACGGTGATGGAAAACCTCGAGCTTGGCGCCTTCCTGCCCGCGACGCGCAAGCACCGCGATGAAACCCTCAAGAGCGTGTTCGATCTGCTGCCGATCCTTGCCGAGCGCCGCAACCAGGTGGCAGGCTCACTGAGCGGCGGCGAGCAGCAGATGTGCGCCATTGGCCGGGCGCTGATGACGCGCCCGCGCATCCTCATGCTGGACGAGCCGACCGAGGGTCTGGCGCCGCTTTACGTCGAGCTACTGTTCAAGCTGGTCACGCATCTGCGCGACGACGGCATCACCATCCTGCTGGTGGAGCAGAATGTGGAGCACGCTCTCCACATTGCGGATCGCGGTTATGTTCTGGAGAACGGGCGCATCGTTCTCGAAAACACGGGAAACCGGCTTTTGCAGAACCCGCGGCTGAAGACCGCCTATCTCGGACTGTAAGGTGGCAGGAATGAACGGATGATCATCGACGTCCACGTGCATCACGTTCCCGAACGGTTCGTGCGGTTCGTCGAACAGGCGGCGCCCTATGCGATGCAACTCAATTCGCCGCATGGCGAGACCGTGACGCTTCATGTGGGCACAATGAGCTACGCGCTCAACCGCACATTTTTCGATGTGGAACGGCTGATCGCGCGGATGCGCGAGATGCACGTCGAGCGGGCGGCGCTCTCGATTGCCACGCCATTTGCCAGATACGACGTGCCGGCGGGTCTCGCTGGCGAGGCAGCCGAGCTGTACAACAGCGAGCTCGCAGCCTTGTGCAAAGCCTTTCCAGGCCGCTTCGAAGGATGGGCCTATCTGCCGATGCAGGATACGCAAGCCGCCGCGAAAGAGCTGCGGCGTTGCGTGCAGGAGCTCGGGCTGGTCGGGGGCTATCTTCCCTCGAACGTCCAGGGCCGCTACCTCGATCGCGCGGAGTTTGCCCCGGTTTTCGACGCCGCAACCGAACTTGATGTGCCCTTGCTCGTGCATCCCTCCAACCCGCCGGCTCGCGAGCGCATGGCCGAGCATGAGCTTGCGGTCGTCGCGGGTTATCTGTTCGACAGCACGCTGAACATCTTTCACATGATCTTCGGCGGCTTGCTGGACCGCTATCCCACGCTTCGGCTCTGCTGCACCCATCTCGGCGGCTATGCGCCGATGCTGCGCGCCCGCATGCAGCGAGAGCTTGACACCAATCCACAATTGGCGGCGCGCCTGCAAAGACCGCTTGGCGAATACCTGCGCGCCCTTTACTTCGACACGATTTGCTTCGAGCCGCGCTATGCCCGCTTCGTGGTCGATGCCGATCTGGTCGATGCAAGTCATCTCTTGCTCGGCAGCGACACGCCTTTTCCGCTGGGCGAGCCCGATCCGGTCGGGTTCATATCTCGCAGCTTCGGGGAGAACACGCCGGAGCTTGCGGATATGATCCTCCATCGCAATGCTGCGAATTTTCTCGGGCGTGGGCAGGCGGGAGGACGACGATGAAGGTGCGCAAGATCAGCCTGACGAAGGAGACGATTTTCGCCGACGCCGGCCGGCCGGCGGCGCAACCGGTCACTCGTGCCTACGCGGTTGCCGTTATCGACAACCCGTTCGCCGGCCATTTCGTAGGCGATCTCTCGCCTCTGTTTGCTCAGGGTGCGGAGCTTGGGCAGATGCTGATGAAGGATCTCGTCGCCCTGCTGCCGAGGCCACCGATTTCCTATGGCAAGGCCGCCATCGTGGGATTGAGCGGCGAGATCGAGCACGGCGCCGCTGTGATTCATCCCCGGCTCGGAAAACCCATTCGGGACGCGGTCGGCGGCGGCGAGGCGATCATCTGCTCAAACGTCAAGATCGGCGCACCCGGCACGTCAATCGACGTGCCGCTCGCCCATAAGGACAACGTGTGGTCCTTCGACCATCTCGACACGATCACCACCGCAGTCGCAGATGCCCCCCGCGTTGATGAGATTGTCATTGTAATTGCGATCGCTGACGCGGGCCGTCCGCATCCACGCGTCGGCAAAGGGCGCGTGTAGCTATCGGCTTTGTTTTGTTGCGCTTGCGCTTCAGAGCGGACGATTGACCTACGCGGTCGCCCTTGAGGGCTGCCAGCCGATTCCCGCCGATCGCGGCGAGGTATTTAGCCTGGACGCAGCGTCCAACCGATCGGGCCGGGTTTCCGCCCGTCGTTTGAAACCGGATCAAGGACGCCGGCCGCCGCCGCGTGCGCTAAAAGGGAACTGTTCAATTGCGTTTAGCAGGCACGGTCGCGATCTGGCACATCGCTTCGGAACGCTGCAGCCACTGAATTTGGAAATATTGGAGCGGACGTAGTGGAGCCGCGCTATTCGAAGAGTGGACCGACCTTGCTCAACACTTCGTCGATGATTTGGTCAGGAACTGTCTCGAGCTTCTTGGCTCCTCTCGCACGCAGATCGACCGCGCGTGGCTGATCACAGCGCACGACACCGACGGTTCGCATACCGGTGCCCGTGAGCGAGACCGCAAAGCCCGCCGTCCGGGCAAAACTACCTCCGGTCGTGATCGGCAAAACGACCGGCACGCCGGTCAGGCGGTTGAACTTGCCCGGCGATATCAGCAGAACGGGCCGCTTGCCCTGTTGCTCATGGCCGGCGGTCGGATCGAGCGATACCAGATAGATGTCGCCACGCTCCATCAGATCAGCTCGCGGCCGGCCGGCCGGCCGGCCAGCCAATCGCGATCCTCGCGCGAGCGCCGCGCCGAGGGCTTGCACTGCGCCAGCAATTCGTCCAGCGAATAGCGTCGCCGCCTTTTCGGATCGACAACGAGTCTCCCGGCCTTGATCGAAAGCCCGACGGACGCCTCCGGGGCGAGATCGAGTGCGTCGAGCATCGCCTTGGGGATCGCGAGCATGACCGATCCCCCAACTTTGCGAAGTCGTGCAGCGTGCGGCATGATACCTTTTCTCACGTTATATTGTAATATAACATGCAGGGCATCAGGCCAACAAGTGACGCGAGCGCCGCAGTGGCGCGAGCGTCTTGCCCAGCGCTAGAAAGGCTCGCAAGTCATGGCGCCAGAATGGCTCTGGCGCGCGCTGCTCAATATCAGCCCCGAACCTGACTTCAGACTTCTGGGGGGACAGCAGGGTGTGCTATTATTTCAGAATGAGTGTCCAGGACGCCCTTGCCACCCTACGACGCTATGAAAGCGCCTTGCGCGCGCGTGGCGTCACGCGTGCCGCAGTGTTTGGCTCCCTGACGCGCGGCTAGAATCGGCCCGACAGCGACATCGACATCATGATCGATAGACGAGCTGAAGGCGCGTCATCCGGGAATACCGTGGAAGGGCATGGCCGGGGCCGGAAACGTTTACCGCCATGACTATCAGGACGTTGCCGCGCGGCGCATCTGGGACGCCGTACAGTTTTCCTTACCGCCATTGCGCAAAGTCATCGAGCATGAACTTGCGCGAACATGATCAGGCGATTGTGAAACGGCCCGGGCGTCCTCCATCAATGGGCGGAGTTCTTCGCCGGATGAGGCGCCGGCTTGGCAGGGGCTCTGGCCATCCTGGCCGCCGCGATGTTCCCTGTCTTGGGGCCCGCGACATTGGTTGCCTTGGGGGCTCCACCGGGATTGGACAGCGTGGACCGGGCTGCGTTCGGCGTCCCGGTCGCCTGCTTGGCGGAGAGGGTGTTGGCGGTTCCGGTTGTGCCTTTGGCCGCTGCGCCTGCGGCGTTGCGGCCTGCCGGACCGTTGCCGGTGGCGGCCTTCGCGCCCACGACGCCTTGCCCCGTGAACTGGCCGGCCTTGGACGTGGCTGCGACCGCCGGGCTGCCGTGGTTGACTGAGGCGAGCAGCGCCTTGTTCGTGCTGGCCGCGGTTTGATGCTGCGTCTGCAGCGCGGTCGGCGGCGTATGCGTATCCTTGGCCGCGGCCAGCTCGTGCGCCGTCGGTTGCGCTGTCGTTCCGCCGGTGCCGCCGTTGTAGCTGACCTGCGTCACGTTGTTGTTGATGACGGTCTTGTTGTAGGTGTTATTGATGGTGACGCCGCCGAAATTGTTCACGGTCCTGTTGTAGCTGAATACGCCGCCGTTCCAGTAGCCGCCGGCATAGCCGACTCCGACATAACCATAACCGTAGTTGATGCCGCCGTAGTAGCCGATCCGCGGCCCCCAATAGCCCGCGTTCCAGACATAGACGCCGCTGCTCCGGCCCCAATAGCCCGGTGTCCAAAGCACCCCCACCGTGGGCGGCCGCACCCAGGTGCCCGGCACCCAGAAGTAGCCATCATCGCCATAGGCCCAGTAACCTGGCGTCCAGATATAGCCTGGCGCGGGAATGGCTGGCTGCACGTAGATCGGCAGCACCGGCGGGGCAATTGTGATCGAGACCGCGATCTGCGCGGATGACGCGGACGCGCCGGCGATTGCCGCCAATAGCAACAGGCTCGCGATGCGGATGAGACGCATGCTGGTATCCCCCTATGGCAAGTCGGTTGCGTGTCGCACACGCAGTCCCAAAGGCCAGCTTCATGAGACCCCGAGCTGCGAGCTGATCGTAGAGAAAAGTAAGTCGATCTTGCGGCGGCAAGCGCGCTGCAAGGGAAGTTTTCAGTTTTCGTCCTTGGGCGGACAGCGTCTCATGCGCGGTTGTGACATGTGGCGGCCCGAGACGATCAGGGCTTGGGATTTTGAGCTCCGGAATTTTCCCGAACGGATCGAATGCCGGATTGCTGAGCAGCCACGCCGCGAGCGGCGCAACCCGCGCCGAATCGCCAACCTTGATGCCTATCTGTGTAGTCGTCATCGGGTGAACGGCGACATGATGAAATCGCCGCCGTGACGAGCGCATAATCGAGAACCTTGGGCTTGAAGAATCGCCGGCCACATTGCTAATCGGGTCGCAACCCGATCTGATCATCGCAGCAACGGCGCTCCACCATGGCCTGACTGTTGTCACACGCAATGTGGGCGATTACGAACGCGCGCACACCAGCGTTCAATCCGTGGGTCGATCCGCAGCCGGCAAGCGCTTCGTGAACACGCGGTGAGGTCACTGACCCTGCGCGGTAATGTCCGCCTGCTGAGGGCAAGCCCGTTGCACCGGCGACGGGGCGAGCGGACACTTGTCTTTCTGGCGTTTTCTGCGTTGCCCGAGAGGCGCAATGACCTCCTGAAGACCTCGGGCCAGTTGGCGAAGAAGGTGGATCATCTGAGTTAGCTCTTTGCCTGATACTTAGCCTCCCGTCACCGTGGCGGGCGGAACAAATACGCGACATCCGCGTTGGCGCTTTTCTCACTTGCGTTCGAACCCAGTTAAGGTCTCCAGTCGCCGCCAAGGGAGGGTAAACCATGAAGATCGTCGTCATCGGCGGCACCGGCCTGATCGGCTCGAAGACCGTCGCCATTCTGCGCCAGGGCGGCCACGAGGTCGTCGCCGCCTCGCCCAAAAGCGGTATCAACAGCATCACCGGCGAGGGGCTCAAAGAGGCCATGGCCGGCGCGCAGGTGGTGATCGACCTCGCCAATTCGCCCTCATTTGAAGACAAGGCGGTGCTGGAATTCTTCGAGACCTCCGGCCGCAACCTTCTCGCGGCGGAGGCCGCAGCGGGCGTCCGGCACCATGTCGCGCTATCCATCGTCGGAACCGACCGGACGCCCGACAATGGCTATTTCCGCGCCAAGGTCGCCCAGGAGAAACTGATCAAGACCTCCGGCATCCCCTACACCATCATCCGCTCGACCCAGTTCCTGGAATTCCTCGGCGGCATCGCCGCTTCAAGTGCGGATGGAAACATAGTCAGGATTTCGCCCGGCCTGTTCCAGCCCATCGCGGCGGACGACGTTGCTGCCATCGTTGCCGATGTGGCGCTCGCGGCGCCGCGAAACGGCATCGTCGAGATCGCCGGCCCGGAACGAGCGCCGTTCAACGAAATCGTCGCCCGCTATCTGAAGGCGGTCGGCGACCCGCGTGAGGTCGTGAGCGACCCCGAGGCCCGATACTTCGGCGGCCGGGTCGAGGAGCGCTCGCTGGTGCCGTTGGGCGAGGCGCGCCTCGGCCGCATCGGTTTCGACGAATGGCTCCGCCGCTCACGGGCAGCAGCCTGATCCCGCATCCGCCAACCGAAGGATAGGGGCTCCATGAAACGCATCCTCTGTTCGCTGCTTGTCGCCACCCTGCCGTTCGGCAGCGTCCTCGCGGATGCGCCGAAGTCGAAGAACGCCAAGGTGACCCTCGTCTACCAGCACGAGCTGCCGAACGTTCCCGGCAAGAGCATCAAGGGCGTGCTCGTCGAATACGGCCCGGGCGGCTACTCGCCTGGCCACACGCATCCCAAATCCGCCTTCATCTACGCGACCGTGCTTGAGGGGGCGATCCGCAGTCAGGTCAACGACGGACCGGTGACGACCTACAAGGCCGGACAGAGCTTCTCCGAGCTGCCCGGCGACCGCCACGGCGTCAGCGCCAATGCCAGCGAGACGAAGCCGGCCAAGCTCCTCGCGGTGTTCGTGGTGGACACGAACGAGACGGAACTGACGATCCCATTCGGGAACTGAAGTCTGAAAACTGGCGCTGACATTTCGCGGAGCCTCGGGCAGCGAGTTAAATAGAGACGCTGTTGCTGGCAGTGCGAGAGTCCCGTTTTCGCACCACTCGCACATAGCCCCAAGCGACAGGATGTCCGCAGCCGGCGAAAGCTGACTTCCCAAGTTGCATCCATGCGCCCTCTTCCTGGTGAATTGAGGAAGCACAATCAATTCGGCAAGGGTATAATCTCATCGGCACTGGAGATGAGGCGACAGCGCTATGGCGAGAACCTACCGTGAAATTGCAATAGAGGAAATGCTGCGAACCGTCGAAGAAGCGATGAGTCGCGTTATTGACTGGTGGGGAGACCTGCCGCCGCCGATGAAAGAAGCGATCGAGCAGTTTCGCACCCAACTTGGGGCGGCAATTGATTCCGTAGATTTTGTTAAAAGGGCACTCGACAGACAGGTACCCGAAAATGGCCGCCGGGAAGGCCCTGCCTGATCTTTGCTGCGGTGGGCGCGCTATCCAGAACATCGCTTGCTCACGCGGTACTTTTTGCTCATCTCACGGCTGATGTCTTGACATCAAGTCTGCTGACACCATCCGTCCGTCCATGCGCACCACGCTGACTATCGACGACGATCTAGCCGCCCTGCTGAAGCAACGCGCACCCGAGTTCGGGCTGCCTTTCAAGCAGGTGGTCAACCAGGCGCTCCGGGTTGGCCTCGGCGCGCAAGCAAAGCCGCGGGCGCGTGCAGTGCCCAGAACCATTCCGCAAGCTTTTGCCGTTCCGGGCCGCGTCGCGGATGCGCCCCGGCCTGATAAAATCGCCGTTGTCATCGCGATCTCCGACGCCGGCCGCCCGCATCCGCGCGTGGGCAAAGGGCGGATTCAGTTCATCGATTCCATGAAACTGGTCGGTTCACCTTTGAGATACCGCGGAGCGATGCAAGCGGCGCGCTTATCCCTCCCCGAAGGGGAGGGAAGATCGAGCGAAGCGAGACCGGGTGGGGCTCTTGCGGCGGGGTGCAGGTCCAAGTCCCCACCCGGCCGCACGCATATGATTCCAAGAAAACGCGCGTCTAAGAAGCGTTCAAGCGCGCTTGGCAGGCATTGCCGACGCCGTTGATACGCTACGGTCCTGCCAGCACCCCGTCTACTCGATCACCTCGTCAGCACGGGCGAGCGCAGTGGCCGGAATTTCGATGCGGAGCGTCTTAGACCTTGCAAGTTGATGACGAACTGGAATTGGGTCGGTAGACGAACTGGCATTTCGGCTGGTTTCTCGCCATTGAGGAAGCGGCCGGCCTAGCCGACTGTGCGCAAGCCCGCGTCGGCAAAAGACGCTTGTAGGAACAGCGCGGTTGGCGGAAGCCGTCGCGTTTTTCCTGCATTTGCACGTCGAATGCACGTCGGCTTTCAGACCATTGCAGCGGTAAGATGCGCCCTTGCAACGGCGGTCCGGCAGTAATCGACCCGACTCGGACATCGGAAGTCCGACCTTGCTGTGATGCACAAAGTGCAACCAGTGTGGTAGGGTGCGACGGTGCCCATGAGACGACGCGACTTTATCGCAGCATTCGGTGGCGCTGCGGCAGAGTGGCCGCTCGGTGCCGACGAGGTGATCGAATGATGTGAAGGGAGGTTCTAAATGAAACTTCCCCGCCGACAATTCCTGCATCTGGCCGCAGGCGCTGCCGCGCTGCCGGGCGTGTCGCGGATCGCGAGGGCGCAAGCCTACCCGACGCGGCCGGTGCGCATCATTGTTGGTTTCGCGCCTGCCGGCACGGCCGACATCGCCGCGCGCCTGATGGGACAGTGGCTTTCGGAGCGCCTCGGCCAGCAATTTGTGATCGAGAACCGGCCAGGCGCGTCCACCACGATCGGGACCGAGGCGGTCGTGCGGGCATCCCCAGATGGTTACACGCTGCTGCTGATTACAACGACGAGTGCCACCAACACGACGTTGTTCAAGCTCAATTACAATTTCCTCAACGACATCGTGCCGATCGCAGGCATCTTCCGCGTGCCCAACGTCATGGTGGTGCCCCCATCAGTTCCCGCCAAGACCGTTCCTGAGTTCATTGCCTACGCCAAGGCCAACCCAGGCAAGGTCAGCATGGCGTCAGCTGGCACCGGGACCCCGCCCCACCTCTTGGGCGCGCTGTTTAAAGTGATGGCCGGCATAGACATGGTGCATGTGCCCTATCGCGGCAGCGGCCCCGCGCTGATCGATCTTCTCGCCGGACAGGCGCAGGTCGGTTTCGAACCCATGCCTGCATCGATCGAGTACATCAGGGCGGGAAAGCTGCGCGCGCTCGCGGTAACGACCGCGACGCGCTCAGAGGCGCTGCCGGACATCCCGACCATGGCTGAGTTCTTGCCAGACTACGAGGGTAGTGGCTGGTTTGGGATCGGTGCGCCCAAGAACACGCCCTATGAGATCATCGATAAACTCAACAAGGAGATCAATGCCGGCCTCGCCGATCCCAAGCTGAAGGCTCAGCTCGCCGACCTCGGCGGCATTATTCTCGGTGGCTCGCCGGGCAATTTCAGGACGCTCATTGCCGAAGAAACCGAGAAGTGGGCTAAGGTGATCCACGCCGCCAACATCAAGGCCGAGTGATCCGCACGATCCCGGCCGAATATTCCGTAACGCCCGTTCCGCGAATGCCCTACCAGGCGATCGAATAAGAGATGCCGTTTGCTGCACCTGCTCACGACCGTTGTTGGCACGAAGTGGGGGTGCGCGCATGTCCGCTTTGCCGCCGCTCTGGGAGGGTGAGCTGACCTCATCTGGACAGCGCTTCTACCGTCGGGGTGTTAGCTTTGCACACCAAAAATAATCCGCACAATTCGCTGCACCTCGCGGAACCGCTTCGCCTCCAGCTTGTAAGTCGCTTCGACGTGTTTGTGGTCTCGCCTAGCGATCTCGAACGCGAGGTGTGTGGGCGTGAACTCAATAAGCCGGAGCCGGAAGTGACCGGTGTAGGTATCGTGATCGTGGGTCTCGATGTAGCAAACGTCCCTGTCATCGTCCTCAAACTGACGCTGAATGAGAAGATAGGGGTGGGCAGGCGCCGACAGATCAAAATCATCGTCGTCTGCGCTGGGGGCCTCGCTATCAAACGAGACCTGGAAGTATTCGCCGCCGGATTCTCCGACAGATACGTGATTAGCGTGGAATTTCACGGGTGCCGCCCTGCTTCCGTGCACTTATGAGACGATGGGCAGAGCATAGCCGCTCTGCCCGGGTAATTTAGACATCAACTTGTTCGGCTATAGCAAGGGCATCATCAACCTCGATGCCGAGATAGCGCACGGTACTTTCGATCTTGCGATGGCCGAGCAAAAGTTGGACCGCACGCAGGTTGCCTGTGCGGCGATAGATCAGAGTTGCTTTCGTTCGTCGCAGCGAGTGCGTGCCAAAACGATTTGCGTCGAGTCCGATACTCGCGATCCATTCCGACACAAGCCGTGAATATTGCCGGGTAGAAATACATCGGTCGCGGTTGCGACGACTTGGGAATAGCAATTCACCTGGCTTCCTATCGGCAGCCTTCATATAGTCGTCGATGGCTTGCCGGGTCTGCTCCGTCAATTCGAACCTGACAGGCTGTCCGGTTTTCTTTTGACGCACGGTAGCCCGTTCCACTGCATATCCATTTGGAGCCACGTCCTCGACTTTGAGGGCGACGACATCGCAACCGCGTAGCTTGCTGTCGATGGCCACATTGAACATCGCCAGCTCGCGGACGCTACCTTCGACTTGCAGTTTCGTGCGGATCGACCAGACATGTTTTGGTCGCAGTGGCGGCTTTGCGCCAATTAACTTGCCCTTGTTCCAAGCCGCGCGCTGGGGCGCGGTTAGCGTGTGGTTTTCGTGGTCTCGCATGGGTCATACTCCTCGGTTACTGAGAGGATGACCATGATCGCTCAGGGGTCTCAGGAGGTTGAAATTACGGCTGGTTTCGGACCACTCCGGCCGTTAAATGGTCGCCTGATGTGAGGGTTTACGGCACAGAATGACCCCAACCGGACTATGCGGGCGCAAATTTGCTGTGCTGCACAACGACCCTGACGATGTGGTAGGCTAAGGCCCTCTGCTACCGGGAGGGCTATGTGAGACGGCGTGGCACAGTAAGCCGGAAACCCGCAAAAACGCACCACCGCAAGCCGACGAGGCCGAAGCGCAGCAACGCGCCAACAGCCACGCGCAGTTCTGCCGATCTGCAAGAGCAAGTCAGCGCTCTTACCCGCGAACTAGCAGAGGCGCGAGAGCAGCAGACCGCCACCGCCGACGTGCTCAAGGTCATCAGCCGGTCGGCGTTCGACCTACAGGCAGTGCTCGATACGCTGGTCGAGTTGGCGGCCCGCCTTTGCGACGCAGACCATGCGTGGTTCTTCCGCCGTGATGGCGAGCTTTACCGTTGGGGCGCAAGTTATGGCCATTCCAAGGACGAGCACGAGCGAATCAAGCGACATATGTTGACGTTGGCGCTTTCACCGGGCCGTGGGGCAATTAGCGCCCGAGCCGTGCTGGAAGGCCAGCCTGTCCAGATCGCCGATGTGCTCGCCGATCCTGAATACACTCTCCTTGATGTCCAAAAGATTGGGAGGTACCGGACAGGGCTTGGCATCCCACTCCTGCGCGAGGGTGCTCCGATCGGCGCGTTCTCGCTGACGCGCTCACAGGTCCGCCCGTTCAGCGACAAGCAGATCGAGTTGGCCACTATATTCGCCGACCAAGCCGTTATCGCTATTGAGAATGTGCGGCTGTTCGATGAGATTCAAGACAAGAGCCGCCAGCTTGCGGAAGCGAGCCAGCACAAGTCGCAGTTCCTCGCCAACATGAGCCACGAGCTGCGCACCCCCCTCAATGCCATCATTGGCGTCAGTGAGATGCTTCGGGAGGATGCGGAGGCGGCAAAGCAGGACACGGAGCCGCTCGACCGCGTGCTCGGCGCGGGCCGCCACCTACTCGCATTGATCAACGACATTCTCGACCTCTCCAAGATCGAGGCCGGGCGGATGGAGCTTAATCTGGACACCTTTGCTCTGCCGCCGCTGATCGACGAGGTCGTCAAGACTATCGAGCCACTGGCGGCAAAGAACGGCAACCAGGTCGCGGTCCATTGCGACGCCGCGATCGGGATGATCCATGCGGACCAGATGCGGCTCCGGCAAGCGCTACTGAACCTCATGAGCAACGCTAACAAGTTCACTGAAAAAGGCACGGTCACCATTGCCGCTCACCAAGAGCAGGAGAATGGCCGCGACTGGGTCACGCTCTCAGTCGCCGATACCGGCATTGGCATGACGCCGGAACAAATGGGCAAGCTGTTCCAAGAGTTTTCTCAGGCCTCCTCCAAAACTGCGAGCAAGTACGGCGGCACCGGCCTCGGCTTGGTGATCAGCAGGCGGTTCTGTCAAATGATGGGCGGCGACATTACGGTGGCGAGCAAGCCCGGCCACGGATCGACCTTCACGATCCGGCTACCGAGGATTGTTGAGGTTGGGGAAGCCGCCCAATAGGGCACGCTATTTGCTGCAGTGCAGTTGGTCCGCTCATGGCACATCGCTTCGCGGTGCCGCGGCGCATGCAATTGGAAATCTTGGAGCAGAGCGGACAAAAGGCGGTCGAGCCCACGCTCAAGCTACTCTCCAATTGGAGGGCCGATATTAAACTTCCTCGCGCATTGTGCTCGTCTCCACACTCTTCGAGGACGATCACGGCTTGGCGCTGACTCGTGCTCGGCACGTCGCCCGCTTGCTATGGCGGCTGAGAGTGGCTTGGCGTCGCGTGCTCGGCTTCGATGGCGCGGCCGCCGCGATGCGCTCCAGGATAGCGCAAGATTTCCTCTGGGCCGCCGAATGGGCGCTTGCTGTAGACCACCCATTCACTGTCGCGCAGTGGAGCGAGGAAGGTGGCGAAGTTTTGTGGATCGAGCAGCGCCGCGTGCCCATTGAAGAACTCAAGTGCTCCGGGTCCGCCATAAATCCGAAACAAGGCGGTCATCTTGGAATGAACTCCACCTGTAAATCCCTGTAAATTGGGGGGCGGATTCGAAGGTATCCGCGAAAAAGCCCGAAAATGCAGGCGAAACGAGGAGACCCTGTCAAAAATAACAGGCCAGAACAGGCGACGTAACGGGCCAGAACAGGCGAAGGAGCAGGATCTGCTTCGCGCCTTTGCTCCAGAATTGCTTGTACTTGCGTGGATGACTTATTTCGCGATCCGCGTGGGGCATCCAGCTGGGTTGAACCCGCCCCGTGTCAGAACCGGTGGCGAACGCGCCATGAAAAAATCCCGGCGCGGTTTTCCGCCCGGGCTTCCTGCACAACTTCTTCAGCTGGCGCTATTTCACACGAATTGCGTTACGTAGTCAACCGAAATTTCAGATCACAAGTCTCCAGACGGTTGCGCGTTGCCGTTTCTGAAGGAGCGCATCCGATCCAAACCAAATCCGGCCAGGGAGGCAGCATAACATACGTTGCAGGACGGGTCTGTGGTGGCTTGATGAGCGCGGCCCATTTTTCGGAATACAGGAAAGTTTCCAAGGTGCATTCTAATTTCTGGCCTCGTTGCGAGTGCATTGAGGTAGGTGCGCTGCCGGGCAGGAGCGCCTGGGTTCTCTTTGTGCGAAACGTGAGCAGTGTAATAGTTGACCAGGAAGACAACGTGCGGTGGCCTTAAAATTCGATCCGCGAGCGCTTTCAAAGCGGCGCGCTTATCCCTCCCCGAAGGGGAGGGAAGATCGAGCGAACGCGCAGAGCGCGCCCATTCCGACCTCTCCCCGCAGGGGAGAGGTGAACAGCGGCTGCATCAATTTCATCGGAATAGGCGTTAGCATAAAGCAAAGGTTGCTTTGGATTTCTCCGCGGCGGCCTTTGAGGTGAGGACGATGGCATGGCGCCGCCGCCGCGGCACGGGCCGGTCATCCGTCGCGACGTGTCATCCCCTTGGCGGCAAGCTGCCGACGCGCTTCCTCGTTTTTGCGAAGATCCGCCAAACCCATGGCCCGCAATACTTCCGGGGCCTTGGTGAATTGAAGATCGCCATACTCGACGACCTGGATGCGATTCCCCCACGGGTCGAGAAAATCAAGGAAGTCGCCTTCGATAAGTTTCGCCCCCGCCGCGCACGCAAGCTCGCGCACATGCGAACGATCGTCCACCACCGGCCCAAAATGCCTTTTCGTCGTCAGCCGGCTGCGACCGGCCTTCGATCAAGGCGATAAACTGATCTCCCATGTCGATGAAGGCCATGCCTTTGCCCTTGCCCTTGCCTCTGAGCTCAAAGGCAAAAATGCTGCCGTAGAACGCAAGCGCCTCTTCGATGTCGCCGACCTCAAGCGCAATATGATTGAGGCCAACGAGATGAGGCTTACCGACTGCTGACATTGCAATGACCGAACAGGCTACTCTGCCGCGACGCGCGCAGCCGTCTCGATGGGCTCCACCTTGGCCGCGCAGTACTTGAATTCGGGAATTTTTCCGAACGGATCGAGCGCCGGATTGGTGAGAAGATTCGCCGCCGCCTCAACGAAGGCGAAGGGAATGAAGAACGACGCCGTCGGGAATGGCGTCGTCCTGGCGCGCGGCAAGCTCGATCGAGCCGCGGCGCGTGGAGACCCGCACCATGTCGCCCGGCGCGATGCCGAGCCTGGCAATGGTGCCGCGCGAGACATTGGCGACCGCACCTGGCTCCAATGCGTCGAGCATGGAGGCACGGCGCGTCATGGCGCCGGTGTGCCAATGCTCGAGCTGGCGCCCGGTCGTGAGCACGAAGGGGAACTCGGCGTCCGGCCGTTCGTCCGGCGGCAAGATCCTGGCGGGGACGAGCTTGCCGCGGCCGTCCTGCGTAGGAAAGCCGTCACCAAACACTACGTCGTGGCCGGGCTTGTCCGGGGCGTCGGACGGATAGGTGACCGCGCTCTCCTTCTCGACGCGGTCCCATGCGATGTTGTCGAGCGCCGGCATCAAGGACGCCATCTCCGTGTAGATCTCGCTCGGGTGCTGATAGCTCCAGTCAAGCCCGATGCGGCGCGCGATCTCCTGCGTGATCCACCAATCGACCTTCGCCTCACCCGGCAGAGGAAGCGCCCGCCGGCCCATCTGCACCTGCCGATTGGTGTTGGTGACGGTGCCGTCCTTCTCCGGCCACGCCGAGGCCGGCAAGATCACGTCGGCGTGGAAGGCCGTCTCGGTCACGAAGATGTCCTGCACCACCAGATGATCGAGATGCGCCAGCGCCTCGCGCGCGTGGTTGAGGTCGGGGTCCGACATCGCCGGGTTCTCGCCAAGAACATACATTCCCTTGATCACGCCGGCATGCACCGCCTTCATGATCTCGACGACGGTGAGACCGCGCTTGGGATCGAGCTTCGTGCCCCAGGCTTTTTCCACGCCGCCGCGGATTGCCGGGTCCTCGACGGAACGGTAATCCGGGAAGAACATCGGGATGAGGCCGGCGTCGGAGGCCCCTTGCACGTTGTTCTGCCCGCGCAAGGGATGCAGCCCGGTGCCGGGACGCCCGATCTGGCCGCAGATCAGTGCCAGCGCAATGAGGCAGCGCGCATTGTCGGTGCCGTGCACGTGCTGCGAGATACCCATGCCCCAGAAGATGATTGCGGAACGTGCGCGCGCGTAGCTGCGCGCGACGGCGCGCAGCGTATCCGCCGCAATGCCGCAGATCGGCGCCATCTCCTCCGGCGTGAAATCCTTGATGTGCTCGGCAAAGGCTTTGAAGTTCTCGGTCTGCGCCTCGACATATTGCCGGTCGTACAGCCCTTCCTCCACAATCGCATTGAGGATGCCGTTGAGCATGGCGACGTCGGCGCCGGGCTTGAATTGGAGCATGTGGGTGGCATGACGCTTGAGCGCCTGGCCGCGCGGATCCATCACGATCAGCTGCGCCCCGCGCTTGGCCGCCTGTTTGAAGAAGGTCGCAGCGACGGGATGGTTCTCGGTCGGGTTGGCGCCGATCACGATGATGACATCGGAATTCTTGCACTCGTTGAAGGTCGCGGTGACCGCCGCCGACCCTATGGTCTCCAGCAGTGCGGCGACCGAAGAGGCATGGCAGAGCCGGGTGCAGTGATCGACGTTGTTCGTTCCGAATCCGGCGCGCACCAGCTTCTGAAAGAGATAAGCCTCTTCATTGGTGCACTTGGCGGAGCCAAAGCCGGCGAGCGCCTGCGGGCCGTCGCGGTCGCGAATTGTTTTCAGGCCGGCGGCGGCGCGGTCGAGCGCTTCCGCCCAGGTCGCCGGCCGGAAATGCGTCCAAGGATTGGCCGGGTTCGACCACGTCCTGCGCATGCTTGCGCACGCTGTCCTTGCGGATGAGCGGCTGGGTGAGCCGGTGCGGATGGTGCACGTAATCGAAGCCGAAACGACCCTTCACGCACAGCCGGTTCTCGTTGGCCGGTCCGTTCCTGCCGGTCACATGAGTGAGCTTGTCGTCCTTGATATGATAGGTGAGCTGACAGCCGACGCCGCAGTAGGGACACACGCTGTGCACCTCGCGGTCGGGAAACGCGGTGCGCACATTGGCTTCGTCCACGAGCGACGCGGGCATCAGCGCGCCCGTCGGACAGGCCTGCACGCACTCCCCGCAGGCGACACAGGTTGACGCCCCCATCGGGTCGTCGAAATCGAACACGATCTTTTCGGTGTAGCCGCGACCGGCCATGCCGATGACGTCGTTCACCTGCACTTCGCGGCAGGCGCGCACGCACAGATTGCAGTGGATGCAGGCGTCGAGATTGACCGCCATGGCCGGATGGCTGCGGTCAGGCGCGGCGTGCGCGCGCCGCGGGAATCGGCTCGAAGCGACCTGCTGGCGGCCGGCCGTCTTCCAGAACTCGGACTGTGGATCGTGCGCAATCTCCTGCGGCGGCTGATCCGTTATCAGGAGCTCGGTCACCATGCGGCGCGCACTCCTGGCGCGCTCGGTCTGTGTGTTGACCTTCATCCCCGGCGTCGGCGTGCGAATGCAGCTGGCGGCGAGCACGCGCTCGCCCTCGATCTCGACCATGCAGACACGGCAATTGCCGTCGGGCCGATAGCCCGGCTTGGGCGAATAGCACAGGTGCGGCAGCTTGATGCCGTAGCGGCGTGCCGTGCGGAAAATTGTCTCGCTCTGCGGCGCCTCGACGTCACGGCCATCGAGCGTGAAGCGAACGAGCTTTCCATCGCCGTTCGCGCTGGTTGGCGCGAATGTCACGTTCGGGCGACCTTGAGCCACGGCGTCGCCGACGGCTGCGCCCTTGCTGTCGTGCCCGTAACCGAGCGGTTCCTTGCCTCGGCCGTTGCTCGTGCTCATTTTAAATCACCTCTTCCGCCCGGCCTCTCATTCCGGGGCGAGGCCGGAGGCCGAGAGCCCGGAATCCATAAGCTCGACCGGTGGTTATGGTTTCCGGGCTCGCCGCTGCTCTGCGCGGCGCCCCGGAATGACACCGCCTCGCCATCACCACGCCCCGAGCGGCTTGGCGAGGTCCTCGGGAAAATAGCGAAACACGCTCGCCAGCGGATTGGGCGCAGCCTGGCCGAGCCCGCAGATCGAGGCATCGCGCATCGCCGCCGAGAGCTCATTCAATAACGCCTCATCCCACGGTCCGTTCGCCATCAGCTTGACCGCCTTCTCCGTGCCGACGCGGCACGGGGTGCATTGCCCGCAGCTCTCGTCCTCGAAGAAGCGCATCAGGTTGAGCGCCACCGCCTTGATGTCGTCTCTGTCAGAGAGAATGACAACCGCGTGCGAGCCGACGAAGCAGCCATGCGGCTCGAGAGTCCCGAAGTCGAGCGGCAGATCGGCCATTGACGCCGGCAATATGCCGCCTGACGCGCCGCCCGGCAGGTAGCCCTTGAAGCGGTGACCGGCGAGCATCCCGCCGCAATATTCCTCGATCAGCTCGCGCGCGCTCACCCCCGCCGGCGCCAGCACCACGCCGGGCTTGTTGACCCGGCCCGAGACGGAGAAGCTGCGTAAACCTTTGCGCTCGCGCCGGCCATGCGAGGTGAACCAGCCCGCGCCCTTCTCGACGATGTCGCGTACCCAGTAGAGAGTTTCGACGTTCTGCTCGAGGGTGGGGCGGCCGAACAGTCCGACCTGCGCCACATAGGGTGGCCGATGGCGCGGCAGGCCGCGTTTGCCCTCGATCGATTCGATCATCGCGGACTCTTCGCCACAGATATAGGCGCCGGCGCCGCGGCGCAGATGGATGCGCGTATCCCTTGCCAGGCTGGCAGCAACGACTGCGGCGATCTCATCGGCAAGCATGAGACGCACTTCGGTATATTCATCGCGGATATAGAGATAGATGTCGCGGGCTTCCACGACCCAGGCGGCGATCAGCATGCCTTCGATGAAGCGATGCGGATCGGTTTCAAGATAGTACCGGTCCTTGAAGGTGCCGGGCTCGCCCTCGTCGGCATTCACCGCCATCAGACGCGGCGCAGGCTCCGCCCGAACCAGCGACCATTTGCGTCCAGTGGGAAAACCGGCGCCGCCGAGCCCGCGCAGCCCGGCATCGCTCACGGCCTTGATCAGATCGTCGCGCGTACGCTCCCCCGACTGGCATTGCTTGAGAAGCGCGTAGCCGCCGCTGCGTACATAGACGCCGAGGGTCTGCTTGCATGCATAGGGGCGAGCATGCGGTCCGCCGGCGAGCGCCGCGGAAACGGTTTCAGTTGTCGCCCGCATGACCTGCGCATGGCCGATGGCGCAGACCGGAGCGCGGTCGCAGGCGCCCATGCAAGGCGCGCGGATCACTCTTACGTCTCCGCCCAGCCGGCTCGGAAGCTCCCGCAGCAGATGCTCGGACCCTGTCATTGCGCACGAAAGCGAGTCGCAGACGCGAACGGTGATCGCCGGCGGCGGCGTCTCGCCCTCCTTCACGACATCGAAATGCGCGTAGAAGGTCGCAACTTCGTACACCTCGGCGAGCGCGAGCTTCATCTCCTGCGCAAGCGCCGCGAGATGCGCGGCGGACAGGTGACCGTGCTTGTCCTGAATGAGATGGAGATGCTCGATGAGGAGATCGCGCCGGCGCTCGCGCGCGCCGAGGAGCCCGCGCACCTCCTCCAGCGCGCCAGGGTCGACCTGGCGGCCTTTCGGCGTGCGCGGCGGCCGCCGCCTGCCGCTGGCGGGCTTGTTCTCGACGAGCGTCATGATGCGCACCCAAAGCGCGAAGGGAGAGAACAGAGCCAACAATCGCGATATACCTCCCCCTTTGGGGGAGGTCGGCGAGCAAGGCGAGCCGGGTGGGGGCTGAACGCAACCGATCTCCCGCCTTCCGGGACCCCCACCCGATCGCCGGTCGCTGTGCTCCCGGCGATCGACCTCCCCCTTGCAGGGGGAGGTATGCCGCGTCTGTTTGGCAATCTTCCAATCATCAGCTGCATTTCATCAAAACAGTCCGACGATGCGGCCGTCGGCATTGAGGTCGATGGCGTTGGCGGCGGGGGTCTTGGGCAGGCCGGGCATGGTCATGACCTCTCCGCAGATCGCCACCACGAACTCGGCGCCGGCGGAAAGCCGGACCTCGCGCACCGGGATGACATGGTCGAGGGGCGCGCCCTTGAGATCGGCATTCGTCGAGAAGCTATACTGCGTCTTGGCGATGCAGACCGGCAGCTTGCCGTAGCCCATCTGCTCGAACTGGGCGAGCTGATCGCGGACCGGCTTGTCCATCGCGATATCCTTGGCGCGGTAGATTTCCCTGGCAATGGTGCGGATTTTCTCCACGAGCGGCATCTCGTCCGGGTAGAGCAGCTTGAGCTTGCTCTTGCCGCTGTCGGCGACCCTCACGACGGCGCGCGCCACATCGACTGCGCCCTTACCGCCTTCGGCCCAGTGATCCGCCATCAACGCCTCGACGCCCAGCTTCCTTGCACGCTCCTCGACGAGCGCGATCTCGGCATCGGTGTCGGCGCTGAACCGGTTGATTGAGATCACCGGCACAATGCCGAACTTCTGCATATTCTCGACGTGACGCTGGAGATTGGCCATGCCGGCTTCGAGCGCCTTCAAGTCCTCCTTCTTGAGATCTTCCTTCTTCACCCCGCCGTGCATCTTGAGGGCGCGGATGGTGGCGACCAGCACCGCGCAGTCCGGCGACAAGCCTGTCTTGCGGCACTTGATATCCAGGAATTTCTCGCCGCCAAGATCGGCGCCAAATCCGGCTTCGGTCACCACATAATCGGTTAGCTTGAGCGCGGTCGTCGTCGCCAGCACCGAGTTGCAGCCGTGCGCGATGTTGGCGAATGGCCCGCCATGAATGAAGGCGGGCGTGCCTTCGAGCGTCTGCACCAGGTTGGGCGAGAGCGCCTCCTTGAGCAGCACGGTCATGGCGCCCTGGGCGTTGAGGTCGCGGGCGCGCACCGGCTTGCGCTCGCGGGTATAGGCGACAACGACATTGCCGATGCGCTGCTTGAGATCTTCGAGGTCCTTGGCGAGGCAGAAGATCGCCATCACCTCCGACGCCACCGTGATGTCGAAGCCTGCCTCGCGGGGAAATCCATTCGCAACCCCGCCGAGCGAGCAGACAATCTCGCGCAAAGCGCGATCGTTCATGTCCATTACGCGCCGCCAGGCGACCCGGCGGCTGTCGATGCCGAGCTCGTTGCCCCAGTAGACGTGGTTGTCGATCATCGCGGCGAGCAGGTTGTGCGCCGAGGTGATGGCGTGGAAGTCGCCGGTAAAATGCAGATTGATATCTTCCATCGGCACGACCTGCGCGTAGCCGCCACCGGCGGCGCCGCCCTTCATGCCAAATGACGGCCCGAGCGACGGCTCGCGCAGGCAGAGCATCGCCTTCTTGCCGATGTGATTGAGCGCGTCGGTGAGACCCACCGTGGTGGTGGTCTTGCCCTCCCCCGCCGGCGTCGGCGTGATCGCCGAAACGAGGATGAGCTTGCCGTTCGGCCGGCTTTGCAGCGACTTGATGTAATCCATCGAGACCTTGGCCTTGTAGTGGCCGTACGGCTCGAGGTTCTCCGGCGCGATGCCGAGCTTCTCGCGCGCAATCTCCATGATCGGCCGCTTCTTGGCGGACTGCGCGATCTCGATGTCGGATTTCGGATGGGCGTGCTGCGCGGAGAGGCGCGCCGACTGTTCTGTTGATCTGGCCGCCGCTGCGGTGCTCGGGGTCATGAAAGCCTCTTGCCGGTGGTGAGCTTGATAGTGCCGGCGAATTCGCCGGCCGCGATTTTTGGACCGTCGGGCGGTTGGACGCGCATCACCTTGATGCGGCCGTCGGCGCAGACCACAGTGAAACCATCACCGACGTCAACGACCTCGCCCATCTTGCCGCCGATGCCTTTGGGGTTCCTTGCCGGCAAGGGCGTCGCTTCGAATATCTTCAACGTCTTCCCGTCCAGACTGGTCCAGGCGCCGGGGGCGGGATTGCAGCCGCGAATGAGACGATCGATCTGCTGCCACGGCTTGCCCCAGTCGATGCGGGCATTGTCGGACCCGCAGCGTCCCTCATAAGTCGCCCTGGATTCGTCCTGCTTGATGCGGGGCGCCTTGCCTGCCTTTACCAGATCAACCGCTTCCAGCATCGCCTCCGCGCCCATCGGGAACAGGCGGTCGAAATAGACGCTGCCGAGGGTGTCGTTTGGGCCGATGGGGGTTTTCTTCTGCAGCAGCACATCGCCGGTATCGAGACCATTGTCGGGCCAGAAGATGGACAGGCCGGTCTCGCTTTCACCCTGGATGATGGGCCAGTTGATGGCGCTCGGCCCGCGATACCGCGGCAACAGCGAGGGGTGGTACTGGATCGATCCCTTGGTCGGGATGTTCAGGAATTCCTCCGGCACAAACAACGTAACGAACGCCATCACCTGCAGGTCGGGTTTGAGCGCGCGAAATTCTTCCCACACTTCCGGCTTGCGGTAGGAGGCCGGCTGATAGACCGGAAGCTTCGCCGCCTGCGCAGCCTCCTTGAGCGGATCGGCCTTGGCGCCTTCCTTCTCCGGGGCAGCATAGACGGCAACGACGGTCTCGCCGCGCCTGAGCAGCGCTTCGAGCACCGCCTTGCCGAACGCCTGCTGCCCGTGCACCACAATACGCATTCAGTTTCCTCTTCGCCGATGCCCGTCATGCCCGCGAAGGCGGGCATCCAGTAACCCCCGGTGGGTTACTGGGTCCCCGCTTTCGCGGGGACGACAATCTCGTTTATTACGCCGCCTCGGCGCGCGCGCCTTTTTCCGGCGCCGTGATGGCCCCCGAGCCCTTGATCTCGGCAATCTCCTTTTCGGTGAAGCGCAACTCCTTGCGCAGGATCTCGTCCGTATGCTCTCCGAGAAGCGGCGCCCGCCTTACCTCGGTTATGGAATCCGACATCTTGATCGGATTGCCCACGGTCAGATACTTGCCGCGGCCGGGGTGATCGACCTCGACGACCGTGCCGGTCTTGCGCAGCGACGGCTCCTCGGCGATCTCCTTCATCGACAGGATCGGCCCTACCGGAATGTCGCGCGCGTTGCAGATATCCATGACCTCGAACTTCGTCTTGGTCATGGTCCACTGCTCGATGGTGTCGAAGATGTGCCGCAGCCGCGGCAGCCGCGCCGCCGGCTTGGCGTAATCCGGATCGGTCTTCCATTCCGGCTTGCCGATCAGGTCGCAGATTACATCCCAGACCGGCGCCTGGGTGATGAAATAGATGTAGGCGTCGGGATCGGTCTCCCAGCCCTTGCATTTGAGAATCCAGCCGGGCTGGCCGCCGCCTGAATCATTGCCGGCGCGCGGCACAGCGGCGCCGAAGGGAATATCCTCACCGTATTGGCTGTACTCGGTCAGCGGTCCGTGCGCCAAACGCTGCTGATCGCGCAGCTTGACGCGCGCGAGATTGAGCACGCCATCCTGCATCGCCGCCAGCACGCGCTGCCCGCGTCCAGTGCGCATTCGCTGGTGGAGCGCACAAGCAATGCCGAACGCGAGGTGCAGCCCGGTGCCGGAATCGCCGATCTGCGCACCGGTGACCAGCGGCGGACCATCGCGGAATCCAGTGGTCGAAGCGGAGCCGCCGGCGCATTGCGCGACGTTCTCATAAACCTTGCAGTCCTCGTACGGCCCGGGACCAAAACCCTTGACCGAAGCGACAATCATGCGCGGGTTGGTCTTGTGGATGTATTCCCAGGTCAGGCCCATGCGGTCGAGCGCGCCGGGCGCGAAATTCTCGACAAGCACGTCGCAATGTTGGATCAGGCGTTCGAGGATCTTTTTTCCTTTCGGGTGCTTGGAATCGATGGTGATCGACCGTTTGTTGCCGTTGAGCATCGTGAAATACAGGCTGTCGGCGCCTTTGACGTCGCGCAACTGGCCACGCGTGATGTCGCCGACGCCGGGACGCTCCACCTTGATCACGTCGGCGCCCATATAGGCCAGGAGCTGCGTGCAGGTTGGGCCCGATTGCACATGCGTGAAATCCAGCACGCGCACGCCGTCCAGCGCCCTGCCCGCTTGACCCCAAGGCCTGGTCGAAGGCTTCGGGAAACCGTCGCTGGCGCTGGCCGCCGTCTTCCTCGACTTCAGTTTCACAATCTTCTTTGATGCCGTCGTGGACCTGGTATTCGTCTTTTTGGCCTTCGACTTTTTGGCTTTCTTGTTTGTCATGTTCGTTCCCTCTTTTTATTTCTTGCGAAGTGCGCTTTGCGGGTTGAGGTTGCCGATTCTCCCGCTCTCGCTGCCCGCCGCTGGATCGATCACCGCATTGATGAGCGTCGGCTGACCAGAGTCCATGGCCTTGTTGACGGCGTGGCTCAACTCGTCAGGCGTCGTCACATGGGCGCCAACACCACCGAATGCTGCGATGATCTTGTCGTAGCGCGCGTCTTTCACGAATACGGTTGTCGCAGGGTCCGCGCCGCCGGTCGGATTGGCGTCGGTTCCGCGATAGATGCCGTTGTTGTTGAAGACGACAATGCAGACGGGCAGCCTGTACCGGCAAATCGTTTCCACTTCCATGCCGGAGAAACCAAAGGCGCTGTCGCCCTCCACCGCGAGCACGGGTTTACCGGTCTCCACGGCCGCTGCGACGGCAAAGCCCATGCCGATGCCCATGACGCCCCAGGTGCCGACGTCCAGGCGTTTGCGCGGTTGATACATGTCGACAATGCCGCGCGCGAGATCGAGCGTGTTGGCGCCTTCGTTGACGAGGATGGCATCCGGCCGCTCTTTGATGACGGTGCGCAGTGCGCCGAGCGCGCTGTGGAAATCCATCGGCGCTGAATTCTTCATCAGCCTCGGCGCCATCTTGGCAATGTTCTCTGCCTTGCGCGCGTTGACGGCGCCGACCCAGTCAGCCGGGGCGGCTGGCCAGCTGCCGTCAATGCCCTCGACAAGGGCGGACACGCAGGAGCCGATATCGCCGACCAGCGGAGCAATAGTTTGGACGTTGCTGTCCATCTCCTTCGGATCGATATCGATCTGGATGAACTTCTTCGATCCAGGTTCACCCCAGGTCTTCCCCTTGCCGTGCGACAGAAGCCAGTTGAGGCGGGCGCCGATCAGCAGGACGACATCGGCGTCTTTCAGCACGGTCGAGCGAGCCGCACCCGCCGACTGCGGATGTGTGTCAGGCAAGAGTCCCTTGGCCATGCTCATCGGCAGGAAAGGAATGCCGCTCTTTTCGACAAGCGCCCGGATCGCCTCGTCGGCCTGCGCGTATGCCGCGCCCTTGCCAAGAATGATCAGCGGCCGCCTGGCACTCTTCAGGACATCGAGTGCGCGCTTGACGGCCGCCGGAGCGGGAAGCTGGGCCGGCGCCGGATCGATGACCTTGATGAGTGACTTGGCTCCAGCCTCTGCGTCCATAACCTGAGAGAAAAGCTTGGCCGGCAGATCAAGGTAGACCCCGCCCGGACGGCCCGACACGGCCGCGCGGATCGCGCGCGCCACGCCGATGCCGATGTCTACGGCATGCAGCACGCGAAAGGCTGCCTTGCAGAGGGGCTTGGCGATGGCCAGCTGATCCATCTCTTCGTAGTCGCCCTGCTGCAAGTCGACGATCTCGCGTTCGGACGACCCACTGATCAGGATCATCGGGAAGCAGTTGGTCGTGGCATTGGCCAGCGCAGTCAGACCGTTGAGAAAGCCGGGAGCCGACACAGTGAGGCAGATGCCCGGCTTCTTCGTCAGGAAGCCGGCAATTGCAGCTGCGTAGCCGGCATTCTGCTCATGCCGGAACGAGATGACACGCATCCCTGCGGCCTGCGCCATACGGCCGAAGTCCGTGATCGGGATACCAGGCACGCCGTAGAGCGTGTTGATGCCGTTGAGTTGAAGCGCATCGATGACGAGGTGAAAGCCATCCGTCAACTCTTGCTGCGCTGCGTCCGTCACGGTCGTTGCCCGCTTCTCTTTTACAGCTGCATCAGCCATGGTGTTCCTCCTCCGTGATCGTCATGCGTGGGCTCGACCCGCGCATCCATCCGTTTCGCAAAGGATGGATTGCCGGCTCAAGGCAGCTCAAGGCCGGCAATGACTAAGTAAATCGTTATTGTTTCGGTTCATCGCTCAGTCCAAATAGTCGGCATACTTGGATACGTGCTCGGCGAGCCCGAGCGCATGCGCACGCACCAAGTCCTCCGCGCGCTTGGTGTCGCGCCTTTCCAACGCCTCGATAATGGAAAGGTGATCGCGGATAGAGCGAGCGGCGCGATCCTGCTCGCCGATGGTCTTGCGGCGGATCATGCGCATATGGGCGAACAGATTCTCGGCAAGCGCGATCAGCACGCTATTGCGGCTCATGCGGATGATGGACTGGTGAAACTCGATATTGACCTCGGAATATTCATCGAGCTTTGCATGCAACTCGCCATTGTCGAACTTGGCGAACATCGTGCGCAGCGATGCAATCTCTTCTTCGTGCGCGTTCTCCGTCAGAAGAACGAGCCGCCATGCTTTCGAGCGCCGCCCAGGCCGTGATCATCTCGACGACCTCGCGCCTGGTCTTGCGCACGACGTAGATTCCCCGCCGCGGAACTGCGCGCACAAAACCTTCGCGTTCCAGCTGTGCCATGGCTTCGCGCACCGGCGTGCGGCTCACGCCGAGATCCGATGCCAGCCGGCGCTCGTCGAGACGAATGTCCGCCCGGCTGCGATAAACATCCAGGGACACAATGGCGTCCTTGAGCGCGGCATAGGCCCGGCCTTTGAAGCTCTCCGGACTGACGATAGGCTGCAGCCGGGGCGAGACCCCAGCCATCGCACGCCGGGAACTGGAGGCGCTGCGCGGTTCAGCGGCGCGGGAGCGATCGGGATTGCTCATGGTGGTATACAATATGCCAGATGGCTGGAGCCGCGCAACCCGGCCCGCTGCCGAGCTCGGCTCGATCCTCGGGCGGCTGAATTAAAGCGAGCGACCGGCGCACCGCCGGAATTCAAGTCCGAGAATCAAGCTCGAATTTAAGCTTTGGCCATCTGCCTGATACGCAGCGGCCGCAGGACGACGAGAGCCATGACGGCGGCAATGATGTTGAGGACTGCGGCAACGATAAAGACCGCGCTCCAGCTTTTGCCGGTCGCATCGTAGAGCACGTTGGCAAGCGGCACCAAGAGCGCCGCCGTCCCCTTTGCCGTGTACAGCATGCCATAGTTGGTCGTGGCGAACTTCCTGCCGTACATATCGGTGCAGGTGGCCGGGAACAGCGAATAGATCTCGCCCCAGGCGAAGAAAACGAGGCCAGAAAGAATGACGAACATGAATGGATTGGCTGCGTAGTGCAGCAGAGCGAAAATACCGATGCCCTCGAGCAGGAAGGCGATGAACATGGTGTTCTCGCGACCAATATGGTCGGAGACCCAGCCAAAGAACGGTCGGGTCAGCCCGTTGAGCACGCGATCAATGGTCAGCGCGAATGTGAGCGCGGGCAGCGTGAGTCCCAGAATCGAGACCGGGATGGTGTCGATCTTGAAATCTCTGGCGATGGGGCCGAGTTGCGCGGTCGCCATCAGCCCGCCGGTGCCGACCATGACGAACATCACATACATGACCCAGAACGGCGGCGATTTCAGAACTTCGGCCGGCCCGTAATCACGTCGCGTTTGCAGCACAGCCGGGGCGGCGGGAGCAGCAACTTCGCCGGAGGCGGGCGCACGCAGGAAGAGGGAGAAGATCACAACAATGAGGCCCTGTCCGATGCCGAACCAGAAAAAGGCGGCCTGATAACCGCTGCCCGCGATCATGTTGGCGATCGGCACAACCGTGAGCGCCGAGCCGGCGCCGAACCCCGCCGCGGTCAGTCCGGCCGCAAGCCCGCGCCGATCGGGAAACCATTTCAGGGCGTTGCCGACCGAGGCGCCGTAGATGACGCCGGCGCCGATCCCCCCAATGGCAGCCGCCAAATAGAGCAGCGCCAGGGAGTTGGCATAGGCGTTCATGACCCACGCGATTGCAACCAGCACGCCACTGCCGCAGACCATCACGCGTGGTCCAAACTTGTCGATCAGATACCCTTCCAGCGGCACCAGCCAAGTCTCGGTGAGGACGAAGATCGTGAAGGCCACCTGGATGGCGGCTCGGCCCCAATGGTATTTCTGATCGATCGGATTGACGAAAAGAGTCCAGCCGTATTGCAGGTTGGCGATCATCACCATGCAGATGATGCCGAAGATGAGCTGCCACCATCTGCTGATCGCAGAGGATGTGCTGGCGCTGTGCACTGCATGTGTTGTCGTGGTCATTTCCATCCCCGCTGTGCTTTTTGCACTGTACTTTTTTGCTCTGGTATACCACGGACGGAATTCGCTGGAAGGGGGCGTTCCGTCGCACTTATGAAAGTTTTTGCCGAATGAGCCTGCTGCAACGCAACATCTGGTCTCGTTGATCCATCAGCTTGAATTGCCGGAAAGCCTGCCGGTTTCCGCGGCGTTCAAATGCGAGATGGCGCGAAAGACGATCCCGGAAAATCAAGCCGCGAGATGAGGACACACCGTCATGAAGCTCTGTCGCTACGACGACGATTGCCTGGGAGTTGTGCGGGGCGGCCAGGTGCACGATGTCACCCGGGCGCAGTCCGAGATCAGGGCGGCCGCCCCATACGCCATGATAGGCGATGCCGTCATCGCCGCCTTGCCGGCATGGCGCGCCCGGATCGAGGCGATGGCTGCGCAGGCGCCGGGCAAGCCGCTCGCGACGGTGAAGCTCTTGTCGCCGGTGGCGCGACCGTCGAAGCTTGTCGCGGCGCCGACCAATTACAAGGCGCATATCGACGAGATGGCGGCGCGCGCCGCAACGCAGAACATCAAGCCGTCGCCCGCGATCGGCACGGCCGGACTTTTTCTGAAGGCGAACTCCTCCCTGGTCGGACCATCGGCGGGGGTCGTCATCCGTTTCCCCGAACGGCGCAATGAGCACGAGGTCGAGCTGGCGCTCATCATCGGCAAGCAGGGCAGCGACATCCCGCGCGAGGAGGCACTCGATTACGTCGCGGGCTACTGCATTGGTCTCGACATGACGGCGCGGGGACCGGAGGACCGCAGCTTCCGCAAGTCGATTGACAGCTATTCCGTGCTCGGACCGTGGATGGTCACCGTTGACGAGATTGCCGACCCCGACAACGTGCCGCTCGAGCTCGCGGTAAACGGCGAGATGAAGCAGAGCAGCAATACCAGCCAGCTGATCTATGACTGCCGCAAGCTGATCGCGTGGGGCTCGACATTTTACACTTTGTATCCGGGCGACGTGCTCTTCACCGGCACGCCCGAAGGCGTAAGCCCCGTTAAGCCGGGCGACGTGATGCACGCGCGAATTGGTCCGATCGGAGAGATGTCGGTGGCGGTGCGCGCGCACCAGGCGGGGAGGTAACGGCTGACCTAAATCGGCCGTCACGCCGGCGCAGTCAGCCCTGGAAGGATGTGCACCACAGAAGAGCCCCAAACCCTGCATATTCTTTGATGGGGATTTGGGGGAGCGGATTTGATGAGCAAACTCTTGCAACGCGCGGGCATCAGCATTGCTGTTGTTGCTCTGCTTGCACTTCCTTTCCTGGCAAGCGAAGCAGGGGCGCGCCCCGGAGGCTTCGGCGGCGGAGGTGCGCCAGCTCGCTCCTTCAGCGCTCCGCGGATGGGTGGACACTCCTTCAGCGCGCCGCGGCTCGGCGGATCCAGCATTGGTGCGCGGTCAGTTGGCCGCCTTTCAGGCTCAACCTTGCGCGGCGCCGCCGCACGGCATTCCGGCGTCCGATTTACAGGTTCCTCTGGGCATAGGTTCGCGACGGCGACTGCGCTGTCGCATCCCGCGCGCCTGAGCGGGCACAACGGTGCGTGGAGCCACAGGTCTATCACCAACGCGGCTTTTCGCGCCTCATTCGTGCGGCCGCGCACGTTCACCGGGAGGTTTCATGGTTTCTACCGGCGGCCGTGGTGGATAGGTGGAATCGTGGTGGGCTGGGTTGGGCCGGTTTTCTGGCCCTACGCCTATGACGACTTTTTCGACTACGTGTTCTGGCCGTATGCTTATGACGACTTCTGGCCCTACGCTTACGAGGACGTCTACTACGGCATTTATGGCAGCTATGGCTACGTCGATCCGGCTCTGAAATCAGCCGCGCGCCGCACTGCGCCAGCGGCTACCGAGCAGCGCGCCGCAGGGGTATGCGGCGAGAGCTCGCCGGAGCTGACAAACTGGCCCGTCGAACGCATTTCGGAGGTCGATCGAGCCCAACGAAGCGCAGCGCGCCACCTTGAACGAGCTCAAGGACGCCACCGCGAAGTCGATCGACATTCTCAGAGCAGCATGTCCGAATGAGCTCCCAAGCGTCCCGACCGGACGTCTGGCGGCCATGGAGAGCCGCTTGCAGGTCATGCTGGAAGCCGTGCACAGCGTGCGTTCTCCTCTCGATCGACTTTATCAATCACTCAATGATGAGCAGAAGGCGCGCTTCAACGCGGTCGCGCCAGGCAGCGCCGTGGACAAAAAGGAGCAACGCGATCTCGCGCGCCTATGCACGCACGGCAGAACGGGGGTTGCCGGCTTGCCGATCGATCGCGTCGCTCAGGCAGTCCAGCCAACCGAGGAGCAGCGAAGCTCGTTTGCCGATTTGAAAGCTGCCGCGGCAAAGGCGTCCGAGCAGTTGAAAAGCAATTGCCCCACTTACGATGCTCTCACGCCGACCGGACGTGTCGAAGCAATGGAGAAACGTCTTGAGGCGGTGCTTGATGCAACAAAAATCGTGCAGCCGTCGCTCACGAGCTTCTACAACGCGCTCAGCGATGAGCAGAAGGCGCGTTTCAACTCGCTCGGCGCCGCGCGACACGGTGCGTAGAATAGCGCAGGCGCGTAGTTGCGAGCGTTACCTCGGCAGAAGGGTCTGCAATCGAACCGAAGCATCGGAAATTCGATCAGGATCAACAGGCACTTTGGCCTGCATCAATCGGCGAACCAGCTTGAGATCGCGACCGCTGTTCATCGCGACAGCGCCCTCGATGCGGCCGGCCTTGAAGTAGCAGACAAGGAATGAGCCGGCGGCGCTGCTCGTGCGCGTCGCGATGCTGTCCCACTCACCGGGCAGGCCAACAAGCTGGAGGTTGGCGTCGTACTGATCGGACCAGAACCAGGGCACTTCGGCGTACGGCGCTTCCACGTTTCCCAGCATCGCCTTGCCGGCGACTATCGCCTGGTTCTGAGCGTTCTCCCAGGATTCCAGACGGATGCGCCGGCCGACCAGAGCGTTGGGGTGGCTCGCCACGTCACCAGCAGCGAAAATGTCGGGGTTGGAGGTCCGGCCAAACTCATCGACGATGACGCCGTTATCGACCGCAAGACCCGCCGCGCGCGCGAGATCATCATTGGGGGCGATGCCCACGCCGATCACCGCGGCCGTAACTTCAAGCGCGGTACCGTCCGTCAGCTGCGCCCGCTCAAGGCGCCCCGTTCCCTCGAAGCGCGCGACAGCACGGTTTAGTCGGATGTCTACCCCATGGTCCTGGTGCAACTTTTCCAGATGGCCGGCAATGTCGGCCGTCAGCGCCCGGCCGCAGAGCTGCGTCGCAGTCTCGACCACGACCACCTCCATGCCGCGCTGGCGCGCGGCGGCCGCAACTTCGAGCCCGATCCATCCGCCGCCGATGACCAGCAGCCGTCCGTCAGGCCGCAACTCGGTCGCAAGCGCCAAACTGTCGGCAATGGTGCGCAGGTAATAGACGCCGGCGAGGTCCGCCCCAGGGAGCGGCAGCTTGCGCGGACGTCCGCCGGTTGCAAGAAGCAGCCGCTCGTACGGGATCGATCGATCATTGGACAACCAAACGCGACGCGCGATGGGATCAATGCCCGCGACCGTCGCACCGGCGACATGCTCGATCCCAAGCTGCTCCCAGGCAGGGCCGGGAAAGAGATGCGTCGTCTCCGGCAAGGCTTTGCCGAGCAGCACGGACTTCGAAAGCGGCGGTCGCTCATAGGGCGGGTGCGGCTCATCGCCGATCACCACAATGGGCTGCTCATGCCCCTCCTGGCGCAGCGTCTTGGCGGCCCATCCCCCTGCCTGTCCGCAACCGACGATGACGAACGGATTGCCGCTGCGCAAAGCGCGTCCCCGCACTAGTGTCCCGATTCCGAAGTTCGCAAGTGCTTGCGGCCCCCTCTGATGCGAACTTCGGAATCAAAGGGACACTAGCAACTTTATGGTGCTAGTGCGGTTCTGGATTTGAAGTTCCTACACGAGGTCGCCGCAACACTGATAGGAACTTCAAATCCACCGCACTACGCCTCAATCTGCGGCCGGGATGCCGACGAGAATGGCGTCGTTTTCCCGCCGGACCGGATAGGTGCGGACGTCCACCGTGCAAGGCGCGGCGACGGCCTTGCCCGTCTTGATATCGAACTTCCCGCCATGCAGCGGGCACTCAATCACGTCGCCTTCGACAAAGCCTTCGCTCAGCAATGCGAAAGCGTGGGTGCATACATCGTCAATGGCGTAAAATTCACCATCGACATTGAAGATAGCGATCTCGCACTCCTCAAGCTTCACGCGCAGTCCCTCGCCTGCGGGAATATCGGCGGGCGCAGCCACACGGCGGAACTGATGGGCAGGTTTGTTCATCGGGCATCCTTAGGTGATAGGGACTGGCTTCTCATTCGGCAGCTTGCAGGTTGGAGGTCGCCAGGGCGGCGAGTTGCGCTCGTGCCTCATTTTCCAGGACCCGCCGCACGCGCGCCATGCCGGTGTCGTGTTGATAGAGGAACTCGTGCTCGCGGGCGTCAGGAGCCATTTGCTCCAAGATGATGCGATCCTGCTCGAGCACGGCCCAGTGCCGGCCCTCCAGCCGGTTCTTGTAGAGGAAGCGCCAGAGGTCGCGCTGCCAGCCCTGCACCCGCCGCATGCGCCAGAAATAGACCTGACAGATACTCTGCGTGACCGGGGTGACGAAGCCCACGATCCAGAAACTCCCGCCTGGTCCGGCGTTCTTGCGATACGGAATGGTCAGCCGCATCCAAAGGCAGCCGGTGTTGCCGAACTCGACCCAATCAAAATTGACGTCGCGCTGGCTTTCCTTTTCGAAGATAAGACCGTGCTCGGTTTTGCGCACGCGCATGCGCGCCGTCTTTTCGCCTTCTGCCATGGAGTGCGACACGGCATGAAGATACGTACCGTGCATGGGGTCCATGACGTTGTCGAGGGCGTAGCGGTAATTGCAGCGCCAAAAAGCGGTACAGAGAAAACCGCTGAACTCGTCGGAGGTCAGCTGCTCCGGCAGGCGAAGCTCCGGCGGGTCGAGGTGCAGCTCGTCCCCGAAATACGCAAAAATCGCCCCGTTAGATTCGCGCACGGGATAGCTTTTGACGTGAACCTGCCCTTTCATCGGGCACTGCTCAACCGCGGGGACGTCGACCACGCGGCCGGTCGCGTCCACCTGCACGCCGTGATACCAGCAGGCAAGACGGTCACCCAGGTTCCACCCAAGGGACAGTCGCGCGCCACGGTGTGGACAACGATCCCGCAGCGCATGGACCTGGCCGTCAGTATCGCGCCAAAGCGCAAGCCGCTCGCCCAGACGAGTCACACCGATCGGATCGGCGCGAACCTGCCAGCTCGGCGCGACGGGGTACCACAAGTTTCGCAATCCGGAATTGACGAGGTTTCGGACGGCGTCATCGGCGATGGGGCTGTCAGACATGGCATCGACCTCACAAAAGTTGCAAGCGCAAACCTAGGCTCCAAGCCGTTTCATGCTCCAAGCCGTTTCATCTCGGCGCAGAAGCTCTCGTCGCTCCAAGCGCGCCCGGTCGGCGCGTAGATGCGCAACTCATTCAAGCGCGTCACAATGTCGGGCAAGTCATGGTTTCCGTCGCCGAGAACCTTCTCGAGTGCGTCGGCGAGATGGTTCTCATACTCGGTCGGAGGCGCCGACCGGCTTTGCCATTCGATGTTTTGGATGCTCTGATAATCTTCGATCGCGCCCACGCCGCCCTGATTGCTCGGCGCCGTGTCTCGCCATGGCTTCAGCAATACGTTCCAATCAGGCTGGCGCCACTCGGACATCGTCACCTCCCATTGCTCATTTCGTATAGAAAATTACGTTTGGTTGACAAAACCATTACTCGGATGAGGCTTTCCTGTCAATGGTCATTTTTTACCAAAATGAGCACTTGACCTCAAGCGTTCCGGTCGGTATTGGTTTCGAATACGAAATGATATTTTGCATCAGAAACAAACTGTATCGGAGCTGGATGGGATGACGACCACCCGCCTCGAGTTTCGCAACGTGACTCGCCGGTTCGGCGGCTCTCGCCGGTCGTCCCCTGTCACCGCCATCGAAGATGTCTCGCTCGCCATAAAGGATCGCGAGGTTGTGTCGCTCATAGGCCCGAGCGGATGCGGCAAGAGCACCCTGCTCAACCTCACCGCTGGGCTCGATCGGCCGAGCGCCGGCGAGGTGTTCGTCGACGGCGATCTGGTCAAAGGACCGAACAGCCATGTTGCCTTCATGCTTCAGAAGGACCTGCTGCTGCCCTGGCGCACGATCCGCGAAAACGTCGAATTTGGGCTGGAGATCCGCAAGCGACCCGCGACCGAGCGGCGCGAGATTGCGCTGTCGGCGCTAAAGGCCTACCGGCTCGACGGATTCGCGGACCACTACCCGCATCAGCTTTCGGGCGGCATGCGCCAGCGCGCGGCTCTGGCGCGCACCATGGCGACCGATCCCACGGTGCTTTTGATGGACGAGCCGTTCTCGGCGCTGGATGCCCAAACCAAGATGATCCTGCAGCGCGACCTCGGCGCGACGCTGATGCGCACGGGCAAGACGGCGTTGTTCATCACGCATGACCTTTCCGAGGGCGTCTCCTTGTCCGACCGAGTTCTCGTGATGAGCAAACGGCCGGGCAGGATCATTGAGGAAATCGTCATCGATCTGCCAGCGCGCGAGGATCCATTCGCCCGCCGCAATCATCCCCGCATGGGTCAATACATGTCGCGCCTGAGCGAGTTGCTCGATCTCGCGCACGCCGAAGTCTGATGAGCCATCAACATGGGAGAACGCCTGTGACGTCTAAAACTGCAATTGGCGTACCACCTCTCGACGTCATGGCCGTGCTTGTCACGGCCATCCACGTCTGTCTGTTCGGAGCCGTCCAAAGAAGAAAGACGTGGATGCCCGGCACAAGGCCGGGCATGACGGAGAGGTTCAACTCGGGCGGAAGCTTTGCCTGCGTTGCCGCTGCCGTGATCGCGACAATGCTCGCTGCCTCTCCCGCCGCCGCGGAAGATGAAATTACTTATCTGCTGCCGGCGCCGGCGAGCCTGCCCGCATTCTCGCCCCTGATGATCGCGCAGCACAAAGGCTACTACGCGGCCGAGGGCCTCAAGGTGCGGTTCGTCACCGGCCAGGGCGGCGCGGATGTCGCGACGCAGGTCGGCGCCGGCAATGCCGAGCTTGGCGGCGGCATCGGCGATACGCCGATCATCGTCCGGCCCAACGGCGTTCCGGTCAAATCGGTCGCCGTGCTCGGCGGCGGCGCCCTCACGCAGATCATTATCCGCGCCGATTCCGGGATCAAAGACATCAAGGGCCTCAAAGGCAAGACCGTTGCAGTCATGTCCTATCAGGACACGACCTACTACTCGCTTCTCGGCACCCTTGCCAATTTCGGAATGACCAAGGCCGATGTGAAGGCGCAGGCGGTCGGTCCCGGCGGCGTCGTCCAACTCGTCGTCAGTGGCACAGCGCCGGCTTTGGCGGGGGTGCCGGAATGGGGCGTGGCGGTTGAGACAGCGGGTGTTCCGGTCGAATGGTTTCCCACGCGCGAGTTTTTCCCGGGAATGGCGCAAGCCATCCTCGCTTCCGACGCGACCATCGCGAAACGGCCGAAGATGGTCCGCGGTTTTGTCCACGCTACTTTGAAAGCGCTCGCCGACATCATCGCCGATCCGGCGGCCGCAACCGAGGCCTATGTCGCCGCGGTACCGCAGAACGCCGACAAGAAGGACCAGATGGGCAAGGTCATCGGCCAGTACGCCAAGCTGGTCTATGCGGGCCAAAACAAGCTCGGAGAGATGGATCCCACTCAGCTCGCCAAGCTGCAGGAGTTCTATCTTAAGGAGCAGATCATCCGCCGTTCGACCCCCGTAGCGGAGCTATACACCAATGACTTCATTAACTGATCCGCTCGGCAAAGAACCCTCGATGCTGGCGAGCGCGCTGGCGCGACCGGACATCATCGGCTCCGTCCTGATCGGGGTCGCATTTCTGGCGGCGTGGGAATGGCTGCCGGGTCTTCTCGGCGTACCGAGGTTCATCATTCCGCCGGCAAGCGAAGTCTGGAGCGAGTTTCTCTATATGATCAACCGCGAGCAATTGCTGCTGCATACCGTGGTCACCATGGCGTCCGTGGCGGCAGGCTTCGCTCTCGGCGCGCTGATCGGCATGATCATCGGCTATGCGCTCGGCATGTCGTCAACGCTCGAGGTCGTGCTCTCACCCTATATCCTCGCGCTGCAGATCGCACCGAAGGTGGCGTTCGCGCCGCTGTTTGTGATGTGGTTCGGCTTCACGGTCTATCCGAAAATCCTGGTTGCGATGCTGATCGTGTTCTTTCCGGTCATGGTGAATGTGCTCGGTGCGGTGCGCACCATCGATCGCGATCAGATCAATCTCGCCCGCGCCTTCAATGCCACGCGCGCCGAGCTGTTCTGGAAGATCGAGGTTCCCGCCTCGATGCCGCCGCTGTTCTCCGGGCTGCGGATCGCCGCTACGCTTGCTGTCATCGGCGTGGTGGTTGGCGAGCTGGTCGGCGGCAATATCGGGCTTGGCTATCTGCTCGTGTTCGGGCAGGGCCAGGCCAATACGCCGATGGTGTTCGTCGTCATCCTGCTGCTCACGCTGATCGGCCTCATCGCCTACACCGCCGTCGTTCTCGTCGAGGCCCGCGTCCTCCACTACCTGCCGAAGCGCGACCTCGCCGCCGGCTGATGTCATGACATCGCTTGCCGAGCGGATCATCGTGGTGACCGGCGGCGGGCGCGGGCTAGGCCGCGCTTTCGCCGAAGCCTGTGCCGAGGCGGGCGCGAGCGTCGTCATCGCCGACCGCGACGTGGCGCTCGGCGAAGCCTCCTGCCGCGGGATCGTGGAACGAGGTCACGAGGCGACGTTCCTTTCGCTCGATCTCGCCGACTGCACCGCGGTCGAGCGCTTCGCCGCAGCGCTCGCGGAGCGGTTCAGCCGCATCGACGGACTGGTCAACAACGCGGCGCTCGCCACCGGGATCGGCGGCAAGTCCTTCGAGGAGATCGACGTCGAAACCTGGGACCGGGTGATGACGGTCAACGTGCGCGGCACCTGGCTGGTGACGCGGGCCTGCGCGCCGCTCCTGCGAAAGGCCCAGCGCGCCAAGATCGTCAACATTGCCTCCGATACCGCGTTGTGGGGCGCGCCGCGGCTCCTGCACTACGTCGCCAGCAAGGGGGCGGTGATTGCCATGACCCGCTCGCTGGCGCGCGAGCTCGGACCCGACGGCATTGCGGTGAACGCGATCGCTCCAGGGCTCGTGCGCGTGGAGGCCACCGAATATGTGCCGCGCGAGCGTCACGCGCTCTATGAGGCCGGCCGGGCGATGGCGCGCGCGCAGCATCCCGACGATTGCGTCGGCGCCGTTCTTTTCCTGCTCTCGCCCGCCGCGGACTTCGTGACCGGCCAGATGCTGCCGGTCAATGGCGGATTCGTCTTTAACTGATGCGAGTCTTTAACCGATGCAAATCTTCAACTGATGCACGCAGATGACCCGATCCGACCGAGCAAGCAATCACGACAGCTACATGGTGCCGAGCCTCGAGCGGGGCTTGCGGCTGTTGTCGGTGCTCGCTTCGGCGCGCACCGAGCTGTCGTTGTCGGAGCTTGCCGAGCGCCTCGAGCTGTCGCGCTCGTCGGTCTTCCGCCTCTGCTACACGCTCGACCAGCTTGGATTCGTGCGGCGCACGCGTCTCGGCTACGAGATGGGACCGCGGGTTCTCACCCTCGGATTCGATTATCTGTCCTCTCTCGATCTCGTCAACACGGCGCGGCCGGAGCTCGTTGCGCTGCGCGACGACACCAGCGCCTCGGCGCATCTCGGTGTTCTTCACGGCCGCGATGTCATCTACATCGCGCAGGTCGCGTCGCAGCGACAGCTTGCGAGTCGCGTGGCGGTCGGCAGTCACTTTCCCGCGCATGCCATGTCGATGGGACGCCTGCTGTTAAGCGCTCTTTCCGAAGAAGAATTCGACGCGCTCTATAAAGGCGTGTCGCTGGAAAAATTCACGGACGACACGCCGGGCACGGTCGAGGAGTTGCGGGCGCGGATCGCCGCCGATCGTAAGCGCGGATACGTCATCAGCCGCGGCAGCTTTGAACGCGGCATCGCGGCGATTGCCGCGCCGGTGCTCGGCGCGGACGCCAGGGTGGTCGCGGCGGTGAACATCAGTGGGCCGGCCGCGACGCTCGATACCGGCGCAATCGATGGCGTGTTCAAGGATCGGGTTTGTGAAACCGCTGCACGAATTTCGCGCGCGCTCGGCTATCGGCCGGCAGCCAGTCCCCAGCTCAGGGTGGTGTCATGACAATGACCATCGGCATCGTCGGCGGCGGGATCGGCGGGTTGGCGGCGGCGATCGCGCTTCGGCAGAAGGGACATGAGGCAGTCGTGTTCGAGCAGACGCGCCAGTTCCTGCGCGTCGGCGCCGACATAAATCTCACGCCCAATGCGGTGCGGGCGCTCGATGGCCTTGGCGTGGGGGACGCCTTGCGCGAGAGCGCCGCCCGGCCCACACACCGTATCAGCCGCACCTGGGATACCGGCGAGGAAACTTCCAGGTTGGCAATGGGAGATGCCGCCGAAGACCTTTATGGCGCACCGCAGCTGACCATGCATCGCGCCGACCTGCTCAAGGCGCTGGAAGCCCGACTGCCGCCAGACGTGATCCTCCTCGGCAAGCGCGCCGGCGACATCGTCAACGCCCCCGATATGGTGACGGTGCGTTTCGCTGACGGCACCGAGCGCGGCGTGGACGCTCTGATCGGGGCGGACGGCATCCACTCGGTTGTGAGAACCGCACTGTTCGGCCCGGAGTCTCCGCAGTTCACGGGCATTGTCGCGTACCGCGCCGTCGTGCCCAGGGAATTTCTGTCGGTTCCCAATCTGGACGCCTTTACGAAATGGTGGGGCCCGGCCTCGTCAACCCAGATCGTGACGTTTCCGCTCAACCGCGGCCGCGAAATCTTCGTCTTCGCCACCACGGCGCAGGAGGATTGGCGCCACGAATCCTGGACCATGCCGGGTGACGTGAGCGAGCTGCGGACAATCTATGCGGACTTCCATCCGGACGCGCGCGCTCTGCTCGACGCTTGCGGCGAAGTCATGAAATCTGCGCTCTGCGTGCGCGATCCGTTGCCGGCATGGTCGGTCGGCCGCACGACGCTCCTTGGCGACGCATGCCATCCGATGATGCCGTTCATGGCGCAGGGGGCGGGCACGGCCGTCGAGGATGCCATCGTGCTTGCCCGCATGCTGGAAGCCGTTGACCACGAGAGCGTGCCGGCGGCGCTCAAACGCTACGAGGCGGCGCGCAAGGAGCGCACGGCGCGCATCCAGATCGGCTCGCGCGGAAACAACTGGCTGCGCGAAGGCGGCAACGCCGATTGGGTCTACGGCTATGATGCATGGACGGTCGGGCCTTGAGCATGATCTGCAAAGGAGGAAGAAACGATGCAGTTCGTCCTGAATGATCGCCCCGTCACGTTCGACGGCGACGACCAGACCCCGCTTCTGTGGGTCATACGCGAACTCGATGCGGCTCACCGGCACCAAGTACGGCTGCGGCATCGGGGCTTGCGGGGCCTGCACGGTCCACGTCGACGGTCAGCCGACGCGATCGTGCTCGATCGCTGTCAAGGACATCGCGGGTCACCGCGTCACGACCATCGAAGGGCTGTCGAATAATCGCAGCCATCCGATCCAACGCGCGTGGATCGAGAATGACGTCCCGCAGTGCGGCTATTGCCAGTCGGGAATGATCATGGCGGCGGCGGCGCTCATCAAGGAGCACCCCAAGCCGAGCGACGAGCAGATCGATCAATACATGACGAATCTGTGCCGCTGCGCAACCTATCACCGCATTCGGGAGGCAATCCATGCCGCAACTCAGGCTTGAGCGGGCAGTTCAAACACTGACGGCGACCGGGATCGCCCGCAGGCAGCTCCTCAAAGGGGCGGCGGCGAGCGCCGGCGCCTTCCTCATCCCCATCGTGACAATTGCGGGCGCCGGCGCAGACAATGCTGCCGAAACATACGAGATCACGGACTGGATCAGGCTCGGCTCCGATGGACGCACCATCATCGGCCTCTCGCAATGCGAGGCCGGGCAAGGCGTGTATACGGGGTTGCCGCAGATTCTCGCCGACGAGATGGACGCGGACTGGCGTGCGGTGAGCGTGGAGTTCGTGACGGGCAGAGACGCCTATCGGACGGCCGCCGCCAACGAACCGCTCCAGCAATTCGTGGGCGCTTCGATGTCGGTGACGCAATTTCATGCGCGATTGCGCATCGCCGGCGCGCAAGCGCGCGAGGCCCTACTCCAAGCAGGCGCGGCGAAGCTCGGTGTGCGCTTTACCCAATGCGGGACCAGGGAAGGGCACGTCGTCCATCAAATGACCGGCCGCACCATTTCGTATGGTGCGCTGGCGGCGGATGCCGCGCGCCTTTCTCTCAATCCCAATCCGCGCCTCAAGGCGGCATCCGAGCGATCGCTGATCGGCAGGAACCTGAAGCGGTTGGACACCCCGGCGAAGGTCAACGGCAGCGCGGTTTTCGGCATCGACGTCATGGTGCCGGACATGCTGGTGGGCGCCGTGCGCACGGCGCCATCGCAGACCGGCAAGGTGATTGCCATCAAGAACGAGGCGGCGATCCGCGCGCGCTCCGGCGTGAAGGCGATTGTCACCGCCCCGATGTGGCCGAAACCGGTGCACAACACCGTCATCGTCGTCGCCGACAGCTATTGGATCGCGAAGCAGGCCGCCGATGCCCTCGACATCGAATTCGACGCCGGACCTGCGGCGGACCTCCACAGCAAGAAAATACTCGACGACCGCAACGCCGCACTGGATGCGCAGACAGCCGTCGTCGCCACCAGGCTGGGTGATGCGCAACAGGTCTTCGCCAGCAGTCCCAAGGAGATCATCGAGGCGCGCTATCACACGCCTTATGTCGTGCACGCGACCATGGAGCCGGTCGTTGCCACGGTGCATGTGCGCGAAGGCGAGATCGAGGTGTGGGGTCCAATCCAAGGTCAGGACATGGTCCGCCAGACGCTCGGCGCGCATTTCAAGATCCCGCCGGAGAAGGTGATCGTCCACACGACCTTTCTCGGCGGCAGCTTCGGCAGAAAATACGTGCCCGACTTCGTCCTGCATGCGGCCGTCGCGTCGCAGAGCGTCGGCAGGCCGGTGAAGGTCATCCGCTCCCGCGAGGACGACATTCGCCACGGTTATTATCGGCCGTGCGCGTCCGCGCGCTTCCGCGCCGTCCTCGGCAGTGACGGCTTGCCGAAGGCAATGCATGCGCGCGTCGTCGGCCAGTCTCTCTATGGCGTGATCAAGCAGAAGGTCATGGCGGCCGCGGGAGGCTGGGACGAGACGATGCTCGATTCCATCTACGACCTGATCTACCGCGTTCCGAACCTCACAGTGGACAATGTCGATACCAAGCAGCCCATCCCTGTGAGCTTCCTGCGCAGCGTGGGCAGCACGTCGGCCGTCTTTTTCCTGGAGAGCTTCATCGACGAGCTGGCGGACGCCGCGAAGATCGATTCCTACCAGTATCGACGCAAGCTGCTTGCGCACGACCAGCGCGCCGTCGCCGTTCTCGACTCCGCCGCCGCCGCGGCCGGTTGGGAAAATCCGCCTGCAAACGGCATCCATCGCGGCATCGCATTCAATCTCTACACCGGGCGCGGCGGTGCCTTTCAAACCTACGTCGCCGAGGTTGCGGAGATCGAGATCGTCAAGGGGCGCGTCGCCGTCAAGCGCGTGGTGTGCGCCGTCGATGCCGGCACCATAGTCAACCCCGGTCTGGTCAGGGCGAATATCGAAGGCGGCATTGGCTTTGCGCTGACGAACACCTTCAACAGCGCAATCACCTTCGCCAAGGGCGAAGTCGAGCAGAGCAACTTTCACGACTACCCGCTGCTGGGCCTCTCCGAGATGCCGAGGATCGAGGTGGTTCTGGTGGACAGCGATCGGCCGCCGCAGGGTTGCGGCGAGGTCTCGCTCGCACCCGTGGCACCCGCGGTGGCGAGCGCAATCTACAAGGGCACCAAGGTCCGATTACGGTCGATGCCGCTGCCGCGGCAGGTGACGCCGGCTTGAGACAACAGGGGGCGAGGCATGCCTCGTCCCCTGCAAGGAAGTAGCCCCGGTCTCTTCGTCTCGTCTGTCGTCTGTCCTCCGGCAAGAAGGATTATGATCATGGATGCCACTGCGCTGCGCGCGATGCAGGCGCCGCTCAAGGACCGCTACAGAAGCAATCCGAAATCCGCCTGTATCACCTTGAAGGCGAAAGGCACGCTCACCGACGCCAATATCGCATGCAAGATAGAGACCGGACGTGCGCTGGCGGTTGCGGGCTTGCATCCTGCGACAGGAGGCTCGGGCCTTGAGCTCTGCTCCGGCGACATGTTGTTGGAAGCGCTGGTGGCGTGCGCCGGTGTCACATTGAAAGCGGTCGCCACCGCGCTGGAGATTCCGCTCAAATCCGGCACCGTATCCGCCGAAGGCGATCTCGACTTCCGCGGCACGCTTGGAGTCGCCAAGGACACACCGGTGGGCTTTGCGCACATCCGCCTTCGCTTCGACATCGACACCGATGCTCCTGGGGAAAAACTCGACTCTCTGCTCAAGCTCACCGAGCGCTACTGCGTGGTTTATCAGACAATAAAAAGCGCCCCGCCGATCGAGGTGAAACTGACCCGCGCCTGAGGTCCATCCGTGGCGTCTCCATCGCGTGCCGTCATAATGTCTCCGGACCTCCTGTTCTGGGCTGGGCTCGTCCTCAAGATGGCGATGACGGCGGCGATCGTCGTGATCGCATCGAGCGCCGTCGAGCGCAGCGGACCGTTCATCGGCGCCTTGATCGCGACGCTGCCAACGGCGGCGGGGGCCGCCTATATCATTCTCGCGATAGAGCATACGCCGAGCTTTATCGCGGCCAGCGCTCTCAGCAGCGCGGCGATGAACGCGGGAGTCGCGGTATTCGCGCTCACCTATGCCGTGCTGGCGCAACGCCACGGCGTCCTCCTTTGCATTCTCGTCGCCGCATGCGTTTGGTTTTGCGCGGCAGCCGTGCTGCGGCTGGTCGCATGGACACCCGGGAGCGTCGGCCTTCTCAATGCATTGGTCTTTGGCATCACCATTCCCACCTCGGCGCGCTTTCGCCGAGTGACGGTCTCGCACAAGGACATCAAGCGCACGCGCTATGATCTGCCCTTGCGGGCGGCCGCCGCGGCGCTGGTTGTCGCGGTGGTAACGACTGCGAGCCATCGGATCGGTCCGTTCTTCTCCGGCACATTCGCGGTATTTCCGATCGTGGTCGGGACCTTCGTCGTGATCCTGCATCTGCACGCCGGCGGTCAGGCGGCGGCGGCCGCGCTGGCGCACACCCAGCCCCCGCTCATCGGCTTGTTCCTTGGATTTCTCGGTGTGCACTACCTCGCCGAGGTGATCGGGGTGTGGTGGGCCTATGCTGCCGGCCTCGCCATTACGGTCGCATGGAGCGGCGTTCTGCTGCTGATGCGTCGTGCCTGGCCGAGATTGGGGTAACGGCTATTCCTTGCCGATCACCAGTGCGCGGTCGCGAATGAGCGTGCCCCATTTGCGTGATTCTTCTTTGATGTAGGCGGCGAAGGCTTGCGGGGGGCTTGCCATGGGCACGAACATCTGCGGCGCCAGGAATTTCTCGCCAAATACCGGATCGGAGAGGATCCGCGCGATCTCGCTGTTGATCCTCAGGACGATGTCGCGCGGCGTGCCGGCAGGCGCAAACAAGCCGAACCACGTGCTCGCTTCGTAGCCAGGAAGCCCGCTCTCGGACACGGTCGGCAGGTCGGCGGCGGGCGCGAGGCGCTCCTTACTGGCCACCCCGAAGATCTTCACCTGCCCGGCGCGCATGGGCGGCAGCGCGGAGCTCACGCTGAGGAACATCAGACCGACATGCCCGGCGATCACATCGGTGAGCGCCGGCGCCGCTCCCCGATAGTGAACGGGAAGGAGCTTCAACGCGGCCATGCTCTCGAACAACACCATGCTCATGTGCGGGCCGGAGCCCACGCCGGCCGTGGCATAGGTGAGCTCGCCCGGCTTGCTGCGCGCAAGCGCGATCAGCTCGCGCACGTTTGTCGCGGCCACTGAGGGATGGCCGAGAAGCACATGGTTGATGCGGACGATCCCGGTGATCGGAATGAAATCATTTTCCGCGTCATACGGGAGCGTACCCTTGCCGTAGAGCGTCGGGTTGATAACGAAGGTCCCCGCTTCGGCGAGAAGCAGCGAATAACCGTCGGGCGCCGCCTTGGCGACGGCTTGCGCCGCCAATGAATGCGCGGCGCCCCCCTTGTTCTCGATCACCACCTGCTGGTGCCAGCTTTCCGCGAGCCGCTGGCCGATGGCGCGCGCCACCACATCGGTCACGCCGCCGGCGGCAGCGGTCACGGTCATGGTGATCGTCCGTGCGGGATAGGATTGCGCCTGCGCAATCCCTGTATTCCAGATGCATGCAAGCAAGAGCAGCGCCGCATGTTCCACCGCGTGGGCACGGCGCGCGCGATTGTGCGATGCGCGCGTGAGACTGATGTGTGGTGCGCCTTTGCCCACCCTATCCCGTCATTTTCGCTTTGACGGCATAGAGGGCCTCCAGCGCCTCGCGCGGCGACATCTCATCGGGATTGAGCGCGACGAGCGCGGTCATGACCGCGTCGCAGGCCGCATCTCGCGCGGATGGCGTCGGCAGCCGCGGCGCGGCGGCAAAAAGCGGCAGATCCTCCAAGGCGCGCGGAGAAGCACGGTCCTGCGCTTCGAGCTTCGCCAGGACCGTCTTGGCGCGTTCGATCACCGCCGGCGGTAATCCCGCGAGCTTCGCCACCTGGATGCCGTAGCTGCGGTCGGCGGCTCCCCCGATCACCTCGTGCAGGAAAATAACTTCGCCCTGCCATTCCTTCACCCGCACGGTGGCATTGAACAGGCGCGGAAGCCTCGCCGCCAGCGCGGTCAATTCGTGGAAATGCGTGGCGAACAGCGCGCGGCAGCGATTGGCCGCGTGCAAATGCTCAATGGTCGCCCAGGCGATGGAGAGCCCGTCGAAGGTCGCGGTGCCGCGTCCGATCTCGTCGAGAATGACCAGCGAGCGCGGGGTTGCCTGATTGAGGATGGCGGCGGTCTCCACCATCTCGACCATGAAGGTCGAGCGTCCGCGCGCAATGTCGTCGGCGGCGCCGACGCGGGAGAACAAACGGTCGACGGCGCCGATCCTGGCGCCGCGCGCCGGCACGAAGCTTCCCATCTGCGCCAGGATTACGATAAGCGCATTCTGCCGCAGATAGGTCGATTTCCCCGCCATGTTCGGTCCGGTGAGCAGGCAGATGCGGCCTTCACTCGCGGGCGGCGGTGGCGAGAGGTCGCAATCATTGGCCACGAAAGGCCCACCGTCTGTCGCGAGCATCTGCTCCACCACGGGATGACGGCCCGCCTCGATGACGAAGTCGAGGGAGTGATCGACCTGCGGTCGCACATATTGCCGCTCGGCGGCGAGCGCGGCGAGCGCGGCGGCGACGTCCAGCACGGCGAGCGCCTCGGCGGCCGCCTTGATCGCGGCAGCGGCGGTCGTGACGCCGGCCGCGAGATCGTCGAAGGTTGCGAGCTCGATGCCAAGCGCACGCTCGGCGGCGCTTGCGATCTTCGCCTCAAGCTCGCCAAGCTCGGTGGTCGTGAAGCGTACCTGGCCTGCCAGCGTCTGGCGGTGAATAAAGGTCGCGTGGAGCGGGGCCGCCAGAAGCTTGTCCCCATGCTGCGCGGTCACCTCGACGAAATATCCGAGCACGTTGTTGTGCCGGACCTTCAGCGCGCGCACGCCTGTCGCGTCGGCATAGCGCGCCTGCAGCGCGGCGATCACCCGGCGCGACTCGTCACGCATGGCGCGCGTCTCATCGAGCGCGCCGTCATAGCCAGGACGGACGAACCCGCCGTCGCGCTTGAGATGCGGAAGCTCATCGGCCAAAGCCGCCGCGAGCTTCGCCGCCAGCGCGCCGTCGAGGCGGCGCAACGCGGCAATCGCCTGCGCCAGCTCCTCGGGCATGCCGGCCGCCTGCGCGAGCTCGTCGGCCAGCGCCGCCGCGGCGAGAATGCCGTCGCGGATGGCAGCGAGATCGCGCGGGCCACCGCGGCCAAGGACCAGCCGCGCCAGCGCGCGCAAAAGATCGGGCGCAGCTTTGAGCCGCGCGCGAAGGTCGGCCCTCGCCGCCGCGTCACTCACGAAAAACTCTACCGCGTCATGCCGCCCCGCGATGGCCCGCGGATCGGTGAGCGGCGCCGCAAGCCGCTGCGCCATCAGGCGCGAGCCGGCCGCGGTGACGCTGCGATCAATGGCGGCAAGCAGCGTTCCGCGGCGCTCGCCGGTAAGCGTGCGGACGAGCTCGAGGTTGCTGCGCGTGGCCGCATCAATAAGCAGCGTCGCCCCTTCGCTCTCGCGCATGGGCGGCGAGAGCGGTGGCCGCTCGCCGAGTTGCGTGCGTTCGATGTAAGTGATGGCGCCCGCCGCCGCCGCGAGCTCGAGGCGCGAGAGCGCGCCAAAGCCCGCCGTCGTGGAGAGTTGGAAATAGCCTGCGAGGCGGCGCTCGGCGGTGGCGCCGTCGAAAACGTCGCGCGCAAGCGGCCGCACGACGGGGAGCGAGCGCAGATAAGGCGCAAGCTCGGGATCGCCGTAGAGCGCATCGGAGACAATGATCTCGCTTGGCTCGATGCGCGCGATCTCGGCGGCCATCCCGGCGCGATCGCACTCGGCCAATCGGAATTCCCCCGTCGAGATGTCGATCCAGGCGAGAGCGAAGCGGCTCGACTCGCCGCCAGAGCCACGGGCGCGCGCGATGGCGAGCAAATAGTTGTTGCGCCTGGGATCGAGCAGCGTGTCCTCAGTCAGCGTCCCTGGTGTGACGAGACGGATGACGCTGCGGCGAACCACGCTCTTGCCGCCGCGCCGGCGCGCCTCTGCGGGATCCTCGGTCTGCTCGCACACCGCCACCCGATGCCCGCCCGCTATCAGGCGATGCAGATATTCCTCGGCGCGGTGCACCGGCACGCCGCACATCGGAATGTCGCGCCCGAAATGCTTTCCCCGCTTGGTGAGCACGATGCCGAGCGTGCGTGCGGCGACTTCGGCATCGGCGAAGAACAGCTCGTAGAAATCGCCCATGCGGTAGAACAGGAGGCAATCCGGATGGGCGGCCTTGATCTCGATGTATTGCTCCATCACGGGCGTCGCCCGACCGACGCTCTCGGCCGGCGGTTCCTGCGCGAAGCCTGACGGTTCTATGGAACGCAGCGCATCCATGCCGGTGCAAGGCTAGCAGACGCTGCGGCGTGATTCATGCCTGCAGGCCGAGATAGCCACAGTCAAAGCGACGAACCGACCGCTATTCGACCTTTATCCCGGCGCGCTTGACCACCGCGGCCCATTTGGCGATCTCGGCCTTTACGAATGGCTCGATGTCCTTGGGCGCCACGTGGGACGGCTCGCCCGCGGTGGCGGCGATGCGCTGCTGGACTGCGGGATCGGCGAGTGCCTTCTGCACCTCGGCGTACAGCTTTTCGACGATCGGCGGCGGGGTGCCATTCGGCGCCCAGAGCCCAAACCAAGTTTGGTACTCGTAACCGGGCACGCCGGCTTCGTCGAGCGTCGGCAATTCGGGCATCAACGCCGATCGCTTCCTGGAGGTGATGGCAAGCGCGCGCACCTTGCCGGCTTTCGCAAGGCTCATCGCCGTCGACATGTTGTCGAAGAACACCGGTACCCGTCCGGAGATCACGTCCTGATAGGCCGGTTGCGCACCGCGGTAGGGAACGTGCCCCATCTCGGTGCCGGTCATCATCTTGAACAGCTCGGCGGCCAGGTGCTGTCCGGTGCCATTGCCGGCCGAGGCGTAGTCGATCTTGCCGGGCTGCGATTTCAGCAAAGCGACGAGCTCCTTGATCGACTTCGCCGCCAGGTCGTTATTCACGACGACCAGGAACGGATAGTTGGCGAGCATTGCCACCGGCGTGAAGTCCGTCAGCGGATCGTACGGCAGCTTGGCGAACAGGCTGGGATTGACGGACATGTTACCCGTGAGCCCGACCAGCAGCGTGTAGCCGTCCGCCGCGGCCTTGGCCGCGGCCGTGGTGCCGACCAGCATGCCTCCGCCGGTACGGTTTTCGACCACGAATCCCTGGCCGAGCTGCTTTGAAAGCTGATCGCCGATCAGCCGGCCGATGGTGTCGGTCCCGCCGCCCGCAGCGGAGGGGACGATGAGCGTCACCGACCGGACCGGATAGCTTTGGGCGTGCAGCGCGTCAGGCCCGGTGAGGCACACGGTGGCGACAACCGCGACGAGCGCCGCGCCGAATGACCTGATCATCGCGGACGTCCTCGAAAGGCTTTTCCCTGAGGGCTCGTTCGAGAATAACTGAATGGGATCGCGGTCCGGGGTCGTGCAGTGGGATGTGTTCCCGCCGATACACAACACACACTCTCCCCGCGCTCAGAAATGAGAAATTTGGGTTCGTTCTGCCAAAAATTCAATTTGAGTTGTTGCCAGTTATCGACTCAACCTTTGATTGCAGAACTCCTCCGACTGCATCCAAGAAGCTTTTTCTCCTCCGGACTTCCGAGTTCCTGAAGACGCACGAAACGTGGGCCCTCAGGAAGAGGCTGATGGTACCGATTGATTTGGACCAAGGAAACGCTGAACTAGGTCAGCGTTTCCTTGGTTCGCAATTATATCACGCAGCCTCGGCGAGCTTGTATGACCATGGAGGAATGACGGGGTAGCGATTAACGTCCTCGATACCGGCGCATCGACGCGCTCCTCGAGCTCCTGCTTTGAAGCCACCCTGATGTGGCGCAGCACGGACGGGCGAACTTGGAGAAGAAGCCTTCGATGAGGTTGAGCCAGGAGCCATGCTTGGGTGTGAAGGTGAACTCGAAGCGGCCGGCTGGTCGAGTGGCGAGCCAAGTTTTGGTTTCTCTGGAGATGTGCGCAGAGTGATTGTCGAGAACCAACTTGATCGCCGTGTGGGCCGGATATGCGGCATCAAGAAGCTTGAGGAATTCGATGAACTCTCGGCTGCGGTGGCGGTCTCTGACGAGGGCATGGACTTTCCCAGTGAGCAGATCAATCCCGGCCAACAGGCTCAGCGTACCATGCCGTTTGTACTCATGATCACGCGCGAAGGTCGCGTGGACGCGGGGCACGGGCGGCAAATCGGGCGCGGTGGTTGCAATGGCCTGGATTCCGGTTTTTCATCGTAGGAGACAATCGTCACCGGCTTGGCCAATTTCTTAGACTTGGCGGCCTTTTTCAGGAGCTGGACCTCCCGATAAACGCACAGAACCTCCGCCATCTTCTGCTCGAACTCGGCATCGCGACATTCAAGATAGTACCGCACCTTGTGCGGCTTGACTTCCTCTTGGCCAGCAAATCTTGCACATGCACCAGGTTGGCGAGAGATCCGTGCCCCGCGGCCGGTGCGTTCTCGCGGGCATGGCGCGCCAGCAGCCGCGTCGTCCACAACTCGTGTGGATAGCCGTGTTCCTTGGCCTTCTCGCACGCAAGAGACACCAACCAAGCCTTGGCGTCTGGCGTAATCGTCGGCTCCTTGCCCGGTCGGGGTCGGTCATCGAGTGCTGCCAGCGGACCATAGGCCATCGCCCGCTCAACGCAGCGTTGGACCGTCTGATGATGGATGCCAAGTCTTTGCCCCACTGCAAAGAACGAGGGTTTCTCGTGGTAATTGAGCAGTATTTGCGCTCGCTGCACCCAACGCGCAGCCTCACTTCGCGAGCGTGCAATGGCGGCCAACCTTCCAATCTCTTCGTCGGTCATCGCCAACTCGACCGCATACCGCCATCTTGCCATGATGCCACTCCTCGCTGAATCAAACACAAACGAGGAATCCACGAACAAGTCACCGGTTCCACGACTGCGACTGCCCGTTGCATGGAATCGGTCGTCTAGTCGCACACTTGAATTCGAGGACGAACCCATACGCCCCGGTACTCATCCCACATCGGCCGCCCGCGAGTCCAATAGCAACTCGGAGGCGGGGCGACGTAAACAGGTGCGGGAGCATAATAGGCGGGCGGTTGCGCAACAGCCGCGCCAAGCAAAGTTCCCACCGCAAGACCTCCGATAATACCCGCCGCAACTTGCCCGTTGTCCGCTCGGGATGCGTCAGGCGATGCGACCAGTGCAATTGCTGCGATGCTCCCCGCCAGGAGCAGCTTCGGAACTCTTCGCATGGATTTCCCCCTCAGCCTTCCTGTTTGGAGGCGTATAAGGCATTGAAAGCTACGCCATCAAAGGTAAACGTTTCCTCAACTTGGCCGTGCTGGCGACTCACAAACGCAGCAGCAGCGGATACCAGACGAGGTTATCCTCCGCGGTCACGTGCAGCCTTGGCGAGGAGCTCAAGCGGCTGTTGGCTCTCAAATAAGCTTGCAGGCGCGCATCACTTTCAGCAAGCGCGGAAAGCTCGGATGCCGGTTGAAGGCATAATAGTTCTGCCGCTGCACGCCCCGGAACACCCGCCGATGCGCTTCAATTCCTTGAATGGGATACATGTACCGATTGAAGAACCAGCACGTGTGGGTGTGGTCGAAGTAACGCGCTGTCATCCAGCTCCGGCTTGATTTGAACTCCTCATCCTTGAGGACGTCCGCGAACGGAGCAAGGCCGAGGTGCAGCACTTTGAGACCTTCTTTCTGGAATGTCTCGATGGCGACGCGCTTGATGGCAAAATGAACCATGCAATCGGCCTCCGGCAGATGGCGGTTATGCTGGCTCGTGTAGCCAATCAATTTGCCGCCCTCGTAGACCGGATCGAAGAAGCCGAACGCCACCAGCTTCCCGTTGCAGTCGAAGGTGAAGAACCTGCGCACGTCCGGCTCCTCTGCGAGCACCAGCGGCCGGTTTAAGAACGACACTTCGTGGTTGCGAAGAGTTCGTGTTTGGCGCCATGCGTCCGAGACTGCCTTGACGTTGTCGGCGCCGACTTGCGCCAGCGTGCACTCGCGCGTGACGAATCCGCGCTTTACCATTCGGTTGACGCCCTCGCGCAGCGGCTTCTTGTCCCGGCCGGAGAAACTGTAGGTGGGAAGGTCGATCCACGAGTTGTGACCCATCGCGTTCACGTAGAAGCCGCGCTCCGCCAGAATTTTCGCCACGGGCGGGGAGAGATACCAGAACGCAGCGTCGGGATGCGCCTTCAGGAAACGAGAGATCAGATCGGGGATGTGCTCCAGTGGCGCCATCGGATCGGAGAGGACAAGGGCGGTTCCCCACACCTTCTTGTAGGCGAGGAAGCCGCGTTCATCGCCGAAATGCTCCAGCTCGGGCTGGAATGTCGCCGAAAATGCTTGCGAAGCGCTTCCGTGCTGCCGGAGCAAAGCCATCCGGACGTGCAGGGGGACGCCTGTCGCAGCCCTCGATTTCGTCGCGGCGCGCACTCCCGCGGGCATTCCCGGGAGATTGATCCGCCCAATTGTTCCGGCGAGAGCGCTGATCGGCATTTCGGGCCTCTATCCTTGAGACAATCGGTTGCTTGCTGTCGCATGGATCGCACGAACGAGCGCACTCCTGCTGTGACCCCCATCACCGTTTTCCGTTTTCGCAGCGGTGCGAAATCCTTGCAGCAACCGAGCAATTTGTGATGCGCATCATCTCTTGCGCGCGCTGATGCCGCTACAGCGGTTGTCGTCAAACCACCCCGACACAGAGGAGAAGCAATTATGAGGACGGAAAAGAATGGCTTCGGCTGCAGCATCTATTCTGTCGATGCCAACAACGCGACACCGGCTGCAATTGAGGAGCTTAAGGACCTGCTCTACAAAAATCGACTGATAGTGCTTAAGGAGCAAGCTCTGAGCGATCAAGAATACTGCGATTTTGCAAATCGCTTTGGGTCTCCCGTGCCCTATCTACAGCAGAACTATCATCATCCGAAGTTCCCCCTGATTTTTGTGTCATCCAACGTCAAGAAGGACGGCGACCAGATCGGAGTGGCGCGAACCGGCGGCTACTGGCACTCCGACACCTCCTTTGAGCGGGACCCGAAAGTCATAACCATGCTTATGCCCAAGGTTCTGCCCCGCAATCATCCCCGCAGCACCAAATTCATCGACATGGCGGAGGTGTATGCTTCCCTGCCGCAGGACATCAAGGACAAGCTCGTAAATGCCGAGCTGCTGCACAGCGGCCGCTATCGCTACAAGATCCGCCCGGAAAACGCCGGCTATGACATATTCGAGATTCTCCAGGCGATAGATGCCGCAGCGCCACCGGTCCGCCACCCGGCAGTCATCGAGCATCCCTATACCGGGGAGAAGGTGCTGTATGCGAACCGCGGCTTCACGATCGGCATCGCCGATCGCTCCTTGGACGAGTCCGCCAATCTGCTCAAGACCGTATTTGACCTCGCCGAGAGTGATCGGTTCGTGCACGAAGTGCGCTGGTCGATGGGCGACGTCATCATCTGGGATAATCGCTTCCTGTCCCACACCTCCGGGCGCAACAGCGGGCCCGAGGAGGAGACGATGATGTACCGCATCACCTTGCGTGATGATTTCCCCCTGTGCGCAGGTCAAATGGTCGAGACTGTGTCGCCAAATCCTGCATACGCGGCCGAGAGGGCTTCACCATGATCACGACAGCTATCGAAGCCCCGACAACTTGCAAAACTGGCGGGATCGTCGGCGCCGCGCGCGTGCCTTGCGCAACCGATTGCAACGACGGCGTGGAGATGCATCGAAAGGCAGGCAACCAGGCGGATATGTCCCAACAATTGCCGATTGCGATCTCCGACACCTTCATCGCCGATATCCTTAAGCCCTACCGTACACACGCGAAATACCTCAAATCCGCCTCGATCACGCAGTTCTGCGCCGAGGGAGGGCTGCAAAGTTCGGATGCCAGCGTCGTTACAGGGACCGGCAGGTTCTCGATTCCGCAAAGCTGCTACATCGATGACACCGGGCATTTCAATGCGGTGGAGTTCAACATCTGCTTCAACCAGCTCGCCTATGTGGTGTTTGGGAAATGCCTCGAGGCTGGTCTGCTGCATCAGCTCTGGAGCGAGCGAACAAACGTCTCGGTCGATGAATACAAGGAGGATCAGCTCCCACGCATGCTGATTGTGCGCATAGACAGAATGCGTTTCTTGAAACAAATGAAGAGTGAAGACTTTGCCGCTGAGCTGAAGCTCAAGAAGATGTCTCAGATCGGGTTGACGTGGTTCTTGTTCACGTCGATCACCTTCTCCGACAGCCAGGGTGTCAAGGCGCAAGGCTCCGTCGTGCTGGCTTACAGCCAAGGCTGATGCGATCATGGCGCGAGCAATTCAATCGGCCGAGACCATGGCCTTCCTGCGGGCGGTCGTTGCCGGCGAGAAGAACCTCGCTGTGAGCTGCGAGGACGACTTCGCCGAGCTCTTCCTTGGGCGCAAATATCGGCTGCTCACCGCGATCGGCTCGCACCGGGTGATCAAACGTTTCATGGATGTTGCCGCGCCGGGCAGCTACGGCTTTACGATCGCGCGTACAAGGTACTTCGACGAAGCCTTATTGCAGGAAAGCCGGGCCGGCATCGAGCAGCTGGTGGTGCTTGGAGCGGGGTACGATTCGCGGCCGTTGCGCTTCCGCGACTTGCTTCGCGGCATCTCGATATTCGAGATCGATCACCCGGCCACCCAGGCACGCAAGCAGCAAATGCTGAAGCGGGCAGGCAAGGCAGGCCCGCCGAACCTGTGCTACCTTCCGGTCGATTTCAATAAGAAGCCGCTGCGGCAAGCCTTGGCGGACCACGGATTTGCAATGCAGAAGCGAACGTTGTTTCTATGGGAAGGCGTCTCCTATTATCTCTCGCAGCAGGTTGTGGAAGATGTGCTTGATTTCGTCGGCGACTGTGCTCCCGGCAGCTCAGTAGTTTTCGATTATGCCACGAAGCGGTTCGTCAACGGCGATGCTTCGACGTATGGCAGCAAACAGGTCGCGCGCTGGCTCAAGAGGATCCGTGAGCAATTCCTGTTCGGTCTCGACGCCGCGGAGATCGAAGGATTTCTTCGGCACCGCGGTCTCCGGCTGATTTCCGATCTGGGGCCTGAGGAGCTCGAAAGATCATATCTGAAAACGAAGGACGGCGGCTGCCTGGGTAAAGCGCTTGGCCACGTTCGCATGGCGCATGCAAGAACCATGGCCCAATAAGCTTGGGCCGGCACGCCTGGAAACAGGATCGACAGGGAGGCTCATGATGATAGCCGCAGGCGCCGCACACAAGAAGCCGGCAGCGGACAATGCTCCATCCGATGCTCGTGCTGCCCACGCGGAATCAATGCCGATTGCGGCAACTGATTGCTCGGCTATGCGAGATGGGGTCTCTGCCTTCGGGCGTCGGCCTGTGGCGCTTATAACCGGCGCATCGCGCGGCATCGGCACCGCAACTGCGAGGGAGCTTGCCCGGCGCGGCTACGCGCTCGTGCTGGCTGCACGGTCCGAACCGGAATTACGGAGAATAGCGCGCGAGCTCGAGGCGATGGGGAATTGCTGTCACGTCGTGCCGACCGACTTGCGCTGCAAGGAGCAAGTCGAGGAGCTCGCGCAGGCTGCGCTGGATAGGTTCGAATCTGTCGATGTGCTCATCCATAACGCCGGAGTGGCCTTTGCCGGGCATTGGTTGCTGGACCTTACGGACGATAATGTTGCCGAGCTGATCGAGACCAATCTCATGGCGCCTATCCACCTGACGCGGCGGTTGTTGCCTTCCATGATCGAACGGCGAAGCGGCTTCATCGGGTTCATCGGCTCGGTGGGCGGTCACGTCGCATTGCCGGCCGGCTCGGTCTACAGCGCCACAAAATTCGGCTTGCGTGGGTTTGCCGGCTCGCTGCGCCGTGAGGTGAAGGAGCACGGGATCAAGGTATCCATCATCTCGCCCGGCTTCGTCTCGACTCAGCTGACAGACGATGTCCGCAACGTCACCGCAAACCTGCGCCTGCGGATGGTCTCGGCCGATCGCGTCGCAAGGGTTATAGCTGACGCAATAGATCGGCCTCGTCGAGAGATCATCGTGCCAGGCTATTATCGCGTATTCGCGTGGCTCGAGCGCAACTTCCCATTCGTCATAGATCGCATTTCGGATTGGAGTTTTTCAGGAGCGAAGGGCAATACCGGGTTACGCACGACACACGCGCACGGCGCGTCGGCGCAGAGTGGATGACGTTCACCGGGGTTCTAAGGTCCCAGCGGAAATTCCCTTTCGCAAACTCTGCCAGATGGCCGGCCGGTACCCGTATGGGGTATCGGGTACAACACCTTTCTCCTCCTCCGGGACTTCTTCAATGAATGCCAACATCGACGAGCACTCCCGAGAAAAAGGCGCACGGGACCCGGTGTGCGGCATGGTCGTAGACCCGCATGCCGCCTCGTCTCGGTATCAACACGAAGGGCGGACTTTCTATTTCTGCTCCAGCGGATGTCTCGCAAAGTTCTCCGCCGAGCCGCAGAAGTATCTCGGCAACGCGGCGCAGAGCACGCCAGCGATTGCCGCTGGGACAATCTACACATGCCCAATGCACCCGCAGATTCGCCAGGTGGGCCCTGGCGCCTGCCCGATATGCGGCATGGCGCTGGAGCCGGTGCTTGCATCGGCGGAAGCCGCGCCCAATCCCGAGCTTGCGGATATGCGCCGCCGGCTGTGGATCGGGGCTCTTTTGGCGCTTCCTGTCGTTGTGCTCGAAATGGGCGCGCATTTGACAGGGCTGGGTCACTATCTGAGCCAGTCGATATCGAACTGGGTCCAGATGATTTTGGCGACGCCGGTCGTGCTGTGGGCGGGCTGGCCCTTCTTCGTGCGTGGATGGAATTCCATCGTCACTCGAAATCTCAATATGTTCACGCTCATTGCGATGGGTACGGGCGTTGCCTGGGTGTACAGCGTCGTCGCGACTCTCTTTCCCGAAATATTCCCTGCGGCATTCCGCACCGGCGGAGGGGCGGTCGCCGTATACTTTGAGGCCGCGGCCGTCATCACGGTTCTTGTTCTTCTGGGCCAGGTGCTGGAGTTGCGCGCGCGTGAGAGCACCAGCGGCGCAATCCGCGCACTTCTGGATTTGGCGCCGAAGATCGCGCGCCGCATCCTGAGCGACGGCCGGGAAGAGGAGGTGCAGCTCGATCAGGTTCATGCCGGCGACCGGTTGAGGGTGCGGCCGGGCGAAAAGGTTCCGGTCGATAGTGTCGTCATCGAAGGCCGCAGCGCTGTGGACGAGTCCATGGTCACAGGCGAGTTGATGCCCGTGACCAAAGAGGTCGGCGCGAACGTCATCGGCGGCACCATGAATCAATCCGGTGCGCTTGTGATCGAAGCCCGCAAGGTCGGACGCGACACGATGTTGTCGCAGATTGTGCAACTCGTGGCTGAGGCGCAGAGGAGCCGCGCGCCGATCCAGCGCATGGCCGATCAGGTCTCCGGATGGTTCGTTCCCGCGGTGATCGCCGTTGCTCTGGTCGCATTCGTGGCATGGGCCGCCTGGGGGCCCGAACCGCGGCTGTCTTATGGCCTGGTGGCAGCGGTCGCTGTGCTGATCATCGCTTGTCCTTGCGCGCTTGGCCTGGCGACCCCGATGTCGATCATGGTGGGCATGGGCCGCGGAGCGCAGTCGGGTGTGCTCATCAAAGATGCGCAAGCGCTTGAGCGCATGGAAAAAGTCGACACCCTCGTTATCGACAAGACCGGCACCTTGACGGAAGGAAGGCCCGCTGTCACAGCCATCGTCACGGCCGACGGCCTTCTCGAAACAGAGGTGCTGCGGCTTGCCGGCAGCGTCGAACGCGCCAGCGAGCACCCGCTCGGCGCTGCAATCGTGCGCGCCGCGCAAGAACGCGGCATCGCGATGGCGCCCGTTGCCGACTTCGATTCGCCGACGGGGAAAGGAGTTTTGGGGAATGTCGAGGGAAGGCGGATCGCGCTCGGAAACGCGAAGTTCCTGGCAGAGCTCGGCGTTGACGTGGGCTCGCTCGCTGCTCAAGCCGAGGAGCTGCGCAATGACGGAGCTACCGCCATCTTCATGGCTGTCGATGGCAGCGCCGCTGCGGTGCTTGCGATCGCCGATCCCGTCAAGCCATCTACGTCGCAAGCGCTGGCAGGCCTCAAGGCGCAGCGCATCCACGTCGTCATGCTGACCGGCGACAACTGGACCACGGCGAAAGCGGTCGCGCGGCGGCTTGGGATCGAGGAGGTCGAGGCCGAGGTGTTGCCCGACCAGAAAAGCGCAGTCGTTGCGCGCTACAAGGCCGCGGGACGTGTCGTCTCCATGGCGGGCGACGGGGTCAATGACGCCCCCGCGCTCGCCGCCGCGGACGTGGGCATTGCGATGGGAACGGGGACGGACGTGGCTATGGAAAGCGCGGGCGTCACGCTGCTCAAAGGCGATCTGACCGGCATTGTTCGAGCTCGCCGCCTGTCGCAGGCCGTGATGCGCAATATCAGGCAAAATCTGTTCTTCGCGTTCATCTACAACGCGGCAGGCGTGCCCATTGCCGCGGGCGCGCTGTATCCCGTTTTCGGCATCCTGCTGTCGCCCATCATCGCCGCAGCGGCGATGGCGCTCTCCTCGGTCAGCGTCGTCGGCAACTCGCTGCGCCTGCGGCACATCCAGCTGTGAAACGTTACGGATCGGAAGCTCAGAGGGGGGTCATTCCGGGGAGCCGCGCAGCGGCTATCCCGGAATCCAGTAATCACAGCGGCCTCTTGCAAGGACTGGGATTACTGGATTCCGGGCTCTCGGCCTTCGGCCTCGACCCGGAATGACGCAATAGTGCGTGCTAGCCGACCTATCTCGCAGGATTGGCAGACTCCACGGGCAAATTGCGAGCCCCGTATGCCTGATCTGTCGCGATGACCTGCGGAGATGCAGGAGGGCGAACGCGACGTTAATGCAAGCAGCGGGAATCTCACTGTTACGACCTCATACTCTTGCCGGAATCGGAGTGCTTCATGCCCTCCGGGTGCGCGGGGAAGAGGGGCCTGGATCATGAAAAAGCTGATTGCGCTTGCCATATTGGCATTTGCATTTGCGCCGGCGAGCGCGCGCGCTCAGGAGCGTGTGGGTGACGCCGCATTGGGGGCTTTGTCCGGCGCCGTCGTGCTCGGCCCGGTGGGAGCGGTAGCAGGCGCTGTGGTCGGCTATTCGGCAGGACCCTCTATCGCAAGCTCGTGGGGATTGCGACGGGGCAGGCGGCATTATCACCGGCGCTACGCACGACGGTAGCCGAGCTCTCCGTCCTGGCGGCCCCTCGGACCAAGTCCAGGGGAGGTTTGTTCCGGCCACACCGCGACCTACTTCGGCCGCAAGATCATTGACGAGAACACATTGCGGTGCTGTTGCTTGCCCCGCATGAGCGACCTTACGCGCAAGATCAACTGCTTGAGCTCATCCGGCGGCCGCGGCGATGACCGAGCTTAAGCCCGCGCGGCTGCATTTCGATCTCGACCTCAAGCCGACGCTCTCTCTTTATATCGCGGTGGGGCTGCAGGCAGGCGCCGTGATCGCGCTGCAGATCTGCATCATGCGCATCTTCTCGGTCGGAAGCTGGGCGCATTTCGGCTCGCTGGTGATAAGCCTTGCCATGCTTGGCTTTGGCCTGACCAGCGCCGTCATGTGCATCAGCAAAGACTGGTTCGAGCGCCACTGGCGCGGCGTCGCGACCACCGCGCTGATGGCTTTTGGTCCGCTGAGCGTCGCCGCGAACCTGCTGGCGCAACAAATCCCGTTCAACGCCATCTTCCTCATCTCCGACCCGACGCAGAAGTGGCGGCTGTTCGCAAACTTCATGCTCTACATGCTGCCCTTTCTCGCCGGCGCGCTTTACCTCGGCACGGTGTTTCTCAAGGCGAAAAAGGTTTTCGGCCGCGTCTATTTCGCTGATCTGTCAGGCGCCGGCCTATGCGGGCTGGCGTTTCTGCTGGCGATGTATCTGATGCGGCCGGAAAATCTCATCGTCGTGCCGCTTGTCCTATGGGTTTCCGGGAGCGTGCTCTGGTTTTCGGCGCTCCGGAATGCTCGCGCCATGCGCTGGGTGGCGGCGGCAGCCATCCTGTCGATCGGCGCGCATTTTGCGCTGCCGCCGCTGCTCAATCTCCCGAAGCTCGCCGTCTCCGATTACAAGGGCGTCTCCTACGCGCGCAGGTTCCCCGACAGCGAGCGCGTGTACGAGCGTTCGTCGCCGTTCGGATATCTGGAAGTTTATTCCAGCTCGTATCTGCACTTCGCGCCCGGGCTCTCCGACAACGCGGCATTCACGCTGCCGAAGATGCCGGCGAACGCCTATCTCGGCATGTATATCGATGGCGAGGGACCAAGCGGCATCATCCGCGATCTGCCGCCGGAGGAAACGGCGTACTACCGTTTTCTGCCCATGTTCTACCCGTATCTGATCAAACCGGCGCCCGACACCTTCGTCGTTCAGTTCGGTGGCGGGATTTCAACTTCGGTCGCGCTGCGCAGCAACTCGAAGAGCGTCACGGTGGCCGAGGCAAACCCAGCGGTGCTCGACGCCTTTCGCGGCGACAAAGGCTTGCGCGCGTTCACCGGCGATGTCCTTAACGATCCGCGGGTCCGCGTGATCGGATACGACGGCCGGCTTTTCCTGGCGCATACGCCTGAGCGCTACGACGTGATCGATCTGAGCCTTGCCGATTCCGCCGGCCTTTCAAGCCCCGGCGGCTTCGCCATTGTGGAAAAGTTCTCCTATACGCGGGAAGCCATGGCGAGCTACATGCGCGCGCTCAAGGACGGCGGCGTGCTCTCGGTGACGCTATGGAACAAGGAGGAACCGCCGAAATCGGTGCTCAAGCTGTACAGCACCATGGCCGCGGCAGCGCGCGAGGCGCAGCCAGGCGATATCTCGCAGCGCTTCTTCGTCGTGTCGAGCTACCTGTCGACGGCGACGGTGCTGTACAAGCGCGGCGGCTTCTCCGCGGATGAGATCGGCAAGCTCCTCGACCACACGCGCGCCATGTCGTTCGACCCGATTTATTATCCCGGCTTCGAATACGACCCCGCGCAGACCACGAAGGTGCTCAACGACTACAGGCAGCAAGCCTTCAGTTCGGGATCGGACGATGCTGCCAAGGAGGAGCCGACGCCGGAGGCGATGCTGCTGGCCAAAGCTGCCTCCAATGAGGAGGAGCCCGCACCAGAGAAAGCGGGCGCCGTGCTTCCCGCGACCACCATGGGGCAGATGGCCTGGCATCATCTCGTGCACGGCGGTTGGGACGACGTAGCGGACCGCTACGTCTTCGACACGCGGCCACTGACAAACGCGCGGCCTTACTTCGCCGCCTATGTGAAGCCAGGCGATCTTCCGCTGGTGACTGACCGGCTCGAGCTGTTCCAGGACGAGTGGGGCTATCTTCTCCTCTGGGCGACGCTTGCCATTGCCAGCATCGCGGCAATGTCGCTGGTTCTGATCCCGTTGATTTTCGGCTGGCGCAGCATCTTCAGCCGCAACCCCGGCAAGTTCCGCACCATCGTCTATTTCGCCTGCCTCGGCGCCGGCTACATCATGGTGGAAGTGGGCCTGATCTCCGATTTCATGCTGGCGTTGAGCAACGCGACGGTCTCAGCGTCCGTCCTGATCACCGGCATGCTCGTTTTTTCCGGGCTCGGCGCTTTTTTCTCCGAGCGTTGCCTCGACCGGGCGCGCAGCGTCATGCCCATGATCTTCGTGGCAATCGGCGCATTGTTGATAGGATACGGGTTGTTTCTCGATCGCGTGCTCGACCTGATCGGCGCCCTGCCCTACCCTCTGCGCCTCATCCTCTGCTTCGCGCTCATCTTCCCGCCGGCTTTTCTCATGGGTTTCCCCATGCCGGTGGCGATGACATCGCTCGCCCGCCTTGGCAAGGACCACATGTTTCTATGGGCATGGGGCATCAACGGCTGCTTTTCCGTCATCGGCGCGGCCATGGTGCCGATCGTCGCGACTTCGTTCGGAGTGAGCGCCGTTCTCATGATCGCAGCCGGCGCCTATCTCGTCGCAACGCCTGCCTTTTTCGCGGTGCTCCTGCCGCTTCGGCCTACACCGGCGCGGATGTTGCTGCCCGCCAGCACGCCGGCATGAGGCCAAGGAGGCGCGCGAGCGGCTACCAGGCTTTATGGTGATGAGCCGGGCGCGCGTCCTGTTCCAAGCCGCGCAGGATCAGGAAACCCGGAGACCGTTCGAGAAAGCTCGTTCGAGAGAGCACACGGCAATATAGTCACGATTTCGCTCAGTGAACGATAGTACCAGATTGTCCCTTGCGTCCGTCCGTGCCGGCTCCATAGTCGTCACCTACGGTTTGATAGTCCTGAAGGATTCGTGGCGTTATCCGCCGGCGGCGGAGATAGGAGCGACATTGACCGGCCTGATCGGACGCGATGAAAGATATGCCTCTTTTCGAGTCGCCTCGCGGTTTGCTGCGCCACGAATCCTGAATCGCGACATCCGGGCACGAGCTCCGAACCTAGCTCGATATCATCCAACGTGGGTTTGCCGCCTCGTCTTCGGCGCATCGGGTAGACGGCCGGCTATGGCCTGGACTCGCTGCCGCCAGCGACAATGACCCGCACGCTGAGCAGTGAGCGATTAGGGAATGCCTTCTCCGGCACACCGGTCACCTGGGCTCGTCCGTAACCAGCGGGGTCACCTTCGGGCCTGTCCCGGCGGCGGCGTCATTGTTGGAACTGGCGACTGTTGCGCCTCCAGCGGCGCCGAACAGAGGAAGAGCAACGAAACGAAAACGCCAAGCAGGCAGCGCATTTCGATCTCCGTGTTGCGTGCGGGTTGGGCAGCTTACAACACGAATGCCCAGAGTGAGGCCCACCTTCGCAGGCGGCCTGATCACCTTCAACCCGTCAGTGATACGCCATTCGCTCGCTTTGCACCGCAACGTGGAGGCTACACTCGCGCGCCGCATCAGGAAGTAGGTTGAGTCTTCGGCCCGCATGCCGCCGTCCGCCGTTATCGCGGTCGCGTCAGCATCGGTCCCATCACGGCGTCCGGCAGCCCCGTCGAGACGATCGGAAATGCGCACAGGAAGATGACGGCCATGATCATCAGCAACACGAAAGGCACCACCCCCCAGATCACGTCATTGAGCGGGATGTCCGGCGCAATGTTCTTGATGACGAAGAGGTTAAGCCCCACCGGGGGATGAATGAGGCCCATTTCCATGACGATCGTCATGATGACGCCGAACCAGATCAGGTCAAAGCCCGCGGCCTTCAGAGGCGGCAGGATGATCGGCGCCGTCATCAGGATGATCGATACGGGAGGCAGGAAAAATCCAAGCACCACCACCATCAACAGGATGGCGGCGAGCAGCACCCAGCGCGACAACTGCATGTCAACGATCCACTGCGCCGTCAACTGGCTGATGTGCAGATAGCTCATCACATAGGAGTAGAGGAGCGACATGCCGATGATGAACATCAGCATTGTCGATTCCCGTAACGTCGCCACCAATATCGGCTCGAGCTCGCGCGGCGTCCAGACGGCGTAGATGAGCGCAATCAGAAGCAGCGCCAGAATAGCGCCCAAGCCGGCCGTTTCCGACGGGGTCGCATATCCCCCATACAGGGCAATCATCACGCCGGTCAGCAGGATGACAAACGGCAACACCCGCGGCAGCAGCGCGAATTTGTCGCGCACCGTCATCGTGTCTTCGCGCAGGAGCTCCGATTGCGCGCCTGTGGTTTCCCGCAGAGCTTTGGCGCGACGATACTCCGCGCGAAAACGCCACATCGCATAAGCGGCGAAGAGCAGGACGAGGAGCAGCGCGGGCCCGATCGCTGCGAGGAACAGTCGCCCGAGCGATTGCTCGGCGGCGACCGCGTAGAGAATCATGGTGATCGACGGTGGCAACAGGATGCCGAGCGTTCCCCCGGCGGCGATCACCCCCGATGCGAACCCCCCTGAATAGCCTCGCCGGCGCATCTCCGGAATGCCGGCCGACCCGATGGCCGAGCAGGTTGCGGGCGATGAACCGGCCATGGCGGCAAACAACGCGCAGGCGAACACGTTGGCTATTCCGAGCCCACCCGGAATGCGATGCATCCAGGCGTGCAACGCTCCGTAGAGGTCCCGGCCGGCGCGCGAGCGTCCGATGGCGGCCCCCTTGAGGATGAACAAGGGAATCGAGAGCAGCGTGATCGAGGCCATCTCCTCGTAGACGTTCTGCGTGATGGTATCGACCGACGACGGCGGCATGAACGCGATCATGAATACGGTCGCGATCGCGCCAAGCGCGAACGCGATCGGCATGCCGCCGAACATCGCCAGCAGCGTCGCCCCGCCGTACAACAACCCGATGGACAGCGTGCTCATTTATGCGATTTAAGCCGCCGGAGCTCGTGGGTGATCTGCAACAACAGCTGGATTGTGAGCAGCGACATGCCGACGGACATGAGCGAATAAGGAACCCAGAGCGGCGGGCCCCAGGTCGAGCCGGAATGATAATTTTCCGTGACCGCTTCGTGCAAAAGCGTCCATGATTTCCAGGCGAAGTAGCCGCAGAACGCCGCGCTCGCGATATCGACGATGAGCACGCGGATCCTGTTCGCCCGCGGCGAGATCAGCTCGGCGAGCACCTCGATGGCAACATGACCACGGTTCGCCTGGATGGCCGCGGCGGACATGAACACCGCCCCCACGATGAGGAACACCGCGGTCTCGTCCTGCCAGTCCGTTGAATAGTGCAGGAAATAGCGGGTGACGACGCTGTAGGTGAGCACCAGCGACGCCGCCACCAGCGCAACCGACGAGACCAGAACCACGACAAAATTCACCGACCCCAGCATGCGGTCAGCAACCGAAGTGGCGTCTCCTGCTCTTGCAATCGACGAGGCCGATTGCTCGGTCTCGACCAGGTCGAGCCCGTGGACCAATGCGCTTCCCCGTTGCTCGGCCTATGACACAGGGACAGCCTCGGCGAGCTTGATCAGCTCAGCCGACAAGGCAGTCTTGTCCCCGTAGTCCTTCCACGCCGTCCCGCGTGCGATGACGCGCCACTTGTCGACAATCGAGTCGTCGAGATCGAGCACCTTGGCGCCTTTCCTGGCATAGACCTCCGCCACACTCTTGTCGTCGGCCATCGCCTCGCTGGTGCCGAACTCCTCCATCTCCTGTCCCAGCGCCATGATTGTGTCCTGCTGATCCTTCGGCAGCGACTGAAAAATCTGCTTCGACATGATCAGAGGTTCGAACATGTACCAATAGGATTTGCCGCGGCCGGTCGTGAGGCTCTTCGCAAGCTCCTCGAGGCGGAAGGAGATCAGGCTTGTAGAAGAGGTGATTGCCGCATCGCAGGCACCGGTCTGCATTGCCGCATAGAGCTCGTTCGAGGGCAGCGACAGCGTCGAGGCTCCGGCGGCCTTGAGCACCATGTCCATCTCCCGGCTGCCGCCGCGCACCTTAAGACCCTTGGCATCTTCAGGATTGACGATCGGCACTGTTCGGCTGGCGACACCGCCTGCCTGCCAGATCCAGGAGATGACGACGACGCCCTTCTCGCCCAGGAACGAAGCCAGCTTCTGGCCGACCTCCGCTTTCTTCCAGGCGGCGCCTTGCTTGTAGGAGCTGACCAGGCCCGGCATCAGTCCGATATTGGTCTCGGGCAGCTCGCCCCCGGCGTATGAAATAGGATAAAGACTGATGTCGAGCGCGCCTTTGCGCAGCGCCGAGAACTGCGCCACGGTCTTCATCAGCGAGGAGTTGGGATATACCTGCGCGTCGAGCGCGCCGTTGGTGCGCTTGCCGAGCTCGGCGGCGAACCTGCGGCACAGGCGATCGCGAAAATCGCCTTCGTCCATGGTGCCGCCCGGAAATTGGTGCGAGATCTTGAAGGTGCGGACCTGCGCGGCGGCACGGCGGACAAGCCGTGGCGAAGCAAGCATCGCGGCGGCGCCAGCGCCCAATGTCAGCACAGAGCGTCGGGTTTTACGCATGGGAACATTCCTCCTTGGGGCGCAATTGGTCTTATTGAGACGAATGTTAATGCACTCCGATGATTACACAATGGGGCAGCGCACTTTAGCGCTCGACGGCTAATCCGCTGCTAATCCGCCCTTGCATTGACGGATGACCTCGGCATCCCTAATTTCCGCCGCGATTTTGGGGGACTCCAACAGGCTGCTCCCCGGCCGAAGAATAGAATTGAAGAACAGAGTTGATGCCATGAAAGTTCGCAACTCATTGAAGTCCTTGCGCGGCCGCCACCGCAGCAACCGGTTGGTGCGGCGTAAGGGACGCGTTTACGTGATCAACAAGGTCCAGCGCCGGTTCAAGGCGCGACAGGGCTGAGCCCCAACGCCGGGCAATTGACTAAACCGCCGGGTGATACGCGAGGAGAAGCCAAAAAAGGTCGGAACCGCACGCCGGGAGCGCGCATTGCGTCCGAAACAATTATTATGTGCCTTGGTTGTTCGAGGTCGCCTATGAGAGGTCTCGTTGCAGGCGCGGCGGTGATCGGAGCTTTCCTTGCGGTGGCGCCTTCGGCGCTTGCGCAAGGTTCGGATTCCAAACCGCTCAAGCCCTTGGAGCCCCCGAGCGCGTTGCTGCGTCCTCAGCGTGGCGACAGGACACAAAATCTCGATCGCCTTTTCCAGGCCCTCAAGGCTGCGCCCGACGATGAAAGCGCGAAATACGTCGAAAACCGCATCTGGGCGATTTGGCTGGCCTCGCCGAGCGATACCGCGAACCTGTTGATGACCCGGGCCAAGACCGCCACGGATGCGGAGGACTATGATCTCGCGATCAAGCTTCTCAACGCCGTCATCGATATCAAACCGGACTTCGTTGAGGCCTGGAACCGCCGGGCCACCGTATATTTCGCCAAGAAAGACTACGGGCGCGCGCTTTCCGACATCCACGAAGTGCTTGCGCGCGAGCCGCGCCATTTCGGGGCGCTCTCGGGACTGGGCATCATTCTGGAAGAGCTCGGCGACGACAGGCACGCGCTCGACGCCTTTCGCCGCGCGTTGGCCGTCCATCCCCACCTTGAGCGCATTCCTGACCTCGTGAAGAAGCTCGCGGACAAGGTGGATGGCCGCGACATCTGAGATTCAGGAATCAGTGGTCAGAAATCAGTAATCAGAACAGGTGAGTTCTGATTACTGATTACTGATTACTGACTACTGATTTCCCACGAATGCGATGCGCAGCATATTGGTTGCGCCGGGGGTGCCGAGCGGAACGCCGGCGACGATGATCACGCGCTGACCCGTCTTCGCGAATGCGTCCCTGAAGGCGAGGCGGCACGCGCGCTCGACCATGTCGTCGAGATCATGGGCGTCTTCGGCAAAAATCGAGTGGACGCCCCAAGCGAGCGCCAGGCGGCGACAGGTCGAGAGCTTGGGCGAGATCGCGACAATAGGGGATTTCGGCCGCTCGCGGGCGACGCGCAGCGCGGTGGCCCCGGAGCTGGTCCAGCAAATCACCGCGGACAGGTCGAGCGTCTCAGCGATCTGCCGCGCCGCCGCTGCAATGGCGTCGTGGCCGGTCGCCTCCGGGTCGGTGCGCTGCGCATCGAGGATGCTGCTATAGAGCGGGTCTCTTTCGACCTCTTCGGCGATGCGGTTCATGGTGGCCACAGCCTCGGCAGGAAACTGTCCGGCTGCGGAACTCGGCGGACAGCATGACCGCATCCGCGCCTTCGAAGATTGCGGTGGCGACGTCCGACACTTCCGCCCGCGTGGGAACGGGACTGCTGATCATCAATTCGAGCATTTGGGTTGCGACGACCACCGGCTTGCCGGCGGAACGCGCAGCGCGGGTCATCTGCTTCTGCGCGCCCGGCACCTTTTCCAGCGGCATCTCCACGCCGAGATCGCCCCGCGCAACCATGAGCGAGTCGGCGACATCGATGATGTCGGCCAATCGATGCACCGCCTGCGGTTTCTCGATCTTCGCCATCACGCCAGCCCGGCCGCGGGTGATCTTCTTTGCCTCGGCAATGTCCTCCGGCCGCTGGATGAACGACAACGCGACCCAATCGATATCGGTCGCCAGCGCCGCCTCAAGTATCCGAGCGATCCTTATCCGCAAGCGCCGAGAACGGAATTGTCGTGTCGGGAAGGCTCACGCCCTTGCGATCCGAGAGCTTCCCGCCAACCTCGACACGCGTCGTGATGCGCCCGTCCTCCACCGCGGTGGCAAGGAGCCAAATCTTGCCGTCGTCGAGCAGAAGCGTGTGCCCCGGCTCGATCGCGCGGAAGATTTCCGGATGCGGCAATTGCACCCGCGCGGGGTCGCCCGGCGCCGGATCGGCGTCGAACGTGAACGTTCCACCCTTAATCAAGCTTACGGCGTTGTTGGTGAAGCTGCCGACGCGGAGCTTTGGACCCTGCAGATCGACGAGAATGCCGATCGGCCTGTCGTGCTCGGTTTCAACCGCCCGAATCGAAGTGACAAGCTCCCGCATGCGATCATGCGAGGTGTAACTCATGTTGATGCGGAAGACATCCGCGCCAGCAGCAAAGAGATTCGCGATGACGCTTCGGTCTGAGGAGGCGGGACCGAGAGTAGCGACAATCTTCGTCCGGCGTAGGCGCCGCATCAGTTTCGGCTTCGGGCCGCCGGAGGCGGCGTCCCCGGTTTGCCAGCGGCGGGCGGCGTCGGCAGCATAGGAACGCGCGATTGCAGCGCCTGCATCGGAGCCTGGTCAGCGGATTCCGTCAACTGGACCGTCCACGAGGGTTGATCGCCCGTATCGACCTCGAAGAAGCCGGTTCGATCATAACCGCGGGCGAGGCAGTCCTCGGTGCCGCGAATAGTGAACTCCTTCTCCCGCGTGCACATGAACGCCTGTCCCGACCATTCGCCCCCGCGATCGTAGTCAACCGCGTAGATGTAATAGAACCGCGCCACGAGTGAGCCGCGCAGAACGGTTTCGCAGCTTCGCGCTGCGACGTTCCACCATCCTTCCGTCGTCCAGCCGTCGTTCTCCTTATAGCCCACCGCAATGCCAACCCGGTTGCTGGTGTTGTTGCAGAGGCGAAAATCAGCCTTGGCGGCGTCAGCCATCGACGCAACGAACAGCAGGGGCAGGAAGGCGCTGCTCACCGCGCGAAGCATGGCGGCGAGCCACCTAGGCCGGTAAATCGTCATCTCGCATTCCGATGCTTCATGACGCAGGTCCCAAAGGAGCCCGAGGCAGATCAAGTCAGCCTGAGACTTAAAATCGAAAAATGCATATCGCGTAGGCCCTAAGCAGTGTCAACGAGGATGGCCCGGAAATCATTCACGTTGGTGAGCGTGGGTCCTGGAACCAGCAAGTCTCCGAGCTTTTCAAAGAATTCGGTCGAATTATTGTCATCGAGATGCCGTTTCGGGTCGATCCCGAGAGCGTAGGCGCGCGACAGAGTCGTCTCGTCGATAAAGGCGCCCGCGGGGTCATCCGGCTCCCCCCCACCGCCATCCGTCCCATCGGTATCGGCCGCCAGCCCCACGATGGACTTTGCCCCGGCAAGAGCGAGAGCCAGCCCCAATGCGTATTCCTGATTTGGCCCTCCGCGACCTTTCCCGCGGAGCGTCACGGTGAGCTCACCGCCTGAGAGAATGACTGCCCGGCGGCGCTGCGCCTGAAGCTCGCGGGCGAGCCGGGCATGGGCGGCGGCAACCTCTCGCGCCTCGCCCTCGATTTGGGTGCCCAGCAGGAGACCCTCATACCCAGCATCTCGCACCGCGGCCATAACCGCCCGAAAGACCTCGGCCGGGCGCGCCGCCAGGACGAACGAGCTTCCGCGAAAGACCGCATCACCAGCTTTCGGCGTCTCGTTGTGCGGGTCCGACAGCGCCCCTGTCACGGATGGCGGCAATTCCAGCCGATGCCGCGCCACCACCGACCTGGCGTCCGCGAGCGTCGTCGGATCGGGAACGGTAGGGCCAGACCCGATCACGCTCGGATCATCGCCAGGCACGTCGGAAATCGCGATAGTCACGAGCCGCGCCGGGTGAGCGCGGGCGGCGAGCCGCCCGCCCTTGATCCGGGAGAGATGCTTGCGCACCGCGTTTATTTCAACAATCGAGGCGCCGCACGCCAAAAGGCGGCGCGTGACTATCTGCTTTTCCGTAAGCGATACCCCGGAAACCGGCGCGATCCAGTTGGCGGAGGCGCCGCCGGAAACCAGGACCAACGCCATGTCGCTCATATCGGCGGATTGGGCGAGCTCGAGCGTTTCCTCGGTTCCTGCAAGACCCAGGGCATCGGGCACAGGATGCCCCGCTTCAATGACTCGAACGCGGCGGGTGGGGCAACCATAGCCGCGACGGGTCACAGCTATCCCGCTGACGCGGTTTTCCGGTACCCCAAAGTCGTGCAAAAATCGGTGCTCCGCCACCTGGGCCATCGAAGCCCCGGCCTTGCCGGCCGCCATGATGAGAATTCGCCCCTGGGGTGGTGGAGTGGGCAAGTGCGCGGGCAGACAGTTTGCCGGATGCGCGGCCGCAACCGCCGCGCGGAACAGAGATTCAAGAAATGCCCGCGACGCAGTCACCATTCGGGCTCGCAACCGCCGGCGAGATGGGAAACCAGCCCCATTCGGTTTGTCCGTATCGCGCTCATCCCGGCTGACGCCGCTGGAAAGTGACTGGAACCAGCATTATTCTCCAATCTCATGAATTGCATTCTGGTGAGAGGACAACATGCCGCTTGATGACAAAACTCAGACCGAGCTCGAAGCGGCGGCGTTTCGACGTCTGATCGAGCATTTGCGCGCGCGCACCGACGTGCAGAACATCGATCTGATGAACCTTGCCGGTTTCTGCCGCAACTGTCTCTCGAATTGGATGAAGGACGCCGCCGATGCACGCCAGGTACCCATATCCAAGGAGGAAAGCCGGGAATTGATCTACGGCATGCCCTACGAGGAATGGAAGGCCAAGCACCAGAAGGAGCCGTCGAAAGAGCAACAAGCAGCCTTCGAAAAGGCCGCGCATAAGCACTGATGGCCGCCCTAACGCTTCGTGCCACCGGCTGGCCTGTGTACTCCGGGGATGACGCGCCGGCGTTCTTGACCTTCGCGCGGCTAAAACCTCCTGTCACGAAATTGTGCGTCGAATCGACAAGGAGGTCATGATGTCCACTGCCACTGCCGCTGCCGTGAAGGAGGAGGCGCCCGCGACGCGCTTTGCAAAGGATCACCTGAAAGCCTTTGTCGAGCGCATCGAGCGGCTGGAGGAAGAGAAGAAGACCATCGCGGACGACGTGCGGGACGTCTATGGGGAAGCCAAGGCGAACGGCTTCGATGTCAAGGCGCTGCGCGCAATTGTGCGGCTACGCAAGCAAGATGCCGACGAGCGGCGTGAGCATGAGACTATTCTCGAGACGTACATGCACGCGCTCGGCATGCTGTAGGAGAAGGATTTCAGACGGACTGCGGGTGCGGGTAGGAATGCAGGAGCGGGTTTCAAACCCGCCCTTACCGGGCGGCAGTTGCGCGCGGCAGGGTGAATTTCACGCTGGAGACAAAGGAGACGGCACTGCCGGAAAATCTGTCGGTGGGCAGTGCAGCTTGCGGATCATCGGCGAAGACCATGGCCACTGCGGCCGGCGGCTTCTGCAAATATGGGCCGAGATTGCGGAAATCCGGCATTCCGAACACCGTTGTCCGGAGGAAACTCTGGGCGCTCGGGCTCACGATCATTGCGCGCATCCAGGGATCATTGAAGCGATCGCCGATGCGCACGAGACCACCGGCTTTTTTGGATTGCATCACCGCAGGAGGATCGTCGACTCGCCCAACGGCGTCCAACATGCGGTCGTCGCCGCGCTTGGCAATAATCGTGGTATCGCCCGCAACGGGAGGCGCGGCATGCGGAGTGCCGGTTCCCATCGGGAGGGCTCGAGAGGTAGCGATGGGCGTAGGCTGTGAGGCGTAGGAAAGCGCATTCGGCATGAGATCGCTCTGCCGCTCGGCCAGGGGCCAGCGCGCGACGCCTGCCGCAGCTGCGGAACCGACGTTCGCGGCGGCAACGACGCGCCGCGGCGCCGCAGGCGCAGCCGGCGCAAGCCGTGAATTGCTGGGCCGCACGTCCACGGGTTCCGCGCTCGGAAGCCCTTGCCAATATCCGCGCTGGTTGATCACATCGCTCGCGGTCGCAAAGCCTGAATCGATTGGCGGACTGGCTTGCAGTGTACCGGCTTGTGACGAACTTGCTTGGGCGAGACGCACGGGCTGCGTGCTTGCCGCGGCCAAATCGTAGCCTGTCGCAGGGACGGCGGTCTCCACGGCTTCATGCTCTGCCCGGGCGTGACTCTCCGCTTGGGGTCTTGTGGCTTGGAGGTTTGCGACCGGTGTCGTTATGGCCGAGGCAATCTGATAGGTCGCCGTCTTGAGAGGTTTCGCGGTCACCACCGCGACCGTTGACGCTGACTTGTCCGTTGCCTTCTGCGGCTTGTTCGCAGCCTTGTTCTCAGCCTTGGCCTCCGGCTTTGCGACCCGTGCGGCCTCAGCATTCTTAGCCGCCGGCGCGTTCTTGGCCGCCGGGGCGTTCTTGACGATCGGTTCTTCATCTGACTCGTCGTCGGCATCCTTGCCGGGGCCGAGGAGCTTGGCGACGACGGTGGGCTTGCGTTCAGAGCGCTGAATGTCGCCGCGGGCCAGTGCGGTGCCTCTCGGATCGGATGCGGAGCGGCTGCTCAGCTGACCTTTCGCCAGCACCGCTGCAAGCTGCGCCTCCGGCATGCGCGGCCAGTGGCGCACGTTGCCGGTATCCATGTGCACGAAGGGCGAGCCCGACGTCGGGTAGAACCCCACGCCGCCACGCTGCGCGCGCAAGCCGGCGGCGCGCAATTGATCGAGCGGCACGCCAGGAATGTAGAAATCTATCGCCTTGCCGTTCATGTGCTGACTGAACTTGGCCACGCCGCTCGAGCGACTGCGCAGGCGGGAATTGGTCGTTGGTGAACGATAGCCGCAGACAACCCAGATTGGTTCCTTGGCGCCGACCTCGCGGTGGACCTCCCAAAGGAGATCGATCACGTGAGGGTCCATCCTGACCGACTTTTCCTCGCGCCAGTCGCGCAGAACATTGTCGATTTTCGCGAGCGCGCCGTCGTCGTATCGGCCGTTCACCTTGTAGGTGATCGTCAGGTCCTCGTTGGTATGGATGTGATGGAAGGAAATGGTCCGCGTCTCGCCTTCGGCGGTGGCGGTCTGCAACCCCTCGCAAGCAAAGGAGGTGAGCAGAGCGGCAAGGCTGCTGCAACAACCAAGCCTGGTCACCCATAAAAGGAATGGTCTTGTGCGCGCGACTTTGAGAGTCACGTGGTGGCCGCCCCCTGTCAGCGCGTCAGCGGCCCGCATCCCCGGCGACAGCCGCAGGCGACAAGCCCAGTCATTCGCGCCCTGACGAGAGGCGCGAATAACACCTAACGCATTCTCAACTAGGGAAGGGTTAACACGCGTTAGCGCCACCCATCCCCCCCGATCCCGGAACGGTGGCAGCCGAGTATGGCGAAAACTTGCCGCGCTTCCGGCAATGCAACGATTCCCTTAATGCAATTAATGCGCAGGGTGGGCTAAGGCGCGTCCGCGAGCTATCCGCGGTGCTCAACCCATGGGCGCTAAGATAAGGTGGTTTGCGAATCTCTCACTTGTCATCGTCCGCCAACGGGTCCGGCCTACGCCGGCCCGATGACAAGCTCCGACGGACGATCCAGTAACCGCCGAAAGGAGGGAGTTGCACTGCTTTGCCACAATCGCAACCGCATCGCTTACTGGATGCCCCGCATTCGCGTGGCATGACGCCGCGCGAAATTGGTGCTCAATTCGCGATGCCGCGATCAACGATAGAAGATGCCGCGCGGCGGGCGTGCCCTGGCATAGCGCGGGCTTGGATAGCTCGGGCTAGGGGCACCGTAAAACGTCGGCTGCAAGTAGGAGGAGCGCGCGTGGCGATGGGACCTGCGAGTGGAAGTCGATGCCACGACCTCCTGCTCGTGCTTGCTCTGCGGGGTTGAGTCAATGATGGCGCGCTCCTCCTTTATGGCGGTCAGCGTGCGGCTGTCGAGGCCGTAGACGTCGCGGCGGGTCTGGAGCTTGCCGGCATCATCGACGAATGCAGTCTGATAGGTGAGGTGCACCCAAATCGGCGTCGGCTGGATCTGAATGTCCTGCTCGCCGCCGCCGAACATGCCTCTGATCCTCTCCGCGGTCCAGTGCTGGTCCGGACGGGCGATGTTGAGCAGGACCTCGGCGTATTTCGCCGGATCCTGCACGCGCATGCAGCCGTGGCTCTCGGCGCGCACGTCGTGCCCGAATATGTATTTGTCCGGCGTGTCATGCTGATAGACAATGAAACGGTTCGGGAAGTTGAACCGTATTCGCCCGAGCGCGTTGTTTTCGCCTGGCGGCATCGTGATCGACACGCCATCGCGCCCGTAATGGACGTGCAACCCCATCCGGGACAGCACGGTGGGGTCCTGCGCCAGCGCCGGCAGATATTCGTTGTGCACGATGGATTGCGGCACGTGCCAGGTCGGATTGATCGTGATGTATTTCATGGTTTCGCTCAGCAGCGGTGTCTGCATGCTGGGCTTGCCGATCACGACCCGCGTGGTCCAGACCTCGGCGCCATCGTTCATGACCTTGAGCGTGAAGTCCGGCTCATTGACGAGCACATGCGCCTTGCCGAGATCGCGCGGATACCAGCGCCAGCGCTCCATGTTCGCGATGATGGTCTCTATCTGCCTGCCGTGGGTGGGCGCGTTGAGCTCCCTGACGCCGCTCGCGCCGCCCGACGTGCCGCGCATGGCCGCTAGCATCGCCTTGAGCTTTCGATAAGGTTCGTTTTGCGGGCCGAATTCTTCGAGCGCTCGACCGGCGTCGGCGGTCTCGGAGATACGCTTGAGGATCCCTGAAGGTTCGGGCGGTGCTTGCGGCAGCTCGATGTTCTTCGGACTGACACGATTGTAGGGAAAACGGCCAGCCTGCAGATGACGTGCATAGGTGAGCGCGGTCTCCGTCAGCTTTAGCTCGGCGTCGGCCAGCGCGTCGGATGTCTGGTCGTTGGCGGCAAGATTTGGCGTCTTGTAGTCATTGCGGTCAAGGCCGTCGGTCGCGGCATCCCTGAGGCGTGCGATGACGGACTTCGCGCGCGCATTCTCGATGCCTTTATCGAGCCAGAGCGGTGCATAATTCCGATTTTGATAGAAAGTCTCGACGGCCATGCGCTCGTTTTTGCCGGCGAAGATTCTCTCCGCCTTCGTCGCCAGAAGGTCGTGAATCTTTTCTGCTATCGGGCGATCGGCGGGATCAAGCGACGACAGCTGCTCGGGCGCCGCGGATTGCGCCGGTGCAGGCGACGTCTCGCTCGGCGAGGGTTCAGAAGTTGCTGCAGAGCCTTGCGCTACGGGCTGCGCGGTCGGGACCGCCGCAAGCCTGCCGGATTCCACTCTACCGGTATCCACTGCCTCGCTCTCTTGCGCTCGAAGCGGGGCCGTAAGAATCAGGGCAAGCGCCGCGCCCGCCAGGAACCGATGATTGCGAGCTCCCCTCATGAGTGCTCTCCAATTACATCAACGCCGTCCGCGCCTCCGAGGGCATTGCCGGCGAGTCCAAGCGAATCCAATTTTCGGTAAAGCGTCGAGCGACCGATACGCAACCGTCGCGCCACTTCCGACATCTGCCCGCGGTAATGGGCGATAGCAAAACGGATCGCGTCTGCTTCAATCTCCTCCAGTGGGCGCACATCACCATCGTCGTTTTGCAATTCGAGCGTTCCCGCAGCGTTGCGATTCGCCCGTGGCTCGGCATCGGTTTCCCCGATGGTAACCATTTCCGCTTGCAGGGCCGGCGATTCGGAGGAGCACTCATTGGCATCCGGCGCGATATTGGCGCTCACCGCGCCGCCTGAAATGTGTGCGCCGATTTGCGGGAACTCCTCGGGACCTATCGTATCGGTTTCGGCGAGCACCACTGCGCGGAACACGGCATTCTCCAGTTGGCGCACGTTTCCCGGCCACCGATAAGCGCAAAGCAGTGACATCGCCTCGGAGCTCACGCGCGTGATGCGCTTGCCTTCTTCCGCCGCGAACCGCGCGAGAAAGTGCCGCGTGAGATCGGGCAGATCCTGAAGGCGTTCCCGCAGCGGCGGGACGGCAATGGGAAAGACGTGCAGCCGATAGAACAGATCCTCCCGAAATCGTCCCGTTTTCACATCGGCGATGAGATCACGGTTGGTTGCGGAGATGAGACGCGCGTCAACCTTGACCGGCTTGCGCGCCCCTACCGGCTCGATCTCATTTTCCTGGATTGCCCGCAGCACCTTTACCTGGGCGGCAGCGGGCAGCTCGCCGACCTCGTCGAGAAAGAGCGTTCCACCCGAAGCCTCTGCGAATTTTCCCGTATGGCGCTCGGTCGCGCCGGTGAACGCGCCTTTCTCGTGACCGAACAACAGCGATTCCACCAGATTGTCGGGAATGGCGCCGCAATTGACTGCGACAAATGGCTTTGATCGCCGCTCCCCCGAGCCGTGAACGGCGCGTGCAATGAGCTCCTTGCCCACGCCCGACTCGCCCTCGATCAGCACCGGGATGGCCGAGCTCGCGGCCTTCGCGGCCATGCGCAACACGGCGTCCATGCGCGCACTCCTGGTGATGATGTCCTTGAAGCCGAGCGTGCCCGCGCGGCTCCTTTTCATCCGCGCCAGCTCACCCTCGAGCGCGCTGGCGGCAAGGGCATTGCGGAGCGAGACGTGCAGGCGCTCAGCGCCGACCGGCTTCACCACGAAATCCGTCGCGCCCGCGCGCATGGCGGTGACCACATTGTCGATCCCGCCATGGGCCGTCTGGACGATCACCGGCGTGCCAAGGCCGAATCCCCGCATTTTCGCGAGCACGCCAAGTCCGTCGAGATCCGGCATGACAAGATCGAGCACCACGGCGTCGATGCGCGCCTCTTCCTGGTGCGTAAGCCGCGCTATCGCGGCATCGCCGCCTTCGGCCATCACTGGTTCGTAGCCGAACCGGCGCACCATGTTTTCCAGAAGCCGCCGCTGCACCGGGTCATCATCGACGACCAGAATACGCTCAATCATACGCAACCCCGCACCGATACGACCCGTGTGCCGATTTGGGGCAGTGTGACCGAGTTGCGTTAATGCTTGCATAAGCCCGCGCGGTCGGGCCCGGGTCACCTGTGGCCGACGCACCAGCAATCAGGCTTGCCACACTGGCTGGACGGTGTGCTTTTCGTTATGAGGTGCGCGGAGGCAACCCCCGTCCATAATCCTTGCGCCCAAAACGTCGAATTTCATGCCTGCAAAACGCCGCGCCGCTGCTCCCGCAAAATCCCGCTCCAGGGCGCCTTTCGGAGCTCTGCCGGAATGGAACCTGGCCGACCTTTATCTTGGAATGGATGATCCGCAGGTAAGACGGGATCTCGATCGCTGCGATCGGGAATCGGAGGCCTTCGAGCAGGAGCACAAGGGCAAGCTTGCCGCGATGTCGCAGGGAGGCGAGTCGGGTAGCGCCCTCGCGCAAGCGATAAAGCGCTACGAGGCGCTCGACGATCTTTTGGGGCGGCTCATCTCATATGCCGGACTTCTCCATTCCGGCAATACCGTCAACCCCGGCCGCGCCAAGTTCTACGCCGACGTGCAGGAGCGCATCACAGCGGCGTCGACTCACCTTCTGTTCTTTGTTCTCGAGCTAAATCGCATCGATGACGCCGTGCTCGATGCTGCGATGAAAAGCGATCCGGCGCTCGCGCATTACCGTCCCTGGCTGGAAAACATCCGCAAGGAGAAGCCTTATCAGCTCGATGACCGCATCGAGCAACTCTTTCACGAAAAGTCGGTGACCGCTTATTCGGCCTGGAATCGGCTGTTCGACGAGACCATTGCAAGCCTTCGTTTTAAGGTCGGGGCCAAGTCGCTCGCCATCGAGCCGACGCTCAATCTGCTGCACGATACGAGCCCGAAAATGCGCAAGGCAGCCGCACAGGCGCTGGCCAAGACCTTCAAGGCGAATCTGCGCATCTTCACGCTCATCACCAATGTCCTGGCCAAAGACAAGGAGATTTCCGATCGCTGGCGCGGCTTTGCCGATGTCGCCGATGCGCGGCATCTTTCGAACCGCGTCGAGCCGGAAGTGGTTTCGGCGTTGGTCGAGGCGGTGCGCGCAGCTTATCCGCGCCTCTCCCATCGCTACTATGCGCTCAAGGCGCGCTGGTTTGGAAAGAAGCGTCTGGCTTACTGGGACCGTAACGCGCCATTGCCCAAGGTCGCCAGCCGAGCGATTGCCTGGGACGAGGCGAAGTCAACCGTCCTGACCGCTTACGGCGCCTTCTCGCCGGAAATGGCGGCGATCGCCGAGCGGTTCTTCGACAATGACTGGATCGACGCACCGGTGCGCGCGGGAAAAGCTCCTGGCGCATTCTCGCATCCCACGGTGCCGTCGGCACATCCGTATGTGCTGCTCAATTATCAGGGCAAGGCGCGCGATGTCATGACGCTTGCGCACGAGCTTGGCCATGGCGTGCACCAGGTGCTTGCGGCGCCAAATGGAGCGCTCATGGCGCCGACCCCCCTTACGCTCGCCGAGACCGCAAGCGTCTTTGGAGAAATGCTCACCTTCAGAAAGCTCTTGGCAAACGCCGAGAAGCGGCAGCGTAAGGCCATGCTGGCCGCCAAGGTCGAGGACATGATCAATACCGTCGTGCGGCAGGTCGCGTTCTACACATTCGAGCGCAACGTCCATACGCAACGACGTCAGGGCGAGCTCACGGCGGAGCGGCTGGACGCGCTCTGGCTGGATGTCCAGCATGAGAGCCTCGGCCCCGCCATCGAGCTCAAGCCGGGCTACGAGACCTTCTGGGCCTACATCCCGCACTTCGTGCATTCGCCGTTCTACGTCTATGCCTACGCCTTCGGCGACTGCCTCGTGAACTCGCTCTACGCGGTCTACGAGCATGCAAACGAGGGCTTCGCGAAGCGTTATCTCGACATGCTCGCCGCGGGAGGCACCAAGCACCATTCCGAGCTATTGGCCCCGTTCGGACTTGATGCGCGCGACCCCGGTTTTTGGCAGGGCGGCCTCGGCGTGATCGAACGCATGATCACGGAGCTGGAAGGGCTGGAATAGTCGAGTTCCTATGACCGACCGAGAAGCCAACCGATTTAGCGCCCGCGCGGCGCGCTATGCGCGCGTCGGAGCAAATATGAGCGGCGTAGCTGCTCGCCTTGCCGGCGCGCGCTTCTTGGGGCTTGCGCTCGATCGCGGCAGGAACGCGACGGAGCTGGCAACGGCGCTCGGTGGCCTCAAGGGGCCGATCATGAAGGTCGCCCAGCTGATGGCCACCATCCCCGACGCGCTGCCGGCGGAGTACGCCGCCGAGCTCATGAAGCTGCAGAGCGACGCGCCGCCCATGGGCTGGCCGTTTGTGAAGCGGCGCATGGCAGCGGAGCTTGGTCCCGACTGGAGCAGGAAATTATCGAGCTTCGAGCATCGTCCCGCCGCCGCGGCATCGCTCGGCCAGGTGCACCGCGCTCGCGCCCTCGATGGCAGCCAACTCGCCTGCAAGCTGCAGTATCCCGACATGCAGTCGGCCGTCGAGGCGGATTTGCGCCAGCTGCAGCTCATCTTTGCGATTCACCGCCGCATGGACCCGGTCATCGACACGACCGAGATTGCAAAGGAGATAGGCGCGCGCCTCCGCGAGGAGCTAGACTACCATCGCGAGGCCAAGCACGTGATGCTCTACCGCGAAATGCTCGCGGGCAAAGAGCAGATTCGGGTACCGCGGGTTTGGCCGGAGCTCTCGACCGGCCGCCTCCTCACCCTCGATTGGCTGCAAGGCGACCGGCTGCTCGCGCATAAGAGTGACGATCTCACAACGCGCAATCGCCTCGGCACGGCGATGTTCACGGCGTGGTGGTGGTCGTTCAGTCGCTATGGCGTCATCCACGGCGATCCCCACCTCGGCAATTATTCGGTGTTCGAGGTCGATGGCCGGCCGGCCGGGATCAACCTGCTCGACTATGGGTGCATTCGCATTTTTGCAGCGAAGTTCGTCGGCGGCGTTGTCGACCTCTATCATGGCCTGCTCAAAGGAGACGACGACCTCATTGTGCATGCCTACGAGACCTGGGGCTTTCGCCGTCTCAATCGTGAGCTGATCCAGGCCTTGAACATCTGGGCGAAGTTCATCTACGGCCCGCTCCTGGAAGATCGGGTGCGGACTCTCGCCGACGGCGTCAAGCCATCTGAATACGGAAGACGCGAGGCTTTTCGCGTGCATCAGGCGCTGAAACAGCAAGGGCCGGTCAGGGTCCCGCAGGAATTCGTGTTCATGGACCGCGCTGCTATCGGGCTGGGCGCCGTATTCCTGCACCTGGGCGCCGAGCTCAACTTTCATCGGCTGTTCAACGAGGCGATCGGCAGGTTCTCTCTTGCCCAGGTCGCGCGGCGCCAGGAAGCGGCGCTCGCCGCCGCCGGATTGCAACAGGCAGCCTGAGGCTGAGCGGGGCAAAGCCGCCCGTGAATGGGGCAAACATCGTTGCTCTCCCCCCGCAGTTGGGCTAATCCCGCCTCGTCCACCCTCATTTGGAGGACCGAATGGCCGATCACGGACAGCTCGAATATGCGGTAGCGGAAGGCAATGACCTCCCCGCGCACGAGGCCACGTACGAGCGATTTGTTCATCTGGTGTTCGTTGGTGGCGCACACGTGGTGAATATCGTTCTTGGACTGGCTATCGGCGCTGTGGCCGGACATTGGCTCGTGGCTTTCGGTATTTTTGTTGTCGCCACGATAGTCGCGGTGCATGGCTTCATGACCGGTGCGCGCGGCTCGAGCGTCGTGATGGTGCTGATTTCCCTGCTCGCGCTCGCGCTCACCTCCGGCAGCGGAACTGCAGCGTAAGGCGGATTCCCCGCGCAACAGGAGGAGACCGGCGAATGCGCATTGCAGTAGCGCGTGAGGTCGATCCGGTCGAGAGCCGGGTCGCTGCGACCCCGGAGACGGTGAAGAAAATGAAAGGCCTTGGCGCCGACCTTTACGTCGAGCCAGGCGCGGGCATGCAGTCCGGCATTCCTGACCGCGAATTCACCGCCGCCGGCGCCACCGTCGCGAGCGATGCCCTCAAGCATGCCGACGTCGTGCTCAAGGTGCGGCGGCCGACTCCTTCCGAGCTCGCCGGTTACAAGAAAGGGGCGCTCGTTATCGCCATGATGGATCCGTATGGCCAGGATGCGGCCATCAAGGACATGGCCAATGCGGGCATCACCGCCTTTGCTGTGGAGCTGATGCCGCGCATCACGCGCGCACAGACCATGGACGTGCTGTCGAGCCAGGCGAACCTCGCCGGCTACCGGGCGGTGATCGACGCTGCCGCGGAATATGGCCGCGGATTGCCGATGATGATGACGGCTGCGGGGACAGTGCCGGCGGCGCGCGTTTTCATCATGGGTGCGGGCGTGGCCGGCCTGCAGGCGATCGCGACCGCGCGCCGGCTGGGCGCGATTGTTACCGCCACGGACGTCCGCCCGGCCGCCAAGGAACAGGTGGAGAGCCTCGGCGCAAAGTTCATTGCGGTCGAGGACGACGAGTTCAAGCAGGCCGAGACCGCGGCAGGCTACGCCAAGGAGATGTCGAAGGAATACCAGGCAAAACAGGCGGCGCTGGTCGCCGAGCACATCGCCAAGCAAGACATCGTCATCACCACCGCACTCATCCCGGGCCGCCCCGCGCCGCGGCTGATCAGCAAGGAGATGGTCGCCGCCATGCGGCCGGGCTCGGTGATCGTCGATCTCGCCGTCGAGCGCGGCGGCAACTGCGAGCTTGCGAGAGCCGGCGAAGTTGTGACCGCGAACGATGTTAAGATCATAGGCCATCTCAACATGCCCGGCCGCGTCGCCGCGTCCGCGTCGAGCCTCTATGCGCGGAATCTTTTCGCCTTTCTCGAGACATTGGTGGACAAGCAGCAAAAGACTCTTGCCGTGCGATGGGATGACGAGATTGTGAAGGCGACGGTCCTCACGCGCGACGGTGCAGTCATTCACCCAAGCTTCGCAGCAAAGACCGCGGCCTGATCAGCGGCGCCGCTGCCGGAGAGGAGATATCGATGCTCACCGTTGTTTCATCCAGCAGCCTGGCGGCGTTGGCCGCGCCTGTTAACGGCAACGCCGCGCATGACGTTATTCTTGCGCAGCTCGATATTCTTGCCGCCGCCAGCGGCGGAACGATGCACGCCGTCAGCGGCGGTGCGATCGATCCCCTGGTGGTCAGATTCTCGATTTTCGTCCTGGCCGTGTTCGTCGGCTATTTCGTGGTGTGGTCAGTCACCCCGGCTTTGCACACACCATTGATGTCCGTGACCAATGCAATCTCATCGGTGATCGTTGTCGGAGCGCTGCTCGCAGTCGGCGTTGCACTCGTCGCCAACGAGAGCGGCCCTGTCTGGGCGCGGGCACTTGGATTCATCGCCCTTATCCTGGCATCGATCAACATCTTCGGCGGCTTTCTCGTTACCCAACGGATGCTGGGGATGTACCAGAAAAAGGGGAGCAGGAGTGGGCGATGAGCGACGACCTCGCCGCGCTGCTTTATCTGGCTGCCGGCGTTTTGTTCATCCTGGCATTGCGCGGCCTCTCGAGCCCGGAATCGAGCCGCCGGGGAAATCAGTTTGCGATGGCCGGGATGGCCATTGCCATTGTCACGACGCTTGCGTCGCATCCCCCCGCGGGAAGCGTGGCGTGGGCGCTGGTCGTCATCGGCATCGCAATCGGCGGCGGGACGGGGGCCGTCATCGCCCGGCGCGTTCCGATGACAGCAATGCCGGAGCTGGTCGCGGCATTTCATTCGCTCGTCGGCCTCGCCGCCGTGCTGGTGGCGGCGGCCGCGCTCTACGCGCCGGCCGCCTTCGACATCGGCCGCGTCGGCACCATCCCCACATCGAGCCTTATCGAAATGTCGCTCGGTCTCACGATCGGCGCTATCACGTTCACGGGCTCGGTGATCGCATTCCTCAAACTGTCGGGTCGCATGGGCGGTGCGCCGATCATCCTGCCCGCCCGCCACGCCATCAATATCGCGCTGGCGCTGGCGATCCTCCTCCTGATCGCATGGCTCGTGCGGGCGGAAAGCCACCTCGCCTTCTGGCTGCTGACGCTGGCGGCGTTTGCCTTCGGCGTGCTCATCATCGTCCCGATCGGCGGCGCCGACATGCCGGTCGTGATCTCCATGCTGAATTCCTATTCCGGATGGGCAGCAGCCGGCATCGGCTTCACCTTGGGGAACTCGGCGCTGATCGTCACCGGTGCTCTCGTCGGCTCCTCCGGCGCCATTCTTTCCTACATCATGTGCCGTGGAATGAATCGCAGCTTCATCTCCGTGATCCTCGGCGGATTTGGCGGCGAAGTGGCGGTGGCGCATGCGGGGACCGAGAAACGCCCGGTCAAGCAAGGCTCGGCCGAGGATGCGGCCTTCATTCTCAAGAATGCCAGCAAGGTCATCATCGTGCCGGGTTACGGCATGGCGGTGGCGCAAGCGCAGCACGCGTTGCGGGAAATGGCCGATCGCCTGAAGAAGGAAGGCGTCGAAGTGAAATATGCCATTCATCCCGTCGCCGGCCGCATGCCCGGGCACATGAATGTGCTGCTCGCGGAGGCCAATGTTCCGTACGACGAAGTGTTCGAGCTCGAAGATATCAACTCGGAATTTCCACAGGCCGATGTGGCCTTTGTGATCGGGGCCAACGACGTCACCAACCCGGCGGCGAAGGAAAACCCTACCTCCCCGATCTACGGGATGCCGGTTTTGGAAGTCTGGAAGGCGGGCACGGTCATGTTCAGCAAGCGCTCGTTGTCGTCGGGCTATGCCGGAATCGATAATGCACTTTTTTACCGCGACAACACGATGATGCTGTTCGGTGACGCAAAGAAGATGACGGAGGAAGTGGTCAAGGCACTGTAACAGATGCCAGTGCCAGTGCCAGGGATCAGGGATCAGGGATCAGGGATCAGGGATCACCATCTGATCCCTGCCCGGCACCTGATACCTGATACCTGATACCTGATATGTGAAATCTACAGCATGCGATGCATCACAAGGGCATCGACGAGACCATGGCGCGGATGCTCGAATGCTTGTGGCAACCGTCCAACGATCGTGAACCCACAACTCTGCCACAGCCGGACCGCGCCTTCGTTGCTGGCAATGACAAAGTTGAACTGCATGGCGCGAAAGCCCCTGGTGCGTGCGCGATCGAGCGAATGCAGGCACATTTCCCGCGCCACGCCCTGGCGCATCGCTGGCGGCGCAACAATATACCCGCAGTTCGCAACGTGGGCGCCCCCGCCCTGGTTGTTGGCTCGCAAATAATAGGTACCGACAACGGACCCGTGCCGTTCGGCAACGAACACCTCGTGCTGCGGCGAACGCCAATATGTGAGTGCATCAGCTTGGGTGAGGTCGCGCGAGAGCGGATATGTCTCGCCGGCGCGGATGGTCGGCTCGATTACATTCCAGAGCGCGGGCTCATCCCGAAAGCCCGCGGGGCGAATGTGCAAATCTACATTCGAAGTTTCCCTGTCGGAATGATAACGCTCTGCCGTGACCATGTTGAAGTGGCTCCTCATCATTGCACTTGTTGGTTATGGCAGCCTTGTCGCGCTCGTCTATGTGGGCCAACGGGCGCTGCAATATTTTCCTGACCGCTCGCGCATTTCGCCAGCGGCCGCCGGGCTGGCTGGCGCCGAGGAGGTGCTGCTCGACACGGCGGACGGAGAGCGGATCATTGTGTGGCATGTGCGTCCCCATGGCGAGAAGCCCGTGCTGCTTTACTTCCATGGCAATGGCGGTTCTCTGAGTTGGCGCGCGGAGCGCTTTCGCGCGCTGACCACCGATGGCATCGGCCTCATCGCGCTCAGCTATCGCGGCTACGGCGGCTCGAGCGGCCGACCGACGGAAAGAGGCCTGATCGAAGATGCCCTTACCGCATACGCCTTCGCCACGGCGCGGTATCCCGCAACACGCATTGCGCTGTGGGGCGAGTCGCTGGGCAGCGGCGTTGCCGTGGCGCTCGCCGCCGAGAAACCGGTTGCACGCCTCGTGCTCGAATCGCCCTTTACCTCCATTGCCGATCTTGGCGCGCACATCTATTGGTTTTTGCCCGTGCGTTGGCTGATCAAGGACGCCTTCCACTCGGATCTGCGCATCGGCAAAGTGCGCGCGCCGGTGCTGATCCTTCACGGCGAGCGCGACCAGGTGGTGCCGATTGCGTTCGGCGAGCGGCTCTATGCTCGGATCAATGCCGCCAAACGGTTCGTGCGTTTTCCCCACGGTGGGCACAATGATCTCGGCGTCCACGGCGCCCTCGACATTGCCAAGCAGTTTATTGCAGGTGAGTGATGGCGCAGCCACAAATCGTCATCGAGGGCGTCAGTCACTTGTATCGTCCCCCCAGCGGGCGACCGGTTCTGGCCCTGGAAGGGGTCTCGCTCGACGTGGGCAACCGCGAATTCGTCGCGCTGCTAGGCCCTTCCGGGTGCGGAAAATCGACCCTTCTCTATCTCATCGGTGGCTTTCTCCCGACGGAGACGGGAGCAATCCTCATCGATGGTGCGCCGGTCGGCGCGCCAGGCCCCGACCGCGGCATCGTTTTCCAGCATTTTGCGCTGTTTCCCTGGAAAACTGTGCGATCCAACATCCTTTACGGCCTGGAACGCATGAAGCTTCCGCGGGCGGAGCGCGAGAAACGCGCCCAGACCTTCATCGATCTCGTCGGTCTGACTGGATTCGAGAACAGCTATCCATCGCAGCTGTCCGGTGGGATGCGCCAGCGCACCGCCATTGCTCGCACGCTCGCTTTTGATCCGAAGATCCTGCTTATGGACGAGCCGTTCGGCGCGCTCGATGCGCAAACTCGCAGCCTGATGCAATCGGAGCTCTTGGGCATCTGGCAGCGCACACCCAAGACCGTGATCTTCGTGACCCATGACGTTCAGGAAGCGGTCTATCTGGCCGAGCGGGTCGCCGTCATGTCGGCCCGTCCCGGGCGCGTCAAAGCGATTGTTGATACCCGGTTCGACAAGAACGCTGCCAATATTTTCAAGGCCAAGGCGTTCGTCAACAAGGTGGACGAATCTGGAATCTGGTTCGCATCGAAGCCATCAAGGCGCAGGGAACGCGTGCGCCATGAAAGCGGCTTTCACACGCTACCTGCCGCTTCTCATCCTCGCCGCGGCGTGGGAGATCGCATCGCGCACCGGCATGGTCTCCAGCCTCGCATTACCCGCCCTGAGCTCGGTGATCGCTGCCTGGATTGATCTGCTCAGGGACGGCGAGCTGATCACCAATGGCGCAGCCTCCTTGTGGCGGGCGCTCGCCGGCCTCTTACTGTCGGTCGCGATCGGGACGGTGCTCGGCATTTTCATGGCCTGGTGGCGGCCCGTAAATCTGCTGCTCAGCCCACTTGTCGAAATGCTCTATCCGATGCCGAAGTCGGCTTTGATTCCCGTGACCGTGCTGTGGCTCGGCTTCGGCAACGGCTCGAAGATCCTGCTTATTTTTCTCGGATGCATGTTGCCGGTCACGCTTGGCGCTTTCAACGGTGCGCGATCGAGCGAGCAGGCGCTGGTGTGGTCAGCCCGCAGCATGGGGGCAACTCGGCTGCGCATGCTGTGGGACGTGGTGTTACCCAGCGCCTTGCCGGAGCTGCTCAATGGCATCCGCACCGCGATCGCACTGTCCTTCATCCTGCTGGTGAGCTCGGAGCTCATCGCCGCCCAGCAAGGATTCGGGCATCTGATCGGATTCCTCGGCGCCAGCGGCAGTTATGACGCGATGTTCGCCGTCGTGCTCACGGTGGCGCTGCTCGGTTTCTTCGCCGACCGCCTCTATCTTATTCTCGTGCACCGGATGCTGCGGTGGCAGACATAGAAAGCGAAGCTCCGGCCGCGCCGGCTGCCGGTTCTACCCGTGCACGCGGCAATCCTGCGGCATATCGCGTTCTCCGAGCCGCGGCCTTGGCGATGGCGCGGGTGATCTCCGTCATCGCTCTGGCAGCCGCCTGGGAGTTGTTTGCGCGCTCGGGGGCGGTGACGCCTTTCATGCTGCCCGCACTCAGCGCCGTGCTCGAGCGCATCTGGAGTGACCTCCTCGCGGGCGATCTCCTGCTCAATACCGCCGTGACGCTTTATCGCGCCTTGGCGGGCTTTGTGATTGGCGCCGTGCTGGGCGTCACCCTCGGCATGCTCATCTCCCGCAATGGCCCCGCGCAGTGGTTCTTCGATCCCATCATCTCGGTTGGATTTCCGATGCCAAAGATCGCCTTCCTGCCGGTGGTCATGCTGTGGCTTGGCGTGTTCGATCTCTCGAAGATTTGCATGATCGCGGTGGAGGCGATCTTTCCCGTGGTCACTGCGACCGTCGTGGGCATCCGCGGCGTCGAGCGGGAGCTGCTGTGGTCGGCGCGCAATATGGGAGCGGGCGAGCGGGAACTCCTGGTGCAGATCGCCTTTCCGGCTGCGCTGCCGCAAATCATGACCGGACTGCAGGTCGCGCTGCCCATCGCGCTGATCGTTGCGATCGTGACCGAGATGTTCATGGGCGGCTATGGCCTCGGCGGCGCCATGAACACCGCGTCCCGCTTTGCCGATTCCCGCGGCGTGTTCGCCGGCATCGTGGAGATCGCAGTGATCGGTTATGCCCTGGTCAAGTGCATGAGCGTCATCCGGCGGCGATTGTTGCTCTGGCACCAGGAAGCAAATGAGCCCACAACCGCGTAAATTCAATCTGTTAAGCGGGCGGCGACGCTCCTAGAAAGCGGAGATCAAACCTCCGGAGATTGCGCAGAAGATGACCACGAGCCAGGGCGGCGTCTGCCACATGAAAAGTAGCAAAAATGCCGCAATGACAAGCGCGAAATCAGCCTCATTGGTTACGCCGGTCGTCCAGACCGGCCGATAAAGCGCCGCCAGCAACAGTCCCACCACCGCGGCATTGACCCCGCGAAGTGCCGCTTGTGCTGTCACACGGCGGCGAAGCTCTTCCCAGAACGGCAAGGCACCCATTACTAAAAGAAAGGAGGGCAGGAAAACCGCAACAAGGCAGATGATTGCTCCGAGCCAGCCGTTCGGCTCGGGCCGCATCACTGCACCGAGATAGGCAGCGAATGTGGTCAGCGGACCGGGGACGGCTTGAGCTGCGCCGTATCCTGCAAGAAAAGCGTCGGCGGTTACCCATCCGGGCGACACCACGGAAGCCTGTAACAGAGGCAGAATGACGTGCCCGCCCCCAAAGACGAGAGATCCCGCGCGGTAGAAGGCATCGAATTCCTTGACACCCTGGTTGGATGTCAGCGCCGCAACCAGCGGCAAGGCGATCAGCATGGCAAAAAATAAAACCAGCAAGACGACGCCGGTTGTCCGACTCAAGCTGACCGGCAAGGTGTTGTGATCAAGTTGCGGTTCGACGCGTAACAGTGCGAGACCAACGACGCACCCGAAAACAATCGCGCCGAGTTGACTCCATGCGGAGGGAATCGCAAGAGCGATGATGGCGGCAACGGCCGCCAGGGTCGCACGGGAGCGATCCGGTGCCAGGGTCCGCGCCATTCCGAGGACCGCCTGCGCCACGACGGCGACGGCTGCCACTTTCAACCCGTGCAACCATCCCGACCCGGCGGCATTGCCTACCGCGGTGGAACCGTAGGCGAACAGAACCATCGCCAGGGCCGAAGGCAACGTAAATCCCGCCCATGCCGAAAGCGCACCGGCGTAGCCGGAGCGCAAAAGTCCGATGGCTATCCCGACCTGGCTTGAAGCAGGCCCGGGCAAAAACTGGCACAGGGCCACAAGATCGGCATAGCTGCGGTCATCCAGCCAGCGCCGCCGCGTTACGAATTCCTCGTGGAAATAACCGAGATGTGCGACTGGACCGCCAAACGACGTAAGACCGAGGCGCAAAAAGGCCGACAGCACCTCCGGCCAAGCGCCTTTGGGCGTTTTCTCGCCGGTAGTAACTGGCCCTGCGCTCGTCATCAATTCCGGTCCTTATCCCCACCGTGATTGGAACCGAGGCTATGGGCAGATGCTTTTTACGGCAACGATGCGCGAAGCGGTTTTGAAAATCCGCGTACCGGAGCCACTTCACAGGAGAGCTGTCATGGCGACCGCCACTGCCGAGCGCGATCCGCTCCACCACACACAGAAAATGCAAAAGCGTCTGCAAGAGATCAAAGAGCACCTGCGTGAGGATATCGAAAAGGTCGACGAGCCTCAGCTCAAGGCGATGTTCGAGACATCGGCCGAAGTGCTGGGCGGCCTGATCAAGGCGTTTCGGGACTACGAGCAGAAAAACGAAAGCGCGTGGCGCCGATAACTAAACCAGGAGAGGAAGCACCGATGAGCAACACGTCGACTATGCTTCCTGACCGCCCCCCAGCCTCGGCCAAGTGGCCCCATCGTCGAAATTTCTTGATCGGAGCGGGGACCGGCATGGCATTCGGGTCCGCGCTGGGAACGGCGTATACTCAAATCGCAACGGCGCCGGATTACTCGCTCCGGATCGCGCCCCTGCGGCTTGAGCTCGCCCCCGCGAGAGTGATCGACACGTTTGGATACAATGGCACCGTGCCCGGTCCGGTATTGCGGCTTCGCGAGGGCCGTCAGGTCAGCATCGATGTTCGCAACGAAACGGACGTAGACGACATCGTGCATTGGCACGGGCTCCACGTGCCCGCAGCGGCCGATGGCGCGATGGAGGAAGGATCGCCGATGGTGGAGCGCGGCGGCATGAGGCGTTACACGTTCACGGCGAAGCCGTCCGGCACACGGTGGTATCACAGCCACGACATCGCAGGAAAGGATCTGACGCGAAGCCTGTATGCGGGAATGTACGGCTTCCTGATTATCGAGACAGGCAACGATCCAAGCCGCTATGACCAGGAAGTGCTGCTTGCGGCCCACCACTGGGAGGGCTCCTGGGTCAGCATGCAGGATATCCGCAAGGGTCCGCCGCCCGACAACGGCCTCGAAGTGAGGTATGCCTCGGCATCGTTCAACGACAAGATGCTCGGTCACGGCGAGCCCGTGCGGGTTCGCGAAGGCCAGCGTGTGCTGTTCCGGCTGCTCAACGCCAGCCCGACCCAGAACGTCACTTTGGCGCTGCCCGGCCATCGCTTTACCGTGATCGCGCTCGACGGAAATCCGGTGCCTTCGAAAAGAAGCGTCGAGACGCTGTTTCTCGCGCCGGCGGAACGTGCCGACGTGATCGTCGAGATGAACCGGCCCGGTGTCTGGATACTCGGAGCGGTCAGGGATGAGGATCGGAAGATTGGCCTTGGCGTGGTCGTCGAATACGCCAACCAACGCGGCGAGCCGCAATGGTCGTCCCCGTCAAACGCCGCGTGGGACTACACGATCTTCGGCCAGGAGAGGCCGCTGCCTGCCCCCAACGAGCGTCTCGATCTCATCTTCGAAAAAGTGCCGGGCGGTCGCGGCGGTTATAATCGCTGGACGATCAACGGGAAGTCCTGGCCAGCCGCCAACCCGCTGTTTACGACCGAGCGCGGCAAGCGCTATCGCCTCGCCATGACCAACAAGAGCGGCGATAACCACCCCGTCCACCTGCATCGTCACACCTTCGAGGTGACCAAGGTAGGCGACCAGGCGACCGCGGGCGTGATGAAAGATACGATCAATATGACGCGTTTCAGCACGGTCGAAATCGATTTCATTGCCGACGATCCGGGGCCTTCGTTGCTTCATTGTCATCATCAGGATCATCAGGATGAAGGCTTCATGGGCTTGGTGACCTATATTTGATGCGGGCGCGGCCGCCCAAAACGGGGCATTCACCGGCCTGACGCTCTCACCCGCGGTGGTCTGGGAGGCCGCAACCGTGCTGCTCCTGAATGACCTTGGCGCCCGCTACGCGTCATGGCCGCGCTGATGATCGTCCGCGGGCTTGCGCTCAATCGTATTTGCGCGCCAGGCGGCGGATGATCTCGCTGAGCATCGGGTCCTTGACCTTCTCGGCAGCCTCCGCGGCAGAAAGCCATTTGACCTTGCGTTCCTGCATCTCCGGCCACGCCTTGCTCTGGCGCTTCACCTCCAGGGGAAAGACGCGAACTTCACACTCGACCATCCCGCCGTTCTTCAATCGCTTCTCATAGGAGAACGAACCTACCGAGCGCCTGCCGACGGAGCCGACAACGCCTGCCTCCTCGAAAGCTTCACGGGCGGCGGAGCGATGCGGCGATTTGCCCTTCTTCGGCCAGCCCTTGGGAATGATCCAGCGCCGCGTCTCCCGGGATGTGACCAGCATGATCTCGGCGCGCGAACCATGATTCACGCGATAGGGCAAGGCTCCATACTGAATCCGTCTTGCAGTTGACATTCTGCTCGGATGGCTCATGGGACGCGGTACTCCTACCAGACGCCGACTTTCACGTCCCGAATCGGCGAAAATATGAACACTCCACAAATTACCCTGCTGTTTCGAACTGGGAAAGAAATTTGTACAACGCGTAGAAAACAGCCCCGAACAGAGCCGCCGCCGGCAGTGTCACAACCCAGGCGACGACGACGTTGCTCGCTACGTTCCAACGCACTGCCGCGGTTTTGCGGGCAGCGCCCACCCCGACAATCGCCCCCGTGATGGTGTGGGTCGTCGAGACGGGAATCCCAAAATAGGTCGCCAAAAACAGCGTCATTGCCCCTCCGGTCTCGGCGCAAAAACCCTGCACCGGATGCAAGCGGGTGATTCTCGATCCCAGCGTATGCACGATGCGCCAGCCGCCAAGCAGCGTCCCCAGTCCCATGGCTGCCTGGCAGCTCAAGATCACCCAGAACGGGATGTGGAAGGTGTCCCCCAGCAACCCTTGCGAATAGAGCAACACGGCGATGATGCCCATTGTCTTCTGGGCGTCGTTGCCGCCATGGCCCAATGAGTACAGCGCAGCCGAGAGGAGTTGCGCGGTTCGAAAGAAATTATCCACCGCCGCTGGGGTGGAGCGGACGAATGCCCAGGAAACTGCAAGCACGAGCGCCAAAGCGAGAAGGAAGCCGAGCAACGGCGAAAACACGATTGCCGCCCCGGTGATGCCAAGGCCTTTCCATACGATCGCGCCGAGGCCTGCCTTGGCGACGGCAGCGCCGGCGAGGCCGCCGATCAGAGCGTGTGAGCTGCTTGAGGGGATCCCCAGCCACCACGTGATCAGATTCCAGGCGATGGCCCCCATCAAGGCCCCGAAGATCACCGCCGCATCGACGACCTCGGTTGCAACGATTCCGGTTCCCACTGTTTGCGCGACATGCAGTCCAAAGAACAGGAACGCGACGAAATTGAAGAACGCCGCCCAGATCACGGCATATCGCGGCCGCAACACGCGGGTGGAGACGACCGTGGCGATCGAATTGGCCGCATCATGCAGACCATTCAAGCAGTCGAAGAGGAGCGCGACGCCGATCAGCGCGACAAGAGCAAACGAGCTGAGCGCGCCATCCATCGCAGACCCGATGCAGAAGCCCTATACGTTTTCAATGACGATTGCGCTGATCTCGTTCGCCACATCCTCAAATCGATCGACGACCATTTCGAGGTGATTGTACAGTTCCGTGCCGATGACAAAGGCAATAGCGTCCTTTTGCCGGAGAAACAGCTCCTTGCGGCCCTGATCGTGCAGCTGATCAGCCTGCTCCTCCAGCCGTATTATCTCCTCCGTCAAGCCGTGCAGGCGCCCGGCCTCCTTGCCGAGAGCGCTCAGCAGGAGAACTGCCGACACCGTCAGCTCGGCTGACCGAACGATGACGTCACCCATATCCTGCATCGGCTTTTCGAAGCTGCGCAGCTCGAATAGCGTAATCACCTTCGCGGTCTGATTCATCTGGTCGATCGCGTCGTCCATCGACGTGATCAAGTCCTTGATGTCGCCGCGATCAAGCGGCGTGATGAACGTTCGCCGCAGCGCGGTGAGGACCTCACGGGTGATTTCGTCCGCTTCGTTCTCGCGTTTGGTGATCTCCCTGCAGCAGCGCACCACGTCATCCCCCTTCAGCAACGCGCGCAGCGCTTGGGCGCCGGCTAGCGTCACCTCGGCATGACGGGTGAAGAGGTGAAAGAAGCGCTCTTCCTTGGGCATCAAGGCCCGAAACCAGCTTAGCATATTCGCCTCGTCTCGCAGCGTCATGGTCGCAGAAATGTCCCCGGACCGCCTGGTTAGGTCAACGCCAACGCGTGCCGTTTCAACGGTTCGGCAAGCGCATGAACGCTTTCGATTTGACGGGTAAGACGATCACCGCAAGCCCGGCCAGTATAAGCAGCATGCCGGCATAGCGAACGGCCCCGAATGCCTCACCAAAGATGAGTGCGGAACCGCCGACGCCCACACACGGCGCAATCAGCGCGAACGGCGCCACCAGGGCGGCGGAGTACCGGGCGAGCAGACGGCCCCAAATCGCATAGGCCAGGGTAGTGGCGACCGCCCCGAGATAGAGCGCCGCGACAAGGCTCATCCACGACGCATGGAGAAGCTGCGGAACGAGGAATGGCTGCTGGTCATAAACAGCGGACACCGCAAGGGCGGGAGCCGGCGGCACCAGGCTGAGCCATGCCATCAGCGCAAACATCGGAGTGTCACGGGTGCGCTTCACCAGCACATTGCCGACGGCCCAACTCAGCGCACTGCCTATCGCCAGGCCGAGCCCCAGCGTCGTAAGGTCGGCATCGATGCTCGAACCAATGAGGATGAGCCCGACAAAGGCGACGGCCATCCCGACGCATTGCCGCACGGTTGGCATCTCTCCGAGGAAGACAGCCGCCAGTAAGACCGTGAAGAAGGCTTGCATTTGTTGAGTCACCGAGGCCACACCCGGCGGCAACCCGTTCGCGAAGGCGAAAAACAGCAGCAGAAACTGCCCGGCGAACAGCGTCAAGCCGATCAGGATCAGCCGCGGCCAGGGTATTCGGGGGCGAGGCAGCAGGAGCGCCGGCAGGCATGCAATCAGGAACCGCAGCGCAGTCAGATCGGGCGGTGAAAAGCTTTCCAGCGCCATCTTGGTGGCAATGAACGCGAACCCCCAGATGACGGAAGTGAGCACCGCCAGGGCTAGGTCCGCCGGCTTCATCGTGTGTTCGGACTGGTCATCCCGCGCGCCGCGTCAGGGAACGACTGAAGCTTAACCCTCCGGTCCCTTGATGATCTGCACCAGCACCTGCCTGCCTTTTTCGATGCGGAAATGGCCGAAGTGTCGGTTGAGCTGGTCCCCGTGGGCATCGAAGTCGCAGATGGAGCCGGCGCCTTCGAAGTTGATCTTCACGCCCGCGCGCACCTTATCGAGAGCAACCAGGACGTCATCGACCATCTCGCCCGGCGGATTGACGACCGCGGGGATCGCCTTGGTGAAGACGAGTGAGTCGGTGCTCTTCGCCTTCTCCATCGCCAGCGCGAGGGTGCAGACCTGGTCGTGCGTGTTGCCGGCGAAGAGGTAGAGCGCGCTGTCGTCGGCCGCTCCCATCAGCTTCTGGAACCTCTTGTAGCTCGCGCTGCCGAGGGGTGGCGCCGGCTGGAAATGCTCGATCCCTTCGGCGACATCCGGGCCGACAGCCTCGACGAACTTGCCTTCGGCGTCTGCCATGATCGATAGCGCCATGATCTTGCTCGTCGCACCCATGCGCACCGCCTCGCGCACGACCGACACGAAGTCGGTGAGCAATCCGAGACACATCACGGCTTGCGGGGCAGGGCTGGCGCCGAAAATCCGCTGCACTTCGGCGCGGTAGGACGGCTGGTCGGGATTGTAGAGGACGGTGTCCAGCACCTTGACGCCGGCGGCCGCGAATTGCTTCTTCGCGGGATCGATCATCGGGATCACAAACGGGTTTTGCTGGGCCAGGATCGACACAGTCTTCCAGCCGCGCGAGATCATCGCCTTGGCCATGCCCGGACCCCAATCGGTGGCCTTGGCCTGGAAGCGCCAGACCAGGCCTTTGGTATCGCCTTCGGTAATGGCGTTGGCGGCGCCGGAGACCATCATGCAGATATTGGCGTTGATCAGGACCGGCTTGATGGCCATCGCAATGGGGCTGCCCCAAATCCCGATCACTGCCACGCATTTGTTGATCTCGATCAGCTTCTTGGTGGCGGCGAGACCCGCGGTCGGGCTGGACTCGTCATCTTCGAAAAACAGCTTGAATTTGCGGCCGTTGAGAATGCCGCCGGCGTCGTTGAGGATCTTCGTGGTCAGCTCGGCCGCCTTGCGCATGTCTGGACCGTAGGCGCCCTGCGAACCCGTGAACGGCAGCAGGACGCCAATATCGACGTCGCTTTGTTGGGCGCGCGCGACGTAAGGTGCAGCCAGCGTGAAGGCGCCGGCCGCCGCCATGCCGCCGAGCACGGCGCGGCGCGGAACGGGCTTGGTGCTGGATGTCTCGCTGCTGGATGGCTTAGTTCTGGATGTCTCGGTGCCGGATGTCTTGGTGCTGGCCGTGGTCATGATGGGTTTCCTTTCCTCCCAATGAAGCATCTTTGCGAGCGCGGCTAGTGCGGTGAATTTCACTCGGCCGCGCGGACCTCTTGCTCGAGCTCGTTGTCGATCTGAAGGGCGTCGTTGAAGCGGTTGAAGAAGCCGCACAGCGCGATGCGCAGCGTGAGCTCGACCACCTGCGCCTCGGTGAAATGCCGGCGCAACGCAGCGAACATCTGCTCGGGGATGCGCTGCGCGCTGTTGGTCACCGCCATCGTGTAGTCGACGACGAGCCGATCGACCTCGTCGAGCTCCTCATGCAGCGCGGGCAGCATGCTGATGGCTGCCTCCGACAGACCTTCGACTTGCAGTGGCTTGGTGTGATGGGCAACGCAATAGTGACACGCGTTGAGCTTGGACGTCACCACGATCGCCAGCTCGACATAGCGCCAGTTCAGGTTTCGCTGCGACTTGAGATCGAGCAGGAGGCCCATGATGTGCTCGACCGCGCACGGCACATGCGCGAAGACCGCCACCTGATTGCGAAACGGCCCGTAGCCGGTCGCGTATTGCTCGTAGATGCGGGCGACCTTCACTGGCAGGTCGGTCGAGGGAATAAAGCCGACGCGCGCCATAACGCTCTCCCCTCAGGATATGCTGTGAGATGCAGAGGGCCGCTCGCGGCCGAGCGACTTGGTCTTGAGCCGGTATTCGGGCAGGAAACCCTGTGGCCGGTAGATCAGGAACAGGATCAGCCCGAGGCCGATCAGAATCAGGCGGATGGCTGCGAGTTGCGTCGCATCGAGCACATTGAAGATGTCCTTGAGGAAGCGCGAGCCCTCGATGAAGACCATGATCGTCGCCGCGCCGAGGAGCAGGCCCCGGTTGGAGCCGCGGCCACCCGCGATCACTGCCATGAACACGTAGGCGGTGATGGTGGCGGAGAACTGGCTCGGATCGATATAGGTCAGGTAATAGGCGTGGAACGCCCCCGCAACGCCGATGATGGCGCCGCCCAGCGCGAACGCCTTGACGCGCAGCATCACCACGTTCTTGCCGAGCGTGGTCGCGACGATGTCGTCCTCGCGCACGGCGCGAATGGCGCGGCCGAAGGGCGAGCGCAACAGAATCTCCAATGCGACAAACAGGGCGAGCACGACGGCGATCAGGAGGCCGAGGAACAATGTCTCGTAGTTCTTCTCCGACACCCAACCCCATAGCGGGCGCGGAATGCCGGGCAACCCGAGCGCTCCGTGCGTCAGCCACTCTTCATTCAGCACGAACAGCCGGATCACCTCCCCGAAGCCAAGCGTCAGAATGGCCAGGTACTCCTCGGAGAGCCGAAGCGAGATCAACGCTATGAAGCCGCACGCCGCGGCGCAGACCAAAGCCGCCGCCAGCGTGGCAGCCAGGCTGCCGGCGCCGGCGAGCGCCACCAGGGCAGCAGCATAAGCGCCGAGCGCGAAGAAGCCCGCCATGCCGAAATTCACCATGCCGCAGAGTCCCCACTGTAGATTGAGGGCGAGGCCGAGGATGGCGACAATGCCGACCAGCGTCAGGATAGTGACGAAATAGGCGATCATCTCGGAAAACCCGTCATTTCCTGATCCTCTGCGCACCGAGCAACCCGTGCGGGCGCAGCAGAAGCAGCATGGCAATGGCGCAAAAGCTGACGACCTGCCGGTAACTCGGCGGAATCACCAGCGTTGATGTCTCCTCAACGACGCCGACGGTCAGGGCGCCAAGCACCGCACCGACGGGATTGCCGAGGCCGCCCAGGATGCAGGCGGCGAACACGGTGACGATGTAGTTCCATCCGAGCAACGGGTCGATGGCACGGTCCATTCCAACGAGCACGCCGGCGGCCGCGGTCAGGATGCCGGCGATCGCCCAGGTCCAGCGCACAATGCGCTCGCGGTCGATGCCGCGGGCGGCGGCGAGTGATGGGTTGTCGGACACCGCGCGCATGGCGCGGCCGAGCGGCGTATGTCGCAGCACCACATACACCGCCGCCATCGCGGCAATGACGGTGACCGCAGTCACGATCTGCTCGTTGTTGATGCGCAGACCGAAGACAAGCTTTGGCCGGGCAAGCGGCAACTCGAAGCTGCGAGCGCCATTGCCGAAGATGAAGCGCGCGATGTTCTCGAGCACGAAGGACACGCCCATGGATGCCACGAGCAGAGTGATCGCGCCGCGCTCGCGCAATGGACGGAACACCGCCTGATCAATACCGACAGACATGACGGCAAAGACCGCGGCGCCGATTGCCGCGGCATAGAGCACAGGCAGCGACAGATAGACGTTGAACGCGAGAGCGAGGTAGGCGCCGGCCGTCAACATGGCGCCGATGGCGAAATTCGGGAATTTCAGGATGCCGTAGATCAGCGTCAGCGCGACCGCGGGCAGAGCAACGACCATGCCGGTCACCAAGCCGTTGAGAACGACCTGCCCGGTCATGATCCCCGTCATGGCGCTCTATGGCCGCGCCTGGATGATCCATCTGGCAGGTCCCTGTCCACCGGCATCATCCAAGGTAGAGCTTGTGGAGATCGTGCTTGGTCAGGATATCCTCGGGCGAAGCAATCAGGCGTGTCGCTCCATTGACGAGCACGAGCACGACGTCGGCGATGCGCAACGCCTCCTTGACGTTCTGCTCGATCATCACGACCGTGACGCCGGCGGCATTGACCGACTTCACCTTGGCAAAGATCTCGGCGACGAACTTCGGAGACAGACCGGCCGACGGTTCATCGAGCAACAGGACGCTCGGTGTTGCCATCATGGCGCAGGCAAATGCCAGCATCTGGCGCTGCCCGCCCGAGAGATAACCGGCGCGAAGGCTGAGCCGTCCCGCGACTTCCGGGAACATGGCCAGCACGTGCTCGCGCTGCTCGGCGCCCGCCCGCCGCTCGCGCTTGAGAAACTCGGTCGAGACGCGCAGGTTCTCCCCGACGGTGAGGTTGGCGAAGACATTGAGCTCCTGCGGCACATAGGCAAGCCCGGCCGCCACGCGTTCCGGCGCCGAAAGGCGCGCAATCGCCATGGCACCCAGCCGGATCGCGCCGGTGCGCGCGGGAAGCAGCCCCGCCAGGACCTTGATGAAAGTGCTCTTGCCGGAACCGTTCGGCCCGATGACGGTGAAGATGCTGCCCTTCTCTACCGCGACGGAGATGTTCGAGATGATGTCGTCGCCACCATAACCTGCCGCCAAGCGATCCGTGGTGAGGACGATGTCACGGGCATCCAGCGCGGTGGCGTGGACGTTCACTGAAGCCCTCCCAGATAGGCGTCGACCACGCGCCGCTCGGACGCGATCTCCTTGAAGCTGCCACAGGTCAGGTTCCTCCCTTCGGCGAAAACATAGACGCGGTCGCAGATGCTGGCGACCATGTCCATGTCGTGCTCGACGATGACGAAGGTGATGCCCTCGTCGCGGAGCGCCCGGATGACGCGGGAAATCTCGGCGCGCATCGGCGGGCTCACCCCCGCGGCCGGCTCGTCGAGCAGGATGACCTTCGGGTCGAGCATCAGCGCGCGGCAGAGCTCGAGGAGCTTTTTCTGACCACCGGACAGACCGCGGGCGCCCTGATCAGCAAGCCGCCACAGCCCGACGCGCTCCAGGATGGCGCGCGCGCGCGCGGCCGCCGCCCGTTCCTCCTGCCGAACGCGGCGCGGGAACGCGAATGCTTTCCAAACGGATTCGCCGGTTTGGTTAGGCCGCGCGAACAGCAGATTCTCGAGCACCGTGAGCTCGCCAAGCTCGCGCGAAATCTGGAAAGTGCGCACGACGCCGCGCAGCGCGCGTTTGTACGGCACGACGGAGGTGATGTCGGCGCCTTCGAGAAAGATCTGCCCGGCATCGGGCTTGATCAGCCCGCCGATCACGTAAAGCAGCGTGCTCTTGCCCGCGCCGTTCGGGCCGATGACGCCGGTGATGCCGCCGGCGGCCGCTTCGAGCTCGACCTCGCGCAGCACGCTGATAGCTCCGAAGGCTTTGCTCACGCGGGTGACGTGCAGCATGATTTTCGCCGGTCGCCTCTCACCGCCCGGTGCAGCACCAATCTATCGTAACGTCAACCACCCACGTCATCGCCGCCACCTGCCGAAGAGCGCGAGACGCTATTCCGCGGCTTGCGCCTTGGCCATCTGCTCCTCGCGCAGCAGATCGACGAAAATCTTGCGGGCGCGCCGCAGTGCCAGATCGGGCTTCAGGAACACCTCGCAATAGCCCTCGTCGGGATAGGCGAACATCTGCTGCTGCTGCTCGAGCGCCCATTCGTCCTCGGCCGCGACCTCCGGGAACATCTCAGCGACGCGCTTGGCGGTCGATTTGCTCGGATCGCCGTGCGACATGTGGTGGGCCGGACAATTCACAATCACGCGCCAGACGTGGTTCTTTTCGTCCACTGGCGTGTGGGTGTGGATGAGCACATAGCCGCGCTCGTTGCCCACGACCTCCAAGGTGCCGGGATATTCGCGTTCGCCCTTGCGGTCGTTGAGCTCGCCCGGATGCGCAACGCGCATGACGACACGGGTGACGGCGGGGCTCATCATGCAATGCGTATGATGGCGATCGACGGTCTCATAGGTGAACCAGTCGATGAGATAGGGCGGCTGCGCATAGTTCGACGTTTTGCGAACGGTCATCACGTAACGGTTGCCGTCAACCTCACCCTCCTCGAGCTCGATTGGGATGCGGCTGTTGGCCACGTCGCCGATATTGCCGTCGTGCAGCGGATAGAAATGGGTGATGTCGAGCAGGTTCTCGATCAGCAGGAGATAATTGGCCGGGACCTGCATCGGCCCCACCACGATGCTGTCCCATCGGTCGTCGCCAACCTCGGGCAGCCGCGGTGGCTGGCGCATCTCGGCGAGCGCCGGATCGCCCGGCCAGATCCAGACCAGGCCGTCCTGCTCCTTGACCGGGAAGCCTATCACCTTGGCTTGCGGCGAAATCGGACCGGTCGGATGGGAAGGGATCATCACGCACTTGCCCGACGTGTCGTAGCGCAGGCCGTGATAGGCGCATTCCAGCGTGCCGTCGGGCATCAGCCGGCCCTTCGACAACGGGAATCGCTTGTGCGAGCAGCGGTCGTCGAAGGCCGCGATGTCACCATCCTTGGTGCGCCACATGACGATGGGGCGCTTGGCGATCACGTGACCGCTGAGGCTTTCCTTCGGGAAGTCCTTGGAAAGTCCGGCGACGTACCAGCTGTTGCGAACGACCGAATGGGGCGTCATGACGTTCTCCTCGTGATCTCTCGGCGGTTTGCGTTTTCAACGAATTGCGCGGCAGTTGCCGGTCCTTACAGGTCGAGCACCAGCATCGGGCTTCGGGCGCGCGCGCAGCAGATCATCGCGTAGCGCTTGCGCTCATCCTCACTCAACACCGTATCGCGGTGCTCCGGCTCGCCCTCCAGATAGCGGGTGATGCAGGTTCCGCAGTAGCCGTCCTCGCAATCGGTCTCGATCTCGAAGCCGTTGTCGCGCAGCACGGCAACGATCGAGCAATCGGCCGGCACATCCAGCACCTGCCCGCTCCTTTTGATCTTGATCTGAAAGGGAGCATTGCGCGTGCCGGGGCGATCCTCAGCAGCCGTGAAATATTCGCAATGCACATTGAACGGCGGCCAAGCGCCGACGCTGGCCTTGGCCGCGCTCATGAAGCCCGGCGGCCCGCAGAAATAGACGTGCGTTCCCACCTCGAATGCTTGCAGCGTCTGCTTGATGTCGAGACCCCGAGCCGGATCGCCGTCGTCGTGATGCAGTTCCACCTTGCCTGCCGCGATCAGCGGCCGCAGGCGGTCGAGGAAGGCCGTCCGCGCCGGACTGCGCGTGCAATAATGCATGTGCCAGGGGCTTGCCCGGCGCTCCAGCTCGGCGATCATCGCCAGCATCGGCGTGACGCCGATCCCGCCCGCCAGCAGCAGGTGAACCCGCGCCTCGCGCCCGGCCAGCGGGAAGTGATTGCGCGGCGGCGACACCAACAGGATGCTGCCGGCCGCGATCTCCTCGTGCATCGACCGCGATCCTCCGCGCCCCGCCGGCTCGTTGAGCACGGCGATGACGTATCGATGCCGCTCCTGCGGATCATTGCACAGCGAGTATTGGCGGCGGATGTCCTCGCGGATGCGCACATCGAGATGGGCGCCGGCCGCGAACGCCGGCAGATCGACACCGAGCGGGTCGACGAGCTCGAAAGACGCGATGTCTTGCGCCTCGCGCGTGACCTTGCTCACGCGCAGCGCCCGGGTCGTGGTCGCGTCCTGATGGGCGGCGGACTCGGTGGCGACATCTGCCGGCATCGGCGGCCTCTCCTTGGATCAGTATTGGCCGTCGCTGCAATCGGCACAAACGATATTTTCAAATCGATTTAATTCAATAATTTCGATATCAAAGGAGCGGCGTGCTGACCGCGGACCCCGACGCCATGAACCTGCGACAGATCGAGACGTTCTATTGGGCCGCCAAGCTCGGCAGCTTCTCGGCGGCGGCCGATCGGCTCAACGCGACGCAGTCGACCGTCTCCATGCGCATCCAGGATCTGGAGCGCGACTTCGGCTTGACCTTATTCGATCGGGGGCGGCGCGGCGCGCGCATCACCGCCACCGGCCGCGAGATGATGCGCTATGCGGAGGAGGTGCTGCGCCTTTCGGCCGAGATGCGCGAGCGGTTGGCTGGCAGCGGGACAATGCCCGGCGTGCTGCGCATCGGCGTTGTCGAGATGATCTCGGTGACGTGGCTGCCGCGGCTCGTCAAGGCGATCCACGAACGGTACCCCAAGGTCGCGCTGGAGCTCGACGAGGCTCTGACGCAGGATCTGGTCGAGGACCTCAATCAAGGCAATCTCGACCTGATCCTCGCCGCGGGAAGAATCCCGGGCTACAATTTCAGCCAGGTGTCGCTCGGCACCGTGGAGTTCGCCTGGATGGCCAGCGCCTCGCTCGGTTTGCCCGAACGCAGGTTGGCGCCCCGTGATCTGGCGCACTGGCCGGTGATCGCGCTGTCGCGCGAGTCCTATCACCATCGTTCGATCGAGGATTGGTTTCGCTCCGGCGACGCCCATTGCCGGCGCATCGACACCTGCAAGAGCCTCGGCGTCGCCGCCGCTCTCGCCGAAGCCGGGCTCGGGGTCACGTTGCTGCCGCCACGCTGCTATAGGAACGAGATCAAGGCTAAGCGCTTGCAGGTGATCGCGACCGTGCCGCGGTTTCGCCCGGTCGAATTCACCGCGACCTGCTCGATCGCGACCATTCAGCCAATCGTACGCCGGATCGCGGCGTTGGCAGGCGAGGTCAGTGATTTCGAGAGAGCGCCGGCAAAGCGCAAGCGCATGCAGCGGGTCACGCGGAAGAACCTTCGAGCCGGTTGATTTCGACGATCCTCTTGCGTGCACGCATTCCGCGGATGAGCCATTGTGGAACCGGTTGCGCGCCCGTTGCAGCTTACGGTGACTGCGGGATTTGGGACGAGTCAGAAGCTGCAGCGACTGCCGGCTCGCTATCCCGCAACCTGTTGGGCTGCAGCTCGCCGGCAGCCTCGAGGACCGGATAAGCGACCGAGCAGATATGCGAGTGGATGCGCTTGAGGTCGCGCAGCACGTCGAGATGGAGCGAGCTCGTCTCTATGCTTTCCGGCCGGCCTTCGCGCAACCGCGTCAAATGGCTATCCGCGCAGGCGAGCTCCGCGGTTCGCAGTTGCGTCTTTTCCTCGATGAGCGTCCGCGCGATCTTGACGTTATCATTGATGAATACGCTGAAGGCGAGCTTGAGGTTGTCGATGATGCGCTTGTGGAAGGCGGCGAGCTCCGCCGCTCCTTCCTTCGAGAACTCATACTTGTGCTTGATCTTCTTGACGGCGAGCTCCATGAGGTTCTTGTCGATGATGTCGCCGATGTGCTCGAGGTTGATGGCAAACGCGATGATCTCCATGGCGCGTCGTCCATCCCGATCATCGAGGCTCTCGCGGGTCACCTTGGTCACATAGAGCTTTATCGCCTCGTCCAGGCGGTCCACGACGTTGTCCATGCGCGAGACTTCTGCCGCAAGCTTGCGGTCGTTGTTCATCAGCGCGGTCATTGCCTGCCGAAGCATGCTCTCGACGATATCGCCCATGTGCAGCGTCTCCCGGGCGGCGCAAGCCAAAGCGACGGACGGCGTATTGATTGCGGTCTCGTCCAAGTAGAGCGGCGTCGATGGGTCGGGCGATTTCGCCGGATCGGGCAGGAGACGCACGAGCAGCCATGCCAGCGTGTCCAACAGGAAGATGAATGCCAGCGCAAGCGCGATATTGAAGACCGTGTGGAAATCCGCTGCCATCCTGGCCGGATTGGGCTCGAGTCGCGTGAAAAGGTCGGCGATCGGCTGCAGGAACGGCAGCACAACGACGACGCCGATGGCGCGATTGATCAGATTGCCGACCGGAAGCCGCCGGCTGGCCGGATTGCTCGAGCTGCCACCCTCCAGGATAGGATTGATGGCACTTCCGAGGTTGGCGCCGAGGACGAGCGCCAATGCCGCCGCGGGGGTGACGAAGTGCGAGTAGGCGAGCGGCATGACGAGCAGCACGATCGCGGCGCTCGAATGGGCTGCCCAGGTCAGGGCGGCCGCAAGCAAGACGCACAGTACGGGCTCGCCAGTAATCGCCTCGAGCAGCGCGCGGACGCTCGGAGCGTTTTCGGCCGGGGCCAGCGTGTCGAGCAGGATATGCAGCGCAAGCAGCATGAGACCGAGGCCGATCGCCACGCGTCCCAAGTCGCGGGTCGGCGTCCGCTGTCCCAGCTTGAACGCAGCGACGCCGACCAGAAAAAGGACCGGCGCCACCGCCGACACGTTGAACGAGAGAACCTGGACGATCAGGGTCGTTCCTATGTTGGCGCCCAGCATAATCGCCAGGGCCGGGACCAGATCAACCAAGCCGCGCCCGGCAAACGACGTGATCATCAGGGCGGTCGCAGTGCTGCTCTGCAAAAGCGCGGTGACGCCAATACCGGCCAAGAGCGCCAAGAGCCGATTTCGAAGTGCCGTGCTCAACAGGCGCCGGAGCTCGGAGCCGAAGGCGCGCATGATCCCGGTGCGGACCATGTGCAGGCCCCAAAGAAGCAGGGCGACCCCACCCATCAAGTCGAGAAGAACGATGCTTCCCATGGTGACCAGCGAGCCTCACGTCAATGCAAACGCCGAAGCCATTTTCTCCAGGACGGCTTCTCGCCACGCATGTATCCGAATTTTTCAGTAAATAGACGCTTTGAGCGGCTCATTCCAGCACTGAGGCTTCATCATATCCAGCGTCTTTTGCCTCCGCAGCGAGTCAAATGAAAACTCGAGCAATGGTACAAGCTGGTTCTAACGACTCCTGCTTTGGAAGCTTGCCGGGCGTGAACCGGTTAGGGTCGGATCACGTCACCAGGACATTGCTGAACTGCCATGGATCGCCGTAATCGACGTCCTCCGGGAAGAGCTCGCCACGGCCGGTGGCCGGCGTCCAATCGGTGTAGCAACCGAACACCTGCCCGAGATAAGGCCGCTGGATATCGAGGCAGCGGCGAAAATCCATTTCGTCGGCTTCGACAATGCCGCGATCCGGATTTTCGAGCATCCAGACGATTCCCGCCAGCACCGCCGAGGTGACCTGCAGGCCGGTCGCGTTCTGATATGGGGCAAGCGCTCGCGTTTCCTCGATGGACAGCTGCGAGCCGTACCAATACGCATTCTTTGCGTGCCCATAGAGGAGCACGCCAAGCTCGTTGACCCCGTCCACGATGTCGTCCTCCGACAGGATTTGCCATGACTTCTGCGGCGTCCATTGCGCACCCGCCATCTCGTGCAACGAGAGCACCGCGTCGTCGCATGGATGATAGGCGTAGTGACAGGTGGGCCGATACACGACCTTCTGATTGCGCCGCAGGGTAAAGTAGTCCGCAATCGAGATCGACTCGTTGTGGGTGATCATCCATGCATGCTGCGCCTGCGCCGTTGGCGTCCACGAGCGCACGCGCGTCCCGGCGCCCGGACGCACGAGATAGATCGCAGCGTCGCAGCCGAACTCGTGATGCCGGCCGCCAGGGGGCAAGGTCTTTTCATGCGTGCCCCACCCCAACTCGGAGGGCTGTAGACCTTCGGCTACAAATCCTTCCACCGACCAGGTATTGACGAACTCGCCACGCGGCTTCGGACAACGCGCGCGCTGGGTATCGCGCTCGGCGATGTGGATGCCCTTGACCCCGGCGCGCTGCATCAAAAGGCCCCAGTCTTCCCGCGTGCGAGGGTCGTCATGGTCAATGCCGAGATCGCGCGCGATGTTGAGCAAGGCCTGCTTGACCATCCACGACACCATTCCCGGATTGGCCCCGCAGCAGCTTATCGCGGTGACGCCGCTGGGCCTGTGGCGCCGCAGATCGAGGATGCCCTCGCGCAAGGCATAGTTGGATCGCGCCGAGGGCGATAGCGAGCGGTCCATGTAGAGCCCCGGCCAGGGCTCGACCACGGTGTCGATGTAGAAGGCGCCGAGGTCGTTGGCGAACGCCATCAGGTTGACGGAGGAAGTGTCCACCGACAGGTTGACGACCATGCCTTGACCGGGCCCGACCGAGAGGAGCGGCGTAAGCAGCTCACGGTAATTGTCCTTGGTTACCGCCGCCTTCATGAAGCGGAGCGCGCGGTCCTCGAGCAGATGCTGTTGGTTCTGAGCGTCGGGTGCGATAACGACGAACTTTGAACGATCAAAGCCGAGGTGGCGCTCGATGAGCGGAAGGGTCCCTCGGCCGATCGAGCCAAAGCCGACCATCACAATCGGGCCATCAAATTGCGCATGCAGCGGCCCGCATTCGGTGACGCGGGTCTCGGTCGCACGAGTCTCGGTCACACGAGTCATGGCGTTCATCTCGGTCACTCCTTTCGCAATGTACAGGGGGTCACGCTGCTTGCGACGCGAGCCCGGCTCGGCGGGCTCCCGGCGGGTGCCGCGAGCGGCGGTGATCCCTCAGATGTGATAAGTTCGAAGCGGCGCGAACCCGTTGAACGCGACCGAAGCGTAAGTTGCGGTGTAAGCACCCGCGCCATCGATCAACACCTTGTCGCCGATCTCGAGGCTGATCGGCAGCTCGTAAGGCTTCCTCTCATAGAGGACGTCCGCCGAGTTGCAGGTCGGGCCGGCGAGCACGCAGGGCGCGACGGGGTCGCCGTCGTGCGGCGTGCGGATGGGGTAGCGGATCGACTCGTCCATGGTTTCGGCAAGTCCGCCGAATTTGCCGATGTCGAGATAGACCCAGCGCACATCGTCGCGCTCGCTCTTCTTCGAGATGAGCACGACTTCGGCCTCGATCACGCCGGCGTTGCCGACGAGGCCGCGCCCCGGCTCGATAATGGTTTCCGGGATGCGGTTGCCGAAGTGCTTGCGCAAGGCGCGAAAGATCGATCGGCCATAGGTCTCGACCGCGGGCACCTCCCGCAAGTATTTGGCCGGGAATCCGCCGCCCAGATTGACCATGCACAGATTGATCCCGCGCTCGGCGCAAGTGCGAAAAATCAGAGAGGCCGATCGCAGGGCGTCATCCCACGCCTGGGTGCGACGCTGCTGCGAACCGACATGGAAGGAGACGCCATAGGGCTCCAACCCCTGACGATGAGCGTGCTCGAGCACATCGACCGCCATCTCCGGATCGCAGCCGAACTTGCGCGAGAGCGGCCACTCGGCGCCTGTGCAGTTGAAGAGGAACCGGCAGAACACCCTTGCCCCCGGCGCAACGCGGGCGATCTTTTCCACTTCCGCCTTGCAGTCGACGGCGAACAGCCGCACGCCAAGCTCATAGGCGCGCGCAATATCGCGCTCCTTCTTGATCGTATTGCCGAAGGAGATGCGGTCCGCCGTCACGCCGGCCGCGAGCACCATCTCGATCTCCGCGACCGAGGCGGTATCGAAGCAGGAGCCGAGCGAGGCGAGCAGCGCCAGCAACTCGGGCGCAGGATTGGCCTTCACCGCGTAATATACGCGGCTGTCCGGCAGCGCCTTGGCAAAGCTCTGGTAATTTTCGCGCACGACGGCGAGATCGACGACAAGGCACGGCCCCTCCTCGCAGCGGTTGCGCAGGAATTCCCGAATGCGCTCGGTCATGGCGGTCTCCTCACCAAGGTTCAACGGCCGTTCGGCCGAGTGAATTTCAGGTGCGGAGCGCGCGCGTTGACGGAAGCGCCGGCGGCGGGCGCTTTGGAACGAGCGAGATATCGCGCCCGTTCCGCGCAAAGCCGCAGATCACTCCAGCCGAACGCGCGCGTTTCCGCCCGGCGTCAGCTGGTGAGCAATCCCGCGGTTACCGTGAGATGGAGACACGGCAAACGCGTTTGGATCACTCACGCAAGATGCTGGCTTGGTTTGGAGCGGGGAACCCGATCCGCACGGCCGGCAAGATGGACAAGCCTCTTCGGTGTCGACCTTTGGAGGGCCAACGAGACCAAAAAAGCCCGTTCCGTCGTTGCTTTAAGCCGCGTCCCCCGTTGAGCGCGGGGTACGCCGGTTTCGCCTCCGGCTGCCGGTCACGGTGCTAAGGAAGGGATGCTTCCTCAGGCGGCTGTCCGGCCTCTTGTCCGGATGCCCACCGACCGACACACGGCCACAGGCACGTGCGAAATTGGGCGACGGCGACATAAGGGTTGTCGCCACGACTTGCAAGATATTTTTTGCGAGCGACGCAATTTTTTGCGCGGCACTTCCTCCGCGACCATGGACGAGTGCGTCGACTACGGCTCGTCTGCTGCGGTCTCAGCGGAAGCAGGAGAGGCCGCTTCCTGATAGCGCATGCCGGGCCGCAGCCGCACCCCCTTCGGAAACCCCTCGAACAGACGCAACTGCTGCAAATCACGTCGTCGCCGGCGGCTTTGCTCATCGCTGCGCGGTCCGGGGAGAGAACCGGCGACCAGGTCGCCGACAAGCTGTCCGACCCGCGCGGCGAGCGCGTTGCCGTGATCCGACGGCGCGGCAAAGGTGATGACGCGGCTGCCCTGCCGCCGCTCCACGAATGGGTAGTCGTCGAGCGTGTAATGGATCGCGCCAGACCAGGCGTTTTTCAGGTCATTCTCGCGAAGGCCGCGCAGCGCCGGAAATATCCTTTGCCCCTCTTCCAGGGTTCTTTGCGCAACACGCCGCGTGATCTCAGGCGACCTTTCAGCTGTCTCCTCGTAACCCATGTACAACCGTCTGCCATGACGGCGGACATAAAAGCAGGGCTCGCGCGTGTCGGAGAGAACCCTTTCGGCCGTCAGCACCTGTGCGTTATCCGGCAATTCCACTTCCACGACGTAGGCGTAGGTGAAGATCGTCCTTTCACGAATATCGCCATTGATGTGGCGGGCATAGGCATTGGCCATGAACAGCGCGTCAGCTTGAATAGCGGCGCCATTCCCACAGAAGACGGACATGTGACTATCGGAAAAGTCGAGTGCCTGAGCTTCGGTTGTCTGAAAGAAACGCACGCCTCGCTTGTTCAAGGAGCGCGCAAGGCCGTGCAGCAATTTACGCGGACGATAGCTGCCGCCGAAACAGTCGATAATTCCGCCGGCATAAACGTTCTCGGCTGTGCCGCAACGTTTCTGGAGCTGCGAGGCCGAGAGAATTCGATAGAACGGCTGCCGACCCGTCCGTGCCGGCGGCATCATTGCTCCGAGATTGCTCGTCTGCATGAAGTCGTTGCTGGCGATGAGGTCGATCAGGTCCGCTTCGTTCACCGCGGCGATTGTCGTGCCGTGCAGCACTGAGGCGCGCAGATTGTAATCATGATTAAGCTGGGTAAGGCGTTGGCACCCCTCGACCGTACGCCGCAGAAAAGTTCTCACCCTCCGCTGCGCCTGTAACAGCGCACGCTCGCCCCGCAAGCCTCTTTCCTGCTCCTGTCGCGTAAGCTCCGAAATCATCGTGCTCACGGGCTTGACCCAGCCGGTGAGAAATTGCCCGGCATTGAGGCCTGAGGCAGCCTCTTTGCCAAACACTCCCTTCTCGATCACGATGACATCGAGCCCGCGCCGCATTGCCGCTTCCGCCGCGCTGAGGCCGGAAAGGCCGCCGCCTGCGATCAGCAGCTGACACGTAAGACTCTTTGCCGCGGCGGAGGGAGGCGAGAAAGCGCGCGCGTCTTCATCATATGCTGAGGGAAAACCGACCCTGGGGCCCGGCATGCCAGCACCCATGCTTAACGCGCATTTTGAGTTTCACAAGGGAGCATCGTCATGACGATTACAATTGAACAGGCCGCTCACTCAATCTCGGAGTCGCTCTGTCAGGAATTCTGTTGGCCCCAAACCGCCGATCGGGGGTCGTCATTGCCGCCGGGAAAGTGAGTGTTTCCGCCGTTTATCCAACATCGCGGATGCGCACGATCGCCGCAATGTGCGGCATCAATATCACAGTATTCTGGAAATCAACGTTCTAGGATCGGCTCGCCTGAAGGGACAAGCACCACGCTCTCGAAATGCGAGCGCTAGAAAATGCGTTGGTTACGGTCACGCACGCGACTCGGTTCGTGGTCGGCGCTGTTTGCGCTGACGATGCAGATCGCGTTGTCGTTCGGACACCTGCATCTCGATGGGCGCCATCAGTCTGGCGCGGCGGCACCCGCGCTGCAATGGTTGATACGGCCGGCAGCTGCCTTGCCGGACGCTTACCCCGCGCCAGCGCAGCACAAGCCGGCCAACTTAGCTGATAACTTCTGCGCCATTTGTGCTGTGATGCGGTTGGCTGGCGTGCCGATTGTGATGCCGGCATTGCCGTTGCCAACTTGGGATGCCCACGGCGCGATCGAAGGTAAGGTCTGTGTCGCAGTGGCAGCATCGTCGGACTTTTTCTTCCGCGCCCGCGGCCCCCCCTGCGCCTGACGTTCCTGTTTTGCGCTCCGAGGAATTCCTCGCACGAGCGCGAGGCGGTTTCGGCGCATCGTTCGGGGTCATGGTATTCGGGCAAATGGCTTCCCAGGTCACACGCGCATTGCGGCGTACAAGAGTTATCCTTTTGCTTGGAGGGGCGGCGTTCGTCGCCCTCGATAGTCCCGCAATGTCGGACGATCATCGGCTGGTCGTGACCAGGGGCACCCCTTCTCTCTATGATTGGACTTCTCTACGATTGGACCGGTTTCTATTTCGGCGGCCACGTCGGCTACACCCGCGGCAACGCTCAGGTCACGCTCGCGGATCCGATGCCGATCGACTTCACAAGCTCCTTTGGAAGCCTGACCGGCGGCGTGCAGCTCGGTTACAATTACCTCCTGCCCTCGCGCCTTCTCCTCGGCGTCGAAGCCGATGTGTCGTTTCTCGACGCGCTCGCCGCCAACGATGTGGCATGGTCGCGACTAACGGCCGCCGCCGACATCGCGGAGAAGGTCGATTACATGGCAACGGTGCGCGCACGCCTGGGTTACGCTTTCCCGCGCTGGATGATCTACGTCACCGGTGGGCCTGCTCTCTCTCTTGGGCGCTATCTCGCCAACCCCGGTGTCACTGACAACGTTGACAAGCTCCTGCATCTGCATGTGGGATGGGCGGTGGGGGTGGGCGCGGAAGCCGCAATTGCGCGGAGCTGGACGGCCAGGTTCGAGTATCTCTATCGCGATTTCGGGCGCGCCGCCGTCTTGTTTCCATCCGGCACGAGCGCTGCATCGGCCTTTGATGCGCATTCGTTTCGCGTCGGGCTCAACTACAAGCTCGGCGCCGCAGGCGAATCGAGCAATGCCAAAGGCTCGACGCCTTCGCAACCGGAATTTCCCAGCTGGGAGATTCACGGTCAGACGACCTACATCCAGCAGGGTTATCCTGCTTTCCGGTCACCGTATCTTGGCGAGAACAGCCTTACGCCCTGGTCGCAGACGCGCAACACCTGGACAAGCAGCGCCTTCCTCGGGCTCAAGCTATGGGATGGGGGGGAGCTCTATTACAATCCCGAGCTGTTTCAAGGGTTCGGTCTGCACAACACAACGGGAGCGGCGGGCTTTCCCAACGGCGAAGCCCAGAAGTCGAATTTTGCTTATCCGCGCTACAACACCTCGCGTTTTTTTCTGCGCCAAACATTCGGGCTTGGAGGTGAACAGGAAAATATCGAGAGCAGTTATGGTCAGATGGCCAGCAAGAAGGACGTGTCAAGACTCACTTTCCAGGTCGGCAAATTCGCCGTGCACGACATTTTCGACAGCAATCGTTACGCCAGCGACTCCCGATCGGACTTTCTGAACTGGTCGATATGGGCTGCGGGCGCTTTCGACTATGCCGCTGACAGGGTCGGACTCACCTACGGCGGGATGGCCGAGCTCAATCAAAAGAATTGGGCCCTGCGCGCCGGCTACTTCTTGACGCCAAACGAGCCGAACGCGAATGAATTCGACATGAACCTGTTCCGGCGCGGCAGCTACGTCACCGAGCTCGAGACACGCTATTCGATCGCATCGCTGGCGGGAAAGTTTCGCGTGGGCATCTGGGCGAATACGTATTTCGGCGGGAGCTATGGCGAGGCGCTCGATCTCGTCGCGCTCAATCCGGGCCTTGATCCGACCGATGCGCTTGCGCAGACCCGCACCGGCCGCACCAAATATGGCTACTATCTGAATCTTGAGCAGCCGCTGACCGAGCAGATCGGGGTGTTCGCCCGCTGGAGTTGGAACAACGGCAAAAGCGAGATCGCCGCGTTCACCGATATCGACAGAAGCCTGTCGTTCGGCGCTTCGATCGCCGGAAAGGGTTGGGGCCGTCCCGACGACAAGATCGGCGTCGCCGTTGCAATCAACGGCCTTTCAAAGGAACATCGCGACTACATCGCGGCGGGAGGGCTCGGCATTCTCATCGGCGACGGTATGCTCAATTACCGCGAGGAGAAAATTCTCGAGACGTTTTATGCCTGGTACATCCTCAAGGGACTGATACTGACCTTGGATTATCAGTTCATGGTCGACCCCGCCTACAACGCCGACCGCGGCCCGATCTCTTTCTTCTCCGCGCGCCTGCACGGCGAATTCTGAATCGACATGCGGCTCCTATAGCGCCGCGAGGTCGGTCTCGCCGGTGCGAATGCGCATGGCGCTGTCGATGCTTAAGACAAAATTTTCCCGTCGCCGATCTGCCCGGTCTTTGCGGTCGCAGCGATGGCCTCGACGGTCTTTTCGACCAACTCGCTTGGCACCGCCACCTCGATCTTGATCTTGGGCAGGAAGCTCACCGCGTATTCGGCGCCGCGATAAAGCTCAGTATGACCCTTTTGGCGTCCGTATCCCTTGACCTCCGTGGCAGTCATGCCTTGCACCCCCATCGCATTGAGTGCATCGCGCACTTCCTGGAGCTTGAAGGGCTTGATAATAGCCATGATGATTTTCATGCGCGTTCCGCCCCGCTGTAACAACGCGGTGCAGAACCACCGCGACCGGCCGGCCGCTTACAATCAAACCTCGTGCCAATTGGTCAGGCAGCCGCCAAATCTCTGCGACTGGGGTCGGCGTCCTATCTCGATAAGCCAGAGCTGCCGCACAAAAGTCGCTCACGATGCACAGGTTTTAATCAGACTTTTTTGACCAGGCTTTATTCATTTCATCAGACTTGGCGCGGTTATTTTCTCGATTGCCGCCGCACGGGCAGCGCAGGAGCCAATGTGGCAAAACCGCAACGAATAAGTTTTATCGGCGGAGCCATGTTGGAATTGACTAAAATCAGGTCACTCTCTTCAGCTTCTTTGATCGGCTCATTCGGACCACACTGCACGGCAGTGCACAGTTCCTTGAGGTAGCCATGTGCGAGCGCCTCGCGGCATGCGCAGTCGCGGTCGTATTGATGGGCGGGAATGTCGGGGCAGCAGCAGATCTCCCCGTTCTGGTGCGCAAGGCCCCCGCTTCTGCTGCCGCCTATGACTGGACCGGCATCTTTGTTGGCGGCCACCTGGGCGCCGGATTTTCCTATCGCGATTGGACGCTTGTCGACGGCTCGATAGCGGAAGCGGGCGACGCCGCCATGCTCGGCGGTCAGCTTGGATTGAACTATCAATTCGGGAAATGGGTGGCGGGGGTCGAAGCCGACCTGTCCTGGGGCAACCTGAAGGACGAGAGCCTCTGCCCGGACGGCACCAACACCTGTTGGACCAGGCAGAACTGGTTGGCCGCAGTCACTGGCCGGATCGGCTATGCCTTCGATCCTGCGCTGTTTTATGTCAAAGGCGGCGCCGCCTTCACGCGCGCCGAATATTTCAAGACGGCGCAGGTTCCTTCCATTCTCGATGAGAGCGCGAGCGGCCGCCGAAACGGCTGGACCGTCGGCGCCGGCATGGAATACGCGCTGTGGAGGAGCTGGACGCTCAAGCTGGAATACGACTACCTCGACTTCGGCTCACGCGCCTACGCGATGAACAACATCACAACCGGCGCGTTTGTCGAGAATATCGCGCTGCGGCAAAAGGCGCACGAGGTGAAGCTCGGTTTCAATTATCTTTTCAACGCAAGCAATTGGGCACCCTCCCTTCCACAGAGCAGCAAGGTCGAGCGCGCCTGAGCCGAAACGCATCGGACTGGCAGCGCCGCTCGATTCTCCGCCCTTTCCATCGGGAGATTGGCCGCTCGGCGGCAGTCAGCTGATCGGGGTGCCCGATACGTCCGTGGGTCCCTTGATGAAATGGCTATACGATGGACCGAATGGGCAGGCGTGGAAGGACAGCCGCATCAAGATCTATGGCTGGGGCGAGCTCGGCGCCAACGCCAGCACGTCATCACAGTCGCTCGCACCGGCCGGCTATCCCATCCACCCCGGCAGGGTCGAGCTCGATCAACTTGTTTTTCGCATCGAGCGGCTGCCCGACACTGCGCAGAACGACCACATCGACTGGGGCTTCAATGTCACCAGCCTGTACGGACTAGACTATCGCTACACCATCATGAAGCGCATTTTCAGCGATCAGTTGCTGAGCAAGAGCCGCACCTACGGATACGATGTCCCCACGTTCTATGGGGAGCTTTACTTTCCGCAAGTTGCGCAGGGAATGAACGTGCGTATCGGAAGATTCCTCTCCGTTCCCGACATTGAAACGCAAATGGCGCCCGGCAATTACCTCTACACACATTCGCTGCTCTACATTTTCGATCCGTTCACCCAGATGGGGGTGCTCAGCACGGTGAAGCTCAACGATCAGTGGCTGGTGCAGTTCGGGGCACACGCCGGAAACGACGTGGCTGCGTGGGAGAAGACCGACGCCAAGCTCACGCCGGTGGCATGCGTCCGCTGGACGTCCAAGGACAATAACGATTCCATCTATCCCTGCGTCAACTCCGTCAACAACGGCAAATACGCCTACGATAACATCCAGATGTTCGTGACGACGTGGAGTCACAAGTTCAGCGGCGCCTGGAATATGCAGACCGAGGCGTATTACACATACCAGCGGGACGTGCCGAGCGTATTTGGACCGCTGCCGATCGAGCCGAACACCAATGGCGCCGTTTGTGCGTTCGGAGAGGTCAGCTGCTTTGCTCCGGCCTGGGCGATCGTGAACTATCAGAATTTCAAGCTGTCAAAGAACAATTTCTTTGTCATGCGCAACGAGTATTTCGATGATACCCGCGGGCAGCGCACCGGCACGCAGACGAAGTACAGCACGCACAGCATCGGCTGGGGCCACTGGTTCAACATGTGGGGCGAGAACACCGGACTCTTTCGACCGGAGCTGAGATACGAGCATTCATATAATGCGCCGGCCTATAATCTCGGCACGAAAAAGGATCAGTTGATACTCGCGGCAGACGTGATCCTCCTGTATTGAGGGGAGATTCGTTGCCATTTTTGTGATTCCCAGGAAGCGGTGGATTAAGAAAGTAAGCAAGAACTTCTGTGGCTTGAAAGTCACGCACGATATTTATTGTTTGATTGCGGTTTGATGTGACTAAGACGATGTCACTTCCGCACGGGATTGGCTTGTTGGCAAAACCTCACTTTGTCTAAAGAAGATCAGGCAGCGGCTGGGGCGCTCGGGTGCGGGCTTTCGTCGCGCTGATCGTGTAGGGGCAGTCATGAAGACAATCGCGTTTGCCAGCGTGTCGCTCATTGCACTCGTCGCATCAGGTGCAGCATCTGCCGCCGATGTTTCATTGCTCGCGCCGATGAGCGCTGCACCGTATGCGTGGGGATATCCGGCGCCTTATCCGAAGGATTGGGACAGGCGCATCGGCTACGATTTCTGGACCCGCCTGATAAACTACTACGCGCTGGAAATGGGGCACGACGCGCCGCCGCCCGATCCGACGGCGCCGCCGGGTCGCCGGACCGGCTGGACGCCGGCGCCACAGAGCACTCCCCCCTATCCGTTCACCGAGTGGCCGTATGGCGGCTCGACCAGCATCGGGGTGACCAGGCCCAATTCCGTGGACAGCCCGCTGATGACCGCGCTTTCGAACACCTACGTCGGCAAGGCGCTCAACGACGCGCATATCCAGATCTACGGCTGGGTCAATTTCGGCGGCAACGTCAGCACCAACACAGTGAAGCCGGGCGGCAACTGGCCGGCAGCCTACATGTACACGCCGAACACGATGGAGTTCGACCAGGGCGTCGTTTATATCGAGCGGCTGCCCGACACGGTGCAGAAGGATCACATCGACTGGGGTTTCAGATTTTCTGCCTTGTGGGGCGAAAATTATCGCTACACGACCGCTTACGGCCTGGCGAGCTATCAGCTTCTCAATCATAACCTCGTCAACGGCTACGACTTCCCGATGGTCTACGGCGAGCTCTACATCCCCTTCGTCGCCGACGGGCTCCTGCTCCGCTTCGGGCGCTTCATCTCGCTTCCGGACATCGAGGCGCAGCTCGCACCCAACAATTACATGTACTCGCATTCCATGGCCTACAGCTTCGACAACTACACCAACACCGGCTTGCAGGCGACGCTGGCGCTGACCAAGAACTGGTTCGTGCAATTGGGCGCCACGGTGGGCACCGAGGCGATGCCGTGGCATCTGAACAAAACCACACCCAATCCGTTCCCCAATCCGGTGTTCCCGGGCACAACGATGCCGGTAGATCCAGGCGCCAAGGCGTCCATCACCGGCTGCGTGCGCTATCAGACCGATAGCGCCTACGACAACGTCTATGTGTGCGCCGATGCCATCAACAACGGCACCTGGGGCTACAATAACCTGCAGTGGTACGGCATGACCTGGTACCACAAGTTCACGGAGAAGTTTCACGTCGCATTCGAGGCCTACACGCTTGGCCAGAGGAACGTGTTGAACATCACCGATCCGGCGGGGATCATGGCCAACAACGGCTATCCTTTCGCTCCCGGCATCATCCAGTTCAACGCGCCGAACTTCGCCCATTGCAGCGATCCGAACGTGCTCACGTGCACAGCCCGCGTTGTTACCGCCGTGGCGTACTGGAATTACAAGGTCACGCCCCTCGACAACATTTCGCTTCGCACGGAATATTATCACGACGAGCAGGGGCAGCGCACCGGCGTCGCAACCCGCTATGCCGAGATCGGGCTCGGGTGGCAGCACTGGTTCTCGCCGCAAATCGAGATTCGTCCGGAAGTGACTTACTACAAGTCCTACAACGCGCCTGCCTTCAACGGCAATTTCAATGCAACGCCGATCCCGATCGCTCCCAACAAGTATTACATGTGGTTGTTTGCCTCGGACCTGATCTGGCACTTCTGACCAGAGCGGACTGAAATGCCGATGAGCTTGGGCGGATCCCCGGGGCGCGCGACAAACCGCTCTATATGCCGCCTTTATGAGAAACCGGCCGCAGCCTCATCGAATTCATATGTGGCGATAGGCATATTGGTGCGGGAATCGGGGCCGGCAAACGGCCGTCCTCATCGAGTCTCCGACTGGAATCGGCGCACGAAAAACAGCTATGAGCAACAGAGTCAATATTACTTCCGCCCAGATCCGGGCGGCACGCGCCCTGCTGAACTGGTCGGCGCGTGAGCTATCGACGCGATCCGGGGTGTCGCAATCTTCGATTCATCGTGCCGAGCGCGCGCAAGGCCGTCCCTCCACGCATGGATATGGTCTGGCGGCGATCAAAGGTGCCTTGGAACGACACGGGGTCGAGTTCTTGGAAGATTACGGCGTGCGGCTTGCGTCGGGGCAAAGCGGTGGCGGTCCGAGCACCATCGGTCCGTCAACAAAGAAACCCGGCATGGAGACTCAATCGGGATGGGCATGGAGCAGTCACTCCTGAATGAACCGTCGTTCCACCGGCTAAACCCGGATGCTTATTTGTTGCTTATGACAACGCTGCTCAGACCATCTGGAATTCTTATGATCTTGCAATTTAGTCTTCGAGCAAAACGGACAATGAAGATGGCACGGAGACTCAGCGTTCTGGCTTACGCGACAGCGCGTGCGTTTGGGGCTGTCATGTATTGGCTCTATCGCGAGAGCCGCTCTGGCGAAAAAGGCGCTTGTTGATCACGATACCACGGGATCGCATGGAGCATCTTATGCTGGATGTCGTCATGATCGCGATTGCGCTCGGCTTCTTCGGGCTGTCAGTCGGCTATGCCATCGCCTGCGATCGGCTCTGAGAGGCGCGCATGACTTTTGACTATACGCTCGCGGCGCTCGTCACCTTTGGCCTCATGATCTATCTCACCTACGCTTTGCTGCGGCCCGAGCGGTTCTGAAGGTGCTCTTGCCATGACTGTCATCGGCTGGATGCAAATTCTGCTCTTCTGCGCCATTGTCGTTGCGCTCGTCGTGCCGCTCGGCGGCTACATGACGCGCGTTTTCAGTGGCGAGCGCACTTTCCTATCGCCCATCTTGCATCCGGTTGAGGTTGCGCTTTATCGCGTCGGCGGCGTCGATGAGAGACACGAGCAGAATTGGGTTGCCTACACGTTTTCGATGCTCTTTTTACATGTCGGTGGCTTTCTGATCCTCTATGCCCTGATGCGCCTGCAGGCACATTTGCCGCTCAATCCGGCCGCGCTGTCCGCAGTGGCCGAAGACCTTTCATTCAACACCGCTGTGAGCTTCATCACCAACACCAACTGGCAGAACTACGGCGGCGAAAGCACGCTGTCCTACCTCGTGCAGATGCTGGGGCTGACGCATCAGAACTTCCTTTCCGCAGCAACCGGCATCGTGCTGGCGGTGGCGCTGATTCGCGGCTTCGCGCGTGCATCGGCGAAGACGGTGGGAAATTTCTGGGTCGATATCACCCGCTGCACGCTTTACGTCCTGATCCCGATCTGCGTCCTCTATGCGCTTTTTCTGGTCTGGCAGGGCATGCCGCAAACATTGGGTCCGTATGTCGAGGCCACAACGCTCGAGGGCGCCAGGCAGACCATCGCGGTCGGCCCCGTCGCCTCCCAGGTCGCGATCAAGATGCTCGGTACCAACGGCGGCGGCTTCTTCAATGCCAATGCCAGTCATCCGTTCGAGAATCCGACGGCGTTGTCGAGCTTCGTGCAGGTGATCTCGATATTCGCCATCGGGGCAGCGCTGACGAATGTGTTCGGCCGCATGGTCGGCGACCCGCGCCAGGGTTGGGCCATTCTCGTCGTCATGGGTGTGCTCTTCATCGCCGGTGTCAGCGTGGCCTATTGGGCGGAAGCCCACGGCAATGATGCATTCAGTGCGCTCGGTCTGACCGGGGGCAACATGGAAGGCAAAGAGATCCGCTTCGGCATTGTCGCTTCGGCGTTGTTCGCCGTTGTCACCACAGCCGCCTCCTGCGGCGCCGTCAACGCCATGCACGATTCTTTCACGGCGCTCGGAGGCATGATCCCGCTGATCAATATGGAGCTCGGCGAGATCATCGTCGGCGGTGTCGGCGCCGGCATGTACGGCATGCTGCTCTTCGTCATTCTGGCTATCTTTGTCGCCGGCCTCATGGTGGGGCGCACGCCCGAGTATGTCGGCAAGAAAATCGAGGCCAAGGAAGTCAAGATGGCGATGCTCGCAATTTTGGTCCTGCCGCTGATGTTTCTTGGCTGGACCGCGGTTGCCTTGGTGATCCCTTCGGCGGTCGCTGCAATGGCCAATCCGGGGCCGCACGGCTTCACCGAGGTGCTCTATGCCTATACTTCGCAGACCGCGAACAACGGCTCGGCTTTCGCAGGACTTGGTGGAAACACCTTTTTCTACAATCTCACAGGCGCGGTCGCGATGCTCCTTGGCCGCTTCTGGATGATCATCCCGGCCATGGCGATTGCCGGATCGCTCGCCGAGAAGAAGGTTATCCCGGCCTCCGCCGGGACATTCCCCACTACGGGCGGTCTTTTCATCGGGCTTGTCGTCGGTGTCATCCTGATCATCGGCGGCCTTACTTTCTTCCCGGCGCTCGCGCTCGGACCAATCGCCGAGCATCTCGCAATGAGCGCCGGAACTCCGTTCGCGTCGAATTGACCAGAGCGGTCGCGATGGAAACCGCCACGCATAAGCGCAAGCAGGTCTCTGCGCTGTTCGATCGCAAGATCGTAATGCCGGCGATCGGCGCCGCCTTCGTGAAGCTTGATCCAAGGCTGCTGATCGAGAGCCCGGTCATGTTCGTTCTCGAAATCGTCGCGGCATTGACGACCGTTATCTTGATCCGCGACTTCGCGACCGGGCGCGGGCATTTGGGTTTCGAGCTCCAGATCGTGTTGTGGCTATGGTTCACGGCCTTGTTTGCCAATTTCGCCACCGCGGTCGCGGAGGGTCGGGGCAAGGCGCAGGCCGAGACGCTGCGCCGCCAGCGCAGAGACTCCCAGGCCAAGCTGCTGACAGGCGTCGGCCGCGCCTGCCATATGGTTTCCGCCACCGACCTGAAGATTGGTGACGTGGTGCTCGTTGAACCTAACGACATCATTCCGTCCGATGGCGAGGTGATCGAGGGCATGGCCTCGGTGAACGAAGCGGCGATCACCGGGGAATCAGCGCCTGTCATTCGGGAATCAGGCGGCGATCGTTCCGCCGTAACCGGCGGAACGCAGGTCCTGTCCGACTGGATCAAGGTGCGCATCACCGCGGCGCCCGGCTCAACCTTTCTCGACCGAATGATCAAGCTCGTCGAGGGGGCCGAGCGTCAAAAGACCCCGAACGAGATCGCCCTCAACATTCTGCTCGTTGGGCTCACAATCATCTTTGTGTTCGCAACCGCGACCATCCCAAGCTACGTCGCCTACGCCGGCGGCGCGATATCCGTCGTCGTCCTGGTGGCGCTGCTCGTCACCCTCATTCCGACGACGATAGGCGCGTTGCTCTCGGCCATCGGCATCGCCGGCATGGATCGCCTGGTACGCTTCAACGTGCTCGCCGTGTCCGGCCGTGCGGTCGAAGCCGCAGGCGACGTCGATACGCTCCTGCTCGACAAGACCGGCACAATCACGCTGGGCAACCGGCAGGCGACTGAGCTCAGGCCAGTCGATGGAGTGTCCGAGCAGGATTTGGCGGACGCGGCGCAGCTCGCTTCGCTCGCCGACGAGACCCCCGAGGGCCGCTCCATTGTCGTGCTCGCGAAGGAGAAATATGGGATCAGGGGAAGGGATCTCGCGGAGCTGCGGGCCAGGTTCATTCCGTTCACCGCGCAGAGCCGAATGAGCGGAGTCGAGATCGGCAGCTCCTGGGTGCGCAAGGGCGCCGTGGACGCGGTTCTCAAGTATCTCAACACGATGGCCCCGAGCGTAACCGCCGCCGGCGCCGTCCGTTCGCTGCACTTCTCCGTAAGCTCCGAGCTTGTGCGCGAGATCACCGCGATTGCCGATAGTATCGCGAAAGCAGGAGGCACGCCGCTTGCCGTGGCGAAGGATGGCAAGCTCCTCGGGATCGTGCTGCTCAAGGATATCGTGAAGGGCGGAATACGCGAGCGCTTCGCGGAATTGCGGCGCATGGGCATTCGCACGGTCATGATCACCGGGGACAACCCGATGACCGCGGCTGCAATCGCCGCGGAAGCGGGCGTCGACGATTTTCTTGCGCAGGCGACGCCCGAGCACAAGCTCAAGCTTATCCGGGACGAGCAAGCGAAAGGCAAGCTCGTAGCCATGTGCGGTGATGGGACCAATGACGCCCCAGCGCTCGCGCAAGCCGATGTTGGTGTCGCCATGAATACCGGAACGCAAGCCGCGCGCGAGGCCGGCAACATGGTTGATCTCGATTCAAACCCAACCAAGCTGATCGAGATCGTGGAGATCGGCAAGCAGCTCCTGATGACGCGCGGCGCGTTGACGACGTTCTCGATCGCGAATGATGTGGCGAAATACTTCGCCATCATCCCCGCGATGTTCGTGGTCTTCTATCCGCAGCTGGGTGCGCTCAATGTCATGAACCTGGCGACCCCGCAGAGCGCGATCCTCTCCGCCATTATCTTCAATGCGCTAATCATCATCTTTCTAATTCCCCTGGCCCTCAAAGGCGTCCGCTATCGCGCGATCGGCGCCGGCCCGCTTCTGCGCCGCAACCTGCTGATCTATGGCGTCGGCGGAATCATTATTCCATTCATTGGCATCAAAGCGATCGACCTCATCGTCAGCGCCTTTCACCTCGCCTGAAGAGATTAGGATAGTGGTCATGCTGAAGGAAATGCGTCCGGCAATCGTGTTTATCGTTGCACTCACGCTCATCACCGGTGTGGTTTATCCATTCGCGATGACCGGCATTGCCCGTGCAGTCTTCCCGCATCAATCGCAGGGCAGCCTGATTGAACGGGACGGCAAGGTCATCGGATCGGTCCTGATCGGCCAGGAATTCAAAGGTGGCGGTTATTTTCACGGCCGGCCGTCTGCCACGGTCGCTCCCGACCCGAATGATTCGACGAAAACCGTTCCAGCTCCTTACAACGCCGCAAATTCCGGCGGATCAAATCTGGGGCCCACCAACAAGGCGCTGATCGAGCGCGTCCAAGCCGATGTGGAAAAGCTCAAGCAGGAGAATGCGTCCAATCAGGTTCCAATCGATCTGGTGACGACTTCCGCAAGCGGGCTCGACCCACATATTTCTCCGGCAGCCGCTCTTTTCCAGGTGCCGCGCGTTGCGAAGGCGCGCAACATTCCCGAAGATCGCGTTCGCCGGCTGGTGGACGAGCACATCGAGGCTCGCATGTTTGGCGTGCTGGGGGAGCCGAAAGTGAACGTTCTTGCCCTCAACCTCGCGCTTGATCGTGTCGCAAGCCAATAATGTGAGCTATTGTCCAGCGCGGGGCAGAGAATTGATTCTCCATGGCCGATCCGCGGCGCGACTCTCACCAGCGGCCATCGCCCGAGGCGCTGCTTGAGGCTGTTCGCCGCGAGGAGAGCCCGGCTGGCCGGCTCAAGATTTTCGTCGGCGCCGCTCCCGGTGTCGGTAAAACCTACGAAATGTTGCAGCAAGCCCGCGCCAGAAAGTCCGACGGGTACGATGTCGCTATCGGGGTGGTTGAAACCCATGGCCGCAGTGAGACTCAAGCTCTGCTCGAAGGGCTCGAAGTCATTCCCCGCCGGCGCCTTGAATACAAGGGACAATGGCTCGAGGAAATGCATCTAGACGCCGTCCTGGCTCGGCGTCCGCAAATCGTGCTTGTTGACGAGCTCGCCCATACCAACGCCCCTGGCGGCCGCCATCCCAAGCGCTATCTCGATGTCGAGGAGCTCCTGAATAACGGCATCAACGTCTATACCACTGTCAACATCCAGCACGTCGAGAGCCTCAATGACGTGGTCGCGCAGATCACGCATGTACGCGTGCGCGAGACCGTGCCCGATTCCATCTTCGAGCGCGCGGATGCGATCGAGCTCGTCGAACATCACGCCCGACGACCTGATTGAACGGTTGAAGGAGGGCAAGGTCTACGTTCCCAAGCAGGCGGAGCGTGCGCTCGAGCATTATTTCTCGCCCGGCAATCTTACAGCTTTGCGCGAGCTGGCCCTTCGCCGCACCGCGGAGCGGGTGGACGAGCAGCTGCTTACGCACATGCAGGCGCATGCCATCCAGGGTCCCTGGGCCGCCGGCGAACGCATCTTGGTGTGCATCAGCGAGGATCCGCGTTCAGCCGGCCTGGTGCGCTATGCAAAGCGCCTGGCGGACCGGCTGCACGCTCCGTTCACCGCGCTTCATGTCGAGACCCGGCGCAGTTTGCAATTCAGCGAAGAAGCGCGTGACCGCATCGCCGACACCCTGCGTCTGGCCGAGGCGCTCGGGGGTGAGGCGATCACCATTCCGGGCGGCGAACGCAGCGTTGCCGACGGGGTCATCAGCTTCTCGCTTGCGAATAACATCACGCAGATCATCGTCGGCAAGTCGTCGCGGTCGCGCTGGTTTGAAATTCTTCATGGTTCGGTGGTTCACGAGCTCGTGCGTCGATCCGGTAATATCAGCGTCAACGTCATCGCCGGCGAAGGGCTGGCGCGCAATCCAATTCCAAGGAAGACGATACGCACGGCCCAGAGCTCGACCCCCTTTGAACCATGGCCTTACCTCGCCGCCTTGCTGGTGGTGGCCGCGGCTCTCGGCATCAGCGAAGTTGTTCAGCCCTTCTTGGGCATCGAGAACGTCGATCTCGTGTTTTTGACTGCGGTCGTCGCCGTAGCCGTGCGCTTCGGGCTCTGGCCGTCGCTGGTTGCGACGGTCGCCTCGTCTCTTTGTTACAACTTTTTCTTTCTTCCGCCGATTTATACGTTCACCATCACTGATCCGACCAATGTCGCCGCATTCATATTTTTCACAACCGTCGCGATCGCCGTCTCACAATTTGCCGCCCGCGGCCGCATGCAGACCGTCGCGGCGCATGAGCGCGTGCGTACGGTGGAGTTGCTGTACGCCTTTAGTCGCAAGCTGGCGGGCGTCGGCAACATGGATGATGTTCTCTGGGCGACGGCCTATCAAACCGCCCTGATGCTGAAGGTCCGTGTCGTCCTGCTGCTGCCGGATGGAGGGTCCATCGCGGTGAAGGCGGGATACCCGCCCGAGGACGTTCTCGACCAGGCCGATATGGCGGCCGCAAATTGGGCCTGGCAGAACAATCGGCCCGCAGGACGAGGCTCGCAAACGCTGCCCGGAGCGAAGCGTCTTTTTCTACCGATGCGAACCGGCCGCGGCGCAATTGGCATCATCGGCATAGACAGCGATAAGCCGGGGCCCCTGCTCACTCCGGACGAGCGCCGCTTGCTGGACGCGCTGATTGATCAGAGCGCCCTTGCCATCGAGCGCATCCGCCTCGTTGAGGACATGGATCGCGCTAAGCGCACGATCGAAACCGATCGGTTGCGGTCCGCGCTGCTCACCTCTATTTCCCATGACTTGAAGACGCCGCTGGCGGCGGTATTGGGAGCCGCCAGCACGCTGCGTAGCTTTTCAAACGCTCTCGACGAGCAGGCGAAGGCCGATCTCGTCGCTGCCATTATCGACGAATCCGAGCGGCTTAACCGTTTCATCGCCAATCTGCTCGACATGACCAAGCTGGAGTCGGGGGCAGTTGTCCCGAATTCTGCTTTGCACGATCTCGGCGAAGTGGTCGGCAGCGCTCTCGAACGCGCCAGCAAAATTCTCGCACAGCACCGCGTCGAGGTGGAGCTGGTAAAGGACTTGCCGATGGTGAACATCGATCCAGTTCTGTTTGAGCAGGTGCTGTTCAACCTTTTGGATAATGCGGCGAAATATGCTCCGGCCGGCACCGCTGTGCGTATCCAGAGTTGGCAGGAAGGGGATTTCGTCGGCCTGCAGGTGCTGGACGAGGGCGAGGGCATTCCGGCCGGCGACCTCGAGCATATCTTCGATAAATTCTACCGGGCGCGAAAGGTCGATCATGTGCGGGCCGGCACCGGTCTTGGCCTCGCGATTTCACGCGGCTTCGTGGAAGCCATGCACGGAACGATATCCGGGGCGAACCGCGCCGATCGGGCCGGAGCGGCGTTCACGATCCGCTTGCCGATCCCGGCCGCGCGCGCCCAGCTCGATACTGCCGCATGAGTGCGGCACCCCTTCGCGTCCTGATCGTTGACGACGAGCCGCCCATTCGCAAGCTTCTGCGCATGGGCCTCACTGCGCAGGGTTATCAGGTCCTTGAGGCGCCCAATGGCAGAGCGGCGCTCGAACTGGTGGCGCAACGTCCGGATCTTGTCATCCTCGATCTTGGGCTTCCCGACATGCAAGGTTTCGATCTCCTGCGTACGATACGCGAACGGAACGATCAGGTGCCCATCGTGGTGCTGTCAAGCCGTGGTGATGAGTCCGCCAAGGTCCAGGCGCTCGACCTTGGCGCCGACGACTACGTCACCAAGCCGTTCGGGACGGAGGAGCTCCTTGCCCGCATGCGGGCGGCGCTGCGTCACCAGTTGCAGGTGCACGGCGAGCGGCCGGTCTTTCAGACCGGCGATCTCTCGGTCGATCTCGTGCGCCGCATCGTCAAGGTGCGTGACAAGGAAGTGAAGCTCTCCCCCAAGGAATATGAGCTGCTGCGCATGCTCGTGCAGCATGCCGGGAAGGTACTTACCCACAAGTTCCTCCTGGGCGAGTTGTGGGATAATCTCACGGATGCGCAATACCTCCGCGTTTACGTGCGGCAACTCAGGCAGAAGATCGAGATCAGTCCCGAGCGGCCGCAATACATTCTGACGGAAACGGGCATCGGCTATCGGCTCCGGGCGCCGGACTGAAAATACATGCATCCGGTTGCGCTACGATGAAGGCTTGGGCGAGCCGAAGCAGCATTTCATCAGAACATTAGGGCCAGCAATGATCGCATCGGTTAAAGGAGCGCCGAATGGTCATCAGCGATTTTCTGTCACCCGCGGATGCACTCGTCGATGTGCGCGCGTCCGACAAGCGTGGCTTGCTGCGGGAGGTGGCAGGCCGAGCCGCCACCGCGCTGCGCCTGCCTGCAGATCGCATCTACGGCGAGCTTCTCAAGCGGGAAGCGCTTGGATCGACTGGAACTGGCGGCGCTGTCGCGATCCCGCATGCACGTTTGCCGGAAATAAAAAAGCCCTTCGGAGTGCTGATGCGGCTCGCGCAGCCCATCGACTTCGACGCGGTCGATGGGCAAGCCGTTGACATCTTGTTTCTGCTGCTGCTGGCGCTCAATTCTCCCGGCGAGCAACTCGCAGCTCTCGCAGTCGTAGCGCGCCGGCTAAGGGATCAACCTACCTTGCGCAGACTGCGTGAGGCCGCTGATGCCGCGGAGCTTTACCGGATCATGGCGAGCGACGGACTCAGTAAGGTGTGAAGCATTTCTTCGCGCTATGACGAGTTGAGGTCGGAGCCTTTCAGGGCGGCTTCGGCCAGCTTGTCTGCTTGCAAGACGGTAAGTGCACCGCGTTCCAGCCGAATCCATCCGTGCCTCGCCCAGACCCGCAGCTGCTTGTTCGTGCTCTCTCGGGATCGGCCGATGATTTGACTGATTTCGCGCTGCGTGATGGTCACCTTTGGCGAAGACTGACCCTTGCCGTCGCTGGTGAGTTGAAGCACCGCCTTGGCGAGACGCGTGGGCAGGTCGAGGAACGTCAAATCCTGCACCTGCTGAGTTGTCCGGCGCAGACGCGCGCAAAGAATCTCGATGATCTGAATGGTCAGATCGGGTTGCGTGCGCAGAAACGGGATGAAGTCCCGCCGCTCAATCACCATGAGCTTGCAATCGGTCATTGCGATGGCATCGGCGGTGCGCGGATGGCCGTCGAGCAGAGCGATTTCCCCGAAAATCTCGCCTTCATGAATAATATTGAGCACAATGTCGCGGCCATCCGCTGACGGCACGCTTATCTTCACCGCGCCGGCAAGAACGCCCATCAATCCAACCCCCGGATCACCCTTTGCGAAGATGACAGACCCGCGCACAAATGAGCGCCGCTTGATATACGAACCGAGATGCGCGATGGCGTCTGGCGGAAGCTGGCCGAAAAGCGAATGATTGCGCAGGAGCGCCAATAGGTCGCCGGCCGGCGTCGCCGGACGCTTGGTCCTGGGACTGGCCATGCGGTGGTCTCCCGCAATCAATCAATCGCCTGCAGGTAACGGTCGCAGGACCGCCCGGCCGCATCAGCCTATCTTACTTCAATGTTGCCGGCACGGATACGTCGAGCGTTTTTGCCGTTGCAAGCAATCGCGACCAGGTACCGTACGGAATTGGAATGCCGCCCCGTTCCCGGTCGCGCGATATGCTGTCTCCGCGCTGGCCGGGAAGGAAGATGCGCTCGACCCCGGCGGCGGTGGGAAGGGCGGCAATCGCATCACCCAGCCGGTCGGCTTGGGCGCGGATTTCATCGACGCCGCCAAAGGCGGCCAAATCGATGGCCAGGGCCACGCCATTGAGGAATGGATCCTCCGGGGCGCCGCCAGCTTCAAGGGCGCCAGCGATGATGGGGTTGTGAATGGTCAGGCTGCATAGGCATTCGATCATGAAGGAGAGCCCGGAGCCTTTCGGACCTGCCATGGGAAGAAGCGTCGCGACCGTGGCCGAGTGGGTGGTGTCCCTGCCTTCTGCATCGATGGCCCACCCGCGCGGAATATCAACACCAGCGTCGCGCGCGCTCATCAGCTTGCCCATCGCCGCCGTCGAGGTTGACATATCGATCAAGTAGGGCGGCCGCCTGCCCGCCGGAAACGCGATCGCCAGCGGATTCGTTGATACCCCGGAAACACGGGCACCATGATAGGCCATGAGGGGCCTTGACGCGGTCATGACTATCCCGGCCATTCCGGCCTGCGCCGCCTGCAACGCAAAATAGCCCACAGCACCTGCATGCGTAATGTTGCGCGCCGCGCACCAGCCAAGATGGGTATTGCGTGCGCAGGCAATCGCCTCCGTCATGGCGCGGGACATGGCAATCGGCCCGGGGGCGCGGTCGGCATCGAGCACGACGATTGCCCCCGCGCGCCGCTCCACTTTCATGACCGGCGAAGGATTAATCGTTCCTCTTTTCAGGAGGTCGATGTAGCGGGGCACGCGCAGCACGCCGTGGGAATCAACCCCGCGCAGGTTCGCCCAAACGAGCGATGCCGCCCATTCGCCGGCCAATGGCGACGCGAGCCCGACCGCCTCGAACAGTGCGCTGACAAACCGCGCCAAGACCGGTCTTGCGATGCGAATTTCCGCTTCGCCCGCCGCCGGCATTTACTGCAGCCGCTTTGCCGCCTCTTCGACGATGCTCAGATCCGTGTGCTTTTTGACATCAAGGGTCGATCTGACGAAGCCGAGATCCCGTGTCATGTCCACATTCGTCTGCAGCGCTGCGAGATCCGGAAGCATGTTCGGATCATGATAGGCGTCCCGCTTTGTGAAGAGCCAATCGAAACGTTCGGGCGGCTGCTTGGTCAGCCGGCCGGCGATCTGCATGACCTCATCGTGATTTTTAGGATCAATGAACCAGCGCGTGATGCGCAACGTATCCTCCATGAAGTCGACCATGGCCGGGCGGTTCTTGTCGATGAAGGGCTTGCGCGCCGTCCACACGATCATGTCGGTGACGCCGATCGCGTCACGTTGGGCAAACAGCGTCCGAGCGATCTTGCGCAACTCGGGATCGTAGGAAAACGGGACCACTGCTGGCACCATATCAACTTTTTTTTCCGAGAGCATGGCGCGCATGGTCGGAAACGGTGATTCCACGACGGTATAATCCCGTTTGTCCTCCAGACCGTGCTTGCGCAGCATCGCGCGCATGGCGACGTCGATGGCGCTGCCTGCGGCGTTGGACATCACCACCTTGCCTTTGAGGTCCTCGACTTTCCTGATCGGACCGTCGGCGAGGACCATGTACTCCTGCGAGTAATAGCCTTCGACGCCGTCGCGAAATTCATCGGCAATCACGCGCAGATCATCCATGCCGGCGTTCTGAATAGCGATCGCAAGCGTGGAATAGGCCAGGTTGGCCACTTCCAGCTCGCCGTTCGCCAGCGCCGTCACCATCGGCGGCGTACCCGGGAAGCGCACGGCTTCCATCGTATAGGACTTGCCGAGATGACGGGCCAACTCCTTCTTTTCCAGCATGATCGAGGCCCAGTTGGTGACCGGCGCGACCCAGGAGACTCGGATCTTGACGAGATCAGCGCTCACTGCCGCCGTCGCACTCAACAGCGTCAAGGCACTCACCAACAGCAGCAGCTTCTGGATGCGCATCTTTTTTCTCCTCCGTTCGAGCAAGAGTTGTTCCTCCAGCCCGTTTTCTGTACCCTCTACCTTGAACGGTACCAAATCACTGAGCACACGAGCAAGGATGGCTCGGGTGTCGAGGGTGCAAGGGCGCCTCGGCGAAGATCACCTGATCACCATTGTCAATCCGAAATGCTCGAATTGGATTGCGTGCGGAGACAAGCTCTGATGCAGGTCAAACATCTGAACGAGGCCAAGCCTTACGAGGCGCCCAACCATCGTGCCTGCTGCTCGCTGCGCCTGTTCGGCCTGGATGCCGGAGGGCCCAAGCAGTTCACCGTTGGGCTGTCGCACTTTCTACCCGGTGGCGGCGCGGGCCCGGACGCTTCGCCTGCGGAGAAGGTCTACTATGTGCTCTCGGGCGAGCTCACGCTCATCGCCGGCGGCAAGGAAAGCGTGCTCGGGGCAAATGACTCCTGCTTCATCGGCCCTGACGAAACCCGCGAGATCATCAATCGCGGCAATGACGTCGTCACAATGCTGGTCGCGGTCTCCACGCCACAGAAGTGAAGGTGACAGGCAAGGCGCGCATCGCCGTCATCGGCGCCGGTCTGATGGGCCACGGCATCGCCCAGGTTTTTGCGCTCGCCGGCCATGAAGTACGCATCCACGATTCGGTGATGGCCAATCTGGGCAGCGCGACGACGCGCATTCTGTCCACTCTCAGGGACCTTGGTGACGACGAATCAGCCGTCGAGCGGGTGCATCCCGCTACTCACCTTGCCGCCGCGGTCCGCGATGCCGATTTTGTCGTCGAGGCTGTGCTAGAGGATTTGCCGCTTAAGCAGAAGGTGTTTGCCGAGATCGAGGCGCACGCGCCGGCGCAAGCCATCTTCGCCAGCAACACGTCGGTAATTCCGATCACCAGGATCATGGAAGCGCTGCGCGACCGCACGCGCGCACTCGGCACCCATTGGTGGAATCCGCCCTACCTCGTACCTCTGGTCGAGGTGATCGGCACGAAGTGGACGTCGCAGACAACAATCGATACGACCATGGCATTGCACAGGGCGGCAGGAAAAATGCCGGTCCATGTGAAGAAGGATGTTCCCGGCTTTGTTGGTAATCGGCTTCAGCATGCGCTCTGGCGCGAGGCCATCGCGCTGGTCGAGCATGGCATCTGCGATGCCGAAACCGTTGACACGGTCGTAAAAACGAGCTTCGGCCGGCGGCTTGCAGTTCTGGGGCCACTCGAAAATGCCGATCTCGTCGGCACCGATCTTACCCTCGCCATTCACCGCACGGTGCTGCCCGATATAGAGAACAGGCCCGGCCCTTCTCCTTATCTCGAGGCGCTCGTCGCCGAGGGTAGACTCGGCTTCAAATCGGGCGAAGGTTTCCGAAAGTGGAGCAGGGAGCAGCAGGCGGAGCTGCGGGCAAAAGTGCTCCAGCACCTGAAAGGATCGCGAAACTCCGCGTGACCGCCCGACCGCCAACCGCGGCGTCGGGCTTTTGTCGTTCAGGGAGAAACATCCTATGCCAGTCACTTCAGCGAAACCCATTCCGCGAGGCGGCACTTCGCGTCGAACCGTTCTCGACAGGGGGGTGCGCGCCGGGCTTGGCGTGCTCGCCGCGCCCGCAGTGCTGACTATCATTCCGGCAAATGCCCAGAGCCGCACGATCAAGATTGGTCACGTCAGTCCGAAAACCGGGCCGCTGGCCGGGTTCGGCGAAGCCGATGCATTCATCCTCGAGCAGGTGCGAGGACTGCTATCCGCCGGCCTCCAGAGCGGCGGGCGCACCTATCAGGTGCAGATCATCAGCAAGGACAGCCAATCCAGCGGAAGCCGAGCCGCCGAGGTCGCATCCGACCTCATGCTCGGCGACAAGGTCGATCTTATCCTCGCGTCCGCCACGCCTGATACCACCAACCCCGTGGCCGATCAGGCCGAGGTCAACGAGGTCCCCTGCATCACCACGAACTGTCCGTGGCAGCCTTATTTCTTCGGGCGCAACGGCGATCCGGCGAAGGGGTTCACCTGGACCTATCACTTCTTCTGGGGGCTCGAAGACGTGATCGGCGCGTTTCTGGCGCTGTGGGATTCGGCCCCCACGAACAAGGTCGTCGGCGGCTTGTTCCCTAACGATGCGGATGGAAATGCATGGGGTGACCCGCAGCGCGGATTGCCCCCTGCCCTCGCCCAGGCCGGCTACAAGCTTACCGATCCCGGCCGCTACCAGCTGATGAACAACGACTTCACCTCGCAGATATCGGCCTTCAAGGCGGCCGGCGCGGAGATCGTCACCGGCAATATGATTCCGCCCGACTTCGCAACCTTCTGGTCGCAGGCCGCGCAACAGGGCTTCCGGCCGAAGATCGTGACCATCGGCAAGGCACTGCTGTTTCCCTCGGTTATCGATTCCCTTGGCGCCCGGGGTAACGGTCTCACCACCGAAATCTGGTGGACCCCCAACCACCCCTTCAAGTCGGGCCTGACCGGCCAGAGCGCGCGCGAGCTCACAGAAGCATATGCCGGCGCCACGAGGCGGCCATGGACGCAGCCCATCGGATTCCAGCACGCTCTGTTTGAAGTGGCCATCGACGTGCTCAAGCGCGCCAGAGCGCTGGAACCCAAGGCCATTCTCGATGCGGTGGTTGCTACCGACTACCAGTCCATCGTCGGTCCGGTGAAATGGACCGGGCAGCCCGTGAAGAATGTGTGCAAGACGCCCCTCGTCGCCGGACAATGGCAACGCAAAGCAGACAAGTTCGACCTGATCATAACCACCAACAAGACAGCACCCATGATTCCGGCCGGCGGTCAGCTGCAACTTTTATCCTGAAGCTGTGGCGCCAGCGCTCGCACTGGAAAAAATATCCAAACGCTTCGGCGCGATAGTGGTGGCGCAAGAAATAGACTTGGCGCTCGCCGATGGCGAGGCGTTGGGCATCATCGGTCCGAACGGCGCTGGCAAGAGCACCCTGTTCGGCATCGCCAGCGGCACGGTGCGGCCGGACCGGGGGCGCGTGTTGCTTGCTGGAGCGGAGATCACGCATCTCGCGCCCGAGCGGCGCTGCCGGTTGGGCATCGGCCAATCGTTTCAGATCCCGCAGCCGTTCCACGGCATGAGCGTCTTTGAGAATCTCGTGGTCGCGGCCGCCTTCGGCCGCAACTGCGGTGAACGCGATGTCTACGCCCGCTGTGTGGAGCTGCTCGACCAATGCGCGCTCGCGGACAAGGCGAACAGGGTTGCGGGCAGCCTGACGCTGCTTGACCGCAAGCGACTCGAGCTCGCACGTGCACTGGCAACCGCGCCGCGCGTGCTTCTTCTCGATGAGGTCGCTGGCGGCCTCACTGAGCACGAGTGCCAGACGCTGGTCGAACTCATTCGAAAGACCCGCTCCAGCGGCGTCTCGATCATTTGGATCGAGCACATCGTGCATGCGCTGATCTCGCTCGTTGACCGGCTGGTGGTGCTGCACGCAGGCACTTTCATTGCGCAAGGCGATCCGCAGGCGGTTATCCGATTGCCGATCGTTCGTGAAATCTACATGGGGATCCCGGCTGATGCCTGAGCCGCTGCTCGAAGTAGGCGGGCTCGATGCGTACTACGGCGACTTGCAGGCGCTGTTCGGGGTCTCGCTCACGGTTGCATCGGGCGAAGTGGTCGCGGTCATCGGCGCCAATGGCGCCGGCAAATCGACGCTGCTTGGTTCCATTGCCGGGCTCATCAGAGCGCGACCAGACGCGATCATGTTTCAAGGCGAGCCAATCGGGGGATTGCCCGCGCATGCGGTTGTAGCCCGCGGGATAGCCCTCGTGCCGGAAGGGCGCCGGCTGTTCCCGTCGCTTTCGCTTGAGGAGAATCTTCTCATTGGCGGGCAGCTCGGCCGAGCCGGACCATGGCGGCTGCCGCGCGTCTATGAGCTGTTTCCGGCGCTTGCCGAGCGCCGCCACATGCCCAGCACGGCGCTCTCCGGCGGGCAGCAGCAGATGGTCGCGATCGGCCGGGCGCTGATGTCGAATCCGCGTTTGCTTCTGTGCGATGAGCTCAGCCTCGGCTTGGCGCCGATCGTTGTGCGCGAGCTCTATGACCGCCTGCCATCGATCGTGGCCGAAGGAACCTCGCTCATTATTGTCGAGCAGGACATTGTGCGGGCGCTCAAGGCGGCGAAGGAGGTCTTCTGCCTGCAGGAAGGACGGGTCGCTCTGGCCGGCCCTTCCACCACCTTGTCGCGCGAGGCCATTTCCGCCGCCTATTTTGGGGCATGATTCGCCATGGAATGGGTCAACATCATCATCCAGGGCGTTCTGATCGGCGGCCTTTATGCGATGTTTGCTGCCGGGCTTGCCCTCATCTTCGGGGTGATGCGGCTCGTCAACATCGCCCACGGCGACCTGATCGTGCTCGCAGCATATCTCGCCCTGATGACGACGCAGACGCTCGGGCTAAATCCGTTGGCGGCCATCGCTCTCGTCGCGCCACTTATGGCGGCTATTGGCTATCTGCTTCAGCGCGCGCTCCTCAACCGCACATTGGGCGATGACCTTCTGCCGCCGCTGCTGGTTACGTTCGGCCTCTCTGTCATCATCCAGAACGGTCTGCTTGAGCTGTTCACCGCCGACAGCAGGCGACTCAATGCGGGCGCGATCGAGGTGGCCAGCTTTCCGCTTGCCGAGGGCGTATGGATCGGCGTCCTGCCGCTCGTCCAGTTCGTCGCGGCAATCGCCGTCATCGGCGGACTGCAAATTCTGTTCTACCGGACCGCGCTCGGTCGCGCCTTTCGCGCCACTTCGGACGACCCCTCGGTCGCGCAACTCATGGGTCTCGACAATCGTCATGTTCTTCGCCTTGGCGATGGCGATCTCGCTCGCGGTGATTGCGGTGGCCGGCATTCTGATCGCCATACGCGCCAATTTCGACCCTGCGATGGGACCGGCGCGCCTGATCTTCGGCTTCGAGGCCGTGATTATCGGCGGCCTTGGCAGCCTGTGGGGAACGCTCGCGGGCGGCATCATTCTCGGTGTCTCCCAGGCGATTGGCGCGCAGATCAATCCAGGCTGGCAGCTCCTCGCCGGGCATCTCGTCTTTCTCCTCATTCTCGCGGTGCGCCCCCAAGGCTTATTTCCGAAGGTGCAGGGATGAGGACGGCATTTCACGTCGAGCATGCAAGCCAATCGAGCCGCATCGGGACGGCGGCTCTCGTCGTTGCGGGCGCGTTGCTGGCCCTCGCTCCCGTTTCGCGGGGCGCGATGATCTGCGGCTCCTATCGGAGAATCTTCGCCTATATCGCGCTTGCGAGCTTATGGAATCTGCTCGCCGGCTATGCCGGGCTCGTCTCGGTGGGGCAGCAGGCCTATGTCGGCCTCGGCGGTTACGTGCTGTTCGCAGCGACGATTCTCGCTGGAGTGCACCCGCTTGCCGCTGTGCCGCTCGCCGGCGTGGCGGCCGCCATTATTGCGCTGCCGGTGGCCGGGATGATGTTTCGTCTGCGCGGCCATTATTTCGCAATCGGCACCTGGGTGGTGGCGGAGGTGTTCCGGCTGGTCGCCTCGCAGATATCCCCGCTGGGCGGCGGCTCAGGCATCAGCTTGCCGGTGGCAATCGTGACGTCCATGGCGGCGAACCGACAGATGCGCGAGCTCGAAATGTACTGGCTTGCGCTTGCGTTGGTCGTTGCCGTGCTCGGCGCCATCGCACTCCTCCTGCGCTCGCGGTATGGGCTCGCGCTCACCGCGATCCGCGACAACGGCTCGCCGCACGCTCGAATGGCGTCGATGTCCGGCGCATCAAGCTCGCGATCTACATCGCCACAGCCTTCGCAACCGCCATGGTCGGCGCGCTGATCTTTCTGCAGAAGCTGCGCATCTCACCGGAGACGGCGTTCAGCGTCAATGACTGGACCGCCTTCATCATTTTCATCACGGTCATCGGCGGCATCGGACGCGTTGAGGGTCCGATCGTCGGCACCTTGGTCTTTTTTCTCTTGCGGCGCAGCCTTGCCGATCTCGGCAGCCTCTATCTCCTCACCCTTGGCGCCGTGGCGATTGCTGTCATGCTGTTTGCTCCCAAAGGCATTTGGGGGCTGATCACGAAACGTTTTGGCTGGCAGCTCCTGCCGCTGGAGCGTCGCTTGCGCTTTGACGCGGATGACCGCACAAGCTGATTATTGCAACGATAAGCCCAAGCACACCTGGAGTGAACCATGGCTGCGAAATTGGCTGCGAAATCCGACAAGGTCGTCATCACCTGCGCCATCACCGGCTCGATCCACACTCCGACCATGTCCGAGGCGCTGCCGGTGACCCCCGACCAGATTGCGCAACAGGCGATTGCGGCGGCGGAAGCGGGGGCGGCCGTGCTTCACCTGCATGCACGCAACCCGCAGGACGGACGCCCGACCGGCGATCCCGCCGTCTTTCGCCAGTTCCTGCCGCGCATCAAGCAATCAACCGACGCGGTGGTGAACATCACCACCGGCGGCTCGGTGATCATGACAGTGGAGGAGCGGCTGGCGGCGGCGAGCGAATTCTGTCCGGAAATGTGCTCGCTCAACATGGGCTCCATGAACTTCGCGCTTTATCCCATGGCCGCGCGCTTCAAGAAATGGAAATACGATTGGGAAGAGCAGTATCTTCTCTCTTCCGACCAGAACATCTTCCGCAATACCTTTCGTGACATCGAGAAGATTGCCAAGCTCATGGGGGAGGGGCACGGCACCAAGTTCGAGCACGAATGCTATGATGTCGGGCACCTCTATAATCTCGCCCATTGCGTCGACCGTGGCATGTTCAAGCCACCGATCTTCTTGCAGCTGATCTTCGGCATCCTCGGCGGCATCGGGGCGGATGTAGACAATCTGATGTTCATGAAGCGCACCGCCGACAAGCTCTTCGGCAATGACTATCAGTGGTCGGTGCTGGGCGCAGGGCGCTTCCAGATTCCGTTCGCAACCCAGGCCGTGATGATGGGCGGCAATGTGCGGGTCGGACTCGAGAACAGCCTCTATATTAGCCGCGGCCAGCTGGCCAAAAGCAATGCCGAGCAGGTCGCCAAGATGCGCCGGCTGGTCGAGGAGCTCGGTTATCAGATTGCCACTCCGAAGGAGGCGCGCGAGATACTTGGACTCAAAGGCGCCGACAGAGTGAAATTTTGACACTTTGCCTCATGCTGAGGAGCGCCGCGCCTACCGCGGCGCGTCTCGAAGCATGATCGGCCTGAGTATGGGCCGTCCTTCGAGACGCGCTTCGCGCTCCTCAGGACGAGGCGAAATGGGGTGACCTGCAATGGCCAACGAAACGATCGTCGATATCTACTGCCACATCTTCCCCGACAAGTTCTTTCAGGAGATGAACCGCATTGCGCCTCGTCTTGGGAACATCGGCGCGCGGCTACGCGGGGTGAAAAAACTTTTCGATCTCGACGAGCGTTTTCGCGAGATGGATCAGTTTGGGGACTATCGCGAGATCATCTCGCTGCCGAATCCACCGATCGAGGATTTTGCCACCGGCGATACCGGGCTTGATCTCGCGCGCATCGGCAATGATGCGATGGCGGAACTGTGCGCGCGCCATCCCACACGTTTCCCCACCTTCGTTGCCGCGCTGTCCATGACCGACGTGGAAGGTTCCGTGCAAGAGGCGAGGCGCGCAGTCCGCGAGCTCGGCGCCGGCGGCGTGCAGATTTTTACGAACGTCGCCGGCCGGCCGCTCGACGATCCTGCCTATGATCCGATCTTCGCAACCATGGCCGAGCTTCGATCTGCCGATCTGGCTGCACCCGGCGCGTACCGCCGCCACGCCCGACTATGCCGCCGAGCAGAAATCCCGCTTCGAGATGTGGTGGTGCTTCGGCTGGCCCTATGAGACTTCGGTGGCGATGGTGCGCATGGTGCTGTGCGGGCTGCTCGATCGTTATCCCGGCCTGAAGATCATCACGCATCATTTGGGCGGCATGATTCCGTTCTATGACGGTCGCATCGGCCCAGGGCTGGCGGTGCTCGGCAGCCGCACCCTTGATGAAGACTACTCAAATATTTTGCCGTCGCTCAAACGCCCGCACCTCGCTTATCTGCACGACTTCTATGGCGATACCGCACTGTTCGGAGGCGGCATCGGGGCGGTTCGCTGCGGGCTCGAATTCTTTGGCGCTGACCACGTGGTATTCGCTACCGATACGCCGCTTGGCCCCATTGCGCCGACAATCGCGAGGGTTAGAGAGCTTGACATTTCCGAGGACAAGCGACGAAAAATCTTCGCCGGAAATGCTGAGCGCTTGCTGCGCAGGAAGTTGTCCTAGCTGACAGACGTCACGGAGACTGGCATGCGGACACGGCTAGCCCTCGGGTTGCTGCTTGCATCCTTCCATTCAGCTGCCGCTCAGGTCGCGGAATATCCGGGCAAGCCCATCACGATCATCGTTCCTGCCTCACCGGGCGGAGTAACCGACGCGCTCGCGCGCACCCTTGCGCAGCGCTTTACCCAGGCCTGGGGCCAGCAGGTCGTCGTCGAGAACAAGCCCGGCGCCAACAACCAGATCGCGGCGGAGCACGTGACCAAATCAGCGCCGGATGGATATACGTTGTTCATCGGGCCGGAAACGACTTTCGTGGTCAATCCCAGCCTTTATCCCAAGCTTCCCTACGATCCGGTCAAAGGCTTTTCGCCGATTTCCGGTCTTGTCACCATCAACCATGCGCTGACCGTGAACCCAGCACTCCCTGTGCGCAACGTGAAGGAGCTCATCGCGCTCGCAAAGAGCAAGCCGGGCGAGATCAACTATGGCACCTTTGGCGTCGGCTCGAGCGGCCATCTCAACATGGAGCTGTTCCAGGCGCTGTCCGGCGCGAGATTCCAGGCGATCCACTACAAGGGCGCGACGCCGGCACTCACCGACGTGATGGCTGGTCATATCCAGATGATGTTCATCAGCGTCGGCAGCGCGGTGCCGCAGTGGAAAGCGGGAAAGATCAATATCCTTGCAGTGGGCGCCGCCAAGCGGATGGCGCTCTTGCCGGAAGTGCCGACAGTAGCAGAGAGCGGACTGCCGGACTATGAGGCGGTCTCGTGGTTCGGACTTTTTGGCCCGCCGGGCATGCCGGCCGACATCGTCGGCAGGATAAACGCCGAAGTCCGCAACGCCTTCTCCGACCCCGAGATCAGGAAAGACCTTCTCGACCGGCAATATTTCGAATCCATCGCCGGCGCGCCGGAGGAGCTTGCGAACCGCATCACTTCCGACGAGCCGAAGTGGCGCAAGGTGATCCGCGACGCCAAGCTGCACGCGGAGTGAATGCAGCGCACGATCTGGTTCGGTCCTCATGCTGAGGAGCGTCGCGTCTATCGCGGCGCGTCTCGAAGCATGATCCGCCACGGTATCAGTCATCCTTCGAGACGCTCGCTTTGCTCGCTCCTCAGGATAAGGTCCGGATGTTCCTATATGCCGAGCAGACGGCGCGCGTTGCCGCCGCCGATGGCGGTGATGGCGGCGCTATCGAGCTCCTCGACCGAAGCGATATGACCGATAGGGTCGAGCTCCGCCATGTCGAAGGGGTAATCCGTCCCCATGACGATGTGATCTGCGCCGAACACGGAAATGAGGTACGCGAGCTGGTGCGCCGTAAACACAACCGTATCGAAATAGATTTTCTTCAGATAGCTCGTGGGCGGCTGGGGCAGATCGCCATGGGAATCCGAGCGCGCGCCCCAGGCATGATCGATGCGACCACTGTAGGCTGGCAGATAGCCGCCGCCGTGCACCGCCAGAATCTTCAGGTTGGGATGACGCTCGATCACGCCGCCGAAGATCAGCTGGTGAAGTGCGATGGTGGTCTCCAGTGGATTTCCGATCACGTTGTTGAAATAGAAGCGGGTTAATCGGCTCGCCTCGGTGAAACCATTCGGATGGATCACGACGAGAGCGCCGAGCTCTTCCGCCTTTTTCCAGAAGGGGGAATATTCCGGTTCTGAGAGCTTCCCGGCCGGCAACGTTGGTGAGGATTTCCGCGCCTTTCATTCCAAGCGCAGTCATGCACCGCTCGAGCTCCTTGGCCGCTTCCGCGCCGTTCATCAGAGGGACGGTACCCAGTGCAACAAAGCGGTCGGGCTTCTTCGCGACGTATTGGGCAAGACCATCGTTGACGATGCGTGCCGCCTTGACGCCGATGTCGAGGGGCACCGTGTAGGTGCACTGGTTTGGCGCCGGCAGTATGAGCTGCATGTCGATGCCCATGTGGTCCATGTCGGCGAGGCGCTCATCACAGGCGGTGATCCGGCCGCGGATATCTTCCTCCTGCTTCTGGTTGAGCGCCCTGGTCCCGGCATCTGCAAAATGCGCGAGCGGTATGGTCTCCGGGTCGAAGTGCGGCTTGACGAAGGCGGCAGCGGCAGGAATCGCCACGTGCGAATGGATATCGATGGTGGTGCTCTTGGACCGTAGCTCGCGCCCTGACTTGCCGTGCTTGCGCGCCGCCGTCGGTGCATATTTGTTCCATTGCTCGGTCATGCCATCTCTCCTGAAAACATTTCACTGGTAGGTTGGGTCGAGTTCTTCACGAGACCCAACGGTCCATTTTGCGCACGTGTTGGGTCTCGCGAGAGCTCGACCCAACCTACAAGTCGCATCTCAGACGGCGCGCGATCAGAACACCCCCAGGTGCTGTGACACGATGGCATCGTCGAGCCTTATCGCGTCGGCGGCTCCGCGGAAGACCACGCGCCCGGTATTGATGATGACAATGTCGTCGGCAAGATCGAGCGTGAGCTTGATGTTCTGCTCGACGAGCACGATCGACTGGCCTTCAGCCTTGAGCTGCGCAATCGTGCGTCCGACCTCGGCCACGAGCTGTGGCGCCAATCCTTCGGAGGGCTCATCCATCAGCAGCACGCGAGGATTGCCCATGAGCGCGCGCGCAATCGCCAACATCTGCTGCTCGCCGCCGGAGAGCGAGCCTGCGACCTGGGCATGGCGCTCCTTAAGGCGAGGAAAAAGCGCAAATACCCGTTCGAGCGACCACCCGTGATGGGCGTCGTTCCCGCGCGGCTGCGCCGCGACGATGAGGTTTTCGCGTACGGTGAGGCTGCGGAACATGCGCCGTCCCTGCGGCACGAGACGAATGCCTTTGCGCGCGATCACGTCAGGGGGAAGACCGGCGACCGCGGCGCCGTAAAGCGTGATCGAGCCCCGCCGCGGCTGGAGAAAGCCCATGATGGTGGATATGCAGGTCGTCTTCCCCGCGCCGTTGCGGCCGAGAAGACCGAGAAGTCGCCCCGGCCGCAACGAGAACGAAACTTCGTGCAGCACATGGCTGTCGCCGTAGAACGTGTCGATGCCGGCGAGTGCGAGAGCTTCAGTCGCCAAGGTAGACCTCCCGGGTGCGCGGGTCGGCGACAACCTCGGCGCGGGTGCCCTCGACGATCACCTCGCCGTAGTGCAGCAACGTGATGCGCTCGGCAAACGCGAGCGCGGTGTCCATGTCATGCTCGATCATCACGATGGTGACGTCGCGGGGAATGCCGTCGAGGAGCGTGCGGACGGTCTGGCGCTCTGCCTGCGAGAGGCCTGCCAGGGGTTCGTCGAGAAGAAGCAGCTTCGGATTCTGCGCGAGCGCCATGGCGAGCTCGAGCCGACGCCGCTCGCCATACGAGGTCTCGATGACGATCCGCTCGGCGTCATCGCCCAGACCGACGCGGCGGAGCGCCGCGTGCGCGGCGTCGTAAAGGTCGCGATTGCCGGTAAGGACAGACCATGGGTTCCATCTGCGCCGGTCGAGGCCGAGCAGCGCGAGCATCACATTGTGGATGAGCCGCTCGCGCGGGAACAAGGTCAGGATCTGATAGGTGCGCGCGAGCCCGAGGTGGACGCGATTCTGCGTCGACATGGCGAGAAGCTCTTTGCCGAACAGCCGCACCGAGCCCGTGTCGGCGGAAAGGTCGCCGGTAATCAGGTTGAACAGCGTCGTTTTCCCCGCCCCGTTCGGGCCGATGATCAGGCGGCGCTCGCCCGGCATCACCGAGAGAGACACATTTTTGGTCGCCGGCAGCCCGCCGAAGCGCTTGCTGAGATGCGCCACTTCGAGAGCCGGCGTGATCACCGCGCACTCTCTGAAGCGGCGGCGTTCAGGGATGCCCGGCCTTTGCTCCAGCCGCGCAACCTCTGCCACAATTGCAGGCACCCCGGCACCAGCCCGTAGGGCATGAACACGATCACGACCACGAAGATCACGCCGAGAAGCGTGTTCCAGCGCTCCACATAGGTGGAGACCACGTTCTTGACGAGCGTGATGATTGCAGCGCCGACGATCGGGCCGGTCAACGTGCTCGCACCGCCAAGGATCGCCATCAACAGGATTTCGGCGGACTGCTGCAACGAGATCGCATGCGGGCTGAGAAAGAGGTTGTAGTGGACGTAGAGCACGCCCGCCACAGAGGCCCAGAATCCCGCCATGACGAAGGTGATCCAGCGCACGAGCCATACATGGTGGCCGAGCATGCGCATCCGGCGGGGCTGATCGCGCGTCCCCATCACGCTTGCTCCGAAGGCAGAGCGGGAAAAGCGCCAGATGCAGAACAGCGCAATCACGAATACTACCAGGGTGAAATAATAGAAGCTCGAGGCGTCGCGAATATCGATGCCAAAGGGCATCGGCCGCGCCGGATGCCGGATACCGTTATCGCCCCCGGTGAGATCGTTGGCGCGATAGGCGATGCCCCAGACGATCTGCCCGAGAGCAAGCGTGATCATGACAAATCCGAGGCCTGGCGCGCGCAGTGAGAGCACGCCGAAGAATGCCGCCGCGGCGGTCGATAGCGCGATGGCGAATATCGCCGCGGTGAGTTGGTCGTACCCTGCGAGCGTGGCGAGGATGCAGGCGTAACCAGCGATGCCGAGATAGCCGGCATGGCCGAGCGAGACCATGCCGCCATAGCCAAGCATCATGTTGATGGAAAGCGCGAACAGCGCATAGATGATCACCTGGCTTGCCATGTTGATGTAGAATTCGTTGCCGATGATCCACGGCAGGACAAGCAGGACGAGGGCGCAGATTGCCAGCGTGAGAGCACTGGTGCGCGTCATATCTGCACCCGCCCGAACAATCCCTGCGGCAGGAAAACCAGCACCAGCACCATCGGCAGGAACAGCACGAAATAGGCAAGATCCGGCACCAGCGCTATTCCGAAATTGTAGATGAAGCCGACAATGAAGCTGCCGACAAAAGCGCCGAGGAGACTGCCTGCGCCACCGAGAATCACCACGATCAGGGCAAGCGGCAGCATATCGGTATCGAGACCGGGATAGGCGTTGAGGATGGGCCCGCCAAGCACGCCACCGATGCCGGCGAGCGTTACGCCGAGAAGAAACACGGTGGTGAACAGCCGCGACACCGGGATGCCCACGCCGCGCGCCATCTCCATGTCATCAACACCGGCACGGATCATGGCGCCGAGCCGGGTGCGCTCCATCAAGAGATAGAGCCCGAGCGCTGCCACCAGCGCGATGGCGAGCACAACGAGTCTATATGTTGGAAATGCGAAGCCGGCTATGCGCAATGGAGGCCGCAGCACTTGCGGCGCAGGCAGCGGCATCGGGTCGCCGGTCCAAACGAGCAGGCAGATATCGGCGATGATGAAGGAGATGCCCAACGTGACCAGCACCTGTCCCTGCTCGTTGCCGGCGAGCCGGCGCAGAATGAAGCGCTCGAGCACAACGCCGATGAAGCCCACGGCCAATCCACCGATGAGTGCCGCCGGCCAGAAATTAAGGTTGAGCTGCAGCAGCGTGTAGCCGAAATAGGCGCCGAGCATGAAAAACGCGCCGTGCGCCAGATTGGGGATGCGCATCAGCCCGAAGATGAGCGAGAACCCCGATGACAGCAGGAACAGCAGACCGCCAAAAGCGACGCTGTTGAGCGCCTGGATGATCCAGAACTGCCACTGCATTTGGCGGTGCTGGCGGTCACCTCTCCCCGAAGGGGAGAGGTCGGATCGCGCCTGCGCCCATTCCGACCTCTCCCCGCTGGGGAGAGGTAAAGATCGGCTGCGTCAATCTCATTGAATTATGCTCGCGACCTGCGAACTCACTGCTCCAAATTCTTGGCGGGGGGATAGTCGCGCGAATAGACCGGATTCTTCAAGAACTCGTCTTTGCCGTAGGTCCAGAATTGACTCACCTCGGGATAGGTCTTGACGACGGCGTTGACATATCTGCCGTTCTTCTTTTCCACCTTGCGGATGTAGACGTTGCCGACCACGTTCCCGAGCTCGTCGAAGCGCACCGGTCCGCGCAACGTATCCAGCACCTTCGCGTCCTTGAGCGCCCTCATGAAGGTGTCCTTGTCCTCGACTTTGCCGTTGACCGCCTTCGCCGCATGATCGAGCACTTCACCGCAGAGGTAGGTTTCCGCCGCATAGACGCCGGGATCGACCTTGTAGTCGCGGCGGATCGCTTCAACGAACGTCTTGTTCACGGGATAATCGAGCTCGGCCGAGTACCAGCATCCCGTCATCGCGCCGAGCGCGTCGTCGCCCATCTGCTGTAGCAGCGACTCGTCCACGGGAGTGAAGCCGCCGAGAATTTGTATCTTGTTGCCGTATTCCCGCAGCTGACGAATGAACTTGAAGCCGTTCGACCCGGCGTGCGCCGTGAACACCGCGTCGAGGTCGCTCTTCAACTGCGAGATGTATGTGCCGTAATCGGGCGCGTTGAGAGGCGTCCACAGCTTTTGCACCACCTTGCCGCCGCTGTCCTCGAACACGCGGTGAAATCCAGCGACAGATTCGTGGCCGAACGCAAAATCGTCGCCGATTGTCGCAACGCGTTTGTACTTGAGATTCTTGGCCGCATAGTCGCCCACGGCATGACTGGGCTGCGCCGAGGTGCAACTCGGGCGCGCAAACCACGGATTGGCCTTGCGCTGTGTCATGTCCTCGGCGCCGGCGACCGAGAGGATGGGCGTGCGCGAGGAGCGCACATAATCGTCAATGGCCAGAGCTTCGAAGGCAGCGAGCGGCCCAATCAACACCGCCACGTTCAAACGTTCGACCAGCTCCTGCGTCTTGGTGCGCGCCTGGGCGGGGTTGCCGCCGGTATCGGCGGTATGCAGCTCGACCGGCCGCCCCGCAAGCATATTGTTTCGCTGTTTGAAGAAAACAGTGAGGCCCTGCTCCATCTGCAAGCCGCCGGAGGCAAGCGGACCGGTCTTGATGGTGAGAAACCCGACACGCACAGGCACGGCTTGCGCGGGCGCGGCGGATAGCTTGAGCACCTGCGACGCCGCAGCCGCGGCGATTGCCCCCCTCATGACGCTGCGGCGATTGATGGGCATGGCGTTCCTCTCCCTTTGATTTGTCCCACCTCTCCGCGCTTGCGGGGAGAGGTTGACCGCCGAGCCCTTGGGCGAAGGCGGTCGGGTGAGGGGTCCTCTTGTGACGTCGCGGCGGGCTGATCTGCCCCTCACCCCAGCCCTCTCGCACAAAGAGCGGAGAGAGGGAGATTTCACGGTTCCAGATACTTGCCGCCGGGCCAGGTCTCACGATTGTAGACCGGGTGCTTGAGGAATTCGTCGGGATGGTAGGTCCAGAACTGGCTCACGTTCGGGTAGGTCTTGATGACCGTATTGACAAGCTTGCCGCCTTTTCTCTCGACCTTGCGAATGTAGACGTTGCCTACCACGTTGCCGAATTTATCGAAGCTCACCGGACCACGGGCAGTCTCAACCTTGTCGCTTCCGCGCAGCGCCGCCATAAGGGCGTCCTTATCCTCGATCTTGGCGCCGATCTTGTTGAGCGCCGTTTCGAGCACCGCGCCGTTGACGTATGTTGCCGCGGCATAGAAACCGGGATCGACCTTGTAGTCGCGGTTCATCCCCTCCACGAACTTCTTGTTGGTCGGCGTATCGATCTGCGCCGAGTACCAGCAGGCGGAGATCAGACCGATCGCCTCGTCCCCCATTTGTTGCAGCAGAGCCTCGTCCACGGCGGTTTGCCCGCCAAGCAGCGGTTTGGTCTTTCCATATTCCTTGTACTGTTTGAAGAACTTGAAACCATTCGAGCCGGCAAAGCCGATAAAAATCACATCGACGTCGTCCTTGAGCTGGCCGATATAGGTGCCGTAATCGGGGGTCACGAGCGGTGGCCACAGCTTCTGCACCACCTTGCCGCCCGCATCCTCGAAGGCGCGCTGGAACCCGGCATTGAGCTCATGCCCATAGGCAATGTCGTCGGCGATCATTGCGGCGCGCTTGTATTTGAGCTCCTTGGCCGCGTAGTCGCCCATGGGATAGCTGCACTGGGCGGACGAAGCCGTCGCTCGCACGAACCACGGATTTGCCTTGCGCTGGGTCATGTCCTCGGCGGCGGCAACGCTCAGGGTGGGGATATGCTTGTCGCGGATATAGTCGTCGATGGCGAGCGCCTCGGCCGTGGCGAGTGGTCCGATCAGACAGGAGATGTTCTCACGCTCAACGAGCTCCTGCATCTTCGTGCGGGCGACGGCAGGAGCGCCGCCGGAATCGCCGGTGAAGAGCGCCACCGGCCGTCCGGCAATCGTGTTGTTGCGCTCCTTGAGATAGAGCGTGAGGCCCTGCTCCATCTGAATGCCGCCAGCCGCCAGCGGGCCGGTTTTCACGGTGAGAAAGCCTATCCGCATCGGCCCGCTCTGTGCGCGCAGGATCGCCGGCGCAGCGCCGACCGTCACAGTTGCAAGCATCCCCTGAAGAACTGTCCGGCGTCGCACTCTCATGCCTTTCCTCCGTGATTGCGCATTGCGCAGCACTGGGATGGTTCAGCCATCCCGTTCTCGCCCTTAACGTCATTCTTACATGCCGCGGATGATTTTGTCCCGCCACTCGATGCCGCGATTCCGCGGCGTCATGCCCGCGAAGGGCGATGCGGGATGATGGGCAGCATGAGATACGGCTGCCGCGCGCCGCCGAAATGCAGGCTGGTGACCCCATTGAACACGTCGCTCGGCCGGTCGAGCGGATCGCCATGCAGGAATGGCCCGCAGCCCGTGAGCTCGTTCTTGAAGTTCGACAGCTTCCCCCCGCTCGGCCCGGCATACACGTAGTCCTTGCCGCGAACGCTCAGGCCGATGCGATGCCCCGCCGGCACGACGATCGACGTCGGCCAAATCTCGATGTCCATTTCGACCACCTCGCCCTTCTTGAGCGGCTGCTCCTTGTCGTGGCTGTGATAAGGCCGGTACGCCGCCGAGAGTTTCTTGTCTAGCTTGCGATGAGAGGCGCGCAGCCAGCCTTGACCTATGGTCGTGTGCGGATCGATGGCGCCCTGGAAGACCACTTCCTTGAGATCGCCCGTGAAGACGCGAAGAACAGCAAAAAGGTCGGCATCGCGGGTCGAGGACGAGACGAACAGCTTGAGCGCGCAAGGCCCGGTGATCTCGGTCTCCTGGACTAGCGGCGCGGTCAGGAAAGTCATGCCATCCCCCGTGGCCGCGAAGCTTTGCACGGCCTTGCCTGCGGCGCGCTTCGAGGTGAGCGCGCCGATGGCCGGGTCGAGATAGAATTTGGTCCACTTCGCGCGCTTGAGCGGCCATTCATTCTCGGCGCGTTCGACGAACTTGTCGACGTGCCGCACCTGCAACGTCACGCGCGGTTGCTTGTCGAAGCCGTTGCGCTTGCCGTGGAGAAAGTAGTCGAAAAATCGCAGCTGCAGCTTGCGGCCGTAGTCGGTGTAGAAATGCGTCCAGTGCTCGATGCCATGCACTTCAAGCCATTTGTCCTTGGCCGCCGCGCGCACGAAGCCCTCAAAATTTCCACGTGGATGCAGGGGCTGGCCGCCCCAATTAGCCGCGGAGAGAAACGGCGTCCTCACCTTCGCCCAGATCGGCGAGCGTGCACGATGATAATCGTCGTCGAGCGGGTGAGCCCGGATGTCATCCCCCAACGGCGTGCGATTGCGGGCAAGCTCCGCTTCCGACAGGGTCTGCGGTCCGCACACCAATTCGCCATGCACGCGCGAACGCTTACCGCGCTCGCCGGCGCCGTGCTGCACGGTTTTCACCTGCATGTCGTACCAGTTTTCCCAAAACGTGCAGACCATCCCGCCATGGTGCGTCATGTCGCGGTACCAGTCGGCGGCGCCTTCCCAAATGCACATGGCGGCGAGATGCGGCGGCTGCAGCGTCGCCACATGCCATTGATTGATGGCGTAATACGAAATGCCGTTGAGCCCGACCTTGCCGTTTGACCACGGCTGCACGCCGGCCCATTCGATGCAATCGTAGAAATCCTTGGTCTCGCGCGGCGAGAAATGATCGATCACACCCGGCGAGCAGCCGCAACCGCGGGAATCGACCCGCACGCAAGCATAGTCGTGCGGCACCCATTTTTCCGGATCGACCACTTCCCAGCTCTGGTAGAGATTGCTCGATCCGGCAGCGACGTCCGGGTGCTGCTCGGCCATGCGCTGCCAAGCGCTGGGATAGCCTTCCTGAAACGCAAGTCCCTTGCCATAGGGGCCATAGCTCAAGATCACGGGATAGTGCCCGTCCTTGACGGGCCTGAAGACGTCGGCGCGCAGCACGAGGCCGTCATCCATCATGATCGGCACATCCCAGTCGATGTTCATGCCGTCGCGGACTTCGCTGCGCTCCTGGTGCGTTTTCGCGCCAGATGTTTTCGTGGCGTGCGCGTCGGCCGACTCCATGGCGTCCCTCCAAGTAGCCCGGATGAGCGTAGCGATATCCGGCGACCGCCCCAATTCAAAGCCCCCCGCATGTTGCGGAGCTGGTCATCGGGCCGCGCTTCGCGCGGACCCGTTGGCTCATGCGGGCCATGGGATATCGTGGTAAGAGCAACCCGATCATATTTCGCAAAGGAGTGCTACGTGAAGCTGTTTTCGTTCTGGCGCTCGCTCGCAACCTTCCGCGTGCGTATTGCGCTCAACCTCAAGGGGCTCACTCCGGACGAGGTCGTCAACGTCGATCTCATCCGCGGCAACCAGCGCGAGGCGGCTTACCGCGCGGTCAATCCACAAATGCTGCTTCCGGCTCTGATCGATGGCGAGGGGCCGCCGCTGTTCCAGTCGCTCGCCATCATGGAATATCTCGAGGAGACGCATCCACGGCCGCCTCTTCTTCCGGCAACAGCGCGGGCGCGGGCGCGCGTGCGGGCACTGGCGCAGATCGTCGCCTGTGATTCGCATCCGCTGCTCGTGCCGCGCGTGCGGGAATACCTGGAGCATGAGCTCAAGCTCGACGAGCCCACTCGCCTGAAATGGATCCACCACTGGATTGGCGAAGCCTTGCAGGCGCTCGAGTCCAATCTCGCCGGCAGCAGCGAGACGGGCCGCTACTGCCAGGGCGATTCCGTCAGCATCGCGGATATCTGTCTCGTGAGCCAGGCGACCGGCGCTAACCTGTTCAAGTACGATCTGGCCGGGTTTCCCACCGTGCGGCGAATCGCGGACGCCTGCATGCAGCAAGATGCCTTTGCGCGCGCACATCCACTGCGCCAGCCCGGGGCGCCGCAAGCGGCATGAACGCGTTCAACGTTAAGCCACGCGAGTGAACCATGCGAGTGAACCATGCGACTTGCAAGCTTCGAGGCTAACGGCCGCACAAGCTACGGGGCGGTAACCGGCACCGGCATCATCGATCTCGGCCGCCGGCTTAGGTATCCGACCCTGCTCGATCTGTTTCGGGCGGAAGCCCTGTCGGAGGCGCGCGCGGCCGCGCAGGGACCGCCCGATCACCAGCTCAATGATGTGAAGATGCTGCCGCCAATCGTCGCGCCGGAGAAGAGCATCTGCGTCGGCATCAATTATCCTGACCGCACCCGCGAGTACAAAGACAATCGGGAGGCGCCAAAATACCCGAATCTGTTCTGCCGATTTCCAACCTCTCTGGTTGGAAGCGGCCAGCCGATCGTGCGCCCGAAAGTCTCCGACAAGTTCGACTATGAAGGCGAGGTCATCCTGGTGATCGGCAAGGAGGGCCGCCATGTCCCGCGTGACACCGCGCTGTCCTGGATCGCTGGTCTGACATTAGGCAATGAGGGCAGCGTCCGAGACTGGCTGCGCCATGGCACGCTCAATGTAACCCAGGGCAAGAACTTCGATCATTCCGGCAGCGTGGGGCCGTGGATCGTGACGACCGACGAGCTCGATCCCGCAAAACCGCTCCATCTCATGACCCGCGTCAACGGCGAAGTTCGCCAGCAGGACAGCACCGCGCGTTTGACCTGGGGCTTTGCCTGGTTGATCAATTACATCAGCACTTTTGCCACGCTCAAGCCGGGCGACCTGATCTGGACCGGCACGCCGACGGGCGCCGGCGTCCACCGCAATCCCTCGGTGTGGCTCAAGCCCGGCGACGTGGTGGACGTCGAGGTTCCGGAGATCGGCATCTTGCGCAATGCGGTCGTGGACGAGGTGTAGCTGAACGCAAGCGCCGGCCTTGTCCTGAGGAGCGCTCGCAAAGCGCGTCTCGAAGGACGTATGCTTCGAGACGCATCGCACTTGTAGTGCGATGCTCCTCACCATGAGGAAGAAGGTGCCTCTCGGCTATTGCACCAGCTCCGTTACGTCACCGGTCTTGGCGCGGCCCTGGGCATAATACTGGCCGATATTCTTCATCAGCGCCGCATCTGACACGGAATAGATCACCGCGTCGTTCTTGCCGGTGTTGATGTGGCGGCGCCAAACGAAGTTCGGCACCACAAAGATATCGTTCTGTGCCCATTCGAAGCGCTTGCCGCCAACGTCAGTCGCACCGCTCCCTTCGATTACGACGTAGAAGGCGCCCGCGGTTTCCCGCTTGAGCTCGGTCTCCTCTCCGGGACGCAGCAGCTGGGCACAATAGTTCAATGTCTTGAACACCGGCTCCCCCGTTACCGGATTGACGAAATCGACCTTGATGCCTTCGTGTGGATCGCCCTTTTCCTTGCGCAGATCGTGCAACGTCTGGTGCACGTCGGCGCCACGGTAGTGAATGAGCGGCGAGGGGTTGCGTCCCACGCCGAGCTGGTGATTGACAAATGTCGGCAAGATGCCGCCGCGCCCGTACAGCCGGCGCGAGTATCCAGCGCTGTGCTTCGTCGGCTGGACCTTGGCGTTGCCTTGCGCGCCGGGCATGTCATGGTCGACCCAGGCAGCGTCGAGAAACTCCATGAGCGGCCAATCCAGCATGTCGATCCAGATCACCGGCTCGGAAGCGTCGTTGCCGTGGTCATGCCAGGTACCGTTCGGAGTGAGAATGAGGTCGCCGCGGGTGGCATCGCAGCGCTCGCCTTCCACAACGGTATAGCCGCCTTTTTCCGAGAGAATCGTGCGGCTGGCATTGGGCGAATGCAAGTGCACCGGCGCTACGTCGCCGGGATTATAGATCGAGATGGCGCAGCGGATGGTATTGGTGACCTGCAGCCTTCCATTGAGGCCGGGATTGAGCAGCAGGATGCTCTGGCGGTCGGCGAACTCGATAGGCGAGACATCGGCCTTGCGCGCAATTTCGGAGATGCGATGCAGGTAGGGGCTGAACTCGCTCCAGCGCCACAGATGCGGGAGCGTCTTCATCTGATTGGCAGCGACGCGGCCGGACGCGAGCTGGCCGCTCCCCTCCCCGCTGGTCTCACTGAACCAGGGGCGCTGTGCCGGCGCATTTGCCTGCGTGCGCACCCAGACATGATGCCCGGCGGCATCGGTGTTGATTGCCTCCATCATCTCGCGAGCTTTGTTGGACAGGCCGGAGGGGGCCTTTCGTTGCGTGGCTGTTGCAGCCGTCATGGCGCTTTCTCCTGTCGGACGGGTTTTCTCGCTTAAAGCTATTATGCCGCAAACGCGAGTGGCTGATCCAGTTGCGCGCTCGCCTCGGTGCAGCAAAGGCGGGGTTTTTTCTCTGAAGCGAATTGCAGCGTGCTCTTACGACCAGCGCGCAATTGCCGCCCAGGAAACAAGTTGCTCAGAGGACGGGTTCGCCTTACACGGGACTGGTAGCACGACGGGCGCTTGCATGGGCTGAGGGAACCTGTGCAGAAAAGCAGCCATAATGAGCACTCATTCCAGTACTCTTGGCAGGAATTCGGCATTCACCAGCGGATTTTCTGCCTTGCGTGAATACTTGTTCATCTTACCGACCGCGCTTGGGTCAATCTTTGACACTCTTTCATCGCGCTCGGGGCATTTGCTGGGTCCGCTCATGTGCTGCCGCTACCAGCGCCCAATTGCATCAACTCTCGTGATGCTGTGTGTGCTTGGGTGCACGCTCCGCGCGCAAGCTCAAACGAGCGCGGAAAAAAGCGCAGCCGAGCCGGTTCGACGCGAAATTCTTGCGGTCTACGACGGGCGCGAGGAAGCACGACCCGACCAGACCCGCATCCATCGGTTTGCGGAAATGCCGCTCAACCACCTCGGGCTTGTGGTGAGCTACTGGGACCTTAACGCCGGGCTGCCTGGCGCAGAGCGCACGGCCAATATTCGAGGCATCATCACTTGGTTCCGGCGGGCGCCGCCCAGCGGCTTTTATTCTTGGGGCCGCGATCAGCTCTCCAACGGCGTTCGCATGGTCGTGCTCGGCGACGGCGGGGTACCGTCCGGCGATACCTCGCTCACTGACGCCAACAAGATGTTCAGCGAGATCGGTTTCGGGCTCACCGGTGGGCTTGTCGATATCACGTACTCGTCGCGGATTCTTTATCGGGATGCGCTCATCGAATTCGAGCGCGCGTTGGATGCGGTCCTTCCCGCCTTCCCAATCGTGGGCAGCCTCGGGGCGGACGTCGCCTCTCACCTGGTGATCGAGCATCGCGAGGGCGACTTGGTGCTAGCCTCAAGCGTGGTGCTGACCAGCAGCCGTGGCGGATACGCCGCGAGCGGCTATTTCATTTACGAGGAGCCGAGGACCGGAAAGACCAAGTGGATCATCGATCCGTTCGCATTTTTTCAGAAGGCATTCGGCACGTTGAGCATGCCGAAGCCGGATGTGACGACGCTGTCGGGCCGGCGCATCTGGTTCAGTCATATCGACGGCGATGGCTGGAACAACGTCAGCTACATCGAGGAGTATCGTGACAAGCCGACCATTGCCGCCGGCGTAGTCCTGCGCGAATTGATCGCTCCCTATCCGGACCTTCCCGTCACCGTCGGCGTGATCGGCGCCGACATCGACGAGCGCTACGGCGCGCCCGAGGCGGCGCGAGTGGCCGCGCGGGAACTCTATGCATTGCCGCAAGTCGAAGTGGCTTCGCATACCTATTCGCATCCCTACCAGTGGGGCTTTTTCGAGAATTACGACCGCAAGCTGGAGGAACGCCTCGTCGGTCCGGACGAGTCCGAATGGAAGGCGGTGCTCGGGGAGCGCGTGCGTCGAATCGCGCGGCGGTTGCTGCCGGGGCTCGTGCGCAAGACCCCGGAAAGCGACGTCAAGGTCGGCGACGAAGACCCGCCTCGCGCATACAGCGATTTCCCGTTCGATCTCGATGAGGAAATTCGCGGCAGCGTCACCATGGCCGAGGATCTGGCGCCCGAAGGCAAGCATGCGGCTCTCTATCTCTGGAGCGGCGGCGCCGAGCCGTTCGAGGCCGCCATCGCGGGCACGCGCCGGCTTGGGCTTCGCAACCTGAACGGGGGCGATTCCCGCTTCGATGCCGATTATCCCTCCATCAGCTACTTGGCACCGATATCGCGGCTCGCCGGAGCCGAGCGGCAGATCTATGCCGGCAACGCCAATGACTACATCTATATGACCGACGCAGGCGGGCGCGAGCATGGCTTTCTTCACCTGGACGAGACGGTCAGGCGCACCGAAAATCCGCGCCGGCTCAAGCCGATCAATGTCTACTACCACATGTACGCGGGCGAACGGCCTGCTCAGCTCGCGGCCGTGCGCCATCACCTCGATGCCGCGCGGCAATCCTCTGTCACGCCCATAACCGCTTCGCATTATGCCGCCATTGCGGACAGCTTCTTCTCGACCGAGATTACCGCGGTTGGAGATGCAAGCTGGGCCATTCACCATCGTGGCGCTCTGCAAACCTTGCGCTTCGATGATGCTGCGGCGCTGGCCTTGGATCTTGGCCGCAGCGTCGGCGTAATCGGGCAGTATCGAAAAGGGACGTCTCTCTACGTGGCAATGGACGAGGCTTTCGAGGAGGTCATCGTCGCGCTTCGCCCATATTCACGCGAGCGTACGCAGGAAGCGGCGCCCTATCTTGTTGACGGACGCTGGACCTTTCGCGACATGCGTCGTCGCGAATGTGGCTTCACGGTCATGGCAAAGGGTTTCGGCATCGGCCAGATGGCCTGGGGCGGGCTGCAGGCCGGCGTCTATCTGGTAACCGTGCGCGACTTGAACGAGACCCTGTGGGAGCAGGAGATGGAGGTCAATGCTGTCGGCCGGCTTGAATTCACGGCTGATGCAGAAGCCATGTCGCCTGTCGAGCTCGAAGTGACGTGTTTGGGAGAGAATGGCCGGCACCAATGATTCGTCATATCGCCCTCATCACGTGCCTGACCGTAGCCGCGCTGGCCACCGGAGTGGCCATCGTCCCCGGAGAGCGCGAGCAATGGACCATGCTGGTGCGCGATGGGCGCAATGAGGAAGCGCTGAAAACCCTGGAAGCGCGCTACCAGGCGGGCCGGCACGAGATCGATGCGCTCGTTCATCTCCACAAGCTGTACATGTCCTTTGCCGACATCGCTCGGGCAACGCGGGTCATGCAGACCCTGGTAGCCGACCATCCCGGAAATCCGGAAGCGATCGCACTGCTCGCCAGGCATTACGGCGACATCCAGGACAAGGGCAACGAGGTCGCCACGCTCGAACGGTTGTTCGAACTGTCGCCGTCGCTGCCCGTGGCGGGCGATCTCCTGGCATATTACCGCCTCGAGGGCGCCTTCGACCGCGAGGAGAATCTGCTGCGGACCCTGCTCTCGCAAGACTTGATCACGGCAAACGACGCCGAGCGGCTTGGGCTTATCCTCGCCGCACGCGGCGACCTGTTCGGGGCCCGCGAGGCCCTCATGCGCTTCGATGAGATTGCCAATCCCGAACGCAGCATTGGACGCTTCGTGCTGTTCGAAGTGCTGGTGGCGACGGGGGACAAGACGACGGCGCTCGCCAAGGCCGCCTCATGGATCGGCTATTTTCGCAAGGCGAGCCTCCATCACGAGGCTGAAGGGGAGACGCCTGCCGCACGGCTGGTTCGTTTGATGATGGCGGTGGACGTGACGGCGGCACGTGCGCTCATTTGCCAGGCGCAACGTGACGAATCAGCCGCGGCGACGGCGCGCCCACGCAAACGCATAACCTGTGAAGCCGATGCGCCCGCAACTGGCGGGGACCCAGCGAGCAACGCCGTGAGCAACATCGAGCCTCGTGACGAATTTGGACGAAGGACAGGGCGATGACCTGGGCTCTCGGTAAGCCACCGGAATCCGGGAGAGCGAGACGGCCAGCGCCGGTAGGCCTCGTTCTCGAATTCGTGCTTGTTTTCGCCGGCACTCTGCTGGCAAAGCAGGTGCTCGCTGCGACCCTGACAACGTCCTACCCCAATCTCTTGTGGTTGCCGGTGGTGCTGCTCGCGCTTGCGCATGGGCTCGCCGCAGGCGTTGCAGCCGCCGTCATCGCCGCGGCGATACAATATTCAGGCGGACTGCCGCCGGCGTTCATGTCGGAGGACATGTATGCCTACATCGCCAGGATAACCGCCGAACCAGTCGGCTGGACGTGCGCTGCCTTGCTGATCGGACATATTCGCAGCCGGCAGATCGCAAGCAGCGTCGAGGACCAGGAGCAACTTGCCGAGAGCAGGCAGCACTGCGCCGCCTTGGCCGAGCTCTGCGACGAGTTGCGACAGCGCGCAGAAACGCTCGAGCGTCAGATTGCCGCCAATGCGTACGCCTCAAACGCAGACCTGGCGGAAGCCATAAGCGGCCTCCAGCACGCCGGCTGGGATGAGTTCGTGCAACGGTTGACGCGTTTCATCGTCCTCATGACCGGCTCGGCGGATTTTGCGGTGCACATCTTGCACGGCGATGGTCTCAAAATTGCGTTCCAGCCTGTTGATGCTCATCGCCCCGGCACCGAAATGGCCGTCCGCCCCGAGGACCCGCTGTTCGCAGCAATCGTGGATGAACGGCGGATCGTCTCGACGGAGGATGAAGCCGATGCCGCACTGCTCGCTGGCCGCGCCATCATGGCTGGTCCGCTCGTGCAGGGCAAAGATCACGTTATTGGGATGTTTTCCATTTGTGGGGCTTCGCTTGCGGATTGCCCCGAAGATATTGAGCGCAGGTTCTCGCTGACTTGCACGGAATTGTCGCGACTGGCCGGCCGCATTCGCCTTGTCGATCGCTGGGACGCGTCGGCTGCAACGGGCCCCCACGGGCACAACGGAACGGCCGAAGAAATGGGCGTTCCCGCCCCTTCCGCGAAGATCGAGGGACCGCCTGCCCGGCAGCGAGGGCAGCCGCAGCTCACCCTGCAATGAGTGACATGCACCCCAGACCCGTTGCGCGGATTTCCTGGCCAGGCCCGACTCAGCCGGTTCTGGCGGCAGGCGCTCGCGATGTCGCGGCCTGCCTTTTTTTCTTCTCGGCGAGCGCGCCCGTCCTGGCTTTCGCAATGAGCTCGCGCGCGAGCTTTCCGGCGGTAATCGCCCTGCACATCGCCACCCTGATCGTGCCAGTCACGTTTCTGATTCTGCAACTGCGTCGCAACGCAGAGCTCACCATTGCGGTGCTTCTCCTCGTGACGAGCTTCGCGTCCGGCCCGCTGGGCGGGCTCGGCTGCGCATGCATGGCCCTTATCAGCTCGCGGCGGCGTCCGGCGGCGGCGCGCTTGCAGAATTGGTATGAATATATCACCGGCGTTGTCGCTCGCGACCGCGTGGTGCGCCTCTATGAAGAGCTGACCTCCAACCGCCTGCATTCGGATCCAGCCGCGCAAGTTCCGCGCTTCCGGCCGATCCTTCATGGCGCCTCAATGGAGGAGCAGCAACGGGTTCTCGGGGTGATCGGCCGGCGTTACCACCCCGATTTTCGTGCCGCCCTGCGGGATGCCCTGCGCAACAAGAACGGCTTCATACGCGCGCAGGCCGCCGCGGTCGCCAGTCGTCTGCGCTTGGAGGAGAAGAAAAGCCTTTGGACTGGAGCATTGCCGCGCGGCGCAAATGACGCGGCGTCAAGCAAAAACGATGAGCTTAGGTAATCGCGTATCACCCTGTGGGCTGCCGGCACCACAATGCTGACGCGACCGCAGACGCAGAGAGCGGCAGGCCGATCAGCCCCGGAGATGCACAGTCGCTCGCTGCAAGCCGCCGATATCTGCATAATCGTCGAAGGGGCTTATCCCTACGTTTCCGGCGGAGTGTCTGCCTGGGTTCATGGATTGATCCAGCGGCAACCCGATTTGCGATTCGACGTGGTGGCAATCCTTCCGGAGCTGCCGCCGCCGCCACCCAAATATGGAGGTCTACCCAATTTATTGAAGCTGCATCAGCTCTATCTCAGCGAAGCGCGCGGCAAAGGCGGCTGGCGCCGGCCTTCCTCGTTCGATCAAACGGAGTTCGATAAGGCCGCCGATCAGTTTCTGAGCGGCGGCGGTTTGGCGGAGCTCGCAATGGTTGACAGGCTGATGGCCCCCCTCGTCAAGGCGAGGCGATCAGGAGATCTTTTGGATTCGACCCTGGCATGGAATTTGGTCCGCGATCTTTATTCCCGCGAAATGCCGCACGAATCCTTCCTGCATTTCTTCTGGGCCTGGCGGGCGCTGTTCGGTGGACTGGTCGCGACGCTCTCGTTCCCGCTGCCGCCGGCCCGCGTCTATCACACCGTATCGACAGGCTATGCGGGCTTGCTGGCTGCGCGCGCAGCGGTGGAGACCGGGCGGCCGGCTCTTATCACGGAGCATGGGGTTTACACCAACGAGCGGCGGATCGAGATCCTGCAGGCGGACTGGATCGTCGACACGGTCGATAAGGGTTTTGGCATTCACGATGATCGCCGTGATCTGCGCGACTTCTGGTCGACGGCCTTCGAAAGCTACGCCCGAGCCTGCTACGAAGCCTGCACCGAAGTGATCACATTGCACGGCGCCAACCAGTCCGCGCAACTCATGCAGGGCGCCTCACCGGATCGCATGAAGATCATCCCCAACGGGGTCGACTATGCGAGTTTAAGCCGTCTGCCACAGGCCGGCGTCGACGGCCCACCAACGGTAGCGCTGGTCGGACGCGTCGTTCCAATCAAAGACATCAAGACCTTCATCCATGCGATTGAGATCGTGCAGGCGCAAATCCCCGGGCTCAAAGCGCTCGTATTGGGGCCCACCGATGAGCAGGTAGACTATTATGAAGAATGCAAAGCGCTGGTTGCGCAGCTCGGCCTGACTGACATCGTGTCGTTCACCGGCCAGGTCGATGTAGCGCAATATTTTCCACACGTCCACGTCAACGTGCTCACCAGCCTGAGCGAGTCGCAGCCGCTGAGCGTCCTTGAAGCAGGCGCCGCGGGCATTCCAACTATCGCGTCCAATGTGGGCGCCTGCCGCGAAATTCTGTTTGGGCGAGACGACGAGCACCCGCGCTTGGGCCCGGGTGGAATCATTACCGATGTCGCTTCCCCCGAGCAGACAGCGGCCGCCATCGGCGAATTCTTACGCGATCAGGATCGGCGCCGGGGACTCGGTCGCATCATGCAGGAGCGCGTCAAACGCTATTACCACCTCGACGTTGTCGACAATGCGTATGCAACAATCTACCGGCGCCACATGGACACAGCTTCGCGGCCGGTACCGTAGAGCCAATAGTAGAGACGTGTTGAATGGCCGGCATAGGATTCGCACTCGATCGGCTCTATCGCAGCGCTTCGCTTGGCGATCGCGTGGCGTCATTCGCGCATGCTTCCATCGTTGCCGCGGGCCCTTGCCTTCTCACCGTCCTGGGCATTTGGCTGATCAGCGCAACCATCAGCGAGACGGAAGGCAGGACGACGATCGCAGCCTTCCGCGCGCTCATAATCTACAGCTTCGCCCTGTCCTTCGTGGTCACCGCTCCGATCGCGCTGGTCGGCGCTCGTGTCGTTTCCGACAAGCTGCATGATCTCAAGGTCGCGGACATTCCTGCAGTCATGCTTGCGGCCTTTGCGTTTGCCACTATTCTCGACGTCGGTTGCGCAGCGGCGCTCTTTGTATTGCCGCTTGATCTGGAACCTGCCGCCGCGATTGCGGCGGTCGTAAATTGCGCGCTGATTGGCCTCATCTGGGTGGGCTGCCTGTTCGCCAGCGTTACCCGGGACTACACGTCAGTGACCGCGTTCTTTGCGCTCGGCATGGCTCTTGCCGTGCTTGGGGTGACCCTTGGCTACAACATGCAGCCGGATCTGGAGTTCATGTTGTGGGGGTTCAATATCGGTCTCGCGGCGACATTGTTCGGACTGCTCATTCGCAGCTTCGCCACTTTCCCATTTGCCGTACGCGCAGTGGCGGGTCCGATTATCGCTTTTTCGCGCGCCGGCATGACGTATTGGCCGATCGCATTGGGCGGCCTGTTCGGCGCGATCGGAGCATGGATCGACAAGTGGGTGGTCTGGTTGTCGCCCTATGGTTCGCAGATACAATATGGTCTGCTGCATGCGCCGCTCTACGACAGCGCCATGTTCCTTTCCTACCTCGTCGTTGTCCCCGCCTACGCGGCTTTCATCATTCACCTCGAGGTGCAGTTCTTCCGCAACTATCGCCTGTTCTATTCCAGCATTCTGGAACATGCGACGCTTGCGCAAATCTGCGCCCATGCAAAGCGGCTGCGCGACGCGACGATCGCATCGTTGAGCAGCATCACGGTGCCGCAACTGGTCGTCAGTTCGCTGGTGGCGGTGTCGGCTCCCGCGGTGATTGACCTGCTCGACATGCAATTCCGCCAGGTCGGCACACTGCGTCTGGGCGTGATCGGGGCAGTGTTTCAGTTTCTGTTCATAACCTGCTCATCGCTTACGCTCTATTTCGATCGCCGCGGCGTATTCTTATTGCTGCAGCTCGTTTTCCTCGTGCTCAATGGCGGGTTGACTTTCGCGCTGCTTGCGCTCGGACCCAACTATCTCGGATTGGGCTTTCTGGCCGCCTCCGCGATCTCCGCCCTCATCGCCTATCTTGCCCTCGCGAGAACGTTATATCGACTTGAATACCTCACCTTCATCGCGAACAATCCAGCCGTGCGCATCCGAAGGCGGGCGGCGACGCAAGCGTTTTGAGCTCTCCGAGCAGCTCGCAGCGGCACCTGAAGTCAGACACCGGAACGCGGATGGTGGCTACTGCTTTTGCCGCGCAGTCTCCTGCGCCAGCTGGATGAACAGCGGAACCGCTGTTGCGAGTTGGGCTATGGAGACACTCTCTTCGGGTGCATGCGCCTGCGCAATGTCCCCCGGCCCCAGAATCACGCACGGCGCCAGCGTTTGCAGTTCGGAGGCATCGGTCCCATAGGCGGCAACACCGGGCTCTGCCCTCGCTATGGCGCTGCATAGCCGAACGAGGGGATGGTTCTGATCAAGCTCGGGCGGATCGCCCTCCCGAGCCTCGCTGAGTGCAATGCCGGAGCGTTGCGCCGCGTCGCGAACGAGGTCCAACACGGGCTGCGGATCCACCGTGGCGCTGTAGCGAAACTTGATGGTTGCGGTAGCCGTTGGAACCGTGACATTGACGGCGGAGCCGTGATTATCCACCACGAGGTTGAAATCACTGAATGGCGGCTCGTAGGCGGGATCCTGCAATGCCGGGTCCGTGCGCAGCCGGTCGTGGATCAGGCGCATCTCCATCAGGAACGGCAGCAAGTCCCAATTGGCATTGCGTCCGCGACCCGTGCTGCTGTGCGCCTGAACGCCGCTCGCGACCGCGGTGAACACAATGTGCGCGCGATGCCCGCGCATGGGGATCATTCTTGTCGGCTCAACGACCACAATCGCGCGCGGCTGGACCCGTCTGACCAGTGTCGAGCGCTGCGCGATCTCCCGGGCGCCAGCCTTGGTCGTTTCCTCATCCGTGGTGAGAAGCAGCGTGACCGGGACCTGCGCGGGAATAGCGCACGCCGCCACGATAGCGGCAGCGAGCGGCCCTTTCATGTCAGTGCTGCCAAGTCCAACCAGCCATCCATCAGCTATCCGTCCGCTCCAGGGATCGCTGCGCCAGCCGATATCCGGCACGGTGTCCATGTGCCCGGAGAACGCAAGCCCTCCCGCCCCGTCCCGCGCATAGCCTTCGGGATGCCGGTGCGCGACCAGAGCGCGTTTCGCCACACCGTTAAGATCACGATAGTCGAGCCGCTCCAGCTCGAAATCCGGAAGCGCCGCCTCAATCCGATCGGAGATGGCGTGGTTGGACACGAAGCTGCGGGAATCGATCCTCACGAGATCGCGGGCAAGCTTCGTCACGGCATCGGAATGATCTGTCATCCTTCCTTATCAAGCATCAGATCGGAGGGTAGAGCTCACTCGATCACCTCGTCGGCACGCGCGAGCAGCGTGGGGCCTATGTCGATGCCGAGAGCGGTTGCCGTTTTCAAATTGAATGCCGTATGGAAATGCGATGGCTGCCGCATGGGCAAGTCGCCCGGATTTGCTCCCTTGGCAACCTGATCGACGAACGAGGCGAGATCGCGGAACACGTCCACGAGATTGATGCCATAGCTCATCAGCGCGCCTGCTTCAGTAATCTCGCGGAAGGCGCTTATTGAGGGAGAGCGGCGCTCAATCAGTAGTCGAGCGATGAGCGAACGATCGCGCAGAAACAAGGGGCTCGCGGGTATCGCGACCGGTTCACCGGGGAAATCCGCCATCGGCAGCAGCGCGGCCGCGTAATCGGGTGGGTGGCCGACAAGCTCGAGAAAAAGCGGGCGGAAGCCAAGCTTCTCCGCCAGCGGCGCGGCGGCGTCGGCCTGCTCCCGCGAGGTAGCATCCCACAGAAGAACCTACACGCTGCGCTTTCGGAAATGCATCGCGCAGGATTTCAATACGTTTTCCCGCCAATTCAAGTTGACTTACGAATATTCCGCTCGCATTCCCCCCTGGCCGAGACAAGCTCGCGACATAACCCTTGTCGACAGGATCGAAGTCGAGTGCAGCAAGGACAATCGGCGTCGCGCCTGCGGCAGCGCGCGCGGCCGCAAGCGCGGGCTCGTTACCGGCAACAAGCAGGATGTCAACCCTGCGCGCGGCAAGCTCCCGGTAAGTCTCTTGATAGCCCTCAATGCCGGGAGACTGGAGGAACTCGAAGACGAAATTCCCGCCCTGCTGATAACCAAGCTCTGCCATCCGCTGCTCGAAAGCCGCGTAGTGGGGCGCACCGCGCGGCAACATGCCGGAAAAGCCGACGTGCAGCATCTTGGGGCGTGTTTGCGCGATGCACGGCCAAGCCGCCGTGGTCATACCCAGAAATGCGATGAAGTCGCGCCGTCTCACGCCGTTTTCTCCAAACGGGTCTGCCCTCTCCGGGGAGCAATTTTGCATCATAGCGCAACATTTAAGGGATCGCAGGGGAGATCTTTTACGGTTTCGCGGGAATGGTCAGATGCGGATACATTCAGGCAGAGAAAGAGATGTCCCTTTTCCGGCGCCGCGATCCCTTCAACGAGCTGCGCAAAAGCCCACGATTTGAGCTTCACTATCTCGCGCAAATCGATACTGACGGCGCGGCCCCGCTCACTTGCATGATCTGCGACATATCCGCCGAAGGTGCGAAGCTCACGCTCCCTGGCGACCACCCGATACCTGACGAGTTCACGCTTCTTTTCCGAGAACGGTGCCGGATCGTCCGCCACTACGATGGCCAAATCGGCGTAAAGTTCGTGCACGCTTGACGAAGCCTCCGCGCAAGCGCGGATAACGTCCTTTGCCGACTGGCGCCGGGGCCGTGCATCCGCTATCGCGACCCGGATGCGACCGGCCGTCTCAATCAGCAAACTCACCAAGACTTACGCGTCGGGTTTCAAGGCCTTAAAGACCATCGACCTTGATATCCGCCGGGGAGAGATCTTCGCCCTCCTGGGTCCGAACGGCGCCGGAAAGACGACCCTGATCAATATCGTCTGCGGCATCGTCGTGCCTTCCCAGGGCAGCGTATCAGTCGCTGGCCATGACATCATCGCCGACTACCGCGCCGCCCGATCGCTGATTGGGCTCGTGCCCCAGGAGCTGCACACCGACGCCTTCGAGACTGTCTGGGCGACAGTGAGCTTCAGTCGCGGACTTTTTGGAAAGCCGCGCAATCCGCAGCACGTCCGAAAGGTGCTGGAGGATCTGTCCCTCTGGGAGAAGAGGGACAGCAAGATCATGACCCTGTCGGGCGGGATGAAACGCCGAGTGCTGATCGCCAAAGCGCTGGCGCATGAGCCGCAAGTGCTTTTTCTCGACGAGCCTACCGCCGGTGTGGATGTCCAACTGCGCCAGGACATGTGGCAAGTCGTCCGATCGTTGCGAGCTTCCGGCGTCACAATCATTCTGACCACCCATTATATCGAGGAGGCGGAAGAGATGGCTGACCGTGTCGGCGTGATCAACCATGGCGAGCTCATCCTTGTTGAGGATAAGACCGAGCTGATGCACAAGCTTGGCAGCAAGCAATTGACGCTGCACCTCCACAAGAAGCTCGATGCCGTGCCGGCTGCGCTTGCCCCTCATCATCTGACCTTGACCGCGGATGGCAGCGGGCTTGTCTACAAATATGACAGCCAAGCCGAGCGCACTGGCATCACCACGCTGCTTCAGGACCTCAGCCGCGCCGGCATCCGCTTCCGGGACCTCGAGACCAGCCAAAGCTCGCTGGAAGATATTTTTGTCGATCTGGTGAGGCAGAGATGATGAACCTGCCGGCAATCCGCGCCATTTACCGCTTCGAGATGGCGCGGACCGGGCGAACGCTGCTGCAAAGCATTGTATCGCCTGTCATTTCAACCTCGCTGTATTTCGTCGTGTTCGGCGCCGCGATCGGATCGCGCATCACCGAAATAGAAGGCGTCAGCTATGGCGCATTCATCGTGCCCGGATTGATCATGCTCACACTGCTGACGCAGAGTGTCATGAACGCCTCGTTCGGGATCTATTTTCCAAGGTTTACCGGGACGATCTACGAGATCCTCTCCGCCCCGGTGTCATATTTCGAAATCTTGCTCGGTTATGCGGGCGCCGCGGCGACCAAGTCGATCATCCTTGGCCTGATCATTTTGCTCACCGCGGGGTTTTTCGTGCCGCTGCGGATCGCACACCCATTCTGGATGATCACCTTTCTGCTGCTCACCGCCGTCACCTTCAGCCTCCTGGGCTTCATCATCGGCATAGTCGCGGAGGGCTTCGAGAAATTGCAGATCGTTCCGCTACTGGTGATCACCCCTCTGACGTTTCTCGGTGGCAGCTTCTATTCGATCAGTGTTCTGCCCCCGGCGTGGCAGAAGATCGCGCTTGCGAACCCCGTCGTTTACCTGATCAGCGGGTTCCGTTGGAGCTTCTTCGAAGTCGCCGATGTGAATGTCGGGATCAGTCTTGCGATGACCGGGCTGTTCCTGTCCGCATGCCTCGTGACGGTGGGCTGGATCTTCAAGACGGGTTATCGACTCAAAAATTGACCTCCCGCCTCCTGCATATGGCGAGCCAGCAGGTTACGCATTGCACCTGGACGAATTGCTTGATCGAAGCAACATACTCGATATACCTCCCCCTTTCTGGGGAGGTCGGCGAGCAAAGCGAGCCGGGTGGGGGTCAAACGCAACCGCTCGCGGCAGCCCGGCACCCCACCCGACCGCCCGTCGCTTCGCTCCCGGCGGTCGACCTCCCCTTAAGGGGAGGTATTTCACCGCGTCCGTCGCTGCCCTCTTTTTCACATGCGACAAAACTTGCGCGAGTTGCCGCGCGCGGCAGCGCGCCGGTCCATCAGCTCGCCTTGACGGCAATGGCCTCGATCTCGACCAGGAATTCTGGATGCGACAACCGCCTTACCTCGACTGTGGTGCTGGTCGGGAGTGCCGCACCAAAGTACTCCATCCGCACGTCGACGTGCCGGAAGAATTCATCGATATCCGTGGTGAATGTCTGAGTGCGAACGAGATCGGGCAATGCGCGTCCGCGGCCGCGAGCGCCGCCTTGAGGTTCTCGCCGACCTGGCGGATTTGCCGGGCCATGTCGCCGCGACCTACGATCTCGCCATCGCGATCGCGCGCGAGAAGACCGGAAATGAATATCAGCCGGCCGGGCACGACCGTCACCACCGGGGCGTAGAGAACGTGCCCGCCTACGATTCGTTTCGACAACGAATCCGGGAATACGTTCCTCCGATCAATCATCTTTGCCTCCTGGAATCAGGGATGGGGTGGCTTCCTGCGCCGCAACGGACCACGCTATCATGTTCGTGCCATGATCGAGGAAAGCGCGCATGAAGGTCGAAGCAATCCACCATGTCTCAATGCGGCCGGAATACAGGAGCCCCTTTTCGGCCGCTTATGCGATCGAAGGAGGCCGCCTGATCTTTTTCTCCGGTTGTTGCACAGTCCCGACCTATCACAAGCATCCGCATGACCCTGACGAGGAACGGCAATGGCTTGGGGGCGATTTTCGGGAACAGACGGAGCGCACATTCCTGCACATCAAGGAAATTCTTGATGCCGCGGGCGCTCGAATGAACGATGTGCTCAAGCTCACGATCTTCACCACCCAGATGGACGGCCAGAACATTCTCAATGAAATTTCCGCTCGCTACTTCGGCACGAACAATCCGCCGGCAAGATCGCTCATTGGCGTTCCGACGCTCGCACATCCTGGCATGCTCATCGAGATCGAGGGGGTGGCAGCCGCCCAATCGCGAAGCGACGGAGCGCTTCGAGCTTGAGCCGGCTACTTTTGAACCAACGCATGGAGGAAGCAGTGACCAGCAGATGCAAAAAGGTGACGCGACGGGCCGTTATGGTCGGAGCTGCGGGAGCGGCAATTCCAAACCTCTTGACACCGTACCTGCGCACGGCACGGGCGGCGCCAACGCAAATCCGTTATGCGACCGGAGGCGGCATTGGTCCGAACGAGATGGAGACCATAATCTATCTCGATTGGATGCAGAAGAATGTGCTGCAAGGATACGGCAAGGACTACACGGTGGACATGACGTTCACCCGGGGCACTCCGGAAGCCGGTACGTTGCTTGCCGCCGGACAGGCCGACATGGCGACGCTTTCGTTTGCGGTGTTTGCCACCTCGGTGTTGAAGAATATCGTGCCTGGCGGCCTCACAATCGTATCGGACAACTACCAGGATGGACGGCCCGGTTATACCCAGAACACATTCTTCGTGCTCAAGGATTCGCCGATCCAATCGACCGGGGACTTGAAGGGGAAAAAGGTCGGGATCAATGCTTTCGGCTCCGCCGTTGATCTCGCGCTGCGCGTCAAGCTCAAAAAGGACGGCATGGATCCGCGCAAGGATCTGACGATCGTCGAGGTTGCATTTCCCAACCAGGCCGCCGCCATTCGCGAGAAGCGCATTGATTGCGGAATTCTCATCCTGCCATTCATGAACGCGGAAATTCGCCGGGGCGATCTGCGCGCGCTGTTCACGGGCGGCGATGCGTTCGGACCATATTCGGTTATCTTCCAGGTGGCTACCAACGACTTCCTGAAGGCGAATTCCGAGGCGGTGCGGTCCTATCTCGCCGACTATGTGCGCGGACTACAATGGTTCTATGACCCGGCGAACCGTAAGAAAGCCGTCGAGATCACCGCTGAGTTCACCAAGTCGCCGGTGGAGGTGCTCGATTCCTATTTCATGACCGAGCGCGATTACTACCGCGACCGCAACGCGTGCGTCGGAGTGCCCACCATACAGACGCCGATCGATGCCATGCAGAAGGAAGGATTGATCGATAGGCCGGTGAACGTCTCCGAGCATCTCAACATGTCATACCTGCCGTTTCCCTGCTCGGTATGATCAGCATATGCGTTCGCAATCTCGATAAACGTTACCACAGCCGGGACGGCGAGGTGCCGGCTCTCTCAGGCGTGAACCTCGAAGTCGCGCAAGGCGAGTTCGTCACCATTGTCGGGCCTTCCGGCTGCGGCAAGAGCACGCTGCTCTATCTTCTCGGTGGCTTCATTGCTGCCGATCGCGGCAGCATGACGGTCAATGGCCAAGCCGTTACCGGGCCGGGCGTCGATCGCGGCGTTGTCTTTCAGGAATATGCGCTCTTTCCGTGGCTCACCGTTGCGCAGAATATCCAGTACGGGCTGGAAATGACCGGTGTCCCACGCGGACAACGCAAAATCACGGTCGAGCGCCTCATTCGCACCATTGGTCTTCAGGGCTTCGAAAATCGATTTCCGCGCGAGTTGTCCGGCGGCATGAAGCAGCGGGTGGCCATCGCGCGGACGCTCGCCTACGATCCGAAAATCCTTTTGCTCGATGAGCCGTTCGGCGCCTTGGACGCGCTGACCCGCGAGACAATGCAGGACGAGTTGTTGCGCCTTTGGCAGGCGACGCGCAAGACGGTCGTCATGGTCACCCATGATGTCAATGAAGCCGTGTATCTGTCCGAGCGCGTGCTCGTCATGTCGCAGCGGCCTGGTCGCATCGTGCAGGAATTCAACATCGACATCGATCGTTCGGGTGACCGGGAGCAAACGACGCTAACCGATCAATTCAATGCCGTCCGCAACCAGGTGTGGCTTGCTGTACGGCATGAGGCGGTATCCAGGAACTGCGCATGGGTACAGCCATAGCAACAGCCGCGCGGCCGTTGCGCGAGCGGGGGCGGCGTTCGCTGCACGCCATCATACGCTATATCCCCGTCGCCGTTCTGCTGCTCGCCTGGCAATTCGCGGTCGTGTTTGATGTCATAGACCGCGCGTTCCTGCCGTCCGCCGGCGCCACGCTCGCTGCCTTGTGGGAGATGAGCCGCAACGGCGAGATCGGGCTCAACCTCGCTGTTTCAATGTATCGGGCATTCACCGGACTCGCGATCGGGTCCGTTCTCGGCATCGCGATGGGCCTTGCCATGGCGACATCGCGGCGGGCCGACGGCTTCTTCGGACCTCTGGTCGCAGCGACTTATTCGCTGCCCAAATCTTCGCTCGTTCCATTGTTCATCCTTTGGTTTGGCATCGGCGACATGACCGATATCTTGACGGTCGTGCTTGCGTGTCTGTTGCCGGTTATCGTCAGCACTTACCACGGCGTGCAGGCGGTGCCGCGGGAGATGATCTGGAGCGCGCGCGCCATGGCAACCCCGCGGTACAAGATTTTGTTGAAGGTCCTGCTGCCGGGCTCCTTGCTGTCCATTCTGACCGGAGTGCGCATCGCACTCGGATTTTGCTTCGTTCTCACCATTTCAGCGGAGATGATTGCTGCAAAGACCGGAATCGGAAAGCTGATCTTCCTCTATGGCGAGAACGGCGCGTATGCGCACATGTTCGGCGGCTTGCTCGCAATCGTGATCGTGGCGTACTTCGCCGACCGTGGTCTGCTGGCGGCCATGCACCACTTCCTGCGTTGGCATGATTCCATGCATTCGGCACATGCCTGAGCGTAAGAGAAGTCTCGGGACAGCAACCCTGGCCTGCTTGCGGTCAGCTTGCATCTACGGTTACCCGCTGGCGCTGGTGCTGCTGTTGTGGGAAGCCGTTGCGCAAGCTGGACTGATCCGCCCGCTCTTTCTGCCAACCCTGCCGACAGTGCTGGAGCAATTCTGCATCCTGCTCCGCGACGGTGAGATCGTATCACCACTCCTGGTCAGTCTCTATCGCGCGTTTGCCGGACTTGCGCTTGCCGTGGCCGCCGGCATCCTCTGCGGCCTTCTGATGGCGCGATCACGCTGGGCGCATTGGGCGCTCGACCCCTTGATTTCAATCGCATTCCCCGCCCCGAAGATTGCATTCATCCCCATTTTCATTCTGTGGTTCGGAATTGATCATCTGGCAAAAATTCTGCTGGTGGCGTTCACCTGCGTGTTCCCGATGATCATCGCCACGTATCATGGAGCGGCCGCGGTGAGTCGCACCATAATTTGGTCGGCTCACGCAATGGGCACACCGGAGCACAAGCTGGTGCGTCGGATCATCCTGCCGGCAGCATTCCCATCCATCTTCAGTGGGATCAGGGTGACCGTGCCGGTGTCTCTCATTATTGCATTCACTGCCGAGATGGTTGCCGGTGGCGGCGGGGTCGGCTCTGCCCTGATGTTTGCGCAGCGCTTTTTTCAGACTCCCACCGTTTTCGTCTACATTCTTGTGATGTTGATGACGGGCTTTGTGCTCGACCGCTTGATGCTTTGGTTGCGCGAGCGATTGCTCCCCTGGCAGGACGAAGTGGAAGCAGGCTGATTTCAGCCCGCCGCGACCGCGATCATCGGTTCCCGGTTGCAGAACTGCAATTCGACCGGCCCGCGACCTCTGCGGCAGCGCTGCGTGTGATCGCTATCACATTTTTCCCGGGCAGAGCCGTGCGAATTCGCACATGACGCGCGTGTGTGTGCGCGCGACAGGGAATTCTGGATCAGAGGAGTGCGGATTCGCACATTCGTGCTTCGGATTTGCAGGTAGGTGTACCTCCAGGCAAACCGGAGGACTCGTGTCGTGACCAGAAGAATTAGACGAGTGCGGCTAGTTGCGCGGCTTAACCCGCTGCATCCGCTGATGCTTGTGATCGGAATTGTGCTCGTGGCGGTGACTGCCAAGCTTGGCCATGGAATGTGGGGCATCGGCGGAATGCTCGCCTTCTACCCGACCTATCTGGCCATGCTGATCGCCGGTGCGCGCGCTGGGGCCCTCCTGTCACGGATGATCATTGTGCCGCAAGTGCTTGGGCAACCCCCAGTTTACGCAAGTCGCTACGTGCAAATCTGACAGTCCAAAAGGTCAATGACAAAGGCTCGCTGCGGCCGGCGTGGTGAAGCTCCCCGTGTTCGCCCCGCAGGCCGGCAGCCCCACATCTCGTCAATCGAGCTCGGAGGCTTCCGCAATCATCTGGCGCAGCCGCGCCGTGTCGGTGAGCACCAGTGCTCCCCTGCGTTTCTCGATCAGACCGGCGCGCTCGAGCGCCTTGAGCTCCCGGGCGACTGATTCGCGCCTTATGCTGACGAGCGCCGCCAGATCGGCGTGCACCGGGGGCGGGGAAACAATGGCCTGCGCTGGCTTTCCCGCGTCCGGCCTCGCCAGCCGCAACAGCTCGGCATAAATGCGGTGGCGCGCGTCCAGAGTGGTATACTCGTTGACGCGGTTGGACATGGTTCGCACATAGCCGGCGAGCAGCGCGAGCAGCTGATCGCATACGTCGGCATATTCGTGGACGGTCTTGCGAAACGCCGGCGCCGGCATGCGCGCATAGGCGACATCGGTGATGGCGACGATCCCTGATGAACGCGGTTGATTATCGATTGCCGCGATCTCGCCGAAGAACTCTCCGGGGTTGATCTCTCGCAGCAGCACTTCACGTCCGGAGACCGACTGGATTTTCACGCGAAGCGTCCCACTCACAACAAAGAACACATCGTTGCTGGTGTCTTGATAATCGATGATCCATTGATTGCGTGTCGCGCGATGCCATGAGCACTGCGTATCGAGAAGATCGATTTTGGCGGGCTCAAGCGAGCGAAACAGGCGGATCTTTGCGAGCGTCTCGGCTTTTCGGTTCATGACTCAGTGACCGATCCACACCCATGATTGCCCGAAGAGCCCCAGATCTTTGCAAGATCGCGCGGAATGGCAACCGCTCAATTTACCTCGCCGTCGTCTCGATGAGTGCCGCGATATCGCTTATCTCCTCGATTGACCACAGCCGGCCTGCCAACGTGTCGGCTGCGTCAGCGTCCAGCACGGGAGCAACCAGGCTTGTGAATTTTGCGCGCAAGGAAGCATCATCGAGCGGCATGAGGCGTGAGCCCAGCGCCTCGTCCGCCTGACGCGTGAAGCGGCCGCGCGCCGTCTCAATCGTCACCCGCGCCGGACGCAGCTGCGGATAAAGTCGATCAATTTCCGGTGGCGCCGATACATGAAGCTTGCGCGCGACCGCCGCAAACCAAGGATCGCGCCGCACAGCAGCGTCGAAGTGCTCGACCTTGATGGCGCGGAACCTCAGCGCGAGACCTATCAGGAAAGGAAAGCTTAGCTGGGCGCTTGCGAATTCTTCCCATCCGGTCTGCGCATGCTCGGCCGCGATGCGATAAGTCGCGACATCGATCCGCTCAACCTCTTCGACCGAAATATTCTCGTCCCGGAGGAGAGCGATGAGAGCCTCGACGGCCGGCTGGATGTGCCGGCAGCATGGATACGGCTTGATGTAGCAGTCAGTGACGCCGAACGGCACCTTGGGCGGAAGAACGATCGGGCGTGCCTTGTCGGCACGCCCGAAGGCGAAAGCCTGCATGAATCCGTCGTGCGCCTCGACAACGCCGGGTGGCCCCACAACCCCCTGCTCCGCAAGCAGCGCGGCTTGCAGCCCCTCGCGCGCGGCATGACCGGCGTGCAGGCGTTTGATGTCGGCTCCGCCACCGACGAACGCGAACAGGCCGGCGGCACTCGAAGCTGCTATGCCGAGCGCATTGGCGAGTTGATCTGGCTTGAGCCCGCGCAGCTTGCCGGCCGCCATGGCTGAGCCGAGCACGCCGACCGTTGCGGCGGGATGGAATCCTCGCTGCCGCAGGTCGGGATGGCAGGCCCGGCCAATGGCGATGATGGTTTCGTAGCCGGCGACCAGCGCTTCGATCAGGGCGGCCCCGCTGGCATGCTGGTCATATCCAAGCGCCAGCAGCACCGGCACGACGACGCAACCCGGATGCACGGACCCTTGGCGGAAGCCGTCGTCAAGCTCGATGCCGTGCCCCGCTGTGCCGCTGAGAAAAGCAGCATCGAAGAGGTCGGCGCGCCGGGCGCGTCCTGGCACCGGAATGCGCCCGGGCGGGCGCACCCTCGCGAGCATTGCCTCCGCCCGGCTCGCAACCTCCCCTCCCGCACCCGCTATCATCACCCCGACGGTATCGAGCAGATGCCGCCGCGCGTAGTAGCGCACCTCCTCGCCCAAGCCGGCATGGCGCAGCTCGCTGACGAACGCGATAATTGCGTCGGTTGCCCCGGCGGCGGGATGCAGCGTACGAATTGCTTCGGCATGCGACATGGATGTCCTCGTGATGCCCGAGGCGGACGCAGCAGCCTACACCAATCGCACCAGGGCATCGACGGCGATGACGCCCTGGCCGGCCGGACGAACAATCAACGGATTGATCTCGGCTTCTGCAATGGAAGCATCATGCGCAAGGCGCGACAGCGCGACGAGTGCCTCCGCGAGAGCCTCGACATCGCCGGCGGGCTTGCCACGGTAACCGGAGAGGACGACGAGGCTGCGCACTTCGGCGATCATCTCGCGCGCGGTGGGAAGATCCGCGGGCGCCAAACGCAAGCTGCGATCGCGTTGAGCTTCCGCAAGCGCTCCTCCGGCCGCCACCATGATCAAGGGACCGACATCGCGATCCACGCGGTAACCGATCAGCACCTCAGTAAGGCCGGAGATCATGGGCTGCACTAGGAAGCCGCCGAGCTTGGCGGCGGGCAGTCGCTCCTGCAATGCCAAACGGATTGCTTTGATTGCATTCAACAGAGCAGGGGCATCGCGAATATCGAGCACGACGCCGCCCACATCGCTCTTGTGTGCGATCTCTGCCGAGAGAACCTTTGCTGCCACCGGGAACTCGTCTTTTCCCTCATCCACCTGATCCCGGGCGACCCGGCGGTGCAGATCGCAGGAGAGAACGCGCGCCCCGAAGACGTTCAGGAGGTGCGGAGGGCGCTGGGTCTGGACAAGCCGCTCTGGACGCAATACGTGACGTACCTCGGCCGCGTGGCACACGGCGACCTCGGCAAGTCTTTCCAGACCAACGAGGCGGTAACGGTGGAGATCCGCCAGCGTTACCCGGCTACGATCGAGCTGGCCCTCGGCGCGATGTTCGTGGCGCTGCTGGTCGCCTTCCCGCTCGGCATCATTTCCGCCATCTACCGCAACTCCTGGATCGACAACGTGGCGCGCTTCTTCGCGCTCATCGGCGTGTCGATGCCGAGCTTCTGGTTCGGGCCGCTTGCTCATCATCGCGTTCGCCATCAACGTCCATTGGTTCCCGGTCTCCGGCCGTGACGAGGGTCTTCGCTCGCTCGTCCTCCCCTCGGTGACCATGGGCCTGGCGCTCGCGGCCATCCTCACGCGCATGATCCGCGTCTCGCTGGCCGAGGAGCTCACGCAGCTCTACGTCACGACGGCCGTTGCCAAAGGCGTCACACGCGGCATGGCCATCTTCCGCCACGCCTTGAAGAACGCGCTCATCCCCGTCATCACCGTGCTGGCGCTGCAGTTCGGGTCGCTGCTGACGGGCGCCATCATCACCGAACAGATCTTCTCCTGGCCCGGCCTCGGACGTCTGCTTCTCCAGTCGATCTCGACACGCGACTACCCGCAGGTCCAAGCCTCGATTCTCGTCATCGCCCTGACCTACATCGTCGTGAACTTCATCAGCGACCTGCTGTACGGTGTCGTCGATCCGCGGGTGAAACTCACATGAAGCAACTCCTCCGCAACTTCGCATTCACCTCCGGCGCGATTCTGACCGCGGCCTGCTCATCGTCGCGCTGGCCGCGCCGTGAGCACCATCCGCGCCAACTCGGCCCGCGAAAACCCCAGGGTCGCGTGGGCCAGATGGTATTCGTCGGTGAGGGTGATGCCGTCCATCAGCCGGCTGTCGGTGTTGAGGGTGACCCGAACGCCCTGTGCGAGATACCGCCGCGCCGGATGTTCCGCCACCGACGCCACGGCGTGGGTGTGCACGTTGCTGGTGAGGCACATCTCGAGGGGAATCTGCGCCTCGGCGACTTCGGCCAGCAACGCCGGATCCGCGCCCAGGTGCGTCCCGTGCCCGATCCGTGACGCACCGCAGGTGTGAATCGCGTCGCGAATGGATCCCGGCCCGTCCCCTTCCCCGGCGTGACAGGTGCACGCCAGGCCATGAGCCGCGGCGTGCGCGAAGGCGGCGCGGTGGTCCCCCGCCGGATGCCCACGCTCCGCTCCCGCGAGATCGAAAGCGACGACCCCGTGGCCCACGTAGTCCACCGCCGCCTGCGCCAGCTCGAGGGAGGTGGCCGGGGGAAAGGTGCGGATCCCACAGACAATCACGCCGACCTTGGTGCCGGTCTCGAGCGCGCCGCGGGCAAATCCGGCGAGGGGCGCTTCGAAGGCTTGCGTCAGGGAGAGCGCCGGCCGGTGGAGGAGCGGCGAATACCGGACTTCCACGTAGCGAACATTCTCCGCCGCGACGTCGAGAACAAACTCATACGCGATCCGCTCCAACGCGTCGGGCGTCTGCATCACGGAGAGCGTGAGCTGATACTTGGTGAGATACTCCTCGAGACTGTGCGCGCTCTTCACCGAGAGAGCGGCCGCCAGGGCGTCCGGCGTGTCGGCGGGAAGCTGGATCCCCTGGCGCCGGGCCAGGTCGAGCATGGTCGCGGGCCGAAGGCAGCCGTCGAGATGAACGTGCAACTCGGCCTTGGGCCAGCGGCGCAGCGCCTCTTTGGTGAGTCGCGGGGCATCTTGGCGGGCGGTGACCACCACCCGGAAGACGGCACCCGCTTCTCCGACCGCGTCCCCGCCGTCGACGGTGACGCCCCGGGCGTCGGTCACGTAGGCCCCGCCGCCCTGCAACAGGTCCGCCAGGGCGCGGTCGAGCGTGGCCACCGCGTCCCGCACCCGGGCTCCGCGCGCTACGCTGATCGGTCGTTCATTCACGAACACGCGCAGCGTGTCCGTCATCACCGCTCCGCGTGGAGTCGTACGTCCCCGGGGGCGTCCACCGGCTGCGGGAGTACTCGCAGATAGGCGATGAGCGCGTCGATGTCGGTCAGCCCGGCATCGGCGGTGGGCTGACCCTTGAGCATGGCGAAGCCGCTCCCGCCGGCGGCGAGGAAGTCGCTGACCGCGAGGGTGTAACTCGCTTTGGCGTCGACCTTTCGGCCGTTGAAGAAGCGGACCCGCTTGATCCGCTGCCCCGCGGGCTTCTTGGCGTCGTACCAGATCTCGACCCCCGCGACCTGGGCGCGTTCTTCCCCGCTCACCACGTGCTCGAGGGCCTGCATCAGCACCGCGCCCGTCACGGTGACCCGTACGACCCGATTCTGGAAGGGCTCCGTGAGAAACAGATCGCCATAGGTGACGGTGCCGGCGGGCAGGTCGCTGCGGATCCCGCCGTTGTTCACGATGCTCACATCGGCGCGGCCGATGTTACGCTGGGCATCAGCGATGAGGCGCCCCAGCGGGTACTCGTCCCCCTGCCGGGTCAGGCCGAATCGCAGCACCGCGATGGAGCGCTTGGTGAGGCTGTCCACGTGCCCCTGGGCCCGATTGACCATCCGCGCCAACCCGGTGTCCGCATGCACCGCATCGGCGTAGAGATCGACCAGTCGGGTCCGGACGTCGCAGCAATGCCCGCCGGCGCGGACGAAATCGGCGATGGCCATGGTCCGTCCGCTCGACGACGCCTCGACGATCGGGATGCCGTTGACCCGGAGGTTCACGCGTTGGTGGGTGTGCCCCGCCACGATCAAATCCACCGATCCGGAGTCGAGGGCCCGGGCGAAATCGATGATCTCGCCATGGCAGGGGCCGGAATCACAGATCGCGCCGGCGTGCGCCAACACCACCACGAAGTTGCCCGCGGCGCGGGCCGCGGGAAGCTCGCGCCGGACCGTCGCCGCCAGATCGCCGAAGGCGAGCCCCGTCACGTTGCGCGGCTCGGTGGTGGTGGGCGTGCTGGTGGTGGTGAGCCCGATGACCACGATCTTGAGTCCGCCCCGAGAGATGATGGTCCACGGTTCGACCCACTCCGGACGCCGCGTTCCCCCCGAGTCGGTGATGTTCGCCGACAGGAAGGCGTAGTGGGCCTCGCCCATCCGCGCCCGCAGCGTATCCACCGACCAGTCGAACTCATGATTGCCGATGGCCGCAGCATCGATGCCGATCCGGTCGAGCGCGGCGATCACCGGACCGCCATGCGCGAAGTTCGAAACCGGCGTGCCCTGCATCTCGTCGCCGGCATCGAGGCGGATCGAGGTGCAGGCGCAATCCGCGGCCAGGCTGTCCATCCAGCCCTTGAGCGCGGCGACACCGCCCACCGGACGTCCCTGGGACCAGTCCCAGGTGCGGGGCTGCAACGCGCCATGCAGATCGGCGATGGCCAGCACCCGGAGCATGGTGCTGTCGGCGTCCGAGACCGCCGCCCCCACGGGACCGAAGACCGCGTGCACGGCCGCCTGCGCCGGGGGAAGAATCGACCAGTTCCGGTGGAAGTACATGCCGGTGGTGAGATTCCCGACGCGGCGGATCTCCTCCACCAGCAGATCGCGGATGTCTTCGCCCTTGTCGTAGACCACCCGGGCGCCCTTCAGCATGCCGTAACCGCCCCCTCCCGCCGCCCGATAGCCGCTCAGCGCCAGTGTGAACGAATCGGTTCCGGTGACGGGCTTGCCGTGAAACAAGAGCCCGCGCACACGCTGGCCCAGGGGCTGGCTCAGGTCGATCTGATAGTCGACGCCGTCCACGGCGTCGAAGTTCTCGCCGGGCACATCCGCGTTGACCACGACGTGGCCGGGGAGGTAGGTGTGATAGTACCGCGCACTCTGTTCGAGATAGTCCTTGAGCTGGCGCCCGGAGATGCGGATGGCCACCAGGTTGTTGTCATAGGGATAGATGCCCGCCACATCCCGCTGATGGATTTCTCTCGAGAGCCCCGCGTTCACATCGAAATCCGCCGTCGCCGAGAGGTCGGCCCCAGCCCGGGTCCGCTGCACCCAGTTGACGAAATCGAGGAGGGGCGTGTCTTCGGCCCGGCCGTACCGGCCATCGAACCCGGGATCGGCGGTGCCGATGTTCTGCGATCCCCACGAACGGACCCGGTCGTGGGCCGCGGAGAAGCGCCGGACGTAGGCGGGCAACTCGGCCGTGTTGGCCAGAGGAATCAGGTCGGCGCGGAGGTGGTCCACCGTCCAGTGGCCCCCCACGCGACGGAACCAGACGTGCACCACCGAGAGACTCTGGGCCCAATTCTTGGGTTGGACGAAGTGGACCCCGTTGATCACCGAGTCCCGGACTTCTCCGTGGGTGTGGCCGAAGACCACCAGATCGGGCTTCGACGTCAGGCTCGCCAGCGCGGCGGCGTCATTCTCGGGGCCCACTCCCGTAGTGTCGTACGAGGATGCGCCCCCCAAACCGGAGTGGATGAGCACCAGCTTGAAATCGACGCCCTGGCGGTCCAGGCCCTGCAGGGCGGCGGGCGCGGACTGTGCGATGGGCTCCACCCGTACTCGCCCCGTCACGTTGGCCCGGTCCCACACCATCACGCCGGGTGTCGTAAATCCGGTGATGCCCACCCGGATCCCGTTACGCAGGACCACGACGCCCCGCGAGAAGAGCGGTACGTCCGACCGTTCTTCCCGCGTGGACAACACCATGATATTGGCCGAGACGTACTGGAAGGTCGCGTCCGCCGCGTCGGCCTTGAGGAGGTCCACGCCGAAATTGAATTCATGATTCCCGGGCGTCGCGGCGTCGTAGTTCAGCGCGTTCAGGGCATCGATGCTGGGGCTGGGATGGGTGGGCGAGACCTTCCCATAGTAGGTGGCGAAGGGACTGCCCTCGATCAGGTCCCCGGCATCCACCAGCAGCACCTGGCCGGGATATTGGGTGCGGAGCGTCGAGACGATGGTGGCCGCCCGCGAGAGGCCTCCCGGCGCCTCGACGTCCCGCACGTCGTCCCAGCCCAGGACCCGGCCGTGGACGTCGGTGGTCGCGACGATGACGAGGTGAGCGCTATCGGGAGTCTGCTGCGGAGACGGCGTCGGCGTCTGGACGGCAAGGAGCAACGCGCAGAGTATCGTCATAGTGCAATCTAAATTGCCAAGCGGGTGACGTTCGCGCTACCTTCCCGCGTCACATGTGGCATGCCGCCTGTCTGGCCCTTCGGCTGCTCGCTGCCCAGCACTCCGCGGTGGTATTGGTGCGGGTTCTGGACGTTTCGGACGCGCGCATCGGCGGCGATGCCATTCTCATCACCGACTCGGCGGGAGGACAGGCGCGCCACGTCCTCCTCGACGCCAGCGACCGACCGGCCCGCGTGCTCGCCGCGCTGCGGCGCTATCAGGTGGACACCCTCGCCGCCCTGATCCTCTCGCACCCGCACGCCGATCACTACGGCGGAATGCCGGGCGTGCTCGCCGCCGTACCGGTGCGCACCTTCGTCATCGGCGGGACTCCGCACGCCGCGGTGACCTATAGCCGCCTGCTCGCCGCAGTGGCCGGGCGACAAATTCCCGTGATCACCGCAGACTCGGGTGTCCGGACCCTGACCCTGGTCACCGCCCGAGACACCGTCACCCTGACGTTGATCGCCCCCCCGCCTTCTTGCCGGACGCTCGCGTCGAACGCCGGGGACGACGTCAACGACTGCTCCGTCGGCGTGCTCCTCACGCACGGAAGCTTTCGGATGCTCTTGCCCGGGGACGCCGAGACCGCGGAACTCCAGTGGTGGATGAGCGCCCATCCCGCCCTGCTGGCAGCCGACGTGCTCAAGGCGGGGCATCACGGCTCGGACAATGCGACCACCGCGCCCTGGCTCGACGCGGTGAGGCCCAAGGCGGTGATCATCAGCGCCAACGGCCGGCAACATCCGTTCGCCGAGGTACTCCGCCTGCTGGCCAGACGACAGGTGCCCACCTACTGTACGGCGGACGACGGAACGATTACGGTGCGGGCGCCGCGCGACTCCGCGTGGACGATTGTCCCCGCGCGGATCGCGCCCTGTCACCCGCGCACCGAAGCGCATTGAGAGGATACGACCGACAATGACCGACCGGCATCGGTGGATCGTGGATCGATTCGAGGGGGATCTCGCCGTTGTCGAAGTGGACGGCGGTGCGATGCTCGACCTGCCCCGCTGGCTCTTGCCCCGCGGCGCCCGCGAAGATGACGTGCTCGCCGTGACGGTCGAGGCCGACGCCGAGCGCGCGGTGATCACCCTGGCCCGCGACTCCGGCGCCACCCAGGATGCGCGCAACGCCTCCCGGGCCACCCTGGACCGCCTCCGCGCCCGGGATCCCGGGGGAGATGTGACCCTGTGACCGACGCGGCCCGCATTCTCGTGGTGGACGATGAGCCGGACATCACCGCGCTCGTCGCCTATCACCTGGCCAAGGCGGGGTACCGGGTAAGTACCGCGGCCTCAGGTCCGGAAGCGCTCCGGGCCGCTCGCGAGGACCGCCCCGACCTGGTGGTCCTCGACCTCATGCTCCCGGGGCGATCGGGCTTCGACGTGCTGTCCGAGCTGCGCTCACAGCCCGAAACCAAGAGCGTGGGCGTGGTCCTGCTCACCGCCAAGAAGGACGAGCCCGATCGCATCCGGGGGCTCTCGCTGGGCGCGGACGACTACATCGCCAAACCCTTCTCGCCGCCGGAGCTGGTGCTGCGGGTCGCCGCGGTGCTGCGGCGCCTGACCGCGCCGGCGGTGAGCGCCGGAGGCGTGCTCGCCGCCGGTCCGGTGCAACTCGACACGGCAGCGCACAAAGCCACGGCGAACGGCGAGCCCATCGATCTGACCGCGACCGAGTTCCGGCTCCTGAAGCTCCTGATCGAGCGGGAGGGCCGGGTCCAGACCCGCAACCAGCTGCTGGAGACGGTGTGGCGCGCCCAGCCCGACATCCAGACCCGCACCGTGGACATGCACGTGCAGCGGCTGCGCGCCAAGCTCGGTGACGCGGGTTCCTGCGTCGAGACGGTGCGCGGCGTCGGATATCGCTTCCGCACTCCGGAACCCCGTCCCGTCGACGATCTCCCGCGCCCCGCCGCCGCAAGCACTGATGCGTCTTGCGACCCGGTTGTTCGCTCGCCACGAGCGGTGTGGTCGCCGTGACGGTGGTCGCTCTCACCATCAGCACCGACCGGATCTTGCGACGCGAGCTGGTCGCGGAGACGCGGACCGCGCTGGAGCGTGAGGCTCGGCTGGTCGCAAGCCAGATCCCCGCCGACTCCAACCAATGGTCGGTCGTGGCTCATCGCCTGGGAGCGATGACCGCGCACCGGGTCACGCTGATCGACGCGGGCAGGCCGGGTCCGCGGAGACGCCGACTTCCCCCCGGAGGCGCTGCCGCATCTCGAGAACCACGCCGGCCGTCCCGAGGTGGTCGAGGCGATGGCGCAAGGCGCCGGGAGCTTCGAGCGGTGTGAGCGCGTCCACCAACGAGCGACAGTTGTACGTCGCGATCCGCGGGGGGCCCGGCGGGGCTCGCCGTGGTCCGGGTGTCGGCGACGCTCACCAGCGTGGATGCCCAAGTGGGCGCGGTCCAGCGCGCGATCGCGCTGGCCGGACTCGCCGCGCTCGGGGGCGCCGCGCTCTTGGCGTGGCTCCTGGCGCGTCCACTGGCCCGCCCCTTGGTCGAGTTGACGGCGACGGCGGGAGCGATCGCCGCCGACGGCGTGCCCGCCTTTCCCGAGTCACGGATTCCCGAGGTCGCCGCGCACGTTCACGCCCTCCGCACCATGCACGAGCAGCTGCAAGCCCGCTTCGCCGATCTGCGCCGGGAGCGGGAGGAGTCGCGCACGCTGGTGGAGTCCATGACCGACGGAGTGATCGCAGCGAACGCGCGCGGACGGATGATGACGTGCAACACCGCCGCCCGGCGATGCTGGGACGCGGCGCCGACGAAGCCATTCCCGAGCTGGCCTTGCTCTTCCACGACAAGGTGGCGCGCGAGTTCGTCGACGAGGTCCTGGCCGGCCGCGACGTGGACGCGCGGGAGCTCACCGTCGGGGCGCGGGTGCTCCTCGGCACCGGGCGGACGCTCCCCGACGGCGGCACGCTCTTCGTGCTCCGCGACATCTCGGCGCTGCGCCGGCTCGAGACGGTGCGACGGGATTTCGTGGCCAACGTGTCCCATGAGCTGAAGACGCCGCTCACGTCGATCGCGGGATACGCCGAGACCATCGTGGCCGAGGCCGAACCCGGATCCGCCGCGCGGCGCTTTGCCGAGACCATCCTGGCCAACGCGCGCCGGATGCACCAACTGGTGGAAGATCTGCTGGATCTCTCCCGCATCGAGTCGGGAGGATGGCGGCCGGTGCCCCGTCTGGTGGAATTGGGGGCCGCGGTACGGGACGCCTGGACCCCCTTCGCGGAGACCGGCGCGGGCCGGGGCGTGGGCTTCGAGTCCAGGGTGCCCGCGACCGCCCGGGCCACAGTCGATCCCGAGGCGCTCCGGCAAGTGCTGACCAACCTCTACGACAACGCCCTGCGCCATACGCCCCGCGGCGGGAGCATCAGCGTGGCCGCGACCCCGGGGCCGGCGGGAGTCACCGTGGCCGTGACCGACACCGGTTCCGGCATCGCGCCCGAGCACCTCCCCCGGATCTTCGAGCGTTTCTATCGCGCCGACCCGGCCCGCTCTCGCGATCAGGGCGGCACCGGGTTGGGGCTGGCCATCGTGAAGCATCTCATCGAGGCCCATGGGGGCGGGGTCGAAGCGTCGAGCACGCTCGGCAAGGGAACCACGGTCCGATTCGTCCTGCCAGCGGCCTCCAGCGCCGTTACATAGCCGTAACCCGCCGGTCACGCCCCCTTGACCCCAGGATCCGATCGTCCTGGTGTGAAAATCGCTCTCGTGTCCGATACCTACACGCCGCAGGTGAACGGTGTCTCGACGGTACTTCGCCGGATTGTGCGAGCCGTCTCAGACGCCGGACACCTCGCGGCGATAGTGGCTCCGGCATATCCCGGGGGCCACCCTCCGGACCCACTCGAGTTGCGCGTGCCCTCCCTGCCCTTCCCTCCCTATCCCAGCATCCGGTTGTCACTCCCGCTCAGACGTCGCGTTCACCGGTTCCTCGATTCACTGGCGCCCGACGTCGTGCACGTGGCGACCGAGGGACCGCTGGGCCTGGTCGGACGCGGGTGGGCGCTCGCGAACGACGTCCCGCTGGTCACCTCCTTCCACACCGACTTCCCGCGATACACCCGCGACTACCACGTGCCCGCGCTCGAGCCGGTGGTCTGGCGTTGGCTGGCCTGGTTCCACGGCCCGGCTCGGCTTACGCACACGCCGGGCGATGCCACCCGGGCCGAACTCCTGGCGCACGGAATCACGCAGACGGTGGTCTGGGGACGCGGGGTGGATACCGCGCACTTTCACCCGGGGCGCCGACTCCCCGCCTGCCGGCGCTGGTTGGGCGGGGGGGACGACACGGTGGTCGTGTCTCACGTCGGTCGACTGGCACCCGAGAAGAATCTCGACGTCCTCGCCGAGGCCTGGCGCCTGGCCCACGCCGCTCTGGGGTCCAAAGCGGCCTTCGTTCTCGCCGGCGATGGTCCCCTCGCCCATCGGCTGCGGAGCCGCCTGCCCTGGGCCCGGCACGTGGGCTTCGTCGATCGGGAAACCCTGGCGATCCTCTACGCCAGTTCCGACCTCTGCGTGCTCCCTTCCCGCACCGAGACCTGTGGCCTGGTGGCGCTCGAAGCCATGTCCTCAGGAGCGCCCGTGATCGCGGCGAACGCGGGAGGACTCAAGGAGAGCGTGCGACACCAGAGCACGGGGTTACTGGTGCCGCCCGACGATCCCCACGCCTATCTCGACGCCATCGTCGAGCTGTCGGTGAACCCGCTGGAACGGCGCGAATACGGGGCCGCGGCACGGAAACTGGCGCTGGAGCGCGACACCCGCGCCGAAGACGCCGAGTTGCTGGCCCAGTACGCCGCACTCGCCGGCCCCACCCAGGGAGCCACCTCATGCGCCGCGTAATCCTCGTGCTGGCCGACGGCCTGCGTCCCGACGCCATCACCCCCAGCATCATGCCGTCCCTCGATGCCCTCTCTCGAGCGTACACCATGGCGCTGCGGGCGCGGACGGTGCGCCCCAGCACCACGGTCGCGGCGCTGGCCTCCCTCGCGACCGGGGTCGGGCCCGATTCCCACCGGTTGGTAGAGCCCGGGTTGGGGTTCCTGCCGCGCCTCGGAACGCTGCGGCCGGTGGCCCGAGAACTGGCGCGCGGAGGCATTCCGACCGACGTGGTGATGGGCGAGCTGGGCCGCGGCGCGTGGCCGGTGGCGCGGGCCCTCGCCGCTGCCGCCGGGGTGCGCCAGGTGACCACCGCCGGCTCGCAGGCCCCCGACACGGCGGCCGCGGTCGGGCGCCAGCTCGCGACCACAGGCGACCAGGTGCTCTTCGTCTATCTCCCCGACTGCGACCGGGCTGGACACGCCCACGGCTGGATGTCGGCACCGTACCTGCGCGCCGCGGCCGGCGTGGACGCCGCGGTGGCGACTCTCACCCAGTGGCTGGATGACGCGCTGATCGTGATCCTGGCCGATCACGGAGGGGGCGGGGTCACGCCGAACGATCACGATGAGCCCCACGCGGTGAACGACCACATTCCCTTCATCGTCGCCGGCCGGGGTGCCACCCGCCGGCATCAACTCACCCGCCCGATGTCGATCCTCGACCTCCCGCCCACCCTGCTCTGGTGGTTCGGCCGGCCGGTACCGACCGAATACGAAGGGCGGCCGATCGTCGAGGCCTTCGTCCCCACCCCGCGCCCGGTCGAGGTGTTTGCGTGACCCGCTGGATCACGCACGTCGGCGGAGCGCGGGTGACGGTCGGCGTGGGTCTGCTCCTGGTGGCCTTCGGCGGCGCTGAGCGTCACCTCGGACTCACCGTGCTGGCAGCGAGCGCGGCCTCGCACATCGCCGTCCAGGTGCTGAAGCGCACCGTGGCCCGGCCCCGCCCCTGCGACGCCGCCGGTGTGCCCCTGGCCCTGATCGAGCTCCCCGATCCCTACTCCTTTCCCTCCGGCCACGCCGCGGCCGCCACGGCCGTCGCCGCCACCATCTCCCTCGCCCATCCGGCCCTGGGACCGGCGCTGCTCCCGTTGGCGGCGCTGGTCGCACGCTCGCGGGTTACGCTGCGGGTCCATCACCCGAGTGACGTGTTGGCGGGGGCCCTCCTGGGATTGTCAGCCGCCGTCGCCGCGACCAGCCTGATCTAGGCCGGGGAGATCGCTTAACTCGCGGTAAGACAATGCGTTCCAGACCTCGTCCTTCGTTGCACGGCCGTGACGAAACCCGGCTACTTTCTCCGAAGACCAGAAACCCCAGGCCGAATCAACTCGTGATAACCGCTTCCACTTCCCCCGTCACGCCGACCGTTGGCGCCGCCCCCGCTCGGGGTGGGGCGTCACCCGTGGCATCCGCGCCCCGGATCGGCGCGATCGACATCGGAACCAACTCGATTCGTTTGGTGGTGGCCGAGGTGCAGGCGGACGCCACCTACCGAGTCCTGGATGAAGATCGAGAGATGACTCGGCTGGGGCATCGGCTCTATGAGCGCGACCGGCTGGGGGAAGAGCCGATGGCGCACACACTGCGGGTGCTGGGTCGCATGCGCGCCATCGCGGAAGGATTCGGCGTCACCGAACTGCGCGCCGTCGCCACCGCGGCGGTCCGCGAGGCTTCCAATGGCCGGGACTTTGTTCGTGACGCCTGGCGCCGGTGCCGGGTCCGGGTGGACGTGGTTTCTCCCGAAGAAGAGGCGCGCTTCGCTTTGCGCAGCGCTCGGCGGCACTACGACCTGGGAGACCGGCCGACCGCGATCGTGGACATCGGCGGTGGCAGCGCCGAGTTGGTGCTGACTGTCGGCGGGCTGGTCGAACAGCTGGCATCGCTTCCCTTGGGCGCGGTTCGGCTCACCGAGCGCTTCTGCGGGTCCGATCCCCTCCGTGAGAAGCACTGGAACGCGCTGCTCGAGTCCATCGATGGCACCATCAAAGACAGCCTGGGCAAGGCGCCCTTCGTGGCCGAAGTGATGATCGGCAGCGGCGGCACGTTCACCAACCTGGCGGAGATGGCGCAGGCCGAGCGGGAAGGAACGGCGACCGGCGCGCGGACCCATCCCGTCAGTCGCGCCGAGATCACCCGGCTCCTCGATCGGCTGCGGGAAACACCGCTAGCCGCGCGACAGGAGATTCCCGGACTCAACCCCCAGCGGGCCGACATCATCGTGGCCGGGGTAGCGGTGGTGAGCCGGCTGGCCAAGTGGCTGGGCACGCAGCGGGTGGTCGCGAACGACCGGGGCGTGCGGGACGGCGTCCTCCTCGCGATGATCGACGAGCTTCCCGGGCTGGCGCGCCCCCCGCGGGTGGCCCCCCCGGACCGCATGGAGTCGGCGCGACGGTTTGCCCGTCAATGCCGCTCCAACGAGCGCCATTGCGAGCGGGTCGCCGACCTCGCGGTGCAGCTCTTCGACGCCCTGCGCCGGCCCTTCGCCCTGCCCCTCGAAGGGCGGGACATCTTGCGGGCGGCCGCTTTGCTGCACGACATCGGCTACCTCATCAATCATGAGCGGCACCACAAGCACGCCTATCACCTGATCCTGCACGGCGATCTCCCCGGGTTCTCGGCCCGGGAAATCGAGTTGATCGCCAACGTGGCCCGGTATCACCGGCGCGCCTCTCCCAAGAAGTCGCACGCCAACTTCGCCCGGCTCGAAAAGGACGAGCGGCAGCTGGTCCGCCGCCTGGCCGGGATCCTGCGGGTGGCGGACGGATTGGATCGGACGCACGGCGGCGTGGTGAAGACGGTCCGTTCCCGGGTGGGGCGGGACGCCGTGCGACTCTCGGTGGCCGCGTCGCGCGATCCAGCCATCGAGCTGGACGACGCCCGTCGCAAGGGAGACCTCTTCGAGCGGGCCTTTGGCCGCGAGCTCACCCTGACGCGCCCGCGCGCGTCTCGACTTCGGAAGCGCTCATGACCGACCGCGCGCCGGCCGGCTATCCCGCCGATCACTACCTCAATCGCGAGCTGTCGTGGCTCGAGTTCAACGCGCGAGTGCTGGAAGAGGCGGCGGACCCGACCAATCCGGCGCTGGAGCGGCTCAAGTTCCTCGCGATCTTCAGCTCGAACTTGGACGAGTTCTTCGAGATTCGGGTCGCCGGACTGCAGCAGCAGGTGTATGCCGGCGTCGAGCCGCAAGACTTCGGGGCCGACGGCATGGCGCCCGCGGATCAGCTGGCGGCCATCGACCGCCGGGCCCACGAGCTGGTGGCGGCGCAGTCCCGGGTGCTCAAGGACGAAGTCTTCCCGGGACTCGCGGCGGCCGGGATCGAGCGCGCCCGGTGGGAGGACCTCACCGCCGCGGAGCGCCGGCACGTGGACGGGCTGTTCCGCGCCAGCGTTCACCCCGTGCTCACCCCGTTGGCGATCGACCCCGGGCACCCGTTCCCACACGTCCACAACAAGAGCTTGAACATCGCGCTGGTGGTGGAGCGAAAGAACGGCGGTCTGCCGCGACGGCACTTCGCGGTGGTCCAGGTCCCTGCGGTACTCGACCGGGTGGTGGTAGTGTCGCGCGCCGAGGGGCGGGTGCGCTTCATTCTCCTGGAGGAGATTATCGCGCAGCATCTCCGGGAGCTTTTCGGCGGTCTCCGCGTGGTGAGTCACACGGTGTTCCGGGTCACCCGGAACACCGACTTGTCCATTCAGGAAGAAGACGCCGAGGATTTGCTCGAGACCATCGAGGAGAGCCTGCGGCAGCGGATGCGCAGCGATCCCGTGCGCCTCGAGATCTCCGCCGACGCGGACGACGTGTTCATCGATATGCTCACCGCGGCGCACGACCTGGAGCCGCGGGACGTCTATCGCGTGGACGGGCCGGTGGATCTCGCCGCGCTGATGGCGTTGCATCGCCTCGAAGGGTTCGCCGCCGCCAAGGACGAACCGCTGGTGCCCCGTATCCCGCCCCCCTTCGCGGCCGGCACCGACCTTTTTCAGGTGGTCCGCTCGCAGGATGTGCTGGTGCACCTCCCCTACGAATCGTTCGGGTGCGTGGTGGACTTCATCGAGCAGGCCGCGGACGATCCTCAGGTCCTGGCCATCAAGCAGACGCTTTACCGGACCAGCGGGGGCAGTCCCATCGTCGCCGCCCTGGCCCGGGCGGCGCAGAACGGCAAGCAGGTCACGGCCCTGGTCGAGCTCAAGGCGCGGGCCGACGAGCAGAACAACATCGCCTGGGCCCGTACCCTGGAGCAGGCCGGGGTGCACGTGGTGTACGGGATCGTGGGCCTCAAGACCCACTGCAAAGCCGCCCTGGTGGTGCGACGGGAGGCCGAGGGGATCCGGCGCTACGTCCACCTGGCCACCGGCAACTACAACCCCACCACGGCCCGCATCTACACCGACGTCGGCCTCTTCACGTCGGACCCTGATTTCGGCGAGGACACCAGCGCCCTCTTCAACCTCCTGACCGGGTACGCGGAGGGATATCAATGGAAGCAGCTCCTGGTAGCGCCGATCGGTCTGCGGGAACGCATCATCAACCTGATCGAGCGCGAGGGCGAGCACGCCCGGGCCGGCCGGCCGGCGCGGATCATCGTGAAGATGAACGCGCTGGTGGAACCTTCGGTGATCGACGCGCTCTATCGGGCGTCGAGTGCCGGGGTGACGGTGGACTTGGTGATTCGCGGGATCTGCTGTCTGCGCCCCGGACTGCCGGGGGTGTCCGAGCGCATTCATGTCACCAGCATCGTGGATCGCTTCCTCGAGCATAGCCGGATTTTCTGTTTCGAGAACGGCGGCGACGCGGAGGTGCTCCTGGCTAGCGCCGACTGGATGCCCCGGAACTTCTGGCGTCGGATCGAGACCATGTTCCCGGTGCGGGACCCCGCCCTCAAGGCGCGGATCGTGAACGACGTGCTGCGGATCGTGCTGGCGGACAACGTGAAGGCGCGGGAGCTCCAGGCCGACGGCACCTACCGGCGCCGCGCGCCGGCCGAGGGAGAAGCGCCGATGCGCTCGCAGGTGGCACTCCAACACCTCGCTCGCGAGGCGGCGCGCGAGAAGAGAGTGATGTCCGGCCCCCGTTGGTGCCCATCGTCCGTCGTCGTCTCGACGCTGATCTGGCGCCGGGGACGGGCCGTAGCCGCACCCCCGCCTAGCCGGTTGCCCCCGGGAGGGGCAGATTTGCCGTCATGACTGAAGACCAGACCGACCGCCGCCAGTGGCTGGTGGATCGCCGGCGGCGCGCCGAGCGCCGCGAGGAAGAACGCCGGGACCGCGAGCGCCGCAAAGAGGCGCGTGAAGTTCTGATCGAACGGCGCCGCCGCGACAGCGAGCGGCGGAACCGCGCCGAGCGGCGCGAGCCCGGTGGGGCGCCGCGACGGCTCCCAGCGGCGAACCGACTGACCTCCTGCCACCGTTTCCACACCTCCGATGACTGAAGTCGCGCGAGACCTGCCGGCCCTTCCGGTGCGTGACGGTGTGCGCCACCTGGCCCTCGTGTACCTGGAGGACGCGCGCCGGGCCGTCGGCCGCCTCCCCCAAGACGACGATCCCGAGGCCCTGCATGACTTCCGGGTGGCCTTGCGGCGGCTCCGCGGGTTGCTCCGCGCCTATCCCTCGCCCACCGGTCCCCGCATTCCGAAGAAGCTCCGCCGTCGCGTGCGCCGGCTGGCAGCCGACACCAGTGCCGGCCGGGATCTCGAGGTCCAGATCGCCTGGATCGCGGCGGAAGAGAGCGCCTTGTCACCGAAGGAGCGGACCGGCGCGCAGTGGTTCCTGGCCCGACTGGCTCAAGAACGCGAGGCCCAATCCGCGGCGGTGGGTAAGCACCTGCCTGGGGATTTCAGCACCGTGGGACGGAGACTGGGAAAGCGCCTGGACGACGTGAGGAACCCTAAAGGACCGACTCCCACCTTTGCCACCGAGACCGCGCGCTTGGTGACAGACGCCGCGGTGGAGCTGGTCGACCGCCTGCAGCAGGTGCGCGCCGCCACCGACGCCAAGGAGGCGCACCGGGCCCGCATCCAGGGGAAGCGGCTGCGCTACCTCCTGGAACCTATCGCGGATGCGGCCGCCGGCGCACCCGAACTCCTCGACCGGCTGCGCTCCCTCCAGGAGCTGCTCGGCGAGCTCGATGAATGCCACCTCCTGGCGCGGGAGATCGGCGCGGCGGTCGAGGAGCTCGCCGGAACCCGGGCGCGACGGGCCCACGAAGCCGTCGTCGATGGCGCTCCGCGTCCCCGGACGGCCCGGAGCCCCGAAGACGCCGGACTCCTGGCCCTGGCGCGGCGGGTGCGCGCCCGCCGGGATCGCGTGTTCGTCGCCCTGGAGAGCGTATGGCTAGGGGACCAGGCCAGCGCGCTCCTGCCGGCAGTGCGTCAGGGCGTGGCGACCCTGCAACGCGTCGCACCCCAGGCCGCACGGGCCGCCGCCCCCTATCGCGCCACACGCAAACGCGTGGGATACCGAGCGCGCGCCGTCACGCCGTAGTCCGCCCCCTCCGTTACCAAATCGTTACTCCCGGCGCCCTCCCCTGTGACAGGGGGGGGCGTCTTTCCACGTGTCCCCAAAAAAGTTGTCCACCTCCTGGGAGGGAATCGTGATCGCGCAGCTCCGTCGTCTTACTCTTGCGGCCGGCATGCTTCTGTTGGGCGCCCGCGCCGTCGCCGCACAGCAGCCCGCAGCTCCGGCCCCGTCGCCGGTGACCGTTTCCGGCGTCGTCTACGCCCAGTACCTCTATCAGGGCAAAGACAGCGGCACGGTCGGCGATCAGAATCAGTTTTCGGTGCAGCGCGCCTATGTCAACGTGATCGGCAAGTTCTCGGGTGGCGTCATGACCCGGATCACCGCCGACATCGCGCCCACCGGCGCCCCCGCCACCAACCAGGTCTATCGCCTCAAGTACGCCTATGCCGCGTGGACGCCGGGCACCAGCGCGTTGACCTACAAGTTCGGCTTGATCCACACCCCCTGGCTCGATTGGGAAGAGGCCCTCTGGGACTACCGCATGCAGGGCACGATGGTGACCGACCGCTACAAGTATCTGACCTCCTCCGATTTCGGAGCGGGGATCGACGGGAAGTGGAACAACGACATGGTGAATGGCCAGTTCGCGATCGTGAACGGCGAAGGGTACTCCGGCGGCACCGGCGACAAGCGCAAGGACATCCAGGCGCGGGTCTCGGTGCGGGTCCTGGAAACCGATGATGCCACCCGCGTTGGTGGTCTGCGGGTGACGGGGTACGTCGGCGTGGGCACCAAGGACATCACCGGCGGCTCCCGCAACCGCTTCCTGGGCATGGTTTCCTACCGGTCCAAGATGCTGACCCTGGCCGGGGAGTTCGCCTCCACCAAGGACACCACGTCGCCGGTGACGGGGACCCCCAACGCGACTGGCAGCATCATCAGCGTGTTCGGCGTACTCCATGTGCCAAATACCGCTGTCGCCGTAATTGCCCGCTTCGACGCCGTCGATCCCAATACCAGCGTGGCCAATGACAAGCAGACCCGGATCATCGCGGGCCTGTCGTACCAGATCAGCCCCAACCTCCGCGTGCTTGCCGACCTCGACAACCTGACCTACCAGAGCGGCTTCACGCCGAGCGTGGCACAGAAGTCCGTGCAGTCGATGGGCTTGTTCCAGATGCAGTTCACGTTCTAACCCATTGAGGACCAGCACATGAACTCGAAGCTGCTCGTCACCCTGTTCGGCCTCGGCGCCATCACGGCGCCTCTGGCTGCGCAGACCAAGATCAACGCGGCGGGAGCGACGTTC
>CAWJCB010000002.1:0-246906 GCA_963841105.1 uncultured Alphaproteobacteria bacterium
CACCGTGACCCAGTCCGAGACGCCCAGTTCGCGGCCGACGAACCGAGGAGCTGTCGTAGTGGTGCCGTTGAGCGGATCTTGTCACGTTCGACTTCGGCAGCGCCTAAGTAATTCGGCCGCTGTTTATTTCAACGGTGCCGGCATCGCGGACGAATGGTGATCGACGATCTTCCAGTCATTGCCGTCCTTCACGTAGGTAAAACTATAGCGCGCGGGAATTGACTTCGCCTCGCCGTCCTTCATGAAGGAGAAGGTGTAATACCCGGTGTTCACCGCGGAATTGCCGTATATCCGGATAATCTGGTCGCCGAACTTGACGGTGGCCTTTGGCAGCGCGCCAAAGGCGCCGACAAAATAAGCTTTCACGGCGACTGGATACCGATCGTACCGTCGGTGAAAGGGTGCCCCACAGGACGGCATCCTTGGCATAAAGCGGGAGCATGCTGTCCGGATTGTTCTCGGCAAAGACGGTGGCCCACTGTTGCGCCGCCGCCGCGACATCCTCCTGCGGGCCCGCCGCAGCCGTGTGCGCCGAAAGGACCAACACCAGCGCAACGCAACCGATTGCAAGACGTGCTTTCATCGTTGCCTCCCTTGTCTCGGGTCTGTTTGGAAGAACAGGCGACGGCGAGCGTACCAATCCCGTTGCCGCTGTTCCAGTTGCGATCTCGACCATGCCGAGGCGCCGCATGACCGCGACTGAACTGTTGTCCTGATTGGTCGATGCGGCCGCAGGCGCATCCAGCGCAGAGAAACGGCCGCCGCAGCCGGGCAACGGTGGAGGGCAGGAGAAACCCGTCCTTGTCTTGATTGGTCGGTGCTGTGCGAATTGGCACGATTGCAGCCGGTCTCGCTACGGACTAAATTTAGCGGCGCTCAGTTGTCACAAATGAGGGCGCGGCTTCGCTCATACGGAAGTTTGGGCGTAACGTGGGGGGAAATGTGAACGTACGCATATCGTCGGCGTCGGTATTGATCATCATGGCTGGCTGCTGTCGTGCCGCGTACGCACAGGAAGCGCTGGTGCTTGATACCTACACCTGTGGTGAATTTCTCCCGGATGTCGGTGATCGGGTCAACAGCGGCAAGCTGCGCCGATCGCTCAGTGATGATCGCCTGGGCGGCCGGTTACGCGACCGCACGCCAGAAGGATGCCACCGCTTCCCTCGAGGTGATAGCGGCAACGCTCGGTGATGCTTGCCGCAACGCTCCCGCCGAGAAGGCCGCCAAGGCCATCACTGATAAGCTGAACGACACCGCGATAGAGGCGTACCCGCCCGGCTTTCTGATGCCGCCGGCGCCAACGCCCTTCCGCCGCCCCCGCCTCCGCCTCCGCGTGCGGCGCCGCCGTCCGGTGCAGCTGCGGGGCGATCCTTCACGGCCTACACCAGCCGCGACATGCAAGGTGGAGACTACCAAAAGCAGAGAGGAATTTCTCAGGATCAGTGCGAAAGCCTGTGCAGGAAGGACAGCCGCTGCCAAGCGTATTCTTACGATGTTTGGAACCGCTACTGCTTCTTGAAGTCGTCCATCAATCCATTGCGGCTTGAGCCTCGCAGCGTAACAGCCCTGGCAACTGGCGCCGCTGTCGCCTTCGATGATGGCGACCCGGTGATCAGCGGCGGCCGCAAAAGGCGTTTCCGAATGAACCCTATCTGCAAGCCAATGCGCAAAACTATGGCGATTGCGCCGTGCGCTGCTTGAAGGATAAGCGCTGCGAGGCCTTCAACTTCTTTCAGTCGGGCCGCCGCTGTGACCTGATCGAGAAACCGAGGGAATATTCCGACAGTCGCGGGGGGCGGAGCTCGGCATAAAGGTGCAGGCCGAGCGATAAAGGACAAGTCGATGGCGCGCTCTCCTGCGACAACTCTGCAATCGGCCGCCGAAAGCTCGCAGGCAACTGCAAAGGGCCTGCGGTCTCGCGGGTTCTTGCTTGTCCTTCTTGTTCTTGCTCTGCTCGCCGGCCTGCCGCTCGCGGTGTGGCTCGATTTGAGCAACCTGTCGGACACGGCCCTGCGCCGGCAGGCCGGCGATCTCAATTCGGTGATCAGCAGCGTGCGGGCCTATTACGCGACCAACGTCGTCGGCCGCGTGCTGACCGCGCCGGGGGGAGCGACGCAAGTCGTGCACAACTACGAGACCATCCCGGGCGCTATTCCAATCCCCGCAACGCTTTCGCTGGAGCTCGGCCGCGTGCTCAACGAGCAGCAGCACGACATCAACTATCGGTTTGTTTCCGACTATCCCTTCCGGAACAGGGCGGCGCATCAGCTCGACGACTTTGAGCGCAACGCCCTTTCCACTCTACGCGCCAATCCGAATGCGCAGATAACCGAAGCTTCCCGGTCGATCCTCACCGACCGCGTCCGCCTGGTGACGCCGGTGATCATGGGAGCGACTTGCGTCAGCTGCCACAACACGCATCCGGAAAGCCCGAAACGCGACTGGAAGGTCGGTGACGTTCGCGGCATCCAGGAGGTGAGCATCAGCCAGCCGATTGCCGTGAACCTGTTCTCGTTCAAATACCTCTTGATCTATTTCGCCCTGATCGGGATCGCGGGCTTTGGCTTTCTGCTGATGCAGCGCCGGGATGCACTGGCGATCCAGGGCATGAATTGCGAGCTTGAGACGGCCAACGAGTTCCTGGCGACGTTGTCGATGAAGATATCGCGCTATCTTTCTCCGCAAGATTCTACAAAAGCATCTTCAGCGGTCAGAAGGATGTCGCGATCCAGACCGAGCGCAAGAAGCTGACCATCTTCTTCTCCGACATCAAGGACTTTACGGCAACCACCGAGCGCCTGCAGCCGGAGGTGATCACGCAGCTGCTCAATGAATATTTCACCGAGATGTCAAACATCGCCCTGCGGCAGGGCGGGACGATCGACAAGTTCGTCGGCGATGCGATGCTGATCTTTTTCGGCGACCCGGAAACGAGAGGCGAGGCGGAAGACGCTCGCGCCTGCCTGCGAATGGCCTCAGAGATGCAGCAGCGGCTGCGCCATCTCAATTCGAAATGGCGCAGCGAGGGTATCGAGAATCCCTTCGGTGTCCGTATGGGGATCAATACCGGATATTGCAACGTCGGAAATTTCGGCAGCGCCGACCGGATGGACTATACGATCATCGGCGCCGAGGCGAACCTCGCCGCGCGCCTGCAGTCGATTGCCGAGCCCGGGCATATCGTCATCAGCTACGAGACCTACGCGCTGGTCCGCGGCATGACCGTCGCGCATACGCTGCCGGCAATCACGATGAAAGGGATCAGCCGGCAGGTTGTTCCATATGCCGTTGACGGAATTATCGCAGCGTCAGGTGCGAAGACCGAGATCGTCAGCGAGCACCTGACGGGACTGGACCTCTATCTCGACCCGAACCTGGTCGAGACTGGCGGCACCGAGAAGGCGCGCTCCGTTCTGCGGCACGCCCTGGCGATGCTGGACAAAGAGCCAACGCCCGAGCGCGCCACCGCGGGATAGTCACATGCATCGTCACATCTTGATGTTCGCAGCTCCCCTGCGCCCGCTGCTGATGGCTGTTGGTGTCGGCCTGGGCGCTCATGGTCCAGCGGATGCGCAAACTTATCCCAGCGCCGCGGTCAAGCTGATTGTTCCGGTGCCGGCAGGGGGAGTGACCGATACCATGGCCCGGATCGTGGGCCAGCGATTGACGGAAGCCTGGGGAGCGCCGGTTGTGATCGACAACCGTCCCGGCGGGAATTATTCCGTCGGTGCGCAAGCCGTGGCCAAGGCTCCGCCCGACGGGCTCACCTTGCTTGTGGCGCCGGATTCAACCGTCACCGCCAACCCGCATCTTTTCAGCAGGCTCGGCTACGATCCGGTGAAGGAGCTCACGCCCATCAGCGTGTTGTGCCGGATCACCCCGGTGCTGGTGATCCATCCGTCGCTCCCGGTCAACAGCGTCCAGGAGCTGATCGCGCTGGCGAAGGCCAGGCCCGGCAGCCTCAACTACGGCTCCTATGGCATCGGCACCTATGCGCATCTGAGCATGGAAGATTTCAAGCAGCGGACCGGGACCGACATTGTGCATATTCCCTATCGCGGCGCGGCGCCGGCCGCGACCGCCCTGCTCGCGGGCGACGTCGGCATGCTGCTTCTCAACCTCAGCAGCATCGAGGAGCACGAGAAAAGCGGCAAGGTCCGCATTCTCGCGGTAGCCAGCGAAAAGCGCGCGCTGCTGCGCCCTGATCTGCCGACAATAGCCGAGGCGGGCGTGCCTGGATTTTCCACCACGGCCTGGTTTGGGTTGTGGGGACCAGCGCATATGGCGCCGGAGCTGGTGACGAAGATCCACGCCGACGTCGCGCGGGTTCTGGAGCTGCCGCCGTCACGTGAGTTCTTTCATACCAACAGCTTCGAGCGTGTCGAAGCTCACGCCGGCGCAGTTCGCCATGCTCATCCAGGACGATTCCCGGCATTGGGAGACGTTGATCAAGGCGGTTGGAGCCAAGCTCGATTAGACAAACGAATCCATGAAACTGGTCGTTCCGGGGCGCGGACGCAGGCAAGTTTACGCAGCCTGCGTAAACTTGGCTGCGCGCCGCGAACCCGGAAACCATAACCACGAACCGGGGTTATGGGTCCCGGTTCTCGGCCTGCGGCCTCGCCCGGGATGACACTTTGTGAAGGCAGTCAAAAGGACATCAGGGTGAGCGAAGATCCGAGCTATCCCCCCATCCGCCGCTTCGTGACCGGGCATGATGCCGGCAAGGTTGCGAAGGTGATCATGCAGGGTCCCGCCACCAACGCGAAGCATCCGAGCCCCGGCACAGTCTCGACGCTCATTTGGTTGACCGATCGCACTCCCGCGGACATCGCAACAGGCGAGCACGTCGAGGATCTCGGCGCCCGCATCATCGGCACTGCTCCGCCGGCGAGTGGCACCCGCTTTGCGGTCATCGATTTTCCGCCGGGCAACGCGCCGCGCATGCACCGCACGGAGACGATCGATTACATCATCGTGCTCGAAGGCGAGATCGAGATGGACATGGATGCGTCCACCGTGAAGATGAAGGCCGGCGATGTCATGGTCCAGCGCGGCACGAATCATGCCTGGGCCAATCGCAGCGACAAGCGCGCGCGCGTCGCCTTCGTGCTCATCGACGCGGCGCCGCTGGGGATAGGGCATCCCGTCGCCGGCGCAGTCAATGCGCGCTGAGGGCGAGGCATGAAGGTCCTGATCACGGGGGGCATGGGCGTCATCGGCGCGGAGACGAGCCGGCGCTTCGTGCGCGAAGGCTGTCGGCCCGTCATCTTCGCCCGTCATCGCGACGACGGCCTGGTCCGCGACATCCTCGACAGGGTAGACATCGAGCTTGGCGACGTGCTCGACATGCCGCGGCTCCTCGATGTGCTCAAGCGTCACCGCATCACCCATGTCGTGCATGCCGCCGCCTTCGTCGGCGCCGTGTCGCAAGCTAACCCGGCGCTGAGCATCCAGGTCAACGTCATGGGAACCGTCAACGTGCTGGAGGCGGCGCGCGCCTTCGACGTCAAACGCGTGGTTTTCACCAGTGCGAAAGGCGTCTACGGCCCCGTTCTCGGCGAATACGGCCATCCGACGTACAAACCGGTCCCCGAGGGATCTGCCGAAGAACCCCAAGCGCATCTACGATTGCGCCAAGCTGATGGGCGAGCAGACCGGTCTCTACTACCAAGCCAATATGGGGATCGACGTGGTCGTGTTGCGCTTTGCCACGACCTATGGGCCCGGCAAGACGGCGCGACACGGCAAGATGGGTGTGACCAGCCAGATTGTCGAGAATCCGGCAAATGGGCTGCCGTTTCGCCTCGCCCAGGGCGGCGAGGAAAAAGACGATTTTCTCTACAACAAGGACACGGCCAACGGGATCTTTTTGGCCGCCACCGCCGACAACCCGAAGAGCCGCGTTTACAATATCGGGAGCGGGGTGGGCGTCACGCTCCAGGACGTCGCCCGGGTGATCCGCAGGCATCTGCCGAAGGCCGATATCGAGATCGGGCCCGGCTTGGATTTCCTCGGCATGCCTTATCCTGCGTCCAGCGTCTATGACATCTCGCGCGCGCGGAGCGAGCTTGGCTATGCGCCGCAATACGACCTGGATAAGGGCATCGCCGACTATCTTGAAACTCTCAAGCTGCTCAAGGCAAATTAAGCGGCAGAGCAGGGGTCTTGCGGCCAGTCAGCCATGCTCCTAAAGAGCCGCTTGAATGCAAGCGCTGTTCATCGGCCAGACCTATATCGACATCACGTTCCTGACCGATCGGCTCCCGGTCGGCGACGAGAAGGATGTCGCTCGCGCCTACGCGATCTCGTTTGGCGGCAACGCCGTCACGGCGGCGTTCTGCTGCGCGAAGCTGGGCATTGTTCCGGAGCTGGTCACCACCGTCGCGCAGGACTGGCTCGGGCGCATGTTTCTGGACATGGCGGCCGCCTACGGCCTCAGCATCCATCCGCGCAAGGTGAAAACGTCTTCGCTCTCCTTCATCATGCCGAGGGAGGGCAAACGCGCCATTGTGCGTTGCCGCGATGACGACCATCTGAGCTCATTTCCCATTCTCGACCTTGCGGGCTGTCGCGCGCTGCACGTTGACGGGCATCAGGGCGATGCCGCAATCCATTATGCGCGGCAATGCCGCGAAGCGGGGGTTCTCACGTCGCTGGATGGCGGCGGGCTGCGTGCAAACACGCACGATCTCCTCGCCTACATCGACGTGGCCATGGTGGCGGAGCGGCTATGCGAGCAGATGGAGCTCACGCCGCCAAATATGCTGGAATATCTCAAGAGCCGCGGCTGCCGCATCGGCGGCGTGACCTTGGGCGAACGAGGCCTGCTCTGGTTTGACGAGACAGGGTCGATCCGCGAGGAACTGGCGCTCACCGTCCCGAGGTCGCGAATCCTCGATACCAGCGGCGCCGGTGACGTGTTCCACGGTGCCTATATCTATTCCTATCTGGCAGATCCCGCGAAGAGATGGGAAGAGCATTTCGGCTTTGCGCAGGCGGCATCCGCTCACAAGATTCAACATCTCGGCAATGAGGCCGGCCTGCCGACGCTCGCCGATGTTGGCGCGGTGCGGCGCGAATTCGCCGGCGTGCCGGCGTAGCGTAGAATAGCGGGGAGCAGCGCATGGCCGAGCCGAATCTCGTCGGGGGCTCGCAGGAAGACCGCGAGCACCTCCTCAAGCTCCATGCCGACTATCTCGAGGCGAATGCCCGCTTCGATCTTGATCGCCTCGATCCCATCTGGAGCAAGGCGCCGGAGGCGGTATTCTTCAATCTCAATGGACACACGTACAAAGGGCGCGATCACTGGATCCGGCTGTGGGAGTATTACGCGAAGAATGTGCAGTCGAGCTACTGGACCCCGTTCGATATCGGCGGCGTCGTTTCTGATGAGATCGCCGTGATCTGGTGCCATCGCCACACCCGGCGCAAATGGACCGGCAGCGTTCCGCCGCCGGAAAGCATCCATTACTCCGACGAGGAGTTCGTCAGCCGTTCGACCATGGTGTTCCGCAAGGAAGTGGAAGGCTGGCGCGTGGTGCACGCGCATTTCTCGCTCGCGAGCTCCGCCGAGCGGCCGGGCGGCGTTTAGGCAGACGTGGTAGAGCGGCCGCGACTGAGCGTGCGTCTGCATGGCGGCATCGCTCCGCGCCGCTCGGTCGAGCTTGCGCGCAGTGCCGAAGCCAACGGTTTTGCGTCCCTCTGGTTTGCCGAGAACCCGTTTGGCCGCGGTGTACTTCCCGCGGCGGCGGCATGCGCGGCTGTCACCGGCCGCATCGGCATCGGAATTGGCGTCCTCAATCCGTACAACCGGCACCCCACGCTCATTGCAATGGAGATTGGAGCGCTTGACGAGTTGGCGCAGGGCAGGGCGCGTCTGGGCATCGGCTCCGGCATTGCGAGCGCCATCGAACGCATGGGTCTGTCGAGCGATCGCCCGCTTGCTGCGATGCGTGATGCATTCACCATCGTGCGCGGGATGCTTGCGGCTGAGGAGGTGACCTACAGGGGAAAGGCGTTCTCCGCGATCGGAGCCAAGCTGGATTACCGGCCGCAGCGCCCCGACCTGCCGCTCCTCATGGCGGCGCGCGGCGAGCAGGCGCTTGCCTTGTGCGGAAAAATCGCCGACGGCCTGATGATCTCCAACATGTGCCCGGTCGAGTTCACGCGGCACGCCAGCGAGGTGCTCGCAACGGCAGCGGACAAGGCCGGCCGGCAGCCTCCCGCGCAAATCGTTCAGTACATTGCGTGCGCGGCGTGGCCGGACCGCGCCGAGGCGCAGCGTCTGGCCAGTGCGGCGATTGGCGAGGCGCTGCCGGCATATTGGTCGCTGGCGGAGCGGGTCCCGGCGGCGAAATCGGCCTTGCTGCGCGCCAGAGATTTGGCGGAGCACGATTTTGTCCGCGTTGTCGAGCGCCTGCGCGCGGGCGAGAAAGCCGTCGACGTGCTCGATGCGCGCTGGGTCAATGCCTTTGCCATTGCCGGAACGGCGCAGGACTGCCTTGCGCAGGCACAGCAATATTTCACTGCCGGCGCAACGGAGCTCGCGCTGAGCTTCTCCGGATCGCAGCCGGAGGCAGAGATGAGCTATCTGGCGGGCGCAGCGGATCTCGCGGAGAGTGTATAGCTCCGGGCGAGACGCCGACGCTACTCAATCACAAACACTAACCGTCATGCCCCGCAAGGGCGGGGCACCCCCCGGCGCGCCCGGTTGAGGCAAAGCCGTGCCAATTCTCTCGCTTGGTCGGCTACTGGATCGTCCGCCTTCGCGGACGACGACAGTTCAGAGGTTGAGCGTGACGGGAACAATTATTCTTTGCTCGCCATCGCGGCGACCGGCGCCGCCGATTGAATCGAGACCTGCTGGCTGAGCGCGAGCTGCCAGTGATTGTCCCGCTGCATCCAGATGCGCACGTTGGCGTAGGGCTTGCCGCCCCTGTACGGCGTGTGCCGCGAGAGCATCAGCGCGCAGCACGTGCCGAATGAGAAGATGCGCATGGACGTGACGGGGTCGCCCGGCGTTCCGATGCCGGCATCCTGCTGGCGTTTGGCAATGGCGATACGCTCTTGCTTGTTGCGCACCGTCGTGTTGTTGATGATCATGAACTCGTCGGCAATGAAGCTTGCCCACCCGTCGGCATCGGGTTTCCATTCCAGCATCTTGGTTTTCTGCCAGGCCGCGAGGATGTCCTTCTCCGTCTGAATTTTCGCGACATAGGGCACGGTACGACAGGGATTGTCGCAGTCGCCACTGCCGGCCGAACGCTCGACCGAGGCGGCCGCATCGGGGTCCGCGGCAGGCGTCTCCATCGCCACGAGGGCCTTCCAGCCGTGGTGGCGTTTGACGAAAACCCGCAGGAAGCGCGAATTGTCGTGGCTGCCGCGCACCGTGAACATGCGTCCGTAGAAATGACTTTGGACATCGCGGTCGGCACCCTCGGAGCGGTTTGCCGCCGAGAACGTGGCGAATTCCTTGAGCGTCTCTCGCCGGCTGTGAGTTTTTCCGTCAGCGCCGATCCACACGAAACGCCGGTCGAGCAGCGCGCCGACGCTCTTCTGATCATCCTTGGCGAGCCCGGCAAGTAAGGCGCGATCCGCCGTCTTCGCCCCCTGCGCGTCACCGACCGGCGATGCGCCGCCGAGCACAAGCGTGCCGGCGGCAATACCGGCGAGAGCCAAGCCGGCAATGACAAAGCTGCGCATCCCAAAGGCTCCAACTGCTGCTTGCAAGGATGTCCGCCGTCACTTGAGTTGCGATTTTCGCGCGGGATTATTCAAGCCCGCAATTCCCCCGCGACCGGCGCCTGCGCGACGAGGCCGATGCCCCCGACAGGGAATGCCCATAATATTAACGTTCCATTTCTGGTCTATGCGTTTCAGGCACGCATTTCGGGCTGGGAGTTCTTGGTCGGAACCGCGTTGAAGGGCACTTTATCAAGTTTACCGCGTCTGGCGACTCTGTTGTGCAGCCTTAATGTCGCGGCCGAGCGGTGACTGTTGCCCCCTGGCCATGATACGGCATCGCCTTGAATCCGCCGCCGCTATTGGGACTTCAGAATGGTCACCGTGGGCATAGTCGGCTGCAATTACGGACGCACTGTCCTGCTGCCGGCGTTCCGCGCCGATCCGCGTTGCGAAGTCGTGGCGCTCGCGGGCAGTGACGCCGGCCGGACCGCCGAATTGGCGCATGCGTCGCGGGTCGCCCGCAGCTTCGGCAATTGGCGCGCGCTCGTGGAAGACCCAGCCGTTGCCGCCGTCGCGATTGCGGTTCCTCCCCACCTGCAGCCCGCCATCGCCATGCGGGCGCTGGACCTTGGCAAGCCCGTCTTCGTCGAGAAGCCGCTTGCGGCCGATCTCGCCGGCGGCCGCGCCATGCTCGAATCGGCGCAACGCAGCGGCCTGCCGACGGTCATCGATTTCAATTTTCCCGAGCTGCCGTCGTGGCGGCGCGCCAAAGCGATGCTCGAGGAGGGTTGTGTCGGCCGCCTCCGTCATGTCGTGCTGACCTGGAATTCGGAGAGCCACGCGGTGCGTTTGGGGCTAAACACCTGGAAAACCGCCGCGGGCGGTGGTGGAGGGGTGTTGGGGAATTTCGTCTCCCACTGCTTCCACAACCTCGAATGGTTCTGTGGGGAGGTCACGGGCCTGGGTGGGCGCCTGTTCCCGCTGCCCGGCAGCGGCGCGCAAGCGAGCGTCACGCTGGCGCTGACCTTCGCCTCCGGAGCCGGCGGCGCCCTGCAGATGAGCTGCGCGTCATTTCTAGGATCCGGACACCGAATCGAGCTCTACGGGGATGACGGCACTCTCGTTTTGGCCAACCCGACCCAGGATTACTTCCGAAATTTTGCATTGATGCACGGCCGGCGCGGCGATGATCGCCTGCAGGCCGTGCCGACCGCGGATGAAAGCGGCGATCCTGCCTGCGATTCCCGCATTGCTCCCGCGTCGCGACTGGTCAGGCGCTTCCTCGATGCCTGCGAGAATGGCGTCTCCGCCTCGCCCGGCTTTGCTGCCGGCTATCGGGTGCAGCAACTCATGGATGCCGCCACGCGCGCGGACGCCAGCGGGCGCTGGATGGAAACTCCGCTTTCTGCCACCGAGCCGAAAGCATGAGCAGGAAGCGCATTCTCGTAACGGGCGGCAGCGGCTTCATTGGCTCGGCGCTGGTGAAGGAGCTGGTGCGCGGCGGAGAAGCGGTGCGCGTGCTCGACGACAATTCGCGCGGCGCCCAACGCCGGCTGCGCGGCGTGGAAGACGACATCGAGTTTGTGAAAGGCGACATTCGTGACGCCGCCGCGGTCGATGCTGCCATGCGTGGCATCGCGGAGGTGCACCACCTCGCCTTCGTCAATGGCACAGCCGCCTTCTACAGCACGCCTGATCTCGTGCTCGACGTTGGCGTCAAGGGCATCGTCAACGTCATCGATTCCTGCCGGCGCCATGGCGTGCCTGACTTGATCCTGGCGTCGAGGCTCGGAGGTCTACCAGTCGCCGCCGCGGGTGCCGACCGACGAGAGCGCGCCGCTGATCATCCCCGATGCGCACAATCCCCGCCTGTCGTATGCCGCCGGCAAGATCATCAGCGAGATGATGGCGCTCAATCACGGCCGCAAGCACTTCGCGCGCGTATTGATCTTTCGGCCGCACAACGTGTACGGACCTGACATGGGCTTCGATCACGTCATTCCCCAGTTCGCCATGCGGCTCCGACAGGCGAGCAGCGAGCACGCAGGCGGTGCGGTTGATTTTCCGATCCAAGGCAGCGGCGAGGAGACGCGCAGCTTCTGTCATGTGGACGATCTGGTTGCAGGCGTGATGATCATGCGCGAGCGCGGCGAGCATCTCGGCATCTATCACATCGGAACCACCGAGGAGGTCGCCATCGCCGATCTTGCGCGACGCATGGCGGCAATCGTCGGCCGCCCCATCAAGCTCGCGCCGTCCGCCGCGCTCCAGGGCAGCACGCCGCGCCGCTGCCCGGATATCTCGAAGCTGCGCGCACTGGGATTTGCGCCGCGCGTTTCCCTGGACCAGGGATTGCCGCCGACGCTCAAGTGGTATTGGGATTGCGATGTCGTCAGATAAAGTCGCTCGCGCCGCGGGCACCGGGGCAAGCGTTCCGGTCGAGAACTGTCAAATCTGTGGGCACGCGCCGCTCACCGGCGTGCTCTCGCTCGGCTACATGCCGCCGGTGAACCAGATGGTTCTCATCGGCGATCCGCCGCGGCAGCAACCCTGGTTCCCGACCAATCTCCTGCACTGCCCCAGGTGCGACCTGGTGCAGCTCGGCCTCGCCGTCGATCCCGTCATCATCTTCCCGCCGGAATACCCTTACACCAGTGGCACCACCAAGCTGCTGCGGGACAATTTCTCCGATCTTTATCGTGAAGCGTCGGCTTTGCTGAAGCTTTCGCCCGGCGATCTTGTCGTGGACATCGGATCAAACGACGGAACCCTGCTCTCGAACTTCAAGGATGGCGGCCATCGGGTTCTCGGCATCGAGCCGACGGACGTGGGCAAGATCGCCGCCGGGCGCGGCATACCCACCATGTCGCGCTATTTTACGACCGGCGTCGCCGCGCAGGTGAGGCGGGAGCAGGGCGCCGCGCGCGTCGTGACGGCGGCGAACTGCTTTGCGCATATCGAGGACGTGCATGCCATCGTGGAAGGCATCCTCGAGCTGCTGGCTCCCGACGGCGCATTCATCTCCGAGTCGCATTACGTGATCGGGCTGATGGATCGGCTGCAATACGATACGGTCTATCACGAGCATCTGCGCTATTACTCGCTGAGCAGCCTTGCCAATCTTCTGCAAATGCACGGGCTGGAGGTGTTCCACGCGCGAGAGATTGCGACCCATGGCGGCTCGATCCGGGTCTATGCGGCGAAAAAAGGTGTGCGGCCGGTGAGCGCGGCGGTGGGAGCAATGCTCGCGGCCGAGCCGCGCGGCGATGCGCTGCGGTTGCGGCTTGAGCAGTTTCGGACGCAGGTGATGCTCTCCAAGCTGCGGCTGCTTGCCATGCTGCGCGACCTCAAGGAGAGCGGCGCGCGCATCTGCGGCATCAGCGCGCCCTCGCGCGCGAGCACGCTCGTCAACTATGTCGGGCTTGATGAGGCGATCATCGACTACGTCTGCGAGATCGAAGGCTCGCTGAAGCTGGGCAAGTTGCTGCCGGGCACTTCCATTCCGGTGGTGGAGGAGAGCCGCCTCTTCACGGACCAGCCCGACTGCGCCATCATTTTTTCCTGGCATATCGCTGAGGAGCTCGCGCCCAAGCTGCGCGCCAAAGGCTATCGCGGCAAGCTCGTCTCGCCGCTGCCGGTTCCGCGCGAGATTTGAAGTGACCGGCTCATGAACAATGGATTGGCCATTGCTTTCCTCGCCGTTCTGATCGGCCTCACCCTGCTTGCCGCACGGATGTGGTATACGCGGCGCCGGCCGGACGTGCCGGAAGCGGAACGCCGTGTGTTTGCCCGCTTCGTGATCGGCGTTGCGATTTTCTGGCTGGTTGCAATTGCCGCCTATTTCGGCGGACCGTACCTTTCCGGCATGCGGTGACACAGAGGAACGCGTTGCTCCGGGCCGCGCTCGGCAACGTGGTTGTTCGGTCGCGCGAACGTCGCCAGGTTTTGCGCCTCCGACCCATGTGGCCGAATTCCTCTATCCAGTCTCCTCGCGCTGAATGGAAGCACAATAGATTCGCGGCATGACGCGCTTCCTCGTGGAACTAACGCGAGCAGGGCGCGGTTTAAGGATATGAACGGATTATCAAATTGCCTCCGCAATCGGCTTTTACTCGCGCTGCCAGCCCGCAATCTCAAGCAGCTTATGCCGGAGCTTGAACACATTCGCTGCCAGAGCGAGCAGGTTCTCATGGACGCTGATAGTTCGCTCGACCATGTTCTTCTTCCCCGATAGCGGCGTCATCTCGGTGGTCGCGGTTTATGCGGATGGCAGCGTCATTGAGATGGCAACCATCGGTCGGGAGGGTTGCACGGGGATGCAAGCTTTCTTCGGCGCCAAGAGTTCCTCGGTCCGGCTTCTCGTCCAAATCCCGGGGAGCGCAACAAAGATGTCGCGCGCGGCCTTCGCACGGGCGATGGAGTCGATGCCGTCCTTCCGAAATCTCATGTCCGCTTACATACACGCCTTTCTGGAGCAGGTCATGGTGTCGGTGGCGTGCAACGGTGCGCACAGCCTCAAGCAGCGGCTGGCGCGTTGGCTGCTCATGATGCGTGACCGCACTGACCAGGACGCACTGCCGATCACCCAGAACCTTCTCGCCGAAATGCTGGGTGTCCAGAGGCCAACCATCACGAATGCTGCCGGAGAGTTGGAACGTGCCGGTTTGATTGAGCGCGGACGACAGCAGGTCGCGATACGGGACCGGCAGGGTCTCGTGAAGGCATCGTGCGAATGCTATCAGTTGGTCCGGGAACGCGTCGCTTTTCACCTTCCCAAGACATACAAATAAAGGCGCGCTCCCCCGCCGCTTCGGTAATGTACATTACCGACAACACGCCCTGAACCAGCTTACAGTCCGGCTTGGCGGCACCTCATCACCGGCAGGGGGCCCTCTCCGCCGGGCATCGGTGGACTGTGGGGGCGCGTATGGCCAAGGTCGCACCGATTTTTCAAGACACCGCATTTGGGCCCGAGGTGACTCAGGCGATGGCTGCGGCTTTCGACAAGGCATGCCAATCAATTAAGGCCTATCCACAGGAAATCCCTCTCAGAGACGCGATTGCGAGAAAGATCATCGAATTGGCCCAAAAGGGCGAACATGATCCCGCTCGGCTGTGCGAGTTGGCATTAAAAGCAGAGATGAATATCGACCCATAATCGACACGGGGATGGGAAGCCGAGGGTTGTCTGAGCTGCCAGCCACGGCGCTTTCGTATGTGCCGCCGGCCGGAATTGCTTCCGGCCGGCCCGCTTCAAAACCTCGCCCAAGGTCGATTACCGGAGGCCGCGATTTTGGAGCTGTTGGTGGATCATCCTGTCGATGGCGCCACGAACCTGCTCTGGGTCTAACCCCTCCTTCAGCATCTTTCTCGTCTTGATGTCGTCCATCATGCCTTCCAGGATGTTCGCCGGGTTGAAACTCGGCGGGAACGACCGCGGCGGGAAGTCCTTGAAGGTCGCAGCAAATTGGAAGACTTCATCCATCATCCCGTACGCGCTGCCGACGTGGTTGAGGTTCCAATCCCAGAAAGTGTTCGACGTGATGTCGGCCCGCTCGAACGGGTCCTGCATGAGATTGAATATCTTCTGGAGGCGAAGCGTCGTGAACGGCTCGGCCCACAGGCCCATCGTGCCTTGCATGCGCTGTTCGGAAAAGACGTACTTGAGGTCGCCCTGCCGCATGGCCACGAGCAAACCATCGTCGTTGGAGTAGAAGAACTTATCGCGTGCGCTCTTTGTCCCATTGTTGTTTGCCGCGCTCCCGCTCACGTTGCGCAGGAACGCGGACTGGTCGTACCCGTCGAGGTGCACTTTGTAATTGATGCCGTTGGCCGTGTAGCCCGCCTTTAGCTTGTTGACGATGTCCGGTTCCCCGGCGATCGAGCAGAGCGTCGGTATCCAGTCGTTGTGGCTCATCAGCTCGTTAGTGACCGTGCCCGGCTTGATCACGCCCGGCCAGCGCACCACACACGGCACGCGGAACGCGCCCTCCCAGTTGGTGTTCTTCTCGGAACGGAACCAGGTCATGGCGCCGTCCGGCCATGTGTTCATGTGCGGGCCATTGTCGGTTGAGTAGACGACGATGGTGTTGTTGGCGATGCCCATGTCGTCGAGCGCCTTGAGCAGGCTGCCGACGGTGTCGTCGTGCTCCTGCATGCCGTCGATGTATTCGCTGTCGCCATGCTTGTAGCGGCCGCGATGCTCGGCACGGACGTGGGTTCGCAGGTGCATGCGGGTTGAGTTGAACCAGACGAAGAACGGCTTGTTCGCCGTCTGCTGCCGCTTCATGAAGTCGATGGCCGCCGCCGAGGTCTCGTCATCGATCGTCTCCATGCGCTTCTTGGTGAGCGCGCCGGTGTCCACGATGGTCTGCTTGCCGACCAAGCCGAAGCGTGGATCGACGGTGGGGTCGCTTACATCGGTTGCCTTGCACCTCAAGACACCGCGCGGGCCAAACTTGGCGAGGTAGGCCGGGTCTTTCGGATAGTCAGGCAGTTCCGGCTCTTCCTCGGCGTTGAGATGATAGAGGTTGCCGAAAAACTCATCGAAGCCGTTCACCGTCGGCAGCGAGGGGTTACGATCGCCGACATGGTTCTTGCCGAACTGGCCGGTGGCATAGCCGAGGTTCTTGAGAAGCCCGCCGACAGAGGGGTCCAACTGGCTCATACCCATCGGTGCGCCGGGGAAGCCCACTTTACTAAGTCCGGATCGAATGATGTGCTGGCCGGTAAGGAACGCCGAGCGTCCCGCGGTGCACGACTGCTCACCATAGTAGTGCTGAAACTTGATGCCTTCGCGGGCGATGCGGTCGATGTTCGGCGTTTCATAGCCCATCAGGCCGCTGGAGTAGGCGCTGATATTCGCGATGCCGATGTCGTCCCCCCAGATGACAAGGATGTTCGGCTTGCCTCCCGCCCGAGCGGGCGCAGGCTGCGCCTGCGCCTGCGTGATCGGGCTTTGAGACTGCAATCCGAGCCCGGCTGCCGCCGCCGCGAGCGTACTGCCGCCGAGCAGGACGCTGCGCCGATTAAATGGACGTTTCGTCGTTTCCTTCGCTTTGATTCCGTCTTGACGATTTTCCATACTCATGACGCGTTCCTTTTGTGAGTGATACATCGGAAGCCGACGTGACTGGTGGAGGTATCAACAGGCTCCGCATGACGCGCAGCCGGGCGGTAGCGGCGGCAGTAGTTTGGAGCGCACAGGTGCGAGCCGCCCTTGAGTACCTTGCGTGAAATTTTGATTTGCGGCTGGCAAGGGTCATGGCTTGCAGCCTCAGGTCCACCGCGCGGGTTTTGCGGAATGCAGCACGCCTTCGGCGCATCCGCTTCGTGTTTGGCAGACCACCAATCCGTGGTCCATTCCCAGACGTTGCCGATCATGTCGTGCACGCCATAGCCGTTCGGCGGAAACGCCGTGACTGGCGAGGTGCGCTCGAAGCCGTCTTCGTCGAGGTTCTGGTTCGGGAATTCTCCTTGCCACGTATTCGCCATGTGCTTGCCGCCGGGTGTGAACTCGTCGCCCCAAGCAAACTCCGCACCGTCGAGGCCGCCGCGCGCGGCAAACTCCCATTCCGCTTCCGTCGGTAGCTCCTTGCCCGCCCATCTGGCGTAGGCTTCGGCGTCGCGATAGGCAATGTGTACGACCGGATGGTCATCGAGCCCGCTGATCGATGAGCGCGGTCCATAGGGTTGACGCCAGTTTGCACCGAACTTGAAATTCCACCACTGACTCCAGTCGCGCAGGTTCACCGCGTGCTTGGGCGGTGTGAACACCAGCGATCCAGCCTTGAGCATGTGCGGCAGCGCACCCGGATAATCCTTCGCGTCCGGCCTGATCTCCGCGAAAGTGACGTAACCGGTTTCGTTGACGAATTTGCGAAACTGCCGATTGGTGACGGGCGTGCGGTCGATCCAAAATCCATCCACCGCGACCCAGTGGACCGGCGCTTCTTCGGGGTAGTGCCTGTCCGACCCCATGTGGAACGCACTGCCGGGAATCCACACCATGTTATCGTAGGGCAAAGCCTCGCGCTCGAATGCGTCGGACTTGCCTGTAAGTGGCATCGTCATTCTGTTGGCTCCACTTCGCAGGCCATCGGCCGAACAAATGTCAGGACCGAACTTTGAAGCTACCGCCTCTCAGAGGCTTGCTAAGAACGTATCCTGACAAGGTGGCACGAACGCTCGCAACGATAGAGAAATTGAAGCCGGATTTCGTAAACAGTGCAATTGCGCAACTGCTGATTAAAAATCGATATGCCGCGATGGCCAAAACATCGCTCGAAAGAGCCAAAGAGATTCTTCAAGCTGTTTGACCTCGGTGGTGGGAAGTGCCTGAAGTGTATCCGTTGCGGCAATCCCGGCCCAATGAGCGATTGAGCGAACTGACGGCGCCTTCGTCGGGGCGGAATAGTGGTTTGAGCGCCTGGGGGACGGCTCATGAACAATGTTTTGGCGATTGCTTTCCTCCGTTCTGATCGGCCTCACCCGCGCACGAATGTGGTATACGCGCCGGCGGCCGGACGTGCCGGAGCGGAACGCCGCGTTTCGTCCGTTTCGTGCTCGGCGTTGCGATTTTCTGGCTGGTTGCAATTGCCGCCTATTTTGGCGGACCGTACCTTTCCGGCATGAGGTGACCGCTTTAGTGACCGCTCGACAATCGCTGCAAAGCCAGCAAAAATGAGCAGGGCTTCGCGGGCGTAGTTCAATGGCAGAACGGCAGCTTCCCAAGCTGCATACGAGGGTTCGATTCCCTTCGCCCGCTCCAATGCTTAGCGGCTGTATTTTGTTTGTCTCCACCAAATTTCTGGGCGCCACGCGTTGCCAACGTGTGCTGGACGGTCAGGTGGGATGAGACCCCTTGCAACTCTCGCGGTGCTGCTCGCGTTCGCCGTCGTCAACGCGGCCTCGGGAACGTGAGCCGCTTTGATGCGGCCCTGCACTTATCCGTCGGCGGCTTTCGGAATTGTCCCGTCGGGGATCGAAGCCCGAAAGGGCGGCGGCGCGGCTGCGTAACGTGACTTACGCGGGCTTTCCACCGTGCCTTTTACACTTGGCTCGGAATGACTTTCGAGCCTTGCCATGCAGGCCTTTGGCATTGGCTTGATCAGAGCACGCTTTTGAGATCGCCTGCTTACTGGTGGAACTGCCAAAAAGCGCGTATCTGGAACCAGGCGAAGTTTGTGCGGATGCGGCGCCGGCGGCAATGGTGAACGACAGGGCCGCCGCGCAAATTGTAATACAACGGAGCATTTTTTGCCTCCAAAGCCGACACCTGGCCCCCGTCCGCAGATTTGGCCCCCGTCCGCAGATTTGCCCCCGTCCGCAGATATGGGCGATTGTGCCAACGCCCACAAGCGTCAGCCCTGTCCGGCGCGCCGCCCGGCCCGACCCTCGGTGGCAGCATCACGCCGACCCTTTCGTCGGGCCGGTTCTGAATCTCGAATCTGCCGCAACGCTTTTACATGACGCTCGAGCGCTTCGATCGCATTCTCAAAGCTCGTTGTTGCGGCGAAGAACGCCAGCCAGTTGGACAGCAGAACATCGAGAATATCGACCAGATCGAGCCCGTCGCGAATCGCGCGATTGACCAGCTCAGTCAACTCGGTCTCGAGCTCCTGGCGATTCATGGGCGTATCGCCGGTGGATTAATCAGCGTAGGATGGGGATAGATCATTTCATGCCGCCGGAGGTGACCGGGAAAGGTATCGTACGATGCGCGGGAACCAAAGAGGCTCCCCGGCATTTAGTCTCTTTGGGCCTGCGGAGCATTTGGTATCTTTTGCCCTGCGGAAAGGCGCGCTATGACAGCCGACCCGTACCGGGGCGTTGGCGCGGATTGGACCGCGGACGAGGTCGCTGATCGTCAGACCAGAGCCTTGTTGGTCGCCACCGGCTCGACTTCCGCGCGCGTGGCAATCCCGGCACAATACCCTGCAACAGCATCAACAACTGCAGGTTCAGCCCACATCGCAGAGAGCCTGAAGCGCATCCCTGCGGATGCACCGGTCGCGCTTATCACCGGCGCATCGCGAGGCATCGGCGCCGCGACTGCCAGCGAGCTTGCCCGCAAAGGGTACCGCCTGGTGCTCGCGGCTCGCTCCGCGCACGACCTGCGCGAAGTCGCAGGCAAGCTCGACCCCGCGGGAAGCATCTGTCACATCGTGCCGACAGACTTGCGGCGTAAAGAGGATCTGAAGCAGCTCGCGCGCGCCGCGCTGGAGCGATTCGGCGGAGTGGATGTGCTTATCCACAATGCGGGGGTGGCGCTTCCCCGACGCTGGGTCGTGGACCTCACCGACGAAAACATATCCGAGGTGATCGCGACGAACCTGGCGGCGCCCATCGAGCTGACGCGGCAATTGTTGCCGTCGATGATCGAACGCCGACGCGGATCCATCTGTTTCATTGATTCGATCGGCGGTCATATCCCATTCCCGGCAGCCGCCCTCTACAGCGCCACAAAATTTGGGCTGCGCGGGTTCGCCGGGTCGCTCCGCCGGGAGGTCATGGAGCATGGGATCAAGGTGTCCATCGTCTCGCCCGGGTTCGTTTCGACGCGGCTGACCGAAGAGGTCCGCGACGTCGTCGAGAAGCTTCACCTGCCGATGATATCGACCGAGCGCGTCGCCAGGATCATCGTGAGGACGATAGAACGACCTCGCCGGGAGATCATTTTTCCCGGCTATTACCACGTATTCACCTGGCTCGAACGGAACCTTCCCGGCGTCATGGATCGTGTGCTCTCCACCCTTTTGCCGATTCTCAAGGAAAGCGACGCTCAACCCGCAACCGAGGACGCGGAGCGCCACTCCGGGAATGCCAGCTGATGTCGTCGTGCGCGGGCGCGTAGCGGCTGCCACCTTGACATCTCGCTTCGAGCGCTGGCCGCCTACGGGGGCGGCACTCTCGCGCATGCTGCAACGATGGGGCTATTGGCACGCACTGCGGCGCGGCAGGTTGCTGTGCGGCCGTTCTGGATCACCCCGAGATTCTGATTCGCTCCGCAGTATGCGTTGAGCAATATCTCGTCCGCACCGCATTGAGCTCTGCAGGCTGTTTCATCGCAGTTGGCGCGAACGATGCGGATAGCCGTCGTCGCCCCTGGCGGTCCCGGCGGACCTGGATCGCCCTTCGGACCGATCGGACCGGGCTGGCCTTGATCGCCCTTTGGTCCCCGTGGGCCGCCGCCGCAGCTGATCAGCATCCCGGCCAGCACAACAACGACGGCGACAATCTGCAGAGCATGCATTGGCTTGGACATCTTGCAATCCTAGCTAGCAGATGTTCACTCGTAGCCCGGATGGAGCGCAAGCGACATCCGGGAATCCCGCATTTCGCTGTCCGCTCAATGCGGGCTACGCGCGTCGGATCATCAGCTTCTGGCAGCAAAAAGTCCGACCACGATCCAAAGGATCAGCATGCCCAGCACGATGTACTCGATCGTTTTCCAGTCGTGCAGCATGCAGGCGGATCAATGGCGCGTGGCGCGAGCAGGTGCGCGCGGGGACAGCACCCCTATACGATCTGGCGCTTACACGAACCTGAACTTTGAGCTTCCTACGTGGATCCGGCCAGCCGGAAGCGCAGGACCGAGGCGATTGCCTCCGGCAGCCCGGCAGCAGATACGGCGAAGTCGGTATTCAGCGAGACCAGGATCGAGCCGGCGATCGCGGCGGCCGAGCCGGCGATAACGCTGGCGTTGAGCACCTCGTGCTCGCGGTTGATCAGCCACGACAGGAATATGCGAAACACCAGCGACAGCTGCAGGATGGGCGTGACCACCATCAGGGGCGCCACCGCAAGCGACGCATAGACAAAGCCCTGCGAGATGGTGACCAGCACGGCCGCGTAAAAAAACCACGGCGCATTCTCGCGTTTGAGCCCGTGAATGTCTTGCCGGACACCAGGGCTCAGCAGCAGGAGCGAAAAAATGACAGTCGCCGCCGCGTAGGCAATCACTCCTCCGGCAATCACGCCGGCCTGCGGAGCGTTGGCGAATGCAAGGCGCACCATGAGCGGCGAGATTCCATACGCAATGGCCGCGCATGAGCTGAAAAAGTAGCCCGCGAGATAGCGGGGCGCGAAGGCAAGCGAGCGGCCGGGCTCCTTGCGCGAGGGATTCTGCGGGGATCGGCAAATCCTTTTTCGCTGATCGTCTTTGCGTCGCAAACGAGCCCGCAAGCATAAGAACGGCGCCGATGAGCTGCAGCCCGGTAAAGGGTTCAGCCATGGTCAGCACGGCGAGCAGCATGGTCACGGCGACTTGCAGCTGCACCACGGGCCCAGAGAGGTTTGCGCCGACCAGCTGGCTGGCGCGATAGTTGAAGAAGCGCCCGATCAGGAAATGCATGATGCCCTGCCCGGCCATCCAGGCTGCGGCAATCGGCGGAAACGCGAGCAATGAGGGGAGGGCGCCGGCAGCGATGGCGAGCGCCAGGAAGCCGGCCCCGCCCACGGGAACGGTGATCGCCATGGCCTGCATCACCGTGCCGGTCAGGACTCCCCGGCGCAAGGTCGCGTTGTTAAGGGCGAACGTGAACGCGCCGAGGGCGGCATAGAGCGCTCCAAGCATTCACAACCTCGTGTCGCTTTCTTTCAGGCGGAGCTATGCTTTGTGACGCAACAAGGTGTACCCCTGATCCTGTGTCATGGCGCGCTCCTTTGCACGATCCGCAGGCGAAGTCCGCACGGTGGCCGCCGCGGCAAAGGATGCGCTGCGCAGATTCGGGCGCCAAGGCCTGTCCCCCGGCTCCGCCGGCGCCTACCTCTTTGCCGCCGCCGGCATCGGGATCGCCGCCCTTGCGCACGTCGCCTTGACGCGATTTTCTCACCACATCACGCCTTCCATTCTCTACAACGCCGCGGTGTTCATCGCCGTGCTGTTTGGCGGCTTGCGCGCCGGTCTGGCGGCCACCGGTCTGGGCGCCGCCCTGCTGTGGTGGGGATTTGCGTCCGGCTATTTCGGGGTCCGCGCCGCGCCCTTCGCCGCTGTGCTCGCGCTCTATCTCTTCGCCGCCATCGTGATCATCTGGATCGCGGAGCAATATCGCTCTCTCGCCGCGCCGGATGAGCATGCGGCATCCCACTTCCTCCGCGCGGCCAATTTGCTGCGTCCCAACTCGCTCGCGGGCTACATCGCAGCTCTGGCGTGCATCGTGATTGCCACGCTCATTCGCGCGGGCTTTGAACGGCTTGGCGGCGAGATGCTGCCGCTCGTTTCCTACTATCCGGCCATTCTGGTCGCGGCGTTGATGGGCGGCGCGGGGGCGGGACTGCTCGCAATGGTCCTGAGCCTTGCGGCGGTGTGGTGGCAGTTTCCTGCTCCGCTGCTCTCATTGGGACCGGTGACGCGCGAGGAGAGCGTCGGGCTGTCGCTCTACGTCTTTGTCTCGGTGCTCACCGTTTGGCTGGCGGAAAACCGGCGGCAGTCGACGCGCGTGGGATCGGAGGGCATGGCGATATTCGCGCTGGCCACGTCCGTGCTGGTCGCGTTCACGGCAATCCTGCTCACCACTCTCGTGCTGCTGGCGGTGGACTCATACTTGGCGCCGGATCATCTGGTGCTGGGCTATCTCCTGCCCACGCTCGTCATTGCCATGCATTACGGCAGCACTCTTGCAGTCGTCACGGCGTTCGCAAGCGGGATTGCTGCCGCCTACTTTCTGTTTCCTCCAAGGCTCAGCTTCTTTATCGCAGAGCCGCTCAACGTGGCGGAGCTGGGGTTTTTCCTGCTGCTTGCCGTCATTGCCAGCAAAGCCGTCTCTGTTCTCACCGACGATAGCATGCGCAGTACGCGCACGCGTGCAGGCACGCGTTCCATCCGATAAATTTAGCTGATACATGGAACCACATTTCACTGAAATGGGATCAGTGGAAGCGACCGGACTCCGTTGTCACCTCTCCCCGGAGGGGAGAGGTCGGATCGCGCTTGCGCGATCCGGGTGAGGGGGCCCGCCTCCAGCATGGATCCGAAGCCCTCACCCGGAATGTGCGCGCAGAGCGCGCCCATTCCGACCTCTCCCCTCTGGGGAGAGGTGAAGCGAGCGCGTCAATTTCCTCTGAACGCGCTTCTTAGCTCAACGCTCGCGATTATTTGCCCAACCCTGATTGGCTCTCACGCCAGTGCAGCTGCCTTTGCGGGTAGGGTATCTCGATTGCGGCTGCGCGGAAGCGTTTCAGGATCTCGTAATTGAGATCGCTCTTCACTGACAAGGCTTTCTCGATCTCGGCGACGATGCAGCGCAGCTCGAACTCCAACGCGCTGTCACCGAAGCCGACCAGGAATGCCGACGGCGGCGGCGCGGCCACCACCTGCGGATGCGCGCCGGCGATGGCGGTCAGGATGTCTCGCACCTGCGCTGGATCGCTGTCATAGGAGACGCCGACCTTGATCACGATCCGGCCCAGCCGGTTCGCGCGCGTCCAGTTCTTCACGACACCGGTGATGAGCTCCGAATTCGGAATAATGACGCTTGCACGATCGTAGGTCTCGATCTCGGTTGCGCGCACGCGCACGCGCCGCACCCAGCCTTCCTCCCCCTTGACCACAATGGCATCGCCGACGCGGATCGGACGCTCGGCCAGCAGGATCAGGCCGGATACGAAGTTCGAGACAATGGACTGCAGTCCGAACCCGATGCCGACCGACAGAGCTCCCGCGATCAATGCGATCTTCTGGAGATCGAAACCGAGGCCCGTCAGCGCCAGCGTGATCGCCGTGATCGCTCCGATATAGCCAAAGATCGTTACGATGGAGAGCGCAAGGCTTGGATCGATGGCGCTGCGCGGCAACAGCTCCGTCGCCAGCCAGCGCTGGACGACCCGCGTAATAATGAGAATGAGCGCCAGGGCCGCGGCCGCGGAGAGCAGCGCCCGCAGCGAAAGGTGCAGCTCGCCGATCTTGAAGCCGAAAGGCACATTGCGGATGGTGTCGAACAGATCGGCGGTGGAAACTTCCCATGGCCCGATAATCAGCACAAAAGCGACCACGACCAGGGCAACGCGTATGACGGCCGAGGCGAGCGCTCCGCCAATTCCAAGCGTGCGGGCGCTCAGCCCCAGGCTTGTGGCCAGCTTCTGACCTTTGGGAGTGTCCTCGCCGATGCTCGCAAAGAGCGTGTGCGTGACCACCGAAAGCAAATAAAGAGCGCCGAGGACCGCTGCCGCCACAATGATCCTGAGCGCGACGAAGGCGGCGAGCCCGGAATAGCCCGCGGCCAACGCCAACAGGATCGATACGCACAGCAGCAAGGCGAGCGGATGGATCCAGGTCGCCGCCACGAGGCCGCCACCCCGAATGGTCTGGAGGCGGCCCAAGCGAAAGACAAGATGGCCCAGGAACCCGGCAACGGCGGCTGCGAACAGTGCGTTCGTGGCAACGGTGATGACCAGCGGCGCGAACAGGGTCTTATGGATCACCTGCAAGGGGATCACGACGCCAAGCACCCGCGAGGCCCAGACCAGATGATTGTGGAAACAGCGCGCGGTCGCGTCGTCTTCCCGCACCAGGCGCCGTTGCGGCTTTTCAACAGCGAACAGCCCACGTGCCACGCCATGGCCAAACGCGGCGGCGGCAATCCCCGCAACCAGCCCCTGGGCGATCTGGTCCAATCGGCTGGTCAGCAGTGCGAGCGTCTCAAAGGCGAGCAAAGCGGCAAGGCTTGCCACCGGAGTGCGCGCCGCGAACCATACGAACACCCACAGTGCGGTCCAGGCCTTCCCCGAGCTCGTCGCCTGCTCACCGGCGGTCAGGCGTGGAAACCACCACCGCGACGCGGCGACCACGACGATGACGATTGCAACGAGCATCAACGCCGCCGCCGTCAGGCGCTGCGCATCGGCGCGGTCGGAGCGCCAGATTTCCAGAAGCGCCTGCGCCCGGCGCCACTCAATCGGCAGCGCTCGAAAGGCTTCCGCCCAGAAGAAGGGGTCGAGCACGCTCGCACTGCGCGCAAAAAGCTCCTTCGCATAGAGCGCGTGCCGCTGTTGCGCCACGCGCTCGCTAAGCTGATCACCGCGCACCGAGAGCACGCGCGCCTGCTTCAATGCGCCGTCAAGATCGCTGAATTGTTTGCTGAGCTCCTCGCGCGCGCTGGCGATCTCGGAAGAACTCGGGCGGCGCGTCCTTGGCCGGCGCCGGGCCAAGTTGCTTGAGGCGCTCCTCCGCCTCGCCGACGCGGGGCTCGAGTTCCTCGACAAAGCCGCGCAACGCGTCGATGGCCGCGTTGAGCTTTTGTCGGAGGTTGGCCAGCGTCTCGGCGCTGACATCCTCGCGGCCAAGGGTCTCTTCGATTTCGTCAAGGGCGGCTTTCGTCTGGTCGAGGGATGTCGTGTCCGCCGCTGGCGCGGGCGCCTCGGTTGCAAGTCCGGTCTCTGTCAGGAGAACGACCGAGAGAACAAGGACGACGAGCCCGGCCGCTGCCCGCACGATAAGGCCGGGGGCAACGCTCAGCGCCCGCCTCACTCTCATGGAAACTTCCTCCCGTGCGCAGATAGCAGGCCGTAGCAGGCAGATAGCAGGCAGGTAGCGGGTAGCCCGGATGAGCGCAGCGAAATCCGGGGTGTCGCGCCTCGCGCGACCCCGCATATCGCTTCGCTCATGCGGGCTACAACTGCCAACTTGCAATCTTCGGCGGCGTGCGCAAGAAGACCACAATGTTACATTATAACATCGCTTCGTCGCACGGCGGCAGGAGCTGAGGTCCTTGCATGGGTGTGTGTGTACGTCTTTTCCCCGGCGCGGGAACCCGAAGGACTGGAACGCCAGGCGCATGCCTGACCGCTGCCGCCGTTTGTGTCGGCATCAGTGTTGTGCTTGCGGCGCCGATTAGCGCGTTGGCGCAGGAGTCCGCCGGAGTGGCAGGCAGCGCGCCGGTGATCGGCACCGCGAGCCTTCCCCGCGATCTCTCCCCATGGGGCATGTTTCTCAATGCCGACCCGGTGGTGCAGGGTGTGCTGATCGGGCTGGTCTTTGCGTCGGTGGTGACCTGGACTGTCTGGCTGGCCAAGACGGTGGAAATCGTTTTCGCGCGCCGGCGCGTGCGCGCGGCGCTCAACATTCTCGCGCGGACCGGTTCCGTGGCGCAGAGCGTGAACCGGTTTTCTCCAACCGACGGGGAGGTCGGCGAATCGCTTTCGGCCGCCCTGGTCGAGCTTGATCTCTCCGCCGGCTCGCTCGACCGCGAGGGCATCAAGGAACGGATCGCGTCGCGGCTCGATCGCCTCGAAGCCAAATTCGGGCGCCGCATCTCGCGCGGAACGGGTGTCCTTGCCACCATCGGTGCAACGGCACCGTTTGTTGGTCTGTTCGGCACCGTATGGGGCATCATGAACAGCTTCATTGGCATCTCGAAGTCGCACACGACCAATCTGGCCGTGGTCGCTCCCGGAATTGCCGAGGCGCTGCTTGCAACCGCGCTGGGGCTTGCCGCCGCGATCCCTGCCGTGGTGATTTACAATGTGTTCGCCCGATCCATTGCGTCCTATCGGGCGCTGATCGGGGATGCCGCGGCGGAGATCCTGCGCCTCGTGAGCCGTGACCTCGAACGCTCTGCCCCGCAAGCGGCAGCATCACGAAGACCGCCGCTGGGTGCGGCTGCCGAGTAATTTGCCAGGTCAATTGCGATGAGCGTGCGTCTCGATCACGGCGACGATGTGCTCAACGAGGTGCATGAGATCAACGTCACCCCGTTCATCGACGTAATGCTGGTCCTGCTCATCATCTTCATGGTGGCGGCGCCGCTCGCCACCGTTGACATCCAGGTCAACTTGCCGGCCTCGACCGCGCAGCCGCAGCAACGGCCGGACAAGCCGCTCTACCTGACCGTGAAGGCGGACCTCACCCTTGCCCTCGGCAATGACACCGTCAATCGCGAGCTGCTGGGCAGCACGCTCGACGTCGCCACCAAAGGCGACAAGGAAACCCGCCTCTTTCTGCGCGCGGACAAGGCGGTTCCCTACGGCGAGATGATGGAGGTGATGAATTTCCTTCGTGCCGCGGGGTACCTCAGGGTCGCGCTGGTCGGGCTGGAGAAGGTTTCCGGCCCATGATCGGGCTAGTGGCGACGGAACGGCGGGATCTTCGCCGCTGGGCGATGAGCGCGGCGGTCGTGGTGCTTGCCCATGCCGGCGGGGCCGCCGCGGTCGTCGCCTGGCGCGAACAAGTCGATCCGGCTGAACCAGCCTCCGCCATCGTGGTGGAATTTGCACCATTGCCGGTTGCGCCGCCCAATCGGGAGAGCGACATCCCGCCAGGCCCGGAGCAGGTGATGTCGGACGCTTCGCCCGAACGGCCGGTCGACTCCATCAAAGAACCGGTTGAGGAAAAACCGGAGCAGAAGACGGAGCCGGTTGAAGAACGTCCTCCAGAGGTGAAGCCCGCGCCTGATCCCGAAGTCGCCCTCCCGCTGCCAACGCCGGCGGAGAAGCAGGAAACTCCGCAACGCCAGGACCCGCGCCTGCCGGCGCCGACGACGTCGATGCCGCAGGCAGCCCCGTTGGAAACGGCGGCAATTCCTGCTGCGCCGGTGCAGGGGCCACCCGCCGCCAAGAGCTCCAACGCCATCCCCACCTGGAAGTCTCAGGTCGCCGCTCTGCTCGAGCGCAACAAGCGTTATCCGCCCGTGGCCCAGGCGCGCGGCGAACGGGGTATTGCCCAGGTCTTCTTCAGTCTCGATCGGCAAGGTCGCGTCATCGACAGTCGTGTCCTGCGCAGTTCGGGCGCCGCGGCGCTCGACCAGGAGGCGCTCGCTTTGTTGCAGCGGGCGCAGCCGTTCCCGGCGCCGCCGTCGGAATTGGCTGGCGCACGTGTTGACCTCACCGTTCCGATCCGATTCAATCTCAAATGAAGACTGAGGGTGCGCAAAGGCGCGCAATCCCAAATACGCGCGTCAATCCGCATCGGTTGCAGGCGCGCCGTGCGCACGCGGATGCCCGCTGCCACTCCGGGACGCGTGGGCACGCCGCCGGCAAAGGATATTCGTTGAGCTTCCGGGCTGTGTTCGGCGGCTTTGCCCACCCTACGACTTCTATCCAGTGTTGCGTTGTTTCCTGCCGTCAGGACGCTTATGTCTCCAAGATGTTCGGGCTTAGCTGTCTGCACGTGAACGTGCTAACGACGAAGCTGAGGCATCGCTCTTCGCCGCAGCCCGCCCTCGATTTTCGCATGCCGTCGTGATAAGCGCGGCGGCGCTCGGCGTCGCGCTCGCACTGACGCTCGCGCTGTGGGCGCATTATGGCACCGCGGTGTTCTACGAGATGATCGTTGCAGGGATCGCCGCCTGCCTATGACGGCGAAGTTTTATAAATGAAAGCACGCAGTCTTCGCATTCTCGTCATAAGCGCGGCGTTTCTCGCGGGCCTCGTCGTTTGCTTCGGCGTCGTGCTCACGCTGTCCGGGCGCCTATCGGCCCCGGTGGCGCAGCAGGTCGCTACCATCGGCGGGCCTTTCAAGCTCGTCGATCAGAACGGACAGCCGCTCAGCGATCAGGACGTCAAGGGGCAGCCCTTCCTGGTATTCTTCGGCTTCACGCATTGTCCCGACGTCTGCCCCACGGCGCTTTTCGAAGTGTCGCAGGTGCTCCGCGCGCTCGGTCCTGAAGCCGATCACACGCGGGCTTTGTTCATCACCGTCGATCCCGAGCGCGATACGCCTTCGGTGATGAAAGATTATCTCTCGAGCTTCGATCCGCACTTTTCCGGGCTGACCGGAGACCCTGCGGCGATCGCGGCGGTCGCCAAGGCTTATCGGGTCTATTACAAGAAAGTCCCGTTGGAGCAGGGTGATTACACCATGGACCATACCGCCATCGTGTACCTCATGGACAAGTCGGGTCACTTCGTGGCGCCGTTCAACCTCAAGCGCCCCGCGGAAGCCGCGGCTGCCGATCTGCGCCGGTACCTGTGAGTCGCTGCAAGCGGGCCGGATGAGCAACCGCGCGCGCGACTGGCTCCAATCCCTCCCCCGCTTGCGGGGGAGGGTGGCCGCTGAAGGCGGCCGGGTGGGGGTGAGCGTACCGGCCCATGTCAGCGAGATGCTCCAGCCCCCACCCGGTCTCGCTTCGCTCGACCACCCTCCCCCAGTCCAAGTCGGATATATTCGACTTGGACCGGCTCGAAGTGCCGAACTCGGGCAGGCCCGAGTTCGGTCGGGGGAGGGATTGAACAACCAAAAGCGTCCCCGGCGTCGCGCTGGAGATGACCACGCATGCAATCGATGCAAGCGCATCCCGCGCCGCGATGCGGGTGCTCGGTTTCGTCGTCTGCTGTCTTGCGGTTGTGCCTGGGCGGGGCAATCGCGCGTCCACGCACAGCTGGCGACGGGAGAGCCGGGTGTGCGCGTTCCCGGTTTCTGGGATCCGCGGCGCCGGCCGGAGAAACCCGATCTTTCGCGGGTGAGCGCGATCCGATTTTTGACCGAGATTGACTATCCGCCGTTCAATTTCGCGGGCCCGGATGGCAATCCGCAAGGGTTCAACGTCGAGCTGGCGCGCATGATGTGCGAAGAGCTCAAGCTCGCCTGCACGATCCAGATGCGACGCTTCGAGACGCTTGTCACGGCGCTCAACGCCAATCAAGCCGACGCGGCAATCGCCTCCATTGCGACGACGCCGGAGATGCGCGCGAAAGTCGATTTTTCCGATCCTTATTACCGAACGCCGGCGCGTTTTGTTGCCAAGCGGGATTTTCCGATCGATGATGCGCTGCCCGAACGCCTGGAAGGCAGGAGGGTTGCGGTCGTCGCCGGCAGCGCGCACGAGGCTTATCTCAAGGCGTTGTTTACCGAAGCCGAGGTGCGGGCCTATCCAAGCGCCGACGTAGCGCGCCTCGCGCTTCGCAAAGGTGATGTCGATCTGCTGTTTGGAGATGCGATCTCGCTTGCCTTCTGGCTCAACGGCACCGATTCGGAAAATTGCTGCGCCTTTCGCGGCGGTCCTTACATGGACAGTCGCTTTTTCGGCGAAGGAATTGGCATTGCGGTGCGCAAGGGCAACGATTTGATCAGACTTGCTCTGAATTGGGCGATGTTCCGGGTATGGGAGCAGGGCCGTTTCACCGATCTCTGGTTGCGGTTTTTTCCAATCAGCCCGTTTTGACCGTGCGCGCCGCGGGCCGGCGCGGAGGATTTCATGTCAACCATTGAGGCGCACGCCGCCGAGCTGCGGCAAGTTGCCGAACGTTGCAATGCGTGGCCCTTTGAAGAGGCGCGCAAGATCGTCGCGCGGCGCAAGAAACTTGCAAAAGACGAGGTGATCTTCGAGACCGGCTATGGCCCCTCGGGCCTGCCGCATATCGGAACGTTCGGCGAGGTCGCCCGCACCGCGATGGTGCGCCATGCCTTTCGCGTTCTCACCGATGACAAGGTGAAGACCCGCTTGATCGCTTTTTCCGACGACATGGACGCGTTCCGAAAAGTGCCGGACAACGTGCCAAACCGCGACATGATGGCAGCCCATCTCGGCAAACCGCTCTCGCGGGTGCCGGACCCATTCGCCAGCGAGCACGCGTCCTTCGCCGCCGCCAACAATGCACGCCTGCGCGCGTTCCTCGATCAGTTCGGCTTCGAGTACGAATTCCTCTCGTCGAGCGAGTGTTACGCCTCCGGGCGCTTCGACCGCGCTTTGCTCCACGTGCTCGAACGCTTCGATGCCGTGATGGCCATCATGCTGCCCTCGTTGCGCGAGGAGCGAGCCCAGACTTATTCGCCATTCCTGCCGATCTCACCCGTTACCGGCATTGTGCTCCAAGTCCCGATCCTCGCGCACGACCCGGCGAAGGGCACCATCACGTACGAGGATCCGGACAGCAGGGAACGGGTGACAACCCTGGTCACCGGCGGCCGGGCGAAGCTTCAGTGGAAGCCGGATTGGGCGATGCGCTGGGTTGCGCTCGGCGTCGATTATGAGATGGCCGGAAAAGACCTCATCGATTCCGTCAAGCTTTCGGGCGAGATCGCTCGCGCGCTCGGCGGCACCCCGCCCGAGGGGTTCAACTATGAGCTGTTTCTGGACGAAAAAGGTCAGAAGATTTCCAAGTCCAGGGGCAACGGTCTGACCATCGAGGAATGGCTGCGTTATGCCAGCCCGGAATCCCTTTCGCTCTTCATGTATCGGGAGCCAAAAGCGGCAAAGCGGCTCTACTTCGACGTTATCCCGCGCCACGTTAACGAGTATCAGCAACTGCTGGCAGCCTACGAGCGGCAGGACGCCAGGCAGCGGCTGTCGAATCCCGTGTGGCACATCCATTCCGGCGAGCCGCCGGAGCCGGAGATCGCCCTCTCATTCTCCATGCTGCTCACGCTTGTCGCATCGTCGAATGCCGAGAGCGCAGAAACGCTTTGGGGGTTCATTGCCCGCTACCGCGCGGGCATGACGCCGCGCACCCATCCAAAGCTCGATGCGATGGTTCACTATGCGATTCACTATTTCCGCGACTTCGTCCTTCCCCACAAGATGTTCCGCGAGCCGGCGGAGGGCGAGCGCGCCGCTCTCCTTGACCTGCGCGATGCACTCTCGCAACTCCCCGCGGCGGCCACCGCCGAGCAAATCCAGGAGGTGGTCTACGAGATTGGCCGGCGCGAGCCGTTCCTTGACAAGAGCGGCAAGAGCAAGACCAAGGACGGCAAGCCGGGTGTCTCGCTCGACTGGTTCAACATGCTTTATCAGGTGTTGCTCGGCCAGGAAAAAGGACCACGCTTCGGCTCCTTCGTGGCGGTCTACGGGGTGCAGAGCACGATCGACATGATCGACGGCGCCCTGGCACGCTCGGCGTGACTAAAACGATTCTCGGTCGAATTGATGCATACTCTCCGTCATGGCCGGACTTGTTCCGGCCATCCACGACTTGTTTTCGGGCCAAGAAAGACGTGGATGGCCGTGACAAGCACGGCCATGACGGCGAGAGATGGTTCAAAAACACCGGAAACCGCTTTTAGCGAAGGGCCAATGACGAAGACCATCTACAAGATTCTGTGAGCGAGCACTATGGCAAGCCGGGGTGGGAACCGGCTTCTTCGCAGGCTCGGCCGCCGACGCGCGCGACGGCTTCATCCATTTCTCGACCGTGGCGCAACTGAGCGACACCGCGGAAAAGCATTTTGCCGGGATCGATGACCTCGTGCTGATCGCCGTCAACGCCTGTGCGCTCGGCGGCAACTTGAAATGGGAGGTTTCGCGCGGCGGCGACTTGTTTCCGCATCTCTACGGCGCGTTGCCGCGCACCGCGGTGATTTGGACAAAGCCGCTTGCGTTGACGGATCGCCGGCACGTTTTTCCAGAGCCGCTCGCGTGATCGGACTGTTGGAGTCTCTGACGCGGCCTATGCTTCGGCTGCTGGATGCCGAGGATGCGCATCGGCTCGCCATACACGCGCTGAGGCTCCCGCCGTTTGTGAAGCTGGTCGCCGACGATCCGCGGCTCGCCGTGCGCGCCTTTGGGCTCCGCTTTCCCAACCCGGTCGGCATGGCGGCGGGGTTCGACAAGCACGCCGAGGTGCCTGACCCGCTCCTGCGGCTGGGGTTCGGGTTCGTCGAGGTGGGGACGGTGACGTTACAACCGCAGCTTGGCAACGCCCGACCGCGCGTATTCCGGCTGCCGCGGGACGAGGCGATCGTCAATCGGCTGGGATTCAACAGCGCGGGGGCGCAGGTCGTGGTGGGGCGACTTGCGGCACGCGCGAATAGCGGTGGCATCGTCGGTGTGAATGTCGGCGCCAACAAGGAGAGCAGCGACCGCATTGCAGATTATGTGCGTCTGATTGAGCTCTTCGCGCCGGTGGCGAGCTACTTTTCGGTGAACATATCGTCGCCGAACACGCCTGGCCTGCGCGATCTGCAACAGCGGGAGATACTCGACGCGCTGCTGGCCCGCGTCATGGAGGCGCGCGCGCGCGTGAGCACGCGCGCCGGGATCACCCCGGTGCTGATCAAGGTTGCGCCTGATCTTACCCTCGGCGAGCTCGATGACCTGGTCGGCGCCGCGCGCCGGCATCAAGCCGACGGCATGATCGTCGCCAACAGCACCGTGCGGCGCCCGGGGATCTTGCGCGACCGCGCGACGGCACGCCAGGCGGGCGGGCTTTCGGGAAGGCCTCTATTTCCGCTCGCCACCCGCATGCTCGCGGAGACCTATGTTCGGGTGGAGGGCGCCTTCCCGCTGATGGGAGTCGGCGGCATTGATTCCGGAGCGACTGCGCTCGCGAAGGTGAGGGCGGGGGCCTCTGTCATCCAGCTCTACTCGGCTCTTGTTTTTCACGGTTTGCGGCTCCTCGCGAGCATCAAGTCCGACCTCGCGCGTGCGTTGCGTCACACCCAGGATGCGACGCTTGAGGAGATCGTGGGCGCGGACGCGGCAGCAATCACGGCAGAGAAATGGCCGGTGTGAGATTCACCGCCCTTTGGCGACGTGCGCCAGCCGCGCGAGCAGCCAGAGCGGCACGACAATCGCAGCGCCGAGGAGGAGGTACCGCCACATCCAGCGCACCACGTCAAAGCCCATATCCCAGATGCGCGCGAACAGAACGCGCAGGCTGTTGATGATGTTGAGCGGATCAAGCCCCAGCACTTCCAGAATGACCCCGATGATGATGGAAAGCAGGATCAGCCGGAAGATCACCGATAACGGGGGCCCGCCGAAGAACCGCGCGAGCGCGTTGTTGTTCGTCGAACGACGGGAGGTCGTATCAGTAGGTGCGATCGGAGGCTGGGACGGTAAGGCCATCGTGTGACTCTAGCACAATTTCCGAATCGCTGCGGTCGTGCTGCCGGGTTGCGTCGATCTTCTCGATCATCCGCTCCAGCGTTTCCAGGCGATCCGCCTCGCCCGGAGGCTTGTCCCAACGCAGGCGGCTGATGCGAGGAAACCGCATTGCCAGGCCCGATCTATGGCGCGCTGACCGTTGCAGCCCCTCGAAGGCGACTTCCATGACCAGCCCGCGGTCGGCCGCATGCACGACCTCGCGGACGGGACCGAATCGCTCGACAGTGTTGCGGCGCACGAAGCGGTCGATCGCTACGAGCTCCTCGTCGGTGAAGCCGAAATATGCCTTGCCGACCGGGACCAGCACCTCGCCGTCATCGCCGCTGGTCCACACCCCGAACGTGTAATCGGAATAGTAGGAGGATCGCTTGCCGTGACCACGCTGGGCATACATGAGCACGGCGTCAACGATGTAGGGGTCGCGCTTCCATTTCCACCAGGGCCCTTTCGGGCGACCCGGCACGTAGGGCGCGTCGCGTCGCTTGAGCATGATGCCTTCGACCGCATCGGTATCTTTGCCGGCGCCCGCAGCGGCCGGATGCGCGCGCGCGGCGGCGAGCTCGTCCCAGGTGGTGAATGGGACAGCGGGGGAAAGATCGATACGCGGCTGCTCGAGCCGCGCGACGAACCGTTCCAACCTTCGTCGCCGTTCGGAGAAGGGCAGGGCGCGCAAGTCTTCCTGTCCCTCCACGAGGAGATCGTAAGCCCGCAGGTGCGCGGGAAAGTCCGCCAGCAGCTTGTCTGTTACGCTCTTCCGATTGAGCCGCTGCTGGAGGACGTTGAAGCTTTGCACCCTGCCGTCGCGCACCACGAGGAGCTCGCCATCCAGCGCGGCCGGCAATCGCAGGGCAGCGACCAGGTCGGGAAAGCTCCGCGATATATCCTCGCCGGTGCGCGAGTAGAGGCGAGCGGTCAGCTCGCCCTGCGCGTCCGCTGCGGCAACCGCCTGCACCCGGATGCCATCCCACTTCCATTCGCCGACGAAGTCTCGCGGATCCAAACCGGCCAGATCGCTCTCCTCCAGAGCATGCGCGAGCATCGCGGGGCGGAACGGCGCAGGGTCGTTGCTGACCGGCTTGTCGGCGCGGCCCTCCAGCCAGGCGAACAGGTCAACATAAGGTGGCCGCAGGCCGCTCCAGATCAGCTCGACTTCGTGAACGTCCTTCTTGCCAAGAGCGGCAACCGCGGTCTTGGCGAGGCGGGCGGAGACCCCAATGCGCAACTCGCCCGTGACCAGTTTGAGCAGCGCCCAGCGTCCCGTCTCATCAAGCAGGTCGAGCCAGCGTGCGAGCTGTGCAGGCAGCGCGGCCTTTCCCAGCGACGACAGGCTGGTGACGACCTCGCTTAATGTCGGAGCGATACCTCCCCCTGAAAGGGGGAGGTCGGCGAGCGAAGCGAGCCGGGTGGGGGTCAACGTTCCGCCCGAAGAGACCCCACCCGACCGCCTGTCGCTTCGCTCCGGCGGTCGACCTCCCCTTTCAGGGGAGGTATTGCCGCGTGTTTCGCTAAGCTCGTGCACATATGACGGTCGGCCGCGTTCAGTCGCCGGATCCGGTTCACATCCAACAACGCGTGCGGCCTCCGCGGCGGGGGAATTGGGCTGCGGCGACGGCCACATCAGCGCGACGGTCTCGGAGAGGTCGCCGACATAATCATGCGACAGTGCGAACAGGACAGGGTCGGTCCGCTCCGAGATCAAGGCTCGGATCATGCCCGGCTTGGCATGCTGGAACCGGAGCGCCCCCGTCAGCGCCGCAAGCGCGAAACCGCGCTCCGGATCGCTCGTGCTGCCGAAGTAGCCCGTCATCAGCCGCAGTTTGTTGTTGCGGCCAGGCTCGTAAGAAAGGCGATCGAGCAATCGCGCGAAGCGGTTCATGACGCCGCGCACGCGTCATCGTTCGAGCTCGTGTCGAGCGCATCCTCCTCATCGCCGTAACCGACGATATCGAGGGGACGCGCGCGCACGCCCTGCTTGCCGCTCCAATGCACCAGCGCGTCCTCCTGGCCATGGGTGACCCAGATTTCCGGGGCGCCCGTGGCGACAATAGTGGCGGTAAGACCGGTCCAGTCCGCGTGATCGGAGATGACAAGCGGCAATGCAATTAGACGCTGGCGCGCGCGGGCGCGCACCCGCATCCAGCCCGAAGCAAAGCAAGTCACTGGATCGGGGAAGCGGCGCGACCACGCCTCCCTCAACGCCGAAGGAGGACACAGAACGATGGCGCCGGCCAACTCCGACTTGCGGGCATCGCGCGCCAACTTGATCTGGCCGAGATCAATCCCGCGACTCTCATAGTAGCGGGTGATCTTCTCGATCGCGCCATGCAGGTAGATCGGAGCTTCGTAACCCGCGCTGCGAATGAGCGCGATGATCCGTTGGGCTTTGCCCAGCGAATAAGCGCCCACGAGATGCGCGCGCTCGGGGAAGATCGCCACCGATCGCAGGAGCTTTTCGATCTCGGCACCGGGATCCCCATGCTGGAACACCGGCAGCCCGAACGTCGCCTCCGTGATGAACACATCACAGGGGACGCATTCGAACGGTACGCATGTCGGGTCGGGAACGGTCTTGTAGTCGCCGGAGGCAACAATGCGCAGCCCTTTTGCTTCGAGCGCGACCTGGGCCGAACCAAGCACGTGGCCGGCGGGATGGAAGCTTACCTTGACGCCGCCAAGATCGACGCTCTCGCCATAGCCGATCGCTTGCGCGGCGCCAGCGAAATTCTCGCCGAGACGCAAGCGCATGATGTCGAGCGTTTCCCGGGTGGCCAGCACGGCGCCGTGGCCGGCGCGCGCGTGATCGGAATGGCCATGGGTGATCACGGCCTTCTCGACGGGACGCGTCGGATCGATGTGGAATTCGCCGAGCCTGCAATACACGCCGCTTTGGGTCGGCGCGAGAATGTTTTCCGGTCGCATGGAGCGAAAATAGTCACGCACGACGTGTGCGCCCAATCACATCGGCTTCAATGGGGGGCTTAGCCTGCCGCGGTCACGCCAATTGACTCACGCCAATTGAGCCTTGCGGAGACAGGAATTTGTGCTAGAACAGAAGAAGAACATCGCACAGGCGTGGACAACTCGGATTTCGCGTTTTCCATCCTGTGTGCAACTAAAAGTAGCATAAAGCACGAATTGAGCAGGGTGCAAGTGCAGAGAAACGGCAGAACGAACCCAAATAGTTCAGCTTTTACAGTTGGATGACTGATTGTGCGTGATGACGATGCGCGTGGTATCAGTCGCGCCTGAACACCACCGCGGCAAACCAGCCCGTGGTGAGCGCCATTGCCGCAGTCGCAAGCCCATATGCTACGCCGTGGTCACGCGCGGCGCTCGAGACGATTTGCTCAAAGCCTGACTTGTAAACCTCGAACGGGGCCGGGGCGCGTGCAATCTGCATGCCGTCCGTGAGCAGCCGTACGTCTACCTCGTAAGTGCCGACCTGGACTTCGGCTGGCAATGGGATCGACGCACGAAACAGCGTGGGCGCAAGAAAGGTTACCCCGTTCGCGACCTCCCGGTAGAGTCCACGATCTCTCAGGAGCTTGATGAAAGCCATCCGGAACGGGTCGTCGCTGCCGGCAGCGGCGATGTTGACGCTGGCGCGTTGCGGGAGGGGAATGTTGCTCAAGCCGAGCTGCAAACGGCGCAAGGTCTCGTTGCTGGCGATAGCATCCAGTGGTCGATTGGAGAGCACCGCCAGATACGACGGCGCCTCCTCGAAAGCGCGCGAATTGGCGTTCACCCAGATTCCCATCCTCCTTTCCTTGCGGAAGGTGATCATGGTCTGCCGGGGCCCGGTGACTGTGACAGCTATGTCATAGCCGCCGCGGTGGGATCGCGACGAGGCGTCCGGCTCGATGCCGCCGAACAGGACCAGCTCTTCGCCCGTGAAATTCGAGGCCACCATCACGCGATGGTCGGACAGCGACACAACGAGGCGCTCGCCTGCCGCGGGCGCGCTGTAACCCGCAAGGACGCCAAGCGCGAGCATGCTGGCAAATCGTTGAGACCGTCTCATGTATCCGTTTCCACGGGCCGGATGGAATAGAGGTTGTCAGGGGTGAGAATCAAATCGAGCGCGAAACGAATCCCAACGGCCAGGACGAGAATCCCCAAGAGCAGGCGCAGGCGCTCGCCCCGCATCTTTTGTCCGGCGCGGGCGCCGAACTGAGCCCCGATGACGCCTCCAATCATCAGAATCAGCGCCAGCACCGCATCAACCAGGTGATTGGTGGCGGCGTGCATCACCGTGGCGGAAGCCATGGTAACCAGCGTGAGCACCATGGACGTTCCGATCACCGTCGCTGTGGGCACGCGCAGCACGTAGATCAGCATCGGCACCAGCAGAAATCCTCCGCCAATCCCCATCACCGCCCCAATGAAGCCGATGAAGAACCCGATGCCCCAGACCGGGATGGCCGAGACGTAGATGCGTGAACGTTTGAAGCGCAGCTTGAAGGGGAGGCCATGAATCCACATGTGGCTTCCCGGACGGCGCAACTCGCTCGGCTTGCCGTGCCGCGTGCGGACGATCGCGCGAATGCTTTCCGCCACCATCAATGCGCCGACGATGTCGAGCAGGAGCACGTATGACAGACCGATAGTGATGTCGAGCTGGCCGATGTTGCGCAAGAAAGTGAACAGCCAGACGCCGACCGCGGTGCCGATGATTCCGCCGGCGAGGAGCATGAAGCAGAGTGCAACATCAATGGCCCGGCGCCGCCAATAGCTGATCGCGCCCGACATCGAGGATGCCGCGATGTGGCCGGTGACGCTGGCCACGGCGACCGCGGGTGTGATGCCGATGAAGATCAAGAGCGGCGTCATCAGGAAGCCGCCGCCGATGCCGAACATTCCTGAGATAAAGCCGACCGCAAGCCCCATCGCCAGAATTACAAAGACATTGACCGGAAGATCGGCGATGGGAAGATAAATCTGCACCAGCGATCCTCGTTCGAGCTTCCGACTGTCGCAGGGGCCGACGCGTTCCGGCCAGTGTCCCGATTCCGAAGCGGCGCTCGCGCAACCTGAAAATGTCGCGACCGCAGGCAGTCGGATACGATTGCAGCGAAGGGCAGGGTCCCGCAGATACGGGAGGCAGCGCTTGGGTCAACACACTTCAGGAATGTCGCTCCTTGCGGCCCCTGCGCGCGTCAACTGTTGCAAACTCTTTATTGAACAGAATGAGGGGTGGCAAGGTCGAGTTTAGGGGCAATCACCAGCGGTTTTTGCCTGGCTGCCGTCGCAGGCTGCGAGGCGGCTTCATCCCATCCGCCGGACGGAATGCTCACCTCCACGGCCGCATCGGGTTGCTTGCGCGGCGTCCAGGATTGCACCGCTTGAGCGGCCATTTCGCGCGAATTGCTGTCGATACGGCTCGCGACATCATCTTGCTTTCTGGCGGCGTCGTCATCGCCGCCGCGCGCCGCCAGGGCAAACCATTTGTACGCCTCCGCCAGGTTCTGCTCCACGCCGATGCCGCGTGTGTAGAGAATTGCCAGGTTATACTGACTGTCGGCGGTGCCGTAATCGGCAGCCTTGCGAAACCACTTGGCGGCGGTCTGGTAATCCGGTTTCCCATCAATGCCCTCTGCATAGAGCACCGCCAGATTATGCAGGGCCTTGGCGTTTCCGGCTTCGCCGGCGGCGAGATAATAGCCTCGGGCTGCATCCAGGTCTTTCTTGACGCCAAGGCCTTTTTCATAGAGTCCGCCGAGACGGAATTGCGCCGGGACGAGACCGTGCTTCGCAGCTCTTTCATACCATTCCGCCGCCGCTGTGAGATTCTGCGTCACTCCGCGCCCTTCGGCATAGCGAGAGGCAATCTCATATTGAGCGGCGGCGTCGCCTTTGGCTGCTGCCGAGCGCAACCTGCTCCCGAAAGCTGCGGGGAGCCGATCCGGCGAAGGAGCCAGAGCCGCCGAGCTGGGATTGGGCCGAGCCGGCGTTGCGGCGGGGAAGGCGGGGATGCTCACAGGAGAGGGGGGAACGCCCACGGTCCGGGGTGCATCAGAATTTGCGGAGATGGAGCCGGTGATCTCTCCCTGGGGAGGGCCAGCAGCTTTCTTGCCTGGTTGCGACGTGGCTGATCCGATTTCCGCGGTCTCAATCTGGGGATCAGACAATACGGGCACCGCACTTGGTGGAAATGCCCAGGATTGCTGCGCGAAGCTTGGCCCGGCCGGCGCCAAACCTGCCGAACCCGGCTCGTTTGATGACGAAGGCGCGCCGCCGAGGGGCGGTTGGGCGGCGATCAAGGCTTCGGTGGCCTGGTCTCGCAGCGTCGTTTGTTTGCCTGGCTGCTGCGAAGCGGTTTGGCTATCGTCGGAAGAGCTGAGAGCCATTCTGCCGATCTGCAGGCCGCCGCAGACCATCACGATTGCGGACGTTCCGACGATCAGGGCACGGAGCTTTCCGACACGTTTCGCCAACTTGCCCGCAGCAGACGCAATCTCCCGCGTACCGGAGGCAGCACCAGGGCCGGGTGGACTGCGGCCCGCTGCCTGAGCTGCGCGCCGTGCAGCCGCAATGAAGTCGGACGCATTACCCCGCTCCGGGGCTGCCGCCGGTTTGGTGCTCAGAAGGACGGATTCTGAAGCCGCAATTCGCTCGGCGGGTGAGCCGGGTGGACCGCGACGAGACGCCGTGGCGCCCGGCTCCAGCGGATGATCCGGGGGAAGGGTCGGATCGATAGCGCGTCGCTCGGCGCTGGCTGCCTGGTCGCGCTTAGAAGCGGGTGTGGGGTTGAATTCGGTGAATTGACTGGGTGTGAAGGCGGCCTCCGGCGAGCTCCGCAGGCCGGCAGGTTTCGGCGGCGTCTCAGGAGTGATCGCCTTATCATGGCTGTAATCGCCGCCCGCGCTCCCGGTTTTCTCAACTGTTTGAGCCGCGCTCCTCGGCACGCCGACGGCATCCCACACGGGGGACGTGCTCGATTTCGCGGTTGCGGCGCCTTCACGAGAGAGCAGGGGAGCATCGGAGAGCGAGCTTTCCGGTGATCGCGTTCCCTTGCTTCGCATGTCGGTCTCGATCATGGCCAGCCGATCTACGACGTGCCCCAGAGTTCCGCGCACAAGCTCGATCGCTTCATGAGTCTTTCTGCCGGTCTGCTTGAGGTCGATCACGTTGAGCGAGAGCTCATCGACTCCCGCCGGGACCGATGCCAATCCAGTCGGGTTTGCTACACGGTGGTGCTCAAGATGGATGAGTAGCTCCGCCAGCCCTCTCTCAATCGCTTCGAGATGGTTGAGCCGGGCGCCGGAAGCGTCGAGCTTCTCGACCAGCTTGGCTATTCGGTCTTCGAGATGTCCAACGACAGCCTGATCGCCGGGCGCCAGTTGCACTTGCTCGATCTTGTCGACCAGTGCTCTGAGCACCGCCTCCAGCTCGTGCGGCACGCTGCTGCTTTTGCCGTTGCGCGCGGCGAGCGCGTCGGCAAGCGTCGCGATCCGCTCCTCGAGGGCATCAAGGACATTGTCGTTTCCTGATTCGGCGATCGCCCGATCAACCTTCTCGGCGAGCGTTCGCACCTCACCTGACAAGGTCGCGAGAGCATCGTTGGAAGCGGTGTGCGAGACTATGCTTCGCAGACCGATGATCGCACTTTCCAGCTGTCGCAGCCCGGCCGGATCCCGGCTGTTCTGCCCGAGCTCATCGATCTTCTGCGAAAGCTGCTGCAACTCGCGATCGAGTCCGGCCCGATCGGGCAGGGCGAAATCTCGCAGGGCGTCGCGGATTTCGCCAAGCCCGCGCTCGATGCTCTCCAGCGCTGTCCCATCAGCTCCGGCGTTGCGGCTGCTGTCGATGCGTTCGGCCAGATTGCGAATTTCGTCGTCAATCGCCTGCACCGATCTGCCGGGCATCGCTTCCTGCAGCATGACCCCGATTTGCGCCAGATCGTCGCGCAGCACGTCTATGGCTTTGTCAACGCCGCACGGTCTGAGGTTTTCGTTGATCTGGCGAAGCTGCTGCTCCAGTGCGGATAATTCCTGCGTGCACGCTCGCGGTAGCGCGTCCGATGAAATTGACGCGCGCGCCGCGGGAGCTGCGGCAGGAGGTTGCGGAGAACCGTCAAGGGCGCGCTGCCGGTCTGCTATCTCGAGAAGAGCCTGGTCGAGGGGCGTCGAAACCCCAGGGACAGCGTGCGCGGGTTCGACGTCGAGGCCGCCAATTGCACGCCCTGCCGCGTTCCCACGTTGTTCAACGCTGTCTTTGCCGGAGCGTCCCTCCGCGATCACCTGATCGAGCTTGCGTTCAAGCGTAGCGACGATCTCGCTCAGTTCGCGCGCCGGTGCGACAGGTTCCGCACCGGATCGCGCCCTGCTTGCAGCGTGCAACGTCGTCATGTGGCCCAGGCGTCGCCCCAGATTGTCGAGTCGCTGATGCAGCTCCGCCAGATTCCGATCCGTCCCGGTCTGTGACCGCTTCTCCCCCCGTTCGTCGCCTTTGGGGTTGACATCGCGCTCCGCGGTGCGGCCGACCGCAGTCTCGTCAGCCTGTGCCGACGCGGATATAACGCTGTCGAGCCATTCGCCGATGGACATGCCGGCGCGGCGGGCGGCGTCGCGCGCTGTTTGGCGCGCCTGCGGCCTGACACCGCTCACTTCCCATGGCATACCAGAATTCATGCCGGACTCGACCCGTGAAGGGAGAAGCAGGCACCGGAATGGCGCCGGCGGAACCAGAGCTGATTAACAAGCGGTGGAGATCAATTCGGCCCGTGCCCCTTGGGCGCAGTTTTTCCCGTTCGAAGTAAACAGAGAGTTAAGTCCGGGAAGGCGGGCGAACGGAATTTGCAAACGATCTTCGGTGTGGCGCTCTGAGCACATGCAAGGCAAAGTCAGACACCGCGCTTGGGAATGCAGGGGCGGGTTTGAAACCCGCCCCTATCGAAGCACGCCGGCCAAGAGAGGGACCAGGAGAGTTTGCAATCATGACCAGCCTGAACCTTCCTGTCCCAAGCTGGATGACCGAGGACCTCGTTCTGCTGGAGGAGCAAGCGCGGCGTTTCATTGCGGCCGAATACGTGCCGAAGCTCGAGGGCTGGAACGAACGTGGCATGTACGACCGCGATGTTTGGACCAAAGCCGGCGCAGCGGGGCTCCTTTGCCCGGCAATCCCCGAAGAGTACGGCGGCGTCGGCGGAAGCTTCGCACATGAGGTCGTGATCAGCCGCGAGCTCAGCCTTGCCGGCTTCGACTCGTTTGGCGCGCCGCTCCATTCGGGCATCGTGGCGCCTTATATCCTCCATTACGGGACAGAGGAGCAGAAGCGGCGCTGGCTGCCGGGGCTGGTGAGTGGCGAGCTTGTCGGAGCAATCGCCATGAGCGAGCCGGGTACCGGCTCCGACTTGCAAGGGGTGCGTACGACGGCGCGAAAATCAGGCAACGGCTACGTGCTCAACGGCTCGAAAACCTTCATCACAAACGGCCAGCATGCCAACTTGATCGTCGTGGTGGCGAAGACCGATGTGAGCGCCGGCGCCAAGGGCGTATCGCTGATGGTAGTTGAGACCGACGGCTCACCCGGCTTCCGGCGTGGGCGCAAGCTCAAGAAGCTGGGCATGGATGCCGCCGACACGTCGGAGCTGTTCTTCGATGATGTGCAACTGCCGCCGGAGAACCTCCTGGGCAGCGAGGAAGGGCAGGGCTTCGCGCAACTGATGAACGACCTTCCTCGCGAGCGGCTCATCGTCGCCGTGCATGCGCAAGCCATGATGGAGCGGGCGCTTGCGCTTACGATCGAATACGTCAAGCAGCGTCAGGCGTTCGGCAAGAAGATCATCGAGTTTCAGAACACGCAGTTCGTGCTGGCCGAATGCAAGTCCGAGGCAACGATCGGTCGGGTTTTTCACGATTACTGCGTCGAGAGATACCTCAACGGCACGCTCGATACGGTGACCGCTTCCATGGCGAAATACCGGCTCACCGACCTGCAAGGGACGATCATCGACCGTTGTCTGCAGTTGTTTGGCGGCTACGGTTACATGGAGGAGTTTCCGATATCGCGCATGTACCGGGACGCGCGCGTGATGCGGATCTACGGTGGCACCAACGAGATCATGAAGCTCCTGATCGCGCGCAGCCTGTGACTCGCGGCTCACCCGCGCCAAAGCTGCGCATCATCAGACGACGCTGATTGGGCCCAGAGCATTCTGATCGCACCAGGGGCTCTGGATGCAGCTTTCCTCAAATCGCTCAAGAGGCATGGATCATCCCGTCGCCGGCATCGGGTTGATGCTGGCGGGCATCTCGCTGTTCGCCGTCAACGACGCGCTGGGAAAGTGGCTGCTGGGCACATATTCGGTTGGCGAGCTGTTGCTGGTGCGCAGCGCAGTGGCATTGATTCTGTTCATCCCTTTCATCCGGCAAACCGGGATCGCCGCTTTCGCGCAGGCGCCGATGCCAGGATTGCAAATCCTGCGCGTGGTGCTGTCGACGCTTGAAGTGGCGATGTTCTTCTGGGCGGTCTCCTACCTGCCGCTGGCGGATACGGTGACGTTCTATCTCGCCGGTCCGATCTATGTGACGGCGCTCTCAGTCGTTCTATTGCGGGAGCCGGTCGGATGGCGCCGTTGGACGGCTGTGCTTGTCGGTTTCACGGGGGTGCTGCTGGCGTTGCGTCCTTCGGCCGCAACCGTCACGCTACCGGCGATGATCGCGTTGCTCGGCAGCATTCTGTTTGCCGTGTCGATGATCGTGACGCGGATGCTGCGGGAAACGGCCAATACCGTGCTGGTGACGGGCAATCTCCTCGCCACGCTGCTGTTCGGGGCAATCATCTCCCCTTTTGCCTGGGTGACGCCCTCCGCCCGGGACTTTGCGCTCATGTCGCTGTTCGGCGCGAACTCGCTCATGGCGCTCGCCTGCGTCAATCTCTCGCTGAAGTGGGCGGCCGCGAGCGTGGTCGTTCCGTATCAATATACGCTTATCATCTGGGCCATCGTGCTCGGGCTGGTCGTATTTGGAGACATGCCCGATGCGCTGATGCTGCTCGGCGCGGCTGTTATCATCGGCGCCGGACTCTACATCTTTTGGCGCGAGCGCAGCCGCCGGGATGCGGATGAAGCGCAGCCTCCGGTTCACCCGTAGCGACGAAAGAAGAAGCGCCGATTCCAGCGAAGCAGTCGTCTTTGGGGCTGCATTACCTGATCGACACGTCAGCGATGACCGGCAGATGATCGGAGGCCTTGCGGGCGCTGCGATCGATAAAGCTCGTCTGCATTGCATCTGCGGGCCAGCAGAATATGCGGTCAAGGCGGAAGATCGGATACCAGGACGGAAACGTCGCATGCTGCGTGCGTGCAGGAAGCTCTCGGCCCAAAGCGCCGCGCAGCGAAGCCGGCCAGAACCATTCATTGAAATCGCCAAGCATCACCGTCGTCATTGGGTGCCGGCGAGCAATTGCCACAAGGCGACGAGCTTGGGCGCGGCGCTCTCGTAAGCTCAATCCAAAATGCGCGGCTATCAGCCGGAAGGTCCCGGCCGCAGCCTTCACTTCGACTTCTATGGCGCGCCGCGGCTCCCGCGTGGCATGCGTGATATCGTGGATGTGCACGGCGCCCAATGGCCAGCGGCTTAGCACCATCTGGCCGTAGGCGCCGTCCGGCGCAATGATCGACTTGGCCTCGACGCCATGCGCGCCCACCGCCTCGCGCAATACCGCAAAGGCCGAGGAAGCAGGCGCAATCGTTCGCCGCGAATCCACCTCCTGCAATGCGACCAGATCCGGACGATGACGCCGGATTATATCGACGACGCGTGTCAGATCGAAACGACGGTCGGCGCCGAGGCCGCCGTGGATGTTCCAGGTCATCACGCGAACAGTGGCGGCGCTGCTGGTCAAGCGCCGCCTCTGCGCCAGCGCAGTATCAATGCCTGCGCACCGAGTGAGAGAGAGAGCCATGCGCCGATCGCCACGAGAAAGAAAATCATGTTCGCGAGCGTTGGGTTCATCAGAATGCTCCAAATCTGATAGCCCAAAGCGCACATCATCATCATTCCGGGCGCCATCCCGATCATGGTCCCGAGCATATAGTCGGCAAAGCGAACATTGCTTGCGCCGGCGACCAGATTGACCAAGGTGAACGGTGCGACCGGCACAAGCCGCACGGCCGCGACCGCGAACAGTCCTCGCTCCACGATGCTGCGGCGAACCCGGTCCAGCCGCGGGCCCAGGACGGTCTCCAGGGCATCGCGTCCGATGGCTGCGCCAATGGCATATGTCACGATGGCGCTGGCAAGCGCCCCGAGGGCGGCATAGGCAAAGCCCAGCCATGGGCCAAACGCAGCAGCCGTCGCCGCGATCAATAAAAGCACCGGAAAGGCTACCAGACCACCGAGAACAAAAACCGCAAGGACGATCAGAGACGCGCCGGGGACATCCGCAATGGTCGAAAACCAATGCCGAATGAAATCGGGGTATGCGACCGCGGACAAGGGAGTGAAGCTCCACGCCAGCGCGAATCCCGCCGCCACGATCCCAACGCCGACGATTTTCGCCAATCGACGCAGCGCCGCGGTCTGCGGCGGCTTGCCAACGATGTCCTCCAGAAATGCCGGCGGCGGAAACGGCCGCTCCGGGTCCGCGATAAACTCGATCGTCGAGGCGAACGTGGCTTCGACACCCTTCTCCACTGGACGCAGACAGTGACCATTGCGGCTGAGCGCAAGCGCCGTCTTGATGAGCGATCCCGTTCGCGCCAGGGAAGCAGCGACGTCTTCGGCGGCGACCCCGCAATGGTGGCCGAGCAGCCGGTCGCGCGTGTGGCGCACCGTCCGGCGCTGATCGGCCGTCTGAGCTTCGATGGCCAGATCACATTCGCTGTCGAGGCCAATCGAGCGGTTGTTCAGGTTGGCGGAGCCAATATGCAACAGCACGTCATCGACGATCATGATCTTCGAGTGCACCATGACGGCGACATGAGTTTCGCCGTCGCTGACGTGCGGACACAGGACGGCGACACGGCTGGCCACTCCCGCCGTCTCCAGGATCTGCATGAAACGGTTGCGGCCCGTTCGCATGGCCTGCGCTTCCAGCCAGGAATGATGCGCGTTTGGCACGACGATGACGACTTCCAGCGCGGGCTGCTCGCGCAGCCGCTTGGCCAATCGTTCGGCAATTCGCGTGGCGGTGAGGAATTGGTTCTCGATGTAGATAGCGCGTGTGGCGCAGTCGATCGCATCGACGAACAGCGCTTCGATCTCGCGGATCTCATGGCCGTGCTCGGTAGCCGCTGATGTGCGCGCGATTCCGACGTCGATGCCGGTGAACTCAGGGCAGACCGAGACCGGCCAGGGATCGCCGATGGGATTAGGAGCGGAGGCAGCTGTGCACGCCGCTGTGGCCCAGCGGTCGCGAACAAGTCTGGCGAGCGCGAGCGCCGCTTTGCCGTCCACAATGGCTTGCAGATCATGAAAGGGAAGGTAGCTCGCTCCGGTTGGATCAATGCGGCGGGGCTCGTTTGGCCGATGCTCGGTCGTATCCCAGCGCCGGATGGTGATGTCGAGGCCGCCGCAAAATGCGACGGCGTCGTCAACCACCACGAGCTTCTGGTGATGCGATGCTCCGGCCGGGAGATTGTCATCGAAGCATAGGCGAATGCGGGGCGGCGTACGCAAGCCGAGCGAGACAAAGGGGAACGGTTCACGCTCCAACGCATAGAGCATGGAATAGTCCCAGACCAGCAGATGCACGAACAGCTGTGGGCGCTCCCGCACCAAGGCGGTCAGGAAATGGACAAAGGTTTCCGGGTAAGGGTCACGCGGCGGGGCGGTCTCATCCACCAGCCGGGTCCTGCTGTCGAGGTCCCAACCGATGATGAAGACGCTGGATTGCGCCTTTAAGAGCGTCTCACGCAAGGCGCCAAAATAGCGCGCTGCGTCAATCAACACCGCCACCCGTTCGGCACGCTCCAAGCGCCAGATGTTGCGATCAGGGGCAAGAACCACGTTCCGCTCGTTTATCATCTGCCGGATCGATCCGCGGCGCGACCTCAACGCGCAAACAGCCAATTGGTCCCCGATTGGACCCCAGGAGCCTTGCTGCCAAGCCCCCAGCAGCTCGAACCGTGCCCCGCATTTGCTCTCCCTTGCAGCCGCCGTGTAAGGTCGCGGCCCTTTTGCCGGAAGTCTCGGATGGCCCGCGATCAAGTCGACATGACCCCGATTGAAACGCGCGCGGAGCTCATCGCGTGGTTTGCAGCGGGCAGCAAGCCGAAGTCTCAGTTTCGCATCGGCACCGAGCACGAGAAGTTCGTGTTCATGGCGGAGAGCCACAGCCCGGTCCCTTACGAGGGCCGCCGCAGCATCCGTGCGCTTTTGGAAGGCATGCAACATCTCTTGGGCTGGGAGCCGATCGTCGAGAACGGCAACATCATCGGCCTTTTCGACGTGACCGGCGGGGGTGCGATATCGCTCGAGCCCGGCGGGCAGTTCGAGCTGTCGGGAGCGGCAGTCGAGACCGTCCACCAGACATGCGCGGAGCTGATGGCTCACCTCGCGCAGGTCAAGGAAATAGCGCGCCCGCTTGGCCTGGGCTTCTTGGGCCTTGGCATGACCCCGAACTGGAGCCGAGCCGAGATTCCGACGATGCCAAAGGGGCGCTATCGGATCATGACGGCCTATATGCCCAAAGTCGGAAGGTACGGCCTCGACATGATGTACCGCACATGCACGGTGCAGACCAATCTCGACTATGCCGATGAAGCGGACATGGTGAAGAAGCTACAGGTCTCTCTCGCCTTGCAGCCGGTAGCCACCGCCATGTTCGCCAATTCGCCGTTCACTGAAGGCAGGCCGAACGGCTTTCTGTCATTCCGCTCGGAGATCTGGCGAGACACCGATCCGGACCGCACCGGCATGCTGCCATGGGCCTTCGAGGCGGGAATGGGGTTCGAACGTTACGTCGATTACGCCCTGGACGTGCCGATGTATTTCATCAAGCGCGGCGAGCAGTATATCGACGTCGCCGGGCAATCGTTCCGAGACCTGATGCAGGGCCGGCTTCCGGGAATGCCGGGCGAGCGCGCAACGCTCTCGGATTGGTCGAATCATATCTCGACGATCTTTCCGGAGGTCCGTCTCAAGCGTTATCTGGAAATGCGTGGAGCGGACGGCGGGCCGTGGCGGCGGCTTCCTGCGCTGCCGGCCTATTGGGTCGGAATCCTTTACGACGATGTTGCGCTCGATGCAGCGTGGGACCTGGTCAAAGGCTGGACTGCCGAGCAGCGGCAGTTGCTGCGCGACGAGGTGCCAAAGCTTGGCTTTGCCGCCGAGATTGCCGGTCGCAAAGTGGTCGACCTCGCGAGGATAACCATCGCGCTGGCACAGCAGGGGCTGGCGCGGCGGCAGCGATTGGACGCCGCTGGCGAGGACGAGAGCCGCTATCTCGAGCCTATCCAATACTATGTGGAGCGCGGCATTACTCCGGCCGAAGATTTCCTGAGCAAATACGCGGGAGAGTGGAAACGGAGCCTCGCGCCGGTGTTCGAGGAATACGCCTATTGAGCGCTGCCGTCTGGTCATATGTCATCTTGCCGATTGCGCTCGCAATAGCGCCCACGTCGGCGCGAGCCCAGGTCGGCTTCGACCGGCCTGGCGGAGATTATATCAGCTTTCCCATGCGCTCTGGCGATCCGGCGCAATGCGCCGCCCGTTGCGAGCGCGATGCGCGTTGCCGCGCCTGGGGCTTTTCCTATCCGGCAACGGAAAGCGCAAACGCCATGTGTTGGCTTAAGTCCAAGGTAACTCCGCGAGTCCAATCGGCATGCTGCGCTTCCGGTGTGCGCGGCGCCGGCGTCATCGAGCCGAAGACAGGTGCGGTCGAGTTCGGCTTCGATAGGTTCGGCGGCGATTTGCGCCATTTCGAGACGGCAACGGACGCCAGCGGCAAGAGCTGTCAGCTCGCATGCGAAGCCGAAGCCAGCTGCCGCGCCTGGACGTATGTGCGGCCCGGGTATGTCGGCACCTCGGCGGTCTGCTATCTCAAGAGCCGCATCACCCGTCCGCAGCGCAAGCCTTGCTGCATTTCCGGGGTGGTCAGATGATAACTCGACCCCTAGTGCGGTGAACCGAGGCGCCGCTTCTATGAGATGCACGCCAGCCGCATTTGGAGATTTGCCATGATGAGACTCGCCGTTGCCATAACCGCCGCGCTGGGACTGCTGGGAGGCGGCGCCTTCGCCCACCACGGCTGGGGCAGTTACGATGCGGCGAAGCCAGTTACTGTCACTGGTCCGATCTTGACCTCCAAATTCGAGAACCCGCACGCCACTGTCACCGTCCGGGGCAGTGACAAGACGTGGACCGTGACGCTTGCGCCCACTTCGCGCATGATCAGTCGCGGCGCCGCGCAACAAGTCGTGGCCGTCGGCAATAACGTCTCCGCCTACGGCTATCCTTCCACTGTGGAAAAAGATGAGATGCGCGCTGAGCGGATCACCGTAGACGGCAAGACCTACGAGATGCGGTGATGCTGAGTGGGGCGCCGGCTCTTTTCCTTTCATTAGAAAATTCCGGCTTCTCCGCCGCCATTCGTCAGTCCTCGTGGGTGTACCCGACAGCGAATATCGGGCACATCGTGGCGCTGACATTTTTTGCCGGCGCTCTCGCCGTCATGGATTTGCGATTGATCGGAGCATTGGCCGCCATGCAGCCTGCGCCCATGCTTGCGCGCGCACGCGTTTTCGCCCTTGTCGCACTGGCGGGAATGGCGACGACTGGTTTTCTGCTTTTTGCGGCTGAAGCCAGTCACCTCGTGGTCAATCCGGTTTTCCAGCTCAAGTTGGCCCTGATCGCGGCAGGTCTTATCAACATCGCGATCTACGAACTATGGGGAAAGCGTGCTGTCGCAGGGTTGCCCGCGAACGCGCCAATGCCAAGGACAGCGAGAGTGGCAGGAACTGCGTCCGTCGCGATCTGGATCGGCGTTGCCGCCTGCGGACGGGCAATCGCCTATTTTTAGAACGCGCGTCCGAGTCGATCCGAGGGGCGGGTTTCAAACCCGCCCTAACCAGGAAGACGCCGCCGGATATGAGAGTGTGCGCCTCAGCCGGTGCCACCGACCGTGATACGATCGATGCGCAGCGTCGGTTGCCCGACGCCGACCGGCACCCCTTGGCCGTTCTTGCCGCAGGTCCCAATGCCGGGGTCAAGCTCAAGATCGTTGCCGATCATGCTGATGCGGTTGAGATCGGTGGGGCCATTGCCGATCAACATGGCGCCTTTGACTGGACGCCCGAGCGTCCCGCCCTCGATCTGGTAGGCCTCGGTCACGTTGAACACGTATTTCCCCGAGGTGATGTTGACCTGTCCGCCGCCGAAACTAACCGCATAGATTCCGTTCTTGACCGAACCGATGATTTCATCGTGGGTGCGATCCCCCGCCAGCATGTAGGTGTTGGTCATGCGTGGCATCGGTGCATGCGCATAGCTCTGCCGGCGGCCGTTGCCGGTCGGCCGCATCCCCATGAGACGCGCGTTCTGTCGATCCTGCATGTAGCCCACGAGGACGCCGTCCTCGATCAGCACGGTGCGATTGGTGGGCGTGCCCTCATCGTCGATGGAAAGCGACCCGCGGCGTTGCGCGATGGTGCCATCATCAACAACTGTCACGCCTTTCGCAGCCACCCGCTGCCCCATGAGGCCGGCGAATGCGGATGTCTTCTTGCGGTTGAAGTCGCCTTCAAGGCCATGTCCGACTGCCTCGTGCAGCATGACGCCAGGCCATCCCGGCGCCAGCACTACGTCCATCTCGCCGGCGGGCGCAGCAACAGCCTCGAGGTTGACAAGGGCTTGTCGCAGAGCGTCGTCCGCTGCCTTGCGCCAGGAGGTCGCGGCGAGGAAATTCGAAAACCCTTCGCGTCCGCCATAGCCCTGGCTCCCGCTCTCTTGGCGGTCGCCTTCGCCCACGACCACGGACACATTGACCCGTACCAGAGGCCGCACATCCCGAAAGCTTTCCCCGTCCGCGCGTAGAATCTCAATCAACTGCCAGCTGGCGCCGAAGGATATCGATACCTGCCGTACACGCCGATCCTTGTCCCGGACATAGGCGTCGATGGTTTCGAGCAATTGCACTTTCGCTGCAAAAGCCGGGTCGGACAGCGGGTTTTCCTCGCTGTAGAGGCGCACATTGCTGCGCGGCGGCGGCTCGGTATATCGCCCGGAATACCCGCCTTTGACCGCCCGCACCGCGTCTGCCGCCCGTGCCAGGGCCGCGTCGGAAAGCTCGGATGAATGCGCATAGCCCACGGCCTCGTCTTTCACCGCGCGCAGACCAAATCCCTGGTCGGTGTTGTACGTCGCCTGCTTCAATCGTCCATTGTCGAAGACCAGCGCCTCAGACTGGGCGTATTCCAGGTAGAGCTCGCCGTCGTCGGCACCTTCAACGCCTTGCGCGAGGTGCCGGCGGGCATCCTGCCGGCCAAGCCCGGCGCGCTCGAAGAGAGACAGGGTTGTTATGCTCATGATGCCGTCCGGTTAGAATGCACAGATCAGAGATAATTGCTCGATCTGTTCATTTCGAGAGGCTGACCCTGCGCGCCGGTATCGATCACAAAGCTCAAGCGCCACAAGCCGCGAGCGACCGCCTGGATTGACCATCCAGCGAAATCTGGGTTGGCATCAAAGGATGGTCCGGTACCGAGGCTGGATTTCTCGGTTTCAGGCGTATGTGCGGGGCAGGATGTTGCCCGCTGGACGCGGTTGGGAATTGAGGAGCGCCCGGATTTCGCTGGCCGCTCAATCCGGGTTATAATGCCCAGTTGACCAGCACTGGCGCGCAGGCGGTCACGACAGCTTGTCGAAGCCGTCACCGAATCCCTTGAGACTCTATCGGGAAGCCGATGCCCTCCTCAGGGGTCTGGAAGATGATGAAGGTAGCGGTCTGGCCGGTGCGCAGCTGCTTGAGCAGATTATCGTCCATCACCACTTCCGCGACGCAACCGTTGGGCAGGCAGCGGACGAACCCGGCCCGGCCGACATCCACCTGGTCGATCTTGAGGCCAAGCCCGGAAGGCAGCAGCACCCCCACCGGGGCGACCACCCGCATCAGCTTGGATTTGTGATCAGCGGTCTTGAGGACGATGACAGTGAGGCCGACATTGGCGCGATCTTCCGCGGTCACGCTCTGAATGAGGGCGCACTGCTCGCCCTGGGCTCCGGGCGGAGTGTCGCAACGGACTTGCCAATCATTGTGGACCGATTTTACCGCACCCTGGGCGGCGGCTTGATTCGTCGCTCCATCCCAAATGGCAAACACCATGGCGCTGGCGAGCACCCACTTGGCGGCCGTGCCGGCGCCGACCGTGCGCGCAAGTAGCTTTCGGCTGAATGAAAGCATCCCAGTTTCCCCCCAAGCGCTCCAAGCCGTCCCGTCCCGCGGCGTGGCTCATCGACATCCTCGCGCAGCGTAACGTTGCGCGCAATGGTGCAAGCGACGAGTCAAGGATTGGTAAAGCAGTGCATTATGGCTGAAAAAGGGATTAAAAAGCTTGTCTTGCACGACTGATACGTTTGCGCGCTTACGTCGCGCGCCAATGTTGTCTTGACGATCATGGGTAGCATTGCGGGACCGCGGGAATTATGTTCTAGAGGCCAAAATTCCTCGTGCGACCGGTTCTCATGCGCGGAGCAGCCAGCAGTGCGAGCGCTGCGCCCCATTTGCAAGGAGCAAACAGCGATGAGGCTTGCGACGAGGCTTGGGACCCTGCTTAGGGCGCTGCTTGGCATGATGCTTGGCACGAAGCTTCGATTGAAGCGATTGGCCGGTTTGGCGATCACGATGGGTGCCGTCCTTGCCGGCGCGCACACGGCCGTGGCTGCATTCGGGCAGCCTACGCCCTGGCAGGTCGGAATGCAGCAATCGGCCACGCCGGTAATGGACAGCATGGTCTGGTTCCATGATTTTCTGCTCTACATCATCACTGCAATCGTCGCTTTCGTGCTGGTGCTGCTTCTCACGGTGATGGTGCGCTTCAACGCCCGCCGCAATCCCGTTCCCGCGCGAACCACACACAACACATTCCTGGAAATAGCCTGGACGACGGTTCCAATCGTCATTCTGCTGGTGATTGCCGTACCCTCGTTCAAGCTCTTGTTCTTCCAACTCATCCCCCCGCCGGCGGATCTGACTGTGAAGGCCACGGGCAAGCAGTGGTACTGGAGCTACGGCTATCCCGATGCTGGCCAGATTGAATTCGACTCCCTTATGCTGAAGGCAGGCGAGCTCAAGCAAGGCGATCTTCGTCTCCTGGCTGTGGACAATGAGATGGTGGTGCCCGTGAACAAGAACGTCCACGTGATTGTGACCGGCGCCGACGTCATCCATGCGTTTGCGGTGCCGTCATTCGGCGTGAAGATCGATGCCATCCCCGGCCGCATCAACGAGACCTGGTTCAGGGCCACCCGGGAAGGCGTCTATTACGGCCAGTGCTCGGAGCTTTGCGGCAAGGATCACGCTTTCATGCCGATTGCCGTGCGTGTGGTGAGCGAGCAGGCTTTCACGACCTGGCTCGACGAAGCGAAGAAAAAATACGCCGCGATGGGAACGGCGCCGATCAACATCGCGGGGATGCAATCCGATCCGAATTGATTCTGCCGCCGGCGCGGCGAGAGGCGCAAGCGGCACGCGCGATTTCGAGGACTTGAACCATGGCGACTGCGACGACACTCCACGCCGAAGGCCACCACGAGCTCCCGCACGGATGGCGGCGTTTCGTCTACTCCACCAATCACAAGGACATCGGCACGATGTACCTGGTGTTTGCGCTGATGGGCGGCATCGTGGGCGGCGTGCTTTCCATCGGGATGCGACTCGAACTGATGTATCCCGGGCTGCAGATATTTCCTACCTCGCATGAGTTCAATGTCTTCACCACCGCGCATGGTCTCATCATGATCTTTTTCATGGTGATGCCGGCGATGATCGGCGGCTTCGGGAACTGGATGGTTCCGCTGATGATTGGTGCGCCGGACATGGCGTTTCCGCGCATGAACAACATCTCGTTCTGGCTGCTGCCGGCATCATTCACTCTCCTCGTCATATCGCTGTTCGTGGAAGGAGAGCCGGGAGCGCCTGGCGTGGGAGCGGGATGGACCCTCTATGCCCCGCTCTCGACATCGGGGCATCCGGGTCCCGCCGTCGACTTTGCCATCCTTGCGCTGCACCTCGCCGGCGCTTCCTCCATCCTTGGCGCCATCAACTTCATCACCACCATCTTCAACATGCGCGCGCCCGGGATGACGCTGCACAAGATGCCGCTGTTTGTCTGGTCGCAGCTGGTCACCGTTTTCCTGCTGCTGCTGGCGCTGCCGGTGCTCGCCGGCGCCATCACCATGCTGCTCACCGACCGTAATTTCGGGACCACCTTCTTCACCCCCGACGGCGGCGGCGATCCCGTTCTCTTTCAGCACCTGTTCTGGTTCTTCGGGCATCCTGAGGTCTACATCCTGATAGTGCCCGGCTTCGGGATGGTCAGTCAGATCGTCGCCACTTTCGCGAAGAAGCCGGTCTTTGGCTATCTCGGTATGGCCTACGCCATGGTGGCGATCGGCGGCATCGGTTTTGTCGTGTGGGCGCACCACATGTACACCGTCGGAATGTTGACGGCTGCGCAGGCGTATTTCGTGGTGGCCACCATGGTGATCGCGGTACCGACCGGTGTGAAGATATTCTCCTGGATTGCGACCATGTGGGGGGGCTCCATCGAGTTCAAGGTGCCGATGCTGTGGGCGATCGGCTTCATCTTCCTGTTCACCGTCGGTGGCGTGACCGGCGTTGTGCTGGCGAATGCCGGCGTCGACCGCGCCCTCCAGGATACCTACTACGTCGTGGCGCACTTCCATTACGTCCTTTCCCTCGGCGCCGTATTCACGATTTTCGCCGGCTGGTATTACTGGTTTCCGAAGATCAGCGGATACATGTATTCCGAAGCAATCGGCAGGTGGCATTTCTGGCTCACCTTCATCGGTGTCAATCTCGTGTTCTTCCCGCAGCATTTTCTCGGGTTGGCTGGGATGCCGCGCCGCATCGCCGATTATCCCGACGCCTTCGCCGGCTGGAACATGGTTTCCTCGTACGGCGCGTATATCTCCGGGTTCGGCACGTTGGTTTTTCTGTACGGCCTGGCGTACGCTTTTGTGCGCAAGCAAAAGGCGGCAGATAATCCGTGGGGCGCCGGCGCCACAACGCTGGAATGGACGCTGCCTTCGCCGCCGCCGTTCCACCAGTACAACGAGTTGCCGCTTATTCGCGCATGACGCAGAGCGTTGTTGGTGATGCATTCCCTATCAATTCATAAGTTGAGACCCCGATGTCACTGATCGGCGAGGGCGCAGATTTAGCTCCACCCACGCCTCCGGCCGCTTCTCTGCGCCGGCTCGAGCCGAGCATCGCCGGCGTGGGCGACTACGTCGCGCTGATGAAACCGCGCGTCATGTCGCTTGTCATTTTCACTGCCTTTGTCGGCATGCTGATTGCGCCGGGACATCTTCACCCCGTGATCGGCTTCACCGCGCTCCTGTGCATCTCGGTCGGGGCCGGAGCGGCCGGCGCGCTGAACATGTGGTACGACGCCGACATTGACGCGGCGATGACGCGCACTTCGGCGCGGCCGATTCCGCAGGGGCGTATTGCGCCGGGCGAGGCTCTGGGCTTTGGCCTGACGCTGGCGGGCTTTTCCACCGTCGTGCTTGGGCTGCTCGTGAACTGGCTGGCTGCGGCGCTGCTCGCGTTTACGATTTTCTTTTACGTCGTCGTTTATACGATCTGGCTCAAGCGGCGCACCCCGCAGAACATCGTGATCGGGGGGGCGGCGGGCGCCTTTCCGCCGATGATCGGATGGGCGGCGGCGACCGGGGGCATTTCCGTCGAGCCGTGCCTTCTCTTCTCCATCGTTTTCTTCTGGACGCCGCCGCATTTCTGGGCGCTCTCGCTCACCCGCGTGAAGGACTATGCGCGCGCCGGCCTGCCGATGCTGCCGGTCGTCGCAGGGTTGGAGGAAACCAGGCGGCAGGTTCTGCTTTATTCAATCGCTCTCGCGCTTATTGGGACGTCGCCCTGGCTGCTCGGATACAGCAATGCTGTCTACGGCCTTACCGCGCTCTTGTTAGGCGCCCTGATGGTCGCCTTGGCCTTGCACGTGCGCGGGGAGCGTGAAGGAAAGCGCGCAGATCGCGCGGCGCAACGGCTGTTTGGGTTTTCCATCGTCTATCTGTTCGTCTTGTTTGCCGCCCTGCTGATCGAAAGGGGCATCGCCGGGCACGGGATGTGAAAGGATGTCGTGACATGGACATTGAACCTGCGCGAATCGTGCTTTCAGACGAGCAGAGGCGCACGCGCCGCGCCCGGTCTATCGCCATTGCGTTGGCGCTTGGGGCGCTCGTTATCCTGTTCTACGTGGTCACGCTGGTGAAAGGGCCGGCGGTCTTGAACCGGCCATTGTGATCGAGCGGGGGGTCCGATGAGCACGCCGCGCAACGCGCTACACTCCCGCAAGGACATTCTGGTCGCCGCCGCGTGCGGTGTTTTCGTCGCGGCGATGGTGGGAGCGGCTTACGCCGCCGTCCCCCTCTACAACTGGTTCTGCCGCAGCACGGGGTTCGGCGGCACGCCGCAACTCGCGAGCGCAGCCCCTGGTCACATTGTGGACCGCACACTCGCGATCCGCTTTGATGCCAACGTGGCCGGAGGGCTTCCGTGGCGGTTCGAGCCGGAGGTCACTTCTGTCAATGTCAAAGTCGGCGAAGTCGTCACGGTGAATTACCGGGTGACCAACCAATCGGCTCGCGATACGACCGGCATTGCATCGTATAATGTTTCGCCACCGACGATGGGAGCGTACTTCACCAAGATCAACTGCTTCTGCTTCAACGAGCAGCAATTGCGCGCCGGCGAGCAGCGAGACATGGCGGTCGTGTTTTTCGTTGACCCGCGGATCATGAACGACTCCGAGCAGGGTGACCTCGACGCGATCACGCTCTCGTACACGATGTATCCAGTGCGCCAGCCGCGGCCCAAGCAGAGTGGTTTCAACGCCGGCGTGCCCGGAGACGGTTGACATGATTGAGCCGGTAAGGAAGTTTGCGATGATATTACAGCCACTCTCCCGTCATGGCCGGGCTTGTCCCGGCCATCCACGTCTGCGCTTCCCGAAGCTCTCAAAGAAAGACGTAGATGCCCGGCACAGGGCCGGGCATGACGGAAGTTGGGTGTAAGGCGCATCCAGAGCAGGAGACGGAGCCAGATGGCTGAAGCCCATGCCAAGCCGCATCATGACTACCACCTGGTTGACCCAAGTCCGTGGCCGGCAATCGGCTCGATCTCGCTGTTCGTGACTGCGGTCGGCGCGATCACGTGGATGCACCACATTGTCGACGCGGCTCCGTTCATTTTCGGCGTTGGGGTGATCGGCACCCTCTACACCATGTTCGGGTGGTGGCGTGATGTTGCGCGTGAGGCCACCTACCAGGGCCATCACACCCAGGTTGTGCAGTATCTCGCATCGCTACGGAATGATCCTGTTCATTGCCTCGGAGGTGATGTTCTTCGTCGCGTGGTTCTGGGCATATTTCAACAGTGCGCTCTTCCCCGCCGACATGCGTCAGTTGACCCGCGAGCAATTGTTCGGCGGCGTCTGGCCACCGCACGGGATCGAGACTTTCGATCCCTGGCATTTGCCGCTGCTGAACACCCTCATCCTGCTCACCTCCGGCACCACGGTGACGTGGGCGCACCATGCCCTCCTGGAAAACGACCGGAAGGGTCTCAAGTGGGGTCTCATCCTCACCATCGTGCTTGGTCTGATTTTCACGGCGGTGCAGGCCTACGAGTACACTCACGCTGCATTCAACTTCAGTGGCAACATCTATGGCGCCACGTTTTTCATGGCCACCGGCTTTCACGGCGCCCATGTGATCATCGGGTCGACCTTCCTGATCGTATGCCTGATCCGAGCCTATCTCGGCCACTTCACTCCGACGCAGCACCTTGGCTTTGAGTTCGCTGCCTGGTACTGGCACTTCGTTGACGTGGTCTGGCTGTTCTTGTTCGCATGTATCTATGTGTGGGGTTCGGGCGCCGAGGCCGCAGTGGCCGGCGGTCATTAGACCGGGATGATTTCTCTGTTTTCCGAAAACCGGTAAGTTGATGCTCACTGCGCCGCAAGCTTGCCGCGACGGATCGTGTCCGCCCAGATTTCGGCCTCGGCTTTAACGTCCTCCAGGAATTTTTTCGGGGGCTCGCCGCCGGCGTTGAAGCCGAGCTCGTCCAGCCGCTTTCGCACCGTTGCGTCCGCCAATGCGGACAGCACGGCGTCATAGAGTTTGTCCAGCACCGACTGCGGCGTGCCGCGCGGCGCGGCGAGGCCCCACCAGTTGGAGGTAACAAAATCCGGCACCCCACTCTCGATCACGGTTGGAAGTGGAATGCCGGGTAGGCGCTGTCGGCTGGCAACCGCGAGCGCCCGGATGCGGCCTGCTTCGACCTGGCTCCGGCCGACGCCCCATCCGACAAGATAAAGCTGAACATCGTTCGCGATCAGCGCTTGCATCGCCGGTGAGGCGCCGCGATAAGGCACATGGACCAGCTCAATTCCGGTCAGTTGCTGCAGCCGCTCGACGGCAAGGTGCGGCGTCGTACCGACGCTGGGCGAGGCGTAGTTCAGCTTGCCGGGGTTGGCTTTGGCATAATCGATGAATTCACTGAGCGTTTTCGCCGGCACCAAAGGATTGGTGTACAGCACCGCCGAAACGTCGGTCAATTTTGTGATCAGTGTGAATGCTGCCAATGGATCGAAGCGTACCTCCGGAAACATGAACTGATTGATGGTGAAGTTGTTGGTGGCGCCGAGGAGTAGCGTGTAGCCGTCCGGCGAGGCTTTGGCGACGCTCTGCGCGCCGATCGTACCGCCGCCGCCCGCGCGGGCATCGATCACAAGCGGCTGACCAAGATTGCGCTCGATCGCCGAGCCAAGCAGGCGGACCGAAATGTCACCGGCCCCACCGGCGGCGTAAGGCACGACGACCGTGATCGGCCGTTCCGGGTACTCTGCCGCCATTGCGTGGCGGCCGGCGATGGCGGTCGCTCCACTTACAATGATGAACACTCGGCGATTCATGGCAGACATGACGTTCTCCGGTGCGACGGGCCCGCGTTACAGGTCTATCCTCATGAGGTCGTGTGCGATCTGCAGTGGACCCTGATAGGCGCTGCGAATGTCTTGAACGAACGCATCGATCTGCTGCGGTCCCATCAGATCGACCGGCAAGTGTTTGGACGCCGCGCGCTTGAGCACCGGACTCAGGGAGTCGACGTGTCCGATATGAGTCGCGACCAGATGTTTGACGTTGCACTCCACCGCGAGTTTGCCGAGGTCGCTCGGACTGGTGTGCGCGAACGTCCCTACTTTGGAGTGCCGCCGGTGTTCGATGAATGCTTCAGTGAAGGTGCACTCATGGATGAGCAGATCGGCGTCGCGCGATAGCCGCGCGATGCCCTCGCAAGGCGCAGTGTCGCCGCTGAAAGTTATGATCTTGCCGTCGGCTTCGATGCGAAAGCCGTAGCAAGGCGATATCTGCGACGGGATGTGATCGACATGATCCGCTACAACCTTGATGTCATTGTCGACGAGGATGATGCCGGCGTCGAATTCGGTGACATGGGGCCGGATAGCTTCGATGTTCGCTTGTCGGACCGGATAGGCGGAGCGCGCGCGGATATCGGCGTCGAAGGCGCCACCCTCAAAGAGGTGGGTCACCAGATGCCTGGTGCCTTTGGGGCCGTGAATATTGGGCGCACCGGTGCGGCCCAGTATCCAGCTTGAAATGACGAAGAATGGCAGCTCACACACGTGATCGTGATGCAGGTGAGTCAGCAACAGATGTGAGACGTCGGCGGGATTGACGTTCACGCGCATCATCTGCCGCGTTGCGCCGTGACCGCAATCGATCAGGAAGTGTCGGCCGTTGTTGAGTGTGAGCAGAATCGATGTATGGCAACGGTCCGGGTCTGGAAGAGCTGCACCCGTGCCGAGCATGATGAGTTGCATCGCGTTCACTCCAGCTTCGCCCGCGCCGGAAGGTTCCGTGAGGCGAAGGCAGTAATTAGGGTGGCGAGGGGCCGCAGGGGCAACTTCTTCTTCCTAAATCAGGGCAACAGCACTTTATCGACGCATGTGCCATCGAATTCCTTCGCTCCCTTCAACCCCGTGAGTGTTCCGAGCGGCCCCGCTACGTGACCGCCCACAAGACAGCGAATGCCGACGCCGGCGTTCTTTTGCTGCGGGTCGGTGTTATTCGGCCCCTCGCGTCGCGAGGTGCCTTCGCTGCTGAAGTTAATTGCTGAAGTGTAGGTCGCCGTAATTGCGTCCGCACTATTGTCGTTGATGAAGTTGGCGAGAACATCGGCTTGCGAATTGCGGGTAACAGATATGCCGCTGCCCTTGTTGCCGGAAATTGTATTGCCGACGATCCACGCGCTTGACCCGCGAGAGATGGCAATACCGTCAGAGCCCGCATTTTGAATGACGTTCGGACCGAGCTGAGGAAACGCGGGGATGAGGAATCCTATCCGCGCAACCGAATTTTCGGTCACGTCAATCCCCGCAGCGCCAACGTCTTCTATCCGGTTGTTCGCGATGTGGCCCACGCTGCCAGAATCCAAATGAATGCCAAATCGCCCCGTTCGGCGGATCAAATTATTGTCAATAATAGCCGAAGCGCCAGCGGCGACGCCGGATAGATGAATTCCGTCGAACCCGCCGCTGATTGTAAATCCTTTGACAGTGATTTCCTTCCCCCGGATGAAGATGGGAAAAGTTGGCGGAGCGGCTCTTTCGCCGCCTGGCGCTTGAATCTTTGCCTTACCTTGACCGTTCAAGGTAACTCTCATGATCTCGGAAACGATAAATACAGCCTCGTTGCACGTGCCGCTCACCATGATTTCATCGCCCGGCCTGACGGTGCCAAGCGTTTGCTGGATTTTCTCTCCCGCGTCGCAATCGACTGTTATCGTCGCAGCTTCGCTGCAAAGTGGGACCATCGAAAGCACAACCAAAATGATCGAAAGTTGTCTTATAATGCTCGACATTGCCGCCACTCCGCGCCAAATGCAGGAATTTGATATCCCGAGAAGAACGAGTCAGGATATCGAATGAGCGAGGAGCAGTCACCGCTGCCGAGCTCCCTGCCCAGCTTGACCGGTTATTGACAAGCGGGCCATCATTTCGCCTCGACCTTCTCAGCAAGCTTCTTGCGATGCGCTGCGCTCGTCGCTATTTGCGACGAGTAGCCTTGTTGCAGGATCGCGCGTGTCCGTTGACTCACCAAAATCGCCGTCTCCAATCGTGACAGGGCTTTCGGGCCGGTGTCCCCGTTGCGGCGAGGGCAAGCTCTTCAACGGCTTTCTTGCGCTGCGGCCCTCCTGCGAGCACTGCGGGTTGGATTTTTCCTTTGCTGATTCAGCGGATGGCCCCGCGTTTTTTGTCATGTTCATTTCCGGGTTCATTGTGGCCGGCGCGGCGTTGGCGGTGGAGATCGTCTATGCGCCGCCCTACTGGGTGCATGCGGTGTTATGGGGGCCGCTGATTCTGGTGACCACGGTGCTGCCGCTGCGGCCGATGAAGGGTCTCCTGATCGCCTTGCAGTATCACCACAAGGCGGAAGAAGGACGTTTATCCCGCGCGGATGGGCAGTGAACGTTTCCTCGGCAGGCTGCGCGCCGGGCTCGCAGTGCCGGCGCTATTCGCGCTGGCCGCCTTCGTCGCGTTCATTGCCCTTGGGACCTGGCAGGTGGAGCGCAAAGCGGAGAAAGAGGCATTCATCGACATGCTGGAGCAGCGCCTTTCCGCGCCGCCAGGGCCTCTGCCGGCGCCGGACCGCTGGGCAGAGCTCGACAGGGCATCGGATGAATTCCGCCGTGTGCGGTTCTCGGCAGCCTTCGTTCCTGGCACGCAAGCGCTGGTCTACACCGCCGGCTCGGGCGCTCGCGGCGAAGTGCCTGGACCAGGGTATTGGGTCATCGCAGCGGCTCGCCTTGCGGGCGGGAAAGTGGTTGCCGTGGACCGCGGATTCGTGCCGGCTGATCTCAAGCCCGGGGATGCTGGCGTCGCCTCACTGGCGGCCGGCAGCATCGATATGGTGGGGGCGATGCGCTGGCCGGAACGGCGCAGTTTTTTCACGCCAAAAGACGATCCCGGCCGCAACCTGTGGTTCGTCCGCGATCACCTCGCGATTGCCGCTGCGAAGGGGTGGGGCGAGGTCGCGCCGTTCTATATCGAGTTGGAGACGCCGGCGCCGCCCGGCGGATGGCCCCGTCCAGGGAAACCCCAGCCGAGCATTCGCAACGAGCACTTGCAATATGCAATCACCTGGTATGGCATGGCGGCCATCCTCGTCATAATGTTCGGGCTGTGGGTGAGAAGTCAGCACCATCAAGCCTGAGATTGGACGCTGAAGCTTGTCTGAGGCTGGGAGGCTTCCTTGTAGAAGCTGGGGCTCCCCATTATGTTCATTCCCATTGTGGTTCGCGGCGGACGAAACGCGCGAGATGCGCAACGGGCATGTTTCGATGAGATTGATGCAGCCGCTCTTTACCTCTCCCCGGAGGGGAGAGGTTGGATCGCGCTCGCGCGATCCAAGTAAGGGGGAAAGCCCGGCGCGTAGACTCAGGCTTGCTCACCGGAAATGTGCGCCCAACGCGCGCCCATTCCGACCTCTTCCCGGAGGGGAGAGGTAAAAGCCTCGTGCGCTACGTTTCAACTAGGGGTGAGGCCCCGCCGCTCGGCTTCATCGATGCGACGCTCGCCGGTCTTGCTCGGGACGGCGGGCTTTTTGTACCCGAGGCTTGGCCGCGGCTTGACGTTGCGACGATCGCTGCTCTTTCGGGCCGCCCCTATGCCGAGGTTGCCGTCGCGGTGATGGCGCCCTTCGTGGGTGATGACATTGCCGATCATGAGCTTGCCCGCATGGCGCGCGAGGCCTATGGCACTTTTCGCCATCCAGCCGTTGCACCGCTCACTCAGTTCGGCGCGAACGAGTTTCTGCTCGAACTATTCCACGGGCCCACGCTCGCGTTCAAAGACCTGGCCATGCAGTTTCTTGGCCGCCTCATGGATCATGCATTGAGCATGCGCGGCGAGCGCACCACCATCGTTGTCGCGACCTCGGGTGACACAGGCGCTGCCGCCATGGACGCGTTTCGCGGACGCGCCCGGGCCGATCTCTTTGTTTTATTTCCGAAGGGTCGCGTCTCGGATGTGCAGCGCCGCATGATGACGACTCTTGCGGACCATAATGTGCATGCGGTGGCCGTCGAGGGCACCTTCGACGATTGCCAGGCGATCGTCAAAGGCATGTTCAATCATCATGCTTTTCGTGATCGCGTGTGTCTCTCGGGCGTCAACTCCATAAATTGGGCGCGGATCATCGCCCAGGTCGTTTATTACTTCACCTCCGCTATCGCGCTCGGCGTAGCGCCGCGCAAAGTCGCCTACACCGTGCCCACCGGCAATTTCGGCGATATCTATGCAGGCTACGTGGCGCAGCGCATGGGCTTGCCCATCGACCGCCTGGTGATCGCCACGAACGCCAACGACATCCTCGTCCGCACAATCGCAACCGGTCGCTATGATGTGCGGGAGGTGGTGCCGACCTCCTCCCCGTCGATGGACATTCAGGTGGCGTCCAATTTCGAACGCCTGATGTTCGACCTCTACGGCCATGATGCCGAATCGGTGCGGGTGCTGATGGCGAGGCTTGCTCAATCGCGCGGCTTCGCTCTGTCGGCGCATGCCCTTTCGGAGCTTCGCGCGATCTTTTCGGCCGATCGAGCCGACGAGGAGGAAGTGGCGGCCACCATGCGGACCGTCCTGAGGGAAACCGGAAAATTCATCGATCCGCATACCGCTGTGGGCGTAGCGGTGAGCGAGAAGGAGACTCGCGATCCCTCTATTCCCATGGTGGTGCTCGCAACCGCGCATCCCGCCAAGTTCCCGGAGGCGGTGAAGGCGGCCTGCGGAATGTGGCCACAGCTTCCCGAATGGCTGGCGGACCTGGACGATCGGCCCGAGCGTCTCACTGTGTTGCCGGCCGACCAGGTGGCCGCAGAGAATCTTGTCCTCTCCCTCAGTCGCGCCGCACAGGCAGGAGCCGCCGCATGAGCGTCGAATTTACCCGTCTTCCGTCCGGTCTGGTCGTGGTAACGGACCAAATGCCGCATCTGGAGACCGCCTCGCTCGGTGTTTGGGTCACGGCCGGCAGCCGCGATGAGCGCGCGGACGAGCACGGAATCTCGCATTTGCTGGAGCATATGGCATTCAAGGGCACATCCCGGAGGAGCGCGCGCCAGATTGCAGAGGAGATCGAAGCTGTCGGTGGCGATCTGAATGCTGCGACATCGATTGAGACCACCGCCTACTATGCGCGCGTTCTGCGCGCCGATGTTCCGCTCGCGCTCGATGTGCTGGCCGACATTCTCACCGACCCTGCATTTGATCCCCAGGAGCTGCGGCGCGAGCAGAACGTCATTGTTCAGGAGATTGGTGCAGCGGAGGATACGCCGGACGACCTCATTTGGGACCGGCTGCAGGAGGTCGCCTTTCCCGGTCAGCCGATCGGAAGGTCCATCCTTGGAACTCCCGCGACGGTGCGGTCATTCGACCGAGCCCGACTTGCCGCCTACCTCGCGCGCAATTACCGCGCCCCGGATATGGTGATCGCTGCGGCGGGCGCGGTCGATCACAACGCGGTCGTCGATCAGGTCGCGCGCGCGTTCACGCGGTTCAACGGGCCGGCAACACCGGATTCGCCACCCGCAAGCTTCGTTGGCGGTTCTCGCGTCGAGGTCCGTGAGCTGGAACAGGTCCATATCGCACTGGCCATGCATGGGTTGCCGCAGCGCGATCCCAATCTCTACAGCTTGCAGGTGTTCACGAGTGTGCTTGGCGGCGGGATGTCCTCGCGCCTGTTTCAGGAAATCCGCGAGCAGCGCGGCCTTTGCTACGCGATCTATGCCTTTCACTCGCCATATGTGGATTGCGGCATGTTCGGGCTTTACGCGGGCACGGACTCCGCTGACGTAGCCGAGCTTATGAGCGTCGTGGTCGATGAGATCAACGCCGCGGCGGAAAACGTAACCGAGGCCGAGGTACAACGAGCGAAGTCTCAGATGAAGGCGGGGCTGCTGATGGCCTTGGAGAGCTCGGGCGCACGCGCCGAGCAACTCGCGCGCCAGATCATCAGCTGGGATCGGCCCATTCCCCTCGCCGAAATTCTGGCCAAGCTCGAAGCTGTGACGGTGGAGAGCACGCGCGCAGCCGGGCGCGCGCTCATTGCACGCGGGCGGCCCGCAATTGCCGCGCTGGGGCCCGGGCCTGGACTTGAATCTGCGATAACGATCGCGGACAGTCTTGCCCGCGTAGCGGCCTGAGCTTCATGGGTCGCGGTTTTCTGCCGCATTGCCATGGCATTCTTCCGTGCTGCGAGCTCCTCGGATCTGTTGCCCGAGATTTCAGGGGAGGGGATGGCGTTGCGCTCGCCGCAGCTGTCGGATTACGCCGAGTGGACGGCGCTGCGCGAGGCAAGTCGCAGCTTTCTCACGCCGTGGGAGCCGATCTGGCCGGTGGACGATCTCACCCGCGCGTCATTTCGGCGTCGCATCAAACGGTATTGCGACGACCAGCGCAGCGATCTCGCCTACGCATTCTTCATTTTCCGCAAACACGATAATGTGCTGGTCGGCGGGCTCACCCTCGCCAATATTCGCCGCGGTTGCGCCCAGGCCGGCAGCCTTGGCTATTGGATGGGCGCTGCTTATGCCCGCAAGGGGCATATGACAGCCGCGGTCAGGGCGGTTGTCCCCTTTGCATTCGCCACACTCAAGCTGCATCGGGTCGAGGCCGCCTGCATCCCGAGCAATGTCGCCTCGATCGGCCTCCTTGAGAAAACCGGCTTCCAACGCGAAGGATTTGCGCGGCAATATCTCTGCATTGACGGCATGTGGCAGGACCATTTGCTGTACGCGAAGCTCGAAACGGATACGTGAACGGCTCCCCGTAGGTTGCGTAAGACGGATTAGCGCAAGCGTCATCCGCCGATCGCGGTACGGCCGCCGAGCGGCGAGGTTCCGGCGCGAAACGCGCCTAACCCGCCCCGCGCCCGTCTGCGGTCGCGGCCTGCGGTCGCGGCCTTGGGACTGCCACTGTTTTGCTGATATAAGACAGCCCCACGATAGGGGAGCGAGCGGCAATGGGGAATGACAGGAGACAGCGCCGCGGATCGTGGGCAGTGGGGCTCATTGCCGGAGCCGTGTTCCTCTCGGGCTGCACATCCGCTTCGAGCGTTATCGACGCATACGAGACCAAGCCGAAGGCCGACCCGAACATCAGCCCAGCGCCTACGACCGCCACCACAGCTACCCCGACGACCACACCCACGACCGCTCCTGCGGCCAGTCCTTCTTGGGGAGCTCGGATCTCGAATTTCTTCTCGGGAGCAAACCCCGGCGTCAGTCAGCCTGCATCGCGAACTCCATCCGCGCCAGAAGTCGAATGTCCAGGCGTGGACATTCGTGCTGGGGCATCGACGTTGAATATCGCCACAAAGTCCGATCAGGCCACCGCCGGCGACCTGCGCTACCAGGTCTCCTTCGGGCAGACCGCCCGCGAGTGTCGGGTGCAGGACGGCGTCATGTTCATCAAGGTTGGCGTTCAGGGTCGAATTATCATTGGACCGTTTGGGGCACCGGGGGCGGTGGATGTTCCGTTGCGCTATGCCGTCGTGCGCGAGGGACCTGAGCCGAAGACCATCGTCACCAAGTTCAAGCGAACAAGCGGGACGATCGCGCCAAATCAAACTCATGTGCAATTCGTCGATGTCGAGGACTCCTTGAGCTTCCCAGTGCCACCAGCCGACGAGCTGTCAGCCTATGTCGTCTATGTCGGGTTTGATGAGTTGGGCGACCGAAACGAGAAGAAGCCGCCTGCACGGGCAGCGAAGAAGTCGGCGCCGCGCCAGCAATAGCGCTCCCTCGGGCTGCGGAGCCTGCGGAGCGGGTGTCTCGAAGGAGCGGCCGCAAGCGAGATCGCGCCAGTCTCCATCCTTCGAGACGCTCGCTCCGTTCGCTCCTCAGAGGTGAGGTTTTTCGAGACGCGCCGAGTCTGCACCACCCCCCGAACCGCCCTAATTCAACTTGGCCTTGAGTTCGGCGATTCCATCCGCGAGGAGGCGGTCGGCGGCATCGCCTTTCGTCATGCGCGCAAGCACTGAGCCGGCGGCTGCAACGGCGGCATCGACGGCGGCGGAACGCACGTCGGCCAGCGCCTGTGCCTCGGCTTGCGCGATTTTCTCCTCGGCCATCTTGGTGCGCCGCGCAACGAACTCCTCCATCTTGGCCGCGGCTTCCGCTGTCAGCCGCCCGGCCTCGCCTTGGGCGCTGGTAATAATCGCCTGCGCTTCGCGTTCGACTTCGCGCTGTTTGCGCTGATACGCGACGAGAAGCGCCTGCGCTTCCTCCTTGAGCTGACGGGCCTGATCGAGCTCGGCCTTGATCCGGTCGCGACGATCGTCAATGCCCTTCACCACTCTCTTGTGAGCGCCAAAATAGCCGAGCACGATCACGAAGATCACGAACGCCGCGGCAACCCAGAATTCGGCCTCCATGGCCTCTCCTCAGCCTTTAAGCGCGGCATTGACCGCTTGCGAGATTTCCTGACGCGGTGGCGAAGCGCCGATGAGGCGTTCAACGATCGCGCCAGCGGTATCCTCGGCGATTCCGCCCAACTGGCTCATTGCCGTGGCGCGCGTGGCGGCAATTGTTTTCTCCGATGCGGCGATCTGGAGATGGAGCTTCGCATCGACTGCTTTGCGCCGCTCTTGCGCGGCGGCGGCGGCCTTGGCGCGCGTCTCGCTGGCAAGGCCTTGCGCCTGCCCGCGAGCATCATTCAATGCTTTCTCATGCGCGGCAATTGCCGCGTCCGATGAGGCCTTGAGCTGTTGCGCCTGGGCAAGATCGTCATCGATGTGGCGGCGCCGCTCCTCGATGATCGATGCGATGCGCGGCAGCGCCAGCCGCGCCATCAGGAGATACAGCGCAATGAAGGTCAGGGTGAGCCAGAGCAACTGCGAGGGGAAGCTGTGCGGGTCGAACGGCGGAAATCCGCGGCCGTGCTCGCCCGCGGGAAGGTGCTCCGTCGCAGCAACCGGTTGCCCGCTGTTCTGTGCCATGGTCGAGCCGCCGCGAATGTGGTGATCGTGCTCGACTTTCAGAGTGCAAACAGCAGCAGCAGGGCAATCAGCAGCGAGAATATCCCGAGCGCCTCAGTGACTGCAAAGCCGAAGATGAGATTGGCGAACTGGCCTTGTGCGGCCGATGGGTTGCGCAGCGCGGCCGCGAGGTAGTGACCGAAAATCGTGCCGACGCCGACGCCTGCGCCTCCCATGCCGATGCACGCAATTCCGGCGCCAATCATTTTCGCGGCTTGGGGATCCATCAGCAAGCTCCTTTATTGTTAGATGCGAGGGGGTGGGCTAATGACCGGGGTGAATCGCGTCGTTGAGGTAGATGCAGGTCAGGATGGCGAAGACGTAGGCTTGCAGAACTGCCACCAGCAATTCCAGCGCGGTGAGTGCAATAGTAAGGCCGAACGGCAGGATCGCTCCGAGCCAACCGAGAACACCAAACGCTCCCAACATGGTCACGAAACCACCGAACACCTTTAGAGTGATATGTCCGGCCAGCATGTTCGCGAACAACCGCACGCTGTGGGAGACTGGGCGAGTCAAGAATGACAGCACCTCGATGCACGTCACCAGCGGCAGGATGTAGATGGGAATCCCGCTTGGCACAAACAGCTTTAAGAATCGCAGCCCGTGCTTCCAGAAGCCGTAGACAATGACGGTGAAGAAAACGAGCAGCGCAAGCCCGACCGTGATGATGATATGGCTTGTTACGGTGAACGCGTAGGGAAAGATCCCTATCACGTTGAGTACGAGAATGAACATGAATAGCGAGAACACGAGCGGGAAGAACTTCATCCCCTCGGGTCCGGCTGTGCTTCTTAGCGTCGATTCAACAAATTCGTACGATGCTTCCGCGATGCTCTGCAGCCGGCCCGGGACGAGCGCGCGCGATCTGGTTGCGCCGAGCATCAGCAGAAGAATCACCCCCAACCCGATGACCATGAACAAGGCCGAGTTGGTGAAGGCGAGCTCCGCGCCTCCGATCTGGCCGATCGGAAAGAAATGCTTGATCTCGAACTGATGGATGGGATCCATGAGATGGATGCTTACTTGCTTACTGCTTTAGCTGTCACCGGTCCGTGTGAGCGGGTGTGACAGCTTCATTCCCTGTTGCCGGCATCAGGCGGCTCCAACGTCTTGCTCGCGATCACGCCTGCCGAACGCATCACGTTGAGAACACCCGCGGCAAAACCCAATAGCAGAAACAGAATCATTCCCCATGGCGAGGTTCCGAGCCAATGATCCAAGACCCATCCGAGTGCGGCGCCGACGAGAACGCCGGCCACCAACTCGGTCGAAAGTCGAAACCCGCGAGCGATTGCACTCGGATCGGAGGTGGGAGGAGCAGGCGGCCTGTGGGAGACGATATCTGGAGTGACGTGACGCAGGCGTTCCCCAAGGCGATTTAATCGCGCGGTGAACGCAGCCTCATCAGCCGACGGTTGTTCACGATTGTCCCGCTCGCGCGCGCTGTCGGGCATGGATTCGACACTCGCAGCGAAAGAGGCAGGATCGCGGTGCAGCATCGCCCTCGAAGCCGGGCGGACCATACGCATTGGATTCCGGGGTGTCAAGAAACGGTGCAGACGCGCTAAGTCTCTGCTTTCGGCCGATATTTCACGTTTGTAGCTCTCGCCGCTGGCGGCTGGCCAATGAGCGCTACGGCGGTCTCGATGAGCGCCTCCGGGAGTGGGGCCATCGACGCGGCTTGACGCTGGAACAACGGTCTCCCCTACTATGTGAGACGCATTTCACTGCTCATTCAAATGTCTCGACGCAAAACCCCGCGACTTCGCCAGTCGCCGACGCGCAGATTCGGTGCTGAGAGCGCCCGGCGCCGGCCAAGGGCGGTATCGCAGGGCGCCTCCACAGCGTGGCCAAGCGAGACTTCTGACCGAACGAGCTTACCGCGTCATCGAGGAGCAGATCGTGACGCTCCGGCTCAAGCCGGGGGAAATTCTTTCCGAGCAGATGCTTTCGGAGATTTGCGAGATCGGGCGCACGCCGATCCGCGAAGCTTTACAGCGCTTGGCGCGAGAGAGCTTGGTGACCATTCTCCCGCGCAAGGGCATTCTGGTGTCCGAGATCAATCCCCGACACCAGCTTTTCGTGCTCGAGGTCCGGCGGGAGCTTGAGCGACTGCTCTGCCGCGCGGGTGCCGAACGCGCAACGAACGCGCAGCGCAAAGGCTTGCTCGACATCGCGCGCGGCATGGATGAAGCGGCCAAGAGCAACGACGACATGGCATTCATGCGTCTCGACCGCGAGCTCAATGCGCTCCTCATCGAATCCGCGCATAACGATTATGCCGCGCGCTCAATGAAGCTGCTGCAGGGCCTTTCGCGACGGTTCTGGTATATGCATTACCGTCAAGCCGCCGATTTGCCGCTCTGCGCGCGGCTGCATGCGGAGCAGGCGCGTGCGATTGCAACCGGCGATGGCGACGCCGCGGCGCGCCGGAGCGATAAGCTGATGGATTATGTGGAAAGCTTTACGCGTGCAACGGTATCGGTGTGATCGATGAAGACCTACGCGGGACAACGGACCATCGATGGCCTGGTGGTGGCCGTCAACGGCAGGCGCCTCGACGAGCACTACGATATCAAGCGCTTCACCAAATTCGGTTTTGAATGGACCTATGAGGGCGAGAGTCCGCAGCAACTCGCGCTGGCGATCCTGTACGATCATCTCGGCGACAAGGAACGCGCCGTCCGGCTTTCCGAGCCTTTCATGAAGGAAATCGTCGCCAACTTCGACAACGACTGGACTTTTCCCGCTGACCAGATCGAGGCTTTTCTGCGGCGCGCCGATCGGCCCTGAGCACGCGTAATCCACACTCATTCACAACTGTCTCCGCGCATTGTGGACAGCGCGACGGGACGCTTCCAGGACGCTTGCCACGCGGATGCCGAATCGCAGACGCTAGAGCGGGATGAGTTTCATCGAATCCCATCGTTCTTCAGAACCACCGACCTGGTTTGTTGTTTGAGCATGGTCTTTTCCGGAAATCGCTGCCCACTCTTCGAGATCATGCTCAGGTCCGGAGCATGATACCGAAGTGCAATTCGGATTCGGAAAAGATCATGCTCAACAAAGAGCTAACGCCGGATGCTCACGAAGGAGAAACCATTCCGCGCTTACTCGAATTCAGCACTTGCCCGCCGCGCTTCCGCCGGGTAAGATTTTATTGGGGACTTTGAGGGAGGGGGGTATGCTTGAACTCGCTTGGGTCGCGTTGTGCTTGTGGATAGCAGCGGTTCTTTTTTTGGGGCTCGTCGCTTCCCTTCGAGACGGCTACGTGATGCTTGAGTATTGGAGAGCGGGGCACAGACGCTGACTTCGTCTGCCTAAATCTTCCTGAGTTCGGCCATTCCAGTCCTATCAGGTACGTGAGCGGACTCGCGCTCTCCGATAGGCTCTCTGCGACTGCAACTCCTCATGTGCCATGTGCGCCAGAAACATGGCCGGCAACACGATTGCGGTGACCAGGAAAACCGTCAGCATCTCTGCCTCCTCCCAAACTTGACGTGTGAACTTTAATCCGGACACCTTGGCAGATTCTTGATGAGGGCTGCCTGCTTGAGCTTTTGAAAGCAGCTGTGGCGCCAGCGCATCAGTGGGCGACTCCGGGGCAACTCACCCGGGCAACACTCACTAACCTCTTGCCGTCATGGCCGTGCTTGTCACGGCCATCCACGTCTTTCTCTCAGGAAAAACAAGTCGTGGATGACCGGAACAAGTCCGGTCATGACGGAGAGCTGTGCCTCAACTTGACAGAAACCCGCTTTAGAAAGCCGGAGGTGAGGTGCTGGTTAATCAGCCTTGGCTCCGGAGAACTTAACCACCCTGGCCCATTTCCCGGTTTCATCCGCAATGAGCATTCCAAAGTCGGAAGCCGATCCTGGAAGCAGGCTGGCGCCGAGCTCAGCAAGTCGCGATTTTACCTTCGGGTCGGCGAGGATGGCGTTAACCTCCCGATTGAGCTTGCTGATGACCTCGACCGGTGTTCCCTGCGGAACGCCAAGACCATACCACGCGCTCGCCTCGTAGCCCGGCACGAAATCGGCGACGGTCGGTAAGCCAGGCAGCACCTCCGATCGTGTTGCGGTCGTCACTGCCAGTGCCCTCAGCTTGCCTGCCCTGATGAACTCAATGGAAGTCGGCAGATTATCAAACATGACATGCACCTGCCCACTGATCAGGTCGGTCAGCGCCGGGGCCCCGCCGCGATAGGGCACGTGTATCATGCTGATGCCGGTCATCATCTTGAACAGCTCACCCGAGACGTGGATCGTCGATCCGTTCCCGGAAGATGCCATGTTCAGCTTCCCGGGACTGGCTTTCGCGTAGGCGACCAATTCCGGAATTGTCGTCGCGGGAACGGATGGGTTCAGGACGATCACGTTGGGAAAACGGATGAGACCCGCGACTGGGGCGATGTCGCGGATGAAATTGTAGCTGAGCTTTTCGTAGAGAGATGCGTTGATCGCGTTCGCGGGAGCTACCAGGAGCAGCGTGTAGCCGTCCGGCGGAGCGCGCACCACCGCCTCGGTGGCTATGTTCGTGCCGCCTCCGGGCCTGCTTTCGATCACAACTGGCTGGCCTAGCCGCTCGGATAACCATTGGCCGATCAGACGCGCCGTGATGTCGGCGGACCCGCCGGGCGGATAGCCCAGGATCAAGCGCACGGGTCGGGAAGGATATGCCTGGGCTGTGGCTCGTCGCGAAAGCGGCGCCAGAACCGAAGCCGCTCCTGCCATTCGCAACACCTCACGGCGCGCAAGCTTCATGGCGTTCCTTGCCATTCCTTGGCGTTCCTTCCTCGGGCTTAACCTGCCTCAAAATCGCACGGCCTGCGCATGATCAGCCCGTTGATGCACAACTGTCACGAGAAGCAGGTCGGCGTCGGCGGTTTGAAGCCTGCCAGGTAGCTGTTATGATTTTGCCTGCGTGGCCGATCCGCGCAAGTCGTGCTCGAACCTACCATCGGGAGGAATTCCATGTGGCGCCTCGTGCTTGCCTGCCTGATCTCATCGGTACTCCCGGCGGTATCTGCCGAGTACATGGAGAAGATTCCGTTCCAGATGAGCCGGGCGTTTTCTCCCGGCGTGATCACAGATGGCGGCAAGACGGTTTGGGTGGCCGGTCAGACTGCGACCCGCGACAAAGATGACAAGGACATCTCTGGGAACTTTGAGGCTCAGGTACGTCAGGTGTTCTATCAGATTGATTCGATCATGAAGCGGGCAGGGGGCAGCCTGGCTAACGTCGTGTCAGTGACGGTCTTCATTAAGGAGCCACGCTACGGTGACCGCTTCGTCGAGATGCGCAAGGACTATTTCAAGGACGGAAATTATCCCGGCAGCGCGCTCATAACGGTGTCGAACTTCGCGCGGCCCGGCATTGAGATCGAAATTCAAGCCGTTGGCGTCATTGGCGATCGCTGCTCCAATGACAATCCCTGCTCCGCGGAGGCGATGGCGAAGAAGAAGTAAGCGGACCGCCCCTTGGCGGTCCGCCGTCGAGCATTCAGTGATGAGCCCACCTTAGCGTGCCGCTCCTCGACCGCCTGGCCGGGGCCATGTCGCGTGCCGCCAGACTTTGCTTGGTAAACAGCTCGGCGCAGCGAAGCCATCTCTCAGCCATGCGCCGCCAAGTCTCCTTATCCTCCGGCTTGTGGGCAAACTTTGCCATAAGCTGGCATTCTGCTGCGTGTTTCAGGAATTCTTCCGGCGGATTCATCGGGGTCATTTACTCGCTTCTCTGTTGTTTGACGCCCCGATCCCGACGATCAGAATACAGACATAACAGTTTGGAGCAAGTGTTTGTTAGAAAGCCGACTCCTGGGCAAGAGGTCGCATCCAGCGCGGGTTCGCATGTCTGGACGGCATGGAGGGCCCCCCTCTCTTCTGAACGAAACGCGAACGATGCGAAGACGATACAGATTGTGAGGCCGGGGGATATGCGGACCGCGGCCCGGGGATATCCGGATCTGCGCCTTCGACCATCAACCCGCAACCGCAGGTGCGCCTGGGGCGATTTCCGCATCCAGGGCTCGTAAAACATAGGCGCTGGCGCGAGGACTGATTGATCTGCCTCGACAAGAGCTCATGGAATTTACGGGCGTCGCTTTGTAGACGCGTTCGCGAATAGGCATTCAAATATCCACGTTCACGCGACCAATGCGCAAGGCGCATGGGCGCCTTGAGGAATTGAGATCGTGAGGCTGTTTGATCGGCTCTGGAGCGGCACCAGCGAGGCCTTGTTCAGGGACGGCGCCGCCACCGGTCCGAGCACGGACGATGCGCGAAAGCGCGCCCGGCTGATCGCTCCCGTGGTGTGGCTGCTCGGGAAAACCGGGGCGGGAAAGACTGCGATCGTCGCCGCCCTGACCGGGGACCCCCGCGCGCAGGTCGGGGAGGGCTTTGAACCCTGCACCCGCACCGCCTCCTTCTACGACGTTCCGCCCGAGGCGCCGCTGCTGCGGTTTCTGGACACGCGAGGGATCGGAGAGGCGAATTACAATCCCGAAAACGACATCGCCTGGTGCGAGGGGCAATCGCATCTCCTGCTGGCGGTGATGCAGGTATCCGATCCGGCGCAGCATACGGTGTTGCGTGCTCTGGCGCAGGCGCGGCGGCGGCATCCGGACTGGCCGGTTGTCGTCGCGCAGACGGGGCTGCATCGGCTCTATCCCCCCGGAATGCGGCATCCGGAACCATATCCCTACACCGGCGGTCCGGAGGACGAGAAGGCCCAGCTGCCGCATGGACTGCGGCAGGCGCTCGCCTATCAGAGGAGTTTGTTTCAGGGTCTGCCCGGCTCGCCGCCACGGTTCGTGCCCATCGACTTCACGGTCCCGGAAGACGGATTCCCTCCGCGCGATCACGGGCTCGAAATGTTTTGGCAGGTGCTTGAGGAGGCCGGCCCAAAGGCGTTCGAAGCGCTCCACCTCGCGCGCGCTGATGCAGAGAACGATGTGGTTCGGGCCAAGGCGCGTCCGCTGATCTATGGCTACGGCGCCGCGGCGGCAGGCGCGGGCGCCGTTCCGCTCCCGGTCGTGGGCGTGAGCGGGCTCGCCGGCGTTCTCGCCATCACCTTGCGGGCGCTGGGAAACCGATACGGGGTGACATGGACCCCCGGCACCTTCGCGCAGTTCAGCGGCGCCGTGGGCGGTGGCGCGCTCGTTTTGTGGGGTCTCAGATACGGGTTGCGCGAGCTCCTCAAGCTTATCCCGGTTGTCGGAACCGTGACTGCCGGCGCGCTCAACGCCGCCGCGGCGTTCGCGTTGACGGTCGGGATCGGGGAGGCTGGCTGTGTGTGGCTGGGCTATCGGCGGCGAGGGCTTACCGCGCCCAACGAGGAGGTTCGCCGCGCTTTCTCCGAGGGACTTGCGGCCGGGCTGCGCCAGGCCAAAGGCCGAGCCAAGCAGCGGCCGGAGCAGCAGCCGGGAGATGGCGGATGAGCATGGGCAGGTCGCTGCGGCGCTTCTGGCCCGAGTTGCTCTTGTTCCTGGCGGTCGCCCTGCCATGGCTGTCGCTTCTCGCACTCGGCATGGTGTGGCTGTGGCAAGGCGGCCGGGTTTGGATGTGGGCGCTGGCGGCGGCGACTTTAGGAGTGCTGGCTTGGCCGCTCTCTGGAATGGTGCGGCGGCGCGCAAACAAAGAGGCCCGCGTCGCCCTCGGTGATCTGGCCGAGCCCTCCAAAGGCTGGAACGCTGTCGAAAGAGAGGCTTGGGCGCAGGTGCTCGCGACCGCGGATTCGACGGCGCCGTTCACTTTCACCGAGCTGGAGCCATTGCTCGAGCGGGCGCGCGCCACCATAGAAGTCGTCGCGCGCCGCTTCCACCCCGAAGCGCGCACGGCGTGGGCGCAATTCAGCCTGCCCGAGGTCCTGCTGCTGACAGAGCGATTGTGCCGGGACGTCCGACGAGAGGCCTTGCGCCACATCCCCGGCGTGCGGGCGGTGCGGCTCAGCCACCTGCTCTGGGTGCAGGAGCAGAACGAGCGCTACAGCGATGTCGCGCAGAGAGGATGGCACATCGGCTTCGGCATTTGGCGCATTGTGCGCGCCATGCTCAATCCGGTCCAGGCAGCGGGACAGGAGACGAGCAGCGTATTCCTGGAGAAGACGGTCAGCGTCCTTTCCTACCGTCTGCGTGTCTACGCGACGCGCATGTTTGTGCTGGAGATCGGCCGCGCCGCGATCGACCTCTACTCCGGACGGCTTGCACTGTCGCCAGAGGAGTTGCGTGCAGCCCGCGAGCGCGACATGCGGGGCGCTGCCGCGCCGGAACCCGATGCACCGGTTCGCATCGTCCTGATCGGGCAAATCAATGCGGGAAAATCCTCTCTGCTGAATGCGCTGGCGCGAGAGACCCGGTCTGCCGCGGGACCCGTTCCGACCACATCCGCCGCGACAGAATACCTGCTTGACCTGGAAAATCGCCCCGCGCTTTCGCTGGTCGACATGCCGGGCCTTGACGAACGCACGGGTCTGGCGGGCGAACTGCTCGAACAGGCGCAGCGCGCTGACCTGATCATATGGGTTGCCTCCGCGACACAGCCTGCGCGCGGCCCTGACCGCGCGGGTCTTGATATTTTGCGAGCCTGGGCGAATGCGCAGATTGCCCGGCGGCCGCCGCCGGTCATTCTCGCGCTCACGCACATCGATGAATTGCGCCCGGCGGCGGAGTGGACGCCGCCCTATGATGTAGACGCTCCCATGCGACCCAAAGGCCAAAGCGATGCGCGCCGCCATGGAAGCCGCCGGCCGGACCCTCGATGTGCCGGTTGCCGCCATCGTGCCCATCGCGATGCCCCCCGGACGCGACGCTTACAACATCGATGCCCTCTGGGCCGGCATCGCGGTCGAGCTCGATGAGGCGAAGCTTGCGCAGCTCGATCGGCTTCGAGTGGGTCAGGATAGATTGGGGTTGCGCGATCTTGCGGCGCAACTCGGCCGCGCCGGGCGCACCATCGTCAAGGGCATCGTCATGGCAGGGCCGAACGCTTGAAGTGGGGGTTGGCGCGAAAGCTTGCTTGAACTGAAAACCCTTCTGCCTGCGCCGGCCATGGTAGGGTTTGCACTGTGCTCGAGATGGTCGGAGGCTGCATGTGGCCGTGGGAAATAATCAAGGGCCGCCACACCAAGGACGTAGCGCTCAGGGTCGAGCAAGCCTGCGCGGATCTGCGGCATCAACTTGATGTACGTACCCGTGAGTTGGACGAGGCGCTCGAGCAGCAAACTGCGAGCTCCGAGGTCCTACGTGCAATTTCCAGCTCGGCTGGTGAGTTGCAGCCTGTTTTCTACATGATGTTGGCGAAAGCCACGCGAATTTGCGAGGCTAACTTCGGTATTCTATGGCTTGTCGAGGGTCAAGGATTCCGTTCCGTCGCCACGCATAATCTGCCAAATGCGCTGCAGGAAGAGTGGCAGCGTAACCCGTTGTTTCGTCCAGACCCCGCCACCCCGCTTGGTCAGGTAGCGCGAACGAAGCAACCCGTCCATATTCCCGACTTCTCTGCCGAGACATGGCGACTTGAGCAACCGCAACCACGCGCTTTGGCGGAGCTCGGAGGCTGTCGCAGTCTTATCAGCGTTCCGATGCTCAAAGAAAATGCGTTGGTCGGCGTCCTCTCGATCTACCGCCAGGAGGTACGGCCCTTCACAGAAAAGCAGATTGCGCTGGTTACAAATTTCGCGAGCCAGGCGGTGATCGCCATCGAGAATGCGCGCCTGTTCAACGAAATGCAGGCGCGCACGAAGGAACTGACCGAGTCATTGGAGCAGCAGACGGCGACATCAAAGGTGCTGCAGATCATCTCGCGCTCGACGGGCGAGCTGGAGGCAGTGTTTCAGGCCATGCTGGAAAGCGCCACGCGTATCTGCGGCGCCAAGTTCGGCGTGCTTTGGCAGACCGAGGGTCAGGGTTATCGATCCGTCGCCATACATGGAATGCCACCGGCCTACACCAGCGCAAGGGAGCGAGAGCCGGTGATTTACCCAGGGCCGGAGGTCCCGCTGGCTCGCCTCGCTCTAACAAAGCAAGTACTGCAAGTCGCGGATATTCGAAACGACGAGAGCTACATCAAAGGCTTTCGACCGATCGTCAACCTGGCGGACAACGGTGGCGCACGGACCCTTCTTATGGTGCCAATGCTCAAGGAAAGCGAGCTGATGGGCGCTATTGCGATTTTTCGTCAGGAGGTCAAGCCATTCGCCGATAAGCAGATCGAGCTGGTTACAAATTTTGCCGCCCAGGCGGTCATCGCGATTGAGAACGTACGTCTGCTCAATGAGCTGCGGGAATCGCTGCAGCAACAGACCGCCACCGCCGATGTGCTCAAGGTCATCAGCCGCTCGACCTTCGATCTTCAGGTCGTCTTGGACACGCTCACTGAGTCGGCCGCCCGGCTTTGTGGCGCGGAAGCCGCCGGCGTCGCCATTGCACATGAGAAGGATGGCACCCACCGTTACGCGACAGCATACGGCCTTCCACCGGAAGTAAGCGAATATTTCAAGTCCGTCTCGTTTCCTCCGGGGCGGGGAAGCATCGTCGGGCGGACACTATTGGAAGGCCGTAGCGTTCACGCGCATGATATTGAATGCGATCCCGAATACACGATGACGGAAGCCCGAAAAAAAGTTGGCGGCCGCACCGTCCTCGGAGTACCGCTCCTGCGTGAGGGAACCTCGATCGGTGTGATCATGTTGTTGCGCCGATCCGTCCGCCCATTCACCGACAAGCAGATCGATCTGGTGACGACCTTCGCCGACCAAGCCGTAATCGCGATCGAGAACGTGCGGCTGTTCGACGAAGTCCAGGACAAGAGCCGGCAACTCGCAGAGGCGAGCAAACACAAGTCGCAGTTTCTCGCTAATATGAGCCACGAGTTGCGCACGCCGCTCAACGCCGTCCTTGGTTACACGGAGCTGATCCTCGACAACATCTACGGCGACACGCCAGAGAAGATGCGTGGAGTGCTCAAGCGGATCGAGAGCAACGGCAAGCATCTCCTCGGCCTGATCAACGACGTGCTCGACCTCTCGAAGATCGAGGCAGGCCAGCTCACGCTTTCGCTTGCGGAATACTCGCTCAAGGACGTCGTGCACACCGTCTACGCCGCCGTGGAGCCGCTGGCGGCGCAGAAGAAGCTGAGCTTTAAGCTGGACGTATCACCCGATCTGCCGGTCGGCCGCGGCGACGAGCACCGCCTCACCCAGGTCCTCCTCAATCTGGTCGGCAATGCGATCAAGTTCACTGATTCAGGCGAGGTAAGCATGAGCGCTGCCGCCGCCGACGGCAGGTTTCGCGTCGCGGTGCATGACACAGGGCCCGGCATTTCGGCGGCCGATCAGAGCAGGCTGTTCCGGGAATTTCAGCAGGCCGACAACTCAATTACCCGCAAGAAGGGTGGCACGGGCCTGGGCCTCGCTATCTCCAAGCGGATCATCGAGATGCACGGAGGAAAAATCTGGGTCGAGTCTCTCGTCGGCAAGGGCTCGACCTTTTTCTTCACGCTGCCCGCACTGGCCGAACAACAAGCAGGGACCGAATGAATTTGGTTCGCCGGAATTGAGCGCGAGCATAAGGTGCGACGCCGGAGGTCGAATTGATGCAAGTATTCCAGCTGGAAAAGGAACAGGAGTGGAGCCCCGAGCGCCATGTGGAAAAGATACTCGGCAAGCTGGGCGATGGCGACGTCACCGTCGCGTGCTGGGAGCCGGGCCAGATCAGTCCCAACCACTGCCATCCGCATGCAACCGAGATTTATTTCTGCTTCGAGGGCGGCGGCAGGATGCGTACGCTCCACGAGACCGTTGACGTCAAGCCTGGTGCCTTTGTCGTGCATCCGCCCGGGGAGGTGCACGAATACATCAATGGGCCGGCCCGCACGCTCCTCTTTCGGGTACGCTATGGCTCGGACATGTTGAGCCGCCATCTCGAATGGCGCGGCAACCCGCGGTGGACGCAGAGCCCCGGCGATGCCGAATACTTCAGGCAGCACCCGCCAGGGTAAAACTGCCTGACCGCCGCAAACAACTTCCGCGGAGGAGCAAGCTGATGAATATTCAGGCGCGGCCGCCCGTCTCACATCAGAGCTGGGACGAGGTGCGTACACGACTCGATCAGAATGGCCCATTCTCGAACATGTACGATACGCCCTATTATCGGGACGCGGTATACGATCAATTCTCCAAGCAGGAATATGTGCGCCGGCACGACGCCCTGCGCGCCAGGATGCGCGAGCACAAGCTCGACTGCGTGATCGTGCCGGGTGGCCCCAGTCATTGGAGCTTCGGCGGCGGAATGCAGTGGCTCACCGGCCACTGGGAATGGCATGCGCTCTCTTCCTACGTTGTGATGCCGGCGATCGGCGAACCGACGCTCGTCTTCTCCATGGGCGGCACCCACGCCGAAGCGTGCCGACGGGAATGCGCCAATGCGCTCTCGGACGTGCGGCACAGCCGCAACGGCAAATATGCGGAAGTCATGGTCGAGCGCATCAAGGAGCTCAAGCTCGAGCGTGGACGCATCGGACTCGTGGAGGTCGATGCGCGTCACAAAGACTATCTGCCCGTCAACCAGTACAATGTGCTCCGCGCAAGCTTGCCAGAGGCGGAGCTCGTCTTCACAACAGGTCTGCTCCACGAGCTGCTGGTGATCCACAGCGAGGAAGAGCTCGCCTGCGTGCGCAAGGCCGGCATTCTTTGCGAGCGCGCGATGCAGGCGATGGTCGCACGCGCGCGCCCCGGGATTCCGGAATACGAGCTGCGCGCCGCGGCAGGCGCCGCTATCCTCGATGGCGGCGGCGACATCGATTTCCTGATCATCGGTGCGACCCCGATGGACGATCCGGCCATGGTGTTCGGCAATCCTCGGCCCTCGCAGCGAAAGCTCAAGCGCGGTGACATCATCAACATGGAGCTTGCGGCCGGCTACAATGGCCTTACCGCCCAGATCGGCTCCCCGATCACGCTCGGGCCGCCGACGGAGGCCGTGCGCAGGTTCTGGGAGGAGATCACTTTGCCGGGATACAAGAGGATCATTGCGGAAATCAGACCCGGCAACGAGACCGACAACATCAGGCTCGCGAGCAAATTTTTCCGCGACAAGGGGGTGCAGTCGCGGCCGACCCAGGTGCACGGCATCGACATCGTCACCGACAAGCCGCATGTATTTGCCGAGCGCACCGAGGCCGAGGACATAGACCAGGTCCTCAAGCCCGGCATGATCATCATGGCCGAGCCCAACCCGATCACGGCCGACGGCATGTTCGGAGTTTTTCTCGGCCACACCTTCATCGTCACGCCGACTGGCCACGCGTGCGTCGACAATTTCCCGCTGGAATTGGCGATCGCTGATTGTTGAATGATAGCTTTCTAAGGACGGAAATGGGGAAGCTGGCGCGATAATTGCTTTGGCAGTGCCGGCGAGCGAATCCGTATAGGGAGAGAAAACCATGCCTGTGGTTCATCCGGTTGACGAGCGCCTGCCCTTTGTGCGGCTGTTTCCGTTAGCCTTGCAGCATGTGCTTGTGATGTATGCCGGTGCCGTGGCCGTGCCGCTCATCATTGGACGTGCTCTCAAGCTGTCACCTGAAGACGTCGCATTCCTGATCAGCGCCGATTTGTTCGCCTGCGGCATTGCGACTCTGGTGCAATCCGTCGGCATGCCCGGAATTGGCATTCGCCTTCCCGTCATGATGGGAGTGACCTTCGCGTCAGTCGGGCCGATGCTGTCGATGGCGGCCGCGCCCGACATTGGCCTGCTCGGCATTTACGGTTCGGTGATTGCCGCTGGCATATTCGCCATTGTTGCCGCGCCGTTCATCAGTCGGCTGCTGCCGCTCTTTCCGCCGGTGGTCACCGGAACGATCATCATGGTGATCGGCATCTCGTTGATGCGGGTCGGCGTCAACTGGGCGGGCGGGGGGATTCCGACGCTGACAAAGGTTGTGGACGGAGTAGCGGGCGCCTTTCCAAACCCTGCCTATGCCCAACTTCAGGGTCTCGGCATCGCGCTGTTCGTGCTGCTTGTCATTCTTGCGCTCATCAAATGGGGAACGGGGTTCATCGCAAATGTTTCAGTGCTGCTCGGCATAGTTGCCGGAGCGATTCTGGCAGCGGCGCTGGGCCTGATGCACTTCGACAAGGTTGCGACCGCCGGATGGGCGGATGTCGTCGCTCCCTTGCGTTTCGGCGTGCCGCAGTTCCATTTGGTGCCGATTGTCACCATGTGCATTGTCATGGTCGTGGTCATGATCGAGTCGCTCGGGATGTTCCTGGCGCTCGGCGAGATGACCGGCAAAGAGATCGATCAGGATGCGCTGGCGCGCGGGTTGCGGGCCGACGGCGTCGGCACTCTTATCGGCGGAATTTTCAACACCTTTCCTTACACTTCTTTCTCGCAGAATGTGGGCCTCGTCGGCGTGACCGGAGTGCGCTCGCGCTGGGTCACAGCTGCGGGCGGCGTCATTATGTTGATATTGGGACTTCAGCCGAAAATGGCGGCGCTGGTCGAAGCAATTCCGCTGGTCGTTCTGGGCGGAGCCGGTCTCGTCATGTTCGGTATGGTCGCCGCGACCGGAGCGCGCATCCTGACCGCCGTTGATTTCAAGACCAACCAGCACAACCTGTTGGTCGTGGCGCTCTCGGTCGGCTTTGGCCTGATTCCGCTGGTCGCGCCGACCTTCTTCAAGAACCTGCCGCACGAACTGCATCCGCTCCTTGAATCAGGAATCCTTCTTTCGGCGGTCGTTGCGGTGCTGCTCAACGCATTCTTCAACGGTTTGGGAAGCATGGACACCGCGCACGCCCAAGCCAAGGCGGTAGGCGCGACGGCCGAGCATGCGTGAGACGGTGACTGGAACGTGATCAACCCGAGGGTTCCAGGCGTGGAATCGTTATCCGGGGAATCGGTCGCATCGCCGTTCTGGCAGTTCTCGCTGGCCTTTTATCGTCAACCCGGCGTTGCCGATGCCTGCATCAGGCTGCAGGAGGAGGCGGGCGTCGATGTCAACCTGCTCCTCTTTCTTCTGTGGCAGGCGACGCTCAAGCGAGCTGTTTCCACCGGCGAGGTGCAAGCACTCGAGCGGCGCGTCGCTCCATGGCGCGAGGAAATCGTCATACCCCTGCGCACCGTGCGGCGCGCGCTCAAGTCACCTCCCGCGCTCGTTCCCGCTGCCACCGCCGAGCTGTTTCGCACCAGGATCAAAGCAGTCGAGCTCGAAGCCGAGCGGCTTCAGGAACAAGCCATGTACGAGCTTGCACGCTCTTCGCCGTTGGGGCGCGAGGTACCGTCGAAAGAAGAAGCCGCGCGGATCAATGTTGCAAGCTATGCCTCGATCGCGCGGGCGAGCTTTCAAGCTTCTGCCGTCGAAACATTGCTCGCGGCGCTCAATATATGACCACCTAAATATATGACCACCTATAAGTGCTACTGGGTGTACCCACTCCGCGCGTCATCGCCCGCTTCAAGCGGGCGACCCAGTGTACCCTCTGCCCCAGCGGATGAACTCGCGCGCTCGTCCAGTCACCGAGATTCACCCCGCCTAAGAGATTACTGGTGCCCGCCTTCGCGGGCATGACAACTGAGATCGTCAAGGCCGTGCCAGGCGACGGCAAAAAGGCATGAGCCGTCGCGGCGGGTTGCAAGACCGGTTCCGCAATCCTGCGCTTGCGTAAACAATTGAAAACACGAGAGCTCCTGAACCGCCGCGGATCAACAAGCTGGGTGCTTTTCCACGCTGTGGTCTTGAATGTGCCTTGTTCGTGAGTGATTTTTACGTGTCGATTGTGTTCTGAGGGGGAGGGGGAATGAAGTTCCGCACAGCGGGTGCCGTTGCGGCGCTATTGATCGGCGTGACAGGTCCGGGTGATCTGGCCACGGCGCAATATTATCCTCCGGCGCAAGCCTACCCTCCCCAGTCCTATCCGCCGGTACAGAGCTATCCACCCTATCGGCAGGCTCCGGCGCTGGAAGAGGACGACGACGCTCCCTTCTATGATCCGCCGATGGTGCAGCGCAGGCCGCTACCGCCCGTTGCCGGAGCGCAGGAACCTGAACCGATGCCCGCCGCCCGGCAAGGCCGGGGGATTCCCGTTTATGCCGATGAAGAGGTTGAGCTACCGGCCCCGCCCCCCGGGTATTTGTATCGTGAGGGGCGCCAGGGGTATGAACTCTCATCGGACCCCAATGCACGAGTTGCTCGTCCCAACTACGTCCCTCCGGGGAATCCTCCAGCCTTGTCGCCCATGGCTGCTTCGCCGCAGGGGCTTGCGCCCCCGGCCGATCAGAACGCGGTGCGGCCGCCCTTGGCGATCGGACCAGCGCAAACCGATCCGGCAGGTGCCGGCGCGACTGGCGGCGTTCGTATGGCGGCGTTGCCGCCGGAAGTGCGGCCGGAAACCGGGCCCGCCAAGGAATTGCCTCCGCAGTTCCGCCGCACCCTGATGGATTACCGCACGAAGGAGCCGGCTGGCACACTCATTGTTGATACCCAGAACACCCACCTTTATCTCGTGCTCGGAAACGGCAAGGCCATGCGGTACGGGATTGGCGTCGGCCGTGAGGGCTTCACCTGGAACGGCACCGAGAAAGTGTCGAGAATGGCGGAGTGGCCGGATTGGCATCCTCCGGAAGAAATGATTGACCGCCAGCCTTATCTGCCGCGGTTCATGGCGGGGGGACCAGGAAATCCGCTCGGCGCTCGCGCACTTTATCTCGGCAAGACGGTCTACCGAATTCACGGCACCAACCAACCCTCCACCATCGGCACCTTTGTGTCCTCCGGATGCATTCGACTTACCAACGAGGACGTCCAGGACCTTTATGGACGCGTGAAGGTCGGCACGCGCGTTGTCGTGATGCCGGGCAAGGCGCCTCCAACGACGGCTGCTTCGGCAACGCCGATAGCTCCGGCAGGTGTACCCGCGGCAGGTCTACCCGCGGCACGTTTGCCTGCGCCGGCCGGTGCGGCTCCGGCAGCAACAAGATCGGGAGCGCCGCCCATCGCAACGGCGCCGCTTGCGCCTCCCACGGCAATGGCGCGGTAAACGTTTCGGATCGTCAAACGGGGTGACACGCGTCCGGGGAAGCGGCTCGGGAGCGGATAAACGTGAGTCGGCGAGAGACCGCTATCACTCCAACACCCGCACCGGCTTGCCATCCAGGAACGCGCGGATGTCCTCGACCACGCCCGCGAAATACGCCCGATAATTCTGCACCGAGACGTAGCCGAGATGCGGCGTAAGCACGACATTGTCGAGCTTGCGCAAGGGATGATCGACGGGCAGTGGTTCGACGTCGAACACGTCGAGACCGGCCCCGGCAATCTTTTTCTCGCGCAATACCGCAAGCAGCGCAGCCTCATCGATGATGGGGCCGCGCGATGTATTGATGATGTAGGCCGACGGCTTCATGAACCCAAGCTCGCGTGCGCCGATGAGGCCACGGCTGCGCTGTGAGAGCACGACGTGAATGGTCACGATGTCAGACCGGCGAAAAAGATCGTCCTTGTCCGCGTAGTCAACCCCGGCATCCTGGCAGGCCTGCGCAGTGAGGTTTTGACTCCACGCGATCACCTTCATTCCGAAGGCTCGCGCAATTCGCGAGGTGCGCAGGCCGAGCTTCCCCAGACCGACAATCCCGAGCGTCAAACCCTCCAGGTCAAGCCCGATGGTGGTCTGCCAGGCTGCGCCGGCCTTCATTCGCGCGTTCTCAAAGCCTATGCGGCGGGTGAGCTCGAGCATCAGGCCGACGGCGACACCCGAGGTCGGATTTCCCACCGAGGGGGTCGCGCAGACCACAATGCCCCGCTCCCTGGCGGCCATCACATCGATCGAAGCATTGCGCGCCCCTGTGGTGATGAGAAGCTTCAGATCGGGGAGCCTTTCGATCACGGCACGCGGAAAGGCCGTGCGTTCACGCATCGCGCATACGATGGGAAATCCTTGCAGCGCCTTGACGACATTCTCAGCTCTGCCGAGGTGATCGTTGAACACCTTGATGTCGAGGTCGCCTGCAACGCTCGACCAATCCGCCATTTGGAGGGTGATGTTCTGATAGTCGTCGAGAATCGCGCAGCGATAGCGAGGCATTGCGGTATCCTTTGCACGTCATGCCACGCGCATGCGGGGCAACCAGTAAATGCGGTCAGTCGGGAATTTCAGCGGACGCGCCGCAGTCAATCGCGCCAACGGTGATTACTGGGTCGCCCGCCTGAAGCGGGCGATGACGGTTGAGAACAGGCCCCCGCCCGGTTCTACGTGCTGCCGCGATCAGCGCTTCACGCGAACGCGCACGAGCGCCGGGATCATTCCGAGATCGGCGGGACTGTGGTCGTGCTTTTCATGCCATTTGGGCCCGGGGCCGCGCATGTAATGCAGTTCCGGCCGGTAAGGATCGACCAAATCTCGGAAAACCCCCTGCAGAAGTCCCGTGACATCGGCAAGGAAGCCTTGAGCTTCCCGGCGGGCGGACTGGGCAATCGTCTCTCTGGCCATAACCCCTCTCCGGTGCTTTTTCTTCTGCCGGATGCCCGTTCGCTCCTGAGCTCCGAGTCGGTGCGCGCGGACGCGAGCTAATAGTCGCGCTAAATTTGTTAAAAATCATTACGAATTCTCCTGTATTTTCAACTTTGTGGCGTACCGTTGCCAAAAAGTTACGCCTAGAGCCAGCTTTTGATGCAGTAAAGTCACACCTTTATAAGGATGCTTTGCGACACCGGCGCGCCCGAACGCAACACTGAGTCTCGCTGCCCCGAGCAGAGAGAAGTTGTGCCCTTGTTCTGTCGGCCGCGCCTCGCTAAATCACTGCGAAATCCCCAAACCGGCGATCCGGCCTGGCGTGCGCGATTTGCACCGTCTCGGCTGCGTGCGCCGACAGCGAGATCGCGCAAATCAAGGTCACACACGCCCATGGCCCGTCAGTTCATCTATCACATGGAAGGTCTCACCAAGACCTATCCCGGGCATCGGAAGGTGTTGGAGAACATCAATCTTTCCTTCTATCCCGACGCCAAGATCGGCGTGCTCGGCGTCAACGGCTCGGGCAAGTCAACGCTTCTGCGCATCATGGCCGGCATCGAAAAGGAGTTCAGCGGGGAGGGGTGGGTCGCCGAGGGTGCGCGCGTCGGCTATCTGGAACAGGAGCCACAGCTCGAGCCGACGAAGAATGTTCGCGCGAACGTGATGGAGGGCGTCGCGCCGCAGCGGGCGATCCTCGACCGCTACAACGAGCTCGCGATGAACTACTCGGACGAGACTGCGGACGAGATGACTCGTTTGCAGGATGAGATCGAGGCGAAAGGTCTATGGGATCTCGACGCCAAGGTCGATCAGGCGATGGAGGCTCTGCGTTGCGCGCCCGATGACGCCAACGTGACGAAGCTTTCCGGGGGAGAGCGGCGGCGGATAGCGCTCTGCCGATTGCTGCTTGAGTGCCCCGAGCTTCTTCTCCTCGACGAGCCAACCAACCATCTGGATGCGGAATCCGTCAACTGGCTCGAAGGCCATCTGCGTGGCTATCCCGGCGCCATCCTCATTGTCACGCACGACCGCTACTTCCTTGATCACGTGACGGGCTGGATTCTTGAGCTCGACCGCGGCCGTGGCATTCCGTATCAGGGCAATTATTCCGCGTGGCTCTTGCAGAAGCAGAAGCGGCTCGAGCAGGAGGGCCGCGAGGAAGAAGGGCGCCAGCGCACTCTTGCGCGCGAGCAGGAATGGATCGCGGCGTCACCCCGTGCGCGGCAGGCAAAATCCAAGGCGAGATACCAGCGCTATGAGGACCTGGTGAAGAAAGCCGCGGAGAAATCCACCCAGACGGCGCAGATCGTCATTCCGGTGGCCGAGCGGCTCGGCCAGAACGTCGTCGACTTCGAGCATCTGCGCAAAGGTTATGGCGACAACCTGTTGATTGACGACCTCACCTTCAAGCTGCCGCCTGGCGGCATCGTCGGCGTCATCGGTCCCAATGGCGCGGGCAAGACAACTTTGTTCCGCATGATCACGGGGCAGGAAAAGCCGGACGCGGGCAGCATCAAGATCGGCGAGTCCGTGCATCTTGGCTACATCGATCAGTCCCGTGATTCTCTCGACGGCAGCAAGAATGTGTGGGAGGAGATCTCAGGCGGCAACGATATTGTGCTGCTGGGCAAGCGCGAGATGAACTCGCGCGCCTACTGCTCGAGCTTCAACTTCAAGGGCGCCGATCAGCAGAAGAAGGTCGGGCAGCTTTCCGGTGGCGAGCGCAACCGCGTTCACCTCGCCAAGATGCTCAAGTCGGGTGCCAACGTGCTGCTCCTCGACGAGCCGACCAACGACCTTGACGTGGACACGTTGCGTGCCTTGGAGGAGGCGCTCGAGGATTTTGCCGGTTGCGCCGTCATCATCAGCCACGATCGCTGGTTTCTCGACCGGATCGCCACGCACATTCTGGCGTTCGAGGGCGACAGCCATGTCGAATGGTTCGAGGGCAACTTTCAGGATTATGAAGCAGACAAGATGCGCCGGCTGGGAACCAATTCCACCATTCCGCATCGCATCAAGTACAAGAAATTCAGCCGCTGAGCTCAATCCATTGAGACACCGCTCTCCTTGATCGGCGTGCCCCACTTCCTGATCTCGCTCGCGACGAACTGGTGCAGATATTCGGGCGACCTGCGCTCGGGGCCAACCATGGCGCCGCCCGTTTCCTTGACGCGCTCCTGCACTCCGGTGTCCTCCATGGTCATGACGGTTGCATCATGAAGCTTGTTTGCGATCTCAGCGGGAGCATCTTTGGGCAGGAAGATGCCGTTCCAAATATAAGCATCGAAATTGCTCAATCCCTGCTCATGCGCGCTCGCGAGGTTCGGCAAAACCGGGGTGCGACCCTTGGAAAGAACGGCAATTGGTTTGACTTGATTGCCGCGCATCTGGGAGATTGCAGTAGATACAATGGGGCATAGGTAATCCAACCGGCCTGCGATCAAATCTTGCAGTGCTATCGCTGCCGAGCGATATGGCACGTGCGTCACGTTGATGCCAATCGCTGAATTCAGCAGCACGCAGGCAAGATGCGTTGCCGATCCGGCGCCGCCCGAACCAAACTGCATTGTCGTCTGGTTTGCCTTCGCGTAGCTTATAAACTCGTAAAAATTGCCGGCGGGGAGGTCCTTGCGCACGACGAGCGCCAATGGCTGTTCCGCGATCAGGACGACCGGCTTGAAATCCATTACGGCGTCATAGGCCGGGTGCTTATACAGGGTCTGATTTGCTGCGAACGTTCCTGTGCCGCCCAGCACAAACTGATACCCGTCAGGAAGCGCCTTGGCGACACGGTTTGTCCCGGTCATTCCGCCGGCGCCGCCGACGTTTTCAATGATGACCTGTTGACCCAAAAGCTGCGACAGCCGCGGGCTGATGATGCGCGCGAGAAGATCGTCACCGCTCCCCGCCGCGAATGTGACCACCATTGTCACGGGTCGAGCTGGCCAGTCCTGGGCAAGACTAACGCCCGTCACGACCATCAGCATTGCGACCACTGTGAATTCTCTCAGGCGCGGCATGGGTTCACCTCTTGCTTTGCGCGGCGGTTTCGCTCGCCTGAGCTCCGCTCAAAGGATCATCTCGCTCAGACGGAGGGACCTGTCCGGCTGATATTGGTTTCAAGATAGTCCAGCCGCTCCGCAGTCGTTCGTTCTCCATTGATCACCCTGGCTGCCGTTGCGGCAATCGCCTCGGCACCCTGGACGACGCTGGTCGTGCCGCGCAGCATGTCAGCGAGATCGACATCAATATGCGCTCGCATCCGACACACGGTGCGCGGATTCGCGCAAATCTTTATGGTTGGAGAGACGGGGTGGCCTGTGGGGTTTCCGGTGCCGGTCACGAAGCACACCAACTGCGCGCCGCCGGCTGCAAGCGCGGTAACATTTTCGACGGCCGCCGCGGGCGCATCCATCATCCAAACGCCGGGAGCGGGAGCGGTCTCGGCGTAGCCGATGACGCCCATGATGTCGCGGGAACCGGTCTTGGCCAAAGCGCCAAGCGATTTCTCTTCGATTGAGGTCAACCCGCCGGCCATATTGTCCGGGGTCGGATTGGTGCCTGCAAGATCGACCCCATGTTCTCGCGCCAGCTCATCATACGCGCGCACGGTAGACAACAAACGCTCGGCCGCTTCTGGAGAGACCGCCCGTTTCGTCAGCAGCTCCTCGCCGCCGAGGCATTCCACCGGCTCCGAGAACACCGCCGTTCCGCCACGATCCACGATCGAATCGGTGAAAGCTCCGAGTGCCGGATTGCCGAACAGGCCAGATGTCGTGTCAGAGCCGCCACATTCGAGACCGACCACCAGTTCGTCGATGGTAAGCGGAACGCGCTTATGCCCACTCGCCACCTCGCACATTCGGCGCAGAATGCGGTTGCCCTGCTCAAGGCACTCCTCCATTCCTCCCACTTTCAGAAACGATAGAGTGTCTACCCGGCGGCCAAGCTCTAATGCCCGCTGCGCCACGCGTTCGCTGCTCTCGGGCTCGAACGAAATCACCAGACAGCCGGCGAGATTGGGATGCGCGGCCAGACCTGCCATTGCACGCAGGCTCACCTCGAAGTCTCGGCCCATCTGACCGCGGCCGTAGCTCGCAGGCAAGGACACGATACCGGGGTTGCGCGCAGCCAGATGACGTACCAGCGGATTGACATTGTCCGCTGCCGCGAGCACCGCAATGAAGTTGCGGATACCCTTGCGGCCGTTCTCGCGTGGATACCCGGTCAATCCCTCTGTCCACGTCATGATGGTCCCTCTGCTAAGGGCCGCTCACCGGGAAGCCCGCTTCCTTGGCAAGCGCCATGGCGTCTGAGAAGTCCGATTCCGATAACGGAACGCCGTTGCGAAGCCTCTCTCGCCTCAGATTCCATCGCCTCTCCCCCGGATAACGGATACTCGCCTGCACCCGGACTTAGCGGCAGTGCTGCAAGTCGTGTTAAAAGCTCTTCCAGGCGATGCGAGTAAGCATCGGCACCGAGCGCGGTTTCGAGGTCGATCGCAATCATGGTGTGAGCTGTTCCTTCCGGTGCCTCGGGGGCAAGCTCCTTGGATGAGACCTGATCGGCAAAGACACCACCGCAGAGAACCCCGGTCATTGCCTCCAGAGCGGTGAGCAGTGCAAACCCTTTGGCATTTCCGAACGCCAGCAGGCTTCCGCTCAGCGCCGCAGCCGGACTTCGGGTTGGCTTTCCTGCGCAGTCCTGCGCCCATCCCTGCGGCAGGAGCGCGCCTGAACGTGCGGCCTCCACGATATTTGCGCGCGAGGTCACACTCGTCGCCAGGTCAAGCTCGAGGAAACGGTCGTCGCCCGGCAAAGGCGCAGCAATTGCCAAGGGGTTGTTGCTGAGCAGCGCCCGTTTGGCGCCTTCGGGTGCGACGCAGACCTGGCCATTGGAGGTAACGATCCCAAGCTGACGCTTCGCCGCAATCAGCACAGCGTAGTGTCCTGCAAATCCGAAGTGATTGCTGTTTCTCACAAGGGCGATCGCAATGCCGTGCTCACGAGCGGCGTCGCTCGCGGCCTTGGCTGCGAAGGCTGCCACGTAATGCCCAATACCATTGCATCCGTCGATGCAGAGCACCGCGCGCTCGGCGTTAAGCTGAGGCACAGCGGCTACATTCACGCCGCCAGACCGGATTCGGGTTATGTAGGGGCGCAGCCGCCTGAGGCCGTGCGTCTCCACTCCGCGCAGGTGAGCCTCAGTGATCGCGGTCGCCGTAGCCTCGGCGGGATCGACGGAAGCCCCTGCCGCCAGCAGAGACGCCCTGACAAGGCTGTGGACCCATTGGGCGGAATGCAAGCTTGGCGGGCGCAAGCGCTGTTTCGATGCGGGAGAGAGCCTGCTGCGCATGTTGTGCGAATGAACATGGTCGCCCTCGCTGATCTCTTCGGTAGCGATGCCGATTGGAAAACCATAGCGGCGCACTGGATTGCCCTTTGCGACCGCACGCACGGCAACCTTATGTCCGAAGGGGACCTCTTGGCGGACCGTCAACTTCCGCAGCGCTTTACCCGATGAGCCGAGGGTGACGGTGACAACGGCATCGCTACCCACCTTATCCAGAACGGCCGCCACATCGTCGTCGGGCTGCAGAAGAACGGCCCGCACCTCGCTCACAGCCATTGTGACGTCGCTTCTTCAGCCAGGGCAAAGGCCTTGGTTCCGGCATCGACAACGCCGGAATGCCGCGAGAAGAATAAATAACCAGTGACGGATGCACGAAGCTCTTCGATCACTTGCAGGCTTTGGAGATCGACAATCTCACCGAGCCTGGTGCCTTTCTCAATCCGCCGCCCCAGATCGGATGGCGAGCTGAAGCTCGACTGCAAGAAGCCGCCCACCGATGGATTGACCTCGAAGCGGCTTTTTACGTTGAACAAAAGCTGCTTCTTGGGAGGTTGCGGGCTCTCAGAGATCATTCCAAGACTCCCCATGATGTAACGCAGGCCTGTCAGCGCTTCTCTTAGATAGCCGCCCTCGGTTTGTGGTCCGAGATATACACCGCCTATCTCAGGATTGGCGGTTGGTTTCCCTCGGCCGTTGCAGTATCGGGCGGCGGTGCCGGCGAGATTGTTGGCATGCACAAACATTGTATTGAAGGCGCGACAGAGCTTCAGAGAGCCCTGATAAACTTCTGGAGGCGCCGAAGCGTCGAGATTTGCCCGAACTCTGCAGCCGGCCTCCTGAACCTCCGCAATGGATGTCAACGAGCGCGTCAACATGATCGAGCAGATTGGTGGTGATCACGCTCGCCATGCGCTGGGTGAGATTGCCCTGCGGATTTCCGGGAAAGACTTCGTGCAAGTCGGTCCTGCCATGCTGCTCGGGCGTCTGCCGATTAAACACGGAGACGGCCAGCGGATTTGCCGTGGGAATTGCAGCGACGCGCCCCGAAAGCGACGCCACATCGAGCGAACTGAGCAGCTCGCGCACGACCATGAGAGGCATTGTCTCGTCCCCATGGATCGTCGTCAAAATGCCGAGAGTGGGGCCTGGCTTTGCCCCCGTGACAACGTGGAGCCCAAGGCGCAGATCAGCCCCGGACGCGAGCTTCGCGACATGCAGCCGAACATATTCGCGTCCGGCTTTGGTATTTTTGGCGAGCAACTGCGTCACCCTTGCCGTTTCCCAGGGAATATCGCAACCAGCGAAGCCGATTAATTCTCAACGCGACGCGGTTACCAACTTTGGATCAACTTGCCTGAGAAAGTCGGTGTTCATCTCGGCGTTCCAGTTGATTGGTTCCTTGAGCGCGCCCTTCTGCACCATGAACCTGGCAAGCTCGTTCATATCGTTCACGAATGCGTTGTCGAAGGTCATGTCATAACTGATAAGCCGGACCACCGGCAGCGATTGCGTCACATCGCCTTGCACCGCCTCAGCCCAGATCCTAGTCGCTTCGCCCGGATTTGCCCGAACGAACTGGGTCGCCCGGTCGGTCGCCCGCAGCACCTTCCGGACCAGACTGGGGTTTTGCTCAGCAAACGATTTCGTCACGCTCAGAACGATGCGATTGTTCGCCAGTCCCTTGGCGCTGGTGATGAGCTTCACATCCTTGCCGGTGCTCACGGCACGAGTTGTGAACGGCGCGAGCCACGCGAATGCGTCAATATCGCCGTGCACAAGGGCAAGCACCATGTCGGGAGGCGCAAGATCGACGATGTTGAGCTCCGACGCGGCAACGTTGCCCGTGGCGAGATAGCGATAGAGCAGAAATTCGCCGGTGGAACCCATTCTGGTCGCCACCTTGCGGCCCCGCAGATCAGCAGGCGAATTTATCGGCTTCCTGCCCACGATCCCGAAAATCTCGGTATCGGAGGATAGCGGCGCCAAGCCGATCGCATTGCCCATCTTCCACATGGCAGCCGAGGGCAGGTCACCCGCGGAGATGAAATCACCGCGTCCCGCGCGGAATGCTTCCGTGGCCGTTGCTCCCGTGGTGAAGACCGTCACGTCCGCGTCGAGACCCTCGTCCTTGAAGAAGCCCTTGCCCTTCGCAGCCTGAAACTGCACCCAGTGCTCGTCGGTGCCGCTGAAGATTCGTACCTTTGGATCGGTAGCAGAGGCGCGCTCGCAGGCGGCCGTCCAGGCCACCACTATGAGAACCATGAGTGCGAGAAAAAGTGCCCACGGCTTTGTGTTCAGGCGTGGATTGAATGAATGGCAGTGCATGGCAAGCCTCCTTCACCTTCTCAGCCACTCGGGCTTCATTCTGCGTCTGATATTCATAGATTGATCTGGTGCTCCATGAATCGCTGCATCGTACGATTGATTGCCAGCTTGAAGCAGCCATCGATGACTGCGCCGACAATCCCGAGCGTCACCAGTCCGACGAACATGACGTCGGTGCGAAGCAGCATTCTTGATTGCATGATGAGATAGCCGATGCCTGATTGCGCTGCGATCATTTCCGCGGCCACGATGCCCATGAAGGCAAAGCCCAGCGCAACGCGCATCCCCGTCAAGATATAGGGTACCGCGGACGGGATGACGATGCGCCGGAAGATCTGACTGGGGCGAGCACCGAGGCAGCGCGCTGCATTGAGGCGGATGCTCGGTGTGGACGCCACTCCCGCCGCCGTGTTCATGATCATGATGATCACAACGCCGTAGAAGATGATGAAGTAACGCGAGAGGTCACCGATGCCAAACCAAATGATGGACAGTGGCACAAGCGCGACAGGGGAAATTGGTCGCATCAACTGAAGCAACGGATCAGCAAGCTGCCTCACAACGCGAATGCGGCCCATCAGCGCGCCAATAAGAATCCCGAAGCCGCAGCCGGCGGCGTATCCGACCAGCACACGCTCAAGGCTTATTCCGACGTGGCCCATCAGCGCTCCGCTCCGCAGCAGCTGGGCTCCGGTTCCGAACGTATCCCACGGGGAGGGCACCAGATCAGGAAAGGCAAAGTAGCGGGCGAACAATGCCCAGGCGAACAGGCCTGCCGATATCGAAACGGCGGCAATCGCGACCTGACGCAAGATGGGTCCGAGCTCAGGCGGCATAGAGCGAGATTCCAACTTCATCCTCGAGCGACGCCTCGACGTTCGCATAGATCCTGGTAATGGCGTCGTCCGTGGGCTTGCGAGGGTAGGGCAGATCGACAGCAAATTCCTCCTTGATAGATGCTCCCGGCCCGCGCCGCATGACCGCAACCCTCTGGCCGAGGAGCACGGCTTCGGCCACGTCGTGCGTGATGTAAAGAATGGTTATCCGAAACTGCCGCCAAATCCGAAGCAACTCCTTTTGCATGATCCGCTTGCTGATCGCGTCGAGTGCGGCAAATGGCTCATCCATCAAGAGCACTTCGGGCTCCAGGACCAGCGCCCGCGCCAGCTGGCAGCGCTGCTTCATTCCTCCCGAGAGCTCATACGGGAATTTGTAAGCGTGCTCAGCCAATCCAACCAGCTCAAGGTATTTCCGGGCTCGGGTTGCAGTCTCTCGTTTCGGAATTCCCTGGATTGACAACCCGAACTCAACGTTTTCATGCGTGCGCAACCACGGAAACAGTGCGTTCGTTGCATCCTGAAAGACGACAACACGATCAGTGCCGGCATCGATGATGCGCCGCTCGCCGATCCGAATCGCTCCGGAGCTTGGGCGCGCGAAGCCGGCGATCAGATTGAGAACTGTTGATTTTCCGCAACCGCTCGGGCCCAACAGGCAGTAGAGCTCGCCGCGATGAAGCTGCAAGCTCGCATTTGACAATGCACAATACTCGTTCGGCTTGCCTGCATTGAACGTCATTGACACTTTTTCGAGGGTCAAGCGGTCCCAGACACGGAAATCGCGCTTCGCATCCGCGCTCGGAGCAGTGGACTTTGCGACCTCAGGAGCGAGCGGTCCCATCAGGCGAGCCGAGCTTGTCCGGTCCAGATCATGTTGATTCCATCACGCGGAGATAGTCAGGCGGTAGCTGACATGGTCTGCGCGATATACTGATGTCCCGGTGAGAACCGGCTCACCTTTTCTCGTGAGAAACGTCACTCGTCTCAGGAGGATGGGCTCGCCCCGCCGAATACCCAAGCTCTTCGCCTGTGCCGAGTTGGCGCGGCGCGCCTCGATTTCCATCTCGCCCCGATCGAGGCTCAACTCCTTCCCGGTTGCGCAGATAGTCGACAAGCGAGGAGGTCTTGATGTCTTGGGTCGTCAAGCGTCTGCAGCAGTCAGCAGGCAGATAGCGATCGTCCAATGCGACAAGGGTCTTCTTCTGGAAGCGCAGTCGCCGGACATAAACAAGCTCGCGCCCCACGGATACCGCAAGCCGCTCCGCCAAATCGCTGTCTGCCGGCAAGCGCTCGAACGCTGCAACGGAGACATGGACCGGTCCGGATCTCTGTGTCCATGCATCGAGAAAGCTGCTCAGCGTCAGCTTTTCTTTGAGCTTGTTCTGGCGAACGAACGTGCCGATGCCCTGTATGCGATAGAGCACGCCGGCATCGACAAGCTCATCGACGGCACGGCGTACCGTGATCCGACTGACGCCGAACCGCTCTGAAAGCCGAGCATCTGATAACGCAACTTGTTTCGCTCCCGGATGAGTGCGGATCATCTTCTCGATCCCAGCCTGCACCTGCCGGTACAGCGGCAAACCGTCGAGCGATTTGACATCCAGCATACGTCGACCGTAGCCTGTTATGACATCATGTCAAGGATAGCGGATCATGAAAAAGGAAGTGGTTCACACCGATAGGGCCGCAGTGACCGGCGCCCCGCTGGTGCAGGCGCTGAAGCTCGGAAACCTGGTTTTTTGCTCTGGTGCGTCCCCACGCGATCCGAAACAGGACAACAAGGTCGTGCAAGGCGGATTCAGACCGCAGGCGGTGCAGGCGCTCGCCAATCTCAAAGCTGTGCTCGAAGCGGCGGGAAGCGGTTTGGAGCACTGCCTGAAGGCGACCTGCTACATCTTGAATGTGAGAAACAATCTGCCGATCCTCAACGAGGTGTGGGTGCAGCATTTCGGAAAGAATTTGCCAGCCCGCACAGTCGTCGGTGTCTCAGAGCTGCGCGAAAATTACTTGCTTGAAATCGAGGTCACGGCGTACGTTCCATGAAGCGATCGCCGTGAACAGGCGTGCTATCCGAGCTAAGAGCCCCCGCTACTCCCGCGCCTTTGCCCGCACCTTGGTTGCGATCGGCCCGGTGTCGCCGGTAGCCTGGACATAGTGCACATCATCGCCGCGGACGAGATGATCAAAATCGCCGGATAGAACCGAGTTGCGGTGAAAGTAAAGCAGTGCCCCCTCCTTGGTCATGAGAAATCCAAAATCCTGATCGGGCGTGATCTCCGCGACCTGGCCCAGGAACTGGTTTTCAGAATCGTGCGCTGGCGCTTTGTTCCGGGCTTCCCTTTGCTCCTTGACCTCGATCAGGCGGCGCTCGGCGATGCGGAATGCCTCGTTGATCGCTTTGTGCAGGTCGGGATGCAGATATTTCCGCAGCAGGTGATCGGGCTCGTGGCTCACCACGATATCGCTCCCGCCGGGAATGCCGAGCTCGATATGCACAACAGGTGGAATGGCGCGGGTGAGGTCCTTGGCGCGCTGATCAATGCGCACGCGGCATGAGATCAGCCGGTCGTAAATTCTTTCCAACTCGGCCACGCGCGCCCGGATTTCCTGCTCCGCGCTTTCCGAGCTATCGATGTTATGGAACGCAATTTCGAGTGGTACCTGGAGCATCGATTTCTCCATACCTTTGGCGCTTTTGCGTACGATTAACGCAGCGTCCGGCCGAATCGTTGCACACGTGCGGCTGCCGCGCGAGGCCGGATTGTGGTCAACACAAGGGAGCGAAGCAGGAATGGGTCCATTGCGCAACAGTGCCGTTGTCTTCCTCTCGTTCTTGCTGATCGGCGCAGCCGCGGCGCCGGCAAAGGCCGCCGACCCCATGTTTCAAAAGTGGCTGCAGGGGCTGTGGCCGCAGGCGCAGGCGCTCGGCGTTTCACGCCGGACCTTTGAGAGCGCAACGCACGGCATCGAACCTGATCTGTCGCTCCCTGATCTCGATCTTCCCGGAAGAGAGGGAGCGCCGCCGCACGGACAGGCGGAGTTCGTGCAAACTCCGGCCGATTATATCAAGGAGACCAACATCGCGCGGCTTGCCGAGCAGGCGAAGAAGCTGGCGGCAACCCACAGTCGCACGCTTGCGGCGATCGAGCAAAAGTTCGGCGTGCCGGGGAATGTCCTGCTTGCAATCTGGGGACGCGAGACGGCGTTCGGCGGGTACAGGCTGCCGAAGAACGCGATCACCGTGCTGGCAACACAGGGTTATTATGGCCGGCGCAAGGATTTCTTTCGCCAGGAGCTGCTCTACGCTTTCAAGATGCTGGAGGAGGGTCACGTCAAGCTTGCAGATATGCGCAGCTCCTGGGGAGGCGCCATGGGCCTGACGCAATTCCTGCCCTCCGAGTTCTACAAATATGCAGTTGACTTCGACGGAGACGGCAAGAAGGACATCTGGAACTCGGTGCCGGACGCCCTGGCATCAGCGGCGCAGCAACTCGTAGGCAAGGGGTGGCAACGCGGCGTGAACTGGGCCTACGAGGTTCGCGCGCCGCAGGGGATCGACTGCACGCTGGGCGTTCCGGAGGTCACCCGTCCGCTGAGCGAATGGCTCAAGCAGGGATTCGTGCCCGCCTACGGGCGCAAGCCCGGCGCGACCGACCGCGGGGAACCGGCGTCGCTGCTGCTGCCTGAGGGCACATACGGCCCGGCCTTTCTGACGCTCAAGAACTATTACGTGATCAAGGAATACAATTTCTCCGATCTTTACGTTCTTTTCGTCGGTCACCTGAGCGACCGTATCGACGATCCACGGCCGTTCGAGGCGACGTGGAGCAAGAACACGCAGCTGCGGACAGACCAGGTCGAGAGCATGCAGCGCACGCTGACCAGGCTTGGTCTCTACAAGGACAAGATCGACGGCAAGGCGGGTATGCTGACGCGCGCGGCACTGGGCGCCTATCAGAAGGCCAATCGCCTGAAGCTCGATTGTTGGCCGACCGCGGCCGTGCTCGAGGACATGCAAAGGAAGGCTGCAAGATAGGACTTCTGCACGTTGCGGTGAGGTTGGCACAGCCGTAGCCCGCATTGAGCCGCTTGGCGAAATGCGGGATCCCGGATGTCGCTTCGCTTCATCCGGGCTACGACGGAAGAAATCCCGCTGCTGCGAGCCGTCTAACGAGTGTGGTATTACATGCGCGCGGCGCTGAACGTATCGCAGCTCTCAAGCTTGCCGGATTTCAGTCCGTTCATGAACCACCGCGTGCGCTGTTGTGAGGAGCCGTGCGTGAAGGCATCGGGGACAACATAACCTTGCGTCTGCCGCTGCAGGCGGTCGTCGCCAATGGCCGCAGCGGTCTGCATCGCTGCCTCGACGTCGCCCGGCTCTATGAACTTCCACTCCTGCTCCGAGCGATTGGCCCACACGCCGGCAAGGCAATCCGCCTGTAGCTCCACCCGCACTTGGACCTGGTTCGCTTCCACCTTGTCGAGGCTTTGTTGCATCTGCTGCGCCCGCGGCAGGATTCCCAGCAGGTTCTGCACGTGATGGCCGACCTCATGCGTGATCACGTAGGCCTGCGAGAATTGGCAGGCTTTGCTGCCCGCACCGCAAGCCTGGAAGCGACGCTCGAGATCCTTGAAGAAGGAAGTGTCGAGATAGACCTTCTGATCCTGAGGACAATAGAACGGACCCATGGCGGACTGTGCGAACCCGCACCCGGAGCGGGTCACGCCGGAAAACATCACCAGCTTCGGGGGTTCGTAGCGCTCTCCGGATTGCTGGAAGATCTTCCCCCATACCGCCTCGGTGCTCCCAAGCACGGCGGCTACCATTTCCTTGGTCTGGTCAGAAGGGGCTCCGGCGTCCGCTTCGTTTGCGCCCGGGGCGTTGCGTGTCTGTTGTTGCGAGGAGCCCCCGCCGGTCAGAATATCGGCGCCCCCGATCAACAAGCCGGGGTCGATGCCCAGCCACCACCCCACCAGAACCAGGACGATGACTGTGCCAATCCCGAGCCCGCTCCGGCCACCGGGGATGCGCATACCACCTGATCCGACGCCATCATCGCTTCGCCGGTCTTCGACATTGTCACTGCGAGGTAATTGATCGAGACGCATGGTCGATCTCCTTTTCCGAGCGCCCGACCATCGCGAGCGCGCGTGAGCGAGGCCGAGAAGGGGACAGGATGCGCCTCCAGCCTACAGCGGCGCCCTCATCGCGTCAACCACAAGAACTCACCACAAGACTCAACCGAGAAGCCAGCGCTGGTCCAGCAGTCCGCCGATAATTTCCTTGTTCCTCGATGTCTGTCAGGATGCTATGTCAGTTGGAATCCTCTGGATTCCTGCCGCGACCGATGGCAAATTGGCCGACCGGGCCCTCGACGTGGAATTCAACGCTGGTCATCTTTGCAAACAGATCGATATTGGCGCTCCCGATCGCGCATCCGCCCAGCTCCATATCGGTCGCCATTAGATAGAGCGATTGCATCAGCGCCCCGACATCCTTCAGAACGAGCGCATATGCGAGCGACCTGTACTTCCATGAAACCCGGCCAAAGCGCGCAGCGATCGTGATCAGGATCTGCGGTGCGGCGGGCGCGCCCATTGCAAATTCGGCGCCGGTCAACAATGCTTCGAGCTGATGCCTGCTGACTCCGATCGGCACCAGCGCGTGCGCCCCGGCGTCGTAATGATAAAATCCTGGTGCAAGCCCGTCGCACGTATGGACGGCCAGATAAAGCTCAAGCTCCCAGCAGCCACCTCCCGACGGATATGGTCTTTCGGCGTAGGCGACAACCGGAGCGCCATCGCCGCCGAGGTCGAGCCGGCTTCGCCATCTCGACTGCACACGCGCGGTGCCGTCGAGGAACCGCGCAATCTCGGCGAGCGTGATCGGCCGCCGTTCATCGAAGGTGCGCGTCGAATGGCGTTGACGCAGGAGCCTGGCGACCGGCGAGATTGCCGGCGAATGCGCGGCCGAGAACTTGCGCAGATCGATTTTCTTTCCGGGCCACCGGGGCCGCACTGCCGGCGGCGGCGGCATGACCTGCGCATACGGATAAACGCCCCCCACCGGGTTAGCGTGCCGGCCTTGCGTGCTGCGCGCATGGAACAGAAGATCGTGAAAGTCCCAAAGAACGAGGGCGTCATTGCCCTCGGCGGATCGCGGGTCGCTGTCGCGAGCAGGGTCGATCTTGAAAAGGATGTGGCAATCCATCAGAAGCGCGAGAAGCTCGAGCCCCGGAAAAAACTCCTGCCGACGCAGTCGTTTGATTGGTTGCGGCGCCGACAGCATGGCCACGGCGGTCGCAATCGTCGGATCGCAAATCTTGAACAACGCGCCGGCGCGCGGCGATTCCAGGAGCATGTCATTGCCGCGCCGTCGCATATACGCGAATCGCGACAGGACGAGGATGTCGGCGTTATCGAGCTGTGGTGCCCGCGGCCAATAATCGGGAAGCTGCGGTTCGATGACGACCTGGCTCTCGCCGTTTGACGAGCGCCCGAGGCGGTACTCCAATAGACCGTGCCTGGCCAATTGCCGAACCAGTCGATCAATCTCCCTGCCGATGTTCGCCCCGTCTGACGAAAACGAACCGAGCGGCAGTCCCGTGCGCAACTCGTGCGCGCTATCCGCCGCGGCCGCCGTGAACTTTCCCAAGGCGACCGAATGGCGATCGAAGCAGGCGACGATGTTTCCGTCCGCATGCGTTTCGAGCGTGACGTGACCGCCGAGCCGGGCGGACAGCACTGCCGGCGTGGCCCGTCGCCCTCGCTTTATTCCGGGCGCGCGCAAGATGGAGCAACGTCCTCAATATACCTCCCCCTTTCGGGGGGAGAGCCTGCCCCGGACTTGATCCGGGGTCGGCGAGCAAAGGGAGCCGGGTGGGGGTCAAACGCGACCGCTCGCAGCAGCCCGATACCCCACCCGACCGTCCGTCGCCACGCTCCGGACGGTCGACCTCTCCTTAAAGGGGAGGTATTACCGCGTCGATTGCCGCACCGCCTGTCCATATGAGCTCAGCTCAGGTCTGGGGGTGAAGCGGATTGAGCTCGTTTTCCAATACCGGCCGATCGCGCAATCCGAGCTTGACCGGGACATCGTAAAGCCTGCCAGGCGCGAAGCGGCGATAGAAATGCCGCAATCCCGGAACGATCACTCGCACGACCGGGACCTCGATATCGGGGCGGGTCTGATCGAGCACGAGGAAATCGAGGCCCGCGCGCCGGGTGATATCCACGCAGGCGGTCACCTGCTCGCGCGTGTCAAGCCGGCCGAAATTCGAGTCGAAATCCTGTCGAACGACGGCTGTACCGCTCGGCATCAAATAAGGATGCCTCTGCAGCTGAAACGGAGGGGAACGGTCATCGCTCGTTTGGTGGCTCGATTCTCGGCCCGAGTCTTGACCTGATTCTTGGCTCGATGGGTTCGGGTTGCGGCCGCCCATGAGACCGATGGATAGAAATTGATTGAGCTCGGTCATGGCGCGCAGCACAGCGATGCGAGCATCGAAATGCGCCCCCGAACCGAACTCGATAAATTCCTGCGAGTTTTCCATCCAGTGCGCTATCGTCACAAGGCTCGGGATGCCGAGATCGCTTGTGACATCGAGAACCCAAATGCGGCGTCCGGTTTCGGCAAGCTGGACTTTCAGATCGCGAATATACGGATCGTCGAATTGGCCGAGGTCCACTTCCGGCCGCTGCAATCGATTGTACCACCAGATTGCGTAGGCATCGCGCTCCACCAGCTCGAGGAATCCCTGGACAATCGCCTCCTCGACGGTGTTGCCCGCCGCGCAGCCGTTGGAATCGGCGTGGACCTGGTATCCCGCGGCACCTTTGTAAAAAAAATACAGCAGGCTGGTCGGAAGATATTTGAACCGCGTATCACGCAGGGACCAGACCGGCGACCATTCGATCTCGGCCGAGCGATCGAATGGGATTGGGGCCATCTGCGAAAAGTCCGAATCCGACGCTGGCGGCTGGGGTCGCCGGGATTGCGCGTCGCTGAACAGCAACACTTCGTTTGGAAGAATGGCATCGCCCGAGGGGAAATCCGTGAACCGGCGTGTCACTCTGATCTCATCGCCCTGAAAAATCCCGGAATAGCGCTCGATCGCCTCCATCAGCGCACTGGCTTCACCCTGCTCGGCAGTGCTGCCCTTGCCGAAGCTGCCGCCGCTCAGTCCCGCCTTGAGCTCGCCGACCGTCTCGGGGAGACGCGAAAAATTGTGCGTGGCAAGAAAATTTGTGTTCAAGGGCAGGTCGGCGTCGATGCGCTCGAGACGCGAAACGACCCCGGTCAGGGGACTCACGTGCTTTCGGAAGCGTGCGACCGTGGCCCGCGACGGAACGGTCCGATATCCGCCGCTCGTCATGACCAGCTTGCTGCCGGCGCCAAGCTCGACGGGGACCGGCGCCCGCCCAGGGTCGCGCAACTCCTTGCGGCCGCAGGCCGGACACTGCGGCCGCGCTGCCACGTAATGCTTCGCGATGGTCGAGCCCAACAGATCCAGGCTGATGATGTGATCGCGCAATTCCGTACGAAAGCCGGTGGCGATCGCTTTGGCGATCTCGACGGCCGCAAGCTGGATGCCGCTCTGTCCGAGCATGTTCCGGGCGAGAGGCGAAGCCGTGATGCAGCGCGCCTGCTTGCGGTCGAGGAACGCCTTGATCTCACGGTTGCGCTTCATCCGCTCAGCGAGGCAAGTCCAGCAGGCGCTCTTGCCGGGACGGAACACTGGCCCCACCAGCGGAAAAATGCCGAGTGGCTGAACGAGCACCCAGGACGTTTGATCGGACAAATGCTGTCGGTTCAATTCGGCCAATCGCCCTTCGAAATAATCGCGCACCAGGGTGACCGTGAGGTCGGCGGAACGCTTGACGACACGAGCTCCCAGCCCGCTCAGGGCGGCGTCGAGCTCCGCTGCACCCTGCGCGCCAATCGATTGAATGCGCACACGACATTTTTTGAGATCGCCTTCCGCGGTCTCCGGCACCAGGCCAAGGCTCGCCCAATAGGCGGCCGTGCTCTCTATCGAAGAGTGTGGTGTTGAGACGACGAAGCGGCGGTCGACCAGCCGCTTCACGGCTTCGTGGATCTTGTCGGACGGGAAAGCCTGCTCCAGCTCGCAAACGAGCTCCCGAAAATTTCTTGCCCCCGCTCCTATCGCCGAGGCGAGCGCACAATAAAGCTCGCCGTGAAGAAAGAACTTCCGGTCCTCGGAATAGAGGCACACGACATCGGGCGGCAGCACATAGACGGTGAAATTCGGCGCGAACCGCAAAACGTCATGGCTGTCATGCGCCGAAGGGGAGAGGCCGGAATGGGCGCGCGGCGCGCGCACATTCCGGGTGAGGGGGGGCAGTCCCACCTGCGGGTGAGGGCCCCCCTCGCCCGGATCGCGCGAGCGCGATTCGACCTCTCCCCTCCGGGGAGAGGTGGCGCTCGCTTTGCGCGAGCGCACACGACGCAACTTCATCGGAGCATGCGCCAGCTAATGCGAGCGCAACGGAACGTGATCGAGTCTAGCAGACGCGGCAAACTCCCCACTGCCAACAACAGCCGCAGCCACCGCAGCCGCAGCCACCGCAACCTCTGCAGCCGCCACAGCCTCTGCCGCAGCCTCTGCAGCCCCGGCAACCTCCGCAGCCCCTGCCGCAGCCTCGGGCATATTGCTGGCCGAGCCGCGGTGTCCCGGCGGTTTCCCTGTCGAAGACATAGAACGTCGCCAGGCTGACGTCGGAGATTTCCTCCTCGGTGAGAGTAAGCTCGGGAGGCACCGCGGTAGCCCGCGACGGAATGTCCACTGCCGGTCCCGCGGTTGATGCGGATGCGCCGCCCGCCAGCGACAAGGACATCCCGACAACTCCCAAAACCGGTACGGTTTCCTTCCGAGCCTTTCGCTTCGAAGCAGGCTTTGCATGTGGCATGTCGAGTCCTCCCATGCCTTACCAGTGAAAAGTTCGACGCCCGTGGCATCGTTCGTACGCTCTGCATCCTCACTCTGCAAGGCCGATTACGCAACATTGAAATCAACTATCCAGGCTTACAAGAGACTTACAATCACCATGCGAAGCCCGTTCGTTCGTTTTGACCTTTGCCCAGCTGTATGACTTCGCTACCGCCTCGTTCTTGACGGAATAGCGCGGTGCCGTGTCCGTTGTTGCACTTTCCTTGCTCCGCCATTATTCAGGGAGAGCCTTGGCTTTCCGATCGGCGCAAACGGGGACGCGACCAGAACTCGAACGGGAGAGCAGACATGGTCAGTTCTCATGTCAGTTCTCATGTCAGTTCTCATGTCAGTTCTCACATCGGTTCGCACATCAGTTCGCATGGACGTTTCCTGTGGTATGAGCTGACGACGACAGATGTAGAGAGCGCCAAGGCTTTCTACGCCGATGTGGTGGGCTGGGGCACGCAGGACGCGTTGATGCCTGGCGTGGCCTATACCCTGTTTACCACCGGAGGCGCTTCGGTCAGTGGGCTGATGGGCCTGCCGGAGGAGGCGAGGAAATTGGGTTTCAGGCCAAGCTGGCTCGGATATGTTGGCGTCAACGACGTGGACGCCACCGCCGACCGCATCAAGCACCTTGGCGGCGCCATCCACGTCCCGCCGAAGGACATTCCCAACATCAGCCGCTTTTCGGTCGCCGTTGATCCGCAAATGGCAACGATTGCATTGTTCAAGTGGCTCAGTCCCGGCCAAGATCAGAGTCAGGATCGGCCCGCCGAGCTGGAGACGCCGGGCCGGGTCGGCTGGCACGAATTGCTTGCCGCCGACTGGGAGAAGGCGTGGGGTTTTTACGGCGAGCTTTTTGGCTGGCAGAAAGCGGACGCCGACATCGGCGCGATGGGCAAGTACCAGCTATTCTCCGCCGGAGGTCTCACGATCGGCGGCATGTTCACTAAGCCTGCAACGGTGCCGATGCCCTTCTGGCTCTATTACTTTAACGTCGGCGACATCGACGTGGCGGGCAACCGCGTGAGCGCGCGTGGCGGCCAAATCCTCGACGGCCCGATCGAAGTGCCGGGCGGCAGATGGATTGTCCAGTGCACGGACCCTCAGGGCGCCATCTTCGCACTGGTGGGAAAGCGCAGCCACAACGGTATCGGGTATTTCGAGCGCGCCGCAACGCGCGAGCCTAGCGACGCTCGTTTTGACTTGCGCAGGCGGTAGCCTGCAGACGCTTGCGCAAGGCATCGACCGTGCAATGACCGTGCGATCAAGCCACCATGCGCTCCAGCACCGGCATGGCCGCCGCATCCTCGATCTCGTCGGTGACCACGGTGAATCGCTTGATCGTGTTCGGTCCGAATGTGGTGCTCAATGCCACATCCGCGGCATCGCGCCCGCGCGCGATCACGATACGGCCGATGCGGGGAGCGTTGTGCCGGGCATCGAAGGCGTACCAGCGGTCACCGAGATAGACCTCGAACCAAGCGCTGAAATCCATCGGCTCGGGCTCCGGCACAACGCCGATGTCGCCGAGATACCCCGTGCAATAGCGGGCTGGAATGTTCATGCAGCGGCAGAAGGTGACGGCGAGATGCGCAAAATCGCGACACACGCCTCGGCGCTCCACGAAGGCTTCCATCGCTGTGCGCGTCGCGCGCGCATGTGGATAGCCGAAGCGAAGGTGCGAGTTCACGAAATCGCAAATTGCCTGGACGCGCGGCCAGCCCGGAGGCGCGCGGCCGAAATTTTCCCACGCGACCTTCATGAGGCGCTCGGTCTCGCAGTATCGGCTGCCGAGCAGAAACACCAGCGCCTCATGCGGGAGCTCACCCACCTCGTGCTGCCGCGCCGCCGGATGAACCGCGTCAGGCTGTCCGCAATCGGCGATGATTGCATCGGTAGAGATTGTTACCTCGCCCGCCGGCGCTACCAGCCGGCTGCAGATATTGTCGAATGCATCGAGATAACGCGTAACCGGCAACGCCGGCGACACCCGCAGGTGGTCCGGCTTGACGAGATGCCGTGCCCGTGACGGATGGACATTGAGCATCAGCACGATAGGAGTTTTTTGGGCGAATTCGTAGACGAGCTCGAAACCGACGCGGATCAGCATGAATATATCTCGAAATTTGGAAAGAGTCGGGTGATACAGTCATCCATCAGGAGATGTACTGACCTCACGAGTTACGCCGATACTGCAAGATATGGGCGTTGACCAGTCGTTTGCGACGGGATGAATCGGGAACAACTTGCAAATACTTTAGGCGCTCATTTTTTGGGCACGGTAGACGGCCCTGCGCGAGTCCTTAAGCGTCGAATGCGCGTGCATGGCGCGGCGGACTTCAAGAAGGCCGCGAGGGGCGCCGCACGTTCAACTCCAGGTCGATCTCAGTTGTTTGAACAGAAGATCGCCGAGAGGAAGCGCTGCGCAGGCCGATCTCGCGCGCACTTAGAGCCAAGCGATGATATCGAGGCGACAGCCACTTCCTTTCGACGGCGCAAACGTCGGCGCGTGAAGCGCAAGCCCGCGAGGCCATCCCTGACGCTGAACTGCCACGCCCTCCCAAGGGCCACCGCTCCCGCAATTGTCTCGACTTTATAGCAGCGAAGGCGCAGACTGAGGGCGATCGAAACGCACGATGCAAGGCGTTCGGGCTTTACCTTCGAAACCTCAGCTGATGGGACCCCTTTGAGTGTCCCACGCCCGTCGTCCTGGCGCAGGTCGGGACGCGTAAACTTGCGTGGGAGGATACGATGCTCAACGCGACCGAATATCGCGCGATGGCTGCAGAGCACCATCACTTTGCCGGGATGTGCCGTTCACCTGAATCCCGCGAACAACACTTGCGCCTGGAACATGAATTGCTGGCGCGCGCGCACAAAGAGGAGTGCGTACCCGGCACGCGCCCTCTACCGCGCGCGGCTCAACCCACAGCTCATCAAATAGGGATGCGGCCACGATGCCTATAACAGGACCGATTCCTCAGGGTCGGAATTTCTTTTGTCCTCATTGCGGAGCTCTTTATGCGGTGACGCCTTCACGAGGACCGAAGAGTGACACTGAAAAATGTCTCGTGTGCCTGCAAATCATGGATACGGGGGATTCAACCCGGGTCTCGATCTACAAGCTTATTCATCGGCCGGAAGACGCATAGCAAGGCAGACCGTGGCGCGAGCACCGTATCATGCTCCCGGGACGGTGCAGCGATTGCTGCTCCTGAGGGTTCACTTGCCGTAGCTCTTTTTCAGGTAATCGGCGATGATCTTGGCATCGGCATCATCAAGCGGGGCGCCAAATGCCTTGATCATTTTAGCGACAGTAGCGTCCCAGAGTGTGGCGGTGGGGAACGGCGAGTTCATCGAGATGTAATCGAGGCTGTGGCAGCCAGAGCAGTTGGCCTCAACTTTGTCAACGCCGGGCGCCGGTCTCAGCACGATCGGTTTCTCTTCGGCGGCGGCCTGGACTACGGCCGACGCAGCAAGAGCAACAATGGCGAGAGTGCGGGTCACGTTTTCCTCAGGTCACTGTAAACGAAACGGCTTGGACGAGGTTGTGGTGATAGCCGGCCGGATTCTGGATCAACTCAGTCGTCTGACCCTGTCCGATGGCATTGGTCGCACGCGCCATGATGATCTGCCTGCCGCGTCCTTTTGGCTTAAACGCGAAACTGAACTCGCGGAAGGCGAAGCGGCCGAGATCTTGCCAGAGCGTCGCTTTCACCCAGGTCTTTCCACCGTCGGTCGATACCTCAACTCCACGGATGCCATAGCCGCCGTCCCAAGCGATACCGCCGACCGTGACGGTGGAGCCGGCCTTGACCTGCGCACCGTCAAGCGGGCTGCTAATCAACGAGTTCACCACCATTTCCGTAATGGGGGTGTTGGCAGCCGTATCCTGGGTCGTGAAGCGCGATACAACGGGAAACTTGCCGAGTGGAATGCGATAAGCCGGATTCATCCAAAAACCACTTTCCGGCTTCGTCACAGCTTTGATCGAGGTGATGTGTTTGACCCAGTAGGTACCGGTCCAGCCCGGCACCACAATGCGTGCGGGAAACCCGTTGAAGCGCGGCAGTGGCTGACCGTTCATCTCATAGGCGATCAATGTCGTCTCTTCCATCGCCTTCCACACGGGAATGCTTTTGATAAAGTCCGGCGTCTTCTCAGTGACAGGTCCATCCGCTCCGTCGAACACGATCTCAATTGACTCTTTTTTGAGCGCGATCTTTTCAAGCACGTCCTTAAGTCGCGCGCCTTTCCAACGCGCACAGCCCATCGCCCCATAACCCCACTCCACCCCGGCAACATGCGGCTGGAACAAGCCGCGGCGGTTACCGGAACACTAATTCACCGCGACAACCTCAAACGCCGGCATCTTCTTCAGGTCGTCGAGACTCAGCTCGGTCTGGGCGTTCGCTCCTTCGCCCCCGACCGTTATCTTCCACGTGTTGACGTCGATCTCCGGAATGTTGGAGAGGTGATAACGAACAAAGAACGCATCATTAGGCGTTATTGCGGTACGAAAATACTCAACCGGCGTTTCATAATTCGGCGGCCGATATGTCAGTTTGATCAGCGGCTTCTTGCCTGGCAGCGTGTCAAGGATCGCCTGCGAGCGAAGGCCCTCGGGCAACGTTGGTGGCAGCTTGATCCCTTGTTGGGCTAAAAGTTGCGACGGCTTGCCGGTCCAACCCACCAACATGGCGCCCGCGCCCGTCGCCTGAAGCAAGTTGCGACGTGTGAACATTAAGCCTCCTGCGAGCTTTATCGCCCCCGCTCGGGACCTAAGCCCGGGCATTCAGACGTTTGCTGTCATTCTTTGCATTTAGAGCTGTCTCACCTCTGCCGGGCAGGGACCCCCGCGTTCGTCTGTGATCGTAAAAACTGCTGAAATTGCGCAAACAGCTCTTCTTTATCCCGCTCCGAGATCGTCTTGTCACTCCGACCCTGAATGAATTGGTCAAATTGACCCTTCATGCTCACCGTACGGTGCTCGGCAAGCCAGTCGGCAGCAGGTTTGAACCGGATCCAAGGCGGCATTTCGACCCACGGACTCACCTCTTGCCACTTGGGGTGTCTCGATCCGTCCTTGGCTCCGGCGTGAAACTCATCAATCCTGCCGAAGAGCTCGCGAACAAATTTCGCGATCTTGTTGTAACGAGCAGACCTTTCCGGCCACGCATAGGTGACGAGCAGTGCGCGGTTACCAAGTGTCGGCACGAACGTCCCCTCGGGAATCAGAGCCGGATACTGTTCGTGAGTGAGCTCGGCTGGATGATACTTCGCAAGTATCGGGCGCATGTCATGATTGGGCAGGCTTCGCTCCTCAAACGGCAAAAAGTGCAGGCCATCTTCTTTCTTCAGCTTGGCCAACGCCGCTTGTGGAGCCCCGGTGAGAATGATCATCGCCGAGAGCTCGCCGGTTCGCAGTCGCTTGATCGCCTCGTCGTTGTCGTAGTTCGACCGCTGCACTTCAATCTTCAGCATCTCGAAAATGATTTCGGCACTGACTTCCGTCTGGCTGTCCTTGAGATTAAAATTCACTTTCTTGCCACGTAGATCCTCATAGGACTTGATCTCATTGCGTGCCAGAACGTGAAATTCCGAGTTGTACAGTTTGGTAATGTACTGCACGTTCTGCTCAATAGACGAATAGAGCTGTGGATCTCGCCGCTTCAGAACGGCGAGATTGTCTTCATCGACAATCCCCATATCGATGTTCTTGAGGAAAAGAACATCATTCAGGTTTTGCAAGCCACCAACGCCGAGCACCGGCAGCACGCGTAAGCCGTCGTCGCGCAGATCGTTCACGACATTGCGCATGTCTTCTGCAAACCGGGCGCAAGTGCAGGAAAGTCCGGACACGACGATGGAGACAGCAATATCGTTTGTTTGCCGCTTCTTATCTTCGTAACGTGCCGCCGCCTTTTGGGCGTGAGCAGGCGCAAGTTGCAAAAGCAGGAAAGCGCAAAGGCAGAAAGAAGCGAAAACAATTCTTGCACTCAAGTTGGAGATACGCATCACACTCCTCCAAATCTGATGAGCCACGACAAAGTTGGACCGCAATGTGACCGAAGTTGGATGCACTGCCTGATAATGCACTAAAGAGCGAGCGGCACGAACTGATAGCGGTATCATGTTCATGTGCTGTGCACGCCACCCAATTTGAGGGCGATCTACTCTCCCTTGTAGAGCTCCAGTGCTTCCCCGCGACTGCGCTGGCGCGAGCCACGCATGATCTTCGTGAACTCGATGAGCGACATCTTTCACAAGGAAATTCCCAAAGAATTCATCGCGCATGTTTGTGACACGATGGAGCGCGCCCATTGGCACACATTTCAGGTGCTCACAAAGCGATCGTCTCTCATGCGCGATTTTCTGCGACGGCGCTACGGCTCGCGATCAATGTGAACAGAGGCGTCGTCTCTTCTTCAAGCAATGGGGCGGCCTCCGACCGAAGTCCGGGCTGTCGCGCCGAAAGCAGCGTGGTGGCCGCGGCCGGACTTCGAACCGGCACTCCGGTTTCCCAGAAGCAGATTTTAAGTCTGCTGTGTCTACCGTTCCACCACGCGGCCGCGCGCGAAGCGTCTTATACACCACCGCTTGGACTGGGTGGCCCCTCGATACGGTTTGTCTCGTCTCGGTCACATGAGTTGGATCGGAGGGGCTCATGCCATCACGATTAGGGCGTATTCAGCGGTCATGACCCCATTTGCAGTGCCCTTTAGGGCCTGCCACGGTTGTGTGGGAGTGGCGCCCGCCGATGCAGGGGAAGCTGGGGCCGGAGAGGACCGCTGATCAGCCGCTGGCCACGCCCTCGGCTGCGCCCTTTCTCATGGCCTTGTCAGGGATGGCCCTGCTTGCCGGCTGCGCATCGACTGCCAATACCTCGCTCACGTTTTTCGCAGATCCGGGAAAATATCAGTACTCCACCTGCGAGCAGCTGGCCGGCCAGCGCAAGCACTGGTCCTCCCGCGAGGAGGAATTGCGATTGCTGATGGGAAAGGCGGAGCAGAGCGCCGGCGGAGCACTTGTCAACGCGCTCGCCTATAAGGCCGATTACGTGGCGGCAGGCGAGGAGCTCAAAATGGTCGAGAGCGCCGCCCGCTCCAAGAACTGCGACTCGCCGGCGAACTGGCAGAGCAATTCCGTGATCAGGTGAGGAGATGTGGAGATGTAGGTTGGGTCGAGCATATTTGCGAGACCCAACATCGTCCGGCGTCGGCCATTGTTGGGTCTCGCAGAAGAGCTCGACCCAACCTACAAACAACAGATACTGCTCAGCCCAACCTCTTGCGCGCCAGCTCCGCGCCCTGGCCTAACGCTGCGAGCTTGGCGAGAGCAATGTCGCGGCGCATCGGCGCCATGCCGCAATTCGTTCCGGCGATGATTTTTTCCTTCGCCACATAGCGTGCCGCTTCGGCAATGGTTGCCGCGACCTGGTCAGGCGTCTCGATCTCGTCGCTGGCCACGTCGATGACGCCGACCTGCACGTCCTTGCCTTCCAGCAGCTTCAACAATTCCATTGGGACGCGCGAGTTTCTGCACTCGATCGAAATCTGATCGATGCGGCTTCTCGCGAGCGCTGGAAAGATGTCCTGGTATTGTCGCCATTGATTGCCCAGGGTTGCCTTCCAATCGACATTGGCCTGGATGCCGTAGCCGTAGCAGATGTGGATGGCGGTGGTGCAGCGAAGCCCGTCAATGGCCCGGTGCAGCGCTGCAATGCCCCATTCCTCGGCCTCGCGCATATAGACGTTGAACGCCGGCTCATCGAACTGAATGACGTCAACGCCGTCCGCTTCGAGCGCGCGCGCCTCGGCATTGAGCAGGTCGGCAAAAGCATTGGCCATTGTCGTTCGGTCGCCGTAATGCGCATCGGCTATCGTGTCGACGATGGTCATCGGTCCGGGCAGCGTGAACTTGAGCCCGCGCGTGGTGTGGGCGCGCGCGAGTTGCGCTTCCATGGCATGCACCCGGCCCTTGAGCCGTAGCGTGCCCGTCACGGTCGGCACCATCGCCTTATAGCGGTCGGCGCGAATTCCCATCTCAACGCGCCGCGAGAAGTCGATACCCTCGACGGACTCCAGAAAGCCGTGCACGAAGTGCTGGCGCGACTGCTCGCCGTCGGTGACGATGTCGATGCCGCAGTCCTCCTGCAGCTTCAACGCAAGCAAGGTCGCGTCACGCTTGGCCTCATCGAGCGCGGCGCCGGAGAGCCGCCATGGCGCCCACAATCGGTTTGGTTCCGCGAGCCAAGCTGGTTTGGGCAGGCTGCCCGCTATGGTGGAGGGAAACAGCGACATGCCGGCAATGTTAGCAGCTCACGTGCGCTATCAGCCACTGGGCTGCCAGCTATTGGGCTGCCGGCCATTCGGCTGCCAGCCATAGAGCCAGTCATAGCTCCGGAGCATGCGTTCTCCACCAATCGCGCTCAGCGCGAGCGTCCTGAGAAAGGCGCCGGCGCCGCCCAGGTGGTAGATGCTTGCGTTGCGGCGGGCGGTGCGCTGGACCCGTGCCGTTCGCGGCTGCCGTTCGCGTTCGTAAAGTCGCATCGCCAATGCAGGATCGGCGGATGTTTGCGACAGCGCCCGGGCGAGCACGGCAGCATCCTCGATCGCGGCCGCTGCGCCCTGGGCGAGATAGGGGAGCATGGGGTGTGCCGCGTCACCCAATAACGTGATGCGCCCCTTCCCCCAAGGCGCGAATGGCGCACAGTCGTAGAGCGCCCACTTGCGCCAGCTTTGCGCGGTCGCGATGATCGCCCGGGCTTGCGCTGCCCAGCCTTTAGCCACAAAGCGGGCGAGGATGTCGGACGGATCGCCTGCTGCGCTCCAGCCCGGCTCGCGCCACTCGTCACGAACAATGGCCACGACGTTGACCAGGCTTCCTTGCCTGACGGGATAATGGACGAGGTGGGCGTCGTGTCCCAGCCACAGATTGACCGTGGGTGTGCGCAGCTCGGGGGAGAGCGGGTCGGCCGGGATTAAAGCACGCCACGCAGTGTGGTGAGCAAAGCGGGGTTCCCGGCTCTGGCCGAGGCGCCGGCGCAGGCTCGACCACAGCCCGTCGGCGCCGATCAGCAGCATTCCGCTGCTCTCGGCGGCACGCCCGGACGAGACGGTGCAAACGTTCACGCCGTTCTCATCAAGGGCGAAGTCCTCGACCCTGGTACCAAGGCCTATGCTGATGCCGGGGCGGGCGCGGGCAGCCTCCAGCAGCGCCGCCTGGAGGTCGCCGCGATGGATGACCCAATAGGGCGCGCCGTAGCGATTTTCTGCGGTATCGCCGAGAAATGCCCGCGCGATCACGCGACCCGTATGCGCGCTGTGCACGCGCAACTCTGACGGTGCGACCACGCAGCTTCGCAACTGAGGCTCAAGACCGAGCGCAATCAGGATGCGGGAAGCGTTGGGAGAGAGCTGAATGCCGGCGCCTGCTGCCTCGAGCTGGTGCGCCTGCTCGAGCACCGTGACGCGAAACCCGCGCTGAGCAATTGCCAAAGCCGTGCAAAGCCCCCCAATACCCGCGCCGGCGATGATGACGGTGCGGGACGCAGCCACTAAGGCGTGACCTGAAAAAGCAAGTACCGAGGTTTTGAAAAGATCATGTTCAACAGGCCAGAGCGCGATCGTGACGCAGCGAAAACCGATCCGGCTCCAGGCTCGCTCAGCCGATCATCTCGTCGGCGAGGGCGCATTCCGGCGGACGTGCCGCACGGGGGCCGACGGAGGGGTCGTAGCGAAACAGCGTGGAGCAATAGGGGCAGATGATCTCGTTGGCATCCCCCATATCGAGGTATACGTGAGGATGATCGAAGGGCGGCAGTTCGCCGATGCACTTGAACTCTCTCGCGCCGATTTCGATCACCGGAACGCCGGCCGTGTTGTGGAAATGGGCAACAATGGCCTCCGTCATAGCGCGCCCATACCTCCGCCTCCGCGTGACTCTTTGCCATGTCGGATGAGTGAACGCACCATATCCGTCACCATGACTTCTTTCCAGGGCACCGGCCGTAATCTGCGGGAAAGTCTCAATTTGTCATACGCTTGCGCACGCAAGCCACCGTCTCCATATGCATAGCTGCTCGTGTTTTTTTATTTGCATCTTGCCTCTACGGCGGTCCGGGAGGAAATTGGATGCCGGGAAGCCAGGGAAAGCGCATGTTCGGAGCGCGGGTCGTTGTGCCCATTGTCCTCGCCATGGGCTTGGGAAGCGCCGCGGTCGCCCTCGCGCCGCGCGCGTACGAGGCGCAGTTGCTGCTTGCCGCCCAGGATGATCCGGCCGCGCTTGCTGACCACGCCGTCGCCCGATCGTTGAATTCGACTGTAGCAGAGCGCGAGATCGAGGCTGCGCTCGCCGGCAACGATGCCGATCTCGCCCAAAGTTTTCTCGCTCTCGCGCGTGACCAAAACGTGACGGTCGATCCCGCGCTCACCGAGAAGGTCAGACTCGCGAGCGCGGAAGCTGCGAGCGCATCGCGTACGGTCGAAAGCTTCGCGCGCGGGCTCATAACAGGCGAACCGCAGGACCTCTCGGGCCTTGCAGGCACCGCGCTGGGAGACCTCTTCGTGTTTGGCGACATTCGCGACGCGGTGCGCGAGGGCACTCGGCTGGCTACCGGCCAGCAGGTTGATGAATTGATTCTTGGCCTGGCCGGCGTCGGATTGGCCGTGACGGCCGGGACTTACGTCACCGTGGGGCTCGCCGCCCCAGCGCGCGCCGGCGTCACGGTTCTCAAGGTGGCCGCCAAGACCGGCCGCGTAGGTCAGCCGAATGATGGCATGGATAACCCGGTCTTTGCGCGACGTCATCGATTGGGGCGCGCTTTCCCGCGCCAGCCGCGGCGTCAGCATCGCAGAACCTGCCGTGGCTGTGCGGGCTGCTCGCGAGGCCGTCAAGGTCGAGAAAACTCAGGAGCTCGTGCGGCTGGTCGGCGATGTTGGGCGGGTGCAGGCGAAAGCCGGAACGCAAGCCGCCCTGGATGGACTGAAGCTTGCGGAAGGCCCGCGCGACATGTCGCGAATTGCACGCCTGGCGGCGGCGAAAGGCGGCAAGACCCGCGCGATCCTCAAGCTTGTCGGCCGCGCCGCCATTTTCCTCACGGTTGGCGCGTTCAATTTGGCGACTTGGCTGTTCTGGGCGATGCTTACCATTTTCGGGTTCGTAGCCTCGCTCAAGCGAGCTGCGGAGAGGGTCACCGAGCGCTACTGCGCACGCCGCAAGCGTCGCCTCGCCCGTCGTCGGCGCGAACTTGTGGGCGAGTCGCATTTACTCGCCAAGTGCGCATAGGTCCGGCTAGCAAGTCGCGACCCGCGCCATGCCGCGCTTCGAGCACGATAAAGTCGAGATCGCCTTTCTCGATGAAGGCCAGGGCGAGCCGATCATTCTCGTGCATGGTTTTGCTTCGAACGCCCAGATCAACTGGGTCCAACCGGGGTGGGTGGCTACTCTCACGCGTGCCGGGCGGCGCGTCATCGCGCTCGATAACCGCGGGCACGGCGCTTCCAGCAAGCTCTACGATCCGGCCGCCTATCACAGCGCCCGCATGGCGGACGACATCCTCGCGCTTCTGGATCATCTGGCGCTCGGCGCTGCCGATCTGATGGGTTACTCCATGGGAGCGCGGATTGTTGCTTTCTTCGCATTTCTGCATGCGCACCGACTGCGCCGGGCAATCCTGGGTGGGCTGGGCATTCATCTCGTGCAGGAGGCCGGCCTTCCCAACGGTATTGCCGAGGCGCTGGAGGCGCCCTCGGTCGCCGAAATCCATGATCGCACCGGTCGCATGTTCCGGGCCTTCGCTGAGCAGACCAAATCCGATCTCAAAGCGCTTGCCGCCTGCGCCCGCGGCTCCCGGCAGAGTCTGGCGCCTGCGCAACTGGCCAATGTCAGAGCGCCGGTGCTGGTCGCTGTCGGCACAAAGGACACGATTGCCGGCTCTCCGCACGAGCTCGCAAGTCTGCTGCCTCACGGCCGGGCCTTTGATATCTCCAACCGCGACCACATGCTTGCCGTCGGGGACAAGTCATTCAAGCAAGCGGTGCTTGATTTCATACGGGCGTCGTAAGCGGTGGCCGAGCGGAACTCGCGCCTGAGCTTCCGCTCGACAACCGGTTTTCCTCGCTATGACGCTGGCCGTCTATGCTAAGCTGAAGCATGGTTCACCCAGGGGATGTCACTTAGGAGATGTCATGGCCACGCAACAGGTGCGAGCACCCGGGGCAGTCGAGAAGGTCGATCCGGTGTGGGTGCAAATTCGGGAGGAAGCCGAGGATATCGTGCGCAGAGAGCGCGAGCTCGCGACTTTCGTCTACTCGACCATTTTATATTATGACAGCTTGGAAGCCACCGTCGCCCATCGCGTCGCCGCGCGTCTGGATTGTCCGGAAGTCTCAGCCGAGCTCCTTCGCCGGGCCTATGCCGATGCGCTGGACAATGAGCCTTCGCTTGGCGCGGCTTTTCGCGCTGATATCATGGCCACCCGCGATCGCGACCCCGCCACCACCCGGCTCCTTGATCCGGTCCTTTATTATAAAGGCTTCCACGCCATTCAGACCCACCGGCTCGCGCATTGGCTATGGGGCAAAGGACGCAAGGACCTCGCATTCTACCTGCAAAGTCGCTCCTCCACGGTCTTCCAGTGCGACATTCATCCAAATGCGCGTATTGGCCGCGGCATCTTCCTCGACCATGCGACCGGGCTCGTTGTGGGTGAAACGGCTGTGATCGAAAACGACGTATCTATGCTGCACGGCGTCACGCTCGGCGGCACCGGTAAGGAGGCGGGCGATCGTCACCCGAAGATCAGGCATGGAGTCCTTATCGGTGCAGGCGCCAAGATCCTTGGCAATATCGAGATCGGACATTGCGTACGCATCGCAGCGGGGTCGGTGGTGCTCAAGTCCGTGCCCCACAACAAGACCGTTGCCGGGGTGCCGGCCAAGGTGATCGGCGAGGCTGGGTGCCCCGAGCCGTCTCGCTTCATGGACCACCTGTTCATCGAAGGTTGAGGATACAGGAGCACGGCCTTGGACGTCGAAGAAGTCAAAAAGCTGGATGCGTATCTCAAGCGGTTGTTCGGGAATTTGCGCATTCGCGTGGTGCCTCAGAGAGGTGATGCCGCCGACGTATTTGTTGGAGAAGAACGCATAGGCGCGCTCGTCCTCGACGACGATGAGGACGACGATGAGCGGTCCTACAATTTCGAGATGAAGATCACGGTAGGGGATGCAACCACCTCAACTCCCGATATCAAGAAGCTGGACGCATATCTCAAGCGCAAGTTCGACAATGAACGTATTCGCGTCGTGCCGCGCTTAAAGAAAAAAGATTCGGCCGAGGTCTACGTCGGCCAGGAATATGTCGGTGTGCTGTTCTTTGACGAGAAGGACGCACGCTCCTCGTTCTTTGAGCTGCCCATCCTCGCGGTCGACCTGGATGAACCTGGACTGCTGAAAAGCTGATTTGTCGTCAGTTGCTCAGCCGCGCGATGGCCGCAGGCTTCCAATGAGCCGATCGATGCTGCCGGCGACATTGCGCCAATCGATAAGCCAGTCGCGCGGAAAGCGGATGACGAGCTTGACTGTATCGATCCAGCGTTCGTGCAGGCAGGTGCCGGGAACGGGCCCTGCCGGGCGGCTGCAGCGCACCAGAAACCCCGGTGCCGCAGCATCATAGATGATATCCTCGCCCTGATAGGGGGTGCCATCGCGAAAGGCGAGAACGGTCAGCCCGGCGGGTCCTGGGGAACTTTCGGCTGCGGTGTAACGCGGATAGATCGTGAGGACGCGCTCGGCCGGAGGAACCGCGCTGCCACCCGCTGTGATTGTAACGAAAATCCGTTCAATTGATGGGCCTGCCATTGCGGCGACGGCTTCCGGGACGGGCGCCTTGATGTTTGCGCCGGGGGGATCGAGCGAAGGCCATTGAAACGCCAGGTCGATCCTCTCGTGCGTGCCCGCGCGACGCTGCACCGGCGCGCGAATGGCAGCTGGCGGAATATTGAATGTCACGCCGTCAATGATGACCGGAAGCGCCGGCGTGCGCGGGTCCCCGACCGGTGCCGGCCAGCGCGGCCACAGTACATATGCGACATATCCGGTCGCGATCACGGCGAGACCGGCAAACATCATGACAGGCACCATGGAGAGGCGCGGGCTTCGGCGTGGTGGCGGTCGAAGAGGCAACAATTGTGCTCTTCTTTGATGAGGCGGAAACCGTTGTTGATGTGGGGACGGGGCTCAAAAGCCGATCCCTACCAACGGGGTGAGATTCGTTCGAATCAGAAACGAGTATGACAGAGCATCGAGAACAAGAAATAGAGGCGTTTACGCATCATCGTCAGGTCGCCGGTTCTTCTGCGGGGCGCCTGCGTGGCGCTTCATACGTCGTCCTTCGGGTCATCTTTTGTTAACCCTGGATGTGATGGCCGCCAGCGCGATCGTCAGCACGCAGCGGCTGTCGTGCCGGCTGACTTTGGATTGAGTGCATCGACCCCCTCGTGCCATGTTGCGTTTCGACGAGGAGTGCCGCAGTGGCAATATTCGAGCTTGATGGACAGACGCCGGACCTTCCGGATGAGGGGCACTACTGGATTGCCGAGAACGCGAGCGTCATCGGCCGTGTGCGTCTTGGTCGAGATGCCAGTGTGTGGTTCGGCTCGGTGCTGCGCGGCGACAACGAGTGGATTGAGCTGGGGGAAAGATTCCAGATTCAGGACAATGCCACGGTCCACACCGATCCGGGTTTTCCCGTGATTATCGGAGACAACTGTGTGGTGGGACACAACGTCGTTTTGCACGGCTGCGTGATCGGCTCCAACAGCCTCATCGGGATGGGTGCCGTCCTTCTCAATGGCGCGAAGATCGGGCAGAATTGTCTGGTCGGAGCCGGTGCGCTCATCACTGAAGGCAAGACGTTCCCGGACAACTCGTTGATCGTCGGCGCGCCCGCGCGGGCGTTGCGCCAAGTGGACGAAACAACCTCCCGGATGATCCTGCAGGGTGCCGACATTTACGTGCGGCGCTGGCAGCGCTACGCGCGAGGTCTAAAACGCGTCGGGTGAGGCGGACGGCTCTCGTTATCGGCTCAAATGCCCCGATGGCGCCGTCCACTCTGAAGCCGCAGCAGAGCCGCCACCAGCGCGTCGACGTCATCGACAGTGTTGTAGAAAGCCAGTGAAGGTCGAACCGAGCTCTCAAGCCCATATCGCCGCAGCGCCGGCTGGGCGCAATGATGGCCAGCGCGCACCGCGATGCCTTCACGGTCAAGCGCTTGGCCAACATCCTCCGCCCGCCATTCGTCGAGGACGAATGAAAGGACGCTCGCCTTCTCGGCGGCGGTTCCGATCAGTCTGAGGCCGGGAACGGTGAGCATCCTCTCGGTCGCGTAGGCGAGAAGCCCGTGCTCGTACTGGCTGATGGTCTCCATGCCGATGGCGCTGACATAGTCCAGCGCCGCTCCGAGCCCGACCGCATCGGCGATGTTGCCGGTCCCCGCTTCGAAACGCGCCGGAGCATCCTGGTATGTGGTCTTTTCGAAGCTGACATAGTCGATCATGCTGCCGCCGCCTTGCCAGGGCGGCATGGCATTGAGCACGTCGGATTTTCCGTACAGCGCACCGATGCCGGTCGGGCCAAAAATCTTGTGACCGGAGAGGACATAAAAGTCACAGTCGAGCGCCTGCACATCGACCGGCATGTGCGATACGGCCTGCGCTCCATCAACGAGCACGCGCGCACCGTGGCGATGCGCCATCGCCACCATTTCGCGCGCCGGCGTCACCGTGCCCAGGGCATTTGACACCTGCGAGAAAGCGACAATGCGCGTCCTTGGGCCGAGTAGTTTCTCGTACTCGTCAAGTATCACCTGGCCGGTGTCGTCGATTGGAGCGACCCGCAGGCGCGCCCCCTTTTCCGCGCAAAGGAGTTGCCATGGCACGATATTGGCGTGATGCTCGAGCCAGGTGATGACAATCTCGTCGTCCTTTTGGACGTTGCGGCGGCCCCAGGCTTGCGCCACCAGATTGATGCCTTCCGTGGTGCCGCGCACAAAAACGATTTCCTCGGGCGAAGCAGCGCCGAGGAACTGCTGCACCTTTTTCCGCGCATCTTCATAGGCGTCAGTGGCGCGTGCCGCGAGCGTGTGCGCACCCCGGTGGACGTTCGAATTTTCATGCGCGTAGAAATATGCCAGCCGGTCGATCACGGCCTGCGGCTTCTGAGTGGTTGCCGCGTTGTCCAGCCAGACCAGCGGCCGCCCATTCACCTGCTCCTGCAGAATGGGAAAATCGCGCCGGACGAAATACGGATCGAACGGGTGAAGTTGGCGGCTGAGCACAGGCACGTTTTCCGGCCGCACATCGATCGGCAGCAATTTCAGATCGATCGGCATCGCCGGCAACGGTTGTGCGCGCGGCTCAGCTGCCAGTGTCTCGCTGACAAAATACAGCGCGTCGGCATGCAGAGGCGTCGTGCCCGCGGGCAGCAAAGAGGACGTATTGGCGCCAAAGGGCAGCCCATTGAGCGACTGTGGGGTGCGTGACTCCGAACCGTCGCCGCCACCTGGCTGAGCATGGCGAGCGGTCTCGGTCGCACCGGACTGACCAGTGTCCCCCGCGGGATGGAAAGGGCGCGCGTGGGGTTTGCGCGGCGGCGCATCGCGCGATTGTGGTGTGGGGAAGCCTGAGGCGTTCATCCCCTGCAGTGCGACATAGTCACTCTCAATCACGCGGGTCTGATCGAAGCCGGATGGCACATCAGGGCTCGACGACGCGCCCGGTTGGGGAAACTCCGGCGCGCCGCTTCTCCCGGATGACGTCTGCAAAACCTGTGACTGAGGGGGAGGGGTAGGCACGTAGGAGGGGATGGTGGTCATTGACGGATCGGGCAGGCCATCCGGCGGCGCGGCCGGTGCAATCGCTGCGCTATCCGGAATGGTTGCAGCAGCGGGATCGCGGGGGAGATCAGGCGTGGGCGATGACACGGGCTCGCCTGGCCTGGCAACTCCCGACGGAATGTCCACCAGGAAATACGGAATGCCTGAAGGCACGTGCGCCACCCCTCCTGGTACCGGCGCATTGCGGCTGGACGCCGAACCATCAGGCAACTGGGAGACCTGCGCAAAAGGGCTTTCCTGCCGGTAGGGTATCTGAGTGAGATCGGCCGCGGTCTGCCCGGAGGGACTGATCCCGAAGGGGTTGAAGGACTCCTGGGACGCCCCCGGTTGAGGCAAGTCGCTGGCCCCCAGCGGTCCGGCGGGAGGCTGCGAAGTCAACGGCACCGAAATGTTGGGCGTGGGGACATAGGACGGGATTGTTGTCGGTGGGATGCTGGGAGGGCCCATTCCGGGTGCTGCTGGTGCGAATGGCGCAATCGTTGTCACCACCGACGGCGCCGGCATCATTGCGGGGCTAGGGGGCGCCACTGGAAAGCCAGGGGAAGAGGGCGAGGAGATCGGCTGGTTCGGCGGCGACTGGAAGAAGGCGTTCGCCAGCCGCGCGATCATCGCCTGGTCAGGCCAACTAGGCGGCAAGCCCGGCATGTCGACGCCAGCCGTCGAGCCCGGCATTGGAACATCGGGCCCTGGGGGCTGAGCCGGCGCGACCCGGGAATCAGGCGTAATTGAACGGGTACTCATGGTACTTGTCGATCTCGACGTCTTCCAGCACGCCCAGCGCGTCGTGGGTGAGCACCGCCAACGAGCAATAGAGCGAGATCAGATAGGAGGCGATCGCCTTGCGATTGATTCCCATGAAACGCACCGAGAGGCTGGGCGCGACTTCGCCAGGAATGCCAGGTTGGAACAGGCCGACGACGCCCTGTTTTTTCTCTCCGGTCCGCAACAGAAGAATGTTGGTAGTACCTGCATCGCTGATACGCAGCTTGTCACAGGGGATCAGGGGAAGGCCGCGCCAAGTGACAAATGGCGAGCCGAACAGCGTCACAGTCGGAGGTGGCACACCACGACGCGTGCATTCGCGGCCAAACGCGGCGATGGCGCGCGGGTGAGCCAGAAAGAACGCCGGCTCTTTCCAGACCTTCGCAATGAGCTCGTCCAGGTCGTCCGGCGTTGGCGTGCCGATCCGGCTCTGGATCCTCATGGACTCGTCCGCGTTCGGCAGCAGCCCATATTCGGGATTGTTGACGAGCTCGTTTTCCTGCTTTTCCTTGACCTTCTCGATCAGCAGTCTCAGCTGTTCCTGAATCTGATCGTAGGGATGGCTGTACAGATCCGAGACGCGCGTCTGCACATCGAGCACAGTGCTTACCGCATTCAAGGAATATTCCCGCGGCGCAGCTTCGTAGTTGACGAACGTTTCTGGCAGGTCGCTGTCGGTGTCGCGGCGCGGACTGCACTCGACATCGGCATCCGTCAACGCGACGGCCTCCTTGACACGGTTCAGCCGATAAATGCCGGACTCGACTGGACTCCAAGGAAGAAACGATACCAGCCAACGCGGAGTGATCCCCGACCACTGGGCGCGGGTCTTGGTTGCATTCGCAAGTTGTCGAGCGGCGGGTTCGCTTAGCGTCCGTCGAATGACGGGTTCATCGGGCGACTCATCGGGCATTTGGCATGCTCCTCGACAGGGTGGACCGGGAGGCGCTCTGGCCTTGCAGTTTCTTCTGGCTTTGGCGCGGCGAAATCTCTTCGACCCGTAACGCTATCACCTAACCTTCGTGATGAGTAGAGGCGTTGCATGCCGAGCGACACAATCGGCTCGGGGGAGCCAGCCGCGCGCGAACGGCCCGAGGAGTGGTGGGACGGCCCGGCTCGCGGAGCTTGATCAGCGCGCAGCGGCCGTCGCTGCCGCGGGGCGCTGGTCGCCGAGCGTGACCCAGACATTGGGATCGTGCTGCGACTGACGCTTGACGAAGCGATACCCCGTCTCGGTCCAGAGCAGGATATCCGCGTTCTGATTGTCGAGGATCAGTTCACCCTTGTCGGTTCGCACCGTGAGCACAGCGTGACCGTCGCCTCTTCTGTCGCGCACGACCGTGATGAGCAATGCCTGACGCGGCCATCCAGCCTGCATGAGCATCCGTCGCTTGAGCAGGACGTAGTCCTCGCAGTCGCCATAGCCATCATCGGGATAGTTCCAGCGTTCGACCACGCCCCAGTGCTCCAGGTCGGTGATCGGGCGCACGGTCTCGTTCACCCATTTGTTGATCCGCGCGAGCTCCTTCCAGGCTTTCGTGGTCAGCACCATGTCACGTGGCGGGATCGGCCTCGTTTCGCATTCGGGCGCATACTCGGAGCAGAATTCGGTCCAACCGATCGGCGGGCGGGCGCTGCTGCCGACGGCAATGAAAAGCGGTCGATCACCTGCCGCGTTTGCCGCGGGTGAAATGCTTCCGGCGGTCAACGCAGCCACGGCAATTCCTGCCGCGATGATCTCCGTGGCGCTCCATCTCATTTGTTGGCCCCCCAATTTTTTGTGGAGCCACATTTCGCACAAACAATTTCAGTCGGCGCTAAGCTCGCCCTCTCATTTTGAGGCGAACGAAATTCAATACCGAATTGAATGCAAATCTAAATGGAGATAAATTCGATTAAATTTGCGGATAAACCTGATGCATCCCGGCAAGGGCTGCCGCACCGGATGCCATGCACGAGCGAGTCTCGTGTCAGGATGCCGGCGCATTACCCGCCGGTGATCTCGTCCTCGAGAAAGTCAGGATGTTGCAGACGAGTGAATTCGATCGCGATCCCGTCGTCGAGATGGCGGACCACACGTCCTTGCGTCTTGCCGATGGTGATCGGCGATCCGATCTCGGGACGCAGGTCGGTCGCGATCGCGGCGCCTGATTGGGAGATATCGATCACCCGACAGGCAACGTTGCGCCCGTTTGCGAGAATGAGGCGGCCTGCCGGATTGCGCGGCGTAATGCGGCCGTGGCGGCGATCCTCGGGCAAACCGAGAATGTGGCGGTTGGCCAACCAGGTGAGCTGGGCGGCGAGCTTGTCACGTTTGCGCGGCGTGGCTGCGATGGTCATCGCAAAGCCGTTCTCAATATGTCGCGCTACCACACCTTCCAACCGGCCCACATGGTCGACATAGGCAATGACACGCTCGGACACTTGGCCGCGCACCGGCGCGATCAGCGCCATCCCGCCGGGTGACATGTCGGCGACCTGGCACGGGTACTCGCGCCGATCCGACAGCATGTAGCGCCCGAGTAGATTGACCCGCACCCGCTGGAATCGCCGACGCTCCTCGCTCAACGGTAGAATTAGAGGTTTTTTCAGAGGAAGCGCCATAGCCTGGTCTGATTCACCCCACGCACTGTCCCCCCAAGGGTATCGGGGCTCCCTTAATGGTGCGTTAGTGCGCCCAGTGCGGCGCCGTCATCCCGGGGCGAGGCCGAAGGCCGAGAACGCGGGACTGCCCGTGTGATCAGATATTGCAGGGTTGCCCGCCGTCGAAGACGACGAGGCCATGCCGAATGCGGCCCTCGTTGAGCTGGTGGTTGACCTGGAGAGCGGGGGGCTGGGCGGGGTTGTTGCGGAGAAAGCGATAACACCCTGGCACAAGATCGGACAAAACGCGCCGCCCCAGCCAGTCCGCAGGTTCGCTGGGTACCAAAGCCCCCAACAGGCGCGCGTCCGTACGCCCATGGCAGCGCAGCGGCAAAACCAGGAGCTCAAGCGCAGGTCCGCGGCCGCTCGCCGCCAATTCGCTCGCGCTCGCAACCACGCCTATCGAATCGTGCGTGACGATTGCGATGAGGTCGCGCATCTCGTCGCGCGCTCCATGCCAGAAAAGGTCGAGAAAGCCTTCGCCCTTGATCTCGCGACCGAACAAGGCGCAGACGCGAGTGCCCGCGACCCGAAAGGGGTGCCCCATCGTGGGATCGAAGCCGATAATGAACGTGTCGGCCAGCACGCCGCGGATGGCGCTGGGCTCGATATCCGAACGCTCCGGGGCTAGCCGTCCGGCACGCCGCTCGTCCCAGTGGCGGAACACTTCGCGGATTGCTGGATGTTTCATGCGCGCCTCGCTCGCATCTCTGCTCTCCGTCGGCGCTGCCCCATTTCGGGACGCAGCCGCAGCTGCCTGTAGATGGCCTGCAGGCGAAGCACGGGGCGTGCCGGTACAGCCCAACGGCGGTTCGGCTATCGCGAACGAAGGGTTAGTGTTAATGAAGAGGCTGCGCTGGTCCTCGGTCTTCGATGAATGCAGGGCCGTGAGGGGAATCGCAGATCGACTGCGGTCGGCATGCGGCGCTTGTCGGCGCGCTAACCTTATCCTTACATCTCATGACCGACCCACCTCGCGACGAACGAATGTTCAATGTGCCGCTCGTCGTAGTGGCGCTGATCATGGTGCTCGGCGCCATCCATGCATTTCTTTTCCTCGCATTGACCGCGGAGCAAATCACCGAATTTCTCCTTCTGTTTGCATTTATTCCCGCGCGTTATGATTTCTCCGTCATGCCGGACGTGGTGTGGCCGGGCGGCTGGCCAGCCGACGTCTGGACCTTTGTGACCTACGCGCTCATACACGGTGATCTCACGCATCTTGTTTTCAACGTCGTATGGCTGTTGGCATTCGGATCGCCGGTGGCGCGGCGATTTGGTCCGCTGCGGTTCCTGGCCTTTATGGCGACAACCGCCGCGGCGGGGGCGGCGGTGCACTTAGCCACACATTTCGGGGAGCTGCTGCCGATGATCGGCGCATCTGCTGCGATCTCCGGCGCCATGGCCGCCGCCATACGTTTTGCGTTCCAACGTGGCGGGCCTCTCGCGCTGTGGCGCAATCGCGACGAGGCTTATTTCGTGCCCGCAGCGCCGCTTGCGTCGAGCCTGCGTGATGCGCGGGTGCTTGCGTTCCTGGCTGTTTGGTTTGGGGTAAACTTATTGTTCGGACTCGGATCGATCGGCATGGCCGGCGTCGAACAGGCGATTGCCTGGCAAGCGCATATCGGCGGCTTTGTCGCCGGCCTTGTCACCTTTTCCGCATTTGATCCCATTCCGATGGAAGCGTCCGGCGGTCCGGTCGAAGATGGCTCGCGGCCGCCGGACCCGTCTTAATCTTATCTCCCTTTCGGCTGATCAGGCTGGCGCATGTTGCAGTGCACTGAGCAGGCGCGATTCGCGCGACAGAGTTGCGGCGGCGGCATTCCGGCGCATAACTTTTTATGTTAGGATTTACTTGTGCGGGTTCGCGCATGCCAAATTTGATTGCTGTCGCATTCGCGATCAATCCAACCAGAGCAGCCCCGCATCAAACAGCTGATTCTTGACGACCGGCGTCGCGCCGATATCGACACGAACGCCGGTCGAGGGAGGTTACCCATGATCGTGAAGGCGATCTTGTCCAACAAGGGCGGCAGCGTCATTACAATTGAACCTACGGCTACGCTCGAAACTGCAGTGAAAACGCTCGCTGAACATAAGATCGGCGCCTTGATTGTGCTTGGCCCTGACCGTCGCGTCATCGGAATTCTGTCCGAACGGGACATCGTGCGGGTGCTGGCGGAGCAGGGCGCCGGCGTGCTCACCCAACCGCTTGCCCAAATAATGACGCGCAAGGTCGTAACATGTAGTCAGATGGAGACGGTCGGCACCATCATGGAGCGGATGACCACCGGCAAGTTCCGCCACGTTCCGGTCATCGAGCAGGATCAGGTGGTCGGCATCATATCCATCGGCGACGTCGTCAAGCATCGCCTCTGGGAGATAGAGCAAGAGTCCGCGGCATTGCGGGACTACATTCAATCGGCATGATGCGCAGCAGCTGCTAACGCGGGAGGATCTTTCTTAGATTCATGCCGCGCATAGCGGCTGCCGGCGACGAGTGACATCTGGGATGCGGCCGCGAGGGGTGTGGCCACCTCATTCGGCCGCGTTCTGTGTTGCCGGCAACATGCGCGGTCGTGCCATTGCAAACACCTTATCCACCACGGCGTAGTCCGCGTATCCGCAACGCGCGATCGGTTGCATGGCAGCAGTGTCGAGTCGCCCGTCCCGGATAAACCGGTCGTCGATATGCACCCCTACAACTTGTCCGAACGCGAGCAGGCGGTTGGATGAGCGACCCTGCAAATCTTTCAGATCGATAATTTTCAACAGCCTGCATTCGAATGCGCAGGGGGAGGCGGCGATGCGCGGGGGACGCACCAATCGCGAGGGCGCCGGTATCAGTCCCGCTTCCTCCATCTCATTCACGCCGCGCGGGAAGGCTTCCGATGTTGCCATCATGGCCTGGCGCAAATCGAATGTGGCGAGGTTGCAGACGAACTCACGGGTCTCTTCGACAAACAAAAGCGAATCTTTCAGCCCTTCGCTGGAAAACAAGACAATGGGAGGATCATCCGAGACGGCGTTGAAAAACGAATATGGCGCGAGGTTGACCTCTCCTCTGGCGCTCATGGTCGTGATCCATCCGATGGGACGCGGCGCAACGATCGCCTTGAAGGGATCGCGGGGAAGGCCGTGATCGTTTTTAGCGGTCTCGTAGAACATGTTTTCTAGTCCTGCCACGTCAGGGTTGGGCGAAGCGGGTTGCGATCTCCGCCAGCGGCGGTCGCGGCCGATCCGGGGCCGGTTGGCGGGCGCGGCCGACATGCACGAAGCCGGCGATACGTTCGTTTGGGCCAAGCCCGAAGGCATCCAGCACACGGCGGTCATACGCGTACCATTCCGTGATCCAGCTCGCGGCATAGCCAAGCGCATGCGCAGCCAAGACGAGACTCATGGCCGCCGCCCCCGCGGAAAGCACTTGCTCCCATTCCGGGATTTTCACGTGTGGAGCAGCTCGGCTCACCACCGCAATCACAAGTGGGGCGCGGGCGAGGCGGCGGCGCTCGGTGGCGACCTGCTCCGCATCGGCTTGCGGGTAATTTGTGCGAAAGGCTGCGGCGATCGCTTCGCCGGCAGCGAGCCTGGCGTCCCCTTCGAACACGATGAAGCGCCACGGCGCCAGCTTGCCGTGGTCGGGAACGCGCGAAGCGACAGTCAAAAGGGTTTCGATGTCGGCGGTGGAAGGAGGTGGACCGACAAGCTCGATGGGTTTGATCGAGCGGCGATTCTTCAACAGTTCAAGGGCGTCCGGCATCCCATCTTCCGTGCTTTACGGGGCGCCTAGCATAGCTTGGCGGGGGTGACAAACGCAGCCTGCGGCTTGAATTTGCCGTGATTGCCGCCGAAAACTTCTCGCATGGGGGTCGTGCGGACGAGGGTGGGCACGTGGGGCCAAGTCGTTTTGGCCGTGGGTCTTGCGGCGACGGGCATCATGCCCGTGGCGCTGCCGACGCAGGCGCGTGCGCAGTTTTTTGATCCACCGGTGTTGCGTCCTCCGAACGAGGTCCCTTCCGTTCCACAGTTGCAGGGCGCTCCCGGGTCATCAAATGGCGCCAATTCCAAGGCCGGGGCACCGTCGGCGCCGAAGGGACCGATGCTCCAGTCGTTGCCACCTCCCGGCGCGCCAGGCCAGGTCCATGCCACACCGACTCTAGCTCCCGGACAGGGTGCGCTGGCGCTAACCGCGCGCTTTGGACGCGATCTTCCGATGATCAATGGCGGGTTGCATTGGCGTGTCTTTCGCGTCGAGCAGAACGGCACGCCCCGCCTGGTCAAGGAGGACAAGACGCCGGCGCCTACATTCGCGCTCCCTGAGGGGTCGTATGTCGTCAGCGCTGCGTTCGGGCTGGCCAGCGCAACGAAAGTCGTTCAGGTGCGCTCCGAAAACGCCAAGGAGGTATTCGAGCTTCCTGCTGGCGGACTGCGCATCGAGGGGCGCGTGGGAGATGCCCGCATCCCGCATGGGCAAATCACATTCGAGCTCTACAAAGGCAGCCAATTCGAGCCCGGCGATAAGCGGCCCATTGCGACGGCTATTATGACGGGCGATGTCATGCTCGTGCCGGAGGGCACCTACTACATCGTTTCGAACTACGGCGACGCCAACTCCACGGTTCGTTCCGACATTCGGGTGCAAGCTGGCAAGCTCGCGGACACGACCGTCAACCATCGCGCTGCGATCATCACCCTCAAGCTGGTGAATGATCGTGGCGGAGAAGCGCGGGCCAACACTCAATGGTCGGTGCTCACGCCCGGCGGCGACGTGATCAAGGAATCAATCGGCGCCTTCCCGCGCGTGATCCTGGCCGAAGGCGAATACCGCGCAATCGCCCGCAACGACAACCGGACCTACGAGGGCGCTTTTCGGGTGCTCAATGGCGTCGATTTCAGAAGTCGAAGTGATTGCCCGTTGACGGCGTGCGGCTTCGCGCGGCGTTGGCGTATCATGTCAAGCCGTTTTCCGCACTCCGCGGAGGTCCGGCGGGACGGCTTCAGCGGCAAGCTCTGCAATCGCCGCGTCAAGAGCAACGACTCTCTGTTCCTCACTGCCAAGCCGGCGTATGGAGACGGTGCCATTGGCGGCTTCCTTGCGCCCGACCACCAGTAGCGACGGCACCTTGGCGAGCGAATGCTCGCGCACCTTGTAATTTATTTTCTCGTTGCGCAGGTCCTGCTCGACACGCAATCCGGCGCGCGTTGCCGCAGCGGTCACCGCGCAGGCGTAGCCATCGGCATCGGCCGTAATGGTGGCGACGACGGCTTGCACCGGCGAGAGCCAAAGCGGCAAATGCCCGGCATAGTGTTCCAGGAGAATGCCAGTGAATTGCTCAAGTGAGCCGAACATTGCTCGATGCAGCATCACAGGCGTGACCTTGTGCGAGCCCTCGTCGATATAGAATGCGCCGAGCCGCCCCGGCATATTGAGATCCACCTGCACCGTCCCGCATTGCCAGTCTCGTCCAATGGCATCGCGCAACACGTATTCGAGCTTGGGGCCGTAAAACGCGCCTTCGCCCTTGTTGAGCGTCCAGGGCCGACCGGAAGCGTTGAGGGCCGCCATCAGCGCGTCCTCCGCCTTTTCCCAGACGCTGTCATCGCCGATGCGTTGTTCAGGGCGGTCCGAGAACTTGATGCTCACGTCGGGGAAGCCGAAATCCTCATAGAGTGAAAGGATGAGATCATTTATCTTCAGGCTCTCCTCGGCCATCTGCCCTTCGGTGATGAACACGTGCGCGTCATCTTGGGTGAACGCACGCACGCGCATGAGTCCATGCAGCGCGCCGGATGGCTCGAAGCGGTGCACCTTCCCAAACTCTGCAATCTTCAGAGGCAGATCGCGGTAAGATTTAAGCCCGTTCTTGAATATCTGCACGTGTCCCGGGCAGTTCATTGGCTTGACGACATAGCTGCGCTCATCGTCAGTGCGATGCTCCGTGAGGAACATCATGTCGCGATATTTCTCCATATGGCCGGAAGCGACCCAGAGCGAGGAATCCATAAGCTGCGGCGAGTTCACCTCCACATAGCCGACCTCGCTTTGGCGGCGGCGAATGTAGTTCTCCAGGAGTTGAAACAGGGTCCATCCCTTCGGGTGCCAGAACACTGAGCCCGGGGCTTCCTCCTGAAAGTGAAACAGGTCCATCTCACGGCCGAGCTTGCGGTGATCGCGCTTTTCGGCTTCCTCAATCTGCTTAAGGTAAGCGTCGAGATCCTGCTGTTTGGCGAAAGCGGTGCCGTAGATGCGCGACAGCATTTCACGGTTGGAATCGCCCCGCCAATAGGCGCCGGCGACCTTCATCAGCTTGAACGCGCCTCCGACCCTGCCCGTGGAGGTCATGTGCGGGCCGCGGCACAGGTCGAACCAATCCCCTTGCCTGTAGATCCGGATCTCCTGGTCGGGGGCGATGGCATCCACCAGCTCGACCTTGAACAACTCGCCCTTGTCGCGAAATATCCGCTTGGCCTTCTCGCGCGACCACACCTCTTTGGTGAAAGGATTGTCGCGCGCGATGATCTCGCGCATTTTGCTCTCGATGAGGCTGAAATCCTCCGGTGTGAACGGCTGATTGCGAAAGAAGTCGTAATAAAACCCATTCTCGATGACCGGTCCGATGGTCACCTGCGTGCCCGGCCAGAGGCTCTGTACGGCTTCGGCCAGCACATGGGCGGCGTCATGCCGGATCAACTCCAATGCCCGCGGATCATCCCGCGAGAGAAATTCGATCCGGCTATCGCGCTCAATGCGGTCGGAGAGATCGGCAAGTTTTCCGTCGAGGGCCATCGCGACGGTGCGCTTGACCAGAGAAGGTGAGATGCCCTTGGCAATTTCGCTGCCTGAGATGCCTTTCGGATAGTCCCGCCGTGCGCCATCGGGAAAAGTCAAGGTTACCATGCTCGTCTCCTCTGCTCACTCGCTGCCTACGAATGCAGGTAAGCGTCGCCGGATATGCGGAATGAAAGCCGCGATATATGCCGCGATATATTATGACAACCCCGCGAGTCTGTTCTGCGAGGAGCGCGGCCGGTTTCCCCCTGAGCTCGCTCCGAGGTCAGGCCTTGGTGATTGGCGGGTGCGCCAGTGGTTCATGATCAGGACGGTAATTGGATCCGCGCCAGCGGCCGTAACGCCAGGGCAAATACCACCGCGAACGGGGCGGCAAAAGCTCCGGGACGAAATCAAGGCCGGAACTGCCAAACGGTTGGCAGCGGCAAAGCCGTGCGAGGGCCATCCAGCCCCCGGCCCAAACGCCGAAGCGGCCGATCGCCTCACCCGCATAGATGGAGCAGGTAGGCAGATGGCGGCAGTGGAACCCGACCAAGGGAGAAAAGGTGAGGCGGTAGCCGCCGATCAAAAGCTGTGCGGCCAAGCGCGGAAGTCGCCGTAAGATGCTCTGGGAAAAAGGAAATCGTTGAGTCGAAGGGGTCATTGGTCTAGGTCGGCATCGGCCGCGCATAGCGGACAATTGATGTGAGAATTTGGGGAGAGCACTGCGATAGCGCCACTTTTGTGCTGCACCGCTTTTAGGCAGGTTCAGCCCAGTTTTTTGGACTAGACCCGAATCTCGGCCGCCCTTAAAACGGGCTCGTAGATTTTGGGACAAAGACGCCTGCGACCGGCCTCACTAGAAAGGCTCGGCGCAGCGCCATTTGATGAGGGTCAGCATGCTCCGATTTCTCTCGGGCGCGTTTGCGCTCGTGTGTGGCGTTGCTCAAGTGGGCGCAGGCTCCCCATCGCCTCCCGACGAAAGCGGCAGCGCACCCATGCGATTTGAATGGAGGCGCGAAGGACCGTCTGAGGTCTGCGGGTCCAATTGCCGCGTCTGGATTTCCGCCGTGGGGTATATCACGGCCGACACGCCTCGGACCTTCGAGGCATTCGCCAAAGACCCCAATACGCAGGGGGCCGTCCTGGTTCTCGATTCCGATGGCGGTTCCGTCCTGGGGACGCTCGCTCTCGGCAGGTTGATCCGCAGCCTCGACATGATCACCACCATCGGCAAGTCTACCCCGCTGCCCGTATCGGGTGGCGGAGAGCATCGTGCGGTCCTTTCTCCCAACGGCAACTGCGAGTCCATGTGTGCCTTCTTATTGCTTGCCGGATCGAGCCGTTACGTTCCGCCGGAAGCGCGTGTTCTGGTGCATCAGATATGGTTGGGAAAAAAGCGCAAGCAGGCGCTGGAATCGAGCTATTCCGCCGAAGAGCTTAACATCGTTCAACGCGACATCGGCCGTTTGGCGCAATACACGATCGAAATGGGCGGAGAGGTCGATCTGCTGGAAACTGCGCTGCGCATTCCTCCATGGGAGCCGTTATACCGGCTCTCTCCTGACGAGCTTCAGCGAATGCGGCTCACCACGGTGGATGCACCCTTCGATCGAGAGCTTTCGCCCAACCGATCCGTAAGTTCGGCGACCTCTGTCGCGACCGTTGGCCGGCTTGGGTACTATCCGCCCGAGTGAAACCGCCCATCAGGCGCGTTGGTGCAGCGGCCGTTGCGAACGGTCCACGTCCAAGGTCGCGTCACATGGTGCGCTTGCACCGACGTTGGCTGAATAGCTTTGAATAGTTGGCCTGCGCCTTCGCCCATTCTGGCGCCGCAGTGGCGAAATCCGATGTCGGACAATGGGCCACGTGTGCCTTCACGCGACCTGCGAACGCCATGATGGTTTCCAGCGTGATGCAGTAGGGCGGACGGTCCTGAGGGGAAGCGACATCGAGTTTAGGTAGCTCGGATTGATCCTTGCTCAGCGCCTTGGCTTCCGTCGTGCAATCGCGGACCGGGGCAGCGTCGGCGATCGGAGCTCCCTGCAACAAGATGATTAGCGGCGTCACACACGCGCACCGACGCACGATTTATACCTGCCCACAGGACGCTCGGACCGCATCCGGAAATCTACGACGTTGTCGCCACCGTGGCCTTCCGCTTCGTTTCGATCTCATCGATGGCCGCAGTAACGGCGTCAAACGTCAGAAGCGTCAACGCATGGCGCGCCTTATACTCGCGCACGGGCTCCAAGACAGCAATGTCGGCCCATTTGCCTCCCGGCGGCGCTCCATTTTCCTTGAGCATGCGGCGAACCGTCTCCCTCAGAGAACGCAACTCATCAGCCCTCGCGCCGATCACATGGCGGGCCATGATCGAGGACGAAGCTTGCCCGAGCGCGCAAGCTTTCACGTCATGCGAGAAGTCGGTTACAGTGTCGCCCTCCATTTTCAAGTCGACCGTAACCGTCAACCCGCACAGCCTGGAATGGGCGGTCGCGGTTGCATCAGGCGCGTCGAGCCGACCCAACCTCGGAATATTTCCGGCGAGCTCAAGGATTCGGTCATTGTAGACGTCGTTCAGCATGTTTTATGGGATCGCCCTGCCAGCAATCGGATTGCACCCATTGTCCTGTGCAATATATAGGCATTGTTCTGTGGGTGAGCGAGGCATGTCAGGTCTGCTTGGTTTTCCGGCGCCGGGATCGATAACTGACGTCGAAGAGGGTTGCACATTCGCTCCCAAGCTCGACCGCGACGGGCTGATTACTTGCGTGACCACGGATGCGCGTTCGGGCGATGTGCTGATGGTGGCGCACATGAATGCTGCGGCCCTGCATAAAACCATCTCTACCGGGGAGGCGTGGTATTTCAGCCGTTCACGCGGGCAGCTTTGGCGCAAGGGCGAGAGCTCGGGCCACGTGCAGCATGTCGTCGAGATGCGCACTGACTGTGACCAGGACGCAGTATGGCTCAGGGTGGAGCAGAAAGGGCCGGGGGCTTGCCATACTGGCCGGCGCTCGTGCTTCTATCGAACGGTGCAACTGGGCCGCGGAGGCGCCGCTATTCTTGAGTTCCGCGATGCCGACAGGGTGTTCGACCCGAGAGGGGTGTACGGCGAAGGGAAGCCGCCGGACAGTTCGCCTGATTCAACCGATCGCACGCTTGGCTAATTGCGCTCCGGCCAGGGCTGGAACCTCCTCGCCGCCTAGCAGCGATTGACGGGAGGGCGTAACTTTTTCCGGCTGGCCCTGTCCCCACAGCATAACCGCCGCAGTTTTCAAGAGGATTCTCAGATCAAGCCAGAAGGACGCGTTTTGTACATACCAGTCGTCCAACGATTCTTTTTCGCTCGGGCTGAGCAGGGTTCCGCCGTTTACCTGCGCCCAGCCCGTAATGCCCGGCCGGATCATCAGCCGCACGTGGGGATTGGCAGGCTGATCCCGCGGCAGCAACGGGCGCGGGCCGATCAACGACATGTCTCCAACAAGCACGTTGAACAATTGTGGAAGCTCGTCGAGCCGCGTCCTGCGCAAGATGGTTCCAACCCACGACAGACGCTTGCTGTCCGGGATGGGGTCGCCAAGTTGATCGAACGGTGGTCGCAGGGTGCGCAGCTTATAGATCACGAAAGGCCGGCCTCGGGCGCCCAGCCGCTGCTGCCAGAAGAGGATAGGCCACCCCACGTCGAGTAGCGCAAGGCCCCCCGCCAAGAGCAGGAAGGGCGCACAAACAACCAACATGGTTGCAGCACTGGCGAAATCCAGCGCGTATTTCCATGTGAAATAACGCGAGATTGCCACGCATGGAGGAGTTATGGGTGTGAGCGTTGCCTTCGGCTCCACTCTGGGCTCCAAAGCGGTCAAGCCGACCAGCTTCGGGACGAAATCGAGAGGAATTTGCCTCTGCCCGCAGACCCGCTGGACCTCCTTCAGCGTATCCTCGGATAAAAGATCCTCATCTCCGCCGACCACAACCCGATCGGTGCTGATGCCGTGCTCAGCGAATTCATCGATGATCGGTTGCAGGTGATCAGGGGAGCCAACAATCCGGATTCCGGAGACCGTACGGCCGATCATTCCGGAGCCGCCATCCAGCAATGCAATAACTCGTCTCTGGCCCGGGCAATAGGCGGCCAGAAAGCTGACAAACAGGAAAGTGAGCTTCGTCGAGCCGATCATGATTACGTGCTCGAGGCCATCATGAGCTGCGACGAGGTCCACGCCCCGGTCCGTCTCATTCATCCGGGCAAGCGCCCGGACAGCGATTGAGCCCTGCGCACAGAATCAGTGCATGAATCAGAGGCGTCGAGCGGGGAATATTCTCCAGGCGTGTCAGAGTGAACAGTAAAACGCAGGTCATCACTTCCGCGCATGCGACAGCCCTGACGACGTTCCACGCGTCCTTGACATTGAAGAAGCGCAATACGCCATCGTGAAGCCGGAAAGCGGAGTACGCTACGAGTGAGAAAGCCAAGGAGATCAGGCAATATACTGAGCCGTCCGTGGACACGATCTGAGCTTCGCGAATCGCCAAGGCGATAATGGGCGAGCCGAACGCCCAAATCGTATCGAAAAGGGAAAATCGAATTCGCAGATATCCCCTCGACGCCGGAGAACCAGTCCGCATCGAATCCCCCACTCCGCTTGTGCAGCGGCCCCGAGCATCCATTGCGGGGCGATTTCGTCGGGAAAATGGCACTGCCCCCCAAGTCCCGCTTGGGGCGCAATACCGCGAGATGCAAGGGCGAGAGCCACACCTGACTCCACACCTGCACCCCCAGTTTCCATGTCAGGTGTCCCGAGCCGGTATTTCAGTAAATCGGCAATATTTCTGGGATGGCGGCGCATCGAAGCCATCCGAGCGCGCTCCGGTGCCCCATGTGGCCCATTCAACACACAGGGGTGGAATTTCCAAGAACGGTGACGGCTGTATTTAATCTGGGCGATCCCCCGGGCCTTCGACCCGCTTTTGCAGGCTGTCCAGCATTTGGCGCCACCGCGCGAAGGCGTGAGCCCGGGTGAACTCAGCTTCGAGCATGGTGCGCGCACTTTGTCCCATCTGCGCCGCTCGCGAAGGGTTCGTGGCCAAGCCAATCAAGCTCTCCGCCAGCGCTTCCCCATCTCCCGGTTCAACCACCAGGCCGCAACCATGCTGCCGCACGAGGCGGGCGATCTCTCCCTCCCTTGCCGTCACCGAGATTACCGGACGCCCGACAGCCGCGATCCCGTAAAATTTGCTTGGAACGATCAAACCTTCGAGCTCGGGTCGTAGCGAGATCAGATGCACGTCCGGCACGTTCAGCGAATTCTTCAGCGACGCCTGGGCCTGATAGGGAATGAAACGGAATATCCGTTGCAGGCCGCGGGCGTGGATTCTGGCCGCGAGCAGCTCGAAATGATGACCGCCGCCTACGAACAAAAACATGATACGCGGATGATCGCGCAACAGCTCTGCGGCTGCGAGCACTGTTTCGAATTCGTGAGCGCGGCCAAGGTTGCCTGAATAGCCGGCGACGAAATTTTCCTGCAATCCCCACTCTCGTCGTAATGGATTTTCCTCGTGCGGGACCGGGCAAAGCTGTTCATCATTGCTCCAGTTCGGGATGACATGCACGCGATCTCCAGGTACGCCGCGTGATCGCACCCGTTGCGCCATTTGCGTTCCCAGGACGACATTCGCCGCCGCTTTTCGCAATGAGAGGTCACGAAGCCGGCAGAGGCCCTCACCCAGCGGTCCGCGCACGAAGGGGATCCCCAACTCGACGGCAGCCTCGGGATAGATGTCTTGAAGCCAATTCACAAGCCCAGCATTTGTTTGCCCGGCTACCCGCATGGCGACAACTGATGTAAGTGGCGGGTCCGTCTTTGCGATCACGATATCGCCTTGGCCGACGAGCGCGCGCGCGCAACGCCACATTGAAAAGTAATAGGAGGCATAATCGATCCCGCGCCCGATGAGTGCGGAACGACCGAAGGCGGTGGTGGGCACGCGATGCACCTGCACGCCGTTGACGATCTGCGTTCTGGGGAGATCAGCGCGCGGATTGTCGTAGAGCTGCTGGCTGGCGATGACGTGCACGTCTGCGCCACAGCCTGCGAGGTGAAACGCAAGATCAGTGAGGATCTGGCTGGTGGCGGAATGGTCCGGGAAGAAGAAGCGATTGAGAAAAACGAGCCGCTTCATCGACTGCGTCGGCGGCATCGGGCGACTGCCGCGCTTCTCTCAGCGCATCTCAAGCGGCGGTCACATATTTCCGGTCGAGTTGAACCGGAATGGTTCCACCCATGATTTCGAGCAGGACCCGAACGCGCCCGGAATCGTCGAGCCGATCCAATATTCCGAGTTTCTCCGCAAAAGGTCCGGCGGCGACCCGAACGTGTGAACCCACCGCCAGATTGTCCCCGAGGGAAAGCAGGCCCGCCGCATCGACGCAAGCGATCATGGTTTCCACGACGCCCGAAGGGACCGGATGAGGCATTTCCCCTTGCATGACCAGGCTCAGAACGCCGAAGGTTCCGTTGACGCTTCGCCAGCGATGTTTCGTGAGATCGAGTCGAACGAAGAGATAGCGCGGGAAGAACGCAGCGGTGACGTTGGTCAATTTACGCGCGTGCCGAATCGTTTTCACCCGCCTGGGCAGAAATACTTCAAATGCCTGATTCTCGAGTTGGTGCTGCGCGCGAAACTCGCGGTGCGGATGCGTATGGACAGCATACCAGCGCGAATCGGCGTTGATGTGCAATTCCTCGCTGATTGCGCTGTCTTGGAATGCGCCCCCTTCGAGGGCGGCCCCTTGGCGTGCACTGTCTTGCGCTGTGCTGTCTTGCGCTATGCTGTGTCGCGCGTTTTGCGGCATCCCCGCCCAGAGCTCCGATGCACCCGCCTGACCCGGAGTCTCATATGAGGCGCATTTTCCCAAGTCAAGGGACCGTCCGGCCTCGTTTTGCTCGGATGGCCTAACATCATCAGGGATCAGAAATCAGGTGTCAGGCATCATGTTGACAGGCAGCAATGCTGCAATAAAATGTTATGTGGTGCCGCCAGGAAGAGGCGGCACATTTCATTTTGACCCGCTGGTGTGTCGATGAGCAACGCTCCGACATCGCATCTGCTGCCAACCTATGCGCGCGTGGATCTGGCATTCGACCGCGGCGAGGGCGCTTGGCTTGTGGCCACAAACGGTGACCGTTACCTCGATTTCACGTCTGGGGTTGCCGTGAATGCGCTGGGTCATGCGCATCCCTACCTTGTGGCCGCAATCACCGAGCAGGCTCGCAAGCTCTGGCACGTCTCGAACCTTTATCAGATTCCTGAGGCCGAGCGCATTGCCGAGCGTCTCTGTGCCGCGAGTTTCGCCGACGTGGTCTTCTTCTGCAATTCCGGCGCCGAGGCGCTCGAATGCGCGATCAAGATGGCGCGCAAGTACCAGTTTTCTGGCGGCAAGCCCGAGCGATATCGCATCATCACATTCGAGGGTGCCTTCCACGGTCGCACGCTCGCCACGCTGGCCGCAGGCGGGCAGAAGAAATATTTGGAGGGATTTGGCCCGGCGGTGGACGGCTTCGACCAGATTGCTTTTGCCGACCTTGCCGCGGTCAAGGCCGCGGTCGGGCCGGAGACCGCGGCAATCCTGATAGAGCCCATCATGGGCGAAGGTGGGGTGCGCGTCGTCCCACCCGAATTTCTGCGAGCCTTGCGCCGTTTATGCGATGACCACGGCCTTTTGCTTCTATTCGATGAGGTGCAGACCGGTCTGGGCCGTACCGGCGCGCTCTTCGCCTACCAGCGCTGCGGGGTGGTTCCTGATATCATGGGATTGGCGAAGGCGCTTGGGGGAGGCTTTCCGCTTGGGGCGTGCCTCGCGACCAAGGAGGCCGCCAAGGGGATGACGACCGGGACGCACGGTTCGACGTTTGGTGGCAATCCGCTCGCCATGGCCGCAGCCGGCGCCCTGCTTGATGTGGTGCTGGCCGACGGATTTCTTGACCGCGTTCGGCGGACTTCACTCCTGCTCAAGCAGAAGCTCGCCGAGATCAGGGACCATTATCCGGAGTTGATTGCGGAGGTGCGGGGGGAGGGCCTGCTGGTTGGGCTCCGCGCGGTCATTCCGAGTGGCGATCTGGTCAAGGCGCTGCATGAAGAAAAGCTGATGACCGTTGGAGCCGGCGACAATGTTGTGCGGTTGCTACCGCCCCTGATTGTGAGCGAAGGGGAATTAGGGGAAGCGGTGCAGCGCATCGACCGCGCTTGCGCCCGACTTAGGAAGCGCGCCCGGGAAGAAACACGCGAGGGAGCGGCCGGATGAGGAGTGGCCCCATCCGGCACTTTGTCGATCTCATCGACATTTCGACGGTCGAGCTGCGTGGCATGATTGCAGCGGGTCGCGCGATGAAGGAGCGTCCGGCGCATGCGCGCACGGCACTCGAAGGGCGGACGCTCGCGATGATTTTCGACAAGCCCTCCACGCGGACGCGCGTCTCTTTCGAGGTGGCAATGCGTCAGCTGGGTGGTGGGACCATCGTGCTGACAGGGCAGGAGATGCAGCTTGGCCGCGGCGAGACGATAGCTGACACAGCGAAGGTGCTATCCAGGTACGTGAATGCGATCATGATTCGCACCCTTGATCATGAGACCGTGACGGAGCTTGCTCGGCACGCGACGGTGCCGGTGATCAATGGTCTCACACGCCGGTCGCACCCTTGTCAGGTGCTCGCTGACGTCATGACCTTCGAGGAGCATCGTGGCCCGATCCAGGGGAAGACCGTGGCGTGGACGGGGGACAGCAACAACGTCCTCGCTTCATGGATGCACGCGGCCGAGCGCTTCGATTTTCACTTGCGCGTAGCCACACCGCCCGAGCTTGCTCCGAAGACGTGGTTGCTTGACTGGGTGAAGCTTTCAGGCGCCCCGATATGCATCGGCGACGATCCGGAAGCGGCGGTAGCCTGTGCCGACTGTGTCGTGACTGACACCTGGATGTCGATGGGCGACAAAAACGGCCAACGCCGACACAACCTGCTAAGACGCTATCAGGTAAATGGGCGGCTGATGGCCCGCGCCAAACCCGACGCGGTGTTTATGCACTGCCTCCCCGCGCATCGTGGGCAGGAGGTCACCGACGAGGTGATCGACGGACGGCAGTCGATCGTGTTCGATGAGGCCGAGAACCGCCTGCATGCGCAAAAAGGTATCTTGACCTGGTGCTTCCAGGAATGCGTCCCGGCCTCGGGATAATCGGCTACGAGCCTTCTGCTCGCGCCTGCTCCTGATTTCTGTCCGGCCGCGTCTTATATGGATGGGACCATGCGAGGCCCCCGAATTGTCATTCCAACGCGCGCACCCGCGGCGACGTCCGCTGATGACACGATACTTCCCTTTCAGGTCGACGCTCTCGATCTACGGGGCAGAGTAGTGCGCTTCGGCGCCGCAATCGACAGCATCCTCTCACGTCATCGCTACCCCGCTCCGGTCGCAAAGCTTGTGGGCGAAGCCATCGTGCTGACCGTCCTGCTTGGATCGACGCTCAAATTCGAGGGCCGTTTCATCTTGCAGACCCAGAGCGACGGTCCGGTGCGGATGCTGGTGATCGACTACACCACGCCCGACAAGGTGCGCGCCTGCGCTCGCTTCGACGCAGAGCGGGTCGCTGGCGCCATGGCTTCGGGCGAAGTGGCGGCGGGGGCGTTGCTTGGAAAAGGCCATCTCGCGATGACCATCGATCAGGGACCTGATACAGCGCGATATCAAGGGATTGTCGCGCTTGAGGGGCATGACCTCGAGGGCGCCGCGCACGAATACTTTCTGCGTTCGGAGCAAATTCCCACCTGCGTCCGCCTGGCTGTGGCGGAGGAGTTGCGCGCTGGGGAGGACGGCGCTCAGCACCGCTGGCGGGCTGGCGGCCTCCTCCTGCAATTCCTACCACAGTCTCCGGAGCGGGCACGCAGGCCCGACCTTCACCCCGGAGACGCCCCGGAAGGGATGGACTTGGTCGCCCCTCCTGAGGACGACGCCTGGGTGGAAGCGCGCTCGCTGGTTGCCACGATCGAGGACGTCGAACTGCTCGATCCCCACGTATCGTCCGAGCAGCTTCTCTATCGTCTATTTCGGGAGCGTGGGGTGCGGGTATTCCGCAGCAAGTATCTGCGCGCCAAGTGTTCATGCTCGCGCGCGAGGGTGGATGGCATGTTGCGAAGCTTCTCGCAGGACGACCGCGATGCCATGGTAGAGAACGGCAAGATCACGGTGACGTGCGAGTTTTGCAATGCGAGCTACGTGTTTGCCCCAGGCGAGCTGAATGTGACTCTGCAACAGTGACGCTTTGCGGCGGGAAAATCCCCACTGACTTAGTTTATTGTGCGCTCCCGCTGAGGGGTGTCCAGGGAGAAAGCGGGAATTTCGACGTCGAATGTTTCCCCGGCCGCGCCGACCATCCCATAGGTGCCGGTCATGAACCCGGACGCCGTGGGCAGCGGCACACCGCTGGTATATTCAAAACTCTCGCCCGGCTTGAGCACCGGCTCCTCACCCACCACGCCCGCTCCGCGCACTTCCTGCAGACGACCCTGCGCATCAGTGATGCGCCAATACCGCGTCTTAAGCTGGACGGTTTCGACACCAAGATTGGCAAGGGTGATCGTGTAGGCCCAAAAGAAATAACCGTTTTCCGGCGAGGAGCGCTCAGGCAGGAAGCGCGGCACCACTTTGACCTCGATCTTGCGTGTGACGGCGCGATAGGGTGCTTTGACCGCTTCCATGCGTTCGCCTTCCGCTCAAATCAGCGATCTTAGCTGCGTTTGATCTTGCGTAAATACCGCTTGCGCGCTTGGGGAGAATAGTCGCTGAGCCACCTTGGGTCGAAAGCAATCCCGCGGCCTCCGGAACGGAGAGTGCAATGCCTTCCGAAACCAGGGTACAATGCCCATCATCGTCCGGAAGAACGCCGCAATGCATGCCCCCGCCCCCGTCTCAGTCACGACCGGACGCGATCTCAGGCTCGACCTGTTTCGCGGCATTGCTCTCTGGCTGATTTTTCTGGATCACATTCCATCCAACCTGGTCGCCTGGATCACCATTCGCAACTACGGGTTCAGCGATGCAACCGAGATCTTCGTTTTTGTGTCGGGCTACACCGCCGCATTCGTGTACGGGAAGGAGATGCGCGAGCGCGGTTTTCTGATTGCGAGCGCACATATTCTTCGGCGCGCCTGGCAGATTTACGTCGCCCACGTGTTCCTGTTCGCAATCTACCTCGCCGAGATCGCGTATGTGGCAACGAGCTTCGAAAATCCGCTGTATGCGGAGGAAATGAACATTCTCGATTTTCTCAAGCAGCCGGATTTGACGATCATCCAGGCGCTGCTGCTGAAATTCAAGCCGGCCAATATGGACGTTCTGCCGCTCTACATTATTCTGCTGCTCTTGTTTCCTCCGATTCTCTGGCTGTTGCGAATTCAATCGACGCTGGCGCTCGGCACCTCGGTCCTGCTCTACGTGCTGACGTGGCACTTCAACTGGAACCTACCCAGTTATCCGAGCGGGCACTGGTATTTCAATCCGTTCGCTTGGCAGCTGCTGTTCGTCTTCGGCGCCTGGTGCGCGCTCGGAGGAGCTCAGCAACTGTCAGGCGTGCTGCAATCCCGCGTGACCGTGGCGCTGGCGGCAGTGTATCTGGTGTTTGCGTTTCTCATTTCCATGACCTGGTATTTGCCGGGGGCGAGCCAATATGTTCCGCACTGGCTGGAAGAGCTGATTTACCCGATCGACAAGGTCAATCTTGATGTGCTGCGGTTTGCGCATTTCCTCGCGCTGGCCGTGGTCACGATTCATTTCGTGCGCCGCGATTGGTCGGCGCTGCAAAGTTGGTGGATGTGGCCGCCGATCGCCTGCGGACAGCATTCCCTTGAAATCTTCTGCCTGGGCATATTCCTTTCGTTCGCGGCGCATTTTGCCATGACCGAAGTATCGGCTGCGTTCTGGATGCAACTGCTGGTAAGCGTCTTAGGGATCCTTATCATGATTGCCGCCGCGGGCCTTTTGACGTGGTATAAGCGGGCGGAGGGGCGAAGCGGCGGATCCCGTCCAAAGAAAACGCCGAATGCTGACCTCGCGGGAGGCGAGGCATGAGAATGTCATTTGGAGTAGTTGCCGTTTTTATGGCTGCGCTCGGCAGTGCGTCGGCCGGCGAGGGTCCAGGATGCGAAATCCCTGGCTATTTGTTGTCTGGCGTCAATGACTTGAAGCGAGTTTCTAGCGTGGTCAAGGAAGATCGCAGGCTCGCCATTACCGTCGTGGGAACGGGCTCCTCGGCCCTCGCGGGACCGGATGGCCCCCCTTCCGCTTACCCCGCTCGTCTGGAGGCGGTGCTGCGGAAGAGGCTTCCAGGGGTCGCCGTCAACGTGACCACGTTGCTGCGTACGCGCCAGAACGCAGAGGACTTGGCGAACGGCATGGGGAAATTGCTTCTGCAAGAAAAGCCGGATCTGGTGATATGGCAAACCGGCACGATCGATGCAATTCGGAGGATTGATCCCGATGATTTCCGTGCCGCTCTTGATGAAGGGATCGAAACGTTGCAAAAAGGGGGTGCGGACGTCATATTGGTTAACATGCAATATAGTCCGCGCACCGACATCATTGTCGCGCTCGGGCCATATGCGGACGTAATGCGGGTGGCCGCGCAACAGCATGAGATACCACTGTTCGACCGGCTCTCCATCATGCGTCATTGGTCCGATACCGGTGCCTTCGATCTCTACGCAGCCGGAAAAGACAACTTGCTTGCGCTTCGCGTGCATGACTGTATTGCCCGCGCCATGGCGGACATGATCATTGACGGAGCACATTTGCCCGATGGCGAGCACAAAGCCTCGCAGTGAAGGGCAAAAATACTTTAGGATCAAAAGCATAATGCAGGATCAGGTCATTTTTTGCCGCACGGCAATTCGCGGCGCGGTTGCGGCAGCGGCAGTTTTTTTGTCGTGGCCGGTCACGGCACAGGAGCAGGGTCCGGTTGAGGGTCCGTTGCCTGTTGCTGGCGGATTTCAGCTCCAAGCTTTGAGCCCGGCCTCAGCGACGCCTCAGGTCTGTGTGGTAAGACCCGAACAGGCGCGCTTTGACTTTCCGCTCCCGCGCACGGCGCGCCTCCTCGCGAGGGGCAAGCCAATCAAGATCGTGGCGCTTGGATCCTCATCGACGTACGGCGCCGGTGCAAGCTCGTCGGCCGCTGCCTATCCCAACCGTCTCGCCGAGGAGCTCTCCAGTCATTTCCCGGGCCATCAATTCACGGTCCTGAACCGCGGGGTCAATGGCGAGGAAATCGACGATATGCTGGCGCGGCTGGACCAGGCCGTGATCGCGGAGCACCCGGATTTGGTGCTTTGGCAGGTCGGCACCAATTCGGTGTTGCGCGACAGGGCGCTGCCGCCGCACGTCGCTGAATTGCATCAGGGGTTGCTCCGATTGAAGGCCACCGGCGCTGATGTGGTCTTGATTGATCCGCAATATGCCCCGCGGGTCATCGGCAAACCCAACTGCGAGCGGATGGTTTCCCTGATTTCTGCTACGGCCAAGGCTGAGCACATCGGCGTCTTTCACCGTTTCGAGTTGATGCGGAATTGGTATCAGGCCGAGCATTTGCCCTTCGAGACATTCGTGTCGGCTGATGGCTTGCATATGAACGACTGGAGCTATGCTTGCCTGGCCAAGGCGCTCGGAATGGCGATCGCCGAGGCCGCGACACGCCCAATCGCGACCGCTGTCGGTCCGCGCGTTACGCCTTAACCAGAGACCAGGCAATAGACCGCGCCAGCGGGCCTCGTTGTCGGTCGTCCGTCGTCCGATCGCTCACACCGCTGCGAGCGCGGTAAACACATCCTCCACGAGGTCATCAGGATGCTCCAGGCCGCACGAGAGCCGCACCAGGCCATCGCTGATTCCGAGCGCGGCGCGCGCAGCGGGGGGTAGCCGCTGGTGTGTCGTAGTAGCGGGGTGAGTGATCAGGCTCTTTGCATCCCCGAGATTATTGCTGATGCGAACAAGCCGCAGCGCATCCTGAAAACGGAAGGCGGCGGACTTGCCGCCCCTGATCTCGAACGCGATCAGCGTTGACCCGCCGCTCATCTGTCGATGCGCGATCTCTGCCTGCGGATGATCCGGCCGGCCGGGGTAGATCAAGCGGCTCACCTTCGGATGCTCCGCGAGCGCTACCGCGAGCGTCGCCGCCGTGTCGGTTTGCCGGCGTACGCGCACGGCAAGCGTCTCCAATCCCTTGAGCAGCACCCAGGCGTTGAAAGGGGAGAGCGAGGGCCCGGTCTGGCGGATGAGAGTGTGAACGTGATCGGCAATGAATTTTTCCGAAGCGAGGACCACACCGCCGAGACAGCGGCCCTGACCGTCAATATGCTTGGTCGCGGAATAGACGACGCAGTCCGCCCCGAGCTCAAGAGGTTTCTGGAAGAGGGGCGTCGAGAACACGTTGTTGACGACGAGCGTTGCGCTCGCCTCATGCGCGATTGCCGCCACCGCCGCGATGTCGATCACCTCCAGTGCGGGGTTGGTCGGAGTTTCAAGAAAGAAGGTCTTGGTGTTGGGGCGCACGGCCTTTCGCCAGGCATCGAGATCGGTCCCATCAACAAGAGTAGATGCGACACCATAGCGGGGAAGGTGCTCCTCGACGACGTAAAGGCAGGAGCCGAACAGCTGCTTCGAGGCCACGATGTGATCGCCCGCGCGCACCTGTCCCATCAGCGCCGTGGTGACTGCGGCCATTCCCGTCGCCGTTGCGCGCGCGTCCTGCGCGCCCTCAAGCGCCGCGATTCGCTGCTCGAACATGCTGACGGTCGGATTGGAGAAGCGGGAATATTGATATCCCGGCTCTTCGTTCTTGAAGCGTTTTTCGGCGCTGGCCGAATTGTCATAAACATAGCCTTGCGTCAGGAACAGCGCCTCCGAAGTCTCTCCGAAGGCCGAACGCAAGGTGCCCGCATGTACCATCTGCGTTTCGGCGCGATAGCTTCTTTTTGTGGAGACGGACATTGTGAGCCTCCTTGTCCCAAAAAAGCAAAAACCCGGTCGGAAAAGCTCCGCCGGGTCCAACGCGTCCCCGGCCCTTTAGCGAATTGTTTTACGTGGCTGCAAGCCGGCCGGCTCAAATGACCACGGGATAACTATCCTCTAGCGTGGCGTGCGTCTTTCCGTCAAGACCGGGGTCGGTTAGAGAGCGAAGGTATCCATCGCCCGCTGCGCCCCAAGGCTATCGCATGTGATTGAGCGGTGCGGCAAACTCCCATGCCTCCCCTTTCAGGGAACCTACGCCCGGGCTCCGGAATGACGGTATCCAGCGCTACAACCGGTACCGTCGCGGATGAGCAAGGTATCCTGCCCGATCACATGATTGCCGGGTTGGCGCGCGACGGCGCGATTGTGCCTGCTCGCAATTTCGAACCCGACCAGATCCAACCGGCAAGTCTTGATCTGCGCTTGGGTGATGTCGCCTACCGGGTGCGCGCCAGTTTTCTGCCCGGTCCGCGAACCACCGTGGCGCAGCGCGTCGATGAGTTGAAGCTGCACGAGATCGCGCTTGGCAATGGCGCGGTGCTCGAAACAAGCTGCGTCTATATCGCGCCTTTGATGGAACGACTCGCATTGCCCGGCCACATCGCCGGCGCCGCCAACCCGAAGAGCTCGACTGGACGGCTTGACGTATTCACCCGCGTCATCGCTGATGAGACCCGCGGCTTTGATCGCATCAAGCCGGGTTATCACGGTCCGCTCTATGCCGAGATCAGCCCGCGTACCTTTCCCGTCCTGGTGCGCAACGGCTCACGCTTATCGCAGTTGCGGTTTCGCCAGGGAAATGCGCAACTCGATGCCGCCGGCTTGCTCGCGCTCCATGCGCGGGAGCAGTTGGTGGATGAAGCGGCCGAGATAGGCGAGGGCATAGCTGTCAGTGTCGATCTTTCAGGGTCGCTCTCCTACTCTAGGGCCGCACCTGCGATGCACGGCGCCGCTGTTGTCGGTTTCCGCGCCAAGCATCATACCGGTCTCATCGATGTCGAGCGGCGCGCCGGTTATGAGATGGCCGAGTTCTGGGAGCCCATCCAGGCTCGCCCGGATCGAAGCCTCATCCTGGACCCCGATGAGTTCTACATTCTGGCTTCGAAGGAAACCGTGCAGGTACCGCCGGACTACGCGGCCGAGATGGTACCGTTCGATCCGCTGGTCGGCGAATTTCGCGTGCATTATGCCGGGTTCTTCGATCCGGGATTTGGCCATGCCGCGGGTGGCGGACGCGGTGCAAGGGCGGTGCTTGAAGTGCGCTCGCGCGAAGTGCCCTTCATTCTCGAGCACGGTCAGATCGTCGGCCGTCTTGTCTATGAGAGGATGCTGGCGCGGCCCACCTCGCTTTACGGCGAGCGCGCCGGCTCCAACTACCAAGCGCAAGGGCTGAAGCTGTCAAAACACTTCCGTTCGTGAAAGTGCTCAATCCACACTGATATTGTTCTGCTTGATAATCGCGCTCCAGCGCCGGGCTTCCTCATTGACAAATATGGCCATGGCCGTTGGACCATCGCCGATCGGCTCGACGCTTGCTGCGCGGAATTTCTGCTGGACATCAGGCATCTTGATCATTTCGACAGCGGCCTCGGCGATCGCGGACTGAAGAACCGGCGACGCCCTGGGCGGGGCGGCAAGGGCGAACCAACCGGTCGAGACAAGCCCGGGCAAGCCGGCTTCTGCCGTGCTCGGAACGTCCGGCAAAGCCGGAGATCTTTGCGCGTCCGCGACAGCGAAGATCTTCAGCCGGCCGTCCCGGAAGTGGGGTTTTGCTGCCCCCAGATTTCCGAAGAACACGTCGACATGGCCGCCGAGCATGTCATTAAGCACGAGAGTCTCGCCACGATACGGCACGTGCACCATGCGAGTTTCGGTCATGGCTTGAAACATCATGCCGGTGAGGTGCGGAGTCGCGCCATTGCCCTGGCTGCCGAACGTCACTTGTCCCGGATGCGCCTTTACATAGATGATGAGCTCCTTAAGGGAGTTCACCGGCAGTTCCTTGCGAACGATGACGGCGTTCGGCACCGCGCCGACCACTGTGATCGGAACGAACTCAAGGGGTTTGTATGAGAGCTGCTTGTAGAGGCTCTGATTGATCGCCAGGGGTCCTGGCGGAGCGAGCAGAAGAGTGTAGCCGTCGGGGTCCGCCTGGTATGCGAAATCTGCGCCGATGTTGCCGCCCGCGCCGGTCTTGTTTTCGATCACCACCGGCTGCGCCCACTTCACCTGAAGCTTGTCGGCGAGAATGCGGGCCAGCACATCGTTGATGCCGCCGCCAGGGAATGGAACGATGATCTTCACTGTGCGGGAGGGGAACGCCGTCTGCGCGCGGGCGAGGTGGGGAACGGCAAGACCAAGCAGTCCGGCCATCGCGGTTGCGACTAGGCGTTGCATTCTCGCGTGTACTCGCAATTGATGGTTCGTCACGGAACAACAGTTGAAGCGAGCAAATCAAGAAGACTTTTCAGGTTGATACCTGCCGCCGAAGGCGGGCTCGCTTCGACCCAATCCAGGAAGCTCCCAAACTCCTGCGCCGCCCGGATTGGTGTCGGCTCCGATGTTCGCGTTGATGAGCGTGGGGCGCCTTGCCACAATGGCAGCTCGCAGCGCCTCCGAAAGATCGCTGGCGCGATCGACGTTGACCCCGTCGATTCCGGCGGATCGCGCCATGGCGGCAAAATCCGGATTGTAAGGCGCTCCGGTGTCGGGGTGTCGAAACTCCGTGGCAAGCTCCCGCCCGCCGAGGTAGCCGCGCTGCAAGCCGCGGATCGAGGCATAGGCAAAGTTATTCCACACCACCCACACCACCGGCAGACTGTATTCCACGGCAGTGCCGAGCACGCTCGCATGCATGAAGAAAGCCCCGTCGCCGCACACCGACACACAAGGCCGGTCAGGCGCAGCGAATTGCGCCCCCAGAACGCCCGCGACGCCAAACCCCATCGGCCCGAAGCCCATGGAGCCGATGAGAGAATGCGGCCCGCGCGGGTTGCAGAATTGCAGCAGCCAATTGTGGTGCACGCCGATGTCGCTGACCATGATGGCGTCTGCCGGTAGAGCCCTGTCGATCTCGTGGGCAGCGCGCTGGGGATGGATTGGCGTGCTGTCGTCGTTTCGCCCAGGGGCGATAAAGTCATTCCATTTTTTCCGATAACCCTCGATTGTCGCGAGCCAGGCCGACCGCGGCGCGGCGCCATGCTCCACATCGCCGTGCGCATCAAGCTCCGCCAACAATTGGCGCAGGAACGTGCGCACGTCCGCCATAAGACCGATCGTGACGGGATAATTGCGTCCGATCTCCTCGGGATCGATGTCCACGTGAATGAGCTTGGTCGGTGGAATGGTGAAGGAGTATCCAGGAAGCCACGAGCCTCGACGTGCGATCATCGAAACGCACTCCCAGCGCGAGCAGCACGTCGGCGGTGCGCGCGGCATGGTTGGCCTGATAGGGGCCATTGCGTGCCACGAGGCCGAGCGCCAGGGGATGGTGCGCATCAATGGCGCCGCTGCCGCTCGCGGACCAGGCCACCGGAATCCGCAGCCGCTCCGCCACCGCAAGCAAGTCGGCCGTTGCGCCGCCATATTTGACCCCTTGTCCCACCAGGATAACTGGACGCTCCGCGCCAAGCAGCAGCGCGACAGCCTGCGCGACACCTTCGGGATCCGCTCCGCAGCGACAAGAGATGCCGGCGTTCCAGTCTTGCGGCCTGGGTGTCTCCTCGGCCGCGGCTTCCTTGAAAATATCGAAGGGCACGTCGAGCACTACCGGTCCTGGGCGGCCCGTGACCATCGTCTTCCAGGCCTGGCGGACCGCGAGCGCGACCATGTCGCCGCGCGTCGGCTGGAACACGCGTTTGCAGTACGCTCGGACAGTGGCGGGAAAATCCGCCTGGTACTGCCGATAGAGCTCCTGAAAAGCACCGCGATTGAATTGGCTCGTGGGAACGTTTCCTGTCACGGCCAGAAACGGAACAGAATCCAGATAGGCGTTGGCGAGCGCGATAGGCAGATTGGCCGAACCAGGGCCGCATGAGGTGAAAGTCGCCGTCGGCTTTCCGGAGACCCGATAGTAGACGTCCGCCATGAACCCGGCGACGCTCTCATGATGGACCGAGACCGTCTTGATATCGGCGGAACGTTCATGTAGCGCATCGATGAAGCCGATGTTGCCGTGGCCGCACAGGCCGAAGAACATACGGCACTTTCTCTCGCACGAGATAGTCGACGATGACTTGACCGCCGTCGAGCATGTTCTTTGACATTGCGCTGGTTCCTGGAAAGACGCGACGCCGACAACGAGAGTGTAGCAGGTGTAGCTTGGGGATGAGCGGGGGAGCGTGAATTGTGCCCCGCAATCCAGACCGGGCGGTCCGACGAAATTTGCATGGACAGATCAGCAACAGTTTTCGTCACGGGCGGCAGCGGATTTGTTGGCTCGGCAATTGTGCGAAAGCTGGTTAAGATCGGATTCCCGGTACGTACGCTCCTCCGGCGGACCAGCTCACGCATGAATTTGAAAGGCCTTGAGCTGGAGGTCGTCGAAGGCGATCTCCGCGATCGCGAGTCGATCAGGGCGGCCTTGGTCGGCTGCAGATATGTATTCCATGTCGCGGCGGATTATCGATTTTGGGCGCCTGACCGGAGGGAAATCTTTGAAACCAACGTGACTGGGACACGCGTGGTCATGGAGGAAGCCATGCGCGCCGGCGTGGATCGCGTGGTCCATACCAGCAGCGTGGCGACAGTCGGACTGCGGACGCGCGCCGGCGCCGCGGATGAGAGCATCTTCGCGTCCGAACAGGAGTGGATCGGGTCCTACAAACAGAGCAAGATCGCGGCCGAGCGGCTGGTGCAGGCCATGGTTGCCGAGAAGGCCCTCCCCGCGGTTATCGTGAATCCCGCGACCCCGCTCGGCCCCGGCGATCTGCGTCCGACTCCGACTGGCCGGATGATTGTCGCGGCAGCATCCGGCAGAATTCCGGCATTCGTCGATACCGGGCTCAATCTTGTCCATGTCGACGATGTGGCGCTCGGCCATCTTGCCGCCCTCGAGCACGGCAGGATCGGTGAGCGATACATTCTCGGTGGTCAAAATGTTCCGTTCGCGCAGCTCCTCGAAGATATAGCGAAGCTGGTCGGGCGACGCGCGCCGAAGGTTCGCGTGCCCTGGTATTGCGCGCTGCCGGTTGCCTACCTTGCCGAGGGCATGGCTCGTCTTACGGGACGAGAGCCATTGGCGACAGTGGAGGGCGTTCGCCACTCACAGCACTGCATGTTCTTTACATCGACCAAGGCGGAACGTGAGCTGAACTATCGCGCGCGTTCCTACCTGGAGGGACTGCGTGAGGCGCTCCACTGGTTCGAAGCCACTGGCTATTTGCCGCCATGCTCCGCGGTCCGGTCATGACGCACATCATTCAATGTGCGCTTGCCCGACGCTGCCTCAGGAACTGAAAGAACTCAAGGCCCTCGCGCAGGCGCCGGCGCATCGTCTCGGGACTGCGGACCATCTCGGAAGCGATCGACGCGATTTTGGAAGCGCGGAAGTAGAAATGCCGATAGAAGTCCTCGACTGAATTGAAAATCTCCTGGTGGCTGAGGTGCGGGTACCGCAGCGGCGCTACCTGGACGCCGCGATCATCGACCAACTCGCCGTGCTGCGCATCGAGCCAGCCGTTCTCGACGGCCTGACGGTAAAGATACGTGCCGGGATATGGCGCGGCAATTGAGACCTGGATAGTGTGCGGATTGATCTCGGTGGCAAATTGAATGGTCTCTTCGATTGTTTCCCTGGTCTCCCCTGGCAGCCCGAGAATGAAGGTGCCGTGAATAGTTATGCCGAGCTCACGGCAAGCCTTGGTGAACGCCCGCGCGGTGTCGATGCGCAATCCCTTCTTTATGTTGTTCAGAATCTGCTGGTTTCCAGATTCATAGCCGACCAGCAGCAGGCGCAGACCATTGTCGCGCATGATCTTCAGTGTCTCGCGCGGCACATTGGCCTTGGCATTGCATGACCAGGTCACGCCCAGCCTGCCGAGCTCGCGCGCGATAGCCTCCGCCCGGGGGCGGTCGCTCGTAAAGGTATCGTCGTCGAAGAAGAATTCTTTTGCCTGCGGGAACGCCTTGCTTGCCCAGGCGATCTCCTCGATGACGTTTCCGACACTGCGGGTGCGGTACTGATGTCCCCCGACGGTTTGCGGCCAGAGGCAGAAGGTGCAGCGGGAGGTGCAGCCACGGCCGGTATAAAGCGATAAATAGGGATGATGCAGGTAGCCGATGAAGTATTTCTCGATCTTCAGGTCGCGCTTGTAGACAGGCGTGACGAATGGCAGTCGGTCCATGTCCTCCAGGATTTGACGCGGAGGGTTGTGTCTGATCACTCCATCGCGGTCGCGAAAGGAGAGCCCGTCGACGCGGCTCCAGTCGCGTCCCTCGGCAATTTCCTGGATCGTGAAGTCGAATTCCTTGCCGGCGACGAAATCGATGCCTGGCGAAGCTGCAAGGCTGGCATTTGGCTCGACCGCGACCTGAGCGCCGACGAAGCCGGCCTTGAGACTCGGGTTGACCCTCTTCAGCGCTTCAACCACACGCACGTCGGACGAGAAGGAGGGTGCCGATGTGTGCAGCACTGCGAGGTCAAAGTCGCGCGCGTCCCGTAAGATCGTGGCGAGATCGATTCCATGCGGGGCGGCGTCGATCAGTTTGCTGCCGGGAACCAGGGCGGCGGCTTGTGCGAGCCACACGGGGTACCAAAAGGAGCGGATCTCGCGTCGCGCCTGGTACCTCGAGCCTGCGCCGCCATCGAACCCGTCGTAGGAAGGAGCTTGCAGAAATAGCGTCCGCATCATGGTGCTGCCCTGTGCCGATCGGAAATCATCCGACCGCCTCGGCCGAGGCGGTAACGCGCGCCTCTCCAGCTTACGCTTGCGCCGAAGAAGCTCAACACGAACACCGCGAACGACAGCAAATCCCGGAAGGGGAGGAGCCAATAGGCTTGCCGTTGCAGCCCGAACGCGTGCTCGACGGAAAGGCAAAGCGCACCGCGGCACGCGAGCGCGAGCGCAGCGAGCAACATCGCTTCGGCCCCGCCGCCAAGCGAAACGCTTATCAGCGCCAGCGGCAAAGGATGGCTGATGATTGTACCGCAATACCCGAGCCGATCGATGCTCTTGATCGTTCGCGCCGCGCGCAATTCATGTGTCAGCAATCCGTGCAGGCTCGTCTCAAAGCAAACGTGCGCGACGCTGAATGACGGAATTGCCACCTTCAGTCCGGCCTCCCGCACCGCAGCGCCAATCGCATAGTCATCGGCGAGGCAGTTGGCGAATGTCTCAAGACCGCCAATTCGGGACAAAGTCGCGCGCGACATCGCGACCGTGGAACCGAAGCAGGGCTGCGCCAAGCCGAACGATACGGCGCTCACCACGTTCGGCAGGAAGTGGGCATTGATCGCGAGCGCAGCCAGTTGCGACCACGGTCCGGGTCCGCCAACACCGTGGTAAAGGCACGTTACAGCTCCAACGCCGGACTGGGCCAGGTTGGCCGTGATGCTCGCCAGGTAATTGGGCCCAACCTCGATGTCGCTGTCCGCGATCACCAACGTCTCGTGACGGGCCAGAGGCAAAATGTTTGCGAGGTTGGAAATCTTTCGATTTGACCCGTGTTGGTGCCCATCGATCTTGAGCGTGATGTCGGCTCGAGGATTCGCATCCGCGAGCTGCATCACCGCAGCAACCGCCCCGTCGGCAGCATCGTGAACCCCGCATACCAACTGCACGGGGGCGCCGTAGGTCTGATCGCAGAACGAAGCCAGTCTTTCGGCAAGCCTCGGTTCGGCGCCATGCAGGGGCTTCAAGATCGTGACGGACACAGGAGACCGGGGTGGAATTCTGTCGCGGCGCTGATGTCGAAGAACGGCCATCGAGGAGACAAGAAGATAAAAGCAGCCAACCCCCGCGCCGGCGATGAAGAACATTGGAAATGAGTTGCAGCAGATCGCTTCCGATGTACCAAGTCATGGTGGTGTCATTCGATGGATTACTTGTGAAAGAGCGCCAGTTAACACTCATCCGACTAAGGGCCAGGGCCATCCGCCGGTTTTGGCATCGGAGTCTCATCATATAGGATCGCCAGCGTGCTCCTTACAACCAACGCCACTGGGATCGCGAGAATGACTCCGATTATGCCGAAGAGGATACCACCCGCCAGAATGCAGAAGATGATCAGCACTGGATGCAGCCGCGCCGCAGTGCCTAAGGCGATGGGTCCGAGCAATTGATCGATCGACAGCCGCAGGCAGATAGCATAGGCCGCATATGAGATGATCGGTCCGATCCCGCTGGCAGAACGCACCGCGACAAGACCGGCGATGACAGCCGCCGCGATCGGCCCAACTAATGGGATCATTTCAAGAATTCCAGTCAGCAGTGCCAGGAAAACGGCCCCGGGGATCCCAAGAACAAGCCCCAGGCCGATATAGGCGGCAACCGTCGCATATGCGACGACACAAAATACACCGACAAAATATCGTCTCAGAACCGGATCGACCGACGACGAGATGTGCCGCAGCAACGGGCGTTGATCGGGCGGCGCCAGCTGGAGGATGCCGAGCATGATCGCCGGGCCGCTGACAAGGAAGTAAAAGAGCAGAACCAGGGTCAGAATCATTCCAAACATGCTTGCAAAGGCCAAGCCCGCCAGCGTGGCGGCTCGTCCGGGCTGCCCGAGCCATTCCCTGACGGCGCCGGTCGCGGCCTGGGCGATCTGAGCGGCATTCAGAGGTTCGTCAAATAACAAAACCGTTCGATCCCCAGCGGCGGCATGGGTGATGCGCTCAATGATTCCTTCGAGATCGCTGACCACGCTCGCCATCTCTCCGATAAGGTGGTGGCCGATGAGGACTCCGATGCCGGTCCCGATGCCGATGAGCGCGAGGAAAACCAGGCTGGCATACAGCAGCCTGGGCGCACGCGTGCGCGACGCCAGCCACTCGACGATCGGCGTGCAGATATAGGCGAGCAGACCCGCAATCACGAACGGGGCCAGAACCCATTGTATTTGATAGAGGACGAGAACGACGATAATCAGAAGGAAAATCGTCGTCGGCGCGGAAATCCTGCCCACGTGCTTATGGTTGCTGGCCACGTCTCTCGCATGTACCTTTGGGGCCGCGCTCATGGGTAGTTTCGGCTTCTCCGGGCTCACATGGCCGGTGTGGCGGCGGCGCAAGCTGTCGAGCGCCATGAGAGCGCCAACCCTATAGCCGAGTCACGACAGTCGTGGCGAATGAGTCTCTCGACAATTCAAGATGGCGTCGGTGCGGGAGGCAAAAAAGCCTGTCTCGGCGCTTGCCCCCATACGACATATTGTGATTGCATCCTTCGGCGTACCACCGAGTTTGGGTACCTCCAGGTGCGCCCCGGGCGCTCCGCAAATGGCCGGCTGAGCGCGCTGCGATACATCGCAATCAGCAACAAATTACTTACAAGCTATCAGGAGGGGTGAATGGGAGGAAGCGCAGATCCGGATCTCGTGGAAACTGGCGAATGGATCGATTCGCTGCGCGCCGTCCTGCATCACCGAGGCCCTGATCGGGCGGCGTTTCTGCTCGAACGATTGACTGATGAAGCGAAGCGCGCAGGCGTGAGCGCTCCGTTTGCGCTCAACACGCCTTACGTCAATACAATCTCCCCTGATCGGGAGGAGCGCGCCAATTGGGATCGCGACATCGAGCATCGCATCCGCTCCATCATTCGCTGGAACGCGGTCGCGATCATTCTTCGTGCCAACAAGGACTCGTCCGAGCTTGGGGGGCATATCGCCAGCTTCCAGTCTGCCGCCACGCTCTACGACATCGGGTTCGGCCACTTCTGGCGCGCCCCATCGGAAAAGCACGGCGGCGACCTCGTTTACATCCAGGGGCATTCGGGACCGGGGATTTACGCGCGCGCTTTCATTGAAGGGCGATTGAGCGAGCAGCAGCTTCTGAATTTTCGGCGTGAAGCCGGCGGCAAAGGCCTCTCATCCTACCCCCACCCATGGCTGATGCCGGAATTCTGGCAGTTCCCCACCGTATCCATGGGGTTGGGGCCGCTCATGGCGATCTATCAGGCGCGTTTCCTCAAATATCTGCATGGGCGCGGCATTGCCGACACTGCGCGACGCAAGGTGTGGGCCTTCATGGGCGACGGCGAGATGGATGAGCCGGAATCGCTCGGTGCAGTGTCGCTCGCCGGGCGCGAGCGGCTCGACAATCTCGTCTTCGTCATCAACTGCAATCTGCAGCGCCTGGACGGTCCTGTGCGCGGTAACGGAAAGATCGTGCAGGAGCTCGAGCGCGTTTTCCGCGGCGCCGGCTGGAACGTCATCAAGGTGCTGTGGGGATGCAACTGGGATGCTCTGCTCGCGAAAGACACTTCCGGCATGCTGCGCAAGCGCATGGAGGAATGCGTTGACGGCGAATATCAGGATTTCAAGTCGAAGAACGGCGCCTATGTCCGTCAGCATTTTTTCGGCAAGTATCCCGAGACCGCCGAGTTGGTGAAGGACTGGAGTGACGACCAGATCTGGGCGCTGCGCCGCGGCGGCTCCGATCCGGTGAAGGTCTACGCCGCCTACGCCGCCGCCGCTAAGCACGCGGGCGAACCGACCGTCATACTTGCCAAGACGGTGAAGGGGTACGGCATGGGCGAGGCTGGCGAAGGCCAGAACATCACGCATCAACAGAAGAAGATGGGACTTGAAGCATTACGCAAATTCCGCGACCGCTTCGCCATCCCCGTCTCCGATGAGAAGATCGAGGAGATCCCATTCCTGACCCTCTTGAACGACAGCCCCGAGATGAAGTACCTGCGCGAACGCCGCGCGCAGCTTGGCGGCGCATTACCCCAGCGCCGCAAAACCTCGAAGAGACTGGAGGTGCCCGAGCTTGCGGCATTCAGCGCGCAGCTCGCTAGCACCGAGAGCCGCGAGATTTCAACCACCATGGCTTTCGTGCGCATCCTCAGCACGCTGCTGCGCGACAAGGCCATCGGCAAGTTCATCGTGCCGATTGTGCCCGATGAATCGCGCACCTTCGGCATGGAGGGCATGTTCCGCCAGCTTGGCATCTTCTCGCAGGTTGGTCAGCTCTACAGGCCGCAGGACGCCGATCAGCTGATGTTCTATCGCGAGGACAAGTCCGGTCAGATGCTGCAGGAGGGCATCAACGAAGCGGGCGCCATGTCCTCGTGGATCGCCGCCGCCACGTCTTACAGCACCAGCGATGTGCCGATGATTCCGTTCTACATCTTCTATTCGATGTTTGGTCTGCAGCGCGTGGGCGATCTTGCCTGGGCGGCGGGCGACATGCGCTGTCGCGGATTCCTGCTGGGCGGCACCGCCGGACGGACTACGCTCAACGGCGAAGGGCTGCAGCACGAGGACGGGCACAGCCAGGTGCTCGCCGCGACGATACCCAATTGCGTCTCGTATGATCCGACTTTCGCCTATGAAGTCGCGGTCATCATCCAGGATGGGCTGCGGCGCATGTTCAAGGATCAGGAGGACGTCTATTACTACGTCACGCTGATGAACGAGAACTATTCCCATCCCGCGATGCCGAGTGGCGCCGAGGAAGGAATACGCCGCGGCATGTATCTCTTTCGTGATGCCGGTGAGAGCCAAGGGCCGCGCGTGCAGTTGCTCGGTTCCGGTACCATCCTGCGCGAGGTGATTGCCGCGGCGCAGCTGCTGGAGGAGGATTTTGGCATCCTCGCCGATGTCTGGAGTTGCCCAAGCTTCAACGAGTTGCGTCGGAATGGTTTGGAGACGGAACGTTGGAACCTCCTGCATCCCACGCAAATCCCCCGCAAGAGCCACGTCGAAGAATGCCTGGTGCCCAGGCAGGGACCCATTGTTGCGGCGACGGACTATATGCGGGCGTTTGCCGACCAGATTCGACCTTACGTTCCCCGACGCTACGTCTGTCTTGGCACCGACGGGTTTGGCCGCAGCGATTACCGGGTCGCGCTGCGCAGGTTCTTCGAGGTCGATCGCTACTATGTTGCAGTAGCGGCGCTCAAGGCCCTTGCGGACGACGACACGCTTCCCCAAAGCAAAGTCGAATCTGCAATCAGCAAATACGGTATCGATCCGGAAAAATCACCGCCTTGGAAAATGTGAGAAGGAGCGCGCGGCGCTGATCACGCCGCTCTGACATGCCGGCGATCGGCTGGGGGCAATGCGATGAGTGAATTGACCGAGGTTCGCGTACCTGACATCGGCGACTTCAAAGACGTCCCGATCATCGAGATACAGGTGAAGCCGGGCGAGCGCATAGCAGCCGAGGCTCCGCTTATCACGCTCGAGTCGGACAAGGCCTCAATGGAGGTCCCCTCGCCGGCTGCGGGCGTGGTCAAGTCACTTGCCGTCAGGATCGGCGACAAGGTCAGCGCCGGTACGCCGATCCTGACGCTCGAGGTCGATGGGGTCGGCGCCCCGAAGGAACCGACCAAGCCTACTGTGTCGGCTCCGCCGGCGCCGACGCAAGCACCGACCGGGGTTGCCGAGGTCCGTGTTCCCGACATTGGGGATTTCAAGGACGTGCCGGTGATCGAGATCATGGTGAAGCCGGGGGACACCATTATCCCGGAGCAGCCTCTCGTAACGCTGGAATCCGATAAAGCCTCAATGGACGTGCCCTGTCCGCTGGGCGGCCAAGTCGCGGACTTGAAGGTTAAGGTCGGCGATCGGGTCAGTGAAGGCAGCATCATCCTCACGCTGGTCACCGACGCGGCCGCACAAGCCCGTCACGCGCCACCGGCGCCGACGCCGCCCATTGCAACGCCGCCGCCGAGCGTGCCGATTGCCGCGGCGGCTGCGCCGGGCGCACGCGACGCGCTTGATATCCCCTATGCCGGGCCCTCGGTGCGCAAACGCGCGCGCGAGCGCGGCATCGATCTGCGTCAAGTCAAAGGCAGCGGGCCACGCGGCCGCATCCTGCCGGCCGACGTGGACGCCTTCGCAACGGCTCCCGCCGCGGCCGCACGGCCGAGCGTCCAGGGCCAAGCTGCCGGTCTTGACCTGCTCCCCTGGCCGAAGATCGATTTCACCAAATTCGGGCCGGTAGAGACCAAACCGCTCTCGCGCATCAAGAAAATCTCCGCCGCGAACCTGCACCGTAACTGGGTGATGATCCCGCACGTGACCAGTCAGGAGGAGGCGGATATCACCGATCTCGAGGAGTTTCGGGGTCGGCTCAACAAGGAGATGGAGAAATCCGGCGTCAGGATCAGCATGCTCGCGTTCATGATCAAGGCGGCCGTGGCGGCGCTGAAGAAATTTCCAGAATTCAATTCATCGCTCGATGGCGAGAATCTGATCCTGAAGAAATATTTCCATATCGGGTTTGCCGCCGATACGCCGCAAGGGCTCGTAGTGCCCGTCATTCGCGATGCCGACAAGAAGGGCGTGATCGACATCGCGAAGGAAATGGGCGATCTCGCCCGGCTCGCTCGCGACGGCAAGCTCAAGCCCGATCAGATGCAAGGCGGCACTTTCACAATTTCAAGTCTCGGCGGGATCGGCGGCACCTATTTCACGCCGATCATCAACGCGCCCGAAGTTGCAATCATGGGGGCCTGCAGGTCGTTTCACAAAATGATGTGGGACGGCAGGCAGGCGATCCCGCGTCTCATTTTGCCGCTGTCGCTGTCATGGGATCACCGCGTGATCGATGGCGCGGCGGCGGCGCGCTTCAACGTCTATTTTGCGAGCCTGCTCGCCGACATGCGCCGCGCCCTCGTTTAGGGAGGAAGCCGATGGCCGATCTCATCGACGTCAAGGTCCCCGATATCGGCGATTTCAAGGACGTTCCGATCATCGACGTGCTGGTTCATCCCGGCGACCGGGTGAAAACCGAAGACCCGCTGATCACCTTGGAATCCGACAAGGCCTCGATGGATGTGCCCTCTCCCGTAGACGGAGTGGTCAAAGAGCTCAAGGTAAAGGTTGGAGACAAGGTTTCCGAGGGCTCGCTCATCCTCGTGGCCGAAGCCGAGGTTGCGCCGGCAGGCGTGGCGCCGCGGGAGAAGGTAAAGGGGGACGGACATGTAACCGGCGAAGGCGCGCCGGTTGCCGATTACGGCGCGCCTTCCGGCGTCTATGCCGCGATCGAAGTTCGTGTGCCCGACATCGGCGATTTCAAGGACGTGCCGATCATCGAAGTGGCGGTGAAAAGCGGCGATCAAGTCAAGCCGGAAGATCCCCTGATAACGCTCGAATCGGACAAAGCCTCGATGGAGGTACCTTCTCCATCGGCGGGAACCGTCAGGGAGGTGAATGTCAAAGTCGGCGACAGGGTCAGCGAAGGAAGCCTGATCCTCACGCTTGCGACCGGAGTCGCGACGGCCGCATCGGCGGCGCCGGCCGGCGCGTTGGGATCGCAGGCGCCTGCGGCAATATCCGCGCCGACCGCGGCTCAGCACGGCGGCCCAGCCGATATCGAATGCGACATGCTGGTGCTGGGGGCAGGGCCGGGCGGCTATTCCGCCGCATTCCGCTCGGCCGATCTCGGCATGGATACGGTCCTGGTGGAACGCTACTCGAAGCTCGGAGGTGTCTGCCTCAATGTCGGCTGCATCCCGTCCAAGGCGCTGCTGCACACCGCGGCCGTAATGGACGAAGTAAAGGGGATGGCGGCGCATGGCATCGCCTATTCCGCGCCCCAGATCGATCTCGATAAACTGCGCAGCCACAAGGAAAAGGTGGTTGGCAAATTAACCGGCGGGCTTGCCGGGATGGCCAAGGCGCGTCAGGTCACCGTGCTTGAAGGAGTCGGCAAATTCCTCGATCCGCATCACCTGGAGGTCGTCCCCAAGAACGGCGCCGGGCGCAAAGTGCTGAAGTTCGACAAGGCCATCATCGCTGCCGGCTCCCAGGCCATCAAGCTGCCGTTCATCCCGGATGATCCGCGCGTCATCGATTCGACCGGCGCGCTCGAGCTGCGGCAGCTGCCGAAATCCATGCTTGTCATCGGCGGCGGCATCATCGGCCTCGAAATGGCGACCGTCTACTCCTCGCTCGGCACGCGCATCGATGTGGTCGAGATGCTTGATGGGCTGATGACCGGCGCCGATCGCGATCTGGTGAAGGTCTGGGAAAAGAAGAACGCCGGGCGCTTCGACAGGGTGATGCTCAAGACCAAGACGGTGGCCGCCGAGGCGACACCCAGCGGCATCTCGGTGCGCTTTGAAGGGGAGAAAGCTCCCGCGGAGCCGCAGGTCTACGACACGGTGCTGGTGGCGGTTGGGCGGAGCCCGAACGGCAAAAATATCGCTGCCGAAAGGGCGGGAGTGGCGGTGAGCGACCGCGGATTTATTCCGGTCGATAAGCAGATGCGCACGAATATGCCGCACATTTTCGCAATCGGCGACATCGTTGGCCAGCCCATGCTGGCGCATAAGGCGGTGCACGAAGGCCATGTCGCGGCGGAAAGTGCCGGCGGCAAGAATAGCGTTTTTGAAGCCCGCCAAATCCCGTCAGTTGCCTACACCGATCCGGAAGTTGCGTGGGCGGGCCTCACCGAGGAGCAGTGCAAGGCGCAAGGAATCAAGTACGGCAAGGCCGTTTTCCCTTGGGCCGCATCCGGTCGGGCGATCGCCAATGGCCGCGATGAGGGATTCACCAAGCTCCTGTTCGACCAATCCAACCACCGTGTGCTCGGCGGCGGCATCGTCGGCACCCATGCGGGAGATCTGATCGGAGAAGTCTGCCTGGCAGTCGAGATGGGTTGCGATCCCGTCGACATCGGCAAAACCATTCACCCGCATCCCACCTTGTCGGAGTCGATTGGCATGGCGGCGGAAGTGTTCGAAGGCGTGTGCACCGATCTGCCTCCGATGAAGAAGCGGAGTTGAACAACCCGGATTGAAATCCAGCAGCGGCAGAGGCATGCTCGGCGCTCCCGTAGGAGTGGGAGATAGTCATGGCAGAGAACGTATACAAAGTCATCGAGCTGGTCGGCACCAGCACCGAGTCATGGGAGAAGGCCGCCAAAGCGGCCGTAGATCGAGCCGCAAAGACACTAAGAGATCTTCGCGTGGCGGAAGTTGTCGAGCAGGATTTGCAGCTGAAAGACGGAAAAGTGGAGGCCTATCGGGCGAAGGTGAAGCTGTCATTCAAGTACGAGGAGCAGGGTTAGCGACGCCCGTTCGACCTGCTGTCGCAGTAGCTCTGTAGTTGGGGCGGGAGGTTCAGATGACGTTCAGCAGCAAGCTCTGAACCTGCCCTTGCCCACGGCGTAGCGAGCGGCCTGACGTTCGCGGAAGAACTCGACATAAGTCATGATCGGCTGATCTGGATGATTAGCCCGCCTGTGTGCAACATAGGTTTCGTAGTCAGGCACGCCGATCATCAGGCGTGCCGTTTGCTTCGACCAATAGGCGGTTGCGCTCGCGACTTGTGCGGATCGGTCAAACAGATCCTTCAGGTCAGGCATGGCGTCCTCCCGCAACTGCCCCGGCAAGCCCGATTTCCATTGCACTGGCCTGCGGATTGCCCAGCGCCCTGCGAATGCTGATCAAGCCATAGATCACCGTCACAACCACGACCAGCACGAAGGCCCCGGCAAGGGTGGCATCGACGTAATCGTTGAAGACGATCCGGCTCATCTCGGCTGCCGATTTCGCCGGCGCCAGAAGCTGACCCGCTGCCAGGGCGTCGCCATACTTGAAGGCATGGCTGAGGAAGCCCACGCTGGGATCGGGGCTGAACACTTTCTCCAGTCCGGCGGTAACCGTGCACACGACAAGCCAAATCGCAGGCGCAGCTGTTACCCAGGCGTAGCGCTCCCGTTTCATCTTGAACAGCACGACTGTGCATACGGTGAGCGCGATTGCGGCCAGCATCTGGTTGGCGGTGCCGAACAGCGGCCACAGCGTCCAGATTCCGCCGAATGGGTCTATGACGCCGACGACGAGAAAATATCCCCACAGCGCCACGGACAACGCGGAGCCGATCAGATTATTGGTCCAGGACGTTGTCTCCTTGAAAGCCGGCACCGCATTGCCGATCAGATCCTGAATCATGAAACGCAGCACACGGGTTCCGGCATCAACCGTAGTGAGGATGAACAGGGCCTCGAAAAGGATGGCGAAGTGATACCAGATCCCCATCAAAGTCTGCCCGCCGAGGAATGACGAGAGAATGCTCGCCATTCCGATGGCGAGGGTGGGAGCGCCGCCGGTGCGCGATAAGATCGTGGTCTCGCCCACATCCTTCGCCATCTGCGTGATCTCGTTCGGCGTAACCACAAATCCCCAGTTTGAGATCACCTGTGCGGCCTGCTCCGCCGTGGTCCCGATGAGCCCTGCCGAACTGTTCATGGCGAAGTAGACGCCGGGATGGATGACGCTGGCGCCGATCATCGCCATGATGGCCACGAAGGACTCCATCAGCATCCCACCGTATCCTATGAGCGCAATCTGGCGTTCGTTCTCGATCATCTTTGGCGTCGTTCCGGATGCAATGAGTGCATGCCATCCGGAAACTGCGCCGCAGGCGATGGTGATGAACAGGAATGGGAACACGCTGCCCGACCATACCGGTCCGCTGCCGTCAATGAACTTGGTCACAGCCGGCATCTGCAGATCCGGACGCACGATGATGATGCCAACGGCCAACAGCGCGATGGTGCCAATCTTGAGGAAGGTCGAGAGATAATCGCGCGGCGCCAGCAGCAACCACACCGGAAGCACGGACGCGACAAAACCATATCCGATGATGATGAGTGCGAGCGTCTCGCCTTTGAAATCGAAGTAGGCGGCTAACGCAGGAGTCTCGGCGACCGTCCTTCCGTACGTCAGAGCCGCGAGAAGGAGCACGCAGCCGATAAGCGACATCTCGCCGACATGGCCGGGCCGGATGAACTGAGTGTAAACCCCCATGATCAACGCGATGGGAATGGTGCAGAATACGGCGAAGGTTCCCCACGGGCTGCCGGTCAGCGCCTTGACGACAACAAGCGCAAGAACAGCAAGCACGATGACACAGATCAGGAGAATGCCCACCCCGGCCACTGTGCCTGCGATCGGGCCCATCTCGGCACGGACGATATCGCCGAGAGAACGACCATCGCGCCGCGTCAACAGAAAAAGCACCGTCATGTCCTGGATCGCGCCAGCAAACACCGCGCCGGCAAGGATCCACAGCGTGCCAGGCAAATAGCCCATTTGTGCTGCAAGCACGGGGCCAACCAGTGGACCAGCCCCTGCGATGGCCGCAAAATGATGACCGAAGAGCACGTAGCGATTGGTGGGGACGTAATCGAGACCGTCGTTATGACGATAGGCCGGAGTGGGCCGCGTCCCGTCCACGCCCAGCGCCCGCTCCGCCACGAAAAGCCCGTAGAATCGGTAGGCTATGAAATATATGCAAACCGCAGCGACAACGAGCCACGCGGCATTCACCGCCTCACCTCGGTTGATGGCGACAATCCCGAACGAAACAGCACCCAATACAGCGATCGCCGTCCATAAGAGCTTCGTCTGCCACGCTGTTGTCTGATTAGAGCCGTTGCCCATGGATCCCTCCCGCAGTGCAGCAAAGTCTCGAACCGCACCTATTCTATACGCGGGAAATTACTTGATCGAGAGGCGATTCATTGGACCAACTCGGCGGGCGAAATTCTCGAAAGGTCGAAGCGCGCGCCACATCCATGCAATTCCCAGTTGGACGTGGCTGGCTTTCAAAGCAAGTGAAGCCTGCTTCTTATTCTCTTTCTCTGATCGCGTGGCGCAGGAAAAGCTCGGCTTGTTTCGCGAGGAGCGACGAACTCGTGCCTAGAGCGCGGGCAATGAAGAGGACGCACGGGAGGAAAGAACGTTGGTCTGATCGTGACGCACGATTGCAATCAGCATTGTGAGGCCGCCGATCAAACCGGCAGCCAGACCAATGAGTATCTCGCGATCGGCCAGCTCGACTGCGTTGGCTACCACGAAAAATCCGAACAAGTAGAATGCGACCCCCATGACAATTCGTACGGCGTGATTCTGCAGTTCCTGCAACATGGTATCGGGTTCCCACTCCGGTCCAACCTCTATGCCCCAACCGCTTAATGGTGTGTTATGAGATCAGGACAAATTGTTAGAAACAGGGTAGGGGGCTGAGCGCCGTTCATTACCCGCCCGCAACATGACCCCATTTCACTCATAATCGCGAGCGCGGGCTGCTCCCTCTTTGCTGTGTGACACACGACGCATTGCTGGCGTTCAATTACCAGAAAAGTTTCAGATGAATTTAGAATCCTTTCTCGATCTGGGCCGTGTTTACGTCATCGGAGATATTCACGGGCGCTCCGATTTGCTCGATCGCATGATTGCGATCATTGCTCACGATCTCGATGCTCATCCCGTCACACAATCGCTGACGGTGACGCTAGGCGACTACATCGATAGGGGGCTGGACTCGCGCGGCGTGCTTGACCGACTGGTGAGAAATCCATTTCCGACGCAATTCATCGCGCTGAAAGGCAATCACGAGCTCATGTTCGAAAGCTTTTTGCACGATGCCTCGATTGCGGATCAATGGCGCCGGTTCGGCGGGCTGGAGACGCTGGCATCGTACGGCGTCCCGGTCAGCGCCTTGATGCTCGGCAAGAATTATGACGAGGCCGCGGAAGCGCTCAGGGCTGCGGTGCCCCGGTCGCACCTGCGGTTCATTGGCGATCTGAGGACATCCTTGTCCGTGGGATCTTATTTTTTGTGTCACGCAGGAGTTCGTCCGGGAGTGGCGTTGGACCGCCAGACCGACGACGATCTCCTGTGGATTCGCGGGCCCTTTCTCGAGAGCAGCGCCGATTTCGGCAAGATTATCGTGCACGGTCATACTCCCGCCGAAGAACCGGAATTGCGGCCGAACCGGATAAATGTTGACACGGGAGCTTACATGACCAACCGCCTCACGTGCGTGGTGCTCGGGAGCGGGCGGCCAAGGTTCTTGTCAGCCAGCCCTTAGAACCGCGGACCAGAGAGGTGCATCAAGAATGCGGCGCGCAATGATGATTTTGGTGCGAGCGATGTCGGTTGCAGTTGCCGTTCTCTTGTCCGATGCCGCGTGCGCCGAGGTCTATCCCGCACGGCCGGTGAAGGTGATCGTTCCCTTCGCTCCTGCCGGACCGGCGGATGTGCTCGCTCGATTGCTCACCCAGAAGCTCTCGGCGAGCTTTGGGCAGCAATTCTATGTCGAGAACCAGGCCGGCGCCGGCGGCAACCTTGGCATGGGAGCGGCCGCCCGCGCGACCCCCGACGGGTATACGCTCGCGCTCGTCTCGACGAGCTTCGTTGTCAATCCAAGCCTCTACCCCAGGATACCCTACGACCCGTTCAAGGATTTTGCCCCGGTGACGCTGGTTGCGGTCTCGCCCAACGTGCTGGTGGTGCATCCTTCGATCCCGGCAAACGATGTGGCCGAACTGATACGTTTTATTCGGACCAGTCCCGGCAAGCTCAGTTTTGCATCGGCGGGTCTCGGCACCACTCCGCATCTCTCGGGTGAGCTCTTTCGGACAAGCCAGCAACTCGACATCGTGCCCGTACCATTCAACGGCTCGGGTCCCGCCATTGCTTCAGCCCTTGCCGGCCACACCCCAATTGCGTTCACGGTGCTCACGCCCGCCGTGCCGCAGGTGCGTGAGGGGAAGTTGCGCGCCTTGGCGATCACCACGGCGGCGCGCTCCCCGGCATTGCCGGATGTGCCAACATTGGGCGAAGCCGGACTGCCGGATCAGGAGGCCGATACAATGCTCGGCCTTCTTGCGCCCGCCGGTACGCCCGCCGGCGCCGTCGATCTGCTGTATCGCGCGGTCGGCAATGCCGTGCGCCAATCCGATGTAAAGGAGCGGCTCGCTGAACTGGGGTTCGCAGCCATCGTCAGCACGCCTGATCAATTCGCTGCGCGGATCAAGGTGGAAATCCCGAAATGGGGCGTGGTGATCCGGGCGGCAAACATCAAGCCGCCCTGATCGCTCGCATTTGCCGCTCTTTGTGTTGACCAATTAGCGAATGTGATTCTATTCTAAAAATGTAAGGCAGCTCTATCTGAAAGATCCGAGCTGCAATCGCTCGGCGATCGGGAGAAAATGGCAGACCCGAGATCACGTGCTCGGAAATCTGGACGCCGCGGGTTCTTGTGCGGTATTGCCGGGCTATCAGTCCTTTCACTCACGCCGGCATCGGTACGCGCGCAATCGCGGCGTGCGACAATGGCGTACGGCAGCACAGGGTACACCTGGTCGACGACCTTCCTGGCCGAGGCGCTCAACACCTGGAAGGAAAATGGGGTTGATCTCAAAGCGGTGGACTTTCCGACCGGCCGCGACGCTATGCAGGCGCTGCTCGCCGGCTCCGCCGAATTCAGCACAACGACCGAGACACCGCTCATCTTCGCAGCAATGCGGGGATTGCGCCCAATCATCCTGATCAATTACAGCCGATACAGCCGCGATATGAAGATTGTCGTCCGCAAAGATCGCGGCATCGATCCCAATCGCCCAGCTTCGCTCAAGGGAAGGAGGATCGGCACCCAATTAGGCACGAGCGGTCAGTACATGTTGGCACGATATTGTGAGATGGCCGAACTCAACATGAAGGACTTGATTGTTGTCAACATGTCGCCCGCGGATATGATCGCTGCAACCAGCCGCGGGGATTCAGACGGATTCTCCTGGACCCGCGAAGCCGCGATCACCGCGGATCGTCAGTCGGGCAACAGGGTAACAGTGATGACGCAGGAGGGGCTTGAGCGTTATTTCCGTAGTCACGAGCTTTTGCTCACCTCGGAGCAGGTCATCAAGCAGCAACCAGAGCTTCTTGATTGCGCGGTCAAGTCATTGTTCGCGGCCGAGACATACCTGAGAACGCATCCGGATTGGCCAGAGAAGATCGCGAAACGCGTGGGTAATACTCCAGAGGAAATCCGTGAGGGTACGGACTCGTTTGAATTCAAAATAGAGTTTGACGAAGCGTTTCTCAACGACCTGGTTACCGAAGCCGAATGGGCGATCGGAGCCGGGCTGATGCAGCGCCCAAGCGAGGACCTGCAAAAGCTGTTTCGCGGGCTGATCTACGAGGGGCCTGTAAAGAGGCATCAGCCGGACCGTGTCACGCTTCCTCCCGCCTAGCTAAATTAGGCGGAGACCGCCGCGTGGCAGTGCCGGGGCTGGTTGATGTTCAAGACGTATCCCAGCTCTATGCAGCTTCTGATGGCCAGCCGACGTGGGCGCTGAGGGAAGTCTCGCTGCGCGTGCGGGAAGGCGAATTTGTCTGCGTTATAGGACCCTCTGGCTGCGGCAAGACCACCCTCCTGCACCTCATTGCTGGATTCATCCGGCCGACGGACGGCAAAATCCTGTTCAAGGGCATCCCCATCATAAATGCTGGTCCCAGCCGTGGCGTTGTGTTCCAGGAATATGCTCTGTTTGCCTGGATGACAGCCCAACAGAACGTCGAGTTTGGATTGCGCATGCGCGGCGTATCTCGGCAGGAGCGCCGTCAGCGCGCCAGCAGCTTTCTCGAAAAGGTCGGATTGGCCCAGGTCGCCGGGCGGTATCCCCACGAGCTCTCCGGCGGCATGCGCCAGCGCGTCGCGGTGGCCCGAGCGCTGGTCAATGAGCCCGAGATGCTGCTGATGGATGAGCCCTTTGCCGCGGTGGACGCAATGACGCGCGCAACTCTGCAAGAAGAGCTCCTTCGGATTTGGCAGGAGGTCCGCCTTGGCGTGTTGTTCATAACACACAACATTGACGAGGCCATTTTTCTTGCACAGCGAGTGATTGTTATGAGTGCTCATCCGGGGAGCATCCGGCGTGAGATGGCAATCTCTCTACCTTATCCGCGTTCCCGCACCAGCAGGGACTTTGGCGAGCTCTACGCGCAAATCGGGCAGGAGCTGCAGAGATGAGCATCAGCTCGAAGTCAAGCGCGCAAAATCATGCGATCGAAATTGAACGGCGCTTCACCGCCAAATTACAACGTGAAAAGTGGCGCAGCTCGTTGCTTCGGATCCTGCTGAATATCGCCGGAGTGGCGGGATTTCTGTTTCTGTGGGAGGTTGCTCCCCGCATCTTGTCTGGAACGAATGTTCAATTGTTCCCGCCGCCATCCCTTGTGCTCAAGACTGCATGGCCGATGATCATCTCCGGCGAATTGCTGGAGAATATTGCTGTCAGCCTCGCGCGCGCACTTGCTGGCTTCCTGATTGCCTCGGTCATTGCGGTCCTCGTCGGCGTGGTCATGGCCAGAATGCGGGTTGTATGTCAGCTCAGCGAGCCGATTTTGCACGGATTTCGTTCGATCCCTGTCATAGCATTAGTGCCAATAGCGGTGCTGTGGTTCGGTATTGGTGAAACCTCCAAGATAGCGTTGATAGTATGCGGGGCCTTTTTTCCGGTTTGGATCAGCACCTTCATTGGCGTGCGCGATGTCCATCCAATCTATCTGCGCTCCGCCGCCTGTCTGGGCGCCCCGCCGCTCCAGACGACGCTGCTTGTTGTGCTGCCGGGGGCGCTGCCACTGATCCTTGCAGGTTTGCGCCAGGCTATTGCGGTTTCACTGATTGTGTTAGTTGCTGCCGAGCTCTCGGGTGCAACGGTGGGCGTTGCCCATATGATGTCGCTTGGCTATCAACTCTTCAAAGTTGATGTCATGTTCATCGGCCTGTTTGTCCTCGGAGCATTGGGCTTTATCGCCGATAGAGCATTTGTCTGGCTGACTGCGCGCCTCTTCCCTTGGTACATCACAGCGAAATAAGCGGAACTCGGCAGTGATGTCCGACACGCCGCCCAAAGCCGACGTGGTCCTCCGTGGCGGCACGGTCCTGACGTTGGACGGCACCGGGGCAACTCACGAGGCAATCGCAACCCAAGGCGATCGGATTTTATCGGTCGGTGCGAACACGAGCATAGACCCGCTCATTGGCCGACGGACGCAGGTTATCGAGCTGGACGGGCTAACTCTACTTCCTGGCTTCAATGATGCCCACGCTCACATGGAGCGCGAGGGTCTAAAGCGCCTCAGAACCTCTCTCGCTGGTGCTCGATCGATACGTGAGATCACGCGCCGTATTGCGGCTGCTGGTCGCGAGGTCCCAAGCGGGGAATGGATTGTCACAATGCCCGTCGGCGACCCGCCATTTTTCTTTGGTGGACCGGAATTGCTGGCGGAAAAGCGCATGCCGGACTGCCGTGAGTTGGACGCAGCAGCACCGCATCATCCCGTGTGCATATCTGGCCTGTTTGGAAATTGGGGCCGTCCACCTGGCTACACAGCGCTCAACACTTTGGCGCTGAAGCTCAATGGCATTGATTCGCAAACCCGGCCGCGCTGCACGGGGGTGGAGATCATCAAGGACCCGCAATCCGGGGAACCTACTGGCGTCATCATAGAGCACAATGCCAGGCCGACCGTCGAGTTTGATCTGCTGCCCGCGGTTCCACGATTTAGCTATGAGGAGAGGTTGCGCGGCGCCAAGCGGAGCATGCAGCTTTACAACTCGGTCGGCACTACGAGCGTCTATGAGGGCCATGGCTCCGCACCAGAGATCATTTCCATCTACCGATCGCTGTGGGAGCGCGGCGAGATGTCAGTTCGCGTGGCGTTGACCGTAAGTCCCACCTGGGCGGATATTTCCGAGGCGGTTGTCGCAATGCGTGACTCCTTGAATTATGCACGGGGCCGGGGCTTCGGGGATCGGTGGTTACGGATTTCCGGCGTGCACATTGCGTATGGCGGTGACGCGGTCACGGCTGCATTGGCAAGGGCCGGTTCTCCAAACTCCGGATGGTCGGGTTTCATTGAACAAGCAAACTCAAAGGCAGACTTTCGCGACTATTGCATGTTGGCTGCCGAGCATGATCTGCGCGTTCATACGATAGTTGGCGACCAGTTGCACGATATCCTCCCTCTCATTGAGCAGGTCGCAGAACGCTACTCACTCCTCGACCGCAGATGGGTGATTGAGCACGTCGGTCGCGCTCGTATGGATGACCTCAGGACACTCAAGCGGTTAGGACTGTGCGTCACCACTATTCCGGTCTACCATCTATGGAAGGGAGGAGACCGATATCTAAACGAGCCGGACTGCGGAAATCTGGTCGTGCCGCACCGGCATTTGCTCGACCTGGACATCCCACTGGCGAGCGCAACCGACAACATTCCCTATCATCCGCTATTCGCCTTATGGGCGATTTGCGCGCGAGCTGAGCGCGTAACCGGTCGCGTGATTGGGCCCGGGCAGCGGCTGCCGGTGTCCGAGGGCATACGCTTGCTCACAACCGCAGGCGCCTGGCTCACTTTCGAGGAAGGCATAAAGGGGCCATTACTGCCGGGAAATCTCGCCGACATGACGGTGCTTTCCGAAAACCCGCTGCGTGTGCCGCCGGAAGCTGTCAAGGATATTGAGTGCCGTCTGACCATGGTTGGTGGAAGAGTTGTATTCAGCGATCGCGAAAATGCCCGGCAAGCAGTTTGATTGACCAAGAGGCGTCAGCGCCTGCTCCAACACGCATGTGCGCATGAAGCGAGCTCAATTTACGTATCTGACGCCGACAGGCTTGCCGCAGCTGCAGAAGTAAAGACGCACAATACGGGTGGGGACATGGTCGCACGTTACCTCGGCAAGCCGATAAAACGCAGCGAGGACCCGCGCTTGCTGCGTGGGAAGGCACTGTTCGTGGACGATATTGAACGTCCGGGAATGTTGCACGCCGCTTTCTTGCGCAGTGCGCATGCTCACGCGCGTATTGGGAGGATCGACGTATCGCGTGCGCTAGGAGTCAAGGGAGTTGCAGCCATTTACACGGCGCGCGATCTGGGCCGCTATTGGCAAAATGGCCCCCTTCTTGTCCCGCCACCCCCCATTGACGGCATCACCTTTAACGAAAGAACGCAGGTTCCATTGGCGAAGGAGATTGTTCGCCATGTCGGCGAACCTATCGTCCTGGTCATCGCGCAGACGCGGTATTTGGCTGAAGATGCGCTGGAGGAGATCAGCGTGGAGTACGAGATCCTCGATCCTGTGACTGACTTGGAACGGGCGTTGCGAGACGACGGAGCATTTGTGCATCCGGACGTCGGAAGCAATATCGCCGCGCACGTACGACAAGCGAAGGGTGACTACGCGCGGGCCGCTTCCCGCGCAGGTGCCGTGATACGCCGCCGCTTCACCTATGACCACGGCATATCTTGCCCGATTGAGACGCGCGGCGTCGTGGCGGATTGGGACGCAAAATCGGAGCGCCTTACCGTGTGGGACACCACACAAGCCCCTATCCCGATCCGAAATGGATTGGCGGCGATGTTGTGCCTCAATGAGAGCCAGGTGCGTGTCGTCGCCCCCTTCATCGGCGGTGGGTTCGGACCAAAAATCATGATGTTCTACCCCGAGGAGATGCTCATTCCATGGGCATCGATGCAGATCGGACGTCCGGTGAAATGGATCGAAGACCGGTCCGAGCACTTCTTCGCGACGACACACGAACGGAGCCAAATACACGACGCAGAGATAGCTCTAACAAAGGATGGGCAGATTCTCGGCGTGAAGGACACCTTCCTGCACGATACCGGCGCTTACAACCCGTATGGCTTGACCGTGCCGATCAACAGCCAGTGCACGTTGCTGGGCCCGTATGATGTGCCTAATTACGAAAGTACTTTCACCGCCGTTTTCACAAACAAGCCGATTGTGACTCCATATCGGGGAGCCGGCAGACAGCACGGTGTCTTCGTGATGGAACGGCTGCTCGATATTGCGGCGCGCGAGCTTGCAATAGACCGAGTCGAAATCCGCCGCCGCAACTTCATTCCGGCTGACGCATTCCCGTACAACAACAAAATAATCTATCAGGATTTTGCGCCGCTCGAATATGACAGCGGCAACTATACGGAGATCCTGAACAAGCTGTCAGACCTCGTGGAGTACGAGCGCTTTGTTGCCGAGGAGCAACCACGCTGCCGCGCTCAGGGAAAGCACGTGGGCATTGGCGTCGTCTGCTATGTCGAAGGGACCGGAATTGGACCTTACGAGGGAGCAAAAGTTCAGGTCCAGGGCAATGGCAAGGTATCATTAACGACAGGAATCGGCACGCAAGGACAAGGTCACTACACCAGCCTGGCGCAACTCGCGGCCGAGCAACTGGGCGTGGATGTTGATGCAATCGAAGTGATCACCGGGGACACAGACCAGTTTTACTGGGGCTGCGGCACATTTGCAAGTCGTGGGGCAGTTGTTGCAGGCACCGCGGTCCATGCTGCGGCAGCAGCGGTTCGAGAGAAGATTCTGCGCCTCGCGGCCAAGGAATTCGAATGCGCCGAAGCCGATCTGGAGCTGGCGGACGGGAGGGTTTCGATAGCTGGCGTTCGGATGCACGCCATGGGCTTTGGCGAGCTCGCCCAAAAGGCCAATCCCCTTCGCGGCGCCGTGGAGCCCGGAGCTGAGCCGGGGCTGGAAGCAACCCGCTATTTCGGTCCGCAGAGCGGTGCGACGGCGAGCGGTGCTCACGCCATGATCGTCGAAGTCGACCCGGATACAATGATGATTGAGATAAAGCGATATGTGGTCGTGCACGACTGCGGGACCGTGATCAATCCGATGATTGTCAACGGCCAAATTCATGGCGGGGTCGCACAAGGGATTGGGAATGGATACTATGAACAGCTCGTATTTGACGATACCGGGCAGCTCTTGAATGCCTCTCTGGCAGACTATTTGATCCCCACTGCTCTCGATGTGCCTCGAATCGAAGTTGCACATACGGTGACCGGCTCGCCGCTGAACCCGCTCGGGATCAAAGGAGTCGGAGAAGCGGGTGCAATTCCCGTCGGCGCTGTGATGGCGCAGGCAATAGAGGATGCCTTGCAATTGCCTTCCAAGGGGGTGGAGATTCTCGAAATCCCGCTTAACCCTTGCCGATTGTGGGAATTGGCAGCAGCACGTTCTGGAACAGGTGGGGCGGCTGATATCTGAGCCGAGAAGGCAGGCCCCGCGGACGCTCTGATTCTATGAAGCTGCTCCGATGGATCAGCCAAGCGCCGCGCCCGCAACGTCGATCGCCCCTTAGGGATGCTCTGGTGCGGGCGATTGCGCGTATTCAGAAAATGGAAACCGCTCTGCATTAACCTTCGCCCGTCCTCGGGGGGAGCGGCCTCATGTCAGGCTTACGCTGGTTGTTGCTTGGCGCAGCGGCAGGTGCCTTGATCGCAAGCTTTCAAGCTGTCCATGCGGCCGGCGCACTCGCAGTAGGTGAGTGTGGCGCCTACGGTTTTGCCTATGATTTCTCGCGCGGAGCGGCGGCAAGCCGGGCGGCTCTAGGGAAGTGTGCCGGCGGGTGCAAGGTGGTTCCGGTAACCCACGCCTGCGGGGCTATCGCAATTGATGGAAAAAACGCGTGCCGCGCTCATGGCTACGCGGTCGCCGCACGCCTGGGTCTCGCCCAGAATCGGGCGCTACGACAATGCTATGATTTTGGCGGCAAGGACTGCGTTATCCGTGCATGGGCATGTGACGCCAAGGGTTGATCGGACCTTAGCTCCTGCGCCACGAGCGGCCGCCGGGCTGTCAAAGAGCGCTGTATTTCGGCAGCAAAGGGCCAAAGCTCTCGTTGCGCCACCACAGCTCTCTTATATGACTGACCAGTCAGTCGGTATCCGGCTGTCCCGGCGATGACGATGTGACCTTCACGGCTCTGGCGTTGACCCGCGAAATGGCGCGTTCAGGCGGACGCTGTGCGGTAGGCGAAGCTCCTTTAACGCTCGCCGATGCATCAGCAGGTGAGCTGTGCGTTCGAGGCATGCGGGTTCGAGGCATGGATCGCGTATGTTGAGCAGGCTATACGACTGAGAAAACACACAGTGGCAACCTATGTCGCAGCTTTCCCGCCAAGGGCGCCAAGCCAGAATCTCAATTGGCTTTATCAACTGGGCTCACGCGCTCGATCATTACGTCATGCTGATCTTTCCGACGGTCGTGATCAGCCTCGAAGCGATCTATGGGCGCAGCTATGCTGAGCTGATCGCTCTCGGCACCGCCTCGTTCATCGCGTTCGGAATTTTTTCCCTGCCGGCAGGCTGGCTCGCCGATCGTTGGAGCCGACGCAACATGATGGCGCTGTTTTACGCGGGCTGCGGCATTTCATTGTTGGCCGCGGGAGTTGCCCCCAATCTGGTTGCGCTGGCATGCGCACTGTTTGCCGTGGGCATGTTTGCCGCCATTTATCATCCGGTCGGCACCTCGATGCTGATCGAGCAGGCTAGCGCGCGAGGCCGTTCGCTCGCCTTCAATGGAGTGTGCGGCAACTTCGGCGCCGCGCTCGCCGCCGGGGTGACCGCGGCGCTGATCGCGGTTCAGGGATGGCGAACAGCTTTCCTGGTCCCCGGAATAGCCTGCGTTGTGACCGCCCTGGTCTATGTGCGGCTGGTTCCGCAAGAAGAGGGAAAAGCGGCAAGCCGCGCCACGATGGCGGACGTCCCGCTCGCCGCCTGGATGGCAGCGGTCATCTTCGGGCTGTTCATCGTGATCGCGATGTGCGCCGGCTTGGTGTTCAACATCGTTTCGATCGCCCTCCCGAAGATCGTGGATGAACGGCTCGGCGGCGAGGTGCCGCTTGTTCTGGTGGGGGGGCTTGCCAGTGCGGTGTTCATGTGCGGCGCCTTGGCTCAAATCGCGGTAGGGCGACTGGTGGAGAAATTTCCCCCCCACATCCTCTTTGCCGTGATTGCAACTCTGCAATTCCTGGGCGTTCTTCTCGCCGCCCAGGTTACCGGAAAGCTTCTCATCCTCGTCCTGGCAGTGGCGATGGCGGCGATCTATGCGCAGGTGACCGTGAACGACTTGATCATTGCCCGCTACACGGCAGACGCGTGGCGCGGGCGCGTCTACTCGGTCCGCTACTTTCTGACATTTCTGGTGTCCGGCGCGGCCATTTCTGTCATCGCAATCCTGTATGGGCGCGGCGGTTTTGGCCTCGTTCTTGGCACGACCGCATTTATCGCACTTGGCTTCGTGTTTGCCACAGCCGCGATCGCGGCTCTCGTTCATCCGATCGAAAAGGCATCGGCGACCGCGGCAACAGCACCGGCGGAATAGCCCCTTGCGGAACCATCTCGGCGGTTCCACATTGTGTTGACAGGCGATGTGGCAGCCCACGGCTCCGTCGTCGAGACGGCCACGATCAAGCAGGTGACGCCGGATGTACGCGCACCTCTGTTCGTGGTCGTTGGTATTTTATCGATTTTGAGTTTCGGGGTCCTCTCGACATTCCGGGGTTGGTGTTCACCGTTTCCTTCAACATTATTGAACGGCGTCACGCGACTACGCCGCGCCGGGACGTTCTCGGCGGCAGAGCCGGGCCACTGCGAAGAGCGCGACGCCTGATCCGACACAGGCGGGAATCGCGGCCCACAGCCATGGCTCGGCTCCGGTCAGGAGATATAAAATCACGGCTGCAATCCCGCTGAAGGCAGCGGCACCGATGATGAGGAGAGCCCAGGTAGCGCTCACCGATCCCAGGCCTCTTTCGCTGCGACCAATGGCGGCTAATACCAAGGAAGCAAACGAGAGTTGGGCACAACAGCAGGCCAATAAAAGCGCAAGAAAGATGCCGCTCGTGAAAGTGATCCCAAGTGAGTCGGCAACTTGCGCCAGCAGAACTGCTGCGAGACAGAACCCGCTCAAGATGAGAATGGTGCGCCGCCTTGCGATTGCTTCATCGCCGGGCGCAATTCGTTCCGCCGCCAGGTCCGGCCAAAGCGCCGGCAGGATGTCGTAGCGCAAAGTCCACACGCTCGCCGAGAACATGGAGCTCATCGCCGACAGGGCCATCGCAGACATGCCGACCAGCAACAAGGAGATGACAATGCTGGCAAGCAAGCTCTGCTCCAGAGCGAGATGACGAAGAAATATCTCCAATGCGTCGCGGCTCCCGGGTGTCTCCGTCACCATGACGGCGATTGCGCCGAACATGCACATGAAAAGCAGGAGGAGCGGGGCCTCTATGGCAACCGAATTGAATGTTCTGGCTACGGCGGCGGAGCGCCAATCCGGCTCGTAATCTTGCGCAATAGCCGCAAGCTTTTGCCAGTTTGCAACGTCAACAATGGGATAGAGCAGGGAAAGAAACACGATCGCCAGCAGCGTCGTGCCAGAAATTTCTGTTCCCGTTCGCAGCGCCGCAATGCTGTCGCGCATCATGACGGGGACACTGGCGGAGAAAAACTCCATCGCGGTGAGGACGATGACCAACACGACAATCACGGATATGGATGGATTGAGGATTTTCTCGAGCCTGCTGAGCAGGCGCGCGCCCACTGGGAAGGAAGCGCCGGCAGCGACATCGCCACTCCCCGAATTCGCACTCCTGATCGGGGTGGTGTCAACGTATTTCGAGTGCCGGTAAAAAAGAACGAAGATGCAGGCAGCGGCAATGAACAGAACAGCGAATCTGCCGTGCGGCGGCATCGGGATCACATCGGAAACGAGGACATACAACAGAAGAGCTAAAGACCCGAATAGACCCAGATAAACCATGCCGAGTTGCAACTGAACGCACTGCATGACCCCGGAGTTGCCGGAGAAAATCGTATACAAGGCCACCAAGACCAGCATGCCGGCCGCAAGCAGACATACATGGCCGCCTTGTGCCATGGCGATGGGCTGCACCAGGGTCGCCATTGCGATTGCCTCGGCGGTAATAAGGCCAATGAGAGCGACGAGCGAGAGACTCGCTGCCAGCAGGCGCACTCGAGAATCATTGCCGTGCCGTTGGGCAATAAACGCATGCACGGTCATGGATCCGTTATCGCTCAAGGCACTATTCAGAAAGGCAAGCAGCGGAAGGCGCAGGGCGGATATCAGAGATACTCCCAATCCAAAGCATGCCGCGCCGACTATTGCCGGCCACAAATCGCCGCTTGCGCCCCAGGCGAAAAACGGGCCAAAGGTGGCGATCCGCAGCGGATGGGCGACGGAGGAATTCCGCATGACACCGGGCGGAACCGGTTGCGATGCCACGGAATAGTCCGACGCCCGCTGTAATTTTCGACGCGGCAGTAGGCAGATCGGCGCGAGACACATGCCGAGCGAGATCGCCAGTGGAAGCAAGAGAAATGACATCGCCAATTCGCTGGATGGACGAGTTTGTTGCTATCCGCTCGCTCGTACCGCGTGCTAGCGCGTCATTGCGCCTGCGAGAACCGTCCCCTTTGCGAGCGGACAATGCGGTGCGAAGCCGGCAAGCCCCGCATCATGACTCTATACCTCATGGAAACCGAGTGCAGTCAGATCACCCAATGTGGCACTTATGCCACAGCTCTGCAAAAAACCTTCCGAAGATCAGTGGACCGCCGAATGATTGCCGGGATTGCGGCAGCAAGAAAATGGACAGGGGGATAAAATATGCGCATGCGTCATCAACGCGGTTCGAAAGCGGTTTTGGGCGTTCTCTGCATTGCCATGGCGATGCTATGGAGCAGCGCCGCCAAGGCCGAGACCCGGGTTTATCTTCTGCGCGGCTGGTTTGGTGTTTTCTCTACTGGCCTGGACGGCCTCGCGGAAGAGCTCAGGAGCAAGGGCATCAGAGCTGAGACCGTCGGGCACTTGGCGTGGAGGTCTACGCTTTCCAAGATCGTCCAATATCACGCCACCGGCAAGCCCGGTCCGCTCGTCCTGGTCGGTCACTCGCAGGGCGCGAACAACGTGATCGAAATGGCTCGCCTGCTCGATGCGGAAAAAATTCCCGTCGAGCTCCTCGTTACGCTCGCCCCAATGATGCAGGACCCGATCCCGGGCAATGTGGTGCGGGCCATCAATTACTACCATTCTCCAGGCTGGGGCGCGCCGATTACCGCCGATGCCGGTTATCGCGGCGAGCTGTCGAACATCAATCTCGGCGGCGACTTAGGGATTTCTCATATCGCCATGGACAAGAGTCCAAAGATCCAAGCGGAAATTGAGCGCGCCATCCTGATGGTTTCGCAGACGAGATAGTGGGGCAGAATTGCGAACCGGCAACGCGCTCGACTCAGCTGCCGCAAACCGCCTTGCCATGGGGCAGCACGACGCACTTGCTAATTTAGCGTCCGATTGATCATCATCCCGCTCAAGTGGTTTGTTTGAGCATGATCCCGGAGACCGGTAGCCCACTTTTCGGGACCATGCGCTTTGGGAGACGCAGCATGAGCGAGCCGATATTCTTCAAATCCGCTGGGCTCACCTTGCGCGAAATCGCCGAGCTGACCGGTGCAAAGGTTCGATCGGGAGCTCGGCTGGATCATCGCATCAGCGATATCGCCCCCCTCGATAGCGCGGGTCCGCGCGACCTCGCGTTTCTCGATAGTGCCAAATACGCCGACGCCCTTACCTGGACCGCTGCCGGCGCCTGTTTCACAACGCCGCGCTTTGCGGCTCAGGCTCCTGGCCATCTCGATATCCTGTGCACAGACGAGCCTTATCGCGCTTTCGTCGCCGTCGCGCGGGAGCTTTATCCCGATGCCTTGCGCCCGCTCTCGCTTTTTACGGAAAAGGCGGTGGCGCCAGCTGCCATCGTGCATCCTTCGGCTCAGATCGAAGATGGCGTGCGGATCGATCCTGGCGCGGTGATTGGACCGCGCGCTGCGGTCGGATCAGGAAGCGTGATCGGCGCTACGGCGGTGATCGGCCAAGACGTGCAAATCGGCCGCGGCTGCTCGATTGGTCCTGGTGCATCTGTCATCTGTGCGCTGATTGGCGACAATGTCATCCTTCATCCCGGTTGCCGGATCGGGCAGGACGGGTTCCGCTATCGGATGGGCGTGCAGGGACACACCAAAGTTCCGCAACTCGGGCGAGTGATTATTCAGGACAATGTGGAAATCGGCGCCGGTAGCGCCATAGACCGGGGAGCGGCGGGCGATACCGTCATCGGAGAGGGAACCAAGATCGACAATCTCGTCCAGATCGGACATAACGTGACGGTCGGCCGCAATTGCATCATTGTTGCCCAGTGCGGAATTTCCGGCAGCGTTGTTCTGGGCGACAACGTCGTTCTTGGCGGGCAAGTAGGGATTGCCGATCATCTGGTCATCGGTGAGGGCGCGATGATCGGCGCGAAAAGTGGCGTGGTCTCGAATGTGCCCGCCGGCGAGAAGTGGTTGGGGTTTCCAGCCTGGCCCGGTCGCGAGTTCCTTCGCGCCACGGCCGTCCTGCGCAGGCTGGTCGGAGGGCCAAAGAGGGCCGTTGAATAAGCGTATTCACATTTCTCATGAAACAGGCGCGAGCCTGCCATCCTATGTCAACGCCTGCTCGCACGCCGTGACGGGGGCAAGAATTGCTGAGCGGAATCGAGCAGCCACGTTGCTCGCAATATGCTGTTGGTGCGGCGCCGCCACGCCCGTATCAAGCTGAACAGCACGGCGCTGCGTGTTGAGCGGCCGTTCAAGCGATTCCGTTGCAAGGGAGAAAAAGATGGATGATGTGGCAGCGGACACGATCGCAATCATCGCCAAGAGAGTCCCTGCGCACAAGCGCAACCTCGGCCTGACCGATCGCCTGCAGGATTTGGAGATAGATTCATTCAGCATTGTTGAAATGATTTTCGATCTGGAGGAAAAGTTCGACATCCAGATACCATACAATTCCAATGATCTTATGCCCGAGTTCGAAACGATTGGCGATATCGTCGAAGCAATCAGGAACCGGATCGGTGGAAAGAATTAGATGGCGCATCGTGTCGTCGCCACCGGGTGGGGTGTCGTCTCGCCGATCGGACATGGCGCCGCAGCCTTCTGGGAAAATCTGGTGCGTGGCGTCTCTGGCATCGCGGAAGCAACGCTCATTCCGGCGGATCAGCTAAGTCACAAGGTCGTCGCTGAGGTTAAGGATTTCGATCCGCGCAACCATTTCGATGAGCGCCAGATCGCAATGCTCGATCGCGTCTCGCAGTTCTCAGTCGTTGCCGCGCGCGAGGCGGTGGTGCATGCGGGACTTTCCCTCGGCGGCGGGTTGTCTGAGCGAACCGCAACGATCATCGGCACGGGCGTCGGCGGACAGACAACCCAGGACGAGAGCTACAGACGCCTTTACGGGGAGGGAGCGAGGCGACTCCACCCCCTCACGATCCCTAAGTTGATGGTGAACGCGCCGGCGAGTCAGGTGACAATGCATTGTGGGTTGCGTGGTCCGGCCTTCGCAGTTGCCAGCGCGTGCGCATCGGCAACTCACGCCATAGGTCTGGCATTTCACCTGGTGCGCTCCGGTGCGATGCCATGCGCGGTCGCCGGCGGAGCGGACGCCTGCATCACGCTTGGCACGATGAAGGGCTGGGAGGCCATGCGTGTGACTGCGCCGGACACCTGCCGGCCGTTCTCCAGAGAGAGGAAAGGGTTGGTGATCGGCGAAGGCGCCGCAGTGGTGGTGCTGGAAACCTTGGAGCATGCGCACAAGCGCTCTGCCCCAATACTTGGCGAGGTCGTGGGATTCGGCATGAGCGCGGACGCACACGACCTTACCAGCCCGGACGAGGGCGGAATGGTGCGCGCGATCGAAAGCGCGCTCGCTGACGCCAGGCTCTCTCCGGGCGACGTTGAGTACGTCAATGCGCACGGCACCGGTACCGCGACAAATGACGAGATTGAAACCACGGCGCTCAAGCGCGCCTTCGGGCCGCACGCGGCAAAGCTGACTGTCTCATCAAACAAGTCGATGCTTGGCCACGCCCTGGGCGCGGCTGGTGCGCTCGAGCTGGTTGCGACCCTCATGTCAATGAAAGAAGCCGTTGTTCCGCCGACCATCAATTATCTCGGGCCGGATCCGGCATGCGATCTCGACTACGTGCCAAACGAAGCAAGGCCGCTGCAAATTAACGCGGCGTTGTCCAATTCATTTGCGTTCGGTGGGCTCAACGCGGTGCTCGCGGTGCGCGCCTTCAATTGAGGAACGCCGATCAATCACCAGTACCGCGTGGAAGCGTGGCGAATTGCCATGTGGGCCGTGCAATGAGAAGGTCAAGCCGGTGCCGCACGTGGCCGATCCGACGCGTCCGTAGAGCTTGTGATACACTGTCGCCTGTGGGAGAGGAGAAATCTCGATGCCAGATTTCAAATTCGACGTCGATCGCGTCACTCAGCAACTCGACCGCATTCTGCAGATGGAGCTCGCCGGAGTTGTGTACTACACGCACTATTCTTTCATGATCTATGGTCACGCGCGGATCCCGATTACGTCCTGGTTGCGGGAGAACGCGACGGAATCGCTTACTCACGCGCAAGAGGCTGGCGAGATGATCATGCGGCTTCACAAGCGTCCGGCTCTCGGCATCGCGGCGCTGCCGACAACTCGCCACAACACAATTGACGAAATCATAGCCGAGTCGGTGAAGCGGGAGGAGGCCGGCGTGCAGCTCTACCGCGACTTGCTGGATCTCATCAAAGACAAGTCGGTCGTTCTTGAGGAATATGCGACCCGCATGATCGCAGCCGAGGCCGTGCACATTAGAGAGATGGAGCTCATGGCGATGAAACGCGCGCCCGAATAGCGAGCCGGCCGTTGCGCTTGCGCGGATCAATCGATGACGAGATGTCCCTTATCGCACGGGATAGATTTCAGACGAAGGCAAATCGATCCCAAGCGCGGCGATCTCCGGCCGTCATGCCCGCGCATGCGGTAGCCTCGGCTGCCCGCTTGAATTTCGCCGAACGACCAGCAGGTGCATCCTACGACGAGCAGTGGTTACTGGATCGCCCGCCTGAAGCGGGCGACGACACAGCACAGAACTCTGTCAGTTGTGCGATCGGGACACTAAACCAAGCCCGAACACGCAAAAAGGCCCGGGCGCGAGCCCCGAGCCTTCAACGTTGTTAACCCAGCAGAAGGATCAGAAATCCATGCCGCCCATTCCGCCGCCGCCACCGGGCGGCATCATGGGAGCGGACTGTTTCTTCGGCACTTCGGCGACCATGGCCTCGGTGGTGATCAGAAGCGCGGCGACCGAAGCCGCGCCTTGGAGGGCCTGACGCACGACCTTGGTAGGATCTATGATGCCCTTGCGCACGAGGTCAACATACTCGCCGTTCTGCGCATCGAAACCAAAGTTGTACTGCTCCTTCTCAACGATCTTGCCGACAATGACAGACCCATCCTCACCGGAATTGATCGCAATCTGTCGTGCCGGCCAGGAGATCGCCTTGCGCACAATCTCGACGCCGGTCTTCTGGTCATCGTTGGCCGTCTTGATCTTCTTGAGAGCCTCGGTCGCGCGCAGCAGCGCGACGCCGCCGCCCGGAAGGATGCCTTCCTCGACCGCCGCACGGGTCGCGTGCATGGCATCATCCACGCGGTCCTTGCGCTCCTTCACTTCAACCTCGGTCGCTCCGCCGACACGGATCACCGCGACGCCGCCGGCGAGCTTTGCCAGCCGCTCCTGCAGCTTCTCACGATCGTAGTCGGAGGTGGTTTCCTCGATCTGGGCCTTGATCTGCGAAATGCGGCCCTCGATATCGGACTTCTTGCCGGCGCCGCCGACAATGGTGGTGTTCTCCTTGTCGATGGTCACCTTCTTGGCCTTGCCGAGCATGTTCAAGGCGACATTCTCAAGCTTGATGCCGAGATCCTCGGAGATCGCCTGCCCGCCGGTGAGGACAGCGATGTCTTGCAGCATCGCCTTGCGGCGATCGCCGAAGCCCGGCGCCTTCACGGCCGCGACCTTGAGGCCGCCGCGAAGCTTATTCACGACGAGCGTGGCGAGAGCCTCGCCCTCCACGTCTTCCGCGATGATCAGCAGCGGCTTGCCGGTCTGGACCACCGATTCCAGCAGCGGCAGGAGCTCCTGCAAGCCGGAGAGCTTCTTCTCGTTGATGAGGATATATGGGTCCTCCATCTCGACGCGCATCTTGTCGGCGTTGGTGACGAAATACGGGGAGATGTAGCCCCGGTCGAACTGCATGCCTTCAACGACGTCGAGCTCGGTCTCGAGCGACTTCGCCTCTTCGACCGTGATGACGCCTTCGTTGCCGACCTTCTTCATGGCCTCGGCCAGGAAACGGCCAATCTCCACGTCTCCATTGGCGGAGATGGTTCCGACCTGTGCGATCTCCTCGTTCGAAGTGACCTTCTTGGAGTTCTTTTTCAGGTCCTCGATGACGGCATCGACGGCAAGATCAATCCCGCGCTTGAGGTCCATGGGGTTCATGCCCGCGGCGACGGCCTTGGAGCCTTCCTTGACGATGGAGGCGGCGAGCACGGTCGCCGTGGTGGTGCCGTCACCGGCAATATCAGAGGTCTTGGAAGCGACCTCGCGCACCATTTGCGCACCCATGTTCTCGAACTTGTCTTCGAGCTCGATCTCCTTGGCGACGGTCACGCCGTCCTTGGTGATGCGCGGAGCGCCGAACGACTTGTCCAGCACCACGTTGCGGCCCTTCGGCCCCAGCGTCACTTTCACCGCGTTGTTCAAGATATCGACGCCGCGCAGCATCCTGTCACGCGCGTCGACCGAAAATCTGACTTCCTTGGCAGCCATAGTTGTTTTCACTCCAAAATGTTGTCAGCTCAGGGGTCCGGACCTCAGGCCGCTTTCCTCTTGGCCACGTGTTCCTCAATTACCCCCATGATGTCGCTCTCCTTCATGATGAGGAGCTCCTCGCCGTCGATCTTGACTTCGGTACCCGACCACTTGCCGAAAAGAACGCGATCGCCGACCCGGACATCGATGGGAATGAGCTTGCCCGACTCGTCCCGGCCACCGGGACCCACGGCCAAGACCTCGCCCTGAGAGGGCTTTTCCTTGGCGGTGTCCGGTATGATGATGCCGCCAGCGGTCTTTTCCTCGGCATCAATGCGCTTGACGACAATGCGGTCGTGAAGCGGACGAAACTTCATAGTGTCCTCCTAACTCGTTTGAAGAATTGCGGATTTTTACGTTATGGTTCCGGCCATCAAAGCAGCTTCGCCGGGATCCAGGCGCGACATAGGGGCTTGAATTTCGAGCCGCAAGAGGCACCGAATAAATTATTAGCACTCCTTCCAATGGAGTGCCAACATTTTTTTAGCAAACTCGATGCTCAATCAGCACTGTTGCTGAAATGCTGCTAATGCCTTGATTTTGGGAACTAAATCCAACTTTTGCGCTTGAGTGTGCGGGAGGTGACAAGCGAAACTAGGCCCGCGAATCGGAGGGCAGTGTCATGGCTTCTAAAGACTTGGCATCAAAGGACTTGGCATCAAAGGACTTGGCTTCCAAAAACTTGTTATCCAAGGACTTTCGTCGTCAGCTCGAAGGATACGGTCTCACCACGGCGCAGATCCTTTATCGGATACCAGATCATCCCTCGTTGTTGCAAACCTTTGTTTGGCAGGACTACGACCTCTGCCCCAAGTTCCCGGTCCTTAACAAGTTTCTGGCGTTCTGGCTCGAAAAGCTGGAAGGTCCGTTGCATTCGGTGACGGTTGCCCATTCGCGGCTGATCCGCCCGGCGGAGATCCGCTCAGTGGGCGGCGAGTTCCGCCTGCACTGACGGCGCAGCGGCTGAACGCGCTCAGCACCCGCGTGGCGGCTGCGCGGCGGGGATGTCAGCGATTCCGTTCACAGCGGCCGCCAACGGTCTATTTTGATATCGCGCGAAAGCCTTTTCTTTAGACGAGCAGCCCGACCATCGTCTTTAGACGAGCAGCCCGACCATCGCGCCAATGAGGCAGGTGGCAAGCGTGCCGGACACAATCGATTTCATGCCAAGCGACAATACATCCGCGCGACGCTCCGGCGCCATCGTGCCAAGTCCCGCGATCATAATGCCGAGCGAGCCGAAATTGGCAAAGCCGGATAATCCGTAGAGCATGATGAGGCGCGAGCGCGGATCAAGGGCATCGGACGGCAGCTTTGTCAGCTCGATATAGGCGATGAACTCATTGAGCACCGTTTTCATCCCCATGAGACTGCCAGCCGTTGCCGCCTGCTGCCATGGAATTCCCATCAGCCAGCACACCGGGGCCATGGCCGCGCCGAGGAGACGCTCAAACGTAACAGGCGCGCCGCCGATCTCTGGCAGCACGCCAAGGATTTCGTTGCCAAGGCGAACCAGCGCGACCATCACAATAAGCATGGCGCAGATGTTGAGCAGAAGCTCGAGCCCCACCGCGGTCCCTTTGACAATCGCATCCATGCTGCTCGAAGCGATTGGTCCGATTTCGATGGTGGAGCGACCGGTCTGTTTGCAGTCGCGGTCAGGGACCATGATCCGGCTGACGAGGAGCGCCGCCGGAGCGCCCAGCACTGAGGCAATGATGAAATGCGCGGCGGCATTGGGGATGATTGCTCCCAGCAAAGTTGCGTAAACGACCAGGACCGTGCCGGCTATTCCAGCCATTCCACCCGTCATCACCATGAACAGCTCGCCCCGCGTCAGGCTCGCGAGATATGGCCGGATGAAGAGAGGGGCCTCGACCATCCCGAGAAAAATGTTGGCAGCCGTCGACAGCCCAACTGCGCCGCCGACCTGCAGCGTACGCTCAAGCAGCCAGGAAAAGCCGTAAACGATCGGCGGCAGGATGCGCCAGTGGAACAAAAGCGTGGTCAAAACGCTCATGACCAGCACGATCGGAAGCGCCTGCAAAGCAAGCACGAATTCTGCGCCGGGCTGCTTTAGCTCGAACGGAAGCGCTCCCCCACCAAGATAGCCGAAGACGAAGGCAGTGCCGGCTCGCGTGGCGCTCGCGATTGCCTCAACCCCGCGGTTGAGGGGCTCGAAAAGGCGCGTTCCTCCGGGCAGTTTGAGCATGAATACGGCCGTGGCAAATGTCGCAAGAAGCGCGATCGCCGCTGGCCGCCATGCCACTGCGCGCCGGTCTTCGCTGATTATCCAGGCGAAGCCAAGCAGCGCGAAGATTCCAAGCAGCGATTGCAAACTCTGCATAAGGTGCGGCCAACGATGGCGACTCACGAAGATGAGGTCAGAATGACGCGCATTCGTTTTGCTTTTGACGATCTGACGCTTGACGCTGAGCTCTTGGATACACCGAGCGCGCGGGCAATAGCAGCAGCATTGCCGATCTCATCTTCGGCTCTTACCTGGGGCGAAGAGGTGTATTTCGAAGTGCCGGTGAAGGTTCAGGCCGAGACGGGAGCGCGTGCGGTCGTCATCCCGGGCGAGATTGCATATTGGCCACAGGGCCATTGCGTCGCTCTCGGCTACGGCCGCACTCCGATTAGCCAGGGGAACGAGACGCGCCTTGCAAACCCCTGCAACATCTTCGCGGCGGCGACAGGTGATGTGAAGACGCTGGCGCAGGTGAGGGCAGGGGCTCGCGTCAAAGTGTGGAAAATTGGTTAGTGTTCTATCTCTCACGCCTCATTCACTCACGGTCATTCCGCGGCGCCAACGCCAGCAAGTTTGCGCAGCCTGCGTAAACTTGGCTGCGTTCGGCGAGCGTGAAATCCAGAGTTTATATAAGGTCTCAGGACATGCGCGAAGCGTAAAGCCCGAACCGAGCGCGAGCTCATATAGTCCGGCCCTTGAAACCAGCGCAACATTGCTCCCGTTCTTTCGTGCTGCTTCACTCTGGCAGTTGTCTCGGATTCGTCCTTGAGACGGCCGGCCCGATAGGCCATGACATCCAAGCCGACCGAATTTGTGCAGGCGCGATGACCCTGGCGCGGGTGCCGATGGCAAGGAACATTCTATGAGCCTGGACCGCGTGCGCATTCCGTATGGCGCCTACTGGTCGACCCCGTTTTCGCGCTGGGGGGCGAGCTTCGCGCATCTGCACAGCATGCGCTTTGCCGCTGATACGGGCGCAAAGGTGCTGAAACTGAAGAATGTCCCGCTCGACCAGATTGATCACGCGGTGCTCGGCATCACGGTGCCGCAGGAAAAGAGCTTCTGGGGCGTGCCCTGGGTCATGTCGTTGATGGGTGCGTCGACGGTGACGGGTCCGACGATCTCGCAGGCCTGCGCTACCAGCGCCCGTTGCCTTGCCGCATCGGCGAGCGATATCTCCTTCGATCATGCGCACGTTTCCCTGGTGGTGACATGCGATCGAACCTCCAACTCGCCCGTGCTCGTGCATCCCGATCCGAACGCCCCGAGCGGGGCGCCCAGCGTCGAAAATTGGGTGCTCGACAATTTCCGCCAAGATCCGAATGCCGGCGTTGCCATGGTCGAGACCGCGGAGAACTGCGCCCGTGATTGGCAGATCAGCACCGATGAGCAGCATGAGGTGGTCGCGCGCCGCTACGAGCAATATCGGAACGCTTTGGATCACGACCGCGCCTTCCAACGGCGGTACATCGCGCTGCCGTTCGACGTGCCCGATGCCCGGTTCCGCAAGGTCATGACGCAGATCGATGGCGACGAAGGCATTCATCCGACGACGGCGGAAGGACTGGCCAAGCTCAAGCCGGTGGTGAACGGCGGCAGCGTAACCCACGGCGGGCAAACGCATCCCGCCGATGGCAATGCAGGGATGATTCTGGCCAACGCCGATCGTATCGCCGCGTTCACGCCGGAGCCGAAGATCGACATTCGCATTCTTGCCTTCGGCCAGGCGCGCGAGCGGCAGGCCTATATGCCGGCGGCTCCGGTCAAGGCGGCGCGGCGGGCGCTCGATGCGGCCGGGCTTTCCATCACAGACATCGACGCGATCAAGTCGCACAACCCGTTTGCCGTGAACGACATCGTGTTCGCGCGGGAGACCGGCGTCGATGTCATGCAGATGAACAATTTCGGCTGCTCGCTGGTCTCCGGGCATCCGCAGGGCCCCACGGGCCTGCGTGCCATCATCGAGTTGATCGAAGAGCTGGTCATGCGCGGCGGCGGGCGCGGCCTGTTCCACGGCTGTGCGGCCGGCGATACCGCGATGGCGGTGGTCGTCGAAGTCAAGGATAGGCGATTGATCTGAGGCGGTCGCTGCCCAACGTGATGCTCAACGGCGAGGTTGTGCGGTTGCGGTCATGCGGTCCGGGCCGCCTCGCTATTTCCATATCGGGCTGTTAGATAAATGCTCGCCCAATGGGACGAGCACGATGAAGGCCGACAAAGCCAAGCCGAAAACAAAGATCGCCAAGCCGAAGAACGTTAAGCCGAAGAAATCCGAGTTGCGGCGCGAGGCTATTCTTCAGCACGCGTTGGCGCTGTTCGACCGCCAGGGTTTTGCCAATACGTCGCTGGACGACATCGCACGCGAGACCGGCGTCAAGCGCGAAGCGATTTACTATTACTTCAAGAACCGCGCCGAAATCCTGCTCTGCATCATCCGCCCGCAGAGCGAGGCGCTGGTCAGCGGGCTCAGGACGGTCGTCGATGCCGACTTGGACCCGCCGACCAAGTTTTATCAGGCGATTCGCAATCACCTGCAACGCTTCGACCGCCATTGCCTGGAAATGACCATCAGCCTGCGCGACATCTATCTCGATGATGCCAGGGATGTACGTGGTGAGATGGATGAGACTTGGCGGCTCTATGAAAGCATGTGGACACGGATTATCGCCGAGGGCCAGGCGGCGGGCCAATTCGCCGATTGCGGCGATCCGAAGATGATCGCGTTTGGCGTGCTCGGCATGTGCAATTGGCTGGCGCGCTGGTACGACCCGCGCAAGTCGGTTTCCGTGGATGAGCTTATCGAGACCTATTTCGACATGCTCGCTCATGGCCTGGTGCGGCAAGGCGACAAGCGCCGCCGGGGCAATGCGCTCCTCCTGGCTCAGGACTTGGATTGGCCGGGCGGCCGGTCCAAGCGGGCAACGATCGCGGCGCCTCGTCGCGCCCGCGCTTAGGACATTGTCGCTGGCGATCCCGAGGCGTAGTCGCGGCTCTCTGCGTTCCTGGCCAAATGCGGATCCAAGGTTATCCGCAGCTGGCCTGCCACGCACACTTTTCCAACTGCCGCTGCAAAGCGCACGCTCATCCCCGTCCCACGAAGGGCATGAGGTTGGCCATCACCGTCATGAACAAAACATTCGTGTCGAGGGGAAAACTGGCCATATAGACCACCGCGCGGCCGACATCGTCAGCACGCATACGCTGCTCAGTCGCCATGCGGCCATCGGCTTGCATGACGCCTTGCCCCTCCGCCATGCGCTCGGTGAGGGGAGTCGCGGCGTTGCCGATGTCGATCTGCCCGCAGGCGATCTGGTAGCCCCGGCAGTCGAGAGAGGTCGACTTGGTCAGTCCCGTCACTGCGTGCTTGGTTGCGGTGTAGGCGACGGAACGCGGCCGCGGCGCGTGCGCGGAGATCGAGCCGTTATTGATGATGCGCCCGCCACGGGGATCCTGCGCCTTCATGATCCTGATGGCTTCCTGCGTGCACAGAAACATCCCGGTGAGGTTGGTATCGACCACCTTTTGCCACGTCTCGTACGGCAACTCCTCGAGCGGCACGGCAGGCGCGCCGATTCCTGCATTGTTGAACAGGAGGTCGAGACGGCCAAACCCTTCCTTGGTTCTTGCGAACAGGTTTTTGATCGACTGGGGATTGCTCACGTCGGTCGCAATGGTCAAACATTTCCCGCCGGTCGAGCTGCCCTGACTCGCTGTTTCCTCCAATTTTTCCTGCCGCCGTCCAGCCAGCACTGCGGCGTATCCTTCCCGCATCAGCGCCAGTGCGACGGCTTTGCCAATGCCCGTTCCGGCGCCGGTTATGACAGCGACCTTCTGCATTTCAGCCATGCCGGCCTCCTCTCCTTCCTCGTCAGCGAATATTTTTATATGGCGGCCGCGGTATTCCGGCGTGCGCCGCGCGAAGCGCAGCCGACCAACGTTCGCGCAGATCGTGGAAATATGGCTCGCCTGGCTCAATGCGGTAATTGAGCTCGGCGTCGCAGACATCGCGCCTGGCAATGAGAACATCGAGCGGAAGACCGACGCTGAGGTTCGAGCGCATGGTGGAATCGACCGAAACAAGCCCAACCTTCAATGCATCGTAAAGGTCAATATCGTAGGTAATCGCGCGGTCGAGCACCGGCTTGCCGTATTTGTGCTCACCGATCTGCAGGTAAGGCGTATCCTGCGTGCATTCGATGAAGTTGCCGGCAGAATAGAGCATGAACAATCGCGGCCGTTCGCCCTTGATTTGGCCTCCCAGCAAGAAAGATACATCGAATTTCACTTCCGCTTGCTCCAGCGCCCCTCCTTCCATTTCTTCAAGCTGGCGGATCGTGCGTCCGACTCGCTGCGCGCCTTGAAAGAGCGTAGGGGCGTTCATCAGCGTTTCCGTCTCCCCGGTCTCAGGATTGTCCCAGCCCTCCCGCAACATGCTGACGACCGATTGACTCACGGAAAGATTTCCCGCCGATGCGATCGCCATGATGCGTTGACCCGGCTGGGTGAAAACGTGGAGTTTGCGGAACGTCGAGATATTGTCAACACCTGCATTGGTGCGGGTGTCGGCAAACATCACCAAGCCGTCACGGACGAGAATGCCGCAGCAATAGGTCATTGTGGCAAGACCACTAAAGCGGTGCTTGTTGAAGCGGAACCAGAGCGACCGGCATACTCTGTCTGCTCCCTCCCCCAGCCGAAGTCGGATTTATCCGACTTCGGTCACATGCAGTGCCGAACTCGGGTAAACCCGAGTTCGGGTGGGGGAGGGCCGGGGAGGGGGGTGGCGCGAATAGCAATGCCGGTGCCTCTATCTCACGACCCCCACCCCCAACCCCTCCCCACAAGGGGGAGGGGAGCCCACCGTACGCGTGACGCCTCTTTAATCCATCGGAACGCGCCTTAGCATCAGCTTCGCCCTTTTTTACGATGTAAGCGGCGGCCCGCCAAGGGATGCGCGACAGGGATGCGCGACGCGAGGCTCAATTCGGCGACTGCTGCGCCGCCTGCGCTACGCGGACCCGCACCGAGAGAACCTCGCCGCGCCCACCGTGACGAGCGCCGCGCACCGGAGCTGCCGAGATAGTCCAGCCCCACGGCGACACGCACATGAGCGTCCGTGCCACAGATGCCATTCGTCGCGTCGAAGGCAATCCAACCCAGTTCGGGCACAAATGCTTCGGCCCAGGCATGGCCGGCCTCCTGGTCGTCAACGCCGTCGCCTCGACAGAAGTAACCCCCCACGTAGCGCGCGGGAATTCCCAAGTTGCGCGCAGCCGCGATGAAGATGTGCGTGAGGTCCTGACAAACTCCTCGTCGAAGAGCAAACGCCTCCGAAGCCGTGGTCGCGGCGTGGGTCGGGTCAGGGTCATACACCATTTCCTCGTGCAGCCGCTCCACCATAAGGTGCAGAGCCTGGAGCGCGTCATCCCCGCTTGCATCGCGACAGGCGGCAGCCAGGGCGGCGATGCTCGCGTCGGCGCCTGTCAACGGGGTCTCTCGCAAATACAGAGTCGGCGGGAACCGCTCGACCGTGCCGCACGAGATGCCGTGCACATCGCGCGTCTCGACTTCGCCCTCAACGCTGATGGCGATCTCGCGAAACGGTCCCGGCGCGGTGAACGCGTGCGTAATGTTGCCGAAGGCATCCTCGTGCCGATGCAGCCGGCTATCCGTCGAAAGATCCATGCGCCAGCGGGCGACATACTGAGCATCATGGTTGCGCGGCGTGAGTCGCAGGAGCTGGATGACGCTCGTTGCGGGCGTCTCATATTGGTAATTCGTGTGGTGCGAGATGCGAAGGCGCATGGCAGAGGACAGGGGACGGAGGATAAGAGACAGATTCGACGCCGATTTTCCAGGGAATAACTCAGCGGGGGGCCATTCCGTTCGGTTGCGCTCAATAATCTGTGTCCTCCGTCATCCGTCGTCTTGCCTCATATCAGATACTGTTCGCCAATCGTTGCTCCCAACCGATTGTTGTCCACGATGAATCCGCTGATAAACTCGTGCAGTCCGGTCTGGAAGATTCCTTCCATCCGGCTGTTCTCGATTCGAGCGCGTATGGCGCGTGCTTGCTCCTGCGCGTGCCCCTGGCGGCCATAGGCGCGCGCAATGTGATCGAGGTAAAGCACAAGATTTTGGTAGCAGCTCGCCAACGAGCGCGGCAGCTCATCGCGCAGGATAAGCAGGTCCGCTATCAACCACGGTTTGACGCTCTCGCGATAGACCCAATGATAGGCCGTCAGCGCGGATACGGAGCGCAGGATTGCCGCCCACTGGAAATAATCGAGCGGTCCACCGACACGCTCATGCGCCGGCAGCAGCAGATGATATTTCACGTCGAGGATGCGCGCGGTATTGTCCGCTCGCTCCATGTAGACTCCGAGCCGGGAGAACCAGTAGGCGTCGTTGCGCAGCATGGTGCGGTAGGCGGAGCCGTCGAAGCGCAGCGAGTTTTCCTGGACCCAGCGCAGGAAGCGCATGAACTCCTCGCGAGAGGTTGCGCCGTTGCCGAAGCGCTTGAGCTCCAGCCAGGTTCCATTGATGGCGTCCCACATTTCGACGGTGAGAGCGGTTCGGACAGCGCGTGCGTTGCTGCGGGCTCTCTCAAAGCAACTGCGGATGGAAGAGGGATTGGCGATTGAGAAGCAGAGAAAATCCGTAACCGTCTCCTCACTTGCCTCCGAATAGTTGAGCGAGAAGGCGTGGCCGCAGCCCGCCGTGGCAAGCGCCGATTCCCATTCGTTGGAGGCGCCGGCATAGGCGAGCGGCAGCGTGGTCAGCCTCTGTGTGACTTCAAGGATGCGCGCGAGGTATTCCGCGCGTTCGACGTATCGCGCCAGCCAATAGAGATTATCGGCCGTGCGGGAAAGCATCTCAAAGCGCACGCGTCATATGCGACAGGTTCATCGATCCAGCACCCATGTGTCTTTAGTCCCGCCGCCCTGGCTGGAATTGACCACGAGAGAGCCATTCATCAGTGCGACGCGGGTCAGGCCTCCCGGCACAATGCGGATGCCGTCGCGGCCAGCGAGCACGAATGGGCGCAAGTCAACGTGCCGCAGAGCAACTCCTTCCTCGGCGCAGGTCGGACAGGTCGAGAGCGCGAGCGTCGGTTGCGCGACAAAGTTCCTGGGATTTGATTTCAGCTTGGCTCGAAAAACCGCGAGTGTTGCTGCATCAGCCTGGGGACCGATCATCATGCCGTAACCGCCAGAGCCGTGCACCTCTTTCACGACCAGCTCGCTCAGGTGGTCGAGCACATAGGCCAGGTGCTCCGGCTCCCGGCACAGCCAGGTCGGCACATTCCTGAGCATCGGCTCCGCACCCAGATAAAATTTGATGATCGCCGGCATATAGCTGTAGATGGCCTTGTCATCGGCAATGCCGGTGCCCACCGCATTTGCGAGAGTCACGTTTCCGGCTTGATAAACCGACATCAAGCCTGGCACCCCGAGCGTTGAATCCGGTCGGAACACGAGCGGATCGAGAAAATCGTCATCGATACGGCGATAGATCACGTCCACCCGTTTGGGACCTTGCGTCGTTCGCATATAGACGAGCTCATCGCGCACGAAGAGGTCGCGTCCCTCGACAAGATCGACACCAAGCTTATCAGCCAGAAACGAGTGTTCGTAATAGGCTGAATTGTACACGCCGGGCGTGAGCAGAACCACGGTCGGGTCGCTGCTGGCGCTGGCTGGCGCCACCGATGTGAGCGTCGCCAGCAGATCGTCGGGGTAGTTCTCGACTGGCGCCACGCGGTGACGCGCGAACAATTCCGGAAACAGCCGCAGCATGATTTCCCGGTTCTCCAGCATGTAAGAGACGCCGGACGGTGCGCGGGCATTGTCCTCGAGCACATAAAAGATCTCCGGCTCGCTACGAACGATGTCGATACCGGCGACGTGCACGTAGATATCATGCGGCACCTTCTGTCCGTTCATCTCCGGCCGGAAGACCGGGTTCTGGAACACAAGGTCTTCCGGCACGACGCCCGCTTTTAGAATCTCGCGGCGGCCATAAACGTCGCGCACAAACTGATTGAGGGCAGTCATGCGCTGCTCGAGTCCTGCGCGCAGGATATCCCATTCGGATGCAGCGAGAATGCGCGGCAGCACGTCGAAGGGAATGAGCCGCTCTTGCGCGTCGGCCTCGCCGTACACCGCGAAGGTGATGCCGATGCGTCGGAACAGCACCTCTGCCTCGCGCCGGCGAATGTCCAGAATTTTCGCTGGCACCTCGGCGAGCCAGCGGGCGAGCTCGCCATAGGCGGGACGCACGGTCCCATCCATACCCGTCATCTCGTCGAACGCGCCGGCCATTGCTCGCACCGCTCGCGCGCCCGGTGGTCAGGGGTAACCGCGCGCCCGCCCGATCCTAGCTGCAAGCTTTGCGCCAACCAACCGGAAGAGCTTCATCTCGCGCATTAAGCGGGGTTGCTCAAAGATTGAGCAAAGCTGCTCGCTCCGAGTCTCCGGACAGGGTGCTGCGGGTGGGAGTCCTCGGCAGCTCGGCATTAGATTTAGCCGGGCAGGGGGATATCGCCGACGTCCTTTGGCACCTTGTAGCCCCTCTGCACCGCCGGCCGCGCGGCAATGGCCGTGTACCAGCGCTTCACCTGCGGATACTGCTTGAGATCGATGGTCTGCCATTCAAAGCGCGAGACCCATGGCCATATGGCGATGTCGGCGATGGAATATTCGCCCGCAACATAATCGCGCCCCTTGAGCCTGCGGTCGAGCACGCCATAGAGCCGATGCGCCTCCTTGAGGTAGCGCTCCTCGGCGTAAGGCGCCTTGCCTTTGTTGTATTTCACGAAGTGATGCACCTGTCCAAACATCGGGCCAGGGCCTCCCATCTGCCACATCAGCCATTCCAGCACGCGGTAGCGCGGCTCGCCCTCTTTCGGCAGGAGCTTTCCTGTCTTGTCCGCGAGATAGATCATCAGCGCGCCCGACTCCATCAGCGTCATCCCGGTGTCGCGGTCCACAATGGCCGGAATGCGATTATTGGGACTGATCGCCAGATACTCCGGCTTGAGCTGCTCATCCTTGGTGATGTCCACCGGATGCACGGTGTAGGGCAGCCCGATCTCCTCGAGCATGATGGACGCCTTGCGTCCGTTCGGGGTGGTCCAGGTATAAAGATCGATCACAGTGTTCCTTTCAATGCTCACACATGCGCGTTCTGCAGGACGTTCTACTGCCTTCGCCCGATATCCACCACGTCGAGCTGGACCGAGCGATCCTGTCCATCGCGCCTGACCTGCAATGTCACGGGCTTTCCCACACCCACGCGCTCGAGCTCGTCGGTCAAATCCGGCAATCTGTGCACCTGCTTGCCGTCCACTGCCACGATCACATCTCCTAGCCGGCCACCAGTGCCATCGACGCCCTGAAGTCCGGCGCGCGCGGCGGGAGAGCCCGGCACCGTGCGCACCACGGCCACGCCCTCAGCGCCCGCGCGTGTTGCGGCGGCTTCGGGTGCTGCGACAATGCCGATCCCCGGCGTCGGTACATAACCCCTGCTGATGATGGCCGGCACCACGCGATTGACCACATCAATGGGAATGGCAAAGCCGATGCCTGCGCTGGTGCCCGACGGTGAAAGGATCGCCGTATTGACGCCGATTGCCCGGCCCGCCGAATCCAGAAGCGGCCCGCCGGAATTGCCAGGATTGATGGCCGCGTCCGTCTGGATCACGTTGGCAATCTCGCGCCCGGCGCTGGTCGGCAGGTGCCGCTTGAGCGCGCTGATGATGCCGGTCGTCAGCGACTGATCGAGGCCGAAAGGGTTGCCGATGGCAAATACCGATTGTCCGACCTTCAGATCACTGGACGTGCCGATCGCGATGGGCGGCGGCAGGTCCCTGGTCGAGTCCACCTGGATCACGGCGAGATCATAGTTGGGCGCAGTGCCGACGACGTGCGCGTGCAGCACCTGGCCGGATGCAAGGCGCACCACGAGGTCGTCGGTCCCTTCAACCACGTGATTGTTGGTGACGATGTGGCCGGCCTTGTCCCATACGAAACCCGTGCCGGTTTGCGCCGCCACGCCTTCGCCCTCGGAAGGCGCCGCAGCCTCGAGTGAAGCGGCGCGGCCCACCACCTGTACCACCGAGGGAGATACGTGCTCGAACAGATCCACCGTCGAGCGCTCGAGCTCGGACAGGTTTCCCCGCGGCTCGACCGCCCTTGGCGTCGTTGCCGAATAGAAAAATCGGTAGAAATAAGGCTGTGCAACGTAGACGCCAAAGACGATCACCAGCGCAAGAATGATGAGCCGGGTGAGGCGGTGGTCCATTGCGTGCCCTCCTTTATCACTGCGCCGGCGAGACGACGATCACGTTCGGGTCCGGCTCTGCCGCGAACAGGCGCTCCACCTCCGCCTTGCGCCGCTCCAGCGCGAGCCGCTGGTTGATGTAGCCCTTGTCGGTGATCTCGTTTGCATCGATTGATGGCGCATCGGGCAGAAGCAGGATTCGCGTAATGCGCTCCGAGGATCCCTGATGCTGTGCATTCCACGAAGTGAGGGCCGCTTCAACATGGGTCCGCACGGCTGCATGGCAGGCAAGCTCGGTGATCGGAGCCTGCGACCCGGCGAGCCTTTGGCAGCCGGGAGCGTTGAGCCAGGCAAGCAAGCCAATGCAGTCCCGGTTTTCACCGGCGATGATCGCATCGAGGAGCGCCGGCGAGGCGGCGGCCAGGAACCCGACGCGAACCGTTCCCACCGAAACCCAGGTGCCGGTCGTGAGCTTGAAGTTTTCCGCCAGACGGCCGTCGAACACGACGCCCTTCTCGGGGTTCGCGGGGTCGGCAAAACGCACGGCGTCGCCTGGCATGTAGAACCCGTCGGCGTCAAATGCGCCGGCTGTAAGATCCGGTCGTTGCCAATAGCCTGGCGTGACATTCGGCCCACGCACGCGGATCTCCAGCTTGTTGCTGGTGGGGACCAGCTTGAGCTCGACGCCGGGCACCGGCACGCCAATAGAGCCGGCGTGTTCGAGCATGAAATGCGCCGCCGTGGCCATGGGAGAGGTCTCGGTCGTGCCCCAGGATGATGTCATGGGTACGCGCACGCCGGCGGCGCGCTGCGAGACGGCCTCGAGCCGCTGCCACAGGTCCTGTGGCAGCGCGGCCCCGGCATAAAACATGAGACGCAGCTTGGCGAAGAACGTCTGTGCGAGAGCTTCATCTCGTTCCAGAAAGGGCAGAAGAGCGGCATAGCCGGCTGGCACGTTGAAATAGATCGTCGGAGAAATCTCGGCCAGATTGCGCGCGGTCTGCTCGATCATGCCAGCGACAGGCCGGCCGCCGTCAATGAAAAGCGTGCCGGCCTGCCGGATCACCAGGTTGAAATTGTGATTGGCGCCAAAAGTGTGGTTCCACGGCAGCCAGTTGACGAGAACCAGCGGCGCCTCGCTAAGGAAGGGCCAGATCTGCGCCAGTTGCTGCTGGTTGGCGGACAGCATGCCATGGGTATTGATGACACCCTTCGGCAGCCCCGTAGAGCCGGAGGTGAAAAGGAATTTTGCGACGGTGTCGGCGCGCAGAGATGCCGCCGCCTGCTCCAGAGCCGGCCCCGGCCGGGTGCGCAGCAGGGAATCGAAACCGGTGACGCCCTCGATGTTCGCGGTGTTGCGGCTCGCAACGATCTCGGCGTTCGGCCCGCCTTTCGTCCCGCTTTTTGTCAGGCCGAGAGCCGCGAGAGATTTGGCGAAAGGCCCGGTGTCCGAGACGTAGATCAGGCCCGGATCCAGGAGTGCATGAATGTGCTTGAGCTTTGCGTGGTCCTGGCTTTGCAGAGAATAGGCGACCGAGATGGGCGCGACGGGAACGCCGGCGGTGTGTCCCGCCAGCGTGAGCAGCGCATGCTCGATGCCGTTGCCGGAAAGGATCATCACCGGCCGCTCGGCCGAAAGCCCGCGCTCGATCAGGCCCTGTGCCAGGGCATCCACCAGCCCGCGCGTCGCCGCATAGCTGAGCTTGCGCCAGGTTCCCGCGCTGTCGCGCTCCGCCAGGAGCTCGCCCGCGGGATTGCGTTCCACGGCCGCACGAAAGAGGCGCGCAAGGCTCGGATCATAGGGCGCGAGACGCTCGGTCGAGAAATAGCGGATGCTGCCGTCCGGCATTTCCTCGCAGGCGACACGAGGTGCGGCATAGGCGATCGGACGCAGCGGCGCAGATTGCGACATTCGGACTCTTTATTCCCATTTGCTTGCGATGGGGAAGGCCTGGCGTTGCCATGAACCTGCGGGGGTTCAGCGTTTTTTGTCCTTGAAAAACTCCCATATCGTATCCGCAGCCTCGAAATCGTGGTTTGCCCTGCCAAGCAAGCGATCAATGACTGGCCGCGGCCGTTCGTGCAGTCGTGGGATGCGGTGCCCGCCGCCGTCAATGCGATAAAGCACGACCGGAGCACCCGTTGAGCACTGGGTCCAGCGCTCCACGGTGACGCCGGAGCCGTCATCGGGATCAATGTCCGGCAACCGTGTGAGGTCGGCGTCGCCGGCGCAACCGTTGGCTCTTCGTAACAGCGCCACCGTCTCGTCGGTCGAGAGCACACGACCCCGCTCACCGCGAAAGCCAACTGCGCCACCAGCGAAAGGAACAAGCGGATCAGCCGTTCCGTTCATGACCAGAATCGGGATTGGGCGCGTGGGCTTGCAAGTCGGCGCGAGATCGGCCGGCAAATTGGCAATGATCGGCGCCGCCGCCGCGAACAGATCCGCGGCCTCGCACACCAGCCGCAACGTCATCATTCCGCCATTGGAAGGTCCAGTGGCATAGATGCGCCTCGGGTCGGCAATGCCGTCACGCACCAGGCCTTCGACGAGCGTCCGAAGGAACGCCACGTCGTCACTGCCCGTGCGCCGCTGCGATCCCGACACGCGGCCATCGTTCCAATTTCCCGCAATCGCATTCGGATAGGCAGCTACCAACTGCTCGCGCGCGACAAGCGGCTCCATACCCGTCGTTCGCATCGCATTCTCGGCATCGAGCGTGCCCCCGTGGAGCACAATGACGGCCGGTCGCGGCTCCCGCGAAGCTGGCCTCGACAGGACAAAGCTCCGATCGAGGCCGCCGAGGGAAAGATGCTGGGTGCTCGTCTCTGCCGAAACGGGATTTGTTGCAGCCAACGCGCAGGTGACCACCGTGCAGATGACCAGCATCAAGTTCAAATGCAGCGCCGACAACATGGATGCGTTCATTGACTGCTTTAATGCTCCAACGCGGCGGCGCAGCCCGTGACATAAAGGAGCGCCCAGTCGGACGATGTCGGCCCTTGTCGCCGCTCGCGAATAGCGATGATATCATCGAATGCTCTGCTGACAGTGCCGATCTCCGGGATGCACATGAAGCGATTTGCCATTTTTGTGATGGTCATCGGCGGTGCCTGGATTGCGACGCTTATATCATCAGCACAAGCCGCTCCCTGTCTTATGGTGACTTTAACAGGGACGCAGAGCGGACCGCCTGTTTATAACGGCATCGCGGGTGCAGGCACGCTGATACGATATGGCGACGACAGCGACAATTGCAGTGCGATGATCTTGCAGGTTGACGCCGGAAGGGGGACCCTGCTGCGCTTATCCCAAGCCGGCGTGCTCCCGGAGCAGATCAACGCGGTGTTCTTCACCCATATGCACTCGGATCACACGGAAGGCTTTGCCGAGATTTTGCAGCTGCGCTGGAACTTTAATTCGACAGGACCCAAGCTGGATGTTGTGTGCAGCACCGATACCGTTTCGCCGCTTGGGTTCGTGCTAAGCTGCAGGAAATTCGTGGCGCATAGTGCGGATCCTCTGATTCAGTCCGGCGAGATTTCCCAGCGCATCTCAGAGGACAAAAACCGCCTTCCTGGTGGACCGGCAGACGTCGCCAATATCATGACCTTTCAGCCCAATAATGAACCGCAGGTCGTTTGGATGTCGGGTGATGTGAAAGTCTCCGCCATCCGATCAACACACATTCCGGGTCATGCGTCGTATCGTGTCGACACCCCGGCCGGCAGCGTGGTTATCGGTGGCGACGCCAGCAACGATACCGTTGCACCGCCGCGGTCTACCTCGACTTCCGATCAAGTCGAGCGGCTGGCACAAGGAGCAGACATAATCGTGCATTCAACCATGCATCCCGCGATGGCGCCGGACAGGAACAGCGGCATGCCGCCGCCGGCATACTATCGCCAAGCCGCGACGGCCGATCTCGGCGCGATGGCCAAACGGACGGGGGCAAAAGTTCTGATGCTCACGCATTTGGCCCCGTCTTTGGGAGCGGTCCGGCACGGCCCTTGGACGGTTCCGGGCGGCCCATTGACAGAGACGGACTACAAAGAAGTGGTCGCATCCAGCGGCTTCTCTGGAGCTGTGGTCGTCGGAACCGATCTTGCGACCATCCGTATTCCGGCGAAGTAAGCTCGAAAATCATGACCATGGCGAAAGCGTATTGGGTGACGTGCTACCGCTCAATTTCCGATCATGAGAAGCTTGCGGCGTATGCCAGGCTCGCCGGCCCCGCCATTGCCCCCTTCGGCGGGCGCTATCTCGCGCGCGGCACTGCTGTCGCTGCCTACGAGATGGGCCTGAGGGAACGGATCGTCATTTCAGAGTTCCCGAGTGCCGAGCAGGCAATTGCAGCCCATGAAAGCCCGGCATACCAGGAGGCCCTGAAGGCGTTGGGCAACGGGGCGGAGCGGGATCTGCGCATTGTCGAGGCGGTGGAATAGTTGCCCAACGCGTGGTCAACGCATGCACGGCGAGGGCGGGATCAATGGCCTACGCCGCGAAAAGCTCTGCCGCCAACCTGGTTGAACCCGCCGGTGAGCACGAATTGCCCGACATCGCAGGGCACTCTGGTCCTCTTGACGTCGCCGGCATGCACCTCGCTTCGGTCCGTGCCGATGATCACAGTCCCGCCGGTGATCGCTTCGCGAAGACACGAGCTCATGTAGCTCAACACGATGGTTTCACCGGAGGCGAGCCGAATGGTCTGGCCGGTCCGAACATAGTCCATGAGCTCTACGCCGGCAGAAACGCTGCTTACGCTCTCAACCAGCGCGGTCCCAAAAGGATCGGCAGCAGCAGGCGATGCAAGTGCCATCGCTCCAGCAACTGCAAACGCGGCAAGCTGCGCTCGACCCGCTGTCACACCGGAGAACCCGAGCATTTTATCGATATGCTTTCCCATGAAAGCCTCCATCCTGTATTCAAACCACCAGGATTCACGCCCTCAACCTAGCGCACCAACCTCTCGGCAGGTGTGATGGCCATCACAAAAGGTCGTTTTCCATCGGCCAGGAAAACCGATGGCTTGGGTTTTCCGGGGCTTTCCGCATCTCCCGTTGCAGCCGGGCAGTTTGCGCCGTTACGATGACTCCTCCTCCAGCCGTGGGGTCGGGATGAGAAGGCGGCAATTCATTGCTCTGGTCGGTGCCGCCGCAGCCTGGCCGACCGCGCCGCGCGCTCAGGAAGTTGATTACCCCAGCCGCACGGTGAGGATCTTAGTCGGCTTTGGCGCCGGCGGCGGTACCGACGCGGTGGCGCGCATCGTTGCCCAGAAGCTTCAGGATCTTCTGGGTGGCACGTTTCTGGTTGAGAACAGGCCCGGCGCGAGCGGACGGGTGGCGCCAGAGGCGGTCGCAAAGTCGCCTCCCGATGGCTACACGCTGCTCGGTGCGGCGCCCGGCGCCATGACCATCGGGACTGCAATCTGGGACAAGCTCCCATACAACATCGTGCGGGACTTCGTCCCGATCTCTCTGCTGTCCGAGTATCCGATGGTCGTGATCGTCAGCAGGGACCATCCTGCTCACAGCATCGACGAACTGATCGTCTGGTTGAAGCGGAATTCGGACAAGGCCAACTACCCGACGCCATCCCCGGTCTTCACGTTGCCGATCGAGCACTTCAAGGTCAAAACTGGCGCGCCGGCCACACCGATTTTTTACCGCAGCAGCAACGAGTCGATCACCAGCCTGCTCGGCGGACAGACCGCGTTCGCATTCGTCGAGACGCCGGCCGTAATGCCGCAACTCGCCGCCGGCAATCTGCGTTCCCTGGCGGTGACCGCCGCGTCCCGCATCATGGAGCTGCCCGATGTGCCGACGCTCGCGGAGGCCGGCGTGCCGGACGTGCTCGCCGGCTCCTGGTTCGCCCTGCTCGCACCGGCCAGGACGCCGCCCGCCATCGTGCACAAGCTCGAAGCGGCTTGCCGGCAAATTGCAACGTCCAACGATTTCAGGGCCCGCATGAAGGCGCTGTCGAGCACGAGCATCGGCAGCACCGGCGACGAGCTCGCGGCCCGCATGGCGGCCGAGGTGAAGCGATGGACCGGCGTGGTCCAGTCGGTGAACATCCGCTTCGACCAGTAATTGAGGTGGCGAGGCAGACGTCGTCGTTACCAGGGGCTCAATACATCGCGCAACTTCTGCATCCCGCGGTCCCGCAGCCACGTCGTCCGGTTCATCGATTCGCCGCTTCGCGGACAAAAAAACCGGACAACTCATGTGCTACCTAACCTGGACAGATCGTGTGCTACCTACAGGCTTGACGTTCACGACTTGACCGGCGCGGGGCGCGCGCCGGATACTGATGACAATAGCATTCCCGCGGGGTTGGCGGTCGCTGGATTCGCCAGCGCAGCGAAGGCGCGGGAGACCATCGCTCGGAGGTCCGCGATGACGCGCGCTGCCCCACTCGACGCGCAAGTTTGCGAGAGCAAGACGCAGATGATCAGCGGCACGTATCTGCGTAATGCCTGGTACGTGGCGGCCTGGGCCGATGACCTTGCCGAAGGTCAGTTGCTCAGCCGCACGCTTCTGAAAGAGCCGGTGGTGCTGTACCGCAAGGCGGATGGCAATGTTGCCGCCCTGCAGGATCGCTGCCCGCATCGTTTTGCGCCATTGCATATGGGAAAAGTCGTTCACGGCGACCGCGTGCAATGCCCGTATCACGGCTTGGAATTCGACGCGTCCGGCGCCTGCACGCTCAATCCCCATGGGACGAAAAACATTCCGTCACGGGCGCGCGTTCGCAGCTTTCCCGCGACCGAGAAGCACAAAGCGATCTGGATCTGGATGGGGGACCGTCCGGCCGACTTCTCCAAGGTCCCGGATTTCAGCGTGCTCGATAACGTGCCGGAGATGCACGCCACCAAGCGCGACCGCATCACTATCAAGGCCAACTACGAGCTCATCATCGACAATCTGCTCGATCTCAGCCACACCTGCTATCTGCACGATGGAATTCTCGGTAATGCCGACACAGTCGAATCCGAGATCAGCGTCGCGCACGACGGCGATGACGTGATCGTGGGGCGCCATGCCGGGAATGCCAAGGCGCCGGGATTGTTCGCCATCCTCATGCCGGCGGGGCCGGAGAAGGTCGATAAATTCACGCGCATGCGCTGGATGCCGCCGAGCACTCTTCGCTTGCTGACGGGCATCTGCATGCCGGGAGCCGTGCCGGAAAGCGGCACCGGCTATCACGCGATTTACATGCTTACGCCCGAGACCGACCGCACCACGCATTATTTTTTTACCGCCGTTCGCTTCAATGTGCTCACCGCCGACGACAAGCTCAACCGTGAGATCCAGGAGAAGATATCGACCACGCGCCGCTTCGCCTTTGAAGAGCAGGATGCGCCGGTGATCGAGGCGCAGCAGGAAATCATCGACGCTTCCACGTCTTCCGTTGACCCGATCATTCTCGCCATCGACGTGGGGCCGGTGCGCTATAAGCAAATCCTGCAAAGGCTGATCCGCAACGAGCAGATGCAATAAGCGGGAGCGGCGGGGCACGCGAGAGAGCATGAGCGGATCGTTCTTTGTCCCGCACGATCTCGACGAACCTGTCCGCGGCGCGGCGACCGGGCCGCTCGCCGGACTGACCGCGCTGGTCAAGGACATGTACGACATCACGGGCAGCCGCACCGGGGGCGGCAACCCGGATTGGCTTGCGGCGCAGAGGCCGGCGACGCGCAATGCGGCTGCGGTCGAGCAAATCCTCGCAGCCGGTGCGATCATCACCGGCAAGACGATTTGCGACGAATTCTTCTACAGCGTCGCTGGCGTCAATGCCCATTACGGCACGCCGGCCAACCTGCGCGCGCCCGGTCGGCTGCCCGGCGGCTCGTCGAGCGGATCGGCAGCGGCCTGCGGCGCCAATGCCTGCGATTTCGCGCTCGGCAGCGACACCGGGGGGTCGGTGCGCATCCCGGCCGCGTTCAACGGCGTCTATGGCCTGCGTCCGACCCATGGTCGCGTCGACCTCGCAGGAGCGATGGGTATGGCGCCGACCTTCGATGTTGCCGGCTGGTTCGCGAACGCCCCCGGCATCTTCCGCCGCGTCGGCGCGGTGCTGCTGCGTGGTGAGGCGGTCACGGCGCCGGTGTCGCATCTGATCGTTGCGACCGACGCCTTCGCGCAGGCCGACGCGGAGGTGGCGGCGCTTGGCCGCGAATTCCTCACGCGCGCTGCCGGCGTGCTGCCACGGCCGATCGAGCTCGCCGTCGCGCCGAACGGGTTCGACGCGTGGCGCGAAGCGTTCCGGATGGTGCAGGCGAAGGAGGTGTGGGAATCATTCGGCGACTTTGTCACGCAGGCACAGCCGAAGCTTGGACCGGGCATCAAGGAGCGCATGGCGTTCGCCGCGACCGTGACTACCGCCGAAGCCGGTGCCGCGCGGAAAATCGTCACCAACGCCCGCGCCCATCTGCGTTCCCTGCTGCCGCCTGGCACCATGCTCGCGTTGCCCACCGCGCCGTCGATCGCGCCACCGATCCAATCGAGCGATGAGGAGATGGAGTCCTTCCGCATCCGCGTGATGCGGCTCACCTGCATGGCGGGATCGGCCGGGCTGCCGCAGATGAATCTGCCCGCCGGCACCGTCGCGGGCTGCCCTGCGGGGTTGTCGCTGATCGCCTGGGCGGGAGGTGACGAGGCGCTGCTCGATCTCGCCGTCTTGCTGGCGCGCACTTGCGGCATCGCGCGGCCATAGGACTGGCTGCGATGCATTCCGCGCTCACCGATCTCATCCACGTTTGGCATGATTTTTATGTGCTGGTCGGCACCGCGTCCGCGACCCTCGTCGGCCTGATGTTTGTCGCGGCCTCGATCGGCGCTCAGGTGTTCAACGAGCAAAACCGGGAAGGCATGCGCGCCTTCATCAGTCCGACCGTGGTGCATTTCAGTGCCGTGCTTTTCATCTGCATCACGGCGGCCATCCCATCGCAGACCTGGTCGACGCTGGGGGTTTTGCTGATTGTGGGCGGCGCCAGCGGCCTGATCTATTCGGCGCGCGTGTTGATGCAGCTTTTTGTCCGCCGCGCCTTCGCGGTGGACGTGATCGATCGCATGTTCTACGCGCTCATTCCGGTCGCCGGCTATCTGCTCGTCGCCGCTGCTGCCGTCCTCCTGCTCGAGCAATCGCGGTGGGGCCTGGAAGCCCTGGCTGCCGCCTTGGTCACCCTGTTGTTTGCGGGGATACGCAATGCCTGGGACATGATGATGTGGATCGTCATCAAGGTTCCCTCGCAGAGCGGGGGGAGCGCCTCATGAGACAAAGCGCTGCTCGCCAGATGGAGTTGTTTGCTCAGTGGAGACGGGGGCGTGCGACGCATCTGTCGCGCCCAAGCCATCGCAGCAAGCCCCAGCCCGCCCACAGCAAAACAAGCGCCCCGATCACCACGACGGCAAGCTCTCCGGGGCTTGCGCCTGCGAATCTGATGGCCAGCGCCAGCAGCACGCCGGGAAACACGTGCGCCGGTCCCCAGGCAAGGGCGGAGAGGATGTTGGCGGCGTAGAATTGGCGCGGCGACATTCGCAGTATGCCGGCGACCAGCGGCACAAAGGCGCGCACGACCGCTGTGAATCGCGCCAGAAACACGCTGGCGACGCCGTATTTGTTTATGAACGCCTCGCTGCGCATGATGAGTTGCGGATAGCGATTCAACGGCCACGCCAGTAGAATCTCGCGGTGGTATCGCTTTCCGACCCAGAACGATAAACCATCGCCGGCGATGGCTCCGGCCACCGCGGCCACGAGCAGAAGCCAGGGACTGACCTCGGCACCGGTTGCAAGCGCGCTGATCGCAAGGACGAGCGTGGAGCCGGGAACGAGCGTCCCGACCACAGGCACCGCTTCCGAGAGCGCAAGGAGGAAAACTACGGTAAATGCGAAACTCGGATGGTCGCCGACAAAACCGACCACTCCGGAGAAATAGGCTGCCATCGGCCGTTGCCCAACGAGCGCTACACCATCTTTGGCAATGCCCTAAGCAGCGTGGTGTTCCGCATGCTGCGGGAACTTTGCGCCTTGAAATCAGGGAGGACAATATGCATGCAATGAAAACAGCGACGGCTGCGCTTTGTGCCGTCTGCGCCGTGACGTTGCCGGCATCTGCGGATTATCTGGTCAAGGAAGTCGGCAGTTTCCACGTCGGCGGTCGCACCGCAACCCTGAGCGGGATGCCGACCCGCGAGGTCGCCTTCACGCCCGGCTCGCCGGCGCTAAAAGTGGACCCGAACGGGGAATTCGAGGTCGAGCAGATGTACGTCCAGTTCGTCCGGCTGGCGCAGCCGAAGGCCAAAATCCCGATCCTGTTCTGGCATGGCGGCGGCCTCACCGGCGTGACCTGGGAAACAAAGCCCGACGGCAAGCCGGGCTGGCAGCAATGGTTCCTCAACGCCGGCTATGACGTCTACGTCTCAGACGCTGTCGAGCGCGGCCGCGCCTCGTGGGCGCGCTATCCGGAGATCTTCAAGAGCGAGCCGATGTTCCGCACGAAAAAGGAAGCCTGGGAGCTGTTTCGCATCGGGCCGAGCTACGAGGTGGGTGGCCAGCGTGCCACCTTCGAGGGACAGCAGTTTCCTGTCGAGGCCTTCGATCAATTCATGAAGCAGGGCGTGCCGCGCTGGGTGACCAATGATGCGCCGACGCAGGCCGCCTACGATGCGCTCGTGCAGAAAGTCTGTCCGTGCATCGTCGTTGTGCACAGCCAGGGTGGCAATTTCGGTTTCACCGCCGCGCTCAATGCGCCCGATAAGATCAAGGCGCTGGTCGCAGTCGAGCCGTCCGGCGCCCCCGATCTCGCCAAGGTGGATGTCACCAAGCTCAAGAATGTGCCGCATCTCATCGTGTGGGGAGACTTTCACGACAAGAACGCGTTCTGGCAACGGCTGGTCATTGTTCCTAACCGCTATCGGGATGCCCTGGTTGCCGCCGGCGTGAAGGCTGATGTCTTTGCCCTCCCGGCAATGGGCATCAAGGGCAACACGCACATGATGATGATGGACAGGAATTCCGATGAGATCGCCGGCCTGATCAGCGAGTGGCTGGGCAAGCAGGGCCTGCTGAACTGAGCCTGACGATCGCGACCGTTCCCGTTTCAATGGGGCGCAGCGTTGCGGCTCATCCTGAAAGGAGGGCCCACGATCGCTAGCCAGGTGGACCGAAGCCACCACAGCATGACGGCGCCCCCATCTCGCCCGAACGCTCGGCCTGGATTGGTGGACAAGGCACCGAACCGTAAGAGCAGAATACGCAGCAATCGCCCGGCTTCGGCCGTAACCTGAAGCCGCAGCCGGAGCATTCATAAAAAAACCGGCAGGCATCCGTCGGCATGGTTTCCCGCTTGGCGGTGCCGCAGTGCGGGCAGGTGATGACGGATTCCACGATCATGATATTTCCTCAGCGCATGCCCGGCGAGAAGATGACGAGCATCAGCGACATCTTTGAGTGAGTTGAGTGGATGGTATCCCTATTTGCCCCAAAAAATCGGAGTCCCAGCGCGTCGAGCCCACGCATAACGGATCGAGGATAACGGCCGTCGGTATAATTCGCAGAAATTCTCTGAATGCCTGCTTGTGATTGCTATCGAAAAATTGTCTCTCGGCTGAACTTTCTCGTAAGTCGTTTCTCGTTGACTTGCGTTACGCGCTCTGTTAATAAAATTGTATTGTTCGAGAAGCACGTCATAGCCCGGCCGGAACACCGCGCCGGGTTTTTTGTTTGGTTTGAGCCAGGACCGACGTGAGAAATCCCGGATCGCGCAAGCGCGATCCGATCTCTCCCCTGCGGCGAGAGGTAACAACGGAGTCCTGTCGCTGCTCCCACTTCATCGAAACGGGCTTTTAATCCGAGAAACCACGTGATCGCTGCAAGCACTTTTTGTGCATCGGCCGTAACATCGGACTATGAAGGCTCCCCGCGAACAGTTCAGAATTGCCAACATCATTTGGGGGTTCTTCTTCAGCCACTCCTGCATCTTGCTCGCCACTCAACGATTGTGCTGCCGATGGTCGGTTGGCACATTGGCGCTCTGGTAGCCTCGGAATTCGTTATAGCGAGCGATCTGCTCGGGCGTGAGGATCGCCCGTTGCGCGAGGTGCGTTTCAAGGTGGATCGCGCGCAATTCGCCTTGATGCATCGCGATCGTGCCGGTCTGTTTTCGAAGGTAAGCCGGATCGATCCACCCCTTGGCAAAGGCTTGGTCGAGCTGCTGCTCTGCTTCGATGATCCTGGCGCCCACCGCAGTCGCCTTCTCACGCATCTCCACGACCAGAGCTTCAGTGTTCGTACGTTGCAGGTCTGAAAGCCCAAGCTCGCCGGCCAGTTCAAGAACGTGCAGAGGTCCTGGATAGGAGTTGAGTTCCGCTGCCTTGGCGAGTCCCATGCCGCGACCCTGCGTAAGGTCGCGCACCTCGATTTCCGAGAGCGCCTTTATCGAGCGGTGCTCCTGTCCGGCATAGGGCGGAGTTGACTGAGCCGTGGATGCGACAACCAACGCAAGGAGAGCGGACACCGATACAATAAAGGCATAAAGCATCTTCATGAAAACCTCCCTTTCGGCAACGTTTCTAAGCTCGCCCAAATGCGCTTTCTATGATTACGTTCATGTCGAGCTTCTTGATGGGACCATGGCGCAGCGCGATCATGCCGCCGCCTCGTCAATCCACCCCTCATATCTGTCATGTTGTTCATCGTTAGGGTGATCTCCTGATCACGTTTGTTGCAGCGACGGAGCCATGCTCGGCGCACGGATAACAACGCCCTTTACGACGGCGTAGATGGCCGGAATGACAATCAGCGTGAGCAAGGTCGATGAGACCATGCCGCCGATCATCGGCACGGCAATGCGCTGCATGACCTCGGCCCCGGTGCCGTGGCTCCACATGATCGGCAGCAGGCCCGCCATGATGGCGCAGACCGTCATCATCTTCGGTCGCACGCGCTCGACCGCGCCGGCCATGATCGCGGCACGGAGATCATCGCGCGAGAACGGGCGTCCTTCGGCGCTCCGGCGCGCTTGCAACTCCGTGAGCGCACTGTCGAGATAGATCAGCATCACGACGCCGGTTTCGGCCGCAACGCCAGCTAGTGCGATGAAGCCGACAGCGACAGCGACCGAGAGATGGAAGCCGAGCCACCACATCAGCCAGAGACCCCCGACCAGCGCGAAGGGCACCGAGAGCATGACAATCAACGTCTCGGTTACTCGCCGGAAGTTGAGGTAAAGCAGCAGGAAGATGATGAGCAACGTGACCGGCACCACGACCTTGAGCCGGGCTTTGGCGCGCTCCAGATATTCGAACTGGCCGCTCCAGGTGACGTAGTAGCCGGGAGGAAACCTGACCTGCGCGGCGACTGCCTTCTGTGCATCCGCCACGTAGCCGCCGAGGTCGCGATCGCGCAGATCGACGAAGATGTAGGCGGCAAGCTGCGAATTCTCGGTGCGGATGCTGGCGGGTCCCTGCGCAAGGCTAACCTTTGCGACCTGGCCGAGAGGCACGGTGGCCCCGTCGGCCATCGGGATCAGCACTTGCGTCGCTATCGCCTGCGGGTCGCTGCGGTAGTCGCGCGGATATCTGATGCTGACGGTGTAGCGTTCGCGCCCCTCGACCGTTGTCGTCACCGGCTCGGCGCCGAGCGCCATGGCGATCAAGTTCTGCAGGTCGCCGACCATCAATCCGTAGCGGGCGAGCTGTGCGCGGTCAGGATCGATGTTGAGATAGTAGCCGCCGATCACCCGTTCGGCGTAGGCGCTCGTGGTCCCCGGCACCGTCCGGATGACAGCTTCGACCTGTCGCGCGAGCTTCTCCATCTCGGCGAGGTCGGTGCCGAGCACCTTGACACCGACCGGCGTGCGGATGCCGGTCGAAAGCATGTCGATGCGCGCCTTGATCGGCATGGTCCAGGCGTTGCTCACCCCCGGAAATTGCAACGACTTGTCCATCTCGGCGATCAGCTTGTCGACGCGTCATGCCGGCACGCCATTCGCTCTCAGGCTTGAGGTTGATCACGGTCTCGAACATCTCGGTCGGAGCAGGGTCGGTCGCGGTGGACGCGCGTCCGGCCTTGCCCCAGACCGAGGCGACCTCCGGGAAGGACTTGATGATCTTGTCCTGCGTCTGCACCAGCTCGGCCGCCTTCGTCACGGACAAGCCCGGCAGCGTGGTCGGCATGTAGAACAGCGTGCCCTCGTTGAGATTGGGCATGAACTCGGTGCCGAGCCGCATCGCCGGCCAAAGACTGACCGCCAGAATCGCGACGGCAGCCAGGATCGTGGCGGCCTTGAACCGAAGCGCCACCTGGATCACCGGCCGATAGATGAAGATCAGGAGCCGGTTCACCGGATTCTTGTGCTCGGGCATGATGCGGCCGCGCACGAACAGGATCATCAGGGCCGGGACGAGCGTCACCGACAACAAGGCGGCCGCCGCCATGGCGAACGTCTTGGTGTAGGCGAGCGGCTTGAACAGGCGGCCTTCCTGCGCTTCGAGCGCGAAGATCGGCAGGAACGACACCGTGATGATCAAAAGGCTGAAGAACAGCGCCGGTCCGACCTCGATCGCGGCCTCGATCAGCACCTCGGATCGCGGCTTGTCGGGCGGGGCGCGTTCCAGGTGCTTGTGCGCGTTCTCGATCATGACGATGGCGGCATCGACCATCGCGCCGATGGCGATGGCGATGCCGCCGAGGCTCATGATGTTCGAGCTCAAGCCGAGCAAGTGCATGCAGATGTAGGCGATCAGCACCCCAAGCGGCAGCGTGATGATGGCGACGAGCGCGCTGCGGACATGCAGTAGGAACACGACGCAGACGAGTGCGACGATGGCGCTCTCCTCGATCAGCGTGCGCTTGAGGGTCTCGATCGCGCGGTAGATCAGGTCCGAGCGGTCGTAGACCGATTCGATGGTCACGCCCTGGGGCAGGCTCGGCGCAATCTCGGCGAGCCGGTCCTTGACGTTGCGGATCACGGACAGCGCGTTTTCGCCAAAGCGCTGAAGCACAATGCCGGAAACGACCTCGCCTTCCCCGTTCATCTCGGTGATGCCGCGACGCTCGTCCGGCGTGAGCTCGATGCGCGCCACGTCCTTGAGCAGAACCGGCACGCCGCGGTCGCTCTTGACGACGATCTGCTCCAGGTCGGACAGGCTCTTGATGTAGCCGCGTCCGCGCACCGCGAACTCGGTTTCCGCCAGCTCGACCGTCCGCCCGCCCACGTCCATGTTGCTGGTGCGCAGCGCTTCGCGGATTCTCGCCAGCGGAATCCCGAGCGCCTGCAGCCGGCGCGGATCGATGACCACGCTGTACTGCTTGACGAAGCCGCCGACGCTGGCGACTTCGGCAACCCCCTCGGCCTTGGCGATGCCGTAGCGGATGTACCAGTCCTGAATGGTGCGCAGCTCGGCGAGATTCTTCTGCGCGCCGCGCACGACGTATTGGTAGACCCAGCCGACGCCGGTCGCGTCCGGACCCAGGCTCGGGGCGACGCCCGCCGGCAGCCGCCGCGCCGCCGAGCTGAGATATTCGAGCACACGCGAGCGCGCCCAGTAGAGGTCGGTGCCGTCCTCGAAGATCACGTAGACGAACGATACGCCGAAGAACGAGAAGCCGCGCACGACGCGGGCTTTGGGAACGCTCAACATCGCCGTGGTCAGCGGATAGGTGACCTGGTCCTCGACCACCTGCGGCGCCTGACCGGAATATTCGGTGTAGACGATGACCTGAACGTCGGAGAGGTCGGGAATGGCATCGAGCGGCACGCGCGACACCGCGTAGATGCCGGCGAAGGTGACGAATATTGTCGCAAGGCCGATGAGGAAGACGTTGCGCGCGGACCATCGGATGAGGGCGGCAATCATTTCGCTGCCTCCGGCTGCGTGAAGGCTTGCAGGGCCGCCTTGAGATTGCTCTCGGCATCGATCAGGAAAGTTGCCGCCGTGACGACTTCTTCTCCCTTGTTGACGCCGTCGAGAACCTCGACATAGCCGTCGCCTCGGCGGCCGAGCTTGACCGCCCGCGGCTCGAAGCGGCCTTCACCCTTGGCGACCAGCACGACCTGACGGGTGCCGCTGTCGATGACGGCGCTGGCCGGAACGGCGATCGCGGGCTGTTCGTTTGCTCCCGCCTGGAACACGACATCGGCGTACATGTCGATTTTCAGGCGACCATCGGGATTCGGCAGCTCGATGCGCACACGCGCCGTTCTCGTCTCTGTCCGCAGCTCCGGGTAGATGAACGTCACTTCGCCTTCGACCGGCTGCGCCGCGTAAGCGCGCACCGTGACGGTGGCGCGGGTGCCGAGCTTGACCGCGGACAGATCGCTCTCGGCCACGTCGGCGATCACCCAAAGGTGGGTGTGGTCGGCGATCCGATAGAGCTCGTCGCCCGCTTTCACCCTTTGACCGTTGATCACCCTTTTTTCGATCACGTCTCCGGTTGCGGGCGAGGGCCAAACGAGCGACATCGGGTTTTTGCCGGCGCGCACTTCGCGGATATGGCTCTCGGGGACCCCCAGATTGCGCAGCCGCTGCTCGGCGCCGCCAGCGATACGAACATCGATCTGTGCACTGACGATCTCCGGGCTGTACACGCGAAACAGCGGATCGCCGGCATGGACATGCTGACCGGTCTTGTTGACAAACAGCTCTTCGATGTATGCGTCCGATCGCATCGCGACGATCGTCAAGCGGGATTCGTCGTGCACCACCGTGCCGACGGCGCGGACCGGCCGCACGATCACGCGCGCTTCGACCGCTTCCGTTCGCACGCCGCTGCGCTGCACCTTGTCGAGGCTCACCTTGACGGTCTTGCCGTCGTCCTGCTCCTCGCCCTCGTAGACCGCGATGTAGTCCATCCCCATCCAGTCCTTCTTCGGGACCGGCGATGTGTCGGGCAGGCCCATGGGATTGCGGTAATAGAGAATCCGCTTGCTTCCCGGCTGGACCTGGCGTGGCGGGTTTTGCGGCTTTTGAATCGAAACCGATGTCTTCGCCGGCCAGAACAGCGCGATAAGGCCGCCCGTCCGGTGTTTGTTTGGGTTCAGGGGAATACAAGGGCTTGCCGTCAGGATCGCTGGTAATAGAGGACCGGACCGGACGGTGTGCGGCGCATTCGTCTGGGCCACACCCGCGCTTGTCATAAGCTCGGACGTCCCAGGTTCGTGATGACCGAGCCAATATCCTCCGATCCCCGCCGCCAGGATGACGGCGAGGACCGGGAGCGCCCGCTCGGGCGCGGTTCATGGCAGCGCCTTGAGAACCAGCTTGGCTTCGACCGTGCCTTCCTCTCCCTGCACCTTCGCGCCGAGAGAAAGCCGCCAGCGGCCTTGCATCATCAGGTCTGTCTTGAAGCGGTAGACGCCCGGTTCCGTCGAAGGCAGTTGCTCGAGCGGCGCCGTCATCTCCTGCATTGCGTCCGGAGCCATGTCGATCCGCTTGGCAAAGATCACCGCGTCGGGCACGGGCTTGCCGGTCTTCTTGTTGATCAGGCGCACGGCCACGATGGCGCCGTCGCCCTTTTTCATCTCACTCTGGACCAGTTGGAATTCGTAGTCCTTTGCATCAGCCAGTGCGGCGGCGCGCAGAGACACCCCACAGCAGGCCAAACAGCACCGCGACAGCGGCGCCGTTCTTGCTCCACGTTCTCATTATCAATTCTCCCAGGTTCGAATGTTTGCGCTCGTGCGAGCGGCTCGCAGCCGTGGCCAAGCCACGCGCACGCAATCGACCCGCCGCGCTCAAGCGGCGATCTCCGGCACTCCATAGGTGCCGGTGCTCGAACCTAGATTTTGGGAGGTCTTGGAGGCGGACGTTGGCTCAGGCCGGCCACGTCCATGTCATTGCCGGGCAAAATGACGCTTGCCAGCCCAAGCGGGATGACGAAGACCCACTCTTGCCGGCGTTGCAGATGAGCTGCATTCGCGCAGATCGCCATGAAAGGGCAATCCTTGCCACAGTCAGGCAATGGCGCTTTCGTTGGGCAACAAGGCATGTCTGTCCGGCATCGCCATCGCCGCCTCATCGACCGTGGCCGGCTCGGAAGCGGCAGTTGCTGCCATGCGCGGGCATGGCCATTGATGGCCGTGCAATCGGGCCAACAACGAGCCCGACAATTGCCAGGATCGAGAGCAGACGGCCTATGGCAGACAGAGCTTTCTGCCGCCCTAATATAGCATGAAAACCTGCTTGGCGGAATGGGCTTTGGCTCCACTGCCACTCACTGAAAAAATGCAGCCCGGTGGACGCTGGCAGCCCGGCGACGGTCATTGCAGCGCGTAGCCGAAAATGCGCGGCAGCGTCAGCGCTAGGTCCGGAATCAGCGTCGTTGCGATCAGCATGACGAGCATGGTGACAATGAAGATCGGCGTCTCGCGAAAAATCGCGGCCAGCGAGGTTCCGGTGAGATTGCTGATCACAAACAACAATAATCCGTGCGGAGGCAAAGCGAGCCCGATCATCATATTGAGCATGATGATGACGCCGAAATGCACGAGGTCGATGTGCAGGCTCTGCGCCACCGGCGTCAGGAGCGGCACGATCACCAGCAATATCGTGATCTCATCAAGGACGACGGCAAGCAGAAGCAGCAGCAGATTGACCGAGAGAAGGAACGCCGTGGGCGAGAGCTGCCATCCGATGAGGGTGTTTCGGATCATGACCGGCACGCCTTCATTCGCCACGACATAGTTGAAAACGAAGGCGCCCGAGATGATGAGCCCGATGGCGGCAGTCTGGCGTACCGTCTCCGCGGTGACCGCATAGAGCTCGGCCGCGGTGATCGAACGATATGCGACAAGGGCAAGAAAGAGAGCGTAGGCCGCGGCGATTGCCGCCGCCTCAGTGGGGGTTGCAATGCCGGAGTAGATGATGCCAAGCAGAATGCCGGGCAGTGCCAGCGGCGGCAGCGCCGCGATGAAGACTGGCATTGCCTGGCGCCATGGTTGCGGTGGCTCGGCCGGGAAGCCGCGACGGCGGGCGATTGCGGCAATTGCGACCATGAGAGCCAGCGCGGTGGCGATTGCGGGTACGATGCCGGCGAGGAAAAGCGCACCAACGGAAACGTTGGCGATGAGTGCGTAGAAAATCATCGGGATGGATGGCGGCACGAGCGGCCCGAGCGTCGCCGACACCGCGGAGATCGCGGCGGCAAAGCCTGCCGGATAACGATCGTTCCTGATCATCATTCGTGCGACGATGAGGCCAGGCCCCGCGGCGTCCGCAACCGCACTGCCGCTCATGCCGGAAAAAATCAGGTTGGCGACGACATCGACATGGGCAAGGCCGCCGCGAAACCGCCCGACCATGGCCTGGGCGAAGACCAGCAGGCGATCGATCACGCCGCTCGCGTTCATCAGATTGGCAACGAAGATGAATAGCGGCACGGCGAGCAGCAAATAGTTGTTGTAGAGGCCGTTCATGGTCTGGTCGACGACGAGGCCGGGGTCCTGATGCGTCGCGGCCATGTAGGCAAAGCCGGCCACCAGCATCGAAAGTCCGAGCGGGACGCCCATACCGGCGGCTGCGACGAACACGGCAGCGAGCACCCACAGCCCCGGCGTCATCCCTTATCGTGCTCCGGGTCAGCGGGCTTTGCCGGCGCGCGCGCCGGCAAGCGCGATGAGATGAAAGATCATGCGGACGAGCACCGCGAGGAGGAAGACCGCGAAGCAGGCGTAAACGAGGTCGAGTCGCCAGCGCAGCACCGGTGTCCGCTCGCGCCACAGAAAGACGGTGTAGTCGATTGCGCCCGGCAGCGAGTAAATGAGAATGCTGCAGACAAGCATATTTCGCGCGATCTCGATCGTCCGCTGTCCGCGCGCAGGCAGATTTCGGTGGACGAGGTCAAAGGTGATCTGGCGGCGATCCTCGAGCACAAATCCATTGGCGAGAAACACGATCCAAACGAACAGCACGACCGAGATCTCATCGGCCCAGGCGACGGCATCGCCGGCCGCATAACGCATGATGATCTTGTAGATGAAGGCCGCGAACACGACCGCGAACATCAACACGACCACCGCCTCAACCGCGTGCGAGATCAGACGCCCGACCCGCGCCGACCAACCCTCGAATCGCTCCAGCAATCGAGGGGCCGCCGGTGCCCGACCATCTTCCATCGCGGCCTCTTGCTTGGAACGCCGTGCTATCTCGCGTCCCCCACGCGTTTGAGGAGGCCGGTATCCCATGACTTGGCCAGGTCGGCCTCCGCATAGGTCTTGTCGGCGAGCAGGCGGAACGGTGCGAGGTCGATGGCCTCGACCGTGAGACCTTTAGTCCGCAGCGCATCGGTGACCGATGTCTCATCCGCCAAGACGACCATCGTCGTTGCTCTTCGCCGCGACCACAGCCGCTGCCTGCACGGCTGTCCTCTGCTCGGGCGTGAGCTTGTCGTAGAATGGCTTGGCGATGCTGAAAAAGACTGGCTGCACCATATGCGAGGTCAGAATGACCTGTTCGGTGACCTCGTAGAACTTGGCGGCATTGAGGATCGACAGAGGGTTCTCCTGGCCGTCAATCGTGCCTGTTTTCAGCGCGAGATAGATTTCCGGCATTCCCAGCGGCACCGGCGAGACACCCAGCACCTTGCCCAGGAGCAGCCATTCCGGCCCGGCCGGCATGCGCAGCTTGATCCCGGCAAGCTCGCGCGGGCCGGCAACATTGCGCTTCTGCCGCAAATTGACCTGTCGCGTGCCAAGATACGCTGCCGCCAGAATCTCGATGCCCATCCTTTGCGCGACGGCGCGCTTGTAGTCAGCCCCGATCGGCCCGTCGAAAACGTTGCGCAGATGTGGGTAGTCGCGGAAAAGATAGGCGCGGTTGAAGAGGCCATACTCGGGAAGCTGCTGGGCGACCTCGAATGTGTTCATGGTGCTCATTTCGAGATTGCCCCGCTGTAGTGCCGGCACTTCCGTCCCCTGACGGAACAACGCCGATGCGGGAAATGTCTCAGCCTTGATGCCGACATTCGCCTTTTCAGCTTCCGTTTTGAAGACGCCGCCCGCCTTGGCGAGGAAATCCGACGGCGGAGCCGCAGTGGAAAGGCGGATCATCACATCGGCCGCGTCTGCCGCGCCAGCGAAGAAAAGCAATGCCCCCGCGATACCGGTTATGGCTTGTGCTAGTCTCGATCTGATTGTCATAACGCGCTCTCTCGGGTGTGAATTGCGATTTTGGCAGCGACAGCTCACCGCACCAGTAACGCGGGCCGGGAGCCGGCGCGGGCGACTTGATGGATGATAACCCACAATGGCAGGGTAGGGACCGTCGACGATTCCAGTTGCATTCCCGTAGTCAGGTCAGCATGAGCATTGCAGATTCGCCTGGTCCTAAAGAGATCGTCACCGCCGCGCTGCTGGTGATCGGCGATGAGATTCTCTCCGGTCGCACCAAGGACAAGAACATCGGCTACATCGCCGAATATCTTACGGCGCTCGGCATCGACCTTATGGAGGTGCGTATCGTTGGCGACGAGGAAGCCGCCATCGTCGATGCGCTCAACGCGCTGCGCCGCCGCTATACCTACGTCTTCACCACCGGCGGCATCGGTCCCACGCACGACGACATCACCGCCGACTGCGTCGCCAAGGCGTTCGGCGTGCCCATCAACATCGATCCGCGCGCGCTCGCCATCATGCGGGAGAGGGTTGGCTCGATCGGGATCGAGATGAATGATGCGCGCCTGCGTATGACACGCATTCCCAAGGGCGCCGATCTCGTCCTCAACAAGGTATCGGGTGCACCGGGGATGTGGATCGAGAACGTCATCGTCATGGCGGGGGTGCCCTCGATCATGCAGGCGATGCTCGACGAGGTGGCGCCGAAGCTCAAGACCGGCGTGCGCATGCTGGCGGAGACCATTCGCGCCGATGCGCGCGAGGGCGACATCGGCACGCAGCTCGGCGACATCGCCAAAGCCAACCCGCAAGTCGCAATCGGCAGTTATCCCTTCTTCGACCCGCAGCACGGGCCCAACACCAATGTGGTGTTGCGTGCCCGTGATGCGGAAAAGCTCGCCACAGCCAAGGCGGCGGTGGAAGCGATGCTGGCGCGGGTGCGGGGCGCACAAACCAGCAAGGCCTGATGCAAGACGTTCAGCCGCAACCACAACAGCCGCAGAAGGCGTTTCCCGTCTCCTGGGACCAATTCCATCGCGATGCGCGCGCGCTCGCTTGGCGGCTCGCAGGCGCTGGCCCATTTCTCGCGATTGTGTGTGTCACGCGCGGCGGCCTCGTTCCCGCCGGCATTGTCGCGCGCGAGCTTGGCATTCGTCTGATCGAGACGGTGTGCGTCGCAAGCTACAGCCACGTGACGCAAGGCGAGCTCAAGGTGATCAAGGACGTGGCGAGGAGCATCGTGGGCATCGGCGGCGGGCGCGGAAAGGGCGTGCTGATCGTCGATGACCTCGTGGATACCGGCAAGACCGCCAAGGTCGTTCGCGACGTCCTGCCGGAGGCGCATTTCGCTGCCGTCTACGCCAAGCCCATGGGGCGGCCTATGGTCGATACGTTCATCACCGAGGTTTCGCAGGATACCTGGATATATTTTCCCTGGGATACCGGCCTTGCATTCCAGCCGCCGATCCAGGACGCTGGCCTTTAATGAATGGCTGACCACCGCGTCCCAACTTGCGAGCGACACGCGGCCTGAGCCGCGATCTCTCCGGCGATAATCCTCAAGGAGGAAAGCATCATGGAGGCGATGACCGAGACAAAGGCAGCGGCCAAGGTAATGACTAAGCCAACCACCAAGACCAGGGATGCAGCGGACGCGCATTCCCACGTGGTGCGTCCCGCCGCCATGGATTGGCAGAATACCCGTTTTCCCGGCTGCGAGGTAAAGACGCTCCTGTTTGATGCCAAGACGGGGTTGATCACTGCGCTGATGCGCTTTGCGCCCGGCGCCGTTCTGCCCGATCATGAGCACGTGAAGATCGAGCAAACCTACGTGCTCGAAGGCAAGCTGGTGGACATGGAAGGTCCGGCCGCCGGCCTCGAAGTAAACGCCGGCGAATTCGTGTGGCGCGAGGCGGGAAGCCGCCACGTGGCCTGCGCGCCCGATGGCGGGCTGATGCTCGCCATGTTCCAGATCCCCAACAAATTCCATGAGCGCGACGGACGCGTGACCGAACCGGGCGGTCAGGATTGGGAAACCCTCTGGGGCCGCGTCCTCAACGGTTAGGCGGTGTCGCCTGGCCATTTTGAACGAGCGACGGCGCGGCCGCCCAAATGACGAGATGGGTCGGCAAACGAACGGCAAGGCGCGGTGTCTGGCGAGTCGAAAGACAAGCTCCGAGATCCGATAATGAGCTTGCTCGATTGTTGATTGGCATCGTCCTTCTGGCGTGCCTGCTCGGATTCTACGCCTACATGCAGTGGAATGCCGAGCCGCGGGCCGCCATCATCGGCAATGCCTGGGTGATCGACGGCGACACAATCGAAATCTCCGGCACCCGCATACGGCTGGAGGGCATCGATGCACCCGAGCTGGATCAGACCTGCACCGATCTGGAGGGGAAAACATGGGCGTGCGGAAGAGCAGCCCTCGGAGAGCTCAAAGCCCACATTCGCGGTCGGGAGTTGACGTGCAATGGCAGAGCTCGCGACAGGTACAAGCGGGTGCTTGCTGTGTGTGCGTTGCCTGACGGCACTGCCATCAACGCTTGGATGGTGCAGCAGGGCTGGGCCGTGGCATATGGCTTCGCGAAGGTCTATGCGTCCGAGCAGGCAGACGCGGCGCAGGCCAAGCGCGGTTTATGGGCGGGCACCTTTGTGCCGCCATCGCAATGGCGGCATCGTTAGAAAAGAAGAACCCGGCGGGGACAATCCCCGCCGGGTTCTCTGTCTGATTCACCGAATAGGTTACTGGCAGACCGCCACCGGCCGGCCACGCCAGCCGACTACATTGCCGTAGGCATCATAGAGCGGCACGCGCGTCCAGTAGCAGTTCGGGCCGGGAAGCGGCGCAGCATAGCCGGAATAGACGACATAGCCCGGCGCCGGCGCCACCACATAGGCCGGCGCTCCAGCATTCGCAACGGCGCTGCCGATGAGCGCGCCAGCAACGAACCCGCCGACAAGACCGGCTCCAACGCCACAGCCGTAACAACGGGCATCCGCCGGGGTCGGCGAAGCGGCTGTAACGACGGCAATGGTCGCGGCCGCAAGTAGAGCAGCAAGAGTCTTCTTCATCATGGTCTCCCCTTTGCGCCGGCCGATGGCCGCACGCGAAACCGTTTCCAATCTTGGATAGCCCCAGTGACCCACAAACCCCATTCTGAGCGGCGGTAATTAAGACTGCTCAATTTGTCGGAATTTCGTCGGAATTGGGCTCCCGTGTCGACTTTCATGGTACCTGCTCGCGAGCAACGCGCCTCTGCAGTGAGGGCGTTGCCTCGCCACGGCAATCGGCTCTGATGTTTGCTCGGCTGGACGGCTCCGGCAGGTCAGCAAGCCCGATAGCGCCACCGCCGGCACGGATAGTAAGGCCGCGGTCCATAATAGGAATAATAGGCCGGCCCAGGCGTGTAGTAGTCGTAATAGACTGGAGCCGGTGGATAATACCCATAGCCGCTGCCGTAATAAGGGTACGGTCTGGCCAGGGCGCTTCCGACGATGGCGCCAGCCGCGAGTCCGCCTACAATGGCGGGTCCCCACCAACCGCGGCCGGCATCCGCTGTCGTTGGTGTCGCGACGGCCGCGGTGGCGAGAGTTGCCAAAGCAGCGAGAGCGGTAACAGCTTTCCTCATGGCGTTCACCTCAACTTGCATCGGGATACATCAACGGCGTCTTACCGGCTAATATTAGACATTGCCGCTGAACAGAAGCTGAATAAGGTGCGATTGTCTCAACCAGATTTAGTATCTCGGCAGCGGCGCAAAGGTATCCAACTCCCGTCCACCCCGCCATTAAGGGGTGTGCCAAGTGACGGCCCATGCACTGCCGCAGCAAGAGGTTGGACATTCATGGAATATCATTTGGATCATCGCTATTTCGCCGAGCTGATCGGCATCGCCGCGGCGGCTGCGAGCCTTTATGCGGCGCATGCCAGGACTATTATCCCGCTGCGCATTGCAGCGATCGTCGCCAACTTTTTGGCGATGAGCTACAGCTTCCTGCACGGGACGTACCCGACCTTCGCGCTCAATGCCATCCTGCTGCCGCTTAATGGCTGGCGCTTGCGGGCGATGCTGCACCTCGTCCGCGACATCGACGTCGCGACCAAGAGCGACATGAACGTGGATTGGCTGTTGCCCTACACGCGTCCCGCGCAATTCAACGCCGGCGATGTGATCATGCATCGCGGAGACTACGCTACAGCTGCCTTCTATATTACTTCCGGCGAGGTCGAGATGGTCGAGATCAACACGACCTTCGGCAAGGGCACCCTGGTCGGCGAAATTGGTCTGTTTGCACCTGATGGCAAGCGGAACATGACCATACGCTGCAAGACAAACGTGCATGCGGCGCAAATCGACTACGATCGCTTCAAGGAGCTCTATTTCCAGAACCCGCAATTCGGTTTCCGTCTCCTGCACCTGATTGTTGCGCGTATGCAAACCAGCCGCGAGCTGTCGCAGCCGGCCGTTTCCACGTGATGCGTTGACATGCAATTACAGGGATGCGGGGATACAAATTTGGCTAGGGTGATTGTATTCTTGTTTTCCCGGCGCGATCAGCTCACGTTCGGCATTTCAATGCTGAATTGCTTCAATACGGCCGGATCGTCAGTTCGTTTCGACGCTTCGAGAATTTCAACTCCGACAATGCGACCTTGGCTGTCGTAATCAACGATAATGCCGTGGGCAACCTCCTCACTCTCCTGAATAGGCCGATCAGTCAAATTGATATAGATCGCGTCCGCGCCATGATCCACTCTCACGCGCATGGCTTTCTCCTGTCAAAGTATTGTGTGAGAAAAGACATTCGCATGCCTTGCCTTTCCGTGATGTCGGGACTGCGAATCGTCTCCTCCACCCATGCTTTTGCAATTGATCTCCGCTGGATTTGAAATTCGGCGTGATCGTCATAGCGAATTATCATGCCGATCAGCAGCAGCAGTCGAGATTGTAGTCACAGCGCCCGGTTGCTCTCCTTCACCGCCTCGGCATCAACGTAAACCTGATTTCCGAGCTCGCGGAATTTCTGGCTCATCTGCGCCATGCCCTGTTCCTTGTCGTTGAGCGTCGCCGCGTAATCGCGCACGTCCTGCGTGATCTTCATCGAGCAGAACTTCGGCCCGCACATGGAGCAGAAATGCGCCACCTTGTGCGCCTCCTTCGGCAAGGTCTCGTCGTGGTATTCGCGCGCGGTGTCCGGATCGAGCGACAGGTTGAACTGATCGATCCATCGGAAGTCGAACCGCGCCCGCGACAAGGCATCGTCGCGCAGCTGCGCCGCCGGATGCCCCTTGGCGAGATCGGCGGCATGCGCGGCGATCTTGTAGGCGATGACGCCCTGCTTGACGTCGTCACGATCGGGCAGGCCCAGATGCTCCTTCGGCGTGACATAGCAGAGCATCGCCGTGCCGAACCAACCGATCATGGCCGCGCCGATCGCCGAGGTGATGTGATCGTAGCCTGGCGCGATGTCGGTGGTGAGCGGACCCAGCGTGTAGAACGGGGCTTCACCGCATTCCTTCAGCTGCTTCTCCACGTTGACCTTGATCTTGTGCATGGGCACATGACCGGGGCCCTCGATCATCACCTGACAGCCCTTGTCCCATGCGACCTTGGTCAACTCGCCAAGCGTCTCGAGCTCGGCGAACTGCGCACGGTCGTTGGCATCAGCGATGGAGCCTGGGCGCAGCCCGTCGCCAAGCGAGAAGCTCACGTCGTACTTGCGCATGAGATCGCAGATTTCCTCGAAGCGCTCGTAGAGGAAGCTCTCCTTGTGACGCGACAGGCACCACTTCGCCATGATGGAGCCGCCGCGCGAGACGATGCCGGTCATGCGGTTGGCGGTGAGGTGGATATAGCCTAGCCGCACGCCGGCGTGGATGGTGAAGTAATCGACGCCTTGCTCGCATTGCTCGATCAGCGTGTCTTTGTAGCACTCCCAGTCGAGCTTCACCGGATCGCCGTGCACCTTCTCCAGCGCCTGATAGATCGGCACCGTGCCGATAGGGATGGGTGCGTTGCGGATGATCCATTCACGCGTGGTGTGAATGTTGCGGCCAGTGGAAAGATCCATGACCGTATCGGCGCCCCAACGGATCGCCCAAACCATCTTCTCGACTTCCTCCTCCACCGAGGAGGTGACCGCCGAATTGCCGATGTTCGCGTTGATCTTGGTGAGGAAGTTACGTCCAATGATCATCGGCTCCAATTCGGCGTGATTGATGTTGGACGGAATGATCGCGCGTCCGCGCGCGACTTCCGAGCGCACGAATTCCGGCGTGACGAATGGGGGCACGCAAGCGTCGAAGCTCTCGCCGTCGGCGAGCGCTGCCTGCGCCCGTTCGAGCATCTGCTTGCGGCCGAGATTTTCGCGTTCGGCGATATAGATCATCTCCTTGGTGAGGACGCCGGCGCGCGCCCATTCCAGCTGCGTGATACCGGACGGCGCGCGTGCTCCCTCCCCCCTTGTGGGGGAGGGTTGGGGAGGGGGGTAGCTCGATGAGACACCGCCCTTGTCACCAACAACGACCCCCACCCCTGACCCCTCCCCACAAGGGGGAGGGGAAGCAGTACCTCGCAGCGGCTGGTGCGTAGTCGGGAAATTGCGCGCGCGGTGCTTCCCGCCCACCCCCCCGTCGTCCTCATCCTTGATGCAACGACCCGCATAGTCTTCCACGCCGCCGCGCTCTCGCACCCAGGCGGTGCGCATGCGCGCAAGTCCGTGCTCAACGTCGATGGTCGCGTCGGCATCGCTGTAGGGTCCGGTCGTGTCGTAGACGGGAAATGGCGGCTCGCCGGAGGCCTCGGCGAGCAGGATTTCGCGTATCGGGACGCGCAGGTCGGGCGCTGCATCTGGCCTGGCGTAGGCCTTCCGGGACGCAGGGAGCGGTCCGGTAGTGACCTTGGGCGTCGTGATGTTGGGATCGTGAATGTTCATGGTCTTGCTCCCTGGACGTATGGCGAGGTCAGTCGATTCGAAAAGGAACGCAGCATGCGACCGGCGCGCTTCGCCAAAGGCAGCGCTGGAGACTTGATCTGATGCCTTGGATAAAAAGAGAGTGCTTCGCACGAGCGGTCCTGTCCCTTCGCCGGCATGACCCGGATCAGGTTCAAAGGGTTTTTCGCGGCATCCAGACCTGATCAGCGGCCCGGGATCGGCGAACTCTCAGCTCCTTGACCAGAGCTCCCCTCGGAACAGGCAGTAATTTAGGCGCCCTGGCGGTGGAGGGCAATCGCTCCGGCGACATAACAACGACATAGCAGGTTAGACGCCCAGCTTCCTCTCCGCGTGCCAACCGACCCGGGCGTCGGCAACCGCGTCGGTAGAAGCAAAATACGGCTTGATGTCGAGGAGGGGGGTTCGATCCATGCAGTCGAGACCCACGACGGAGAGCTCTCTATCGCTCACGCCGACGAGCCGGGCGACGCTCAGCGCAATCGGGTTGGGACGTGCCGGTGACCGCAGCGCAAATGTGCCTCGGCCGACGCCATAATGGCGCGGGACCTGCACGACCAGATCGCGCCGGGATCGCTGCATCCAATACAGCACAATGATGTGCGTGCAGCTCTCGATGCCGGCCAGCGCAGGCGCCCACCGTGGGTCCACCTCGATCGAGCAGACCGCGTCGGATTCACGGGCGTTCTTCGGGCAACTCTCCCGGTCCGTCCACGGGGTGCGAATGCGGCCAATAAAGTAGAGCGACGCGTCGTATTGCACTGGCAACTCAACCGCGATCTCCCCCTCACGAATGCCAATTGCCTGCTCGCTCATGGTCGGTCCGTTCGCTTTTCTTTGCCCGCAGGGGCAAGGAGTAGGGGCAAGGAGTAGGGGCAAGGCATGCCTTGCCCCTGCGAATCCGGCAATGCCGCCGCCTTGAATTCGCCGCTTAGCGGTATAAAGAAATCTTTATGTCCTCAACGGGCTCCCGAGCTCCGGCGCAACTGCCTTTTGCCAACCTTACGGGCGCGCTCAAGGCGGCTGGCGAGACAACGCGCTTGCGCATTCTGGCGCTGCTTGGAGAGACGGAGCTCACGGTTTCCGATCTCACCGCCATTCTTGCCCAGTCGCAACCTCGCATTTCACGCCATCTGCGGCTCATGGCCCAGGCTGGCCTGGTCGAGCGCTTCCGGGAAGGCGCATGGGCATTCTTCCGGCTTGGGGAGCGCGGCGGCGGGGCCGAGCTTGCGCGCGAGCTCCTGGCGCGCCTCGATTGCGCGGACGTGACGCTTGCGCATGACCGCGAGCGTCTGGCCGCGGTGCGGGCGCAGCGCGCCGCGGCGGCGCAAAGCTATTTCCGTCAACACGCCGCGGAGTGGGACCGCATCCGCAACCTCCACGTTGCCGACGAAACGGTCGAAGCGGCGATCCTTGCGGCGCTCGCGGATGCGCCTTTGGGCAGCCTGCTCGATCTTGGAACCGGCACCGGGCGCATGCTTGAGCTTTTCGGTCCCCATATCGCGCGCGGCCTTGGCATTGATCTATCGCTCGACATGCTGGCATTCGCGCGGGTGCGGCTCGATCGGGTGGGGTTTCGCCATTGCAGCGTGCGCTACGGGGATATCTACGCGCTCGCGCTGCCGAAGGACTCCTATGACACGGTGCTCATCCACCAGGTCCTGCATTTTCTTGACGACGGGGCGCACGCCATTACCGAAGCGGCGCGCGTGCTGCGTCCGTCCGGCCGGTTGATGGTGATCGATTTTGCCCCGCACGATCTGGAGTTTCTGCGCGAGGAGCACGCCCATCGCCGGCTTGGTTTTGGTTCGCAGACGGTGGCGCAATGGATGAAGGCTGCCGGGCTGGACGTGGAGTTGCACCAAAATCTCCCTCCGCCCACCGCTTCTTCCGGAAGAATTGCCGTATCGCTTTGGCTCGGACGCGACCCGCGCCTTGCGCTCGCGCAGCCGGCCGCCAAGGAGGTCGCGTGATGCGAGCCGAGCCACGCGCGAGCCGGTTCGTGCATTCGCCCGGTCAGCCGCGCATCCGGGTATCCTTCGAGTTCTTTCCCCCAAAGACCGAGGAGATGGAACGAACGCTCTGGGATTCGATCACGCGCCTGGCTCCGTTGCGGCCAAGCTTCGTGTCAGTGACATACGGCGCCGGTGGCTCGACGCGCGAGCGCACGCATAGCACCGTCAAGCGCATCATCGCCGAGACCGCGCTTGTGCCGGCGGCGCATCTCACTTGCGTCGCGGCGGCGTGCGACGAGGTCGAACGCCGTGGTCCGCGATTATTGCGCCGCGGGCGTGCGTCACATTGTGGCCCTTCGCGGCGATCCGATCGGAGGTCCGGGCGACCGCTATGCTCCGCATCCCGGCGGCTACCGCAATGCCGCCGACCTCGTTGCCGGAATCAAGCGTCGCGCCGATGTCGAGGTGTCGGTGTCGGCCTATCCGGAAAAGCATCCGGACAGCCCCACCGTGGAGGCCGATCTCGACATGCTTGCCGCCAAGGTGGATGCGGGCGCAGCGCGCGCCATCACCCAGTTCTTTTTTGAGAACGATTTGTATTTCGCGTATCTCGATCGCGTGCGCCGGCGCGGCATCGAGGTGCCGATCGTCCCCGGCATCCTGCCGGTGCAGAACTTCAAGCAGACCAAAAATTTCGCAGCGCGCTGCGGCGCTTCCGTGCCGGACTGGCTGGCGCAACGCTTCGACGGCCTCGACGACGACCCGGCAACGCGCAAGCTGATCGCAGCCGCCGTCGCCGCCGAGCAAGTGCTCGATCTCGTTGATCGCGGTATCACCGACTTTCATTTCTACACCATGAACCGGGCCGACCTCGTCTACGCGGTGTGTCATTTGCTGGGCCTGCGGCCGCAAGCCGACGAGGTTGAGTCGGTTGACCGAGCAGCACGCTCTGCGTGCTCCCTCGCCCCTCCCGAACTTGCAATTGCGGGAGTTCGGCAGCTGAAGAGTGGCTTCGAGAATGGTTGAATATCGCTCAGTGCCGTCATGGCCGGACTTGTTCCGGCCATCCACGACTTGTTTAGGGCCGAGCAAAGACGTGGATGGCCGTGACAAGCACGGCCATGACGATTGGTCGCTCTGTGACCTTCGCGCGCAACACGTGCGGCCATGACGATGCGAGCGCCAGTACCGACGTCGTCGACCGAGCAGTTGCTGCGGCAGCTGGCGAGCGAGCGCATCCTGGTGCTCGACGGCGCCATGGGCACCATGATTCAGGCGCTTGGGCTCGACGAGCAGGGGTATCGCGGCGCGCGATTTGATGCCTGGAACCGGGAGGTGCGCGGCAACAACGATCTGCTGATTCTCAGCCAGCCGGAAAAAATTCGCGACATTCATCTCGCCTATTTTCGCGCCGGTGCGGACATTGTGTCAACCAACACGTTTTCCTCCACCAGCATCGCGCAGGCCGACTACGGCATGTCGGGCATCGCGTTTGAGCTCAACCGCGAAGGCGCCAGGCTCGCGCGCGCCGCGGCGGATATCGCGCAGCGCGAGGATAGCCGGCCGCGCTTCGTCGCCGGCGCTATCGGACCGACCAATCGCACCGCGTCGATCTCCCCCGACGTGGCCAATCCAGGCTTTCGCGCCATCACCTTCGACGAGCTGCGCACGGCCTACGCCGAGCAGGTCGAGGGCCTGATGGAAGGCGGCGCCGATCTGCTCCTGGTCGAGACCATCTTCGACACGCTCAACGCCAAGGCGGCCATCGCGGCCATCACCGATGTCGTCGAACGTCGCGGCGCATCCGTGCCGATCATGATCTCGGGCACCATCACCGATCGGTCCGGCCGCCTTCTCTCCGGACAGACGCCGGCGGCGTTCTGGAATTCGGTGCGTCATGCGGCGCCGTTCTCGATCGGCTTCAACTGCGCACTCGGCGCCGCCGAGATGCGCGCCCATGTCGCGGAGATCGGACGCGTCGCCGATACGTTCGTGTGCGCCTACCCGAACGCCGGGTTGCCAAATGAATTCGGCGGCTACGATGAGAGCCCCGCCTTCATGTCTTCGCTGCTGGGCGAGTTCGCGCAGGCGGGTCTGGTCAACGTCGTCGGCGGCTGTTGCGGCACGACGCCCGAGCACATCCACGCGATCGCCTGCGCGGTTGAAGGCAAGACGCCGCGCCAGGTTCCGCAGCCGCCGCGGCTGTTGCGACTCTCCGGGCTCGAGGCCTTCGCGCTCACGCCGGAAATCCCCTTCGTCAATATAGGGGAGCGCACGAACGTCACCGGTTCGGCCAAGTTCCGCAAGCTGATCACGGCCGGTGACTATGCGGCGGCGCTCGCCATTGCGCGCGACCAGGTCGAGAATGGCGCGCAGATCATCGACGTGAACATGGACGAGGGCCTGCTCGATTCCGAGAAGGCGATGACGACGTTTCTGAACCTGATTGCCGCCGAGCCGGATATCGCGCGCGTTCCGGTGATGGTGGACTCCTCGAAGTTCTCGGTGATCGAGGCCGGTCTCAAATGCCTGCAAGGCAAGCCGGTGGTGAATTCGATCTCGCTCAAGGAAGGCGAAGCGGCCTTCATCGAGCATGCCAGGATCGTGCGACGCTACGGCGCCGCCGTCGTGGTGATGGCATTCGACGAGCAGGGCCAGGCTGACACTCTCGAACGCAAATGCGCGATCACGCGGCGCGCCTATGATATTCTGGTGAATGTCGTGGGCATGCCCCCCGAGGACATTATCTTCGATCCCAACATTTTCGCGGTCGCGACCGGAATGGAGGAGCACAACGGGTACGGGGTGGCCTTCATCGAGGCGGCGCGGGCAATTCGCAAGGACTTGCCGCACGCGCATGTTTCCGGCGGCGTATCCAACCTGTCGTTCTCGTTTCGCGGCAACGAACAGGTGCGCGAGGCGATGCACTCGGTCTTTCTCTACCATGCGATCAAGGCCGGCATGGACATGGGCATTGTCAATGCCGGGCAGATCGCGGTTTACGACGACGTTAATCCCGAGCTGCGCGAAACCTGCGAGGACGTGGTGCTCAATCGGCGGCCGGACGCGGCGGAGCGGCTGCTTGTTCTGGCGCAGCGCTATCACGGCCACGGCAAGGAGAAAAAGGAAGTCGATCTCGCCTGGCGTCACTTGCCGGTGAAGGAGCGCCTTTCGCACGCATTGGTGCACGGCATCACCGATTTCATCGAAGCCGATGTGGAGGAGGCCCGGCGCGAGGCCGAGCGGCCGCTGCACGTGATTGAAGGCCCGCTGATGGACGGGATGAACGTGGTCGGCGACCTGTTCGGCTCCGGCCGAATGTTCCTGCCGCAGGTCGTGAAATCGGCGCGCGTCATGAAACAGGCGGTCGCCTATCTGATGCCGTTCATGGAGCAGGAGAAGAAGGAAAAGGGCATCGTCGAGAAGAGCTCGAACGGCAAGATCGTGATGGCGACCGTCAAAGGCGACGTGCACGACATCGGCAAGAACATCGTCGGCGTCGTGCTCCAGTGCAACAACTATGAGGTCGTCAACCTCGGCGTGATGGTGCCGGCCGGCAAGATCCTGGAGACCGCGCGCGCGGAGAACGCGGATATGATCGGCCTCTCAGGCCTGATCACCCCCTCGCTCGATGAGATGTGCTTCGTCGCCGGTGAGATGGAGCGTCAGGGGTTCGATTTGCCCCTCCTGATCGGCGGCGCCACCACCAGCCGCGTCCACACGGCGGTGAAAATCCATCCCAACTATGCGCGCGGACAGGCGGTTCACGTCAACGATGCAAGCCGCGCGGTCGCGGTTGCCGGCAGCCTGATGTCTGCAAATGCGCGCGGCGGCTATGTCGAGCGCATTCGCGAGGAATACGCGCGAATTGCAGCGGCGCATGCGCGCGGCGAAGGGACGAAGCAACGGCTTTCGCTCGCGGATGCGCGCGCCAACGCGTTGAAGCTCGACTGGTCGGGCAGCTATCGCCCGCAGCCACCGGCGTTTTTCGCAGCACGCAGGATCGAGAATTATCCGCTCGCCGAGCTGCGCGACTACATCGATTGGTCGCCCTTCTTCGCCACCTGGGAGCTGACCGGGAAATATCCGGCTATTCTGGACGACGCCAAGTACGGTGCCGCTGCCCGCAGCGTCTTTGCCGACGCGCAGGCGATGCTCGATCGCATCGTGGTCGGTAACTCCCTGCGCGCCAGCGCGGCCTTCGGCTTCTGGCCGGCAAACGCCGAAGGCGATGACATCGCGCTGTTCGCCGACGAGCGCCGCACTGCTCCAATCGCCGTGCTCCACACGCTGCGCCAGCAACTCATTCGGCGCGAAGGACGCGCCAATGTCGCGCTCGCCGATTTCGTCGCGCCGCGCGCGAGCGGCGTTGGCGATTACGTCGGCGCTTTCCTGGTCACGGCCGGATTGGGCGCGGAGGAGATTGCGGAGCAATTCAAGGAGGCCGGTGATGACTATTCGGCCATCATGGTCAAGGCGCTGGCCGACCGCCTCGCCGAAGCGTTTGCCGAGCGCCTGCACCAGCGCGTGCGCAAGGAATTCTGGGCCTATGCCGCGGACGAAAGCATCGCAAGCGCCGACCTGATTGCGGAAAAATATCAGGGCATCCGCCCGGCGCCGGGATATCCGGCGCAGCCCGATCACAGCGAGAAGGCGACGCTGTTCGCGCTGCTCGACCCGGCGACCGCCACCGAAATAAGCCTCACCGAAAGCTTTGCCATGTGGCCGGGCGCATCCGTGTGCGGCCTCTATTTCAGCCATCCCGAAAGTCACTATTTCGGGGTGGGAAAAATCGAGCGCGATCAGGTCGAGGACTATGCCAGGCGCAAGGGCTGGAACGTGCCCGATGCGGAGCGGTGGCTCGCGCCGGTGCTCAATTACGATCCGCTTGCGCCGGTAAGAACCGCCGCGGAATAGGGCCGCACTCGTCGGCGCTGCGTGGGCGCATCGGCGCAAGGTGCGCACGCGGGCACGGCGCCGCACGAACGAATTCTACTGGCGCCGCGAAAATAACTGCCGCAGCTGAGCACAAAATTGCGCGCCGGGCGGGGCGTTGGATCGTGCCAGCCATTTTCCGCTCAGACTGTAGTCGAATTGGGTAAATCCGGAGGGACTGCCCGTGTAAGCTTACTGTCACTACGTCATATTAAGGCCCTTAATCCCCTGTGCTCTATTACCGACCTGAGGATTCTCGGCGGGGGCAATGAACCGAGCGTCATTTGTTTTCGTGCCTTTGATTGTCGGGGCACGCATCATATCAACTTCGACGGCAGGAGGGCTCGTTCTTTTGGACGTCACCGCCTGCGGCATCGGCCATCAGTGGTGCTGACGTGTTCAGTAGGGTGGCGACCGCGCTGTATATCGTTGGACTGATTGTGATCCTGCTCGCGCTGACTGATGGAAGCCGAACGTTAAGCGCGAGTGTGCTTGTTCTTGCTGGAACGATGGGTGATATACGCGTTGTTCGAGCGGGCGCATCGAAGACAAGCACTAAGCTTGGTGCGCTTCGACGCACATTGGGCCGGGTGGTCTGGCAGACCATCGTGCTGGCTTTCGTTCTCATCGACATTGGAAGCCTTGGGTTCGCGCTCGTTGAACCAGTTTGGCTTGCGCCGTGGGCGACTATGAATATGACGGCGTTGGTTCTTGGGACCTTGAGTTGGAGCGAGCATAGGAGACTTCACAGGGAGAGCGCGACCGCGAGGGAGCGGCAAGTCGAAAAGGTCCGCGCGGCGGAGCGGTGGAAACTCGAGGAATGCCAGCGCGAAGCGCAGAGACAACAAGAAGCCGAATATCTACGCCAAGCGGAGCAACTAAGGGAAGCTGAACGGCGACGACGGCAAGAGGACGAAGAGCGCAAGGCGCAGGGACAACAGCAGGTTGACCAGGCCGAACGTCTCCGCCAAGCGGAACAACAACTAAGAGAACCGGAGCTGAGACGGCAGCAGGACGGGGAGGAGGAACGCGAGGCGCAGAGACAACAGCACGCTGAGCAGGCCGAACGTCTACGCCTAACGGAACAGCTACTGAGAGAAGCCGAACAGCGCCGACGGCAAGCAGAAGAGGAGCGCGAGGCGCAGAGACAACAGCACGCTGAGCAGGCCGAACGTCTACGCCTGACGGAACAGCTACTGAGAGAAGCCGAACAGCGCCGACGGCAAGCAGAGGAGGAGCGCGAGGCGCAGAGGCAGCAGCACGCTGAGCAGGCCGAACGTTTACGTCAGGCGGAACAGCTACTGAGAGAATCCGAACAGCGTCGATGCGAAGCAGAGGAGGCGCGCGAGGCGCAGAGGCAGCAGCACGCTGAGCAGGCCGAATGTCTACGCCAAGCGGAACAAATAAGGGAAGCTGAACGGTGTCGGCGTCAGGAAGAGGAAGAGCGCGAAGCGGAAAGAGAACGCCAACGGGAGCGTGAGTGGTCGGGTACACAATCTCGCACAGACTGGTGGAATGTTCTCGGCGTCGCACCGAGTGCAAGCAAGGACGAAATTGTGCGCAACTATCGTCGCAAGATACAACGATGCCACCCTGACCGGGTGGTAGGACTTGCTCCCGAGTTCCTTCATCTGGCGGAAGAACGCACAAAAACATTGAACGTAGCCTATGAGCACGCGATGCTTGCCCGCCGCTAGTGGTGGCATCATCGCTGCCCTTTACCGAACGAAGATTTCGGCACTCCCGTCTCAACGAGCAGATCTCCTCGCAAGAACCGCCGAATGAAGATTCAACTCGATAAAACAAATCAGCGTTAGGAAAGACGATGGCCAGCGACGACAAGAAAATCGAAACTAATCCCGCTCCCAAAAAGGAGGTCCCTTCGAAGGACAAGAGCACTTCAGGTGTAGACATATCCAAGGCTGAGGCCGGCAAAATTGCTGACGCTGTACCCCCCGGTTACAGCAGGGGCGAGGGCCAGAAACCGGTTTCTCAAGCTTATAAGGATAACTGGAACGCGATTTTCGCGAAGAAAAAGAAACGATAATCGGCAGCCGTTTTTGCCAGGGATCGCCAAACAGGACCGCAGTATTCGCACCCGACACCTCTTAAGGGATCTTTCCACTCGATGTGCTCCTTCACTTGAAGGTCACCGCGGATTGATCGAGCTTCGAGCGCACTCACAACATTGGCTGACAGCGCGAACATGAGCGCGCCTGGAATTGCCCAGCGACCAACGAATTTGTGCCGTTTGACGGAGCAAGCCAATGGTGGCGACTGATAAGGTATTCGCGGGATCAATCCCTGAAATTTACGATCGGTACTTGGTTCCCCTTATCTTCGACTCGTATGCGGTGGACCTTGCCGAGCGAGTGGCCAGAACGAACCCGCGGGACGTGTTGGAGACGGCCGCAGGAACCGGAGCTCTTACCCGAGCGATCGCATCGCGGCTTCCTGCGCACGCGCGCATAGTAGCAACCGACCTCAATCAGCCAATGCTCAATCGTGCAAAGGCGCTGCAATCTCATGATGGTCGAATTGAGTGGAAACAGGTCGATGCTCTGGCGCTGCCGTTTGAGGATCAAAGCTTTGATGTGGTGGCCTGCCAGTTTGGCGTGATGTTCTTTCCTGACAAGGTTCAGGGTTACAAGGAGGCGCGCCGGGTCCTTAAGCCGGGCGGTGAATTCCTTTTCAATGTATGGGACCGAATTTCAGAGAACGAGTTTGCTGATATCGTGACGGAAGCGTTGGCAGCTTTGTTTCCGCATGATCCGCCTCGTTTCATGGACCGCACCCCGCACGGCTACCACGATGTGGAACGCATCCGCGCGGAACTGAATGCTGCAGGATTTGTGGATATTTCGGTCGATGCTGTGGACGATAGAAGCAAGGCCCCGTCGCCGCTTGATCCTGCGATCGCCTATTGCCAGGGGACCCCGCTGAGGAATGAAATTGAGGCTTGCGATGCATCCCGCCTGGAAGACGCGACAAAGCGGGCGGCTGAAGCTCTTGCGCGCAGATTTGGAAGTGGCGCCATCGAAGGTCGCATCCGAGCATTCGTGATCGCCGCCCTTCACTGACACGACACGGCGGGGAGCGCTCAAGCCGATTATGATGCTGATACCCCCGCTCTGCGTACTGCATTTTCCACGGAATATATTATTTGACGAGCGGAATGACGATTTTAACTGCCAACAGCAGCAACTTGGCTCATAATAAACCGCCCAGGTCGAACGCCAGCCGCAAATGCAACGGACGTCGCAACAACAAGAAGGTGCGATCGTGCCTGCGATCACGAGGGATGACCGGATCGCGAGTCACAGCGGTTGGACCGCTTCTGCGCTTGCCTGCATGGGCGTCGTCTTCGGCGACATCGGAACGAGCCCGCTCTATACCCTGCAGGTAGCCACAAAAGCCGCAAGTCCGAGTGGGACGGCGTCGCCGGAGGCGGTGCTCGGCATCGTGTCGCTGATCTTCTGGTCGTTGATCATCGTCATTTCGATCAAATACGCGATCCTGATCATGCGAGCCGACAATCACGGCGAGGGCGGCATATTGGCTCTGCTTGCATTGATCAGTCCTCGCCGCGCCAAGCAGAGCAGGCGGCGTGCCGTCATGGTCATGATCGGCCTCATCGGAGCGACCCTGCTCTACGGCGACGGCGCCATCACGCCGGCGATCTCGGTTTTGAGCGCAATCGAAGGCATAAAGCTATACGCCCCCCAGATGGAGCAGTTCGTGGTGCCGCTGACCGTCGTGATCCTGGTCTTGTTGTTCGTCATCCAGCACAAGGGGACGTCCTGGATCGGCGGCATATTCGGACCGGTCATGCTGATCTGGTTCATCGTGATCGGGATTCTGGGCCTGGTCGGAATTGCAAAGGGGCCGGCCGTGCTCGCGGCTCTCAGTCCGATTCCGGCAATCAGCTATCTCTGGCACGCCGGGCCCTTGGCTTTGGTGGTGATCGGCGGTGCCTTCCTGGCGGTGACCGGCGGCGAAGCATTCTATGCCGACATGGGTCATTTCGGTCCCTTTCCGATCCGCGTCGCCTGGTTCAGCGTCGCGCTGCCGGCGCTGACGCTCAATTATTTTGGGCAAGGAGGCCTGCTGCTCACCGAGCCCGGTACCGTCGGCAACTCCTTCTATCAACTTGCCCCGGAATGGTTGCATTACGGTTTGGTCGTCCTTGCGACCGTCGCGACCGTCATCGCTTCCCAGGCGATCATCTCCGGCGCCTATTCGCTCACCCAACAGGCCGTTCAGCTCGGCTTCCTGCCGCGCATGAACATCGTCCACACCGCCGGTCACGAAATCGGTCAGATCTATGTCCCGGTAGTGAATTGGACGCTCGCATTCGCGACCCTTGCGGCCGTGATCGGCTTCGGCTCGTCGGACGCGCTGGCGGGAGCCTTCGGCATCGCGGTTTCGCTCCTGATGGCGATCACGACATTGATGGCGACATTCGTCGCGTTGCATTGGAAACATAACCCCTTCATCGTCTATACGGTGAACGGCAGCCTGCTCTTGTTGGACCTGCTGTTTTTCGCATCGACCTCCACGAAGCTCCTTGAGGGCGGCTGGTTCCCACTCATGATCGCCCTCGTTATTTCATTCCTCATGCTGACCTGGCGCAAAGGCGAGGAGATCATGGACAAGGCGCGCCTGGAGGTTCGCCAGAATTCGAAAGCGTTCATCGAAGGGATCACCGCAAAACCGCCGTTTCGCCTGCCCGGCACAGCCATCGTTCTCGGCCGCATGACACGAGGCGTGCCGCTGGCGTTGACGCAAAACTTGAAACATAACCACGTGCTGCACGAAAAGGTCTTCCTCGTCGCCGTTGAGACGGCGGAGACGCCTCGCGTAGCGGACGAAGATCGGGCCGTTGTTACGCCGATCTGCGACGGCATAACTCGCGTCGAGCTGCGCTTCGGCTTTATGGAGCAGCCGAACGTCCCGAAGGGGCTCGAAGTTGCGGCGGCACGCGGTCAGATTGCGCAATGCGACCTCGACCAGGCCACCTACTACACGGGGCACGAGACGCTCATTCCGACCGGCCGACGGCCCGGCATGGCGCCATGGCGCGAGGCGCTGTTCGCCTTCATGCATCGCAACGCTCAACAGCCAGGCGCCTATTTCAAGATTCCGAGCGCACAAGTGATGGAAATCGGCGTCGAGTTCGAAATCTGAGGTGACGCTTTCCCGTACCCTTATCCTGCGCGTTCGTTGTGCCGTGCACGAAAAATAGAGCAGCTCAGAATGCAGGCGCGGCTGGCCAACCTCAGTCGCCGCCCGCGGATTTTGCTTTTCGAAATTGGCTCTGGCCGTTGGATTGTGAACCAACTCGAACGTGTCCATGCCCGCAATGCTGCGATTGTGGACTATAAATCGAGCGAAGCTCGCATGATCGTCATGTGCCGGAAACGGTCATCGCCCGATTGTATTTGTCGGTCGTTGTGAAGGGCTGATTGAATTAGAACCTGTCGGCGTCGACAACCGCCTGCGCAAATGCTTGCGGGGCTTCCTGCGGCAGATTGTGCCCGATGCCGCCATCGATCAAGCGGTGCTCGTATTTGCCTGAGAATTTCTTGGCGTACGACCCGGGATCCGGATGCGGTGCGCCATTGGCGTCGCCCTCGAGCGTGATGGTCGCCTATGCTTGCGAACCGCTCGCGCACGAACGGCATATCGACCGCTTCGCTCGTCGCCTGCGCGAGGCGGCGCACGATTGCTTCCGGCGTTCCCTTGGGAAACACAAATGCGCTCCACGAGCTGCAATCAAGATCGGCCAGGCCCTGCTCCTGTGCGGTCGGCAGATCGGGCAGCACGGGTGGCCGCGCCGGACCGAGCGTCGCGATGGCTTTCACTACGCCGGCTTGGATGTGGGGAAAGGCGGTGGAAGTCTGGTCGCACATGAAATCGATGCGCCCGCCATCAGATACTTGCAGCGCCAGCGCGCTGCCGCGATAGGGCACATGGGTGATGTTGGTGCCCATCAGGGTGTTGAGCAGCACGGCGCAGACATGCAGCCCGGAACCGGCGCCGGCTGAGCCGAACTTCATGCTCGCCTCGTTTGGATTGTGCGTAGGCGATGAAATCCTTGAGGCTGTCAACTGGCAGGTCCTTGCGCGCGATCAGGATGCGCGCGGAATCTCGCAAACAGGGAAACCGGCGCAAAATCGGTGACGGCGTTATAAAGCGGCCTCTTGTACAGGTTGGGAATCTGGCCGAGCACCGCGAGGCCACCCAGCAACAAAGTGTAGCCATCGGGTGCAGCCTTGGCCGCGCGGCTCGATCCGGTCATGCCGCCGGCGCCACCGATATTCTCGATCACCATCTGCTGGTGCAGAATCTCGCTCAGGCCCACCGCCAAGATACGGCCAAGCGTGTCGAACCGGGCCGCCAGCCGCATAGGGCACGACCATGGTGATCGGGCGGGTAGGCCAGTCTTGCGCCGGCGCGAGGTCGCAGAGGAGAAAGATGAGCCCGAGCGCGCCTGCAAGAGCGCTGCAGCCCTGGCCGATCATGCCGCAAATCATTCCTGCATCACCCTGCTGCATGTTGCCTTGCTGCATCTTGCCCTGCTTGGCTCACGCTCGGATGGCCGGGAGGACGCCATCCCAGCGAGAGCAGCACCGCTCGCAAATGGTCAAAACCAGCATTATTCCAATGCATCAGATTTCACCACACTCAGCGTTCAATTCGGATGCGTCCAGACGCGACTGATCCCTGTTCCGGCGGCGCGGAGGCCTATCGCGTGCGCACCGCGATCAAATCACGGCATAAGACATCGGGCACATCTCTTCGGCCGTGCGGCCGAGCGTGTCCCAGCTCTGCCAGTTTCTCCAGGTCCGCTCTCCGACCCGCTGCGCGGCCGCGAGCAAATGCGCATCGTCGATGCCTTCGATGACCCGGTCGCGCATGCATACCTTTCCGCCCGCGATCACGGTCCGGACATCGTCGCCGATGCCGCACTCGACCAGGCTGTGAATGGGATCGCGCACTGGCCCGTGGCGGATGCTGCGCTGATCGATGAGGATGATGTCGGCCTTGGCTCCAGGCAAGAGGCGGCCTAGATCGCCGCGATTTAGAGACCGTGCCCCCGCCACTGTCGCCGCATCGAAAACCTCGGCGGCAGTGGCGGCGCTCAGGTCATGTTCAAGGACCTTGGCGAAATAGGACGCGGTCCGCATCTGCATGATCATGTCGCGCGGGTATGTATCACTGCCGAGCGCGACATTAACGCCGGCCTTGCGGTACCTGCTCCAGGTATCCAGAAACCGCGCGCGTCGTGCCATATTGCAGGGGCAATGCGAGATCGTCGCGCCGTGCGTCCCGATCAACTCGATGTCGTGGCCGCCGCTGTAGGCCAGTCGCCGGTGCTCGGCGACGAAGTTGCCATGCCCGATATTGAGAGATCGCGCCAAGCGCAAGCAGGCCCACATGGTCCAGGAGCTCGATCGAGGTCTTCTGGTGCTCGCGCAGGATGTCATAGAACTCGTGCACGCTGTAGGCGGCATCGATGCAAACCGGGAACTTGTTGGCGCGCGCCATCTCCGCGGTCTTCTGTAGCTGGGCTACCGAGCACGTTTCCACGCGCTTGGGCGCCAAGATCGCCCGCAGCCGTCCGCTCGACGCGCCGTCGACGCGCTCCGAGAATGCGATTAAATCGGCAAACACCTTCTCGCCTTGCGCCTCGTCGATCACCCGGGTCAGCCGGCCGGCCGGCCCACCCACCCAGCCGCCGAGATCATATCCGGCGCCGAGATAGGCCCGGATGCCGATGCGATCCACCGCGGTGGCGAGCGCTTCCTGCATGTGAACCGGCGCGCCCATTTCAACGAACGTGGTGACGCCGTTTCGGATCAGCTCGACCGCGGTGAACAATGCCCACGGGTCGTCCGCGTGGAGCTTCTTGTCATGGTCCGAGAAGAAACGCGGATACCCGCCGACCGTGGCACCTTGGCGCGCGACGTCGAACTCCAGAAACGGCTGCCCAAAATAATCCGGTCTGCCGACATCCGTGATCATGCGCTTCTGCGCCTGATAGCCGGCGTGCACGTGTGTATCGATGAACCCAGGGGCAACCAGCATGCCACCCCCGTCGATCTCATCATTCACCTCACCGGGAAACTCACGACCGACAAAGATGATGGTATCGTTCTCGTACACCACCTCGCCGTTGCGTATGAGCGTGTGTTTAACGTCGTCGTGGCCAACGACCCACCCCCCTTTGACGCGTGTCCTCATTGCTACATCAGTTGGCTTTTATTCCGGCTGACTTGACAAGTTCCTTGTTGATCCGGACTTCGTCAGCCAAAAGCCTGTCGAACTCCGCGGATGTCATCGGCATCGGGTCGGCGCCAAGGGACTCATCTTCGCCTTCACCTCAGGGAGGCCAAGCGCCTTCTCGGTCTCGCGGGAGAGCGTCTCGATGATGGACCGCGGTGTGCCACGCGGCACCATCACGCCGGCCCAGAAATTGTAGTCGGAGTTGGGGTAACCAGCCTCCGTCGTCGTGGGCACATCCGGCAAGGCGGTGGCGCGCGCAATGCTGCTGACGGCAAGCGCCTTTACCGAGCCCTGCTCCAGCATCGACATCGCTGGAAGGAGCGCGCTGAAGGAGAAATCGATGCGTCCGGCCATCACTTCCGTCAGCGCCTCCGGTGAACCCTTGAACGGGACGTGCACAGCGTGAAATCCGGCGCTTCTCATGAAGCGCTCGGCATTAAGATGGGTGGCATTGCCGACGCCGCCCGAGCCGTAGTTGAAGGAATTGGCCTTGGCCGCTGCGACGAATTCGCCGACATTCTTGTAGCCCTTGGCAGCGGACACGAAGAGCACGGTTGGCAGGTTTGCCAGCGCAGTGACCCCGCTGAAGTCGCCCACCGCGTCATAGGACAGGCTTGCAAACAATGCCGGCGCGACGGTGTGCGAGGAGGAATTGACCAGGATGGTGTACCCGTCCGGATACTGCCTTCGCGACTGCCGCGGAGCCGATCGTCCCCCCCGCACCAAGTCGGTTTTCAATGACGAATGGCTGGCTGACTTGCGCCGACACTTTGTCGAACACCGTGCGGGCGAGCACGTCAACCGCGCCTCCGGCTGGAAACGGGACAATGATCCGTACCGGCCGGTTGGGCCAGCTTTGCGAACATGCGATGCCGTGCGACAGCATCAGCACTGCTAAAACGGCAAGCAAGAAGCGTGATGACATGAGGAGCCTACCCTATGCTGGGCGATGAAGCGTGGACACTCCAAGCTGCATGCCTGCAGTGGCCACCACGCGGTGCACCCTACTTCTCCGGCGGAAGGATCTCCTGGGGACAGACCTGATCGATGAGGTGGTCACGACGAAGGTCGATCAAATGGGCTCTCTTCTCGTCGTTGGTCAAGTTTGCACCGATGCCGTTGACCATTACCATGATCAGACTGCGATCATCCATGTCCAGCCAATACGACCGGCGGATGAGCTTGTCCTGGCCGTCCCGAACGAATGGACTGTCGAAGTCAACGGTTAAATCGGGTTGATAGAAGCGCGGCATCGGTTGCCTCAGTGTTGCGGGTTGACGTCAGGACGCGCATGCTTGCGTTTGGTCAATGTCCGACGTGCCGGGCTCGCCGGCAAGAGCAGATGCGGTTGCATGAGAAGGGAATGATCGTTGTGCTGTCGGCACGCATATTCGCGGCCGCGGTCTTTGCGCCGGGCGTTACCGGCTCAGCATGTGCCAAAGATGGCCTACCCGAGCGCGTGACTTTTCCGAGTGCCGACAGCAAGACCACTCTGGTGGGGTATGTGTTCGGGCCGGCTCATCCAGGGGCAGCGCAAGTGCCCGCCGTGGTGATGATGCATGGGCGGGCAGGCGCCTATTCCTCGGCGGCGAACGGCCGCTATGACGCCTCGACCCTGTCGCAGCGGCATCAGATGTGGGGGCGCCTGTGGGCCGAGCGCGGCTATGTCGCGATCCTTGTCGATGGCTTCGGGCCACGTGGATATCCCCACGGTTTTCCTCGTTTCAGCTATGACGCCCGCCCGGAAGAGCTCAACGAAGTAACGGTGCGACCGCTCGACGCCTATGGCGCGCTGGCCTATCTGAGCTCGCGTCGCGATGTCATGCCCGACCGCGTCGGCCTGCAGGGATGGTCGAACGGTGGAAGCGCGGCGCTCGCGACCATGGCAATCCCGGCGTCGCGCGCCGCCGGCCATGCGCCTGCCTTGCGGTTCCGTGCGGCGCTCGCATTCTACCCGGCGTGCGGCCTGAAGGGGCAGTTCGAGGACGGCATAAGCCCCTATGCGCCGGTGCGCGTGCTGCAAGGGGATGCTGACGAAGAAGTATCGCCACGCCGCTGCGCCGCGTTTGTTGATCGCAGCAAAGCTCAGGGAGGCGATATCGACATCGTTCTTTATCCCGGCGCCACCCACGACTTCGATGATCCCGGGCGGTCGCGCCAAGCCTTAACCGCGAACGCGAGAGCAAAGGACGACGCCATAGGGCGGGCGCAACAATTATTCTGCCAATATCTCGGTGGGTGTCCGCAATGAAACCGTAGCTCGAATTGGGCGGTGCCCCGGCCAGTCTATCCTCAGCTCGCTCGGCTTACGCCCTCGACCAGGAGAGAGGAACTCATGACTTCAAGATCGTCATCACTCAACCGGCGCAACCTACTTGGCAGCACGGCAGCCGTGGCCGCCAGGCCGACAGGCAAGTCCGCAATTCCGTACAGCGTTTGCGGTCGCGTCCCCATGAATTGTGCATAGGCGCGTCAACCGAAGAACTGTTCAAGGTGATGGTGGCCAACCCGGTAATGATCGACGCCTACAAGGCCGGCATTCCCCTCAACGGCAAGCCTTTCCCCGATGGCTCAAAGATTGCGAAGATCGAGTGGAAACCAAAAAAGAGTGCCGAGGCGCCCTTTTCAGTCAGGATACCGAAGTCCTTGCAGGACGTTTTTTTGATCGAGAAGGATCTCAAGCGATTCCCGGACACGAACGGATGGGCATATGCAGTATTTCTCTATGATCCCGCGTCCGACACGTTCAGGCCCGATGGGAGCGGCGCCAATTGCTGGCATGCGTGTCACACGATCGTGGCGGCCAAAGATTACATCTTCACAGCCTACGGGCACCGGTGAACGGAGTCACGGCTATGACCAGCATGTTAGAGGCAATTGACCATCATCGCCGCCGCTTTTTTGGCACTGCGGCGATTTCGCTTGCGGCAGCCCATCTCGGGATGATGGGACCTGCACGTGCACAGGAGGCAAAGCCGAAACAGCTGCCCGCGATGAAGCCTGGGACGAATACGTCATTCGGGTCGCTGAAACAGATCAATGCCGGCCCACTCAGCGTTGGATACGCTGATGTGGGCCCGGCCGATGGCGCGCCCGTCATTCTTCTGCACGGCTGGCCTTACGACATTCACAGTTTTGTGGACGTCGCCCCGTTGCTGGCGCAGGCCGGCCACCGGGTCATCATTCCGTACGTGCGTGGCTACGGCACGACGCGGTTTCTTTCCAGCGACACGCCACGCAATGGGCAGCAGTCGGTGGTCGCCGTTGACGTCATCGATTTGATGGATGCTCTGAAAATCCCGAAGGCAGCGATCGCCGGCTTTGATTGGGGGGCGCGCTCGGCCAACATCGTCGCGGCGCTCTGGCCGGAGCGCTGCAAAGCGCTGGTCTCGGTGAGCGGTTATTTGATCGGCAGTCAGCAAGCAGGCCAGATTCCGTTGCCGCCCGAGGCGGAGCTGCAATGGTGGTACCAATATTACTTCGCCACTGAACGCGGCCGAGCCGGGTACGAGAAATACCGGCGCGAGTTCTCGAAGCTCATCTGGCGGCTGGCTTCGCCGAACTGGAAGTTCGACGATGCCACCTTCAATCGCAGCGCCGCCTCTTTCGACAACCCGGATCACGTCAGCATCGTGATCCACAATTACCGGTGGCGGCTTGGCGTGGCCCAAGGCGAGGCGAAATACGATGATCTGGAAAAACGGCTTGCCGCAGCCCCGGTGATCACGG
>CAWJCB010000003.1:0-216171 GCA_963841105.1 uncultured Alphaproteobacteria bacterium
TACTGAGTGGAGATGAGTGGCGTCCGGCTCTTGCCCCCCAGTTTGCCCCCCAACGGCACTGGAGGCCGGATGGCGGCCGTCCATCCAAGAAGTGAGGGCAAAAGAGCCGGTCAGAGAGGCTAAGGCCGAGATCTTCCGCCCGGCCGGAACTGTCCCACATCTGTGAGGCAACGACACATCGGCTCTGATCTGGGCTTTTGCTTCCGAGTAGAACTCCGGACCTTCTCCCTGCCTCGGAAGAGGTCCTCGTATAGGCAGACTAAAAACCCGCCTGACCTGCGGAGCCCCCTTACGGAATCGAACCGTAGACCTTCTCCTTACCATGTATCGATCTGCGGTTCCTTAGGTGCAGGTAGGCGAACTGACCTGCCAATACACGAGCACGGACAGGCAGCTGACCTTGAAGGCATCCTCGGCAACCGGGTTGACCTGATTCCCGCCGCTGACCTCAAACCTGTCGTCCGTGAACGAGTCGGATCTGACCTGATCGCGCTATGAGTTACCGGGAGCGTCAGCGGCTAGCCGATATCCAGACTGCGATCGACGCCATTCGATCCCACCTGCAACGTGGCGACCTGACCGACGGGCTGATCTCGACGCCATCCGCATCCGCCTGCTGGAAATCGGCGAAGCCGTCAAAGCACTGCCGGATGACCTGCTAGCCACGCAACCATCGATCCGTGGCGGCAGATCGCTCGCATGCGCGACCACCTCGCCCACCGCTACTTCGACACCGCACACGCCATCTTGCAGGCCACCGTTGACGAAGACCTGCCCGACCTCGAACGCGCCGTCCAGGCCCTGACCCGGTCAGTGGAGAAACAAGACCAGGACAAGCGCCCCGGCACAACATAGGCGAGCATCTCGTATCCCGGGCGGCTCCCGCACGCGTAGCCGCGTGATTGGGGCGACTGGGGATCCCTGATGATCATCAGCCGAGGCACACAGATCGGTCGCTCTGTGCGCCAGCGTTGACCGGATCTGGCCGATGAGCGGATGTGGGTGCCTGCTGCTAGGTCAGGTTGTGAGGGCTTGTGAAATTGCATCGAGGATTTGCTGGTCGTTAGCGCCCAGCAGGGCGGCTTGGTGGACGAAGGCTCTGGCGTGGGTGTGCAGGAGCGTGTGGCGCTCAGACGTCCGACAGGCTGGCGCGGTAACGCAGACGTGCGTCCCGCCTCCACGGCGTGAGCTGATCAGCCCGGCTGATTCTAGTTCGCGGTAGGCGCGGGCCACGGTGCCGGCGGCCAGGCCGAGGTCGGCGGCTAGCTGGCGGACGGGAGGCAGCCGGTCGCCTGGGGCCAGCGCCGCGGACTGGATGAGGTCGGCCAGCTGGCGGCGCAGCGGCTCATAGGGGGGGGTTGGGTTGCCGGTATCGACCGTCAGCAAGGGGCGGGCGGTCATCGGGCTGGCAGGGCCGCAGCAGCGCGGGAGGGGGCCAGCAGCGCGGCGGTGCTCAGTCGTTGCCGCCATGGGGATCCCCCAGATGCCTGGGCATGCTGACCTCTCCCGGCGCTGGGGCCAGCTTTCGCCGGGATGGCCCGGCTTCCCACCGCCCTGGCGGGAGCACCCGGTTCGGCCGTACACCGGCAACTGAACGTGCCCCGTGCGGGACAGTAGCGCAAGCTTCTCGATTTCCGCCATCAATTTGGCATCCTGAGCCGAGGTTGGTGCGCGCCTTTTGACAGGATGCCGGGCGAGGCTTAAAAAACTGATGTGAGCGACGAAGGCTTTCCATCTGGTCCGTGGCTGGGGTTCTACAATTACGGACCGGGAGATAGGCACCGCATGGACCTGCATCTCCACTTCGGATGTGGTTCTGTAAGCGGCGATGGCAACGACGACTTGGGCCGATTCCTAATCCGGGGACAGTACGACGCCGTGAATCGGGAGTGCCACTGGACCAAGACCTACCCTGGTTCGCACGACGTGTCTTTACCGGGGCTTTCGGGAAGGCGAGGGCATCTGGGGAACCTGGGAAATTGGAATCTTGGCTCACGGCGGCTTTCACATCTGGCCCAAGGGCGAGCAGCTAAAACGGTTTTATCGCGAATAGCCGCGATCGCTGATTGCAATTGTTCTGGATCGAGCGGTCGTTGTCGCAGCCAAGTGATATCCTTTTCAGCGCCGTAATGGCAAAATTGATGCGGCTTTCGTCAGCTACTTGGGCGCGTTCGGCTTGAAGAATTCGTTGGAGCAAGCTGACTGGATCGGGTACTCGCTCCGATGCCCACGTGTCATCACGCACGTTCTGGTTTGGAGAAAGAGGTTCGTCCATCCTGCGGCCCCCGGGCGTTGGGTGACAACATAGCAGAAAATGCTTGCCGCCCGCGCGTCCGAGGTCAACAAAGCGGACTATTCAACAGATAACTCTGGAGTGCGGGCGAGAACACAGCCCTTGAGCATCTAGCACGGTATGTTCATGCCGTCCGAACTCCCGACAATCGAGACAAAAATCAAGAGCGAGTTGATCCCTCGCGGCGGATTGCCGGTAGCGCAAGTAACAAGTCGGTGTTCGCGTACCTTGCTCTCGACCAGTTGCCGGGCTGCCTCTGTATCGGGAGAGAGAGAGAGAGAGAGAGAGAGAGAGAGAGAGAGAGAGAGCTGACATTGCGATGACGCAGGCGATCATCGAGGTGGCGCGTCCGCTTGGCATTGCTGTGCACGACCACATCATCGTCGGCAAGGAAGGCCACGCGAGCCTCAAGGCCCTGAAGCTAATTTGATGGCGCCGCCTGATAAAAACGGCGCGGGACTGGGCCGCGCCAATTCAGGTCAGTTACGTCTTCGTTCTATCTTCTACTAACACGTCCGCCGACGCCGTCTCAGCTCTATGAGGTCAGCGGTTACGTTGCGAACACCCGGGCTGACCAGACAACGTCGCGAAGCAGGAGCGCCAGCTGTTCGTGCGTTCGACCTGGTGGCCGAGTGACTACGCACTCGGCGGACCAAACGCTGCCCTAAGGAATCTCGATAATCCTCCGTGAACAGGACGGCCGCGAGAGCGTCAAAGCCTTGGGCGGTTAAATCACGAAGAGCTCCGAGCTGCCGCGAGGCGTTGTGCGACGTTAGTCGACGTCCCTTGATCTGATATCGCACTTTGGCGTCATCGGTGGCGTCGGCGTCGCGCATCGAGTTCGGCGCCTGCTTCCACCCAAAGGCGCGACAGAATAGATGCTCAGCCAGATCGCCGACCGGATTGTTCGGCTTCCGGGTGACGCCGCGCCGGCGCAGTTCTTCCGATACAGCGGCGTGTGGCACGAGCAGCCCCGGCGGCGTCAGATCCCTTATATCCCGCATGGATTCATCCATCGCTCGCGCGACTTGCACATTGCTCTTTTGAGTTTTTCAGCTTCTCCTCAAAGCAATTACGGCGGAGGACCTCCCGCGGCCCCGCACGCGGAGCCGCTTCCGTCACTGTCATCGGTTTGGCTTGGATCTGCAATCTTCCGGGTGAGATTGCGGATGTAAACGCGGGCTCGGTCGGCGATTGGGGGCTCGAAATCGCTTAGTCGTATTCTTTCTTCCATGACGCTCGGATCGAGCGGCCGTGCAGAATGATAGGCTTCGATAAATGACTTGTCCTTTTCGTCCAAGCGCGCAAGCTTCGATACAATGAGATCCTCCGGACAAGGCGCAACCGCAGTCACAATTCGTGCGCCAACCTCAATTCGTCGGACGACAGCTCTGTTCTGCCAGCCGGCGGGTAGCGTCGCAGTGTTTTCGTCCACGCCATCAATGTAGAAGCCGTGCGTCCGGTGAAACTGCGAACCGCTCCCGAACAAGGCGTCGATATGTTCCGACGCCTCCGGGAATTCGTTCGGATGTTTCTTTTTCTCTTCGATTTCCTAAACCTTTGCGTTTTCGGGAAACACGTCGATTTCGGGCGAAGTCCTCATCACAGGCGGCGCATCTGGCCACGCCAAGAGAATACTTTGGCTGCCAACAATAAATATCTTGTCAGTCTCGAATTCAGTCGCGATAGCGCGGACTGTTCGTTCCAGGTCCTCCAAAGTACGGACCGGACGAGATGTCCACATCACGCTGCCATCGGCAGGATGCCCTGGCCACGTCCCACTGTGGGACGCGAAGCGCGAGCCGCGATTCTTTTCGCAGCTCGCCTGATCCGCCGCCGCAAAGTCTGATCGCCAAAATCCACGCCTTGCGCCGTCACGAACGGGGAGGACAGTCGTAAGCGCTTCATATCTTGATTGCGGCTGGTCAGGAGTACGCGGAGCTCCGACGTTGTAAGGCGAAGTAGCTGTTCCCAGTCCGCAACGAAGGATCGATCCGGAAAACGCATCGACATTTTCGCGAGCGAGACTTTCGCCCGATCGACCAACAATGGGTCGCGAACAAGCAACCGCGCAATCAGCCGATGCATGATCAGCTTCGCGGTATCATTGACGATCTCTTGGTTGAGCAAGGCATGCATGTTCCCGACGCAATGTAATCATTCCGCCAGCAAACCTCAACTCTTCGTGAGGTCTTCTTCGTCGTGAGGCCGTGCCTTTTCGACTCCGGTTCGAGCTCGGCATAAAATCAGGATGTTGCTGGCGAGCGCGGCGCGAGTCATGCGGCGGTGCCGCCGTACTTGTCGTCCTCGGTGATTGGTTCGACCCGGTAACCTGTCTCGCGTTTCGACCGAAGGCTCTTTTCCAGCGCCGCGAACGCTGATCGCCACTGCGGATCGCCACTGCGATCCGGCGTCTGCGGCGAGATTTTGGCGACGGGAATACCGTTCTTGGTGATCACGATCGTTTCGCCCCGCTCGGCAGCAGCAATGAGCTGCGAGAAGTTCAGGTCGGCCCCTCGAACAGACAATTCGCGCATGACACCCCCCTTATGTTCTACGTTGCAAATGGCAGGCGGCGTAGTGGCCCGGGCTCAGCTCTCGCAGCAGCGGCGTCTCGGTGCGGCAGCGTGCCTCGGCGTAGGGACAGCGGGTGTGGAAGTGGCAGCCCAAAGGCGGCTTGATCGGAGACGGCACTTCGCCCTGCAGGATGACGCGCTGTGGCTTCGCGGCGGGATCCGGAACCGGCACCGCGGACAAGAGCGCCTGGGTGTAGGGATGCTGCGGGCTCGCAAACAACGCGCGCCGGTCGGCCAGCTCGACGATGCGGCCGAGATACATGACGGCGACACGATGCGAAATATGCTCCACCACCGCAAGGTCGTGGGCGATGAAAACGTAGGCGGCGCCGAAATTGCCCTGCAAGTCTGCCAGCAGGTTGATCACCTGCGCCTGCACCGAAACGTCAAGGGCGGACACCGGTTCGTCGCAGACAATCACCTTGGGCTTAAGCGCCAGTGCCCGCGCAATCACCAGTCGCTGACGCTGGCCGCCGGAGAACTCGTGTGGAAAGCGCACCATCTGGTCGCGCCGCAAGCCCACTTGCTGGAACAGCTCGGCGACGCGCTCGTCGATCTCGGCGCGCCGCAGGCGGGCGAAATTGCGCAGCGGCTCGGCGACGATGTCCTTGGCGCGCATGCGCGGGTTGAGCGAGGAATAGGGGTCCTGGAAGACCACCTGCAGCGCGCTGCGCCGCCGCCGCATGGCGCCACGCGACAACGTGTCGATGCGCTCGCCATCGAGGTAGATCTCGCCGGCCGTCGGCTCGATCAGCTTGAGGATCATCCTGCCGGCGGTCGTCTTGCCGCAGCCCGATTCGCCGACGAGGCCGAGCGTCTCTCCCGCTTGTACGGAGAACGAAATCCCGTCAACGGCATGCACCGTGCCGGTCCGGCGGCCGAGAAAGCCGCGACGCACCGGGAAATGTTTCTTGAGGTTCTTGACCTCCAGCACGGGAGGCGCGGGAGCCGTCATTGTCTGATGACCTCCACCCCCAACCCCTCCCCACAAGGTGGAGGGGAGCGACGCTCAGCCAATCGGTCGGCCTCCCAGCAGGCGACCCAGTGACCGGCTGCCTTCTCCTCGAGCGGCGGATAGCTTTGCCGGCACTGCTCCGTGGCGTGCTTGCAACGCGGCGCGAAGATGCAGCCGGGGATGACCTCCTTCAGCGAAGGCACGACGCCTTCGATCTCGGCGAGCCGGGCCTTGCCGTTGCCGGAAAGCGAAGAACGCAGGCGCGGCACGCAGCCGAGCAGCGCGCGCGTATAGGGGTGGCGCGGGCGCGCGAACAGCGCCTCGACCGGCGCCTCCTCGACCTTGCGGCCGCCGTACATGACGATGACGCGCTGCGCCATCTCGGCAACCACGCCGAGGCTATGGGTGATCAGAATGATGGCGGTGCCGGTCCTGGCTTTGAGCTGGCGCATCAGGTCGAGGATCTGCGCCTGCACGGTGACGTCGAGGGCGGTGGTCGGCTCGTCGGCGATCAAGAGCTTGGGATCGCAGGCCAACGCCATGGCGATCATCACCCGCTGACGCATGCCGCCGGAGAATTCGTGCGGGTACTGCGCGATGCGCGAAGCCGGCTCGGGAATGCCAACCAGGCGCAGCATCTCGATCGCGCGCGCCTCGGCGGCTTCCCGGCCAAGCCCGCGATGCAGCGTAAGCGTCTCGGTGATCTGGCGGCCGATGCTGAGAACCGGATTGAGCGAGGTCATCGGCTCCTGAAAGATCATCGAGATCTCGTTGCCGCGGATGTCGCGCATCCCGCGCTCGGGTAGATCGAGCAACTCCTGGCCCTGGAATCTGATGCTGCCGGCGACGATGCGGCCGGGCGGCGAGGTGATCAGGCGCAATACGGAGAGCGAGGTGACGCTCTTGCCGCAGCCGGATTCGCCGACCACAGCCAGCGTTTCGCCGGCCGCGACCGAGAAGGAAACCCCGTCGACCGCGCGCACGATCCCGTCGCGGGTAAAGAAGTGGGTTTTCAGGCCCTCGATCTCGAGCAATGGCGCAGCGCTTGGCATCGGGCTCACATGTTGCGGGCGAGCCGCGGGTCGAGCGCGTCGCGCAGCCCGTCGCCCAGGAGATTGACCGACAACACCGCCAGCGACAGGAAAATACCCGGGAAGAAGATCAGATAATTGGCGATCTGAAAGAGCGAACGGGCTTCGGCCATGATGTTGCCCCAGCTCGGGATGTTGGGCGGGGTGCCGGCGCCGAGAAACGACAGGATGGCTTCGGTGAGCATGGCGGAGGCGCAGATATAGGTGCCCTGCACCAGGAGTGGCGCGACCGTGTTGGGCAGGATGTGCCGCACCAGGATGCGCGGGGTACGCGTGCCGGCGGCAATCGCCGCATCGACATAGGGCTGCTCGCGCAAGCTGAGCACCAGGCTGCGGATCAGGCGCGCCACGCGCGGCACCTCCGTGACCGTGATGGCGATGATCACATTTTCCAGGCTCGCCCTGGTCAACGCTATCAGCGCGATTGCCAGCAGCACGCCGGGGATCGACATGAGGCCGTCCATCACGCGCATGACAATGCCATCGAGCCAGCGCACAAAGCCGGTGACGAGACCGATGGCAAGTCCGATGGCGGTTGCCAGCACGGCGACCGACAGCCCGACCGCGAGCGACACGCGCGCGCCGTAGATGACGCGGCTGTAGACGTCGCGGCCGAGCATGTCGGTGCCGAACCAGTGCATCGCCGACGGCTCGCGCAGGCGCCGGACCGGCGAGATGGCCTGCGGGTCGACGGTGCCGAGGAACGGCGCCAGCAGGGCCATGAAGATGAGCAGAAGCAGCATGAGAGCGCCGAGCAGCGCAGTCGGATGCCGGCGCAGCGCATCCTTGATGCGCAGCCAGGTCGGCGATCGGCTCGTGCGTGCCGGGAGAGCCAAGCCGTCGGTCATCACGGCCATCAGTATTGGATCCTCGGATCGAACAACCGGTACGACAGGTCGACCACCAGGTTCACGAGCACGTAGATGGCGGAGAAGATGAGGATCACGCCCTGGATGATCGGATAGTCGCGCCGGATGACGGCATCGACGGTCAAGCGGCCGATGCCGGGGATCGCGAACACGCTCTCGGTAACGACGACGCCGGAGATCAACAGTGCAATGCCGATGCCGATGATGGTGACGATGGGCACCGCTGCATTCTTGAGCGCGTGCCGCATCAGCACGGCGCCGGGGGCGAGCCCCTTGGCATGCGCGGTGCGCACGTAATCCTGCGCCAGCACGTCGAGCATGGTGGCGCGCGTGATGCGCGCGATGAGCGCAATGTAGATGGTGCCGAGCGCAATCGAGGGCAGGATGAGGTGGCTCAGCCATGGCCAGACGCCTTCGCGCAGCGGCGCGTAGCCCTGCACCGGCAACCAATCCAGCTCGATGGAGAACAGATAGATCAGCAAATAGGCGAGCACGAACACCGGTATCGAGAAGCCGGCGACCGAGAACAGCATCACCAGGCGGTCGACGAGCTTGCCCGCCTTCCAGGCGGCGATGACGCCCATCGGCACGGCCAGGAGCACCGCGACGATCAGCGTGCATAGCGCCAGCGAGAGCGTCGGCCCCACGCGCTGACCAATGAGCTGCGTCACCGGCAGGTTGGTGAAGATGGAGATGCCGAGATCGCCGTGGAGCACGGCCGACGCCCAATTCCAGAAGCGAGGCAACAGCGGCTGATCGAGCCCGAGCTGGTGGCGGATGCGCTCGATATCCTCGACGGTGGCGATATCGCCGGCGATGACCGCGGCTGGGTCACCCGGCGTCAGATAGAGCAGGGCGAACACGAAGAACGCGACCATCCCGATCACCGGAATGGTCGCCAGCAGACGCCGAACTAAATATCCGAGCATATCGCTCTAGGGTCGCTGCCGATGATTTGACTCGTTGAAGCAGTGTCTAGCTCCATCGCTCGAGCGCTTGCGGTCGACGTCGGTCCGAGCCAAGCGAGACGGTGGAGGCTCGCGTAACTCCTGCGCCAGAAGCAGCCGTCGCGCAGTCTCGCGGGACCGAGCCTCGAGATCCACCCGGCGCTCGCAGCCGGGGACGAGGCTGGAGAGCTGGCTGCGTGCGATCTCATCCGCAAGCTGGCGCTCGGATTGCAGCTAGCACTATTTCTTCTCGACGTTCCAAAGAAAGGCGATGGGCGAGATCAGGAGGCCCGAGATGTTGGAGCGATAGGCAGTGGGGATGACGAACTGCGCGGTCGGGATGAATGGAACGGTCTCCCAGGCGTGCTTCTGCATTTCGTCGGTGAGCCTCCTCTGCGTTGCCGCATCGGGCGCATCGAACCACGCGTCACGCAGCTTCTCCATCTCGGGATCGGTCGGCCAGCCGAACCACGCCTTCTCGCCCACTCCGCGCATGGGATAGTTGATGGCGGCATTGGCCATGTCGGGCCCCACCAGCCAGGTATGGAAGATATTCCACCCTCCCTTGTCGATCGGCTCCTTGACCGCGCGGCGGTTGATCAAGGTGCCCCAATCGTTGGCGGCGAGCTCGACGTTGAGCCCGGCGGAGCGGAGCAGCTCGGCGGTCACCAGCCCCTGGCTGTGCACGATCGGCTGATCGGTGGCCGAGAGCACGACGATCTTCTCGCCCTTGTAGCCGGCCTCCTTTATCAGCTGCTTGGCCTTGGCCAGGTCGCGCTTGCCGGTCAGCACCTCCGATCCGACCTTGCTTTCCGCCGGTGAGCCGCAGGTAAAGAACGACGGACACGGCTTGCCCTGCTTATCGCTGCCGGCGATTGCCAGCGCATAGTCGCGCTGGTTGACGAGGTAGAGGAGCGCCTGGCGCATCTTCGGATTGTCAAAGGGCGGATTGAGCTGGTTGAAGCGGATCAGGCCCATTGAGCCCAGCGGGTCGGTATTCTCGACCTTGATATCCTTGTTCTTGGCGAGGAGCGGCACCAGGTCGGGCGGCACCATCTGCCACCAGTCGACCTCGCCGGCGTTGAGCGCTGCGGCGGCCGTGGCGGAGTCCGGGATATACAACCATTCGACGCGGTCGACCTTGACAACCTTGCCGCCCGCCGCCCACGACGGCGGTTCCTTGCGCGGCACATAGTCCGTGTTCTTGGCGAATACCACCTTGTTGCCGGGCACCCATTCCTCTTTCACCAACTTGAATGGTCCGGAGCCGATCGACTCGGTGATCTGCGTGAAAGCGTCGGTCTTGGCGACGCGTTCCGGCATGATGAACGGCACGTTCGACGAGGGCTTCGCCAGCGCATCGAGGACGAGCGCAAAAGGCTTCTTGAGCTTGAGCGTGAAGGTCTTGTCGTCAACCGCATTCCACGCGTCGGTCAGCTCGGCGAGCTTCTGGCCCAGAGCGTCGCGCTTCGACCAACGCTCGATCGAAGCGATGCAGTCGGGCGATTTCACCGGCTGTCCGTCGTGCCACTTCAGGCCATCGCGCAGGGTGAAGGTGTAAGTGAGCTTGTCGTCGCTGAGGCTCCATTTGTCCACCATCTGCGGCTGGACCTCGAACTTCTCGTTCACCGCGAACAGCGTGTCGTAGACCATGTAGCCGTAGTTGCGGGTGATGTAGGCCGTGGTCCAGATCGGATCGAGGCTGCGCAAATCCGCCTCGGGGACAAATTTCAGCGTCTTCTGTTGCGCCGCTGCGGGTTGGGCGAGCAGCGCGCTGCCGGCAACCCCCGCCGCCAGAGCCAGCGTTGCGAACACGCCTCGTGTCTTTGCTGACATCAACCTCTCCCATGAATTGCACGCTGTGGGACGCTTCGGGCGGGTGCTCAGCCCTCGCGCTTCGACATTATATTAAATTAAAAAGGACTTTGCGCGGGGGCGCCAGACGAAAACTCCGACAGGGTGCCCAAGCTCTGACATATTCCATTGTTTTGGGCCGTGCATGACCTCACCGGAAGTCGAGGCGACTTAATACTGTGCCCCCCCTTTTTCGTTGAACGCGATCAGTCGCCGATTGGAGATAGCGACGCGGTGGGTGTATCGCGCCAGATAGGCCAGCACCACCTTCGGTCGGCCGAATGGGAGTTTGCTGAACACGACCCCTCTTTCTTGTCGGTCAAGCGGACGAACGCCATCTGGTTCGCTTTTCAAGAAAGCTGCAGGGTATCGTGGAATTTTTGATAGTCGATGCGGGCGATGCCGTCTTCACCGCGCTCAAGGATATCGGCGTACTGGTGATCCCACCTGAGGTCAGCATAGCCATAGACGTGGCGGGCATGGACCGTCTGGTGCGATGTTTCGTCAAGACCTGTCAATGTGGCCACGATGTTGGCATCCGCGTTTTCAAGCTCATGCGCGTCGATGCCGAACATCGGGCTTTTCTGGTCGATGACATGAAAGAGTGTCCAGCTCAGTGCGAACATCGGACTATGGTCCCGCTCAAGCGCGAGTTGATGAAAACGGCGCAAGGTGCCTCCTTCCTTGGTCTCCTCAAGCCGGACGAGCCACAGCCTGGCGACGGCATCAGTGATCGTATTGTCGCGCGCGTTGGCGACGCGCAGCATCAACGTTCTCCTGCCGTCATAAAGGGCTAGAACGGCCACTTTTGCGAACAGCAGCCGGGCGCGCGGCAGCGAAAAGCGGGTGAAAACGAGCCCGGTGAAGACCGCAATGAACGACAGGCCAGAGAAGATTTCGATGCTCGCAACCATATGGCCGTAGGTCGTTTGCGGATGCATGTCGCCATAGCCAAGGGTGGCCAGGGTCTCAATCGAGAAGAACAGGAAATCGGCGGCATTGTTGGCGCGCATATTCGCAATCGCATGATCCCCAATCCCGTAAAGAAATGCGAACAGCGCATTTATGATGAGGAAAACGAGCGCTGCCCCGGCGAAGAAGATCGGCCACGAGACAGTAAGACAATGATGGTAGAAGTCTGCCCGGAAATTCCTTTCGAGGCCTTGCGCGATCAGTCGCCGGTTTCCGATGCGGACCAGCCGCTCGGAAGCCTTGCGTCGCGGGTGCTTGCGCGGCCTCGTCACCTTGCCTGTCATGCTGACCCCAGATATCGAATATCACAATATAGACGCGATTAACCCGCAAGAATTATGCCTGACTTTTTAAATGATCCGTGCGGTGGTGGACCGCGCTCACTTTGGAATTGGACGCTGGAAAGCCCGGCTGCTTTCCATCCACTCAGGGGGCGATGACGATGCACCGAGCAAAGAAATCCATTGGGACGCTCGGTCTGCTTATTGTTGGAATGGCGGCGCCCTTCACAGACGCGGCGGCTCAGGATCGGGGGCCATGCAGACAAATCCGGGAAGTCTGTCAAGGCGCGGGCTTTGTGCAGGGAGCGGCCAGGCAAGGCGTTGGATTACAGATCCACTGTATCGTTCCCATCATGCAGGCAAGGCCTCAACCGCCGACGGCGCGCAAGCCATTGCCGAAAGTCAACCCACAACTGGTGGCGAACTGCAAGGCAAGCAATCCAAGGTTCGGGCAGCCGCACTTACCGGAAGCGCCTGTGCAACCGCTGCCGGCAGCCTCGCCATCGTTGGAACCTGCGTATCCCGGCGGCAGTCCGCCCGCTGCTGCCGGTGATCGCGGTCAAGCTGCACCGTATCCCGGCGCGGACAATGCGCCTCGCCCACCTGATGCAGCGGTGCCGGACCGGCAAACGTTGATTTCCGCACTCCCCTCGGAAGAGCGCCCGGAAACCGGTCCGGTCAAGCCTCTGCCACCGCAGTTTCGCCGCACAATGATCGATTACCGCACCAAGGAACCTAGCGGCACAATCGTCATCGATACTTCGCACACCTATCTCTATCTCGTGCTCGGTAATGGCAAGGCGTTGCGGTACGGCGTCGGTGTTGGCCGCGAGGGCTTCACCTGGAATGGGGCTGAGAAGGTGACAAAGATGGCGGAGTGGCCGGATTGGCATCCGCCGGAAGAGATGATCGAGCGGCAGCCCTATCTGCCGCGCTTCATGGCGGGCGGTGAAGGCAATCCGCTCGGCGCCCGTGCTCTCTACCTGGGAAGCACACTTTACCGGATTCACGGCACAAACCAGCCGTCGACAATCGGGACATTCGTGTCATCGGGATGCGTTCGGCTCACCAATGAAGATATCGCGGATCTCTACGGCCGAGTGAAGGTAGGAACCCGGGTGGTTGTGCTGCCGGGCACGCCGCCCGGTTCGGCTCAAACGGCGACGATCCCCCGCCCGCCGGGAAGGACCAACGAATAGCCCTCAACGACAATGGCTATCGCCGCCAAGGACCGGCAACTCCCGCCGGCTCGTATTTTCCAACGATTATGAGTGAAAAAAGAAAGCGCGTGTTACAGCCCGCCAATCCCGAGCAATGGCAATACTCGCTGCAGGATGGCGGCAAGACACAAGAGAATGACCAAAAGCTTCAAAAGGTTGGCAAGCCGCCCGTCTCTCACAAACTTGTCGATCACCCAAAATAAAATAGCGCCGACGACAACAATCACAAGAACGTTGATGATTACGAGCAGCATTTCACAACTTCTCCGCTATGCACATAAACGATCAACCTGATTCCACCTCCGTGGTCACTCAATTCGAAACGATGCATCAAAGCTGATCTATTGCGGTATCGCGCCGCCGCGCCCGACATTGATGCGGCTCGTCTCGAAAGTGCCGTCCGGTTTCCTGGTCGCGGCGAGAACCGTGAAATGCGCGCCGGGCTTGAGATCATCCTTGCCGCTGACCTCGTACCGGACAACAGGCACGTTGGGGCCAACGATGATTTTCTTCTCGCCGTCCTTGTACCTGACGGTGATTGTCGAGCCGTCGACGCCGACAACCGTGGCGCCAGAAGCCGTGCCGTTTGTCATTGTGCCGTTCGCAACCGGGGGATAGGGCCGATGACCTTCGCCGGTGCCGCGCATCTGCTCGGGGAAAATATGCACTTCGACAGCCTTTTGCGTGCCGTCCGATTGCGGCATCGCCGCGCTGCCGAGAAAGGTGCCCTCTTTGATGTCTGTAAGCGCCGCTTTCACGACAGCGACAATCAAAGCGCCTTGCGGCAGCATCAGCTTGACTTCGGCGCCGTCCCCGGATTTGAGCGTGAGCAGATTGCCATCAACGCTCTCGATCGTGCCACGAATGCGAACCGGTGGCGGCTGTTGTGCCCCGGCTGCAGAGGTGACTGCCACCACGCCAAGTCCTGCAAGCCCAAGTCCTGCAAGGCCAAGCATACGCCGTGTTGTCCTTACCATCTGTGACCCTCCCAAGGTGTTTCACGTGCAGGGCAGCGGGCGAAAGCTTTCATCTCGCGAGACTGGGGGTTGAAGGCGCCGGAGATCAGACCGAACCCGAATATCCCTGCGCCAGCACCACATCGGATCGTGTGCTTGTCAGCCGGATGTTCAGGATGGGCTGGTACTCGGTGCTGTCATAGAAGTGCTGGGCCGCCTCAAGCGTCGGAAACTCCAGAACCACGAGCCGATGGACTGGAAGATTGCCTTCGAGGCGGCGTACCTCGCCGCCGCGGACGAGGTATCGTCCGCCGAATTGGGAAATCAGCGGCGCCACTTTCTGACGGTACTCCTCGAACTTCTTGGGTTCGGTCACTTCGATATTGGCGATCAAATATCCTGCCATAACCGCTCTCCTTTTTGAATTGCGATCTCTCAGGGGAGCACTGGCCGCTCAGGCATGAAACCTGTTGCGTAGACATCCCGCGGCTTGGGCGCCTTTTCGGGAGGAAACCCGCCATTTTCCGACATCCAGGCCACCGAAGTCTCCATCCGCGCCGGCGTGAAAGAGCCAATCCCGTTGGTCTTCACCTCGGGCGTTACGGCGAGATCTTCAACAATTTTCAGTTCCTCGACGGTGATCGCGGCGTTCAGAGCTTTCGCATGCTTTTGGATCAACTCGGCGGCTTCCGCGGGGTGCTGGAAAGCATACTGATAGCCACGCAGCGTCGCGCGCACGAATGCCTTCACGGCTTCAGGGTTCTCTTTCAGATATGACTCTTTGGCACCAATTCCGTTCGAATAGAGATCGAGTCCATGATCCGCAAAAAGAAAGGTGACCACCTTGGCGTCGGTGACTGCGCGCTCCATCGCAGGCTTCGTCATGACGAAAAAGTCGATGGCCGGGATCTTGCGGGTGGCGAGCATTGCAATGCGTGCTGAGGGCTCGATGCTCTCTACCGTAAGCTTGCTCGGATCGAGACCGTTCTTGCGCATCATCGCCCTGGCTATGTTTGAGATGTAGCTCCCGGCATTCGAGCCCACACGCAGGCCTTCAAAGTCCTTCAGCGAAGTGACGTTGGCGCCCGGGTTGAGCGAGAAGAAGCAGAATGGCGCCTTCTGGTAGATGACCGAAACTACCTTGACGCTCGAGCCCTCAGCGCGCGCGACCACCAGGCTCGCCACGTCCGTAAACCCGATTTGCGCCAGCCCGCTCTCGACATTCTGAATTGCCTGCGCTGTGCCTTTGGCTGGAATGACGCTGACGTTGAGGTTTTCTTCCCGGAAGAAGCCTTTCTCGATCGCCACATAGAACGGCGCATGACGTCCGAGCACGATGAAATCGAGCGAGAACGTGAGGTCGGTCATTTTCGAGACTTGCGCGCCGGCGCCGTTGCTCCCGCCAATGACCCCACAGAAGACCGCATACGCCAGGCAGAAGGCAGTCCAGGCTACTTTATGCATGTCAGTCCTCTTCCAGTTGTTGTGTTGATCGTACTATTGGGTGAGGTTTCGGGAAGATCAAGTGAGCTTGACCCCCGTGGATCCTAAGTCTGGAGCATTTCCCGAGTAGCTGAATCGATGCCCTGTCATGGCCGCGCTTGTCGCGCAAGTTGGATTTACCCGCCTTGCGGCGCTTGATGGGTGCGGACCTCGGACAAGCCCGCGCGTGACGATGTCTATTCAGCTGTGGCGCCGGACGCCTCGACCAGCTCAGCCCATTTCGTGACCTGCTCGCGCACGAAATTTGAGAATTCCTCCGTCGTCATGCTGACGGCCTCGATTCCGGAAGCGGCGAGTTGGGCGCGCCCGCCGGCTGTTCCGGGCACCTCCTTCATCACATCGTAAAGCTTGGCAATGATCGGCTCCGGCGTATTCTTCGGTCCCCATATGCCAAACCAGAGTTGCGCATCGAATCCGGCGAGCCCCGCTTCCGACAGTGTCGGAATGTCCGGATAGAGCGTCGATCTCTCCGGCGAGGTCACCGCAAGCGTCCTGAACTTCGCTCCCTTCAAGTGAGGACCGATCGTCGGTCCCGGCGCAAACATCAGGGAAAGCCGGCCGGCGAGAAAATCGACGATCACCTGGTTGGTCCCGCGATACGGAATATGAGCAAGCTTGACCTCGGCCATCCGGTTGAACAACTCGCCAGCGAGATGCTGGATGCTGCCGATCCCAGCCGAGCCATGCGTGAGCTCTCCCGGCCGCGCTTTCGCGAGCGCAATGAGATCTGCGACGGATGCAACGCCGAGCGACTCGCTCGCCGAGAGAATGATCGGGATGTTGCCCATGAACCCGATCGGGGCGAGGTCGTTCATCACATCGAAGGGAAGCTTCTTGAAGAGCTTGATGCTGATCGGCAGGTTCACGCCATTCGCGAGCAGCGTGTACCCGTCCGGGGCGGAATGGGCGACCGCTTCGGAAGCGATGTTGCCGGCAACCCCGACCCGGTTCTCCACGACCACGGCTTGGCCCAAAGCCTTTTCCAGCCGTCCCGCATAGATGCGAGTGATGACATCGAGCGAAGATCCGGCCGGAAATCCGCACATGATCTTGATCGGCCGCGCGGGGTAAAGGTCCTGCGCACGGGCCGCGACGGCACCGACCGCAATGCCGAGCGCAATCACCCCTGCAAGACACAGTTTCATTTGCCTCTCCAGCTGGCTCCGCGAAACCTTGTTTGCAGCGCGTTAGCGGTCAGCTGCGCTGGCCTAAGTCGCAGCCCGAAGCGGCGTAGTGAAGAACCAGGGATGGCCGTCGAGATCGCGGACGGTATAGGTGCGACCGTAGGATTCATCACGCGGAGGGTGCACGACGTCCGCCCCCGCCGCCGCCGCGCGAGCGTGGTGGCCATCCACATCTTTGATGTAGACGAACACGCCCATGGTCGCCATGCCGGTCTCGCGCGGGCTGAGCATGCCCCAATCCTTCGCGCCTTGTCCCATCATGATCCGCTGGCCATCGAGGGTCATCTGACCGTGCATCCCGCCACTCGGCGTGCCGGTGCGCATTTCCTCGGTAAAGCCGAAGGCACGCGTCAGCCATTCCAGCGCGGCGGGGACGTCGCGATAGAAAAGGTACGGGATGATCTCGGTTTGGACATCCGGCATCGTGCTCGCTCCCTGCTTGCGGCGCGCGCAGGCTATTGCTCTGTCTCTGACAGGCCCTGTTCACGCGAGCCGGCTGCGCGCGCGGCACTCATGCCGGCTGCGGCGCGTTTTCACTCCGGCGCGCGAATGCATGGGCAATGAAGGCATGTGCCAATCCATAGCCGTGGTGCGTGGCAACCTCGTCGTACATGGCCACTCCCGGCATATTGGCAGCCGGATCGGTGAAAGCGTGGACGACATGCCCGAACGTCAGCAGCGCCCAGCGTGCTCCGGCTTCCTGCATTTCCGCCTCGAACTCGTCGCGTTCCGCCTTTGGAGCGATCGGATCGGTGGCGCCATGGACGGCAAGCACCGCAGCCTTGATGTCACCGCGCCTGGCCGGCTGCGGCGTGGTCAAGGTGCCGTGCATCGACACGACCGCCTGCAGGTCGGCGCCGCTGCGGGCAAGATCAATGACATTGAGGCCGCCGAAGCAGTAGCCGATCGCGGCGCGCCGGCTGATGTCGCCGATCGCCCGCCGATCGGCTTCGCGGGTCAATGTGTCGAGCGCCGCGGCGATGCGCCGCCGCATTCCAGGGACGTCGGCCATGAAGGGTTGGAGAAACTGCATCGGGTCTTCGGTGCCGACCGGGCCGTTGCCTTCTCCGAACATGTCGGCAACGAAGACCACATAGCCTTCCTCCGCAAGCATCTGTCCGGTCTCGATCGCCGGCTTGATCACGCCGCGCCAATTGGGCGCCATCAGCAGCAATGGTCGCGTCCCCTTCACGCCTTCCTCCCAGATCAAGGCGCCGCGACAACTCAAGCCGGAGACGGAGTAGAAGATGCTCTCGACCGCCATCGCAAATCCTTTCCTAAAGGCAATTCCGATCATTTGATGCGGAGGTTGTAAGGTGGGCAAAATCGCCTGCTCTGCCCGCGAATGGTGGGCTCGGCGCAACAGCGATTTTGCCCACGCGGATGGAGCGCGGACGCGCCTTAGCCCACCCTACCCGGTGGTTCAATATCATCGGAACCTTTGTCACGCTACTTACGCGATGGGATGACGCCGGAATAGAGGCGTTGCCTCCTCACTCCTTAAAGAGCGATGGACGCAGGAATCCGAAGTCGCAACCTTCATCCGCACCCAGGATTTCCCTCGCATAGAGCTTGTCATAGCCGCGCGCCGGCGGCGCCTCCTCGCGTTTCATTGCCGCCGCACGCGCACTCAGCTCGGCCGCCTCGACCAGGAGATCGATTCGACGCTCCCGCACCGAGAGGCGCATGCGGTCGCCGTTGCGAACCAGGCCGAGCGGGCCTCCTGAAGCGCAATCCGGCGTCACATGCAGGACAATTGTACCAAACGCCGTGCCGCTCATCCGCGCATCGGAAATGCGGATCATGTCCTTTACGCCGCGCTGCGCAAGTTTGCGAGGAATCGGCAGGTACCCGGCTTCGGGCATGCAGGCCGGCGAGTGAGGACCGGCGTTCTGCAACACCAGAATGTCATCCGAAGCGACATCGAGCGCGGGATCATCGACGCGCGCCGCGAGATCTTCCAGCGACTTGAATACCACCGCCCTCCCCTCGTGCTCGAACAGCTTTGCATCGGCCGCCGAACGCTTGAGCACTGCTCCCTTGGGCGCGACATTGCCGAACAATGCAATCAGCCCTCCCTGCACCTCGAAGGGCTGCTCATGCGCGGCAATGATCGCGCGATCGACGAAGCTCGCTGTTGCGTCTTGCAGACGCTCCGCCAGGGTCTCGCCAGTTACGGCGATGCAGTCGAGGTGAAGGAGCGGCTTGAGCTCGCGCAGCAGCGCGGTCATTCCGCCGGCGGCAAAAAAGTCCTCCATGTAGCCGTTGCCGACGGGCTTTAGATTGACCAGGACGGGGGTCGTCTCCGACAGACGATTGAGCTGCTGCAGGGAAACGCCGATGCCGGCTCGGCCGGCGATGGCCGTGAGATGGATCACCGCGTTCGTCGAGCCGCCCAGCGCAAGCAGCACGCGCAACGCATTCTCGACTGACTTGGCGGTGACGATGCGATCGGGGGTGATCCGCGACCTGATCAACGCCACCGCCGCTTTGCCGGTGGCCTCCGCCGCCCGCAGGCGATCGGCATGCACTGCCGGTATGGCGGCGGTGCCGGGCAACATGAAGCCCAGCGCTTCGGCGAGGCATGCCATCGTCGACGCCGTTCCCATGACCGCGCAGGTGCCCGCAGTCACAGCCAGTTGGCCTTCCACCTCTGAGATTTCCCGCGCGTCCACCTCGCCGGCGCGGTAGCGCGCCCAGAAACGGCGGCAGTCCGTGCAGGCACCGAGCTTTTCGCCGCGATGGCGGCCGGTCAGCATCGGGCCGGCAACAAGCATGATCGCGGGGCGTCCCGCGGAAATCGCCCCCATGAGCTGCGCCGGGACCGTCTTGTCGCAGCCGCCCATGAGGACGACGCTGTCCATGGGCTGCGCGCGGACCATCTCCTCAGTGTCCATGGCCATGAGGTTGCGGTATTTGAGGCTGGTCGGGCTCAGGAACACCTCACCCAGCGATATGGTGGGGAACTCAAGCGGCAATCCGCCGGCGGCCAGCACGCCGCGCTTGACCGCCTCCAAAAGCTCGGGAAAGTGCCGATGGCAATTGTTGAACGCCGACGGGGTATGCGCGATGCCGACCACAGGCCTGCTCAACATCTCGCGCGAATACCCCATGGACTGCGCGAACGAGCGTCGCAGATACAGCGAAAAATCCCGGTCGCCATAGTTGGTAAGCCCGTTCTGCAGGCCGTCATCGCGTGTGGGCATCGACGCATTCCTCACTGGATCTCGTGATCTCGCTCAATTCCGCAGCCGCCGGGCTCGGTTATCAAAGCGGTCAATAACGGCTCGACAAAGGGGGCGGAACGCCTCTAAAAACCTATTTTGGCAGTGTTCTAAAGAGAGATAACCGCCCCGGCGAGATGGATGAGCAACCGAGACCAGGCATGAATTATGACACGTACTTCGAGGAGGCACTCGGACGCCTCAAAACGGAGCGGCGATACCGCGTGTTTGCCGATCTTGAACGGATTGCCGGGCGATTTCCCCACGCAATCTGGCATTCTCCCGAGGGCCCGCGGGACGTGATCGTATGGTGCTCCAACGATTACCTTGGAATGGGACAGCATCCCAGGGTGATCGGCGCCATGGTCGAAACCGCAACGCGGATGGGGACCGGAGCCGGCGGAACGCGCAACATCGCCGGCACCAATCATCCCCTCGTCGAGCTCGAACGCGAGCTCGCCGACCTGCACGGCAAGGAAGCCGCCCTCGTCTTCACTTCCGGCTACATCTCCAACGAAACCGGCATCTCAACAATTGCCAAGCTTCTTCCGGACTGCCTCATCCTCTCGGATGAATTGAATCACAATTCCATGATCGAGGGAGTGCGGCAATCGAAGTGCGAGAAGCAGATTTTTCGCCACAACGACATGACGCACCTCGAGCAGCTGTTGCAGGCGGCCGGGCCGCAGCGTTGCAAGCTCATCGTGTTCGAGACGCTCTATTCCATGGACGGCGATGTGGCGCCCATAAACCGCATCTGCGACCTCGCCGGGCGGCATGGCGCGATGACCTACGCTGACGAAGTGCATGCGGTAGGCATGTACGGCCCGCGCGGCGGGGGGCAGGCCGAGCAGCAAGGGGCCATGGGCCGCCTCGACGTCATCGAAGGGACGCTGGCCAAGGCGTTCGGCTGCCTGGGCGGCTATATCACCGCGAGCGCGGCTTTGATCGATGCGGTTCGCAGCTATGCGCCCGGCTTCATATTCACCACCGCGCTGCCACCGGCGATTTGCGCCGCCGCGGCCGCCGCGATCCGTCATCTCAAGACATCGACGTTCGAACGCGAGCGCCATCGCGAGCGTGCCGCGCGCGTGAAGGCGGCGCTCAATTCCGCGGGACTGCCGGTCATGCCGAGCGACACGCATATTGTCCCCGTGCTGGTGGGCGACCCGGAGAAATGCAAGGAGGCGACGGACCTCCTCCTCGCGGAGCACGGCATCTATATCCAGCCGATCAATTATCCGACCGTTCCGAAGGGCAGTGAGCGGCTCCGCATCACTCCCTCGCCCTATCATGATGACGCCTTGATCCATGCGCTCGCTGAAGCGCTGGTGGACGTCTGGGAGCAACTCGGGCTGCCGCGCAGGAATCACGCCCTGGCGGCGGAATAAGCTTAGCCTTCGAAAGCGCCTCGTCGCGACCGCGCCGCCGGCGTCGCCGTGCGCCGGCCGATGCGCCGCGCCGCCATCGCCACTGCCAAGCTGACCGTCAGAAAGCGCAGCAGATGATGTACGCCGACATAGATCGGATCGAGCTTGAGCGCGAGCGCCAATACCATCATGGTGTCCTGCGCGCCCGGCGCGAAGGCGATCACCACATCGGCGATGCGCAACCCAAGTGTTGCCGTAACGAGCAGTGCGAATAGCGCGGCGACCGTTCCGGCAACCAGGAACGAGCCGAGCGCCGCGCCAAGATAGCTCAGAAGCAGCCGGGGGCTTGTGTTGGCGAAGCGCGCGCCAGCGAGGGCGCCCAGCGTCACCACCGCGGCGTCGCTCAGCCACCAGGGCAGCCGAGCGTTGATCAGGCCGGTGCCGTGGAGAAGTGCGGAGGCGATCATGGCTCCGAACATCAGACCGCCGGGAAAACGCAAGCGCAGCAGAGCGAGTGCCGCAAGCGAGGACGCAAGGATAAGCACCGCGAAGGCGAGGAACGGGCTTTCTGGGGCGCTGGTCGTCGCGGCGATCGGCGCGACGATTGACCCAAACAAGGAAAGGCCCGCAGGCACGCCGAGCACGATCAGCAGCACGCGCATGACATGCACGATGGCAATGCCGCGCAGGTCGGCGCCGAGCTCGGCGGAGAGCGCCAGTGCCTGCGCCATCGAGCCCGGGCTCGCACCGAGCAGCGCCGATAACGGGTCCCACCCGTGCACCCAATAGAGGTAGCAGCCCGTGCAAACAAGCATCGCCATCGCCGCTACGATCAGCAAGGCGAGGCTGAGTGGCCATGTGGCTATTCCGCTGACGGTCGCAGGCGTCACCACGGCGCCAAGCAGGATGCCCACCAGGACGAAGCAAACCCGAGCCAGCGGCGCTGGCAGGCGGACCGGCCGTCCCACCAGTGCCGCGATTGCCACTGCGAGCATCGATCCGGCAACCAGCCCGCCGGGAAATCCAATGAGTCGGAAAGCACCGGCTCCCGCCGCGGCGATGAGCAGCGTCTCGGCCGCATGTAGCATTTCACGGCGGGCAGAAAAAGGCGGCAACGGTTTGCCGGATTTCCGTCTACTACGCGGACGGCGTCAACGCGGAAGGCTGCACGAGCTTTTCGCCTTCGGTGCGCGCATTGGCAATCGCGATCTCTCGCGCCAGGGCTGTGATCAGCTCCATTTGCGCCCGCAGCTTCAGATGCAGGTTGAGAGCCACAAGCAGGCTGATCACCACCCAGGTATAGATGATCAGGTCGACGCCGCGGCCGATGCCGGCAATATCCGCCAATCTGCTGGCATGCCTGGGGAACCACACGAAATAAAGTCCGCCCGACGCGGCGAACACCCCAATGAGCCCGATTACCGGCGAACGTCTGTACTCCGCCCAGGCATAAACCAGAATACCCATTAGCAGTATCGTCAGGATGATTTGCGCGATCATCGGTGCAGCCTCCGCGCGAGCAGATCGCTCAAGATGAAGAGCGCGTCGACGAGCGTCTGCCCCTTGGCGCGCGAATACGCCGTGTACTCCACCGTCACCGGTCGTTCCACGTATTTGAAACCGCTTTTGGCGATCTGATGCAGAATCTCCGAGGCATGCGCCATGCGGTTTTGACGCAGGGCTATTGTGCGCGCGCCCCGGCGCGTCATGGCGCGCAGTCCGTTATGCGTATCGGTCACGCGCAGCCCGGTCGTCAGGCGTGTGAACCAGGTGGCAACCTTGAGCAACATGCGGCGTGCGGGGGGTACAGTGGCGTCCGCAGCCAGAAAGCGACTCCCCAAGGCAAAGTCGGCGCCGTCGTCACGCAAGGCTTCGACCAGACCGGCGATCTCGCCGGGACGATGCTGCCCATCGGCGTCGAAGGTGACCAGTGCGGCGGCTCCCGCCGAGAGCGCAAAATTGATGCCGGTTTGCAGCGCGGCGCCTTGGCCGAGGTTTATCGGATGTCGCAAAACGATCGCCCCGGCTGCCCGGGCAAGCTCGCCCGTCGCATCGGAAGAACCATCATCGACGACGACGACGCGATAGCCATGCGCCTTCACGCCGGAGACGATACCGGCAATGACCGGCGACTCGCGATAGGCGGCGATGATGACCCAAACGTTTTCCGAGCGCGCCTGCAATTACACTATTCCAGCGACACGCCGCCGCTCTTGATCACCTTGGCCCATTTCTCCGTCTCTTCGGAGATCAGCTTGCCGAATTCCGTGGGGCTACCCGGTATCATCATTCCGCCGAGCTCGGCGAGCTTGGCTTTCATGGCTGCATCCACCAGCGCCGCGTTGATCTCTTTATTGAGCTTGGCGACGATCTCCTCGGAGGTGCCCTTCGGGGCAGACATGCCGAAAAAGGCACTGGCTTCGTAGCCGGGCACGGTTTCGCCAACGGTAGGCACATCCGGCAGGGCGTCGGAGCGCTGCGCCGTGGTGACGGCGAGCGCTCTTAATTTCCCCGCCTGAATGTGCGGCAGCGAGGACGGCATGTTGTCGAACATGACCTGCACGGTGCCGCTGATCATGTCGGTGAGCGCTGGCGCGGAGCCGCGATACGGCACGTGCGTGAGCTCGACGCCGGTCATCACCTTGAACAACTCACCGGAGAGATGCACCGATGTGCCGTTTCCTGAGGAGGCCCAGTCGATCTTTCCGGGATTGGCCTTCGCGTATGAGATGAACTCTGCGACAGTCTTGGCTGGGACGGACGGATTGACCTCCATCACATTCGGCACGCGGATGATGCCGGCGACCGGAACCGTATCGCGGATGAAATTGAACGAGAGCTTTCGGTAGAGCGTCGCATTAATCGCATTTGCCGGATTGACCAGAATAACGGTGTAGCCGTCAGGGGGCGAATTGATCGCCGCCTCGGTTGCGATATTGTTGCCGGCACCGGGCTTGTTCTCGATGATGAATTGCTGCCCCAGCCGCTCGGACAACCAATGCCCGATCAGCCGCGCAACAATGTCGGTCGTGCCGCCGGCGGGATAACCGACGATCCAACGCACGGGCCGGACCGGATATTCCAGCGCAGCCGCTTGCCCCGCGCCGACGAGCGCCAAACCAGCCGCGCAGAGCGCAAACAATAGAGCAGCCTTTGACTTAACACGCATGTGGTCCTCCCCTTGTTTAATGGATGCGCGCATTGGCCTATCGCGAGTTTCTGCAGGGCGGATTAGGCGTTTTCGCCGTAATCCGCCGCGGGGATTCCGGCGGATTACGCTTACGCTAATCCGCCCTACGAAGCGAGCAATGGGAAGGACCGGATGACTGAGGATTCACTTCTGCCGGCAGACCCCGCGGCTGCACTCGAGCTTCCTCCCGAGCTTGCGGCGATCTTCGCGCAGAGTTGTCCGCGTTTCTCCGACGCGGAATACAAGCGTTGACACGCGGCCCTGGGCGGTGTGATGGAAAGCGCCGGCGCCGACCATCTGCTGATCGTCACCTCGCAGAACATCGGCAATGCAACACGCTGGATGACAGGCTGGCCGGGAAGCAACGAAGCGCTGACCATCTTTCGCCCCGCCGAAAAGATGACCATGCATGTCGAGTACTGCAACCACGTTCCGCAAGCGCGACTGATCGCGCGAGATGTCGATGTGCGCTGGGGCGAGGAAAAGGGCATCGTTCTGGCGGGCAAAGAGCTCGCGCGGAGAGGCGCCAGGCGCATCGGGATTGTCGGGCCACTCAACGGCGCGAAATGGAAAGCTCTGGAGACCAGCTTTCAGCTGATCGCTCTCGATGCGGAGTACATCAAGCTGCGGCTGGAAAAATCGGACGAGGAGATCGCGTGGCTGCGCATCGGCGCAGCGCTCAGCGATGCCGCGATGGCGGCCCTCGTGGCCGGCACGCGACCTGGAATGACCGAGCACGATCTCGGCAACATGATCGAGCGCGCCTATGTCGGTCTTGGCGGCGCGCATGGCATTCACTTCCTCGGGACCACGTCGATGGCGGCGCCGGATGTGTGCGTGCCGCGACAATTCACATCACGCCGCAGGATCAAGGCCGGCGATTTCGTTTTCTGCGAGCTCTCGGCGGCATGGTGGGATTACTCCGGGCAGGTCTTGCGCGGACTGACCGTCGAAGCGGAGCCGACTTCGCTCTATTGCGATCTGCACGCGACCGCGGTTGCGGCCTATGACGCCATCACTCGGGCGATCCGACCGGGAGTTGCCGCCGCCGATCTTATTGAGGCGTCAGGGATCATCGAGGCGAACGGCTTCACCACCTGTGACGATCTCGTGCACGGCTATGGTGGTGGCTACCTGCCGCCGATTCTCGGCTCGAAGAGCCGTCCAGCAGGCCATCGCGCAACGCTCATCCTTCGCGAGAGCATGTGCATGGTCGTCCAGCCGAACGTGATCACGCACGATGAAAAGGCCGGCGTTCAGTTCGGGGAGCTCGTGCGCGTCACCAGGAGCGGATGCGAATCGCTGCACCGCATTCCGCATGATCTCTTCAGAGCAGGCCAGACGATCCCCGGTCGAAATAGCAACAACGGCCGACGGATTTGCTCGGATTTGCCGAGAGCAATTGCGTGACCCGCCCTTTCGGTCGTATGTTGCGAGTCCTTGGGGTGCCCAGTAGCAAGAGTTGGCCTGATGCGTTGCATGGCATGCGGCGAGCAAATGGCGTTGGTGGCAGCAGTGCCCGACGAAACGACCACAATCGCCGGCTTTGAGAACGAAACCCTGCATTGCCCGGCCTGCGGCGGGACCGAACGCAGGCTCGTCTTCAGTCGAGCTCCACGCGAGCGGGCGTGGTGCCCCCTTCCCGTGCCCGAAAGCGTGGCATCTTCAAGCCCGGAGTCTCCGCCCTCCAACTCTTCGCGCCTGGAGCCTCCCTGCTCCGAGCTGCCTGCTGTTTCCTCGCCAGCCGCGGGCAACCCGCCGGCTTCGGCCTGGGCGCGGGCAGTCGAAAAGCTCCGCAGCCGACAGGCAGATCTGGACGAGCGAGCTGGTGAGGCCAGGGAGATGAACTGGCGCATGCGGTTCGATCAGGCCTGGGAAAAGCTCGGTCCTGCTCGACCGGACTCACGGCGGCCTGACACGAATTCCGAGAGGGTTAAGAATCCTCCTTGGGCGTCCTCGCGCGTGCTACGCGCCCGTTTGCGCAAGCTTTCGGCGGGGGCTGGCCGTGGCGCGCCGGCGCAAGCAGTAATCGCATCGACTTCGGAATCGACGAAAGAGTTCAACCAGCTTTGGGAGAGCCTTGCCTCCGGCTATAGAGGCCCGCACAAGTTCCCCGACGAGCCGGCCGTGGCGGCCGCGCGCACCGCGCCTTTGCCGCGGGCACTCAGCCTTGTCCCCGTTGAAACCGCGAGCAACAGCGCCGCGCGCGCAATATCACTTTTGCGCCGTACGCAACAATTGAGTGCATGAGCACTGCACGTTAGCCAAAGAAATCTGTGAGGAAGCCCCCATGCGCCTCGTGTGCCTGCTTCTTGCGTTGCTGACCCTCGCCAGTTGCGGAATATCTCCTGGCCCTGCCGGCCCGACTGGTCCGGCGGGACCGCAGGGCGTCGCCGGGCAGCAGGGACCTACCGGCGCCCAGGGACCGCCCGGGCCGGCCGGGCCCGCCGGACCTCAGGGGAACGCCGGATTGCAAGGCCCCGCAGGACCGCAGGGCGTGCGAGGCGAGGCTGGGCCGCCGGGCGCAGCTGGATCGCTGGGCCCCCCAGGGCCGCCCGGTCCACCGGCCAGTGCCCCCTTGCGCGGATTCGATGCAACCGGCGACAGCTTTGCCTGCGAGGCAGATGAGACCCTGGTTTCTGCGATCTGCAAGGACAGCGGCGGCCCGCCGATTCTACAAGGGGGGGCGACGGTGCGTTGCTCCGGAGCAAGCGGAATCGTGGGGCTCTGCATGCGCAAACAGCAATAGGCCTGCAAGTGTCTCGCGGTCGGTAGGGCGGGTTCAAACTTGCGCCTACATGACATCAAATCACCTCATGTGTTGCGGTTAGGCGTATCGGCAAGAAAGATTGGATGAATGAATCTGACCTCCGTCATCATTCTCGCGCTGCTGCTTTATCTGCTCGCCTCGCTTCGCGTCTTGCGCCAGTACGAACGTGGGGTTGTGTTGCTTCTGGGAAAATTCAAGGGCGTGCGTGGGCCGGGGCTGACGCTCATTTTCGTTCCGTTCCAGCAGATGGTGCGGGTCTCCTTGCGCACCGTGACAATGCAGATCCCCTCGCAGAAAATCATCACCAAGGACAACGTATCAATCGACATCGCCGCGGTCGCCTACTACCACATCAGTGATCCGGAGAAGGCGGTGATCGTTATTGAGAACGTGTACAATGCGATCAATCAGATCAGTCAGACCACTGTTCGCAACGTGGTTGGCCGTTTCAGCCTGGATCAGCTTCTCGCAGACACCGCCAGCATCAACGAGCAGATCAAGAATGTGATCGACCGCCACACCGAGCCGTGGGGCACGCAGGTCACGGCTGTCGAGATCAAGGATATCGTGCTGCCGGACAACATGCAGCGCGCCATGGCCAGGGAGGCCGAGGCAGAGCGCGAACGCCGCGCCAAGATCGTCGCCGCCGAGGGCGAATATCAGGCAGCGGTCAAGCTCGGCGAGGCCGCCGACATCATCACGGCGCATCCCGTCGCGTTGCAGTTGCGTACATTGCAGACGATGGCGGAGATATCAGTCGAGAAGAATTCGACGATCATCTTTCCCGCGCAGTTCATGACCACTGTGCAGGAGGCAATTGCCGTACTGGCGAAAGACGCGGCCGCCAAATGAGGCTGCCGCGGCCTGCGCGCGAGGACGCCGCCAAGCGCAACACCGAAATCAGGATTCTGCGCTTCGATCTCGACCTAGTTGGGGGCCGGCCGGATACCCACGTTTCTCATTATTTCCTCCCGCGGCTTTTATATTTGTGCTTGTGATGAGGCGCGGCGGCCAATCGAGGCCGGTCATCGCCTGACAGCCGCTCACTTTGGCTTTTTTGATCTTTGCGTCCGAAAGTCCAATCTCGGCCAGCACCTTTGCTGTCTGGTCGTCCGTGTTAAGCACACCAGCCGCACCGGCCGTGCGCTCGAAGCGTGGCACGACGGGAACCGGATCGGCCATATCGACGTGCCGACCGCGAAACTGCGCGTCGTGCATCACTTCGTCGGGATCAAGCACCGGCGTGACGCAGGCGTTGGTTCCGGCGAACAGCGCGGCCCAATGATCGCGGGCGTGCTCTTTGAAGGCCGTTTCGAAGGTGCGCGCAATCATCGGCCACCAGCGGGTGTCCATATGATCCGGCGGCTCGGATTTATCGACCGCCCGCCACGCCGTCTCGAAGAAACCACGTTCAAGCGCACCGATCGCGACGAACCGTCCGTCCGCGCATTCATAGGTGCAGTAGAACGGCGCTGCGAACAGGCCCCTGCCACGCGCGGGCATGACGTCCGTCTTCCACAACGGAAAGTGCATCGCCATCATCGAGAGGCATCCGTCGACCATCGACACGTCGATGAATTGGCCCTTGCCCGAACGCGCGCGCTCCAGCAGCGCGGAAACGATACCGAAGGCGGCACCAAGTCCGCCGCCGGCAAAATCAGCCAAGAGATTGAGCGGCGCTTGCGGAAGATTTTGAGCGGGACCCAGCGCCCCGAGAACGCCACTCACCGCGAGATAATTGATGTCGTGTCCGGCTTCCTGCGCGCGCGGCCCGCTTTGCCCATATCCGGTCAGCGAGCAATAAATCAAACCGGGATTGAGCTGCGACAGCTCCTCGTAGCCTGCCCCAATGCGCGCGGCCACGCCGGGACGAAAGCCCTCGATAAACACATCCACGGACTTGACGAGCTCGTGCAGCGCGTCGCGCCCATCCGCAGATTTCAGATCGAGCGAGATGAATCGTTTGCCACGGGACAATTCGGCAATGGGAAGACCGGCGCGCCCCCCGCCAACCACAATCACGTCAGCGCCAAGATCCGCCAACAGCATGGTGGCGTAGGGGCCGGGCGCGAGCCGCGACATATCCGCCACCCGAATTCCGGCGAGCGGGCCAGGTCGTGTCTCGTGGGCACTAGAAAGCTTGGGCATTGGCGCAATCCGATCAAAAGGGACACAGCGGGAAATGTGAGCGCGCACTTCGCGCGATCGATCAAAGGAATGCGGTTGGCGTACAACTTCGAACACCGTCTAACGGTTGCGCGCAGATATTCGGCGCAGTCGGCTAACCAGGCTGCTGTCGTGACCCGCGCCATCCCTGCGACCCCCCTCGTCCCGAACGAAATGTGCCGCCCAATAGTTAGGGCGTGGGCGCAAGCGTGTCCGCATCGATCAGACCATATTCACTGAAGGCAAGAGTGTAGTGGCCACGCGGTCATTCTAGGTCATCGCTCTCCACTGCGACGTTCCCCTGCCGAAGGCGGGCAGATATCACACTCCGAAAATCTTGCCATAGCGCGCCTTGATTTCCTCTCTCTGCTCCTCCATCGCCGCCGGATCACTTTTCATCAGCTTGATCGCGGAGAGCGACGCCCGTCCAGGGTCTTCTTCACAAGCGCATGGAATGAGCACAAAGCGGAGGCGTCGACCAGGGCCTGCTGTGCCTCGACGCTGAACAGGAAGCTCTGGAATAAGCGTGCCGCATTGGGATGGGGCGCACTCCGGAAAACACCGCTCGGCGCGGTGATCAGGGGCGTGCCCTCCGTCGCATAGACGGCCTCCACTGGTGCACCCCGCTCCTTGAGCAACAGAAGGTTGGCAACGACACCGTCAGCCTGCACAGCGCTCTCGCCGAGCGCGAGCTTCTTCGGCGGATCAAGCGCCGACTGCACCTGCATGACATTCTGACGAGCGAGTTGCTCGAAATAAGACCAGCCGAGATCGCGCGCCAGCTGGAATGTCGCTGTTAGGATCGTGCCGCTATAGTCCGGGCGCCCCTTGACGATCTTACCCTTCCACTTGGGATCGAGCAGGTCGGCGAAACTCTTTGGCGCCTCCTCAGGCTTGACCAGGTCGGTGTTGTAGCCGATCGTGCTGAGCACGGCGAACGCGGGTGCGTACATGCCATCGGCATCGACCTGGTCGGGCGGGAAGTGCTTGACTACGTCCTCCGGCACGTAGGGCGCGAGCAAGCCATCACGCTTCCAGTGAATAAAATGCGCCGCGTCTGTGGTGCAGACGACATCGACTTCATAAAGGCGAATCTCCTCTTCCTTGCCGATGCGCTGAAACACGCGCTCCGCGCCCGATCGCTTAACCTGGACCACTATTCCGGGATACTTGGCCTCGAAGGCCTTGCCGAGGCTTTCCGCGACAGGAATTTCCATAGCGGTGTAGAACGCGACCGTACGCTCCTTCCGGGCGGCTTCGATGAGGGCGGGGCTGACGATGGTCGGCTCCGGCGCAGCGGCCTTGAGCGGTTCTGTAAAGACGGTGCCGGCGGCCAGCACCGCCGACGCCTTGAGCATGTGGCGTCTGGAAAGCTTCCTATCTCGCATTGCGTTTACTCCCGGCGCGGTCGCAGCTATTGGAGTGTTATCTGCCGCGAAAGATCCTGAGCGACGGGAATGCATGCTTGTCCGCCGCCAATGACGATGACGTCACACCGATTCCGCTCCATATGAAACCCTCCTTCCTTTGCCCAGGCGCGAGTCTTGTTTGTGCATTAGCTATCGGCTGCTGAGATCAGATGCGTGACTTTTGGTGTCTCCCGGACGAGGCGGCGGATCCCCTCCTGCAACATACGATCGGCTTTTGTCACCCTTTCATGCTGACGTAGATGCTCCAGCCATGATTCCACATGGAACGTTTCCAGGAATCTTCCCGGTTCGGCGGCGTCTTCGAAGACACCCCACGCGTAGGCACCGTCGCGACGACGTTCCCGTGCCAGTCTCTGGAGAGCGGCGAGAAAGGCTTCCCGGTCTTTCGCGACGATCCGGTATTCGACTGTCACCAGAACCGGTCCTTGATCACACTCGATTTCTTGCGTCACGATCGGCGCCGGCCAATGCATGGATGGCGTGAGATCAATGGCGGCGCCCGTCTGCAGTTTCCAACGCCACGTCATGGGGATCGCGAGAAGGGCTCCGGCTGCGGCTATATAATGCGTGACTGGCAATCCCACTGTGCTGGCTATTTGCCCCCAAACCGCGCTTCCGAGCGTCATGCCTCCGAAAAAGACGGTAACATACAAGGCGAGCCCACGCCCGCGCACCCATTCGGGTAACGCAACCTGCGCGGACACGTTCAGGCTTGACAGCACCGCAATCCATGAGATGCCGGCGACAATACTGGCCGCCAAAGCGGTAAGAGGCTCGCGTGCTGCTCCATACAGGATGAGGGTGATCGCAGTACCAACCGCACCGGCAGCAACGAGCCGATCTGGTCCGAGTTTCGCTTTGAGCCAAGGCAACGCAAATGCCCCGACGACGGCACTTACGCCGATAGCGGCGAGCAATATTCCGTAGAGCTCCGGTCCTCCGGCGATCTGACTGCGAGCCACCAGTGGAAGGAGCGCCCAATATGCGCTGGCGAACAGAAAAAATCCGATAGCGCGTATCAATGTGGCGTGCAGGTGCGGATTGTTCCGCGCGTGGCGCAAACCTGTGCGAATAGCACTGACGAATCGCTCCGCCGGCAGCTGATGACTGGCATGGTGCGGTGAATCCCACCACATCAATGCTCCGACGACGCCAAGATTGCTGATGGCATTGACCCAGAATGGTCCAGCGATGCCGGAACTGGCGGTCATGATCCCTCCCAAGGCAGGACCGACTGCTCGGCTGACATTAACGCCCGCACTATTCGCCGCGATAGCAGGCGGCAGAGCCTGCTTTGGAACAAGCTGGGGCACGATCGATTGCCAAGCTGGAGCTGTCAGCGCGCCGCCCGTGCCAATCAAAAATGTGAAGAGCAATAGCGTTCCGGGAGTGACAAGGTCGTGCGAAACTAGCGCGGCAAATATCGCACATAATGCTGTTATGAGTGTCTCGGCGACAATAAGAAATCGACGCTTGTCGATGATGTCGGCGAGGGCGCCGGCTGGCAGCGCGAAAAGAAATACCGGCAGGTTGTTTGCGACCTGTACCAAGGAAACGATCAAAGGATCGGGGTCGAGACTCGTCATCAGCCAGCCGGAAGCTGCGTTGTACATCCAGGTGCCGATGTTTGCGACGACGGTCGCACTCCAGATCACCGTGAATGTCGCGTGACGGAACGGGCTCCATGCAGACGCGGTAGCCGCCACGGTAGCTGCGACAGCGCGATCGGTTTCTTCTGGCCGCGCCTTCATGAAGGGTCATCCTGCCGACCGGTCCGCGCTAATCGCGCGAGGCCAATCTCGGCGTTGTAGCTGTGTGCCCATGATGCGGGTTCCACTTTGGAGTTTCTTGTGAGCTTGCCCGACGGCTTCAACGTCACCACCTGTAATCGGCAGTTGTTTACCGACAACGAACGGCGAACGTTGGCGAGGCGGTCGAAAGAGGCGGCGGCTTTGTGTGTGTGTCGTTCGTAGCCGCACGGCAGACGACCGTTGCGGCGGATTTAAGCCAGAGTCCGTTCGACGATCGTAGCCTCCAGCTCGGCTGCCGCAGTATCTTGGTGATGTTCGATGTAAATCGATACCGCATCGCTGGCAGGAAAGGTTTCCTCCAAAGCTTCATCGAGCAGGTCATCGAGATGCTCTTGCGATTGCCTTGGCTGCACGTGCGCTCGTTTCTTCTCGGTTCCCATGTTTGCTCTCCGGATTAAATGATTTAGGCTGCGCCTCTGTTCACCAATTCGGTGAGCATCAAATTGTTGCCCTGGATGAGCTCGCAACTTCACGATTAGGCCAATCGAAAGGGTGGACCGTTGTCCCGCTAGAAACGTTCTCGAAATGCAGTATGAGCACTATAAAGCATCGTCTCTGCTAAGGCTGCACCAAATTGCGCGGGGAAATCTCAGCGCCGTGGTGAACCCACGTGCAAGAATGGCAAGGTTGCTCACCGGATCTTCTCGTCGGGCTCACGTGCTTGCCAATAAAAGCGCGACGAGAGAACGGATTTGGAAGTGCCTCATCCGATTCGGGGCGGCAAGAAGCTGGTGGCGACCGCCGGATAGGACGGTACTCGCGGCAACGCACCACTGCGCGGCTTTTGTTGCCCTGCGCAGGCATCGAAAATCGGCTGTGCTGGTCGGAGTGGCAGGATTTGAACCTGCGACCCCCTCGTCCCGAACGAGGTGCGCTACCAGACTGCGCTACACTCCGGCACAAGCGCGGTGTTATAACCGTGTCACCAGAGCGCTGCAAGCACTGGCACTACAGCACTGGCACTCAATGACGGGCACTCAATGACCGCGGAGCTTGCGACGCAAATCGTCGCGCGTGTGCCCATTCGACCTGGCGCGGCTCGTCGACCTACCGCCTTGGAGACCGGAAACGTCGATTTGTTCAACCGGCACTGACCAGCGCCACCACGATGCACCTGAGGGACGGTCGGCTATTCAATTGCACCCGGCTACGTAAGGAAGCGTCATCGAATTTCGAGTGTGCTCGTGTTGCGGAATCACGCGGCGGTCTTGCGCCGGCGCTTTATCTCGGCTTCCAGCGCCTCGATGCGCTCGGCTCCCGCGGCCAGGTCAGCAGCGGACGTCGGCAGCCTCGAAATGTTGGGGGATGTATTGCGGGCAGTTCGCGTCGTGGAGATCGCATAGAGGGCAGCGTTCCGTAGCGTTCTGTGAGATCAGCAGCGCGACGAAAGGCTAGTTTCTGTCGGCTGTGCACGAATACTGGAAAATGAACTCATGGCGAACACATTCAAAGTTGGCGATCACGTGACCTGGAACTCCGAGGCGGGGCGCGTCAGCGGCAGGATTGTGAAAGTGCACATCAAGAATGTGAATTATAAAGGATACGTCCACCACGCGAGCAAGAAGGACCCTCAGTACGAGATCAAGAGCGACAAGACCGATCACATCGCCTTGCACAAGACAGCAGCGCTGAAGCTCCTTCGCCGATGATCAACCGCACGGCGCCTGAGCATCATCCTGGTCGCGAAGTGCTCTTGTGAGATCCCCGTCATGAGCTTTTCTGATACATACACTCGCCGAAGCCCTTCTTTCCACGAGCTGATGCGCGGAACGCCCGGTCGCATGTGTGCGCAGGCCGTGTGATGGCGACATCATTTACGGATCACCGCCGACTATCTGATTGCCGCCGGCCGGCTGATCGGGTTGGCGGGGTCACATTTGCTTGCCTACCTTTGCTCGCCTGGACGATCGCGCGCCTGCAGACGCTGGCCTGCGGTCAGCTGGCGTAATGGATAGCAAGGCTCGTAGCGGCGCCCGCGGTTTGACGAGGTCGCCCAGGGTATAACCGTCAAGAACATCGACGAAGGCAAAGCGCGCCTTTTCCAGAGCGCTCCGCAACACACAGCATCGCCAGATCGCGCAAGGAGCGTCGACCGGCTTGAAGCACGGCACGAGGGCCATGTCGGGCTCGGTATGGCGCACGACCTCACCGAGACCAATTGCCTCGGCGGGCTTTGCCAGGCGCAAGCCGCCGCGTCTGCCGCGAACCGTCTCGACGTACCCGGAAACACCAAGTTGATGGGCGACCTTCATGAGGTGATTCTTAGAGATACCGTACCTTTCGGCAATGTCGGCGATCGTCGCGAGACCGTCATTCTTGAGCGCAAGGTACATCAGCATGCGCAGCGCGTAGTCAGTGTAGATGGTCAGGCGCAAACGCGTCTCCTGCGGTCAGCGGATAAAACATATATTGGAGATATTGCTTTTCCGCAAGCGCGGCATAAGATGTAAGTGCGATATATGTTTTCAGGACGAGTCAATGCGGCTTTCGATAGCCCACGCCGCGGCGGACGATCGGTTTCGTCGTGGTCGTGCTGACGGTTTGACGGGGCCGATCATGAGGATCGATCATATGTCCGAGAACGCAATCCAGCGCCTCGTGGATGCTTTCTACGCCAAGGTCCGCGCGGATCCTGAGCTTGCACCGATCTTCAATCGCGCTATCCCCGGCGACTGGGGTGTCCACCTTGCGACGATGCGCGACTTCTGGTCGTCGGTGATGCTGACGTCAGGGCGCTACAAGGGTAACCCCGTGGCCGTGCATCTTCGCATCGTGGGGATGGAGCCGCGGCTGTTCGACCGCTGGCTGGAGCTCTTCGGCGAGACGTGCGGCGAACTGTTCGATGAGAGCCTAGCCGAAGCCTTTCGCGCCAAGGCCATTCGCATCGCCGAGAGCCTCAAGCTTGCCTTGTTCTACCGCCCGGACCGGCCGTGGCCGAGGAGCGTGAGACCTTCCTCGTCACCGACAACTGCATCAAGTGCAAGTACATGGATTGCGTGGAGGTCTGCCCGGTCGACTGCTTCTACGAGGGCGAGAACATGCTCGTCATCCATCCCGATGAGTGCATCGATTGCGGCGTGTGCGAGCCCGAATGCCCGGCCGAGGCCATCGTCCCCGACACCAAGCCCGGCCTTGAGAGCTGGCTCAAGCTGAATGCCGACTATGCGTCGGTCTGGCCAAACATCACGATCAAGCGTGAGCCTCCTGCCGATGCGAAGCAATTCGATGGCGTGCTCCGAAAGTTCGACCAGTATTTCTGCCAAAACCCCGGGCAAGGAGACTAACACGATGTCAAGCGCGCAACCTCCAGGTTATCATGAGACGCCAGCCATGGCCCATGTCATGCCGCACAATGTCATGCCGCACAATGTCATGCCGCACAATGTCGTGCCGCACAATGTCACGGCACACATCGCGCTTCCCGATGGCAACAACCATCAGGCCGATCGTGGAGAGCACGACGGGCTCGACCGGGTGTTTGAAATGGCTCGCGGGGAGCGATCCGCGGCAGATCAGTGCGCACGCGCCGCACAAAGGCTCGCCGCGCTCGGGGAAATGACCGGTGGGATTGTGCACGATTTCAGAAATCTCCTGGCGGGAATTGAATCGGGTCTGAGGCTGACAGAAAAGAGCTCGGAACAGCCCGAGAAAGTGCGTGTCTATATTGCTGCGGCGCGGGAGGGAATTGACCGAGGGGTGAAATTGACTTCCCGGCTTTTGGCTTTTGCAACGCAGCAGGAGCTCGAGGCGCATGCGGGGGACGTAAATGAGCTCCTCAGGAAATCTTGAACTGTTCCTGAGATATGGCGCCGGACCTGGGATCCGCATCGTGCTTGAGCTCGCATCCGATATCCCGAAATGCCTCATTGATCCATCGCAGTTCGATGCCGCGGTAATCAACCTTGCTATAAATGCGCGCGACGCTATGCCGAATGGCGGCGAGATTCAGATCAGCACAGAGCGATGGCCAGTGGAAACCACGACCTCCGGCTCAGCCGTGCCTGGCACCTACGTTCGAGTTCGCGTTAAGGACAGCGGTCAAGGCATGCCTGCGGAGGTGGTGCGGAAAGTCTTTGATCCGTTTTTCACGACCAAGGGTGAGAAGGGCACTGGTTTGGGGCTGCCGCAGGTGTACGCATTCATGCGGCGGATCGGCGGCTACGTTGACGTTATTAGCGAGCAGGGAATCGGAACGACCTTCGATCTCCTGTTCCCCTCAGCCGAGCCCAGACGGGATCGTCGCGCTCCACCCGTTGAAGGCTGATCTCAGTGGCTACGAGCAGATGCAAAAGGTGAACCATGGCAAATCAATCTCGCATGCAAAAGTGTCGGGCTCGCAGAGAAAAGAGGTTCAGAGCTCTGGATGCGGCCGATGCTGATCGTAAAGCGGTCGAAGCGCCCCCGGCCACCAACAACCTTTGGCGCCAGATCGATCGATGGGTGAACGAAGGCGGCGCGGGCGGCGACGGCATCGTGCCGCCGGCACCGGAGAGGATTGGAAACGACCGCAAACTAACAAAGCAGCTCAGCAGCCGCAGTTATTGGTAGATTGCACGAGTATTGGGATACAAAATGTTTATTCGATCGTCAGATCAACTCCCTAGCGTCACTGCGCTGAAGCGATTTCCGGTGCCGAGGAATTTCAACGTATCGTTCGAGTCTCGCATCAAGCGCGGAACGACCTGGCAAGCCCCAGCTGGCGCAACGCACGTAAAGACGTTTGAGATTTATCGCTACGATCCGGACTCCGGACAAAATCCGCACATCGACACCTACGAGGTCGATCTCGACGCCTGCGGGCCGATGGTCCTGGATGCGCTTATCAAGATCAAGAACGAGATTGATTCCACGCTCACCTTCCGCCGCTCCTGCCGCGAGGGTGTCTGCGGCTCATGCTCAATGAACATCGACGGCACGAACTGGTTGGCCTGCACGCGGTTCATATCCGACACCGCAGATCCCGCAACGATTTATCCTCTCAATCATCTCAGAGTAGTCAAGGACCTGGTGCCTGACCTCACGCATCTTTTTGCACAATATAGCCTGATCGAACCATGGCTTCGGACGACGACGCCCGAGCCCGAGAAGGAACGGCTTCAGTCGGCTAAGGATCGGAGCAAAGTCAACGGATATTACGAGTGTATCCTCTGCTTTTGCTGCACGTCAGGGTGCCCGAGCCATTGGTGGAATGGAGATCGCTTCCTGGGTCCTGCCGTCCTCCTGCAGGCCTACCGGTGGCTGATCGATGGCCGGGACGACGCGGCGGGCGACCGACTCGACGATCTCGAAGACCCGTTCAGGCTCTATCGCTGCCACACCATCCTCAACTGCACTCGAACCTGCCCGAAGCAACTGAACCCTGGCAAGGCGATCGCCTCGATCAAAAAAATGATTGTCCAGCGCAGAAGTTGAGCTTCATGGCACACGACGTTCGACCGCTCTCGCCAGATGTCCAGATCTACAGGCCCCAGCTGACCTCGGTCCTGTCGATCAGCCACCGCGTCACCGGCATCGCTCTGAGCGTCGGCGCGCCGCTGCTGGTCTTTTGGCTGCTTGCCGCATCAGCGGGACCACAGGCGTATTCAGCCGTACGGGGCGTCCTGCACTCGTGGCTCGGGCTCCTCCTGATGTTCGGTTGGACGTTCTCCTTCTTCTTTCATCTGTGCAACGGCATCCGGCACCTCGTCTGGGATGCCGGTTACGGCTTCGAGCTGCGCACGATCTATGCCTCCGGATGGTCGGTGGTGGCGGCGAGCGCGACGCTGACCCTGGCCGCCTGGATCGTCAGCTTTGTTGCGCTGAGGTAGGATCGATGGGCGAGCACCGCATGCGTTCGCCGCTAAGCCGCGCCCGGGGTCTCGGCTCCGCGAAGGAAGGCGTCGAGCACTGGTGGATGCAGCGCGTGACGGCGGCGGCGCTGATCCCGCTGACGCTGTGGTTCGTGGCCTCGCTGATCGCGCTCACCAGCAGTGACTACAACACCTTCATCGCTTGGCTCAGGGCGCCATTCGCAGCTGTTCTCATGGTGCTGTTACTGATTGCGCTCTTCCATCACATGGCGCTCGGTCTTCAAGTGGTAGTTGAGGATTACGTCCACTCCGAGTTGGCGAAGATTCCGGCGGTGGTTGCGATACGCCTCGTCTGTGTCGCGCTTGCCGTCGCAGGCATCTTCGCCACCCTGCGCATCGCTTTTGACGGCTGAGACTTTGAACCTTGGAAACTTGGCGAATCAGGAAAGACGGATGCAATGCGTGTTGAGAGAGTACTACCTGTAGCACTCCAGCGCCTGATGACGATTCGGGATGATGCCCTTCTTACGGAGGCAGCAAAGCTACTATCCGGCACGCACCCGAGCCTTGTAGTCGTGTGTAATCCCGATGGAGAGATGGTCGGTGTCATCACCAAGACGGATGTCGTTCGACAAATCGCCCACTGTGAAGGGGTCTCCTGCACGATGTCTGCCGCAACCGTGATGACGCGAGATGTGACCTACTGCCACCCGAGCGATGTGCTGCAGGATGTCTTGTCGATCATGAAAGAGCGTGGCTTTGTGCATATTCCGATTATCGATCAGGATTCCAGGCCATCTGGCGTGCTCAATGTCCGAGATGCCCTTCAGGTCATTTTGGAGGAGGTCGAGTATGATCGATCGTTTATTCGCGATTACGTCATGGGCATCGGGTACCGGTGATCACCGCCGGAATATTCCCCAACAAGTTAAAGATGAAATCCAGACATCAGGAGAAAGTCACGATGTTAGTTGAACCAGAGGCCCGCACCGTCCGCGAAGCGGTTGGTGTTTTCAACCGCCCTGGAGATCTTCAGGGTGCAATCGACGAACTGCTCAGTTCCGGCTTCGACCGTGCCGAGTTGAGCTTGCTCGCCAGTGAGCACGCCGTGGAGAAAAAGCTTGATCACCGGTATGAGAAGGTCAACGCACTGGCAGACGATCCGACAGTGCCGCGAGCGGCTTACGTGTCGAAGGAGGCGATCGGAGGCGCCGAGGGCGGGCTGATTGGCGGGCTAATGTATGTCGGAGCGGCGGCAGCGGCCGGAGCTATCGTCGCCTCGGGTGGCACGCTTGCGGCAGCCATCGCTGCAACAGCGCTGGCAGGTGGAACAGGGGGCCTCATCGGCTCTATCCTGGCCAAATGGGTCGGCGATCATCATGCGCACTATCTGCAAGAGCAGATGGATCGCGGAGGCTTGCTGTTGTGGGTGCGCACATGGGATGCCGAGGACGAAAAGCGCGCCGTCGAAATTCTCAGAATGCATTCGGGAGGCGACGTCCACGTCCACGCACTGCCGGCAGCGGATTAGAGCGCACAAATGGGCTTGGCTGCTGACACCGCACCTGGACCACGACATTGCCAGACGGCGTCAGGTTACCACGGCGGCGTATCAAACAGCGAGACGATTCCGGCGTCTGTAGTCCCTCAACATGACAATGCTGATGGGACTTAACGAGCCGAAGAAGACTGCCGCCGGGCTGCGTGGGCTAATTGCCGCGGTCTTTTCCGAGCGTTTCGAAGCGCTTGCGCCAGGGCTGGTCCGCTGGTGGATTCGCCTATCCGTCGCATGGTTCGGGAGGGGAAGTACCAGCGCGAGCAAACGAAGGGGGTTTATCCATGTTTTCGCTCAGCATCCCAGCGCCTGCCTCGTTATGTTGTAACCTTCTTCTTTGTGCTGTTCGATGGAGCCACGGGAAAAGTCATAATCCTTCGAAAACGCTTCGTCCTCTACGGCCTCGCGAATAATTCGCGTGATTGTCAGTGGAGCAATGTCTCCTATCAACTGAACGTAACGCGGTCTCTGTTTGATTTGCACGATTTTATCAGGCGCCACTTCGCCCAGGATTTCCTCGACCAGCTTATGGAAGTCGCGCACGAGCTCTCGCGTGCGCACGTCACTTCGAATCCGCTCCGAATAGACAATCTCATCACGCCGCACCATCACTTCCACCAGATCGGTCGGCAGGCGCTTCCTGCTTGGATAGAGGTCAACAATGAAAACGCGCTTGCCGGCCGTTCCGCACCGCTCGACGACCTGCTCCAACGGAGAGTTGCTCACAATTCCACCGTCCCAATAATGGCTGCCATTGATGGTCGTCCAGGGGAATCCCGGCGGAAGGCTGCCACTCGCCAGGATGTGATCAGGAGTGAGGTCGTCGATGTAGCTGTCGAAGATCTCAAGTGCTGCCGTCTGCACGTTTACCGCACTTACCAGAAGACGGACGGGGCTTGATCTCAATCGACCAAAGTCCACGTACTTGGCGAGCAGGTCTTTGACCGGCGATGAGTCGTAGAAGCTCGTCCACCGGAGAGGCGGCATGCCAAAGGCCGAAGTGAACCAGAGAGGACGAAAAAAATTTGGCGAACCGAATATCAGGCTGTTCCAGGCCGAAAGCATCCGTCTCCAGCTTTCGCTCGGAACGGGTAGCGTTCGGACCTCGAGGTCCTTCCAGAAGGCCGCGAGCGCCGCGCTCGCATTCCTGGGATTCCCGGCAATGATGGCGCCGTTGAAGGCGCCCATGGACACTCCTGCGATGATGTCAGGATGGATCTCCCGCTCTTCCAGTGCCCTGACCACCCCACATTCGAACGCACCCAATGCGCCGCCACCCTGCAGGATCAAAACGGTCTGGCTTGGGATTTGCTCCAGTGCGAACGCCGGATCCGACAGCTGCCCTTTGATAGCCGCCAGATTGGCCCGATAGCGGATGAGCGTCTCGGTCGCTTTGGTTTCCTGCGCTGGCCGGCCCAGTGAGAACAGCGCACGCGGCACATTGTCTTTCAGATAGAACAGGGCGAATGATCCATTGCTCAGCGAACCGCGTGCTACCTGCTCGTTCGCATCCTCGGCAAAACCGACGAAATCGAAGCTGAGGTCGAAGACATCGCAAAAGAGGTACGAGACTTCATCATAAGCCAGCCGCTGGCCGAGCATGTTCTTGGCCGCGAGGCGCCCCTGCTTGACGGCGTTGTCCCAGTGTTCAACGCGCCGGCGAAGATTGAAAACGGGATGAAAGAAATTGGCAACATCACCAGCAGCGAAGATGTGCGGCTGGTTGGTCTGCAGAAAGCGATCAACGACTACGCCGTCGTCGATCTCGACGCCGCTTCCGCGCAGAAATGCGACGTCGGGCATGACGCCGATGCCTACCACAACCAGATCGCATGGAAACCTTCTGCCGGACTGCGTGACCGACCCCTCGATGTGGCGCTCGCCGCAAAATCCCGTCACCGCGTCGCCAAGGATGATCTCGACATCATGCGCGGCGTAGTAGTCGCGAAAAAACTTAGAGACAAACGGGGACCCCAGCTTGGCGAGCAGAACGTCCTCCATGGCGATGAGGGTGACGTGAATACCTCTCTGCGTGAGCGAGGCGGCGAGCTCCATGCCGATGAAGCTGCCGCCAACGACCACGGCACGCTTGGCGGTTTCCGCGGCACGTCTGATGTCTTGGGCATCAGCCAGGGTGCGTAGGTAGAAGATACCGGGCAAGGTCGAGCCGGGAACGTCCAGGCGGCTCGGGATGGCACCCGTGGCGACCAGCAGCTTGCCGTAGTGAATCTCGCCTGCCCGGTCGGTTTGCACAACCTGATTTTTGGCATCCAAGGCGCAAGCGCGCGTGCCGAGCATCACGTCGACCGCATGCTCGCGATAAAAGGTCTCGCTGAGGACCGGTAACCGCTCTTCCGACTGTGTACCAAGCAGGAACTGCGTGGATAACGGCGGACGCCGGTAGGGCAGGCTTTGTTCCGCAGAGAGAATCAGGATGCTGCCCTCCGCTCCCTCTTGCCTCAGCGTTTCAGCGGCGGTCGCGCTGGCAAGGCCGCCGCCGACGAGCAGAAAATCTGCGTGTCCTGCCATCTTTTGCATCCTCCTGCGTGGGAAAATCCGCCCGCATGAAGATGGGCTGACTTGGTCACGCGCCGTTTGCTGGGCTGCCTGCGCGACGATGCGCGGGCTCGGCATGAGTTCCTGAGCATGGTTGAATGACGATGGAGAGCTATTTGGCGTAATCGGCGATCATCCAGCAAGCGGCCGAGCCACTGGCTACGCGAAGAAAAGTTAAGCCGTCCCGTGAAGGGGCTGCGGCTGTCTACCACACGAACGAATACGATCTTACCAACAAGGGAGAAAGAGAATGGCTCAAGATCAAGCCGAGCCCAACGGTCCCGATCTGGTGCAGGGCATTGCGCTTGCTCGAGCTCGCCGATGGCGGCAAGCTAGTCGGCCATGCCGGCGACGAGCAAGTTCTGCTGGTGCGCCGCGGGACGGAGGTGTTCGCGGTCGGGGCTCATTGCACGCATTACCACGGTCCACTGGTCGACGGACTCGTGGTCGGCGACACCGTGCGCTGCCCTTGGCATCACGCCTGCTTCGCCCTGCGGACCGGCGAAGCCTTGCACGCCCCGGCATTGAGCGCGCTCGCGAGCTGGACGGTTGAGCAGCGCGACAGCAAGATATTCGTGCGAGACAAGCGCGCGCAGCCGGAACCGAAGCTACGCGGCAAACCGGCAGGCGCAGCGCCGGAGAAGATCGTCGTCGTCGGCGGAGGCGCCGCCGGTTTCGCGGCTGTGGAGATGCTCCGGCGCGAGCAATACCAGGGCAGCATCGTCATGCTGAGCAATGACGACGCGCCACCCGTCGACCGGCCGAATCTCTCCAAAGACTATCTCGCGGGCAACGCGCCGGAGGATTGGGTGCCGCTGCGCCCGGAAAGCTTCTATTCCGAGAACGGCATCGACCTGCGTCTCAAGGCGAATGTCACCGGCATCGACGCGCGCTCGCGGGAGGTCGCGCTCGCCAACGGGAGCAATGTTCCTTACGACCGGCTGCTGCTCGCAACCGGCGCCGAGCCGGTCCGCCTGTCGATCCCGGGCGCCGATCAGCCGCACGTACGCACGCTGCGCTCGCTCGCGGACTGCCGGGCCATCATAGAGCGTGCCAAGACGGCGCGCCGGACAGTCGTGCTGGGCGCGAGCTTTATCGGGCTCGAGGTCGCGGCCGCCCTGCGCGCCCGTGATATCGAAGTCCACGTGGTCGCGCCGGAAAAGCGACCGATGGAGCGTATCCTGGGTCCGCAGATGGGCGACTTCGTACGCGCGCTCCACGAGGAGCACGGGGTCGTTTTCCATCTCGAGGATACGGCGAGTCGCCATCGATGGCCGACGCGTGACGCTCAAGAGTGGCGGCGCGCTCGAGGCCGATCTCGTGGTCGTCGGCATCGGCGTGCGGCCGCGGACCTGGCGCTGGCCGAACAGGCCGGACTCGACGCTCGATCGCGGTGTCGTCGTGAACGCCCTATCTCGAAACGAGCATCGCCGGGATCTACGCCGCGGGCGACATTGCACGCTGGCCCGATCCGCACAGCGGCGAGATCATTCGCGTCGAGCATTGGGTGGTTGCCGAGCGCCAGGGGCAGACCGCGGCTCTCAACATGCTCGGGCACCGCGAGAAATTTACCGCCGTCCCCTTCTTCTGGAGCCAGCACTACGACATCCCGATCAACTATGTCGGCCATGCCGAGAAATGGGACGAACTGTCGATCGACGGCGACATCGCAGCGAAGGATTGCCTGCTGCGCTTCCAGCGCAACGGGCGCGTTCTCGCGGTCGCCTCGATCTTCCGTGACCTCGAAAGCCTCCAAGCCGAGGTGACGATGGAGCGGGCCGCGACGGCCTAATCAGTGTCCCGATTCCGAAGTTCGCCAGTGCCTGCGGCCTCCTCCGACGCGAACTTCGGAATCGAAGAGACCCTGATGCGACCTTGGGTGAACTTCGAGCACAGTAAGTCTCCGCTCTTTGCCGGTTTCGGTCCAACTGATCGATTGGCCCGGGCCGAGCCCCAGCAGAGCACTGCCGATCGGCGTCAGCACGGAAATAGAGCGGCTGTCATTCGCCTCACCCGGATAAACCAGCCTGCCTGATTGGACCCTTGCCGAACCGTGGACGATGAACTTCACCTCCGAACCCATCGTCACCAGGCACTCGACAGCCGTATCATCGGGAACGATGTCAGCTCTTTCAAGCTCCTCTCGCAGAAATCGAGCAACACTTGGCGCCTTCTGGGCTGCATCATCCGTCAATGCGAAAAGACGGTCGCGGTCCGCAGAGGTGAGCATGATAGCTGGCCTTCGCATCATGGTAGAATTGATGTCGGTCACGTCGCCTCCTCCAGCATGACGCAAGGATTTCGGGCGACGCGATCGGCAACCGGTGGGTCGGTCGAAGCTCGCAATCACCTTTGCGTAGAATTGCGCCGCATAAACATCCGATCAGGGTGAATTGTTCCGACTTGCGACAAAATGGTCGGGCCGCTCCATTTCTTGACTTCTCGGCGGTGATACCTATCTGCAGAGTGCCATGATTATTCTTGTGCACCTGGGAATTTTGATCCGTGCAGGCCGCCTCCGAACAGGCGGATAACCCCGCGACGACGGCCCTTCGGCGTTGTCCGCGGGGTCGTAAACGATAATTATACAACAACAACATCGTCACGCTTCGCACCGAGAGATCGGGAGCACTTGCCGCGGCTTAGGGTAAGCTCGTTGCCGGGTTTGTTATGCGCGCAGCGCGCCAAGCTCGGATGAGTGTGCGAGCTTCGAGACGATGGTCAATTCAATCTTGTCAACCGGCCGCGCAAGAGCAAATAGGCGCGACCCGTGAATTGGAGTGCAGATATGAACACCACCAGCCTGAACGAAAAGCCGCCCATTACGATTTCAGCTCATGACTACGATCAGCTGGAACGAATTTCCATGGCGGGCATGCGCACACATCGCAATTCCCAAATTGCGCAGCTTCTTGCCGACGAGCTCGAGCGCGCTGAGATTGTGTCGCCTCAGGAAATGGGCGCGAAGGTGGTGAAGATGTATACGGATGTTACCTTTCTTGATGACACCACGAACAAATTCCGACGGGTCACGCTCGTTTATCCCGGCGAGGAGGATATCGCTTTTGGCCGCATTTCTATCCTCACGCCAATCGGTGCAGCGCTGATCGGCGTATCTGAAGGGCAAGCCATCGGTTGGTATACTGCGACAGGCGAACCGCGTCGGCTGACCGTAGTAAAGGTCCATCGCCAGGCTAAATCAGCTCCGCGATAGGCGCAGATATCGACTTCTTGCTTGAATGAAAGAAGGATCGGCAGGCCTCCACGCGGGTCGATTTGGAGGGATAGATAGCTTCCGCAGCATTGTCGGGCATCATGGGCGGTCGGCCGATCTTCTTGTTTTACGGACCACTTCCTCTAACCCGCCGGACGGGTTCATGGTCCCATTTCGCGCAGGTTTGATTTTTATTTCGTTGGGACACTTTCGCTCGAACTGCCGGAGGGCGGATGAAGGACGTCGTCGTGATCGGTGCAGGCAAAATAGGCGCCACAGTCGCCGGGTTGTTAGCCTCAACGGGTGACTACCAAGTGACCCTGACAGATCGCTCGCCCGAAGTTCTTGGTCGCCTCGACCAAGACAAACGCATTCGCATCGCGGCTGCGGATGTCGAGGACAGCTCAAAGCTGGTCGATCTGCTGAACGGGCAGTTTGCCGTGCTCAACGCAGCCCCCTTCCAACTGACGACGATCATTGCTGAAGCCGCCCGAGCGGCCCGTACGCACTATCTCGACTTGACTGAGGATGTGGCGAGCATGCGCCGTGTGAGGGAGCTCGCGGCCGATGCCAGCACAGCCTTCGTCCCCCAATGCGGGCTCGCTCCGGGCTTCGTGTCCATTGTGGCCTTCGACATGGCGAAGCGCTTCGAGGTCCTCGACAGCGTCAAGTTGCGGGTCGGAGCGCTTCCTCAATATCCCTCCAACGCGCTCAACTACAACCTCACCTGGAGCACGGATGGCGTCATCAATGAATACTGCGAACCTTGCGAAGCGATCGTCAATGGCGTGCGCCGCGAGGTGCCGCCGCTGGAGGAGCGGGAGGAGTTTTCGCTCGATGGCGTTACTTACGAGGCGTTCAATACCTCGGGTGGGCTCGGGACCCTTTGCGACACCCTCGAAGGGAAAGTCCGCAATCTCAATTATCGCACAATACGTTATCCGGGCCACGCGGCGATCATGCGTGCGCTTCTCAACGATCTGCGCCTGCGCGACCGCCGGCATGTGCTGAAGGATATTTTGGAGCATGCAGTACCAACGACGCTGCAGGACGTCGTGATCGTCTTTGTTACCGTCAGTGGCCGCAACAAAGGTCAACTGGTCCAGGAGACTTATGCAAACAAGATCTACAGCCGCGACGTGGACGGCCGGACATTGAGCGCCATTCAGATCACGACGGCCGCTGCAATTTGCACGGTGCTCGATCTGCTCGTGATGGGTCAGCTGCCGCAGAGCGGCTTTGTCCGTCAGGAGGATATTCCGCTAAAGGTTTTTCTGGAGAACCGCTTCGGTCAGGTCTTCACCAAGCCGGAAACGAGCGTTCCACATGAACGCTTTGGAGGCTGAGGGCGATGATGAATGCTTCCTTGCTCCAACGCACATCGGTTCGTGACGAAGCGCTCGCCATCCTGTCCCGGCTTGGAGTCACGGAAAGCGCGTTCGCGCGCGCGGGAATTGCGGCTACATCGCCGATCACAGGGGAACTCATAACCCATGTCAGGATCACGAGCCCGGAGGAGACGAGCGCAATCATAGGCCGGGCCGCGCAAACCTTTGACGCTTGGCGCAAAGTCCCGGCGCCGCGGCGGGGGGAGTTCGTGCGAAACCTCGGTGAGGAATTGCGCGCCGTCAAGGATGATCTCGGCCGGCTTGTGACGATCGAGACGGGCAAGATCATATCGGAGGGTGTTGGCGAGGTTCAGGAGATGATCGATATTTGCGACTTCGCCGTCGGGTTGTCGCGCCAGCTCTACGGCCGCACCATCACCACCGAGCGTGCAGACCACCGGATGATGGAGACTTGGCACCCGCTCGGTGTCTGTGGCGTCATATCCGCTTTCAACTTTCCCGTGGCGGTATGGTCCTGGAATGCCGCGCTTGCTTTCGTCTGCGGCGACCCGGTGGTCTGGAAGCCCTCCGAGAAGGCGCCGCTGACGGCGCTCGCCACGCAGGCGATCGTGGAGCGCGCGATGCGGCGGTTTGGTGATGCGCCCGACGGCCTATGCGGGGTTCTGATCGGTGGCCGCGACGTTGGTGAGGCTCTGGTTGACGATGGCCGCGTCGCCGTCCTCTCGGCAACGGGTTCAACCGCCATGGGCCGCGCCGTCGCCCCGCGCCTCGCCGCCCGTTTCGCCCACGCGATCCTCGAGCTCGGTGGCAACAACGCCGCCATCGTTGCGCCCTCGGCCGATCTCGATCAAGCGGTCCGGGCCATCGCCTTTGCGGCCATGGGGACAGCGGGCCAGCGTTGCACGACCCTGCGGCGGCTGTTCGTACATGACACCATCCATGACGGCCTGGTGCGGCGGCTCTCCCGGATCTACGAGTCGGTAAAAGTCGGCGATCCGCGCGAGGCAGGGACGCTCGTTGGTCCGCTCATCGACCGGCGCGCCTTCGAGAGCATGCAGCGAGCGCTGGAAGAGGCGTGCGAGGCCGGCGGCATCCTGCATGGCGGGGAGCGTATCGAGGGAATCGAAGACGACGGCGCCTATTACGTGCGTCCCGCTCTCTGCGAGATGCCGGAGCATGCTGGTCCCGTGATGCGCGAAACCTTTGCGCCGATTCTCTACGTGATGCGTTATTCCAAGCTCGATGATGCAATTCGATTGCACAACTCCGTCGGCGCGGGCCTCACCTCTTCCATCTTTACGCTCGACGTGCGAGAGGCGGAGAGATTTGTGTCGACAACGGGCTCGGACTGCGGCATCGCCAACGTCAACATTGGGCCTTCGGGAGCCGAGATCGGCGGTGCCTTTGGCGGCGAAAAGGAGACGGGCGGCGGTCGCGAGGCTGGCTCCGACGCATGGAAGGCCTATATGCGTCGCGCCACCAACACGATCAATTTCGGGATGCAGCTTCCGCTCGCGCAGGGCGTGAAATTCTATGTTGAAGAGTGAGAGAATGACGGCGTTCCTCGCCAATTGCAGGCCGCAGAGCAGTTCCGCCGATTTTAAAATTGCGATCTATAAGCGCCATGGTGATTGCGCCTCCCAGCACCGGCAACACCAACAAAAGCTGCCGCAAGCACGCCGAGGGAGGTGCATAGGATAGCTCCAAGAATTTTGTTGAGTCTCAAAAGAGTGGTGCCGGGTTAACGCTGCTCCAATTCGTCAATGTCTTTCCGGACAGCGAGCACCAGAGTCTTATCGAGCAAGCATCGCTCTTCCGTATCAAGGATGGATCGGAATGCAGCCGTTTTGATCTTCTTGATGTCAACTCCGTCCAGGGCATTTTCCGCGGTTGCTGCGTCACAGACGATGTCGATCAAACGTTCGGCTCCGTGAAGCCGGCCCCTCAAATAGTCATTCTCGCGGACGGACCAACTCAAAAATCCAGCAAAGTGCCTTAACCCTGCACCCTTGAGCCTTGTGCTGACCTCTTTGCTTCGCAAGGATGTCGCATCGATGGGACTTATGCGATCGACGCGGATTTCCCGGTGCTCTTCCAGATCGTGCCACTCCGATATCGGGAAGGTCCAGACATCCCAAAACGAGAAGCCGAGATAGCTCACCAGCACCTCGCGGCGAAGCGCAGCCGGCGATGATCCTGCCGTGGACGCCTCTGCGATGTGATCGACTGAGCGATCAAAGGCGGGCAAGTCGAGCTCCTCGGATATCCGGCGCATGAAATCGTCAACATCGTCCACAGTTGCGGGCGGCGCGCTAACGGTGGGAGTGCCACGTTTCCGCGTCGGCGCCGGCAGCCTTTGCAAGAGAGCCCCTGCATGGTTTCTCAGCGTCGAGCTCGCAAACTCACCGGAACGGCAGGATTCGCAACCGGCGCAGGCACTCCTGAAGTTGACGTTTGACATTGTCGAGATGTTGCGGGGTAACTTCATGAAACTCCGGCTCGTCGAGCCTCGCGTAGAGCTCATTGATGCCACGCATGACGAACGACAGCCGCCGGTGCCGATATCCGAGGTCGTACCCCCGCAGGAATTCAATCCACGAATGCTCTTTGTCGTCATCGTCAGTGATCGAGAGTGGGCCTTCCGGAGCTATCGCGCCGCGCTGATCGGCCCACGCGCGGATCCCCATTTCCATCGTGGTTTGAACCGGCGAGTTCGGATCGAGCTCAGCGAGATCGCAGATGAGAGCGATCAGGCGATCGAGAACTAAAATGGTCTTGGAGCGCGCATAGACCTGGTAGGCGTAACCGGCTTGCTTTGCCGCCAGCTGGTTGGCCGTTTTGCGCCACTGAGCAACGGGCTGCTCGATATGTGCAGCCCGTGGCGAGGTCGCGATGATTTCTGCCACGAGGCGGATACTTTCCGGTCGCGCCGCCGTCAGGACCGTCCGCATACGCTTTATCGACTGGTTGAATTGAGCAATTCGGGCCAGTTCTTCATGGATCGGTCCCCGCAACGGAATTTCAAAGATGGCTGTCTCCAGCGTTTGCAGAAAGCTTGAAGCTTGCGCGTCGGGCGGGGGAGATGCTTGCTCGGGATCAGGATCAATATTAACGAGCCGCCGGTCAACGTCGCGATACGCCGCCCGCTCTCGAATGGCATTGATCGCGGCCGAAAATGGTTTGTCATTGACGATGCTGCCGTCCATAAACGACGTCTTCTTCGGGTCGATGCCCGCGCGTATGTGCTCTCTGAAATTGTTGTTCAAGAATCTGGAACGCGACGGCCATTCAAGACCGCGTCTTTCGAGCAACCGATCGATATCGGTCAATTGGACCGGAGGAAATGCGCCCGGGAACGATGAGGTTGCGCGCGCCGCCAACGCCAGAGCCGGGACATTGTCTTCATTGAAATCCGACGTCTCGCGCCCGTCCTTCCAGTGGCAATAATTGAAGGTCCAGAGCAGGCTTTGCTCTCGCTCCTGAACGACCGTCGGGGTGTTGATTTCTACGCGACGCGGATACCCGAAGAAGTCGGTCACCGATACTGCGAGGTCGAGCACGTGGCCAGGCGGCAGGAGCGAGGATGATGCAACATCGGATTGGCGCATATCGCTCAATCCGTCGAGCAGCAACTCCAGAAACCGGGTTCCGTCGAACGGTGCTTCAAACCAACGAGACCGAAAGAATGTCGACAGTTTCCGTCGAACGTCCCGATCCGTCACCGGCCAGAACATGCGGGAACGGAGAAGAATCCACAGCAGCGGATAGAGGAACCATTTGCTCCATGCGTGCGCCCGTTGCGATTTGGCCAGCAAGCGGAGAACGTCAGTCTCTTCAAGCCACCTGTTGCGCAAGTGGTCGATAGACAGGTCGTGCGCGAGTGCGCGCGCGAGAATGATGCCACTAATGCCACCCGCCGATGCACCCGCCACGCTGTCGACGATGATCCGCAGGTCGAGCTTTCGGCCAACAGCTTGCAAGAGTGAAAAATAAGTAGCTTCCGTGTCACGTTCTCGGCCGTCATTGCTGTTCGTCGTTGCGAAGGTCTCTACTTGCCTGCGTTCCGGATCATCGATCGAATGATATGCCTTCGACGCGCGTGTCAGTTTCAAGAACTCTTTGATGACGCCCTGCATGTAGAGCACGAGCGACACGCCGCCGTAGCAAACCAAGGCGAGCCGTAGTTCCTTTTCCTTCATGTTGGCATGTCTCATCTATGGTGTTGTAAAGGAGGGCCTCATGATCCGAAACAACCACCCTCTCCCGCTTCAGCCAATATCATAAGCGGGGCTCAGCCTCTTTGGTGTGGGATTCAGGTCTCCTGTTTCCATTGATTTTTTCTTTTTTTGCGAGTAGCGCAACGTGGGCAGGACCATGGGGTTAGGACTTGATTCCGGATGGAGCACAGATGCCACTGAATGTTGCCCAGAAACTGATCTCAGCGCACCTCGTCGATGGTACTATGCGTATTGGCACGCCGATCACCCTGAAGATCGACCAGACGCTCACACAGGACGCCACCGGCACCCTCGTCATGTTGACGCTGGAAGCCATTGGCCTCGATCGGGTGACCACCGAGGTCAGCGTGCAATACGTCGACCACAACCTCTTGCAGATCGACAATTTGAACGCCGACGATCATCTGTTTCTCGAAAGCGCCTGCCGTCGCTTCGGTATCTGGTACTCGCGCCCGGGTAACGGCGTCAGCCATGTCGTTCATATGCAGCGCTTCGGGAAGCCCGGAAAATCTCTCTTGGGCTCGGACAGCCACACCCCCGCCGCGGGAGCGATGGGCATGCTGGCGATCGGGGCAGGCGGATTGGACGTCGCGCTTGCGATGTGTGGGGAGGCGTTCCCTACGACAATGCCCGGGATATTCGGCGTCAAATTGGTGGGCGAGCTTCCCGATTGGGTCAGTGCCAAGGATGTGATCCTCGAAATGCTGCGGCGGCACGGCGTTTCGGGCGGTGTCGGCAGAATTATCGAGTATTACGGCGCAGGATTGCGGTGTCTCGCTGCCATGGACAGGCACGTGATCGCCAATATGGGTGCTGAGCTCGGTGCGACAACCACGGTCTTCGCTTCCGATGAGGAAACCCGGCACTTTCTCGAGATCGAGGGCCGGGGCGACGATTGGCGCGAAATCACAGCGGATGCGGGTTGCAGGTATGACTATGAGGATGAAATCGATCTGTCGAAGCTCGAACCGCTCATAGCCACCCCCTCGAGTCCCGGCAACATCGTCAGTATCAGGGGCGTCGAGGGCGAGAAGATTTATCAAGCTTATATCGGATCATCGGCCAATCCGGGCTGGCGCGATTTTGCCGTCGCGGCTGAAATCGTTCGCGGAAAGACGATCCCATCCAAGATATCGTTCGACATCAATCCGACCTCGCGGCAGATCCTGGAAACGTTGATTGCTGACGGGCATCTCGGTGCGCTCGTGGCCGCGGGCGCACGCGTTCATCAAACCGGCTGCAATGGCTGCATCGGGATGGGCCAAGCGCCCGCAGTCGGACGAAACTCGCTCCGTACGACGCCGCGCAATTTTCCCGGCCGCTCGGGAACGGAGGAGGATTCGGTATTTCTTTGCTCGCCGGAAACAGCGGCTGCCTCGGCGCTCTTTGGCCGCATCACTGATCCCCGGACGCTCGGGATTCCCTATCCGCGGCTGGCCTATCCGGACTCCACGATCATCAACACGGCATTGCTGGCGCCACCGCCGCCGGCACAAGAGGCAGAGTCGGTCGAGCTGATCAAAGGACCGAACATCCGATCGTTGCCAGAATTTGATCCTCTTCCCGATACTCTGGCGGTGCCGATTCTTCTGAAGATGGGCGACGACGTGTCGACCGATGAGATATTGCCGGCCGGCGCGAAGGTCCTGCCTTATCGTTCAAACATTCAGAAAATCGACGATTTCTCGTTCGAGCGCATTGATGCAACCTATCTGGAGCGAGCGCGCGCGGCGCGCGGAACAACTGGACATGCCGTCATCGCCGGCGGCAATTACGGCCAGGGTTCGTCGCGCGAGCATGCCGCGATCGCGCCGCGAAATCTGGGATTGAGAATCGTGCTCGCGAAGAGCTTTGCGCGCATCCACAGACAGAACCTCATCAATTACGGCGTCTTGCCGCTAGTCTTCGCTAATGCGGCCGACTACGATCGCCTGGAAAAGGGCAATGTCCTGCACGCGCGTGATCTGCGCCGGACGATCGAGCATGGCAAGGATGTTACGCTCGAGTGCAACGGCATGATCGTGACGAAGCATGGCCTCACGGCGAAGCAGGCGGAGGTGATCCTCGCTGGCAGTCTGATCAATTGGCGTCGGAAGCAAGGAGCAACTCCCCTGCGATCTCGAGAGGATCAGCGTTAGGGCTTCCTCAACCTGACCGTTTTGAGTGGTGTCGTAGGACGCGAAGCTCCGCCGGCAATGCCGGAGCCAGGTCCACGGCTGATGAGTCAGGATTGGTGAAGTCTGATATAATTCATGGATGGGATCCGCCTGCGTTACCTCAGGCTTTTTGTGCCGCCAGCTCCCTGCGTAACGTTTTCATTTCTTCGAAACGTTTCGTTACATCGCGCAAGATGGCGGCAATGCCCAGCACGCGACCGGCCTCATCATGAAAAGGCAAAATCGTAAACTCGATCGAGATACGCGTCCCATCTTTGCGCAGCGCTGGAACGGCGAGGAGATCTCCGGTGCCATATCGAGTCTTTCCGGTTCGCATAGTCACATTGTAGCCATCCCAGTGGCGCTTCCGAAGATTTTCGGGGATGATGATGTCGAGCGACGCACCCAAAGCCTCTGCCTCCGAAAAGCCGAAGATTCGCTCGGCCCCTTTGTTCCAGAAGGCGATTAAGCCTGCTGCATCCGCGTAGATGACGGCATCGGCCGCCTCTCGCGCGAGGGTCCGGCAGAAGCGATCAAGGTCGAGGGTCATGATTCAAGCTTCGGCAACAGCTATATAGCCGTGCATTTCCGCGTCGCGTTCTACCTTCCGGCTGAATGTCTGGAAGGCCTCTTCAGTCGCAGGTGACAATTCACGGCGCTTCTGTGCAACTTCTCCTGTGGCCGGCGGATACATCGCGCCGACATAAAGCCCCTCCCCATCTGGAGCATGGCGGGCCCCGGTGGGACACGAGAGACCAACTCCAAGGTTCTTGCCACTGGAACATATGGCTTTGCGGAACGGATGGGGAGTGCCCGGGGTGGGATTCACACCTTGCTACGGGTTGAAGAGGACGATGACGGGCGAATCGCGCGCTGTGATCGCAGCAACGTACAGCGGCACGATCTTAGGACATCGCCTCGCCGAGATAGGCGTGGCGGACGCTCTCGTCGTTCGCGAGCTCGCTGGTCAATCCTTCGCGGACGATGCGCCCCGTCTCCATCACGTAGCCGCGATCGGCGATGCTGAAGGCCGCGAAGACGTCCTGCTCGACAAGAAGCACGGTCACGCCCTGCTTGCGGATCTGGGACAGAACTTCGAGAAGCTCGTCGACGATGACCGGCGCCAGTCCGAGGCTCATCTCGTCCACGGTGAGCAGACGCGGCGCCGCCATCAGCGCACGCGCCATGGCGCACATCTGCTGTTCGCCGCCCGACATGTTGCCGGCGAGTTGGCGCCGGCGGTCCTTGAGGATGGGAAAGAGCTCATAGACGCGCTCGAAACCGCGCCGCATCTCGGTCCGATCCTTCTGGCGCTGGGCACCCATCAGCAGGTTTTCTTCGACCGTCATCTTGCCGAAGAGCTGCCGCCCTTCCGGCACCTGCACGAGCCCGCGCGAGAAGACGTGCTCGGGCGTCAGCGAGGCTATGTCGGCGCCATCGAACCGAAGCGTCCCGCGCGAGGGAATGACACGCGAGACCGCGCGCAGCAGCGTTGTCTTGCCGGCTCCATTGCTGCCGACAATGGTGACGATCTCGCTGGCGCGCACATCCAGGTCGACTTCGAACAGCACCGGCACCAGTCCATAGCCGGCCTCAAGGTTCGAAATGTGCAATAACGGCTCGCTCATGCGCGCCTCTTGCCGAGATAGGCTTCGATCACGGCGGCGTTACCAAACACCGTGTCAACGGACCCTTCGGCGATTTTCTCGCCGTGATGCAGCACCATAACCCGGTCGGAGAGCTTGCGGATCGCCCGCATAACGTGCTCGACAACCAGGATGCCGACGCCCTGGCCGCGAATCCTTCTGATGACCTCAATCACGTCGTCGACCTCGACCGCATTGAGGCCAGCCATCACCTCGTCGAGCAGCAGGAGCTTTGGCCGCATGGCAAGCGTCTTGGCGAGCTCGAGCCGCTTTCGGTCCGGTCCGCCCAGCGCCTCGGCGCGCTGGTTGATACGACGGTCGAGACCCGTGAAGGCGATCCAATACCGCGCCGCTTCACGCGCCTTCTCGCGTGAGAGTGTGCCGCCGCCCCTGCCGAACAGAGCGCCCACCGTGACATTCTCAAGAACCGACAGGCCCGGAAACGGCTTCATCACCTGGAAGGTGCGGCCGATGCCGAGGTGGGCGCGGCGGTAAGGCAGCAGGCCGTCGACGCGCGCACCCTCGAACCACACCTCGCCCTCGTCGGCCGTCAGCGCGCCGCTGATCAGGTTGATGAGCGTCGTCTTGCCGGCCCCGTTGGGCCCGACGAGCCCGAGCACCTCGTTGCTAGCCAGCGTGAAACTCACGTTGTCGACCGATACGAGGCCCTGGAAGCGTCGGGTTAGCCGGCGCGCATCGAGCAGAGGCGCAATTGCGTCGGCGTTCATAGGCGGTACGCCCTGACGTTCCGTAGGAAATAACGCAAGCCATCGCGGCGCAGGCCGCCGCCAAGGTCGATGAGACCTTTCGGCATGAACACGACGGCGAGCACGATGACGAGACCGAAAAGCAGCGCTGCGGCTGTCGAGATGCTGCTCGACAGGTATTCATAGATGAGCGACAGGATGAAGGCGCCGATCACCGGCCCGAACACGGTGCCTGGCCCGCCGAACACCGCCATGATGACCATCTGCACGTTCAGGGTCAGGTCGAAGGCGCTCGCGGGATCGATGAAGGTGATCCAATAGGCGTGGATGCCGCCAGCGATCGCGGTGAATAGTGCCGACACGATCAGCGCCAGCACTTTGTAGAGCGTGGTGTTCACCCCCATGGCGCCGGCCGCGTCCTCGTCCTCGCGGATGGCGATGAGGGCCATACCGAAGCGGCTGCCGGCGATCCAGGCGACTGCCCCCGTAGACGCGACGAGGAGCCCGAGCGACAATTCGTAGAACATCGGATCGGCGCGGGTGAGCGGCAGGATGAGACCGACGTTGGCGCCGGCTATCTGAAGGTTTGCGAAGACCGCGCCCATGGCGGACGAGAGACCGAGCGTCGCAATGGCGAAATAAGGCCCGCGCAGGCGCAGGATTGGGATGCCCAGCAGCAGCGCGCAGAGCATGGCGAGCACTGCGCCAACAACAAGGCCCAGCCAGAACGGCTGATTGAATTGGACCATGGCGATTGCCGTGCCGTAGGTGCCGAGGCCGTAAAACACTGAATTGCCGAAAGACACATAACCGGTAAAGCCGCCGATGATGTTCCAGGCTTGCGCCAAGGTTGCGACGAGGAGAGTGCTGATGCCGAATTGGATGACAACGTCATCTCCGAGCCACGGCACTGCGGCCAGCAGCACCACGACGAGGAGGGCGACGACCCAGTGCCAGATCATGCAGACCTCAGGGCCCTCGCCGGACGTATGACAAGGATCAGGACCAGCAGGCCAAAGCTGATCACGTTGGTGTAGGTCGGCCCGAAATAGACTGCGCCGAACGCCTCGGCAATGCCGATGACGCAGCCGCCGAGCACGACGCGGAACGGATTGTCGAGTCCGCCGATGATGGCAATGACGAAGGATTTCGCCGTCAGCTCAGCGCCGATGTAGGGCGTGAGCTGCGCCACCATGCCGTAGAGCCCGCCGGCCGCGCCGGCGAGCGCCGCGCCGATGCCGAAGGTGACAGGATAGAGGATGCGCGGATTGACGCCGTAGAGCCGGGCCGCCACGAGATTCTGCGCCGTAGCGCGAATAGCGCGACCAAGCGGCGTCGCGTTGAGCACCCACCAGAGTGCCCCGGCCAGCAAGAAAGCGATGGCGAAGGCCGCCAGCCGAACCAACGGGATGACAATGCCGCCAATTCCCACGTTTGAGCCGGCGTAGGCAGGATTGATGGTGCGAAAATCGGCACTGAAGATCAGCTGGGCGAGATAGGTAATAACGACATCAAGGCCGAAGGTGATGAGCAAGGTGTTGAGTAGCGTGGAACCGACAATGAAATTGATGATGTAGCGCTGCACCAGAAAGCCGAACACGAACATGATGAGCATGCCGAGCGGCAACGCCAGGAACGGATCGATACCGACGAGCGTGAACAGATAATAGACGGTATACCCGCCCAGCATAATGAAAGAGCCGTGCGCCAGATTGACGATGTTGAGCACACCCCACACGAGCGCCATGCCGAGCGCCATGAGCCCGTAAAGACCACCCAGCAGGATGCCGTTCACGAGTATTTGGGCGTAGAACATTCGAGAGATTCGGAATGCAAGGAAAACTGGACCGCCCGGTGGGGAGGGTCAGCCTGAGCAGCCTTTACACGACTTTCAGCGCGCGTTCCAAGGCGGAACGGGATATTTCGGCTTGTTGATGAAGTGGTCGGTGTAGATCGGCACCACTTCGCCGTTCTGGATCTGGACGACGATCTGCGGCAGCACAATCTGGCCGTTCTGGCCGTAGCGGATGCGGGCATAGAGGCTCTCAAAATCGATGCCGGCGATGGCGTCGCGCACCCTCTTGGGATCGAGCGAGCCAGCCTTCTCGATCGCCTTCACGAAGGTCTCTACGTCGGCGACGGCGGACGCGGCGTGGTAATCGGGCTCGTAACTGTATTTCTCCTTGAACAGCTTGGCGAACTGAGCCGCGTCGCCGAACCAGTCGTCCTTGAGACTTGGGTTGGGCAACCATGAGCTCATGCCGAAGGCATACTCCGCATCCGAGCCAAGCGCTTTGCGGAAATCGGCCGTCGGCACGCCCACGGTGAAGGAAAAGAGCATCTTGGGATTGACGTCGAGACCCTTGGCCTGGCGGATGAAGTTCAACGCCTCGGTCTCATGGCTCGCGAGGAAGACCGCATCGGGCTGAGCCGCCTTGACCTCGGTCAAGAGCGAGGAGAAGTCGGAGGCATTCTCGTGATACTTCTGGTCGACGACGAGCTTCATGCCGGCCTTGGCGAGCAGCTCGCGGGAGCCCTTGGCGACCGAGACGTCGAAGCTGTCGTCCGCCGAGAGCAGGGCGACCGTTTTCACCTTGGGGTCGAGCTTGCCCAGCATCTCGATCGTGCTGGCGAAATAGTCGTCCGCCGGCGGCAGCGTCCCGAAAATGTATTTGTAGCCGCGGCTGTAGATCTGGGTCGACGCGCCGCCGCCCTGGACCATCGGGATCTGATATTTCTCAGCAACCGAGCTGTCATCGAGGGCAAAATTGCTGGCGAACGGTCCGAGCAGGAAGTTGACCTTGTCGCCGGCCACGAGCTGAACATACTGTCTGACGCTTAGATTGACGTCCGACTGGTTGTCGAGGAGGTTGAGTGCAAGCTTGTATTTCTGCCCGCCGACGGTGACGCCGCCCTTGTCGTTGATCGTGCTGACGGCGAGATTATAGGCGTCGCGATAGTAGCGCCCCGTGTTCGCAAGGGAGCCCGAAAGCTGAACGGACGCGCCGAGCTTGATCGTATTCGTCTGCGCAACCGCGAGTGAGGCCGAGAGCGCAAAGGCGACTGCCATGCCAAAGCGAAGTGCCAAGAATTTCGTCGTCATGCTCGTTCAATTCGTTTTCGGCCAAGAAGGATCCCCGCTCTTGAATGGAGATGCTACGCTGGATTTAGACGCGGGGACACCCGCGTCCGTCGTCGTTGCTTGATGGCGCGGCGAGAGAAGGGATAGCGCTATCGCAAGGCCCAACCACACCAACCAAAACGTCGGGTGGACCACGCCGCTTATTGCGGTATCCGGCGGCACGGACTGCGCGTCGCTGTTCCGCCACGAGAGCTGAACTAACCGCGCAGCTGTTGCCTCCGCTTCCGACGGGGTCCAATTCCAGCCGGAGACCTGATCGATTGTCGAAACCAGCGTCTTCTCAGCGATTGCCTTCGGCATTGCCGCCAAACGCGCTGCTTCCTCCCACGGATCAACATTCATGCGAGCCAGCGCGGAAAGGACACTGAGTTGCATCCCGTTACGTTCCTCGCAAATCGACGCGAAAAGAAATTTGTTGCAATTAGAAGTCAGGATTGAACTCGAGGGTCGATTGTCCACGATCAGCCGCCTCATCACATCTTCGAGAGCACCACATTGCCTAATCCGGGACCGTCCGATCTCGATCCGGACGGAGCAAAGCATCCTGTAAGCTTAACTGTTGTCTAGTCTAATCGTTCGAGGGCGAGAGAAAGATATTGTGGCTGCCGAGCAAGAGCGTACCCGGAAAATTCCGGGTCCAACCCGTAAGGGCTTGCATGGGATGCACCTTGCTTTTCGGGCCACCTTAAAGCTCAGGCGCTCGGTCGTGTAGTGGTCTCAAAATTCGGCTCAGCGATTGACATCGCCGATCGGGCTCGGTGCTCGGTTCTAGATCGCGGAACCGGTGATCGATGGCCGCCGCCTTTTAGTCACGCCGCGCGGCGAAAGGGCTCTTCTGATCGCACACTGGGAGGTCAAATCGATCAGGCGGGCTTGCGATCTGGTTCGCGTTCTTGATCCCGCCCTTCGAAAGTCATCCCAGACATTGGCTCGACCCAGACGAGATGATCCTTCACTTGCCTTGCCCCAGGCACGTTTTCAGCAGCAACGCGGAGCGCTTGCCGCTTCCTTTCGTCCAGAATTGTGCCCCACAATTCGACGATGCCGTCTCGAACAATCACGTTGATCAAGGAGCCGGGCGACCAAGGCTGCTTATCGATTTCCGCAAGCACGAGTTGTCGAATGCTTGCATCGCCCGAAAGGGTGTCTGTGGTTTCACGGGCAAGGCTCGCGAGAGCCTGAACGAGATTGGCCCGACTGACAATTCCAACCACCTCGTCCCCTCGCATCACCGGGAGCCGTTTGATGCGCTTCTGCTCCATTAGAAGCACAATTGCATCAAGCGGGGTCTCCTCCATTATCGTTTGAGGATTGGACGTCATTACCTCGCTGATCTTGCGGCCGTGCGTACGGACGTACTCGTCCGCCAAGCGTCCTCCGCCGAGAAGGAACTCAAGCCAGCGAGGTCTACGTTTCTCGGTTCCAGTTTCAGCGCGACGCAAAAGAATCTCCCTCCGTCACGACACCCACGAGGTTTCCTCCGTCATCGAGTACCGGAAGGCCGCTAATCCTGTTAAGGATCATGAGTTGCGCCGCCTCAAATATTGACGAATTTGGTTTTACCGACACTACGTTTCGTGTCATCACGTCAACCGCTTTCATTGCTGATCTCCGGCTTGCCCCTCTTCTGGCGACTGGAGCCATTTCTCCTCGGGCTCCTCAGCAGGATATGTCTCAGCACCACGGCATCGTTGTGCTCCTCGTCCCGAGCGCCAAAGACAAGCGTGACTGGCCCTTTGCGGGCCAGACTGCGCAATTCATCGAGCTGTTTGCCACTATGCTTAAGCTCGGCCGTGTAGCGGCGTCGGAACTCGTTCCAGCGATCGACATCGTGCCCGAACCACCGCCGCAACTCGGTGCTCGGCGCAAGATCGCGGAACCAGTGGTCGATGGCCGCCGCCTTTTTAGTCATGCCGCGCGGCCACAACCGATCGATGAGGACGCGTGTGCCATCGTCCGCAGAATGTGTCTCATAAGCCCGCTTGAGCCTAATGTCGAATTGCGCGGGCGACTTGGCCATTGCAACCTCCAAGACAAGCGCTTCGGATGAGCAGTAAAAGTCCTCCCTAGCGCTGGCTGTCTACGAAATCAACGCGGCGATCGACGCACGCAGTGCGCGGAGTTGCGGGAAAGCAGAGGTGGCCTTTAGAGCAGAATGGGGGCTTGGCTTTATCTGGAATCTTGGGCCTGATTGCGCATTCACCGTCATTCCTATCAAAGATGGAAAAGTCACATGTACAAGCACATGCTGATCCCTACGGACGGCTCAGAACTTTCGAAGAAAGCTGCGCAGCATGGCATCGCCTTGGCCAAGGCAGTCAAAGCCAAAATCACGGCGGTGACTGTATCGGCACCATTTCAGACTTTGGTCGTCGAGCCCTATACCGTGATGGACTCGCTGGACCAATATCGCGAGATTGTTTTGTCTCGAACGGCGAAATATCTCGATGCGGTGCGAGACATCGCAGCGACAATGGATGTGGCTTGCGATGTCATGCATGTCGAGCATGAGCATCCCTACCAGGCGATCATCGACACGGCGAGAAAAAGGGGATGCGATTTGATCGTCATGGCTTCCCATGGCCGGCATGGCGTCTCCGCCATCCTGCTCGGCAGCGAGACGGCCAAGGTGCTGGCGCACTGCGCCGTTCCCGTGCTCGTCTATCGCTAAGAACCGGGTCAACGTCGAACACTTGTTACTTGCCAGACCTTCTTGCTCTGCCACAATAAGCGGCGATTGGATTGGATTAATCGAATGTCCCTGACGCGCCTTCTGCACGAAATTGGTGCTTGCCGGATCTGTGAAGCCAATCTTCCGCATGGTCCGCGACCAATTCTGCGTCTGTCGAGCGCCGCTCGTCTATTGATCATCAGTCAGGCGCCCGGCAGCAAAGTCCACCAGACTGGGATCCCGTGGAACGACGCGAGCGGCGATCGTCTGCGCGATTGGATGAATTTGGACCGTTCGACTTTCTACGATGAAACAAAGGTCGCTGTCGTTCCCATCGGGTTTTGTTACCCTGGCGCCGAGGAGAACGGCGGTGATAAGCCACCTCGTCCGGAATGCGCCCCGCTCTGGCATGAACGCGTGCTCGAGCATCTCCCCAATCTTCAATTGACACTGTTAGTGGGCCAATATTCCCAAAAACGCTATTTGGGACCAGGCCGGAAGAAATCGATGACAGAGACGGTGAAGGCATTTTCAGAATACGGTCCGAAGTTTTTCCCACTGCCACATCCGAGTTGGCGAATCGTGATCTGGATGCGAAGAACAGCCTTGGTTTGAACAGGCGGTTATTCCCGAATTGCGAAAAGTTGTGCAACAAGTGATCGTAAGCGCAGGCGCTTGCTCGCGAACGGGGTCTTGAATGGCGCTTTAAGACCAGCGAAGGCTGCCGGCCGTCCAAGATATGATCAGCTGCTTTCGCTTGTCGTGTTCACCTGAATTCCGTAATCGATCCACGTCCTTCGATCTGTACGACAGGTGAAGGCCTCGGATAGCAAACAATGGAACTGGAATCGCGCGGCTGAACTGATCCAAATCGTGGCGTGTGCTCACACGCTTTTTGCTTCGGTAGCTTTGTCCATTTCCTCGATCGCCAGGATCGAATGAGCGTAGGCGCCTCCTGCCCGCATTTCAGCTGCGACCCAGATCGCCTCCATTAGCTCCTCGCGGGAAGCTCCATAGCGCAGCGCGGCCTTGGTGTGACCTTTTATACAGTACGGGCACTGAGTCACGTGCGCCACAGCGACAGCGATCAGCTGTTTCATTTTGATCGACAGTGTCCCTTCGGCGAATACCTTCCGGCTGAATGCCTGGAAGGCCTCTTCGGTCGCAGGAGACAATTCACGGCGCTTCTGTGCAACTTCTCGTGTGGTCGGCGGATACATCGCGTCCGACATACAGCCCTCCTCATCTGGAGCATGGCGGGTCCCGGCGGGACACGAGAGACCAACTCCAAGGTTCTTGCCAGGGAACATATGACTTTGCGGACCGGATAAGGAGTGCCAGTGGTGGGATCCAACCTTGCTGCGGGTTGAAGTGGCTACGCTGACTGGCGAATCGCACGCCGCCGCCCTCCTTGCCGTGATGTTTGATCGCCGAGCTTAGATCTTCCAGCGCGCGTTGCGTCGCGGCTGTCCGTCGCCTGCACCGCAAACTTGCCGATTCCGACCAGGTTTTCCGGGACACACAAGTGCATATAACGTGTTTACAAAAGCAGAAATTTTACAGTATTGTAAATAAACAACAAGGTCGCCGTTCCGATCTGTTTGGGGGTGCCGGGGGGAGGCTTCGATATGACCGCGACTGCCCAGTCTCAGCCGCGCGACGAGTTGCAGGGAAACGTCACCGACTATCTCTTCGCCCGATCGCTGGAGGGTGGCCGCGGTGCGCGCCCCTATCTGATCACTCCCGACCGCGTTTGGAGCTTCCAGCAACTGGCGGAACGCGCCGGGCAGATTGCCAATTTCCTCAAGTCGATTGGGATCAAGGCTGGGGAGCGGGTCCTGTTCAGTGTCGTCAACGGGGCGGACTTTCCGGCGCTGTTTCTCGGCACGATGCGCATCGGTGCGATTGCAATTCCGATCAACACCTATCTGAAGCCGCACGACTATGCCTATTACATCGGCGACAGCGAGTGCGTCGCAGTCATCGCCGATCACACGCTGGCGCCCATCATCGCCGGATTGCGGCGCGAATTGCCTCAGGTGAAACATGTCATTTCCGCCGGCAAGCGCGTTGACGGATTGCCATTTCTCGACGACGAGATTGGCGACTTCCAGCCCGCATGCGACAGCGTCCCGACCGCTCCGGACGATATGGCGTTCTGGCTGTACAGCTCCGGCAGCACCGGCAGCCCGAAGGGCGTCGTCCACACCGGCAATCACATCTACTGGGCAACGGAGCTGTTCGGCTCGGGCGCAATGAAGTTGAATGAGAACGACGTCATCCTCTCGCCGCCGAAGATGTATTTTGCCTTCGGACTAGGCTGCCAGGTCTATTTTCCAATTCGGATGGGCGCCCGCAACATCACCAACCCTGACCCGATCTCACCCGACACCGTCTGGAAGCAGTGGTTGGAGCACGAACCGACGATCGTCATCGGCGTTCCCACGTTGTTTGCTGCCTTGCTGCGTATCGCCGAGGACAAGATCGGCGCCGAACGGGTCCGGCAAGCAAGCCGGCGGCTGCGCTATTGCATCAGCGGCGGGGAAATCCTGCCTGCTGCCCTGATGCAGCGCTGGCGGAAATTCGCCGACATCCAGATTCTGGATGGCGTCGGCACGACTGAAATGACCCACATGTTCATGCTCAATCATCTCGGTCGCGCGGTACCGGGAAGTTGCGGCCGATTGGTTGATGGATATCGGGCCGAGTTGGTCGACGACGAAGGCGCGCCCGTCGCGCAAGGCGAGATCGGAAATCTGCGCGCATTTGGTCCCTCTGCCGCGGCGCAATACTGGAACAAGCCGGAGAAGACCACGGAGATCATGAGCCGCGGCGGCGTGCTCACCGGGGACAAGATGTATCAGGATGCCGAGGGCAACTATTTCCTTGTCGGGCGCTCCGACGACATGCTGCGCGTCGGGGGAATTTGGGTCTCGCCGGCGGAAGTGGAATCCGTCATCGCGCAGCACGATTGTGTTCTTGAATGCGCAGTCGTCGGTCATCCCGATGACGAAGGCATGATCAAGCCGAAAGCATTCATTGTGCTTCGCAACGCCGCTGGATCCGAAACCGCCCAGTTGACCGACCAACTACGCGATCACATTCGCGCGCAACTTGCCCATTTCAAATGCCCGCGATGGTTCGAATTCATCGACGAGCTTCCGAAGACCAGCACCGGGAAAATTCAACGATTCCGCCTGCGGCAAGGGCACGATGCATCCGTTCAGAGATGAAACGACCTATCGCCGCGCCTGTCCGCGCGATACCGACACTTCGCTATCCAAAAGCCCGTGATTGCGAAGAAATGAAATCAGCGCATCGCGGCAGGCTTGCGGTCTTTCAATCTGCAGAAAATGCGTGGTACCCGGAATTGCGACGTATTCGATCCCAATTTCGTCATGAATGGCCGCACCGACGCGCGTCGCCGGGGTGGCTTCAGGCAGCGACGGATTTCCGCATATCAGAATGACCGGGATCGTCAGATCGCGCATTCGCAGCCACAGAGTCGCATCGTCTTGGGTGCGGTAGATGCGCGCTTCCAGCTCGCGCGGATTGCGCAGCTCCCAACGACCGTCCGATCCCGGCCGCAGCGTGTGCCGGGCGAGCAACATTGCTCCTTGTGGAACCAGACGCGCAAAGGCTGGCCGGCGCGCCAGTTGCCGGGCAAATTCCTCCGGCAGGTCGTAACTCCGCGGACGGCGGTTCGTTCGTTGAATAAGCCTGGTCGTGTCAGCGATGTGATCGGTCTGCAGGGGATGGCCGTCCCGCGGATGAATCGGCGGATCAAATAAAGCAAGCGCCGTCCAGCGTGGGCCGTGCCTCAGCGCGTGTTGCAGGGAAGCAATGGCAGAAAGCGAATGAAATACGCCGATCGTCGGCGCCGGTCCGAAGTGCTTCTGGATTGCCGGAAATATCTCCTCGAAATCCTCGAAGATCACGTCGGTGCGATGCCGCTCCGGCTCATGACGCGGGTTTTCACCGTGATTGCGCACATCGAAAACGACAATATCGAATTGGGAAGTCAGCGGCAGCCAGAACGGCGCATAGCTGTTGATCGCAAGCCCGTTGCCGTGGCTCAGCGCCAAGCGAGGACCCAGCGGATTCCCGTAACGCCGCAGGCGAACTTCCGCGCCGTCCCGCATGATGAGCGGCACAACCTCCCAAGGCTTTGGAATATGAAATTCCGCGAAGCTATCCAGCACGGCTCATGACTTTGCCTGGACGAAGCGATCCGTCCGAATATCGTTTTCAAGGACCCCGGCTTTTTGCAGGCCCGCGACGGCTGCATCGATCATGCCGGGCGGTCCGCTGACGTAGGCCTCGAGGCCGAATACATCGCCCAGATTCTCCATCATCACATCAGTCACCAGACCGTGCTGGCCTCTCCAACCCGAGCTTGCGGGCTCGTCCGACAACACCGGTGTAAACGTAAACGTCGGATGAGCCTTGACCCATTGTTGTAGCGTATCCACACAATAGAGCTCATCTTGCGTGCGGGCGCCGTACAGCAAATGGATCGGCCGCTTGTCGCGCGCTGCGAACGTGGTTTCCAGCACCGACTTTATCGGCGCCAGCCCCGTTCCTCCAGCCACACAAACCGCCGGCCGCCAGTCGTTCGCGGAGAGGCCGAAGTGACCGAATGGTCCGAGCAATTGCAACATGCTGCCCGAGCACATCCCGGACACGAGCTTGCCGATCTTTCCGTCCGGATAAGCGCGAACGTGAAATTCAATGATGTCCGTGCCCGGCTTGTTCGCGGCGGAATAGGTGCGATTCGGGGCGATTCCCGGCACAACCCATTCGAAGCACTGTCCAGCATGAAACTCGATCGGCCACGGCGTTTCGACCGTGATGGCGTAGATGGTCGGGGTCATGCGCTCGACGCGCGCCACCAGCGTATTGAAGCTGGCGGGACGGATCGAGGTTGTTTCTGTTTCGAGCAAGGGAAGATCGAGAACGATGTCGCTGCGTGGAAAGCACATGCAGGTCAGGATGCTGCCCTGCGCACGATGCGCATCGGTAAGAATGGCCGGGTCCGCCCCCGGCAACTCCTGCACCTCGCCGGATGCAAGCCTCGCCATGCACTCCCCGCACTCGCCGGAGCGGCAGTTGTACGGCACGGGAAGACCAATCTGGATGCAGCCATCGAGCAGCGTCTGATTGCTTCGGCAGGTGAGCTCCCTTGCGGAAGGAGCAAGCTCGACCTTGAAGGAGGAAACTGCCTGCACGCTTAGTGTACCGATCTCGAAGTTCAAATTATATCAATACCACCAGCCTCGTCCTGAGGAGCCCGCGCAGCGGGCGTCTCGAAGGACGGCCGCGCGCGAGATCCCACCAGTTTCCATCCTTCGAGACGGCGCTGCGCGCCTCCTCAGGATGAGGTCTGTGGATTTTCATTTGATTACCTTCATGGAATCGATCGCCTAGTCTCGTCCCTGCAATCAGCCTGCATACATCGCACGATCCGACAGCTTTCCACCGATCGACTTGACGAATTCAGTGCTGGTCGCCGGCAGCTTCACGCCCCAGTCCTTGGTGATGAAGGCATGCACCTGCTGATAAAATGTCTCGCGCATGCCCTCATTGGTGTCGGTTTTCAAGCCCCAGTGACGGTAGCGCGCGTTGCTGCGCGAATTATCGCCGCCGAACGAGGCCAAGCCGACCGGCAGCCATTTCATCACGGCCTTTTCGACTTCCGATTTTCCCTCCGGCGTTTGCAACAGCTTCTTGACGCCATCCATGCCGAGACCGACATGGCCGTACTCCTCGTTCAGGGTGTCCTGGCAGGCCTGGCGGAACGGCTCGTAGGGCGACTTGATGAAGTGGCGGAACTGATGCGCCGCGGCGCGATCGACCAGCGCGAGAAAGACCATCTGGTCGGCCCATGTCTCGATCGGAACGTCGAATGTCGACAGATGCGCCTTCTCCTTGACCACCTCTTGCCAATCGAGATTCAGGTCCTCGAGCAACTTGCGAAAGCGCAGATGGTGGCCGTATTCCTCCATCACCGTCTTCGCCATCCGCATCTTCAGATCGGCCGTTGGCGCTTTGAGGATGCTGCGCTCGAACGAATCCGCGCCGAACTCCTCGCTGACGACGTGGATCGCGATGATGTTCAGTTGCAGCTTCTTGAACTCGTCGCTCTGATCGAAAAACGCCGCCGACGTTACATTGCCGATGCCGGCTTGATTGTTGTTGATCTGGATCATGTTCTCGCTCCCTGGCGAAAGCTCATCGATAGAAGCTGCGCGGCTTCTCCGAGAGATCCGCGATGACGTTCTTGACCTGGGTGAATGCGTACATGGTCTCGAACGCATCCTCGCGCCCGAACCCGCTGGCTTTCGTGCCGCCGAACGCCGCGCCCGACGGGAACAGGTTGTAACAGTTGATCCACACGCGCCCGGCCTGGATATCCCGCGCGGTGCGATGCGCCCGTCCGATATTTTCCGTCCAGATACCGGCGGCGAGGCCGTAATCGAGAAGATTCGCGGTCTGCATCATCGCGTATTCGCTCGACCAGGTCTGAAACGTGACGACAGGGCCAAAAATCTCCTCGCTGGCGATGACCATATCCGCCTCGGCGTCCGCGAAGACGGTCGGCTGCATGAAGAGCGCCTTCGGAAATTCCTTCACCTGCATGCGGCTGCCGCCTGCGATCAGCTTCGCGCCTTCGCTCCTGCCGATATCGATGTAACGCAGAACCTCGTTGAGATGCTCTTCGAACACCATGGTTCCCATGGTGGTGCTCTTCTCGAACGGATCGCCGATCTTCAACTGCGGAATGAGATCGACCACTTTCCGCTGCAGCTTTTCGGCGATGGCATGATGCGCGAAGACGCGCGAGCCCGCGGTGCAAACCTGACCTTGGTTCATGAATGCACCGAGCATGATGCCCTGGGCCGTCTTGTCGAGGTCGGCATCCTCGAACACGATCTGGGCGTTCTTGCCGCCGAGCTCCAGCGTCAATTGCTTTGTCGAGGGCGCGGCCGCCGCCATGACGGCCTTGCCGGTGGCGGTCGAGCCGGTGATCGAAATCTTGCGGATATCCGGATGCGAGACGATCGAAAGACCGGCGGTGACGCCATGCCCCGTCAAGACATTGACGATGCCCGGCGGCAGGCACTCCGCGATCAGCTTGGCGAATTCCAGTGTCGTGATCGGGGTCGGTTCGGCAGGCTTGTAGATGACGGCGTTGCCGACCGCGATCGCGGGCGCGATCTTGCCGACGAACATATTGAGCGGGAAATTCCAGGCGCCGATGATACCGACGACGCCCAACGGCTCGCGGATGTCATAGCTCATGATGTCGCCGCCGGGCGAGAACGTATTCGCCTCCAGCGCGCGCGATACGCCGGCAAAATAGCGCAGGCGGTCGGCGGCAGTGAGCACGTTGGCGTAACTCTCCCGCCAAGGCTTGCCGGTGTCGCTCGTCTCGAGCCAGGCGAAACGGTCGGCTTCGGCCATCAGCCGATCCGCCAGCTTGGCCATTGCATCCGCGCGCTTGCGCGCACCCATGCGATGCCACGCCGGCCAGGCGGCCTTCGCGATGATGACCGTTTCAACGACGTCGCGCTCGCTCGCATCGGGAACGGTGCACAGAACCTCGCCGGTCAGCGGGCTGATCGATTCCAGCGTTCTGTTCGACGATGACTGCCGCCACTCGTTGTTGATGAAGAGATCGTAGTTTTGCTGAATTTGATAGGACATCGGCGCCGGCCTCAAATCGTTCCCATCACAGCACGCTCAGCTCGGCTATGCCCCTGGCGGTTTGCGTTCCGTCGGGCTTGCTCGCCGTCAGCGCGCATCGCACGAGCGGGCCGGCTTCGATCACCTCGGCGCGCAATGTCAGCACGTCGTCGGGATAGACGGGCGCAGTGAATGTCACATCCAGGGTCTTGACCGACGCCTTGCCGGCCGAAGATTTGCCGGCTGAAGAGTTGCCGGCCGCGTCGGTCAGCAACCGCGCAAACTGCGCCGTTGTCATCGGTCCCTGCTGCAGCACGCCGGAAAATCCGGCCTTTGCAGCGAAGGCGTCATCAACGTGAATCGGATTTGGATCCTCGGTCGCCTCGGAAAACAAGGCTACCCGCAGGCGGCCGGAAGGCGGCAGTTCTTGCTCAAATAGAACGTCACCCTTTGAAAATCCTGTCATCGCGCGCGCTCATGACTGCTCGACCAGGCGCGTGACTTCGCGCACCGCCAGCTCACCGCTTTGGGCGAGCCTGTATTCGAAGCTCACGTCGGCAAACCAGACCTTGCCGCGCTTGCCTTCCTTCTCGACGATTTTGTCAACGCGCGCAGTGACGACGAATTCGTCGTCGAACGACACCGGCGAAAACCATTCGTAGCGTTGGCCGCCGTGCAGCGCCTTCTCGCGCGGAATATGGAGATCCTCGAAAAGATCAACGCCCAGGATCTCGCCGCGAAGAAAGATGAGATAGGTCGGCGGCGGTTCTCTTGGCTCCGCGTCAACGCCGAGCGCCGACATGAACTTGCGTGCAAGCCCGCGATCCGGCCGGAGCCGATACGGCGGGTAAACATGTCCTTGCATTTCGACTCTCATCGAATTCCCGCGCGGTTCCAGCCGGAGCTCGATGCCGGCCAATTCAATATATGTTGCGCGCCATCCGCGTCAACTATTTTTTACACATGTGTAAAATCAATCCATCGCCCAGACACCGCACTTGGATGTGTCCGACGGACCGACGGCAGGTGTCGTGAAAGACGACGAATGCTCGGCAGTGGATGCGGCTAAGTCACTGTTTCAGCTGACCTGCCATTCTGGCACAGGAGTTGCCCACCTGTTGCCTCGAGAGTTCACCATGCATGAGCCTATCGACCCGAAAATGCAGGCCGCCGCGACCGACGGCGCACCGGTTGCGAGCAGGACGAAGCGGCAACGGTTCCTTTGGCCAGCTATCCTCATCGCAATCCTGCTCATCGGATGCTTCGGATATTTGCTCTCGATCCGCTTCGACGTCATCAAGCTCTCGGACGGCATTTGGACGCGTGATCTCCGCACGTCCGCCGCCGTGCTGATCTTTCTGGCGACCTATGTCGTCATCGCCGTCGGCAAGCTGCCCGGCTGTCGCATCGATCGGGCTGGCGCCGCGCTTCTCGGCGGCGCCCTCATGGTCGGAATCGGCGTGTTGTCGCCGGCAGAAGCCTACGGCGCCATCGATTTCGATACGATCGTCCTGTTGCTCGGAATGATGATCGTGGTCGCCAATCTGCGCGTCTCCGGCTTCTTTCGCCTTGTCAACCGCTGGATCGCGACCCATGTCCGCCGTCCCGTCGTGCTGCTCGTCGCAGTGATCGCGGCCTCGGGCATTCTCTCCGCCTTTCTCGTCAACGACACTATCTGCCTGGTCATGACGCCGCTCGTGCTCGACCTCGTGCGCAAGCTCAGGCGCAACCCGATCCCCTATCTCCTGGCTATCGCCATGGCGTCGAATATCGGCAGCGTCGCGACCATCACCGGCAACCCGCAGAACATGATCATTGGCAGCTTGTCGCACGCGCCTTACGGCGCCTTTGTCGCGACGCTGGCGCCGGTGGCGGCGGCGGGGCTCGTGATTGCCACGCTCCTCATAGCGCTCGTCTACCGGCGCGAGTTCTTCACAAGCGAGCGGCTCGCGCAACAGCAGATGCCGTCGCACTACCACGGTCCGCTTCTTCGTCAAGACGGTCATCGTAACGACGGCGATGGTGGCGCTGTTCTTCCTCGGCCAATCCGTGGCGAAGGTCGCGATTGTCGGCGGCGCCCTTTTGCTGCTGACCCGGCGCGTCAATCCGGAAAAGATCTATCGCGAGATTGATTGGCCTTTGCTGGTCATGTTCGCCGGGCTGTTCATCGTTGTCGCCGCTCTCGAGAAAACCGTCATTACGCCCGATGTTCTCGCAGCGGTCGGTCGCCTGCATCTGAGCAACAAAGCTGTTCTAAGCGGCGTCACAGCGCTGCTGTCCAATCTCGTCAGCAATGTTCCGGCCGTGCTCGCGCTCAAGCCCTTCGTCGAGCCATTGCAAGATTCGCAGCGCGCCTGGCTCGTCATCGCCATGGCCTCGACGTTTGCCGGCAATTTCACGCTGGTTGGTTCGGTCGCCAACCTGATCGTCGCACAACGGGCGAAGGCGCACGGGGTGGAGATCAGCTTCTGGAGTTATTTCGCCATCGGCGCTCCGCTCACTGTGCTGACCATCGTCATCGGCGTGTTGTGGCTATGAAGACCGTGATGCCGTATCGCGCATCGCTTGATTGGCTGAACTTCTTTCTCGCCGATGTGAAGGGTGGGCTCGGCCCGTACATCGGCATTTTCTTGCTCACTCAGCGGCAATGGAACCAGGCGGAGATCGGCTTCCTGACGACGTTCGCCGGCATTGCCGAACTCGTCGTTCAGACGCCCGTTGGCGCGTTCATCGATGTCACGCGCTGGAAGCGCGGAGTCATCGTCGCAGGAGTCGGTATTCTGACCGCCAGCGCTCTCGCCATCGCGACAGCACCAAATTTCCCCGTCGTCTTGACAGCGCAGACAATGATGGCATTGGCAGGCGCTGCGTTCGGTCCGGCGATCGCGGCCATCACCCTCGGGATTCTGGGATCGCGTGGCTTGGCCTACCGCATGGGGCGAAACGCCGCTTTCGACCATGCCGGCAACGTCTTTATCGCGGTGCTGGCGGGCACCGTCGGCTGGTGGTTCTCACAAAGTGCGGTGTTCTACCTCGTCCCGATCTTTTCCGTGCTGGCCGCTTCTTGCGTATTGTCGATACCAGCTCGGGCGATCGATCACGCGCAGGCGCGCGGGCTCAATCGGGATCAGTCCCAGATGAGCGAGCAGCCGTCGGGTTGGCGCGTGCTGATTGCGTGCAAGCCGTTGCTGGTATTCGCGGCATGTGTCGCGCTCTTCCATTTCGCCAATGCGCCAATGCTGCCTCTGGTAGGGCAGAAGCTGGCGCTGGCAAACAAGGGGACGGAAACAGCCCTCATGTCGGCGTGCATCGTCGCTGCCCAAGTTGTCATGTTGCCGATGGCGCTCCTCGTCGGCGCCAAGGCAGACGCGTGCGGGCGCAAGCCAATTCTCCTTGCGGCGCTCGCAGTCCTGCCAATTCGCGGGGTGCTCTACACGCTTTCCGACGACGGCGCCTGGCTGGTCGCCGTGCAGCTTCTCGATGGCGTCGGCAACGGCATCCTTGGAGCCATGACGCCGCTGGTGGTGGCAGACCTTATGCGCGGCACCGGCCGCTACAGTGTGAGTCTGGGTGCGATTGCAACAGTTCATGGCATCGGCGCATCGCTCAGCAACACGGTCGCAGGCCTGATCGTCGTGAACGCCGGCTATAGCGCCGCCTTCCTGACCCTTGCCGCGGTCGCGCTCATAGCCTTCGCGATCTTCCTCGTCGCCATGCCGGAAACCGGAACCGGTAAATTGCGCCGAAGCCAAGCGGAACAGCCCAAGCAGGGCCGCCCGGGTGACGGTGTCCGTCACCTGAAGGATGAAATCGGAGCAATATCATGGTGGATTGGATGCACGCAGGTTCGTCGATTCTCGCCGCCTTCCTGGCTTCGTTGGTTGAGTTCGTAGAAGCCCTCACCGTGGTCCTCGCGGTCGGCATCGTGCGCGGCTGGCGACCTGCGTTGACAGGCACTGGACTGGCGCTCGTCGTGTTGGCGGCATTGGTGATCATCCTGGGACCGGCACTGCAAAGCATTCCGCTCGAGCTGGTGCAGCTCGTGGTTGGGACGCTGCTGCTCCTGTTTGGAATGCGATGGCTGCGAAAGGCCATCCTGCGAGCGGCCGGCATCATCCCGCTCCATGATGAAGGGGCGATATTCGCAAGCGAGACGCGCTCACTCGGCGAGTCCGTCCCGACGACGAATTCCGGGTGGGACCCGGCAGCGACGACTGCCGCGTTCAAGATCGTCATGTTGGAGGGCATCGAGGTCGTCTTCATCGTTGTGGCGATCGGGGCGACAAGCGGACAATTGTTTCCGGCCAGCATCGGCGCCGCCGCGGCTCTGGGGGTCGTCATTCTCCTCGGGCTCGCGCTGCATCGACCCCTTACGCTGATCCCGGAGAACGCGCTCAAATTCGCCGTCGGCGTGCTGCTCTGCGCGTTTGGCACCTTCTGGGCCGGCGAAGGCATCGGCATCAAATGGCCATTCGAGGATTGGTCGATTCTCTTGCTGATTGTTGGTTTCCTCGTTGTCGCCGGCCTGGCCGTACCTTGGTGCCGCGCTCGGGATAGCCTCGCCTAGTGTCCCTACACGAGCTTGCGACAACAAATGACAGGAATTTCAAATTCACCGCACCAGGCAGTCAAATAAGGAGCCGCCATGCGCCCGGTATTCAGAATCCTGCGGAAGGGTGTTGCTCTGTTCGTCGACGACGGAAACCTCGTCGTTGCCGTTCTCATCTGGATCGGGATCTGCGGCATGGCGCTGCCCAAGGTCATGCCAGCCACCTTCTGGCAAAGCCTCACATTCGTCCTTGGCCTTGCGCTGATCCTCCTCGAGAGCGTGTGGCGTGAAGCCAGGACAGATATCAGGTGAAAGATATCAGGTCGGACCTCCCATTGGGCGCCGACGGTCTTCCCGATGACAACGGCAAAAAGGAGTTGTGCGCATGAACGCAATCTGGTTCTTCCCCTTCATCCTCGTCGCAGGAGCGATGCAGGCGTTCGGCGCCGTGATGAGCGCGCAGCTTCGAATCTCTCTCACGAACCCGTGGCTCGCGCTGACCGTCCTCTTCGCACTTAACGCATTCTTCTTCGCCAGTCTGTTCGCCGTTTTTCCTCGTCCACTGCCGACGCTCGAAGGGGTCAGCACGATGCCGTGGTGGGCGCCGCTGGCCGGGCTCACCGGCGCAGTTGCAGTTTTTGCCGGGCTCGCCCTCGTCAACAAGGTTGGAGCCGGACCGCTGAATGGGCTGATCATCACGGCGAACCTTCTGACCTCGCTGGCGATCGACCATTTTGGCCTGATGAGCATGCCTGTGCATTCCTTGAACAGCTGGCGAGTCATCGGCGGGGTTCTCATGGCGGCCGGCATTGTCCTTATCACCCGGTTCTGAGATTAGCGCGCCACCCGTGGATGCCATCACAACCCAGGTCCTCGCCGCCGGAGATTTGGCCGTCGAAAGCGCAGCGCGCGTGCTCGCCGATGGCGGGCTTGTCGCTTTTCCAACGGAGACGGTCTATGGGCTCGGCGCCGACGGCGGCAACGGGCAGGCGGTGGCGCAACTCTATGAGGCCAAGGGACGAGCGTCGTTCAATCCGCTGATCGCGCATGTGACGGACACGGTCGCCGCTCACCGGCTGGCGTGCTTCGATCAGTCTGCCGAACGACTGGCGGCGGCGTTCTGGCCGGGACCGCTCACGCTCGTCTTGCCCAAGCGCACCGATTGTCCATTGGCCGAGCTTGCCACCGCAGGACTGGCCACTGTGGCGATACGCGTTCCGAGCCATCCAGTCGCACGAGCGATCGTTCGTGCATTTGCAAATCCGGTGGTTGCCCCCTCGGCAAACCGCTCCGGCCACGTGTCACCGACGACGGCGGCGCACGTGTGGGCAGATCTGCGTGGACGCATCAGCCTGATCGTGGATGGCGGACCGGCACCGATGGGCGTGGAATCCACCATCATCGCCTGTATTGAGCATCCGACCCTGTTGCGCCCAGGCGCATTGCCGCGTGTAGACATCGAGAGGATTGTCCCGCTCCAGCTGGCGAGCATCGCGCTCAGCGCACGCGGCGAAGAACTGCTGCCCGTTGCGCCGGGTCAACTCGCATCGCACTACGCGCCGCGCGCGCGGCTGCGTCTCGATGCGCAGGTCGTGCATGCGGGGGAGGCGCTGCTGGCGTTCGGGCCTGCCCAGATCGATGGCGCGGATCGCGCGGCGCTGGTGCTCAATCTGTCACGCCGCGGCGATCTCATCGAAGCAGCCGCCAACCTGTTTTCCCATCTGCGCACGCTCGATGCCGCCGGAACCGCAACCATCGCGGTGATGCCGGTGCCGCGGACGGGGCTGGGAGAGGCCATCGACGACCGGCTCAAGCGGGCGGCCGCGCCGCGCTAATTTCCGAAATTCAGAACCAGGGCGCGGGGTACTTCATTGCCATGTCTTCATTTCCATGTCTTCATTTACAGTCGTCCAGGGTGCTGACCCGGTGCGCCCCGAGTCTTCGAGATGGTCTTGTCGCGCAAGGTATCCATGGCCTGCCAGAAACCTATGAACGAAGGCGGCGAGTTGACCATATCGAGCCCTTCCATCGGCTCTCGTTCCCAAAGTGTTTGATCGCCCGCGATGCGTTCCAAGGTCCGCTTGTGCAGCACGAAAAATCCGCCATTGAGGTAGCCGCGGTGGCCATCGAGGACGGTTGCCCCGAAGCGACCCAGCGGCAGCACCGCGTCGGATCAAGACCGTGCCCCTTGTGAAATGCGAGATGGGGCGAATGTCCACATCGGAGACTCCGTCCCCATAAGTCATGCAGAAAGGCTCGGCATCGGCGAGCGGATGCGCGATGCACCTGAGGTCTTTGATGAAATAGCCGCGATAATCCGGGCAAATGATGAATTCGCGAAACCCGCGCCAGTACATTTTCATGATGTGCCAGAGGATCGGATGCCCGCCGATCTCCACCATCGGTTTCGGCCGCGACTGAGTCTCTTCCGACAGCCGCGAACCCAGCCCGCCGGCAACCAACACGACTTTCATCTGAAACTACAACCTCTGTGTTCGCCGCTTCCCGACCTAATGCGAACTAGCTCGATTACATCGACACAGGCCTGCTGGCAAAGGAACATTGGAATTAGTTCCTACTATTTGGAGGAGTCATGCGTTCACGTTGTGAGGAGTACAGGCGAAGGGCAGCTGAATGCGAACAGTTTGCCGAAGGTGTGAAGGACGCTTTACTGCAATCGATTTGTCGGAAACTTGCGCAGCAGTGGCGACACCTGGCGCGGCACGTCGAAATTCTTGACAGAATCGTCACAAATCGCGCCAATAATGCAGCTGATCTTTACTGAGGGCGCTACGCGGGCTTGGCTGGCAACAACCAGCGAGCAGCGGTAGACTGTTTGTTGGGAAGATCTGTCCCATGTAGATATTGCTTGCAATTGCCGCCGGCTGCCACCTCGTCGAGGGACGGCTATCGAACCGCACCTCATACGCTAGCACGATGTAGTGGGTTCCATAGCCGCTAAATCCATGGCGGTTAGTCGGATGAAAGTGCTGAAATACGCCTAGAAATCGCGCATCCGCGAAGCTTGCGCGGCAGCCAGTTTCATTTTCGAGAATTCGCGTGAAAGCATTCTCGATTGTTTCGTCTTTGCGAATGCGGCCGCCCGGAACGAAATAGACGCCCTTTGCCGGCTCGTTCGTACGGAGTGCGACAAGCACATTTTGTTTGGCATCGCGAATAATAAGGTCAAGAGAAACAAGCGGCGCTAAGCGGACGATCTGCGCGAATTCATCGTCATCGCTCAGGGTGGTGCTGCCCATCGTTGATCCCGGAGAATTTTTCGAACTGAAAGCCAGCTAGCGAGATAATGGCCGTGAGTGCGCAGATTGCCGCTTACGTATTCGCTTGAAGAGTGTGCACGCGTCTTTATCGATTGCCATGGTCTGGATAGTAACGAGAGATCGTCGAACGCGATGGGGAGCCAACTCGCCGCGGCGAGCGCCTTGCAGTCGCGGCTGCCGATAAAGCCAGCGTCGCTAGGTGACGAGGACGGTTCTCCGGCCGTCGTGAACCGTTGCTCTCGATCTAGAAATTGAGCGCAAAAATTAAAAACCTATACTATTGATTTTACTATAAATTCTAGCTTTCATTTTTCGAAACTGCTATCTAGAGTTGTACTGTATAAAATATCTTCTAAAGGTTGCAACCGGGGGTGGGAGCCCTTTTGAGCTTAGGGAGGAGTTTAGGGAGAAAATTCTTGCTGGGATGAACGCGGTCGGCCTCAACGGTAGAGGGCCGCTTCTATGTTAGATAAGACCGATGAAAGCCCATTCAAATAGCGGCTTCTCAGGCAGCTTTCCGAATCCGGAAATCCGGGGCAACGGGGAAGACGAAGCTGCGGATGGGAGAGACTTTACTCCCCGCAACAGCACCAATCGTTTGAGGACTTTTTCGATCATGCAGTCAAAATGCTCCTCAACTTCAAAGTCTTTAAATACTTGCTCAAGTGTTGCTGCTTCTCCCAATTCGACAAATACGTACTTATCTCCGAGTTCTTCCTGAGCTTGGGCAAGTGCGGCTTTCCGAGCGGCTTCAACCTCCGCAGGATCAGGGGGCTCCCAATTAGGATCGGTAGGAAAATCATAAGAGATGAGAGGAGCCACTGCGGACGGGACTGTCAACCAGATAGCCGCGTTGCGCTTACGCGCAGATTCCGCTATACGAAGCGTCTCGAGATTTTGTTTGCGCCACATTAGACGCGCGATAGTTTCGACAATATCACTCTCAAGCGGTCCTTCAGGGTGAAGCTCCGATATCAAATCCCGGCGCAGTTTCTCGAAGGCAGCTCGATCTTCTCCGGGCAGGAGGCCCGTCGCGGAATAGGCTCCGTGCTTGAGCGCCGGATGAAGCTTCTTAACTCTAACGGACATCGCACAACTCTTATTTTCACAAAGACGAATCACATTGGCGCAATGTTAACGCTAAATCGTCAATCCATAAATATCTAATCCACAAATTTACGGGATGTCTCGAATTTTGTTGAAATTGGCAGAGCAGTCGCTGCCATCGATGTTGCTACGCGACTTTCAGTTGCTTGTCAGGTCATGCGGTTGATTTGATGTTTTCTCAGAGAGAGTGACGAGAGCAGCGCGGAGCACGGGAAGTTATATTTGCAGGCTTTCAATTTGCGAAAGCACTTTTGCTGGCTTCCAAATGTGACTGCCTCGAGCGCACCCCCATCGACGCCGAGCTCTAGCGTTTCACGTTGCGGCTGATGGGTCAAACCGTGCCCATCATGTTCTCGATGATGTTCGTGCAAGCGAGCGATCGTCGGCCGGCCGAGCCGCGTGACGATGAGGATCTCATCGAACCACTCGAGGCTGCGCTGAAGCGGCGATGCAGCTGACCGTCTCCAATATAGTTCCGCCATAGACGCCGCGTCCGCCTCGCGCCAAGCAGAAAGTTCCACATACGGCTGATTGATACCTTACAATCGCAACGGTGCGGCGACGATGATTAAGCGTCAAATTCGCCTGGCGCAGGTCAAGGACTGGCTCAAGGTGGGCAACGCTCTCACCTAATTCAGCACGGGATTGAGTGTTCGCACTTGCGCGTAACCTGGCTGCGCGTGGGCAGGATTGCCCGGGCGCCCGATACAGAATGCCCCCCCGCGTTTTTGTTCATAATTCCCGGTGTGGAGGCCATTTACGGAGAGTTTCGGCGGCCGGGTTAGTGCTTGGCGAGATCCGAAAGGCATCGAACGGGCGTGTCGGACCAATCCTGCTCAACACCGCGCGTTCGAGAGATGGCTACGTATTCGGACGTATCCTGCCATCGACCAAATGGTCGCCGATGAATGGGGAAGCATGAGCGCAACACGGCCGGCGTCAACCGTAGATACGCTTCTCGCAGCAATAGAGCCGCCGGCCGCCTAGCCGCAGACGGACGTCCAATTCGTTGCCGCGGTCATTAACCTGCACTCTATACACGCCTAAGCAAGACATTTCTTCGTTGCAATAATCACAGCCGATGCGGCTGCACGTCCGCGGGACGACTAAAGCCAGGAGTTCTAATGTGTATTCTTACTTCCTTAGTGTCTGTCCGAAGAGTTCTTGAATCATATGAATCATCTGTGATTTCAAGAGTGGTGGCCTGATTCGAGGAGGGGTCACCGATGTGGACGAGCAAGAACCGCGCCCGTTACGACCGCAGCAAGTTGCGATATCCGAGCGATCTGACCGACGACGAATGGAGACTGGTCGAACCGCTGATCCCGCCCGGCAAGACTGGCGGTGGCAAGCGGACGGTGATCATGCGGGAGGTGGTGAACGGCCTCATGTACATTCTCTCGACCGGCTGTCAGTGGCGCGCGATCCCGAAAGACCTGCCGCCGAAAAGCTCGGTCTACGACTACTTCGATCTGTGGACCTATGACGGCACGTTGGAACGGATCCACCACGCGCTTTATGAGCAGTGTCGCGAACAAGCGCAACGGGAAGCCAGTCCGACCGCCGCCATCATCGACAGCCAGAGCGTGAAAAGCGCGGAAAAAGGGGGGCCTGCATTGATCCGCACGGGTACGATGCGGGCAAGAAGATCAAGGGCAAGAAGCGGCACATTCTTGTCGACACATTAGGCCTCCTGCTCCACGCCATCGTTCATCCGGCCGACATTCAAGATCGCGATGGAGGCGTTCTCGTCATGGCGACCTTGTTCGGGATGTTTCCCTTTTTGAAGACGCTCTTCGCCGACGGCGGATATCAAGGACCGCAATTTGCGAAAGCGCTTGCAAAAGTTCTGCCGCATCTCGACGTTGAAATCGTCAAACGTTCCGATCGGGTCAGCGGATTTGTGGTCTTGCCCAAACGCTGGATCGTCGAGCGCTCCATCGCTTGGCTCAATCGCTGCCGAAGGCTCGCCAAGGATTGGGAGAACCTCAACCGAAAGGCGCTCGCGTTCTTGCGCCTCGCCTCAATCCGCCTCATGCTCAGAAAACTCTGCAATCCGGCCTGAAGTCTCCGGACAGACTCTTAGTGGGACGCCGAGTCCATGCTACTTGTTATCACAAAGGGGGGATTAATCCTCTCTACAAGCCGCTCCATCGTCTCAAGCTCATCGTCACTTAATCTACTAAGATCGTGAGTGGCAGTGCTCTCATGCAAAGATGACAAACGGCGATGAAGATAGGGAGCGCAATCCTTTGCTGCGATATGTGCGGCATCCAGTGCTTGGCGAATGATGTTTTGGTCTGCCATTTACCCTTTTTTACCTCCATCCGGGCTAAATCAAACTCATAGCGCATTTTTGTCAACATGACAGTGAGCGGCGATGGCTCCTGCTGAGTAAAGGCGATGGCGTTCGCTTGCGTCCTGAGAGCCGCACGATCGAAAGCATTGCTTGTGCTAACAGACCCCATCGCCATTTATCTTCCATCTTTCGCACATGATTAAACAGGCTATTATGTTTTAAACCCCAGTGCAAACTTCACTTTCAGGAAAACGAATCACTTTGCGAGTCACGCCATAAAATAGTAACCCGTCAACCTTGAAAACCGGATGCCAACAGTAATCTGAATCTCATCTCTCCTGAGTGGTGGTGCGGGACTGCTTTGCATAATTGTCGCCGGTGCAGCGATCGAGGGCGACTAATCGCGCACATGCCTGATCGGTTGCGCGGCTTTGCGTCAGTGCCTCGGCAGGCACCACCCCGAGGAGATTTCACCCGTTCGCGCATCTCGCTGAAAAAATATGAGCCTGAGGCTCGCACTATCAATAATAGTGAAGGTGTCGTGTCCTTCCTTTTGTCACGGTGGCTCTCGAGGAAAAATTTGCGATCGTTCGACCACTGCAGTAGGCGGAAAGGGATTGGCCAATCTCAGTGTTTTCCGGGCGCAGGCAGCGTTTGCAGAGGTTTCGGCAATTTCTTCTTTCCGGACGTCCTCACGAATTTTGCCGGCTCGCCCGCTTACCTATCGCTTCGTCCCCCTCCCTTGGCGGTTTTACCGCGGTCTGCTTCCGCGGTAGCTTGCGGTCCGCCCGCCATTTTCAGTGATGCGCTCGCTGAGAAGTTGAGACGGACGCCCGGCTGGGCGTGATTGAGAAATTCGCGGCAAATTCGCGCGGCGCGGGCCGAGGATAGGCCAAGGTGAATAACGCTCTTCCCTTATTCAACAGCAGCCGGGGCAATCCCATCCAAGCGGATCCATCGTCAGTTTGACCGAAAGGGTCAGCTTAGTTGACCTAATTGTAGCTGGATTCGAGACGCCGAACGCTGAAAGCTTATGGGTGAGCCCCGTAAGGGCGTGGAGAGGCCAAAAAACGAGGTCTATAAATGGCCGCTGGTGCGTTTTTTTAGGCGGCCGATGCAGAATGACCCTCGGCGTTTTCGTTCATATTTCTTTCCCGGTGTGGCGGAAAGTTTCGGCATCGATCAACCGTTTCTCGAACTGCCGAACGTCATCACCTCACCGCACAGATCGACTCAGGGGCGCTCGCACACCCGAACAGCCGGCAAGCGCGCGAGGAGCTGCGTGCCTCTTCACCCTCGTTATAACGGAATAACTCTTTGGTCATTTCTTTTTGTGCCCCTTACGTAATCGCACTCCGGGTCGTTCTCCGTTCGTGAACTCGACACCTGCAGCTTCTAAAGCGTTTCGGATCGCTATCAGCGTCACCGCATGAGCAATTAGGATTCCGGGCTTTGCCTCGAGCCGCTTGATCGTAGGAAGTGACACTGAGGAAGCCTTTGCCAACTGGCGCTGATCCCATCGTAGAAGGGCTCTGGCTGCCCGCGCCAACTCGCTGGTAGGCTCAGCCCGAAGCCCGTCGTCTCGTCGGCGGGCCATTATCGGTGAGATTAGGTCGGCCCCTCTTTCATTCGTCCCTTGCCGGTTTGCAAACGGACACCGATCTCTCCAGCTTCATCGTTTGTGAAGAGAATGCCGGCTACGGACGCTTCCGCCTCAAATTCAATGCCAGCTCGATAAGCCGCCGGAGACGCACGCGGGCTTCGGGGCGCCGCAAACCCGCTGCATGAACAGCTTTCACAAGCGCAATACCGAGCCGATGCTTTCAAGCCTGCGATGCGGCGCCAAGACCCGCGCGGGCAGACCCTGCAGGTCACCATCGGTGTACGGTAAGAAACGCTGCCGGATGCATGGCGGTGCGGCCGGGTCAGGCGCGCCGCGAGGCAACAAAAACGCGCTCAAGCATGGCCTCTATACTCACGAGGCTTTTGCGCAACGTAAGCGCTTCCGGGAACTGCTGCAGCAATCACGCAAGCTGCTCCTGCAGATCAAATGATCGGCTGATCCAGGCATACCGACCGTGCCCTTCAGCCGAGAACAGGGATCTGCGTCAGCGGCCTCCCGAAGTGCAATTGCCTGGTACGCTGCGCACTGCTGCTTTTTAGTCCAGCATAGTGATGTTGTGATCGGCGTCTGGCTTCTTGCTTCTGGTCGCAAATTCACTAATTCCCCTCGCCAGGCCTGAACTCCCGTTCTGGGCAGAGGGCCGCGGCGGAGACGCGGGCCGGGAACTGGCTCAGAAGTATAAGCAAAGCCCGGGATTATCGTTTTCTTTTCTTCTTTGCCATCCGAAGGCCAAAGCCGCCCTTCTCATCATCAGCGATGAATTGAATTCCGGCCTGTTCGAACGCTCCTTGAATTTTGAGCAGGGTTGAAACATAGCCCATAAGTGGCCCTTCTTGGTTTTCGATCCGTCGAATAGTTGCAACACCAACGTTAGCTGCCTTCGCAACATCCTCCTGGCGCCAGCCGAGAAGCGCCCGGGCTGCACGGAGTTGTGCGACCTGAAGCATGGCTTGGGAGCATTATTCGATTTATAAACCTTGACAAGCGATCAACTATGATATGTAATATATCAACTCGATCAGTATAGAGACGTTGATCGATATAAAAATGATTAGAGGGCCGTAAGAGCAGCGAGTTTTCCACGAATTGTGGAGTACATAATGCCTACGAATGCAGCGGAGTTTCGCCAGTTTGCGACCCGCCGTTCCTTCATCGGCGGCTCGGATGCCCGCATCATCATGGGCAACGATGAGTGAAGCGCTCCTTCGCCTGTGGCGAGAGAAGCGCGGCGAGGCAGAGCCGCGCGACTACTCAGACAACCTCATCGTCCAGCTCGGATTGGCCACCGAGCCCCTCAATCGGCGCTGGTTCGAGCGCACGACCGGGCAGGTCATCAAGGACGTCCAGAGCTGGGTTCGCCATCCCGTGATCCGCTGGATGGCGGCCACGCTGGACGGCGTCGTGGAGGGCAGTGGCGCGGTGTTCGAGGCGAAATTCATGCTGCCCTGGTCGTTCTCGGACGAGGCGGCAGCCGAGAAGCATATGGCCCAAATCCAGCACAACATGTGGGTCACCAATGCCACCGCTGCGGTGCTCTCAATCATCACCGGCGGCGGCAAGTGGGTCGAGATCAAGATAGCTGCCGATTCTCTCTATCAGCACCTCCTGCTAACCGCGGAAAAGAAATTCTGGCGCTGCGTGGAAAGCGGCGAGCCCCCTCGCCTCTTCGGCGCCGAGCCACCGCGGGCCCGCATCGAGGCGGTGCGGATCGTTGACATGAGCTCGTCCAACGCCTGGGCGGAATTCTCCGACGTCTTTCGCCGCACCCGAGAGGCTTACCTCGAGCATGAGAATGCCAAGGCGGAGCTCAAAGGCCTTATGCCGGAGGACGCCAAGGAGGCGATCGGGCATGGGGTCCGCGCCAAACGCTCAAAATCAGGCGCGGTGAGCTTTGATGTCCTGAGCATGGAGGACGGCAGCCATGCACCGCTCCAGTGATACAATCGCTACCATTGCGGCGGCGCTCGCCAAGGCGCAGGTGGAGCTGACCAATCCAGAGAAATCGCTCGTTGCCACCATCCGGTCGCCCTTCCCGCGCGAGGCGGACCGCACCTTCCGCTATGCCCCGCTGTCGAGCGGGTTGGACATCGTCCGGAAAAGCCTTGGCCGGCATGAGATCGCGACGATCCAGGCGACAGGCATCGATAAGGAAGCCGGCCTTCTCCGCCTGACGACTGTTCTTGCGCATTCGTCGGGGGAATGGATCTCCTCGGAATGGCCGGTATGCCAGATCAGCGATATCGCCTCGGCGCAGCGCATGGGAGCCGCCCTCACCTATGCGCGGCGGTATGCCCTTTTCACGCTCGTGGGCATTGCCGGAGAAGATGATCTCGATGCCCCGGATCTCGGCGCTGCCCCCAAGCCCGCAGCGGAGCTGCCACGGCCACCGTTCAGCCAATCGAATGGGCAAGCTGCGGCAGGGAAACGGACAGCGCCTGGTGACGGAAAGCTTCCAGAGTCCTCGGCGGCAAGGTCCGTCCTCGGAGTACAGCTATCGGCAAGCCTTCGGGAGAGCCTAATTGAGCAAATGGCGGCTATAAATTCGGCGGATGAGGCGGCGGCCTGGGCGCATCGGAATTTGCCTGCCAAGAACACGCTGACAGCTGCAGACGCGAAAATGGTGGAAGAGCGGTTCCGGGCAAGGCTCTCCGCGATCGGCCCCTCGCATGGGACTTGTGACCATCCGGCCGAGGGTGGAATGCCTGATGATCTAGCCGGCCATGAGCCGCCTCATGCTGTGCCGAACCAAACCGCGGTGTCCGGCGCGTCGGACGCGGGTACCCGCCAGAAAGCACCGATGCGGGCCACCAAGAAGCAATCTCGCAGCGATGCAATCCGTGCTTTAGGAAAAACGGTTCGCCTGCGCGACAAGGATCACCGGAGATTCGTGCTGCGACAGGCGTGCCTCGTGTGCGGCCGCGTGCCGTCGGACCCGCATCATCTCACCTTTACACAACCGCGTGCACTCGGGCGCCGTGTGAGCGACGAGTTCATCGTCCCGGTGTGCCGGGTCCACCACCGCGAGCTTCATCGCTCCGGAAACGAAGCCGCATGGTGGCAAAAACTCAATATTGATCCGGTTCCAGTGGCACTCAGGCTCTGGCAGCACACGCGGTCGGACGATCGAACGAGCCCTGATGCGCGAACTGAGCCCAAGGCGTCAACGCAAGGTGAAGCTCCTGACGGAGCTCCGAAATCGCCGGCCTAGGCACGGCCGATATGCTCGAGGAGCTGACGATTTGTGAGGAGGTGTTTCACACCGCCGGCGGGGTCGCATACGCCGATCTCATAACAGATGGCCACCGAGAAACTTGGCCTATTCGCAGCAAACGTTTCCGAACCTGGGTCCGGCGCTGCTACTACCACGCGACCGGCGCCGCGGCGGGTGCCGCCGTGATCGGGTCCGCGCTCGATCTGCTCGAAGCGCGCGCGCAATTTGATGCTCCCGAGCGGGTGGTCAGTATGCGTCTCGCGGAGCATGCCGGACGGCTCTATCTGGATCTCGCCGACGAACATTGGCGTGCCGTTGCGATTGGGCCCGACGGCTGGCGAGTGCTTGGATGCCCGCCAGTGCGGTTCCGTCGGTCTCCCGGTATGTTACCCTTGCCGGTTCCCGAGCACGGCGGATCAATCGAAACCCTGCGGTCGTTCCTTAATCTTTCCAACCAGAACGACTTCGTACTGGTCGTCGCCTGGCTGTTGGCCGCTTTGCGACCAGGCGGTCCCTATCCTGCTCTTGGCAATATCCGGCGAGCAGGGCTCGGCAAAAACTATTCTGTCAAAGATCCTCAGGGCGCTGCTAGACCCCAATGTGGCGCCGGTCAGAGCGCTCCCGCGCGAGGAGCGCGAACTGATGATTGCCGCTAACAATGGCCACCTGCTCGCCTTTGACAACCTATCGGGCTTGCCGCCCTGGCTTTCCGATTCGCTCTGCCGGCTCGCGAGCGGGGGTAGTTTCGCGGTCCGGCAGCTCTACACCGATGATGAAGAGGTGCTGTTTCAAGCGACGCGGCCAATCCTCTTGAACGGCATTGAGGATGTTGTCAGCCGGCCGGACTTGGGCGACCGCGCGATTTTTCTGACCCTAAACCAAATTGGAGAGGTGCAACGGCGTCCCGAAGCGGGGCTTTGGCGGGAGTTCGAAATAGCACGCCCTCGCATCCTGGGCGCCCTACTTGACGCCGTAGTGCATGGCGTGCGCACGCTGGGTGGCGTTCAGCTCGAGCAGCTGCCGCGCATGGCCGATTTCGCCCTCTGGGCCGCGGCTTGCGAACCAGCGTTGTGGTCTGCCGGGACTTTCGCTCGTGCCTATGCGGCAAACCGCAGAGCTGCTGTCGAGAGCATCATTGATGCGGACCCGATCGCCACCTGCGTGCGGGAAATCATGAGCGAGCGCAGCTCCTGGACGGGTAGCGCCGCCGATCTTCTGCGGGTCAGCGTTGAACGTATCAGCCAGACCAGGGACAGCACCGGTTGGCCCAAAAATCCGCGCGCCCTCGCCGGGCACTTGCGTCGGGCGCAGACATTTCTTCGGGCGCTCGGGATCGAGATTACCTTCAGTCGTGAAGGCCGAGCCGGAAGCCGAGTAATCAGGATGCGCACGTCTCCCGAAAATAACGTCAGCACCGTCAGCAGCGTCCGCGATAGTGGGCCCGAACCCGGCGCACAGCAACATTCCTCGGGTCTGGCCAATGCCGTTTGGGATGATAGTCGAGCTGGCTGCACGCCCAACCCTGCAGGTGCCCAGTACGGCCACAGACGATGCTGACGGTACTGACGCAAAGGCCACCTCGCAATTGGGATGAGAGCTATTGGAGAGGCCATCTCGTCCTTTGTGGCGATTGCGGCAGCCGTGCTTGGTGTGCGGCCGCGTGTCGTGCCGCATCACCTCGCCTGAGGAACGAATTGAGGGTTTCAATCGACCCACCTTGCTCTGGTATCGGCAGCGGCAACATCCCGGCGGGCCGGCGAAAACGTGAAGGTGGTCCCGGTTGCGATAACGACGTGGCGCGGCCACCGTGAGCACGCTCTCATCGATGCCTTGGCACGCATCGGTATTTGCCTTATCCGTGGTGCCGATCTCCTGGCCACCAGCACCAGAGTTTTCAGAAGATTTTCCGGTGGAGACCTCGGCACTTTCGGACGCCACGAACTGCGATAGCGTTTGTTCAAACGCGTCCTCCAACAGCTTCGCGTCTGAGGCGGTAAACCTATTCTTGGCAGCAAGGGCTCACTGTGGCCCAGTGTGTTGCACTCTCCTGCGAGGGCAGACCCGCGATCTCCCCGAGCAGACGGTCCCGCAGGGTGGCGGATTCGTCGGGGAAAGGACCGGCGCGTTCGCATCCTTCATGGCTTGATGCGCCCGGCCGTTTTCCCGCGAGCGAGGCGGAAACGACTTACCTCCGGCTCGATTGGCGATGCGGTCGGCCGCATATCCCATCCCTCACCTCGCCGCCGTGATCGGCGATGGGGTACAGGGATGCGATGCCCACCAGCGTGTTTGCGCCCAACCAATTTAGGTTTAGATACCTGAATGTCACGTCAGCAGTCCTTTGACGCGATTTGCACGTTTATACCGGCCGGTGACCCTCAGGAAGACGTAAGCAGCAAATCGCACGCGTCACAATCGCTGGCGCGAGAAAGAGAGACCTCTCTGGGTGCGATAGCAGCCGCTCAATGTTGGCTCGGCGGCTGCCAAGTTTCATCTGCCGTTGCCCAGTTCTATACCCGTCATTTCTGTGCCCGGCTTATTCGGAAATACGTGGAATGCGCGCTTGCAGCTTGGCGATGCTGTGACGCTTCACCTGCGCGGCCCATTGCGAGTCCACCGATTGAGTGAGGCTTATCGTTCTCAGATCCAGTTCCAGGTTGGTCACGAACAGCGATTTGCCATCCTTGCTGAAGGCGAGGCTTGCTGGAAACAGTAGCCCGCGCGTAACCCCGTCCTTGACGCCGTTGAAGTCGCCGAGCTTGGCGATGGCCTTGCCAGTCGGATCGACGACCACAATCTCGTCCGCCTGGTTGGCGGCGACCCAGATATTGTCGTCCTGGTCGAGGATGATTTCGTCAGCGCCGTTGATGCTGTTGGTGAAGACCGTCGCGGCTCCCGCGGTGAGAGCACGCGTGGCAATGTTCACCGCGATCTGCACCAGCGTATCATTCCCGGTATTGGCGACGAACATAATGTTACGTGCCTTGTTGAACTGGATCCCATTGGCGCCGAACGGCGGCGTACCCGTCGTCGTCAACAGTGGATCCTGCTTCCAAATCGTTCCGGGGCCGCCGCCAGAACCGGTGGTCCAGATGATCCCCTGGAACGAATCCGACACATAGACGTTGCCGTCCCTATCGAAAGTCAGGGCGTTGAGGCCGGAACTGCCTGTGACCGTCATGAAGACCGACGAGGCGCCGGTGTTCGGATCGACATTGAGCACCTTGCCAGCGCCGAAGTCGATCACCAACAGCTGATGGGTGACCGGGTTGAAGCCGAGGCCGAGCGTCGCTGGCGACGAGCCCGCGATGGTCACGTTGGCGCAGCAGCTTGCCGTTATCGTTGAAGACAAACAGCTGGGCAGATCCCGAAACGGCGGTCGGATCGAACGTCGATACATACACGTTGCCGTCATCACCGACGGTGAGGCCTTCGACCTTGGGCGCACCCTCAGGCAAGATTGCAAAGGTTTGAACATTGCCGCGGTCCCACGCGCTTGCCGGTCTTACCGTCCACGACGCGGCAACAAGGCTCGCACCTGCCAGCGCAAATGAGATCAGTCGCTGAGTGAAACTCATCATCGCATTGCCCCTTGGGTCGGTACAGCAGTGGCGACGGGAGCGCCGGTCACGTGCCGTACGGTAACGGCCGCATCATTCCGAGGGCTAAATGCTAGACGTTCTCGGCTGCCGTGGACAAGTAGGTTTTTCCAACTGCAGATCACATGCCGATTTTGGTGAATCCCTCCATGAAGCGGCTCCCTAGCTAGCGCCTCTCTGCTGATAGCTCTCGTGCCAACTCGTCGAGATTCTCGCTCGCGAGAACCCTTTCAAAGGCAGAGTGCAGGATGCGCTGATCGTTGAACGCCGCCTGTGGCGGCACGTGCTCGAACGACAACTTCTTATGCTCGCCACAGATGTGGCAGGTGCCGAAGGTCGATTTAGCTATGCCACGAATATGGGAAGCCGAAGTAATTAGCCCCAGAGATGGCTCCCAGAGCGCATCGTGTCGATTGGTAACATCGCGGATTAACGCGACGGCGTTATGGCTTTATAGGACGGCGGAAATGGGCTATCAGGCGGGGGAAGTTCGGGTTCCGGCCAGGGCGCCGTGAGAGCGTAAGCAAGAGGGTCTGGTGATAGTTCGTTGGTTGGTTTCTGCGCCGGCCCGGCCGGCCGCACGCGCGTTTGCTGTTGCAACGGCCACCGCTATGCTCACCGGGTTGATGAGTCTTGGCGCATCAGCTCAGACACCGCCAGCACCACCGGCACCCAGGGCACAACCGGCACCGCGACCTCCTGCTCCAAAGCCCCCGCCGGCGCAGAAGCCTGCTGAAGCTCCCGCACCCCAGGCTCAGCAGCAACCTCAGCAGCAAACCCAGCCACAAGGCGGCGAGCAGCCGCAGCTCATCTTTTCTCCGTGGACGAAATTCTGCCTCAAGGGCCAGGAGGCCAACGCCAAGCAGGTCTGCTTCACCAGCAAGGATGGGCGCGTCGAGTCCGGGATGCCCGTGGTCGCCGCCGTTCTGATCGAGCCGGAAAACGAGCCGAAAAAAGTGCTGCGCGTGACGTTGCCGCTCGGCATGTCGATCCAGCCGGGTACGCGCGTCATTGTCGACAACGGCCAGCCGATGACGGGGCCTTATATCATCTGCTTCAATAATGGCTGCATGGCCGATTACGAGGCCAGTGGCGAACTGATTGGCAACCTCAAGAAGGGGCAGGGCCTGGTGATCCAAGGCATCAATGGCGTGGGCCGGCCGCTCAGCTTGGTGGTCCCCTTGGGCGACTTCGCCAAAGCCTACGACGGACCGCCGACCGATCCCAAGGTGTTCGAGGAGCAGCAGAAAAAGCTGCAGGAAGAGCTGCAGCGGCGTGCCGAGGAAGCCCGCAAGAAGCTCGAGGGCCAACAACAGCCATCGCCAAACCGATAGCGCCGAACTTCAGATTGAAAGCCGCCCCGCCGCCCAGGCCATCACCACGTCGACTACGGCTACTCTTTTTTGAAAATGCGGGCGCCTGCGCTATGCGGCCGGCCCAAATTGCTGTGGATATTGGCGTCGTTGGGTTTGATCGTAACCGGCCTTCTCGTAATGCGCGATCGCCGCATCGGACATGCATGCGCTCGCGCGGAACTTGGCCAAGCCTGAAGTGCGCCTCGATGGCTTCGGCGTGAATGGGACTGCTGGTAAGGACTTGGCCGTAAAGATGTTCGGCCTCGCGGAGCGCCGATGTCCTTATTCACCGCGCCCGCTGTGGCGCGTTGCTCGCCCACACCAATGCACCTGCTTCACCACTCACAGATGGCCGCTTCGGCTCCAATTCTGCACCGGAGATGCAATATCAAGACTATTCCAACGTCTGATCGCACGTAGCCCCGATTGAGCGGAAAGGCTGGGCAGGTCTAGCCCGGCCTTGGAGCGAATTCCGGACTACGTGGCTATGGCGCGGGATTCCTACTGGGTGCGTTGCAAACCGTTGTTCCAGACCCAGGGCCCTGATTTGTCCGCTGTGCAAGGTTGGGGGTTCTGCTCATTCCGCCTGTAGAGGCAGTACCACTTCCCGTCCCTGCACACGAATACGGGCCCACGGGCGGGACAGCCGGAGCCCGGAGCATTCATACATGCATCCACCTCCGTCGTCCCCTCCGGTACCGGACCCGTCCCAGTGGCGCATGGGGCGGCAGCAAGCGCGGGGCTCAACAAGGCTATGGCGAGACCACAGCTCAGCAGACCTGTAGAAACGATTGATGACATGACTGAAGTTCCTCTCGCATGAACACGTAGATGCGCGGGATGAACCCACGCATGACGTGGCGCTTAGTTCACCGTGACCGCGATCGAGTTGGAAACTTTGCCGTTCACGATCACCACCAGCGTGCTCGGGCCGGTTTCACAGTTATGTTGTACCAGCGCCCATCCCGGCTTCGGCGTACTATCAGGAGGAACATCGAACTGGGCCGAGGTAAGGATCGCCCAATCGTGGGTGCGGCCCCAGCACCAATTTCCGATGTGTTGTTGGTGATGCGCACCAGCGGGAAATCGGTGGCTGACTGGGCATCATCACCGTAGGCCGCGCCCTGTGACACGCCTCGGAACATCGATCCGGTCAGGGTGTTGTTGGTGCTCCCCCGGCTGAGCGTAATGTTGCTCGTGAGATTGTTGACGTTGTTGATGTGCGGAGCAGGACGCATCACCGGGTTGGATTCTACGTTGTTATTGCTCGTATAGACGGACGTGCAGTTAACACCCAATCCGGCATCCCACAGGACCTGGCCGGTCGGAAGCAGGACCATGCGCCCTTGGAACGACTTAACGTTGGTCGTGTTCGGAGTGCCGCTATTGCACTGCGGTTGGTTCACCGTCGCCGTTGCCCCTACGGGGCCGGTATTTTGCGGCGTCAGGGTGCTGCTGTTGAACTCCCAGAAACTGCTCGGCGCAGTGTTGAATCCGGGGCCGGTCTGAACCAGGATATTTCCGCTGGGCAACAGGGACCCAGGAGCGTCTGCCATCGACTGGGGGGCGGGGTACGGGGTTTGCGCGGTCCAGGTATTGGGGTACTGGAAGAGCGCGATCGCGTTCGTCGCTCCGAAATAGACGACCATGTTGAAGCCGATCCCGATTCCAGGTCCGAGCTCGCTGTTCGCGTCCACCAGTGTTGTTGGCGTGTTGCCGGCAGCGACCCAGGTGGGCGGGTTCTGGCCGGGATCGAACCGCTCCGCCGTCGTGCACGGGAGCGTGCCACTATTGACGCAGGCATCTACGCTCAATAGCTGCCCATTGGGGAGGCGTGTCCAGCCTTCCTCGTTGTTTTGATCGCCCTTCCCCTGGCTTGTTCTCGTCCAGGTGACAGTGGTGCCGGGCCGAGGCGTGATGCTGGCAACCGCCAACTCTCGTCCTGTCGCACCGGCATTACAACAGTTCTGGAGCGCATAGCTGGCGGGGGAATATGAGCCGGTGATGTTGTTCGCGCCGAGGAGGATGCCCATCGCATCGCCTATCGTCGTCCAGGGGGTGGTGCGGCGGCGGCGGCACCGACGTCCATGAATTCGCGTTCGGGTCGAACAACGATCCCTTGGTGGAATCCGCTGCGGTCGGGGCTTGTTTGGCAGGAACCCGTTGAGTTCTCTCCTTCGCCGCCGTTGATAATGAAGCGCCCGTCTGGCAGCACCACGGATGCGAAGTAAAGCGGTCCGTAATTGTCGGGCGCGTTTCCGGTTCCGATCATCGGGGCGAGGGCAGCATTGTCGCCGATAGCCGTCGCGCTCCATTGGCCGTTGATATAGCCGTTGGCAAAGTTGCCGGTATTGGCCGGCAGCAGCCGGAACCAGCTCGGCGTGCAGGTGTCGTGCATTATGACGGAGCCGTCGGTCAGCAGCAGCGCTGTCCCGGGACCTTTAAAGCCGGCCGGCAGCGCCGGGTTAGCGGTACTACCATTGCCGGGAAATCCGTTGGCAAGCGCAGTCCATGTCCCGGTCTGGGCGCCAGCGGGCGACGCTATGCCGGCCAGCAATCCAACCCCGGCGATGGCGGCCGCAGCAATACTTACTCTCGTTTTGGAGACCATCATCACCCCCTGTTGAATACACCGCGGTACCGTCTTAGTTCCGAATATGGCGAAATTGCAACACATGCCAGTAATATCATCGCATTTTTTATGAAATTCACAAAACAGCCAGGAACGATCAAACAATTGCCACACTCATCAGAGCTCGGCGTCCATAGAGCGTTATACCCCGCGAAAGCGAAAGCGGACGCTTCGCAGCGCCCCGGAATAACAAGTTTCATCGGACGTGCGGGTCAGGGCCGCTTCACGGAACGGAGCCTTCGGCAGCGAACCACCCTCGCCGCCGAACATGGTGAAGGTCGCGGACCGATTGTTGTGAGCGAAAGCACGGGCTTGCGCTGCTCGATCTGCGTGACCTTCCATCCGTCGATTGTCGCCAATGCGCACGCGGCGAACTTCTTCGCCGGGCCGGTCTGGACAATAGCGCGCGCCTCCTCGGCATCCATGACAATGCCCAGCACATGACGTTCGGCGGCGGGACGGGCGGCGTCTGCGTTACGACGGTACTGCCGGCGGTGGCGGGGGTCGGCGGTTGAGCGAGAACAGCGGCCGCTCTCGCGTAGCGGAGAAACGATCGAGCGAATATTCCGCAAGCGGGCTCATCAGCACGGCCGCAGGCGCGGTTGCCTCTGGTGGATGATTTGTTTGAGCTTGTGCCCGCGCGGTATCGCTGCCAGCTACCAGAAGCGCGGCGACCAAAAAGACAAACACTGCTTTCTTTGGACCGGCAGCCTGAATGAGTATCCCCCGATGCATCCCCCTCACTGCGCCGCCTGCAAGGGTAGCGGATTCCAGACCAGAATACGATAGGGCAGTGCATCGTTCGGCATCAGCACGATCACCGCCCGAGCCGCCTGCGTGAAGCCGTTCACAAGCTGCGCCGTGAGATGCATGGACAGAACTGGACGTTTGCCCACCGCTACATATCGTTCCGCCGTTCCCAACAGGGCTGCTGCCAACTGAACCGCATCGGGGGCAAGCTCGCGGCGCCGATGAACAAATGCTTGCGCACGGTTTGGATCGACGCCGGGCAGCGCTGCGAGCACCTCCGCTGGCGCAGTCAGGGGGTTGATGGTTTCCCTCCCATAGACGGTTGCGAGCGGCGCGATTGCTGCGACCCATTCCGGTGCCATGCCGGGAACGCGCGCAAGCTGACGGACATCGGTGAAGGGCGGATTGAGTTCAATTTCTATGTTCGGCACATTGGATGATGGCGCGGTTGCGTTGGGTGGTCCGGTGGGCGCGTAGACGTCGGATGCAGGAGGTTTGCGCCATTCAGCTATGTTCTGAGCGAGCGCGTCCGCTTCTTGCGCCGGAACACCGACGACGCGCAGGAGGCCCGCAATGACTTCGATTGGCGCTTTTGCGATATCGATCCGGCCCCCTTCGTCGCTGATCTGAGCGCTGGCCGAACCGGTGGACAGAGTGATGCTGTTCTCCAGGTAATCGACAGGAGTGTCCTGCCACATCGCCGCTGTGCGGACGGCAGCCTCCAGGGCAGCCGTGAGCAGCGCTTCGGCTTGCACGCGATCGCGGTCGAGCACGACGATGCCGGCGAATCCACGGAAGGTGATTGCCGCCGCCATGGCGAGGGCTGAAAGCAGCGCGACCATCCAAAGCACAGTGACCAGGATGATCCCTCGTCGTGAATCGCTACCCATCATCATTCCTTGCTGCGAGGTTTTGGGACGGCACCGGCGGAGGCGGATGTGGAGACACAAATCGGAGCATCGTTCTGGGCGCAGCTGCCGGAAGCATCGGCGCGAATGACGAAGTCGGTCGCGGCGAGCACGTCTGCGCCGGTGGCGCTGTCGCGCAAGGTCAAGCGCACGAAACGCGGCGGGACTGCTTCACCCTTCCACGTATCGCTCCAAGCCAACCCAGGATTGCCGAGGCGGCCGAAAGCGAAAGAGATGAGGATCTTGCCTTCCAGCAGAATTACCGGCTCGCCCAGCGCCACGTCCTCAAGGCGCGTGCGCGGACCGGGCCAAGCCCCGCTCCGCCGCACCAGGCGCATCACATCCTCTTCCCGCTCGGCGGACAGGCTGACGACTTCTTCTCCTTTTTTATTGGAGCCTACGCCGCCGGCTCCCACGAATGTGACTGTTGCCGGCTCGCCGACGAACGCAGTCCCGATCCTAGCATCGCTCGTCGTCGTGATGAAACGCGCGGAACCGATATCGGCCGCCAGCCGCTCAATGGCAAGGATGAGAACTCTCGCCCTGGGTCACGGTTCGTGTTCCCCGATCGAAATTGAGGGCCACGTTACGCACGAGGGCACCAACGGCAGCCATGATCACGGACCCGATAGCGATTGCGGCCAGGAGCTCGAGCAAGGTGAAGCCTTGCCGGCGATTCGTAGGGGCGAGGCATGCCTCGCCCTCTCTCCACATACGAAGCTGTCGCAGCAGGGCGACGCAGTCGTTTCAGCCATTGCCAGCGGGCGACGCGTGCCTCATCCCTACGGTTTGCCGATGGCGGTGCCCTCACTTGCGATTACTCCGATTTTCCGAGCCGGACGGTCTCGGCACTAATCGACATTCCAGCGCCCCATGACACGTCGGCTGTCACCCGGAACGCGGTCCAGCTTGGCTGTTCGTGGACGGCATCATTTTTGCTTGGCTGTGACGACGATATTGCTTGGATTCTTTGTCGCAGAGGCAGTACGGGATTCATAAACATCGGCTCCGCCGCGACGCGCCAGCGCAACCCCGCGGTTTCGCCTTCGCGGATGGCATTCGAGGGATTCGATCGTTCAAAAGGAGCCTCGAGCAGCGAGCGCAGCAGGATTTGCGCGGCGATGCGGTCATCGATCCCGCTCACGATGCGGCGTGCGTGGAACATGTAGGGTCCCAGCACAGCTGCAAACGACAACACCAGCGCCAGCGCGACGAGAGCTTCCAGCAGCGTAAAGCCGGCGCGCTTGCGCGTGGCCTTACGGAGCAATCGCAACGCCGCCCGTATACCAGTTGACGCGGACCTCATATTCCGCCCCCTCCCGCGAAAGCCTCAGCACGGCACCGGAAAACGCACCGTCCGGATGAAACCGTACGACGGCGGTACGTCCCGACCACACCTCGTCTGTGCCCAGCACGTTGACCGCGACATCGCGGGGAACCCGAACCGCTTCGCCCGCTTCCCCGACCAGAACACGCCGCTCGCCGTCGAGCGAGACGTGGCGATCACGTCCGCTCAATATTGCTGCGACGCGCTCGCGTCGCAGCAGAGCTGCAATCTCCAGCGTCAATGCTTTGAGCTGCGCGCGTCCGGTGCCCGGTGTGATTGTTGCGACCAGTGAGGCGACCAAGGCGACGATCAGCATGACCGCCAGCATCTCGATCAAGGTAAAGCCCCGGTCAGTGTTCCACATTCGAGATATCGGCCGCGGCGCCTGTGCCGTCCTCGTGCCTGTCGGAACCCTACGACACGATCTCGTAGGCGCCGCGATCCACCGGCGAGCGATACTGATAGGGGTTGCCCCATGGATCGGCCGGCACTTTGCCGCCCTTGACGAAGGGACCGTTCCAGACTTCGGTCCCGTTCTGGCGCTGCACCTGTACCGTGAGAGCCCAATGCCCAGTTTGTGCTCATAAAATTGTGACGCATGTACGGCTATGGAGGGGAGGTCCCCCGTTTCGTCCCTGGGTCGCCGCCAACCAGGCCGACGAGGATTGTGGTCGTCGATCCGACCGGCAAGGCGATCGCCACCGCCAACGGTACCGCCGCCGTTATGTTTTGGAGGAGCGACGGCGCCCGGGTCACCATCAACATCGCGTCGATCAAAGGCATCGACAAGGCGATCGCCGCTGTTCGCTGAGCAGGTTGGGTCGTCTAGCGATTTCTCAAGGGTGGTCGTTATGAAAAAAGAGGCCGGTCGGATGACCGGCCCCTCTGCTGCTTGCAGCGGTTACCACCGATAGCGCACGCCGAGCCCAGTTCACCGCCATTAGGCCTGCCGATCGATCGCATCGTGGCACGCCCCAGACAAACAAAGCGCGCATGCAGTCGCACTGTGGTCGCGCCTTGCGGACGCCAGGCGCGAAAACAGCGAGCAAACCCAGCGCCAGATTGGCGCGACGATCGCTCTCGTGTTCACACTGAGCGTTGGTCTAAGCTTTTGGGCATTCTTGGCCGAAGAGCGCGGCTTCAAGCGCGTTCGGCTGATCATCTCCGACGCATGTCTCGGGTTGATCCCGTTCCTGGTGGCCACCAGCGTGAAAGTGGAATTGATCGAAAACATCGGTACGTTCGGGTATTCCGTAAGCACGGCATTGAAGGCGCCGAAGTGCGCCGAGAACACGCCTTGAAGAAAATCGGGTCAGGGTTGGCTGTGTCGTGAACGTCGCCCCTTGGTTCGTGCTGGTTGCAAGCCAAGTGCTGAACTACGGGAACCCACCAACCGGGCCGTTGAACATGTAGTCAGAAGACTCCGACTGTCCCCCGGTTGTTAACCACGACCTGTGGCAGGGCAGCCTGCACCGTCCCGCCCACAACAAACGTCTCAGCCCCGATGTTGACGCCGCCGGCGCCGTTGTCGGTCACGCGCCGGATTGCGAGACGATTGTTCCCGCTGCCGTCCTGGTTTCCGTAGACGTGAGTAGAGGTCACCGTTTGTCGGGTCGACCGCCCCGTGCAACACTTCGCCGAGCAACGCGTTGACGCCACCAAACTTGGGCGTCGGTTGCGTGCTGTTTGCATTCGCTACGACAATGCCTTTGCCACTGCCGTTCAAGGTCCATGTCGTGCCCTGGTCCGTAGACCGGTTTAGCAAATACATCGGATCGCCTTCGGATCGGCGTTGCAGGTGCCGGGGCAATTCTGGAAGAGGCTGTAGACAAAGCCGTTACGCGGGTCGGTGGCAAGTCGATGGCCAGGATTGATGCCGAACCAGCGGGCGTCCCCACCGACCGGGTCTGATCCGGCCGGGAACTGCGGTGGCACGTGATCGACGCGGCCACGCGCATGGTCGCGGGGTTGCGTTCCGAAATCGTCGTAGGCGAGGATGAGCAGGCGTTAAGGCCGGAACCGCTTCAACCTTGAATTCGCGCCCCATGTCGCCCTTCGCCCCATTGCTCCATCATTCACCTAACCGGATGTCTTGTGAAATCGGGTGCAATCCAGTCCAGCATTCGCTAATCACACGTCAGTCTGTGAACGCTTCTCGCAAACGGTACTGTGCATGTTTCATCGCTTAATTCGTTCGGCGGATAGGTCAGCCCCGTGTGGGTTCGCGGTCATTACGACTGTCAGCATGCTGAACGTGTGGATCGGTTTTAACGCATTTGCCCAGACACCGCCTGCGCCGCCGGCGCCCAGAGCGCAACCCGCGCCCAAGGCCGCTTCAAAACCTGCTGCCGCTGCTCCGAAACCTGCGGAAGCGTCCAGCCCCCAACGGGCCCAGCCACAAGGGGGCGAGCAACCCCAGCTCATCTTTTCTCCATGGACGAAATTCTGCCTGAAAGGGCAGCAGGCCGACGCCAAGCGCGTCTGCTTCACCGGGAAGGATGGTCGGGCCGAATCCGGGAACCCGGTCGTGGCCGCAGTTCTGATTGAGCCAGAAAATGAGCCGAAAAAGATGCTGCGCGTGACATTGCCGCTGGGTATGGCAATCCAACCCGGCACTCGCGTCATTGTTGACAACGGCCAGCCGATGACTGGACCTTATGTCAACTGTTTAAGTTACGGTTGCGTGGCTGATTACGAGGCGACCGGAGAATTGATCGACAAGCTCAAAAAGGGGCAGCAACTTGTAATCCAAGCTGTTAATGGTGCTGGACAGCCGATTAGCTTGGTGGTCCCACTTGCTGACTTCGCTAAGGCTTACGATGCGCCGCCGACCGATGCGAAGGTTGTCGAGGAACGGCAGAAAAAATTGCAGGAAGAGCTACAGCGGCGAGCCGAGGATGGGCGCAAGAAATTGGAGGGTCAGCAACAGACCGGTCCGGCCAGATAAATGGTATATGGCAAAGCCCGCGTGTTCGATGCAAAGAGCGTGCGCTAGGGCAAGCGGCTCGGCAATCCTTCTTATCGTCCTTGCATCTCGCAATCTGTGCCGACCATGGTGCAACGCTCTGCACCCTAGACCGTCGTCTCAGTGAATTGGGGCCAGCGCTGGGTGTGAAAACCATGCTGCTGTGAGGAAGGGGTTGGTTCGCTGTTGCAGCCGAATCCCAAATCGACACACCGCGTTTGCGTCCCGACGGCGGGCCAATCGGCCGGTGGCCGATTGCGGCTAAGCTAAGCTGACCCGCGATCTTACCATCTCCATCAAATGACGCCCCGCCGCTCCAGCGTGGCGAGCACCTCCTGGGCCAGCGCTTCCGGGTGCTTCGTGGCTCCCGCCAGCACGAGCTCCGCGTGTTCGGGCGGCTCGTAGGCGCTGCCGATTCCGGTGAGGTTCGGCAGCTTGCCCGCGCGTGCCAGCTTGTAGAGGCCCTTGGGATCGCGCGCTTCGCATACCTCGATCGGGGTATCGACGTAAATCTCAATGAACTCGTCCTCGGCAAGCAGCGCGCGCGCCATGCGTCGCTCGCTGCGAAACGGCGAGATGAAACTCACGATCACGATCAGGCCGGCTTCCACCATCAGCTTCGCGACCTCGCCGACGCGGCGGATATTCTCGACCCGGGCCTCGTCGGTGAAGCCGAGGTCGCGGCAGAGACCATGACGCACGTTGTCGCCGTCAAGCACAATGCTGTGATGGCCGTGATGATGCAGTGACTGCTCGACCAGATCCGCGATGGTCGATTTTCCGGCGCCGGAGAGCCCGGTGAGCCACACCACGCAGGGCTTCTGCCGTTTCAATGCCGCGCGCGCACTCTTGTCAACCTTGAGCGCCTGCCAATGGATGTTCGTGGCGCGGCGCAGCGCAAAGTCGATCATGCCGCAGGCGATCGTCGCGTTGCTCAGGCGGTCGATCAGGATGAACGCGCCCATGTCGCGGTTCTCGGCGTAGGGATCGAACGCAATGGCGCGGTCGAGCGCCACATTGCAGACCGCGATCTCGTTGAGATCGAGGTGCCTGGCAGCGGCGTGCTCGAACGTGTTGACGTTCACCTTGTGCTTGAGCTCGGTGATTTGCGCGGGCGCGAGCGTGGTCCCGGCCTGCAGCAGATAGGATCGGCCCGGCAGCATCGGCTGCTCGCTCATCCAAATGATGTGGGCTGAGAACTGCTCGGCGACTGCCGGCCGCGCATCGTGCGCGGCCAGCACGTCGCCGCGGCTCACATCGACCTCCTCGCTGAGGGTGAGCGTTACCGCCTGCCCGGTTACCGCCTCCTCGAGGTCGCCGCCCGCGGTGACGATGCGTGCGACCTCGACCGTCCTGCCGGCCGGCAGGAGCGCGAGGCGGTCGCCCGGGCGCACGCGTCCCGACACGATGGTGCCGCAATAGCCGCGGAACTGCGAGCTCGGCCGGTTGACCCACTGCACCGGCATCCGGAATGGTTTGTCGTCCGCACTCCAGGATATCTCCACGCGTTCGAGATGATCGAGGAGAGTTGGGCCGCGGTACCAGGGCATCGCATCGCTGCGCCGCGTGACATTGTCGCCGTAGAGGGCGCTCGCGGGAACGCAGGTGACATTCGCAAACCCGAGACCGGCAGCGAAGGCCAGATAGTCGCTCCTGATGCGCTCGAACTCGCACTGTTTCCAGTCGATCAGATCCATTTTGTTGACGACAACGATGATATCGCGAATGCCGAGGAGCGCGACGATTTGACTGTGGCGCCGTGTTTGGGTGAGAAAACCCTTGCACGCGTCGATGAGCAGAACCGCCAAGTCGGCGGTCGAGGCACCAATCGCCATGTTGCGGGTGTATTGCTCATGGCCGGGCGTATCCGCGACGATGAACTTACGCTTGCCCGTGGCGAAATAGCGGTAGGCTACATCAATGGTGATGCCCTGCTCACGCTCCGCCTGCAACCCATCGACCAGCAACGCCATGTCGAGAGCGCTGCCAGTCGTTCCAAAGCGCGTGCTGTCGGTTGCTAGCGCGGCGAGCTGGTCTTCCAACAGCAGCTTGCAATCGTAGAGCAGGCGCCCGATCAGTGTCAACTTACCGTCGTCGACCGAACCACAGGTCAGAAAGCGTAAAAGCTTTGTTGCTCCCTGTCCCGACAGCTCGGCTTGCGCCGGAGAGGCACCTTTCAGAACTGTCTGGAGCATCAGAAATAGCCTTCCTGCTTTTTCTTCTCCATCGACGCGGGCTGGTCATGATCGATGACGCGGCTCTGGCGTTCGCTGGTTCTTGCCGCCCGCATTTCGTGCACGATGTCTGCGACGCTCCGGGCGCGGCTTTCGACCGCGCCCGTGAGCGGGTAACAACCGAGCGTGCGAAAGCGCACCGATTTCATGGCCGGGCATTCGCCCGGCAGCAGTGGCATACGCTCGTCGTCGACCATGATCAGTGCGCCGTCGCGCACGACCACCGGGCGCTCCTCGGCGAAATAGAGTGGCACTACGGGAATATTCTCGGCCGCGATGTATTCCCAAATGTCGAGCTCGGTCCAATTCGACAAAGGGAATATGCGGATGCTCTCGCCCTTGTTGATGCGGCCGTTGTATAGCTTCCATAACTCCGGCCGCTGATTCTTCGGGTCCCAGCGATGGGTCGCGGTGCGGAAGGAGAAGATGCGCTCTTTGGAGCGGCTCTTTTCCTCGTCGCGTCTGGCGCCGCCGATCGCGGCGTCGAAGGCGTGCTTCTCCAGTGCCTGCTTGAGCGCAACCGTCTTCATGACCTCGGTATGGACGGCCGAGCCGTGGGTGAGCGGACCAATTCCCGCGCGCACTCCCTCCTCATTGACATGGACGATGAGGTCGAGACCGAGCTCAGCGGCGCGGCGGTCGCGGAATGCGATCATCTCCTTGAACTTCCACGTGGTATCGACGTGCAGCAGCGGAAACGGCGGCTTCGACGGCCAGAAAGCCTTCATGGCAAGGTGCAGCATGACCGAGCTGTCTTTGCCAATGGAGTACAGCATGACTGGTTTCGCGAACTGCGCCGCCACTTCGCGTATAATGTAGATACTTTCCGCCTCGAGCGCGTCGAGGTGGCTGAGGCCGATGCTTTGAGTGGTCGAATAAGTCAAGGCAAGCCGTTCCAGCCGATGTTGATTGGTGCGATTTCCAAGTGTTTGGGCAGTGAAGCTAGGACATTGGTGCGATGTTTGGGACTTGGTCGTTATAGCCGAGGACCACAAATTCCGCTGCGAGCATCATCTTTGACATCCTCGCGGCTCACATTTCGCTCTGCATGTGGGCACCTCTGCCGCCATTCGCCGGAAACTGCGAACGCATGTCCTGGGTCAGCCATGATCTAGGAATGTAAGCGGCAAATTCCTTGAAGAGGGGATATCCCAATTCCAGATGCTGGCCTCCACATCGGCACGATCTTGCCGACCGACATTCAAAGTTCATTTGAAGGCAGAGCATGACGAATCAAGTTGGCGGTCAACCTTGAAGCTCGCCCACATAGAAGACCAGCCATAGGGCTGGGCACAGGAATGCGCCGAACGGCAACTTCGCTGTCGCATCAATGCTCTCACCACGCAGGCGTGCGAACATGACGGTCACCAAGGCAGAGCAGGTCGCGAGCGCGAAGCAGAACGGTATGAACGCAAGCGGAAGCCAAGCCCCGACCGCCGCAGCGAGCTTGATATCGCCGAAGCCGAGACCTTCGCGATCCCTGATCCGGGCGTAGGACCAGCGCAGCAGAACAAGCGCAAAGGCGGTCCCTGCCGCGCGCGCGACTGCCGCTCCTGTGCTCAGCCACGGCTCGAATGGATTGAGCGCCGGCGCAGCAAGAATGCCGAATGCAATGCCGCCCCAAGTGACGGCATCGGGAAGCAGATACGTCCTCGCATCGACCTCCGCACCCGCAATCATCAATGCTCCGAGTATGGTTGAAGCGATCGCAATCGGCCATGGCAGCGATATCGTGGAGATAAGAGCTACAGCACCGCCGACGCCAAAGAGGATCGCCAGGTTCGGGCGGAGGTCCTCCTCCGAAGCGATTGTTTCCTGCGCGTCGATCATCACTTAGCGACGGGCAAAGCCCCGCCGTTGATGAAGGGGTGGTTTTCCCGCATCATCTCGAGGCTAGACCGGAACTCTTCCGCGACGCCGCGGGCATCGATGCTATTGCGGATCAGCCGCGGCTTGATGAACATAATGATTTCCGTGCGCTTTTTTTGGACAGACTTAGTGCCGAAAAGGTCTCCGATAACGGCGATGTCATTCAGAACCGGTATTCCCGATTTTGTTTTCTGGTCCTGATCACTGATGAGACCCCCAAGCAGCACGGTTTGGCCACTCGTCACCGCGATTGTGGAATGGACGCGCCGCTGCGAAATAGTTGGCGTCAAGGTTGGCTGATTCGAATTGACGACGTTCGAGATCTCCTGCTCGATCTCCATTTGGATCGTTCCATTCGCATAGACGTGAGGCAAAACCTTGAGAATTACACCGGTATTGCGCATTTCGATCGTGTTGACGACCGGGGTATTCGCATTAGAAAGGATCGTGGCAACCCCGGTCGAAATCGGAATCTCGTCGCCGACTTGAAGCAACGCCGGCTGATTGTCCATGACGACAACGGACGGCGCGGAGAGAACCTTGACGTCAGTCAAGGTGGAAAGTGCGCTGAGGATGACCCTTGGCTGTGCTTGGGGTCCGAGCAGCAGGTTGGCTCCGGGCAGGACCTGTTGGAGGAATGGCTGAACAGCAGCCTGCACCACCGCGCCCGCGTCAACGGTATTGATTGGTGCGGCCGCGGCGGTGGACAGCCCGACCGCGTTGCCGTTTGTGTTGTTGGTGAAGAAATACTGCACGCCGAATTGGAGTGCATCCGTCAACGTGATCTCGGCAACCGTTGCTTCAACTGCGACCTGCAGCCTCGGCCGGTCGATTTCGCGCAGCGAGCGTTCGATTGCCCGGTAATCCTCCTGATTGGAATAGACTACGATGGAGTTGTCCGCGGTGTCGGGCGTGATACGCACGTTTTGGAACACACCACGAGTTTGACTGTCGGCGGTTGAGCCAACAGACGAGGTTGTCGTCGTATCTGTCTCGCGATCTTTGCGATCAAAATTTTCGAACGCGGCCGCAATGGGGCCGGCGCCGCGAGTGGAAGCCCCACCTGACGCTGCACCGTTCTGCGTGGTCGCGGTGCCGTTGCTGCCCGTGCTGCCAGCACTTGCGGTCCGGAGCGAGTCGAGCCGAGATTGGGAGGCGCTCGTCCCCGGCGCGATCTGACTGGCCGCCGAGTCGCCGCTTGTCTGCCCGGACCGCTGCGCTACGAAAATCTCGTTGAGGATTTTTGCCACCTGAGGTGCGCTGCCATACTTGAGACGATAAACTCGGACCGTTGTCCCGCTGGTGTCGGACCGGTCGAGTCGCTGCACCCACTGGGTCGCGCGCTCCAGAAATTTAGGATTCTCGGTGACCACTAGGACGGCGTTCATGCGTGAGATCGGCTGGAACCGAACCACTCCCTGGCCTACACCGCCCTCACTGGATTCAAAGACCCGCTCGAGTTCCCGGATCATGGTCTCTGGCGACGTGGATTTAAGCGGATAGACGCCAATCGACTGATTGCGCATCCATTCGACATCGAAAGCCGAGATCATATCGACGGCAGCCTGGCGCTCGGCCGTCGTACCCTGGATCAAGACGAGATTTCTTGCTTGATCAATCTTGATGGCGCCCGGTCGAGAAAGAAAGTTTTCCGCTGTCCGGCCGACCGTCGCGGCCGCCGTGTAACGCAGGGGTATGATCGAAACGCCAAATCCCGACTCGCCGGTTCCTACCACTCCGACGCCGGTTGCCTCGGCAACCGGAAGAATCTTCACGAGATTCCCCTCGCGCACAAGAGCCACATTTGACATGCGCAAGACGCTTTCGAAGACTGGTAACACGTCCTTGCGGGGTATTGGACCGGTCGCAGCCAGAAGTCACGGTACCCTGCACCCTTGGGTCAACCACAAAGTTAATTCCAAGCGTGTCGCCGAGAAGCGTATTGGCGACACTTTGAATATCGGCGCGCTCGAAATTGAGCTCCACGCCTCCGCCGCCGCTTAATGCGACAAAGTCGGCGGAAGCGACACGGGAGTCGGAAGGTCGATTGGGGGACGGGGCTGGCTCGATCTCGGAGCCGGGAAATATCAGGGGTTGGGAAGATTGGCCGGGACCGTCAACGGGGCGGTCGGTTCCGGCCGGGAAATGCGCACGCAGATCAGCACTGCGAATCGGAGCAAAGGTATCGCGTTGCGCGGTAGTTATCGATGTTTGCTTGTCTGAAGCCGAACAGGCGACCAACAAACAAACAAGTGCTGCTACTGCACAAACCTGCAGTATTGGTTGCAACACTTGGCCCCCCCTCAGCACAGCCCCTCCTTTTAGTTCCAGCACGCAGTTCGCGAACATCAGCGCGAGCGCAGCGTGCTAGTGATTGCCTAGCTCGGCCGACTTTTTCAAATCCTCCCTAGTGATTCAGTACCCCCTTGCGGATACCACTTTATTTTTACGAATGTCGCCGAATTGTGGCCGCCTGCTTAATGACTGTTGCACAATTGTCGCTGCTGCATTCTTGCCGATATCCGGATGCTACTACTCGATCTCGATCTTTTCCTAGACCACACACAGTGCCGCACTCCGACGGACGACATGTCAATTCCGACACAATCGTTTGCATAGGTTCCCCACATAGGTTCCCCATCGGTTCGTGACTTCGCCTGAGCAGAATTCAATGCGCGATGCCGATTTAGCGTTAGTCTTGAGGGGCCAATGTCTCACATCAGCCCGTCATTTTCTCGCAAAGGATAGCATGTCGGCGGGGTCATGCCGATGTTGACTAACGAACTCAATGACTTCGTTGCCCATCTGGCGCGCAAGGGCGTGCTGAACGATGTTCAGATCGCCAATGGCGGGCTCAATGCACGGCGGGGCGATGGGGTTGGCGACCTGGACTGGGTCAGTCTGACAAAGCTGACACCATCGGCCTTTGCGGACGAGCTCGCCGCTTTCTGTGGTTGCGACCGGGTGCAGCGTGGGGATTTGGTGGGAAGCCAGTTCGCCGGAGCGCAGCTCTCTGCGCGCTTTCTGCGGGACGGACGGGTCTTTCCCTATGAGGATTCGTCGGGAATTCTGACGCTTGCGATCGCACGCCCGATGGATGGCGAAACTGTTCGGGCCGTTGAGATCGCGCTGCACCGACCAGTGGCGATCACCGTTGCAACCGCAGAGGATATCGATGCGGCGCTCGGAACAACTCTTGAGCCCGAGCAGCCAAGCGCCGTTGTTCAGGGCGAAGCCGCGGCCAGCGAAGATAGCCTTGATGATCTGCGCGACCTCGCCGGGGGCGCACCGGTGGTGCGAGCAGTCGATGACCTTCTTAGGCTTGCGGTCGAGCAGCGCGCCACTGACCTGCACATCGAACCGTTCGGCGGCGCGCTGCAGGCGCGCCTGCGCATCGATGGCCTTCTGAAGGTCGTGCCGGCGCCTCCCATGAGCATGGCGAGGGGCCTGTTGTCCCGTCTCAAGATCATGGCGGGCTTGAACATTACCGAGCGGCGCATTCCCCAAGACGGGCGGGCGCGCCTCGTCGTTGGCGGAGCCGAGATTGACCTGCGCGTGGCCACAATGCCAACGATGCACGGGGAGAGTGCGGTTGTGCGGCTCTTGCGTAAGGGGTCGAGCTTCGTCACCCTCGACCAAGTCGGGCTTCCTGCGCACGGCGAAGCCATTCTTCGTCGCACGCTGCAAGCCCCGTTCGGCATGGTCATCGTGACCGGCCCCACCGGCTCCGGCAAGACGACGACATTGGCGGCATCGCTGGCGCTGATCAATGAACCATCCCGCAAGATCCTGACCATCGAAGATCCGGTCGAATATCAGATCCCCGGCGTCAACCAGACGCAGGTACACCCGGCGATCGGCCTGACCTTCGCCTCGGCGTTACGCTCATTCCTGCGCCAGGATCCCGATGTAATCATGGTGGGCGAAATGCGTGACGCTGAGACCGCTCATATCGGCGTTCATGCCTCGCTCACTGGGCATCTCGTCTTGACCACGCTGCACACTAACACCGCTGCGGGCGCGATCACGCGACTGATCGACTTAGGGATCGAGAGCTTCCTTCTCGCTTCCAGCGTGCGGGCCATTGTCGGCCAGCGCTTGGTGCGCATCCTGTGCAAGCATTGCAAGCAACCACACCGAATCACGAGCGCCGATCTCGCACAAGACCCCCGCTACGCTGCCTTGAACTTCGCAGTGGGCGACATCATGCATCGTTCTAAAGGGTGCGATTGGTGCGCTTCCACCGGGTTTCGCGGCCGCCTCGGCGTGTTCGAGGTGATCGAGGTGACGCCGCGGCTGCGGAGCGCGATTGGTCCCAAGACCGACGCTTCCGACCTCGAGCGGGAGGCAAGGGCGGAGGGCATGACCACAATGTCCGAGGATGGTCTCGCCAAATGCCGGGCCGGACTCACGACTATCGACGAGGTCTTTCGTGTGACCGCGAGCTTGTAAAGCGACTATCAATGCCGCAATTCCGCTACCGCGCGCTCAGCCAGGCCGGAGAGGTTGTCATCGGGGAAGTCGATGCGCCCTCCCGCGAGGAGGTCGTCAGGCGCATCGAATATCTCGGTCACCTCCCGATCGAGGCGGAGGCGATCAGGCAAGGAATTTTTACACCTGCGCGGCGCGGCGGCAATGCGCCGCGATCACGAGATGTGACTCTTCTCCTGCGGCAGCTGGCTCTCCTCGTCGGCGCAGGGCTGACGCTGGAAGGGGCGCTGCAAACGCTTGGCGAGGATGCAAGCAAGGCGGTGGCGAAATTCGCGAATGCGCTGCGCTCGTCCATTTCGGGCGGTGACAGTTTTGCAGAAGCGCTGGAGCAGCATCCGAGCGTCATCGAGCCGGCATACGTCGCAATGGTGCGGGCGGGCGAGGCGTCCGGCAAGCTCGACGCGATATTGCGGGCAATCGTCGAGGACCGAACGCGAAGGGAGCTACTTAGCGAACGCTTCAACGCGGCGATCCGCTATCCACTCTTTTTGGTCGGGGCGGCCGTTCTCGTTCTCGTGTTCTTTTTGATCTATGTCGTGCCGCAGTTCGAGCCCGTGTTCAAGGATTTGGGCGGCCGCCTCAATACGGGCGCCGCCTTTGTTCTGGGCGTTTCCGAATGGCTGCGCGGCAATCTCGATCTGTTTCTCGGGACTTGCCTCATTGCCGTCCTCGGCGTTTGGCTTGTGGCAATGGACAGGGCGCGCAGGGCGCGCATTGTTGAGATCATCACATCAATTCCGGGAATCGCCGGGCCCATGCGCGACAGACGCACGGCCCGCATCATCGGAACGCTCGGCCTGCTGGTCGCCAACGGGGTGGCGCTGCCGGCCGCGCTCAAGATTCTCCGCGATGTGATCACCGAGCCTCGGCTCGTCGCCGCCATCGATCGCGTGCACGAGCAGGTTCGCAATGGCCGGCGTTTTGCAGACGCTTTGGCCGATACGGATCTGCTGCCGCCACTTGCGGTGCGCATGCTCCGGGTCGGAGATGAGACGGGAGATCTTCCGTCGATAGCCGCACATGCGTCACAATTTTATGAGCACAAGCTCGGCATTGGGCTCGACCGCTTGATGGGGGCAATCGGGCCGGCAACGATCATCCTGGTGAGCGTCGTTATTGGAGCACTGGTGGTATCCATAATGAGTGCGCTCCTCAGCATCACGGAGCTTGCACGATGATCAGATCGTCTTTCCCGTTCTCAGTGATGCACCCGCGTCGCAGTCGACTGGCACGGGGCATTGCCGGTTTCTCTCTGGTGGAGATGCTGGTCGTCTTGACCATCATCGCTTTGGTGCTGGGCTTGGTCGGGCCGCGGGTGTTGAGCTATCTTGGCGAATCGCGCTCAAAGACAGCCAAGCTGCAGATCGAGAGCTTCGGTTCGTCACTGGATCTTTTCTATCTCGACGCGGGACGTTATCCGACGACGTCTGAGGGGCTTACGGCGCTGGTGCAGCGCCCGACCGGCATAGAAATCTGGAACGGCCCCTATATCAAAGGCAACCGCGTCCCGCCCGATCCGTGGGGCAATCCCTATCAATACCGCTCACCGGTGGAGCGCGCTCCCTACGAAATAGTGTCCTACGGCTCGGACGGTCATGAAGGTGGTACAGGCAACGCGGCCGATGTCTCGAATGTGGAGCACTGACCGAAGCTCGGGCTTTACGCTGATCGAGGTCCTTGCGGTCATGCTGATCATCGCCTTGGTTGCCTCGCTTGTCGCAACGACCACGCCCGGCACCGGACGGGGACAGCTCAAAGCGTTGACGCTGGAGATTGCCGCTCTGCTGCGCCGCGAGCGTCTGGCAGCGATTCTGAGCGGACGCGATCGCCATGTTTCGCTCGACGGCGAGCGGCGTGTGTTGGTCGGGGATGCAGGCGAACCCATCGTGGTTCCGCGTGACGTCGTCATCAATGTGCTGGGCACGGGCGGCTCAAGCCGTGATCATGGCAACGCCGGAGGGTAGTCAGCCCTATCGTATTCTCGTCTGGAATCTCGTACCCTCTCACGCGCGGGAATGACCGGACGGTCAGGGGGATCTCGATGCAGGTCGCAGCGATCTGGGCGCGGTGGATCGAGTTACTTGCTGGCCTATTGCTTGCTTGGCGCGAGATGTGGCGGCTACAGCGCACCTTGATCGTCTCGCATCAGGATGATCGTCTTATCGTTCGGCAAGCACCGGGCCGTAATCCTATCATGCAACTAATCAGTACCGATGAACCGGAAAGCGCGCCTGCGGAATCCGCGCTGGCGGTGCTTGCGGCAGGAAGCCTTGCTCCCGATGAAGTTGTGCGTGCCGCTCGAAGCGGCTTCGTCATCCTCGAACTTCCGGCCGACAAGATTGTGGTGCGGCGGATCAGCGTTCCGGCTCAAGCGCGAGAGTTTCTGCGCGGCATTGTGCGCAATCAGGTCGAGCGACTGTCTCCGTGGCAGGCCGACCAGACAGTTTACGGTTTCGATGCCGAGGCGAGCGCAGAGGACGCCGCAGCCCTCGATGTGCGCGTGTTCATTACCTCGCGGGCCGCCGTTGACCACGCACGGGACGAATTCGACGCCATTGGTTTGCCCCCGGATCGGATCGTGGCGCGCCCGGACGGTGTTTCAGCTGCTGCTCCGGTAACCCTCTGGTCGCGCCTCGCTGACGTTCCGGGAGAAACTGCTAAGCGCACACATCGGCAGATCGGCGTGGCGATTGCTGCCAGTGTCCTGCTCAGCGTCGGTTTGGTTCTGTGGGCATTCACGTCGGCTGCCTCCATTCGCGAGGAGAGCGACGAGCTGGCGTCCCGCTCCCGGACGTTGCAGCGCCAGCTTCAGGGATCGCGTGCGCCACAAGCCATTGCAGCGCTGCCTCCGGCGGAACGCGCCTGGGCCTGGAAAGAGACCTCGCTGTCCACCGTTATCATGCTTGACGTCCTGTCGCGGGCGCTTCCCGACGCCGCATACCTGACGGAGCTGCGCTTGGACAATTCGATTTTGCGCATCATCGGCTTGGCTAGCGACGCCCCCTCATTGATTGCACCGCTCGAGCGCATCCGGCCACTTTACCGGTGTGCACTTCGTCGCGCCGACAACGCGGGGTCCGGACGGCACGCTGTTCAGGTTTCATATTGAGGCGCAAGTTTTGCCGCGCCTTGATGTCACGGAGAACTGAAATCGTCGTGCGGCTCAATCGCGAGCAGATGATTTCTATCGGGGCGCTGACTTTGCTCGCTCTCGTGTGCGCCTTCGCGGTGGGCTTGTCGCTGCAAGTGCGATCCGATGCGGTCCACGAACTCACGGAGCGGCGCGACACTCTCTCCCATCTTGAAGCCCGCTCTCGGTCTGAGACCGCCGCCCGTGCACGGAAGCCGGGCACGGCACCCGCTGCCGCGTTCCTGGATGCGCCGACGGCGGGGCTGGCCGCGGCCCAGCTGCAGGGCTACCTCTCACAGGTGGCGCGCAGTCAGCAAGCCACTCTCATCTCTTACGGGGTGGAACCGGCGCGGCGTGAGGATTCGTCAGATTCGATCCGGGTCCAGGCCACTCTGGACGTTGCCCAGAAGTCACTGCAGGGACTGCTTTATCAGCTGGAAAGCCGAACGCCGTACGTGTTCGTTGATTTGTTGGCGGTGCAACTCCCGAGCACGGCAGGACAGCGGGTGGCGGATCCAACCTTGCGCCTCACGGTGATCCTGCGTGCGCTTTGGCGGCGAGGATCGGCATGATCTGCCTCCAGAGATCCATGGTTGCTCTGTTTGCTTTGGGACTGCCGCTACTTATGGCGAGCTTTGCGGTTACGCGAGCGCAAATTCAACCGCAAATTCAACCTGAAACGCAAGTTCAAGCTCCTGCCCCAACAACGCCGACCGCCGGTCTCGCGAGCCCACTCGCTGCGCATTCGCTCGATCGTTTGTCAGCTACCCGCGAGCGGCCCCTGTTCTCGCCCAGCCGTCGTCCACCAGCTCCGCCGCCTGTTCCGATTGTAAGCCGCCCCCCGCCGCCGGCGCCTCCGAAGGTGACCTTATTTGGCATCATCTTGGACGCCGACGAGGCGCGCGCCGTGGTTAGCGTCGAAACAGCCGACAAGATTCGCCGCGTGCGGATCGGCGACGACATCCAAGGGTGGAAGGTCACCCAGATCGAGGAGCGCTGGTTGGTCCTCTCGCTCGACGATCGTTCGGCTACGTTCAAGCTTTTCGGCGGCCAGGATGCCGACCTGGGAAAGCGTCAACCACTTAGTGCACCTGTACGGCGGAAACGGGACTGATGACGAATTTTTACGCAAAGGACATAGGTCCGGATAAAATGTTGTGTTCCGCAGTTAGAAGCGTTCCGCACTTAGGAAAGTCCACAGTTAGCCCATTCTAAGTTGGGAAGCGCCTAATCTACACTAAACCCATGCACTTACCTGTGTTCTTATGTGTTATTATGGCGTCCAAATAATCGCCGCTGGCGCCCAGCCAAAGAGCAAAAAAATCATCTCACTGACCGGCATATACCTTGACGCGTATCGAAGCGATGGGGCCTAATGGCAATGTTGAAGGGATCATTCCAGGCACAAAGAGGGAGGTTAAACATGACAAAAGTCAGGTTACGGGGGTATGTTGCAGGCGCTCTTGCCCCGGCGCTCCTCGCAATAGCAGGGCCCGCGCCTGCGGCAAATCTGAATTTCGTGCCGACGGCGCAGATTTCGCTGCCCAATGGTCAACAGATCAATTCATTCGACATTAGCTTCGTCGATTCGGTTATCCAACTGTATTTCTTGGCCGACCGAACAAACAAGTCCGATCGATGTCGTGCAGACCTCGAACAATCACTTCCAGGTGCAGCTTACTGCAAATCCACCGTTCACCGGTGCGACCGGGAACAACGATACCTCTGGCCCAGATGGGGTCATAACCGTCAGGCATCAGGAAACCTGGAACGGTGATGGCGGTAGCACCATCAAGGTGATCAACCTGTTTAACCGGCAGACGACGCATGTGATCAACACGGGTGGGAAGAACCGAGCTGACGAGCTGTGCCTGGACCCGCGTGACAATGTAGTCCTGATGGCGAACAATGCAGAGTCACCCTTTCCATTCGTGACCTTCATATCCACCACGACGTATAACGTCACCGACAAGATCGTGATGGACGGCACAATAAACGGGGGGAGCGTACAGCCCACCCCGAAAGCAACCAACGGCATCGAGCAGTGTGCAGTGGGATCAAGAGACCGGGCATTTCTTTATCAATGTCCCGGAAGTCAATGGCCCAGGTAATGACTCGGCGCCGGGTGCCGTGTTGGAGATCAACCCGGTAACGCACGCGATTTTGAACCAGTACCTCATTCCGCTCGCCAGCTGCGCCGGACCACAAGGAATGGCGATCGGCCCGAGTCCCCAGATCCTGCTTGGCTGTAATGCGACCGCGAACGCCAACAACCCAACGGCTATCATCAACAAGTTCAATGGCAGCGTCGTGGCGACTATCAATCAACAGTCAGGGGCTGATGAAGTCTGGTTCAACCCGGGGGACGGTCTATACTTCCTGGCGCGGTCAGCGGCGGTCGGTGCCACTCAGCAGCTAGGAATCATCGACTCCGCCACGTTCGCGTCGAACTCTGTTTTTACCGCGAACAAGAATCTGCCTCGTAACGCCCATTCGGTAGCCGCCGACCCGATCCTAAACCAGGTCTACGTTCCGATACCGGCGGCGGTCAGCACCATTTGTGGCTCATTGGGTGGAAGTGACGCCAACGGCTGCATCGCCGTTTTCACGGCCCAATAAAGAGGCGCCGAGTGTAGCTGGATCGAGCGAGCAAATCGCGCCAGCACCCACGGGTTGAACGCATCGACCCGCCGAGGCCCAGAACCCGGCGGGTCGAGCAATATTTGCGTTCATCAACGGCTGGACAGGCTCGCCGCCGAGTTCTCGGTGAACTCATCGCAGTGAACTCATCGCAGGCCTTACCGGTGCATCGCCGCGCGCCTGCGACTACCAATGATCCGGACGGAGGGGTGCTGCTCCGCAATTCTGTTGCGGATCGCGGCCGGCGCAGCCGGCAACCCGCCGCGCCGGGCTACTCTTCCTGCTATAAATGTGGGTTTGTGAGGGCCAATCAGCAGGGGGACGAAGAGGGCCGCGTTACGCGACGCGAAATTCGGTCTTTTATCATCCATTGAAGCCGTTCTGGTCGTCCAAAGCGCAGTTTGGGCACAACCTAAAAGTTCAAGAAGATGATTGCATTCCGCGCCCGCTGACAAGGACAGCTCGGTAATGTTTCATCTCGGACGGGGCCGTAAAGTGGCCCAGTATCAGCTATCATGCCCCGTGCCGGAGCCGATCGGCCTGAAGCAGCGGTTGGAGGACCCGGATGCGGTCAAGCATGGAGCGGATATTGTTCGTCGCGGTTCTCGTGCTCGTTGGCGCGGCGCTTGCGTTCGTGCTGCTCCGCTATGTGGAACCGCTAGTCCAATCGGAAGCGCGCCTGCAGCTGCCGAGCGGAAGCGCCAGGGATTTCGGCAATGGTAACGGCATCTACTACTACGACGAGGGCAAATACAACTTCCTGATTTGGAAGAAAAAATTATTCACGCCCGGCCAGCCTCCTGACGAGAAGGACATTGCCGAGGCAGCGCGATCGGCTATCCTGGTCAAGAAGGGCGTGCGCTTCTTTTCCTATGGCCTTGAGCTTTCCAAATGGCCGGTCGTGCCACCCTATGCCATGGCATTCTGCATTATCCGCGATCCACGCACCATCGAGGGGGTCTTTCCCATCCGCATCAAACTCGTCGACAGGCAGGAGCCAATCTACGAGCTTGTCCCCCCGGAACTCATCAGCACTCTCACGCCAGCCGTCCTTTGGGCAATTAATTACCAATATGCCTGCACCGATGGCTGGGTCTTCAAATTCCAGTAAGGGGTGGGACGGCGGAGTGATGAGGCTGGCTGCCGCTGAACCCATCTAGCGCGATCAAGGCCGCGGCGTCTCGGTTCGCGGCGGGCTCGATTTGGGAGCTGGCGCCGGCTTGGGGGCAGCGGCTGCGACCGCGGCGCGTTCAGAGACGCAGCTGATCGCGCCGATGCTATTGGGACCGTACTGCACATAACCGCTGGGAGTCGGCGGTGAATGCTGGGCCGTGAAGGGAATGTACAGGTAGCACACCACTTCCCCGACGGGATCGCGCCAGCGCTGGATGGTAGTGTCTTTCAACGGACCGGCATACGACGCTTCGAGCTGCATGCGCGACATCCGTTCCCAAACCACCGGCTGCTGTTGCTGTACCTGCGGCGGCGGCTGCTGCTGTTGCGGCTGCTGCTGTTGCGGCTGCTGCGGCTGCTGTGCCTGCTGCAGCGGCGGCTTCGGCGATTGGGCTAGCGCAGCAACCGACAGAAGCATCAGGGTTGCCCCCGCCCCCGATATCCACTTTGTCGTGATCATGAGGACACACTCCTCTTGCCGCGCCCGTGCCAGCTTGACGTGCCGAAATTGGCGCAAATGTGTCGAGCCCGCAGCGGCCGTTTTGTTGTTTGGTACGCTCAACCCATGCTACGTTGCGGCTTTCGTTAACAAAGCCGCGGCGTTTCAATCGCCAGTCGCAGGCGTGCGCGCCGGGGCATGGTTGCAATCGCGCAAAGTGGGATGGTAGTCGAAACCCCTGAAGCTGACCACGCGTCATGTCGAGGCGTTGGTGGATCATACTCCTACGCGTGACAAACGCGCATCTTGCCAATCCCATAGGAAATGCCGCGGTTGCCCGCCAAGCCTTCAACGCCCGCCCCAGTCGGTATGACCTGGTGAAAGCTTGTCAAACAAGTAACAACGGATCACCTTGTCATTGGCTCCCGCAGAGGCCGTCGAATGCCAGAACGAGCTGCGCTCATTCCAGCTCTCGTGCAATTGAGCTCGATGCCCGGGGCGATGAGCTTCTGGCGGTGGTTTCGCTTCGTCCATCTGATCCTTCGGGATTGTAGGATGGGTTGAGCGCAGCGAGACGCATTATGCCTTGGAAGTGCGTTGCCAGAGAGGCTTTCGTGTCTTTACAATTCGAGTATTAAACGCCGGCCAAAGTCAGTGCAACATGGTCCACCCCGTCGAAATCGCGCTCAACGACCCACATTATTTCTTGCAGTTCCGGCCGGATTCCGATGCCGTCCACCAGCATCTTTCGGTTCCGGTGGAGTTAAAAGCCTTCTGGATGCAGGGGAATGAATTCAACAATAGCGGCGACCTCGCGCGCCTTTACGTACTCTACCACAACTTGAAGGCACTGGACGAAAGGGCAACGCCGGGCGCGTTGGCGGAGCTCGGCGTGTACAAAGGCAACTCAGCGAAAATCCTGCACCTGGTCTCGCCTGCGCGAAAGCTCTACCTGTTCGACACGTTCGAGGGCTTCGATGCCCGCGACGTGAATGCGGAAAGCCACGTTCTGCCCGTTAACGATCAGGCCTTCAAGGATACGTCGCTCGAAGCGGTCCAGACATTCGTCGGCATGGACCCGAATGTCGTCTATTGTCCGGGCTGGTTTCCCGACACGGCGACCATAGTCCAGGATCGAGAGAAATTCGCCCTCGTCCATATCGACTGCGATCTCGGCAATGCGGTAGCGGCGGCGCTGGTTTTTTTCTATCCGCGCATGAGCCCTGGCGGGCTCATCATCGTGCACGATTATTCCAGCGGCTGGTGGAAAGACGTGAAGCCTGCGGTCGACGCCTTCATGGCCGATAAGCCCGAAACCCCGATCCTCTTGCCTGACAAAGCCGGCAGCGTGTTGATCGCCCGGGAGCGTCGTTGATGAAAGGGACGCTTGCAGATCGGTTGAGGCGCAGCCACCCCAGCAAAAAGATTGTACGCCAGAGCCGCATAAGAACATGGGACCCCGCTTTGCGAAAGCCAGTCCTCCTGACTAAATGTCGTCACCACTCTCCAGCCCCAAGGAGGCTCCACTCCGCCCGCCGCCTGGCACGTCTCGGCGCGTAGCGGAGTGCCAGCCGAGGCGAGTGCATTGGGGCAGCAGCGGCTGCGCTTGCGAAGCGCAGGCCCTGCTCTCACATCGCCAGCGGCGAGCGTATCGTCGGCCGCGAGCGCAATGACGCGGTCATATCGAGGCAGGAACCGCAGCGGGAAAATGTCCGCTGCGTTATCAGTGGCAAACGGCTCTGTGTTATTGCACCGGTTGGTGGTCCGATGATCCTCGGGTTAGAGAGCAGATTCAGCCATGTTCAAACGTAACCTGCGTGGCGTGACCGTCTTGCCTCTTAGCATTGGCCCTTCTAAGTGACTGCTGCGAGGCGCAGCTTTTGTCGCTGGGGGTGCTGCAGCCTTCGGCGCAGGTCGCTGGAGGCAGCCGCAGCGCGGCCACGCAGCTCAGCGAGTTCTATTGAGCATACCCGCTGGCTACCGGAGCGGAATAGACGCCGTGATCGGTGTAGCAGACCGTTCCCTCAAGCGCGGTAGCTTAGCCCACTCCATTTGCTGCGCGCTCGCTGATAACGGGGTTAATCTCGTGGCTGGATTTCGCCAGCCAACGCTGGATCACCGTGTCCTGCGAGGGACCTGCGAACTGAGCTCGAGCTTCTCTCAGGCCATAGGTCCTTGCCTGAAGAAGGGGACTCGCCCTCGATTCGGTCGAGGGTCGGCTGGGCAGAGCCTCAAGTAAGGAAGATGAAGCGATCACAGTGAAGCAGCGTTTTTGTTGCGGCAGGGCCCGCACTTTCCGACAACAAGACTGCAGCAAGGCGCACATGTGTGGCTTGCGCGCAGTTCCCGAGACGGCCAAAACGCAGTGCCACCTCAACAGGCGCTACCGGGCACTGACCAGAAGGGGCAAGCCTAAGACCGTCGTTATCACCGCGGTGGCGCGTGAGCTCGTGGGATTCATCTGCGCCCCTCGTCGCGAGGTGACCAGTGCGTGCTGTCGACAGGTAAGCGGGGACTTGCAACAAGGTAAAGGCACATCGAGGTCTCATTTCAGGGAGCCAGTGATGGCCGCATCCACAACCTCTTAACAAACTCGTGGAGGGGCGGCTGTGGCGCCTTCGGAGCTTGAACGGTTGAGCTATGCAATCGATTCTGTGCCGGGACCGCGTGACAAAAATCCCACCGATCGGCAGCGCCGATCGGTGGGCCTGGATCAAACCCGGAAGAGGAACGCCTTAGAACTCGTAAGACGCGCCAACCTTGCCGGCATTTGTATTGCCACCGGCAGTCGCAAACGAGCCGAATACGACAAGCGACGGCATGGTGTAGAAGCGGTGGGCGGCGCTTACGCCGACGGCACTTTCGCTCTTGAAGAAGCCGCCGGATACCCCGACTGTCGTCCCGCCCGGTTTGACCGGTGTCGTGAACCCGTTCGCCGCCAGTGCCGTCGCGATACCACGCCGTTCTTCTGTCCGCACGTCGTTGATCTGGTTCTGAAGGCCCAAAGCAACGGCGTTGAGCTGGTTGACGTTGACCGCGTCGGTCCCAAACGTGCCCGGCGCGACATTGGTGATCTGCCGTTCAGCACCAGCCGAACCCACCGATACTGTGTTGGCTCGAGTTCGCAACCGAGTTCTGGCCGAGCGCAACGGAGTTGGCTGCGAGCGCCTGCGCTCCGTCGCCGACCGCCGTTGAACTGAAGCCCGAGGCAACCGTGTTCGAACCGAGCGCGGTCGAGAGGCCACCAGAGGCGGTTGCGCGAGCGCCCAATGCCACCGACTGAGTCGTCGAGGCAATCGAATTCACGCCGACCGCAGTGCTCTGGCTCGCACTGGCTGTGTTCTTCCAGCCGACGGCGGTGGAGAACCTGCCGCTCGCCGTGTTGAAACCGCCAAGCGCGGTGCTGTTCTCGCCGCTTGCGGTGTTGAGAGCTCCGAGCGCCGTACTCCGTAGTCCCGTCGCGATGCTGGCCGCGCCAACAGCGGTGCTGAAATTCCCCGCCGCATTGTTGCCAAAACCAAGAGCGGTCGACTCAATGCCGCTTGCAGTGTTTGTGCTGCCGAGCGCGGTGCTGTTTGAGCCACTGGCGATATTGGCATTGCCAACTGCCGTGCTAAGGGGACCGCTGGCAGTGTTGCCGGTACCGAGCGCAGTGGTGGCAAACGCAGACGCCGTGTTGAAGGCGCCAAATGCCTGGCCCGAGAATCCGTCCACAATGTTGGAGAAGCCGACCGCCGAGCCGAATGCACTGGCCGCGGTCACAGTATTTGCGCTACCGACCGCCGTGCTGTTGAAACCGGCTGCCACGTTGAAGGTGCCCAGAGCCGTGCTGTTGGTACCGGTCGCAACGTTGGCGGAGCCCATCGCCGTGCTGTTGGTGGCGGTGGCAACGTTCACGAAGCCGACCGCCGTGCTCTGGAGGCCGGTGGCCACATTGACGAAGCCGACCGCCGTGCTAAATGCACCGAGGGCAAGGCTATCGAAGCCAACCGCCGTGGCGCCTGTCAGGCTGGCTTGGGTCAGAGTGCCGACTGCCGTGCTAAGCACGCCGCTAGCAGTGGCAAGACTGCCGAACGCTGCGCTTAAAGTGCTGCTCGCCGTAGCACCAACTCCGTAAGCGGTCGCCCCGAACCCGGTTGCCACCGAAGCTGCTCCACAAGTAAGCTCATTGTTAGCAGAGGTTCTGATAGCAGAACGTCGGGAAGGCGAAATGGTCCCAGCGCTCGTCGTCTGCGCCGAAGCGTAACCGGACCCAACAATAGTGCCAGCAATGATCGCTGTTCCGAGCAGCAAAGAATCGCGGAGTCGCTTGCTGCCACCGCGGTATTTGACTTGCGAAGCCATGATAACCCCCATTTGTGTTCGCCAACCAGTCGGCGCTTGTTTCCCGCCACGCGGCGCGAGCCACAAACTCCGCACTTTGCGACTTAGGGTGCCCCCCCGTTGTCGTCGATTAACCTTGTACCGAAAGAATGCACTGTGCAACCAAGAAACAGATCAGATAACGGCTCCTGGCTTTATTTCTTGGTGAGAGTTGCGCAAATAACACGATCGCCCAGGCGAACCGGCGGCATGATGCCACGACTCCCGAGTTTTCCGATCAATCAGGAGCAGGCCGATGGTCCTGCAGCCATGCTGCCGAACGGAAATATCCTGGTTCAGACCAGCAATGCCTTCAGCGTCGACAAGAACGGCGTTCACGATCCAGTAGGCAACGAAAGCCAGGCAGCAATTCAAGCTCAACCCTCGGGACGCTTCCCGGGGGTTTATCTCGCGCTCGCGGCGGGACTCCTTTTTGTCTCTTGACTCGCTTAAGTGCGGACCAGTGATAACCTGCAGTAGACGCATTGGACAAAGCCGTAAGCTTCGATCGACCCGATTGACGCTTCTCCCGCGCTATCACGACTGATATTCATCGGACGGCTAATATCAATCGATCCGTGGTTAATGTCATTGTCCTGCCGGACTTATTCCCTTGTCCTGCCGGACTTATTCCTTTGATTCCTCGGACACGTACTGTGCTGATGCCCGATCCTGTCTCCATAGCTTTTTCGCCATGACATCAGATATCGACCAAACCCTGAGGATCGCCCGCGCCTCACAACAGGCCAGGCGGCTCAATGATGCCGAACGTCTTTACCAGCAGATCCTTGCCCGCGATCCCAGCCATGCTGAAGCGGCTGAGGCCCACTTCAATCTGGCCCGCGTGCTGCGCGAGCGCGGCATGTTTGATGCGGCGATCGCGCATTATGAGAAGGCGATTGCGCTCAATCCTGGCGATCCGGAAATCCACAGCAACCTGGGCAGGTTATTGGGAGAGCTCGGCAAGAGCGCGGATGCACGTGCCGCTTACGAAAAAGCGGTCGCACTGCTGCCGCGTTGCGGCGCCGTCTACCTTAATCTTGCCCATTGCGACAGGGTCGCCCCCGATGACCCCTACCTCGTCCAAATGGAGCAGCTGGCGGGCGATCAGGAGGCCCTGGCCGAGCAGGATCGCATTGATCTCGATTTCGCGCTCGGCAAGGCCTACGCCGATGTCGGCCAGCACGAGCGCTCATTTCGCCATCTGCTCAGAGGCAATGCGCGCAAGCGCAAGACGCTCGTGTACGATGAAGCCGCGACCCTGGGCGAGCTTGAACGTACCCGTTTGGTGTTCGATGCGAAGCTGGTGCGTACAGGCAAGCGTCGCGGCAATCCCTCACACTCTCCAGTGTTCATTGTCGGTATGCCCCGCTCGGGCACCTCGCTCATCGAGCAGATTCTGGCGAGCCATCCCAAGGTGTTCGGCGCAGGCGAGCTCGATGCTTTTCAGAGCGTGGTGGCGGGACTGGCCGAGCCAGGCGGATCGCTGCCATTCCCCGAGCTGGTGCCCAAATTACCTAAGCAGCGCCTGCGTGAGCTCGGGGAGCGCTACCTGAAGGCTGTCAAGGTCATTGCGCCCGGGGTGGCGCGCATTACCGACAAGATGCCAGGCAACTTCCGTTTCGTCGGGCTTATCCACCTCGCCCTGCCGAACGCGCGCATCATCCACGCCCGGCGCGACCCGGTCGACACCTGCCTGTCCTGCTTCTCGATCTTGTTCACAGCGGGCGGCAGCGACTATTCCTACGACCTGGGCGAGCTCGGTCGCTGCTATCGCGCTTACGAGGTGCTGATGGCGCATTGGCGCGAGGTCTTGCCCCCGGGGGTGATGCTGGAAGTGCAATATGAAGACGTGGTGGACGATCTGGAGGGGCAGGCGCGCCGGATCGTGGCCCATTGCGGGCTCGACTGGGACGAGCGCTGCCTCGCCTTTCCCAGCGCCCAGCGCGCCGTGCGGACCGCCAGCGCGGCGCAGGTGCGCCGGCCGATTTATCGCAGCTCGATAGGGCGGTGGCGGCCGGACGAAGCGCTGCTGCAACCCCTGCTCGATGGGCTGCGCTCTTCTCAAGAGGATCAGTTCGGCGTCAGTGACGTGAGGCGAAGCAGTCGGAGAGTGGCGTCAGTCCTATAAGTTGCTTGTAAACGACCCGGTATGTCCGAACCCGCGCGACTGAGAAGAGGCACGCAATGCTTTGGACCGGAGGCAATGTCCTGGACATCCACTATACGGGCGGCTTCTAGCCGGAGATAAAGACTTCGTTCCCGTTTGGCGCCGACCGGGCCTTTTGTGAGCGCGATGTCACTGTCATTTTAGGCAGATAGATTCAGCGTCGGCGGACCGTCGTTCGTGATGGCCGGTCGGCCTGCACCTCCGCGCGAAGAGGGTGGCGCTGCGCCAAGCCATCATGCGCGCGGCAATCTCGGAGGCTTCGCATCCTTAGAAGTGATTTCGATGAGACCCTGAACGGTGATCGACAAAGGTCCGGTTCGCGGAATGGCAACCATGTTGTCGGAAACGATACCTGGAAAAATATTCTCTTGGTCGCCAAAAAAATTGTCGGGATTGTAGAGCCACGGTATGTGCCAGTAGAGGCGATAATCCAATGCGAGCAGATGCTCGATCAACGCCGGAGAATTTTCGATCCGATCATTCTCAACATAGAGACGAGGACGAAAGCTCTGCAGCGTTTTGCTGGCCCCTTCGAGTACGGCGAGCTCCATCCCTTCCACGTCGATTTTCATAAAGTCGCATCTGGACAAGGCGAGGGAGTCGATCGTCACCAAAGGAGCGGTCTCGCCCTCAGCGCAAGCACCGACCGAGACGCCGCCAAAATTGCCGGGTTGGGCATAGTCGATAGGTGGAACTGTGATGCAGCCAACCGAGCGTCCGGCTGCGCTGTTGTGAGCAACCACGTTATCGATCGCGTTGAGCGCGAGATTCCCGCACAGCATCTGGTAGATGATGCGCTGCGGCTCGAAAGCGACCACCTTCCCGCCCGGTCGAACGAGCCGCGCGAAGGGTACCGTCAGCACCCCGATATTGGCGCCCACTTCGATGACCGTCATTCCCGGGTGGATGAGCTGGCTCAAGAAGATGACTTCGCCGCGGGAGATTTCGCCGTATTTGTCCAGCGCCCGTCCGATGAATACGTCGTTGATATTGTAAATCAGCGCGCCTTCGCGACATCGCTTGAGCCGAATGTGCTGTTTTGCCCAGAGCGCGTTGCTGTTCATGCGAATAGGCCCCCGATCCATAGCCCGTTCCATAGGATGTGTTGAGCGCCAGCGGAATCTATTGTGCTCGCGATTTTGGCGCGTTGGTGCCCGTCGAAGAGGGTCGTGGCGCCGCAGCGCTGGTTCCGCCGACAAGCTAGCGCCTTGTTATTGCCATTGTCCTCCCAGACTTCATGCTGGCGTAGGATAGGTCGAGCGCAGGGAAACCCGTCGCGAAGGCAATCTTGGCGCGCGGTGATGGGTTTCGCTTCGCTCAATCAAGCTAACCTGACCGGGGGAGTGGGCGTGATCTTCGACACCAACCAGGCCCTGCAGCAGGGGCGCGGGCTGCATCAAGCCGGTCAACTCAAGGAGGCCGAGGGCCTTTACCGCCAAATCCTTGCAGTCGAGCCCAACCATGCCGATGGCCTGCACCTCCTCGGCGTCATCGCCCATCAGACCGGTCACAATGAGACTGCGGTCAACCTGATCGGCCAGGCAATCGCGCGCAACAATCGTGTCGCGGATTTCCACTGCAATCTCGGCACCGCCCTCCACGCGCTTGGTCGCGTGCGCGAGGCGGAGACCCATTACCGGCGGGCCATAAAGCTCAATCCCAACCATGTGGAATCCTACAACAATTTCGGCAATGCACTCAAAGAGCAAGGCAAGCTTGAGGAGGCGCAGCGGCAATTTCGGCAGGCCCTCGGCCGGCGGCCGGGCTATGCCGAGGCCCACTACAATCTCGGCAATGCCCTCCTCGACCTCGGCCGAGTAGACGAGGCAGTCAGGCATTATCAGCAGGCGATCGGTCTCAATCCGGCAATGGCCAGGGCCCATTATAATCTTGGCCAGGTGCTCCGAGCCCGGGGAAAGCTTGCCGAAGCCGCCGCGTGTTACCGACAGGCACTCACCCTTGCCCCTAACTGGCCGGCAGTTCAAAGGAAGCTCGGCACGGTGCTGCGTGAGCTCAATCTGCTCGCGGACGCGGAGCCTTGCTTTCGGCGGGCACACGAGGCCGACCCCCACACGAGCGACGGTTTGCAGGAATGGGCCGATATCCTCGACATGCTCGGCCGCAACGACGAAGCACTACAAGTGCGGCAGCGTCTCTGCGAGATCGCACCGCAGCTGGCGAAGAATTGGTTCGAGTTGGGACTTGCACTGCAGCGGGCGCAACGGGCAGCCGAGGCGCGGGACGTCTATCTGCGTGCAGAAAAAATCGATCCCAATTATCCGTACCTGCGCAACAACCTCGCGGCGACTTATCTGGATCGACAGCAGCCGCAGCAAGCTGCCGACATCTTGGAGCCGCTGATCGGTGGAGAAAGCTGCGATGCTCTGTCACTGATCAACCTGGGTATTGCCTGCCGCCAGACCTTTCAGCTGGCGCGTTCGATCGAGATATTCGAGCGGGCGATCGAGCTGAACCCGAAAAATCCGATCGCCTACAGCAATTACGGCCTTACGATCAAGGAATTGCAGCGCTGGAACGAGGCCATCACCATGTTCGAGCGGGCGCTCGCGATTGACCCCGAATTTCATCGGCGCCCGCTGGAATTTGGCGATGGCGCAGTTGCTCTGCGGGGACTATGCGCAGGGCTGGATCAATCACGAAGCCGGTGGGAAGGCTCGCCCGAATTGCGCGGCAAACCACGCGGCGGACTTGCGCAGCCGGTATGGGAGGGCGAGCCGCTGGCAGGCAAGACGCTACTCGTGTGGGGTGAGCAGGGGTTCGGTGACGCGCTGCAGTTCGCTCGCTATGTGCCGTTGATCGCCGAGCGCGTGAAGCGCGAGGGCGGCCGCATGCTGTACTGCTGTTTTGGCCGGCTCTTGCCGCTGTTCCGACGCAGTTTCGATGGGTGCTTCGAGGTCATCATTCCTGATACCTTTAAGCCGCTGCCGGAATTTGACTATCACTGTCCGCTGTTGAGCTTGCCCTTGCGCTTCGGTACCACGCTTAACACGCTGCCGGCGCAGACGCCCTACTTGGTTTTGGACGAGCATAAAGTTGAGATCGTGGCACGCACGGCTGGCCGCACGAACGGCGTCTCAAAGTGGGCTTGGTATGGACTGGTAATCCCACCCACCAGCGCAATCCGCTTCCGCTCAGTTGGCTTGGACGCTTATGCCGCAGCGTTCAAGGAATTGAACAATGTCGCGTTCTATTCGCTGCAGTTCGATGCGGCGCAGGACATTCGACGAGCACAGGCGAACGGATTTCATGTCGTCGACCACACGCCGGAAATGCGTGATTACGACAACTCAGCGGCGTTCGTGCGCAACATGGATTTGATCATCACGATCTGCACGTCCGCCGCGCATCTGGCAGGGGCGATCGGCGCACGAACCTGGCTGCTGCTCGATGTCAACCCGCACTGGGTCTGGCTGACAGAACGCAGCGACAGCCCTTGGTATCCGACGCTCACGCTCTACCGACAGACCGCCTATCGCGAATGGGGACCGGTCATGGCACGCGTGCAGACCGATCTCGGCCGCGCTCGCACAGCGTCATAAGTCGGATTGACGGGCCGTGGTCCCGGGCGGAGCGCCAGCACGCAGCATGCCGTGAGTGTCGAAGGAGTGGCGCTTCACGCTGCGGTCCGTTCGCCATGATGTTCGATGTCAACCAAACCTTCGACAAGGCGCTGGCCTTGCACCAGCCGGCCGGCCTGCCGAGGCCGAGCCCCTGTACCGGCAAGATCCTCGCGGTCGATCCAACGCACGTCGACAGCCTGCACCTTCTTGGCGTCGTCGCTTATCATGCTCGGCCGCAATGACGAGGCCCTGGACCTGATCAGCAAGGCCATCGCATTGAATGACCGAGTCGCCGGACTTCCATTGCAACATGGGATTGGTCTTTTGCGCTCGGTCGTCGGGATGAGGCTGTGAGCCCATTACAGGCGGGCGATCACGCTCGAGCCGCGGCACGCGCTGGCCTACAACAATCTCGGCAACGCGCTCACGGCGCTGGGCCAAGCTGCAGGAGGCCGAAACGCGACTCCAGCGGGCCATTGCGCTCAAACCGGACTACCCCGAGGCACACTACAATCTCGCCAACACACTCGGGGAACAGGGCAAGTTGGATGACGCGGTGGCACATTATCGGCGCGCGCTCGCGCTTGCGCCCAACTTCATCAATGCCCACAACAATCTCGGCACCACGCTCCAGCGACAAGGCAAAGTGGACGAGGCGGCGGCGCAATTCCGACGGGTTCTGAGCCTCGAGCCGCAGAACGCCGGCGCGCACTACAATCTCGGCAATCTGCTTAGAGTAAAAGCCGATTACAGCCGCGGCGATCACGCATTACAAGCAGGCGCTCGCCGGCAGGCCGGATTTTGCCGACACCTGGAACAATATGGGGGCTGCGCTCGCAGAGCACGGCGATCTCGACGCCGCACGCGAGGCTTATCAGAAGGCAGTCGAGGCCGACCCGACACGCGCGGCCTACCACCGCAACCTCGCGAACTCTCAAGCAATTCGAACCCGGCGACCCACAGCTCGCGGTCATGGAGCAGGCTGACCCGCGATCCGGCATCGATGCCCGAGCGTGAGCGCATCGACCTGGAATTCGCGCTGGGCAAGGCCTACGCGGACCTCAAGCAGCACGAGCGATCGTTCGGTCACCTGCTCGCCGGCAACAAGCTCAAGCGCGCGCAAATCGATTACGACGAGGCGGAGGCGCTGGAATATATGCAGCGCATCCGCGCCGTCTTCGACGCCGAGCTGTTGCGGGCGAAGGCAGGCGGCGGCGAGGCAGCGCGCGACGCCGGTGTTCATCGTCGGCATGCCGAGGTCGGGCACCACCCTCATCGAGCAGATCATCGCGAGTCATCCGAAGGCGGTCGGCGCCGGGGAGCTTTTCTATCTCGACAACATCGTGCAGAGCCTTGCCGGCCTCAACGGTGGCACGCTCCGCTTCCCCGAAGTGGTTGCGACCATGTCAGGCGAGGAGTTGCGCCAGGTCGGTGCGCGCTATGTCGCCGCCATCAGAGCGCTGGCGCCGACGGCGGAGCGCGTCGCCGACAAGATGCCGTGGAATTTCCATTTCCCCGGACTCATCCACCTGGCGCTGCCGAACGCGCGCATCATCCACGCGCGCCGCGATCCCGTCGACACCTGCCTCTCCTGCTTCTCCATCCTGTTCGACGACGACGGCAATCACTACACCTACGATCTCGGCGAGCTCGGACGCTTTTACCGCGCCTACGATTCCTTGATGGCGCATTGGCGCGCGGTTTTGCCGCCGGGCCTCATGATCGAGGTTCAATACGAGGAGGTGGTCGCCGACCTGGAAAAGCAGGCGCGCCGTATCATCGATCACTGCGGTCTTACGTGGGACGACGCCTGCCTTGCCTTTCACAAGACGAGGCGACCGGTGCGCACCTCAAGCGTCGCGCAAGTGCGCCAGCCGATCTACCACAGCTCGGTCGGCCGCTGGCGACCTTACCGCGAGCATCTGCGGCCTTTGCTCCACGAATTGGGGATCGATGCCGAGAATGAATTCGCCCCGGAAGCTGTGCTCGCCGCGGAGCGGGAGCGAAAAGCAGTGTGATCTGTAGTGATTTGTAGGATGGGTTGAGTGCAGCAAAACCATCGGTGGGGGAGAGACGCTGCGATGTTCGATACTAATCAGGCTTTGGCGCAGGCGGTTGGTCTGCACCGTGCTGGCCGGCTCAACGAGGCGGAAGGAATTTACCGCCAAATCCTCGCCGTCGATCCCCACCATCCGGACGGGTTGCATTTGCTCGGTGTTGTCGCCCATGAGTGCGGGCAGAACGAGGTCGCCGTCGATCTCATCGGGAAGGCAATCGCTCGCAATGATCGCGTGGCGGATTTTCACTGCAATATCGGCTCAGCCCTTGGTTCACTCGGTCGGCTTGCCCAATCCGAAGCGCACTTTCGCCGCGCGATCAGTCTCAATCCCGATCACCCCGAATCCCTCAACAATTTTGGTAACGCCCTCAAGGAGCAGGGCAGGCTGATGGAAGCGGAGGGATATCTGCGGCGCGCGATCGCGGTGCGGCCTGGCTACGCCGATGCGCATTACAATCTAGGCAATGTTTCTTGGCGCTGAGCAGGACGGATGAGGCCGTTGGTCACTACCAGCAGGCGATTGCGCTGCAGCCACGAATGGCCACTGCTCACTACAATCTTGCGCATGCGCTGAAAGACCAGGACAAGCTCGTCGAGGCACTCGAGTCTTATCGACGGGCGCTCGCCATCGACCCCGGCTGGGCCGATGGACATAACAACCTCGGCTCGGTCCTCTATGATCTCGATCGACTAGCCGAAGCAGAGGCGTGCTTCCGGCGCGCGCTGGCGAGCCGCCCTGACGATCCGACGACGCTCGCGAATTTGGCGGCTGCAATGCGGCCGACCGGTCGTATCGAGGAGACGATAGCGTGCATGCGCCGCGCGCTCGAGCTCGACCCTGACGGCGCGGTGAACCACACCAATTTCATCTTTGCGCTCAATTTTGTTCCAAGCGCCACCGCCGTCGACCACCAGGCCGAACGGGCGCGCTACAACGAACGCCACGCCTCGCGTTTTGCCGCAACAATTCGCGCGCATGCCAATGATCGCGACCCGCAACGCCGGCTGCGCATCGGATATGTCAGCGCCCATTTCCGCCATCAGGCCGCGACCTTCGCATTCGGCGGCGTGATCCTTAATCACGATCGGGAGCGCTTCGAGGTGATCTGTTATTCGGATACGCCGCAAACGCAGGAGGACGATGTTACCGCGCGGCTCAAGGGCTGCGGCGATCGCTGGCATCGCACCGCCAAGCTCAGCGACGATGAATTCGCCGAACTTATCCGGTCGGACGGCATCGATGTCCTGGTGGACCTGGTGGGCCACATGAGTGGCCACCGGCTCCTCACCTTTGCCCGCAAGCCCGCCCCCATCCAGGTGACCGCTTGGGGCGAGCCGACCGGCACCGGGCTCAAGACGATGGACTATCTCTTGTCTGACCCGGTTCTGGTGCCAGCAGCCGAGCGCGAGCTGCTTGCGGAAAAAGTGGTGGACCTGCCGAACTTCCTTGGTTTCTGGGCGCCCGAGCCGTTGCCCGAACCCTCCCCATTGCCCGCGCTCAGCCGCGGCTACGTCACCTTCGGTTCGTTCAACCGGCTCGACAAGATGCAGGAACCTGTGCTGCTGACCTGGATCAAGATTCTCAAAGCGATTCCCACTTCGCGCCTCATCCTCAAGAATCGCTGGCTGGGTGAGCCCGTGCAACGCGATCGCGTGCTTGCGCTCTTTACAGGGAACGGAGTGGCGCCGGAACGCGTGCAATTGCTCGGTTCATCAAGCCGGTTCGGCCATTTCTCCGGCTATCACGAGATCGATCTCGCCCTCGATACGTTCCCGCATGGGGGAGGCATGACGACGCTCGATGCTCTCTGGATGGGCGTGCCAGTCGTGACCTCGCCCGGGTGCACCATCTCCTCGCGGCTTGCTGCTGCGAGCCTGACCGCGGCCGATCTTACCGATTTCATCGCGTCCGATCTCGATCGCTATGTCAAGGTCGCGGTCGCCAAAGCGTCGGATTTGCCGGCTCTCGCCAATCTCCGCGCGGGGTTGCGCGAGCGCATGGACACTTGCGCCTTCGGCGACCCGGTGCGCTACGCCCGCGCGGTCGAGGTTGCCTATCGCGAGATGTGGCAGCGTTGGTGTGCGGCCGAGATTAAGTGATTATGACTGCCATATCCGACAGGCTCTGATCAGGCTGCAAACTTTGGCCGGCTGCTACTCCGATAGCGCCCATGATCATGAGGTTACGTGTCGCCTCGCGAGCGGCCGGCACATGTCGAAGGCCGACTAGATCTCAATTCCACAGCGTGGTGTTGAACTCTGACAACAGGAGTATTGTATCCTTTTCGCCTGTACAGAGAGCTGAGTTTAGCAAAACGGCCCATTGTGATCTTCATGCCTGCTCCCCACGCGCAAGGGTAGCTCCTGAATATGCGTAGAATGCGGAAAGGATAAGTACGCGCTATGAGCGATGAGCATTCCCGTATTCGGGCGCTGAAGCAACGATGGGATGACGAAGATGCGGCGCGCGAAATGCAGGAAAGACAAACAAGGCAAATATTCTCGGAAGACGAAGCGAACCAAACATTCGCACCAATCGAGGATTACTTGATGAGGTTGGGGAAAGTGCTTAGCGCCGCAGGCGCGTCGTTGGAGATCGATGCGTGGGAGCACCTGGGTGATCAAAGGCTACGTCGGGTAGCGAAGGTGACGTCCACAAAACCCGCGCCAAAACTCGTTCTTGGCCTCACCATTCAAGGAGTGAGCATTTTTTATCGCGAAAAGCCGTACCGGTTTTCCAGTGGAATCGCAGCGCTCATAGCGGCTATCACTGTCGACGTGGAGCAGTTTCTCACGCCGGGGCGGCAAAGTCAGGAAGCAGGCTCATGAACACGTGAACGGCGCATCTTTTCTAGGTCCGCAAATGAGGGACTTCAACGCAGGATGAGGATGGAATACGAACGAGAGCAGGTGGCGAAACTGATTTTATTCTTCAATTCCAACAAATGGGATTGCGTACCGGTCGCGCTGAGATTGGAATAAGTCCGCGTGTAGGTCAGAGACTGCAGTTGGGAGTTGAGGGTCAACGTGAGTGTGCCTTGGCCTATTGATAAAATGGCGCCTGTCTCACCAGCACCGAGCGCACCGATTTGTGAAGCCCGAGAATACCGCCTGGAGCTGCTGAGCGTTGGCATGAGCGGCGGAGACAACGGTCGCGGCAGCAGCGAGGATTGTCCGTGCCAGCAAGGAACGACACACCATGATTTCCTACCGACAAGCGTACCGCACACCGCGCATCATACAAGCGCGACAGGACCGCGCAACCCCAGTTCCCGACGAGGACATCGAACACAAATGCTGTTTGCTTCGGTGCACGAGTCCGCAAGTGGCAGCAAGTGTGAAGGCCGCTTCGTCCCGCTTGCGACGTGACTGCTGGCCTATGCACGACTCCTCTCGTTCCGACACGGTCTAAAAGAGGGCGGCTATGTCGACGACCAAAACGCGGCCGTGGAATACCGCTAGGCCGACGGTGAATTCGATCGACTGCCGATGCTCGCGAACGTCTGGTCAACCGTCGGGTCGCCGTATCGCAGCGGCTATTGGCAAGCACCTCGTAGAGCTTGCGCGTCTTCGGCCCGCCGCGCGTGTCCTTTACGTCGAGATAGATCGATAGCGATGTGGCGACGTGAAGATCGGCAGCAGCATCGTGAAATACATCTTGTAATACCAATCGTCGTGGAGTTGGTCGAAACGCCCGTGATCAAGCCCGCGCCTTGTCAGGCACCACCAGTCCGCGAAATCACAGCCGCCCGTCGGCGAAGAAAAAGTCGATCAGAGCGAGATAGAAGTCGCCTTCGCCGGCAAGACCTTCGTCCATTCGCCTCGAAATCCGGCGCGAATGCGTGCGCAGCTTTCAGCGCCCGCACCGCTTCGGCGATGGCGCGCGCATCGCCCGCCGGGTACGAAACCGCGCCCCACGCCATCATCGCTTGCCTATTTTCTTACGGCCCACCTTTGAACCTCTGGACCTGACGCACGACTAATGGGTGTATGACTCAGCGCCGCGCGAAAGTGCTCGCGCATAACATTGCGTCGCTCACGGCATACTTGCAGCCTGCCTCGCACCGCACGCCGCAACGATGCGCAAGTTGACCCCCTTCTTTCGGACCTAGACGAGATGGTTTTTGCTTCCCCAGCCGATCGCCTGATTTGTTCGGCTGCGGAAACAAGACCGGTTGTACGGGGAGGAATGGATGCGTGGAGCCGCTAGCTTGATCAAAATCGGCGCGCTGTTTTTTGCCGCCGTCATTTTCACCGCAGTTTCCAACTCCAAGAGCGCATATGCGCAAAACCGCGGTGCTGGAAATTTTGGACACCCTAGTGGTTCCTTTCAGGGTCGTCCAGGGATCGCGCAAAACCGTGGTGTTGGAAATTTCGGACACTTTGGTGGTTCGTTTCTCGGATCGCCTAGGTTCGGCGCAGGATTTGGCCTCGGCCGTCGCGACTTCGGACCCGATATTGTGGTCGTGCCGAGCGCAGTCGCGCCGCCACCGTCTTATTATGGTGTGCCGCCGCTGGGGTTCGATTCGCTCAGGTGCATTCTACATCGACACGTAGAGACACCGAATGGCCCGGCATTAGAGCCGGTCTATGTGTGTTAGCGCCTGGGACTGGCCCGCTCGCAACTTGTACTCGCTTCAAGCACCGCCGGGCCCTGCGGCTCAAAAAGCATATGGTTGGCTGCCATTGTTGGCTGCAATTATCAGTTTGCGTTCCTCGCGCGAGCTGCCCGCACGGGTGCGGTATTCGGTCGATTAGCGCCTTGAGCAGCTTGGATAGGACGGTTTTTGCCGAGCCCTGCTCGTCTGAGATCGCTAACAGCGAATAGGGACCTCCTGATCGCAGCGCGCCCGGCAACCATGCGACGACCAAGACTAAAGTCGTTGCCGCGACGGGGAGTTCGCGATCAAGACGTCCGGCTAGGTTCGTGAAGCGTTCGCTGCGGCGGTCGACGGGGGCGCGCAAGCTGTGACGACGTTACATGCCACTTTGTCAGTCGTCGACCGCGAGCAAGCTGCAAACGCTAAGAGCGTGCGAAACTTTGAGCCCTGCGAGATCGCTCGAGAGGCCTCGTGCGCGCAACGAAATCCCTCTTTAGCGCGTCTAATAAATAATCGGTCGAGGTGCATGCCTTGCCTGAGGCTGTTCCTCATTTTCGTCCGAACCCCACCCCCGAGGGGGTGCAGTCATGAGCGAGGCGTCAACGCTTAGCGGCATAGTGCCCGCTTCGTATGTCCTCGATTCGAGTTGATCGCGATAGAAGTTAAGCACAAAGAGACGAATGGACGACGACAGATTGTTGTAGTGACGTTCGGAATCGATTGCAGCAAGCAAGGCCGACAACGTCAAATGCCGGAGCGCCGCGATCTTTTTCAGCGATTGCCAGAACGTGTCTTCAACACTGACGCTCGTCTTGTGCCCGTCTATCACGACGGAACGCTTCACAATTAGAGACTTCATGGTGCCCCCGATGTTGTAACTGCGTGACATCGGAACAGAACATTCGTGACGCACGATGGCCTTTCAGAAAAAAGTCTCAACCGTTGCCAAAATCACACAGTGAAAATGCGGCGACCTCGGAAACATTCCGCGCCCATTGCTGCCGCGACCTCCTTATCTACTGCGGTTCAGGACGCTGACTGACTGCCTGATGTGCCTGTTCGGTGTCCGTGTCGCCGGATGGTCCGCACTTGTTTCGCCGCAGCAGCATTCTCATCGATGCAAGTTGCGAGCGCCGTGGAGCAGTCCGTCTATGTGGCGCCTGGCGATCCAACACCGGCGGCGACTAACGGAGCAGCCCCCTACGCGGCGCCCGGCTCGGATATGGATACGGACTCCTTGCCTGGGCGCGGCGACCGGAAATCCCAGTTACCCATGCACAGTAGCCGCAAGGAACTCGGCAAGGGCTTGGTGAACAAAATCCTCAAGGACCTGGGGCTGAAATAATGCTGGGCTATCGGATCAAGCTCGTACCTGACGACAACGGCACAGTCCTGGTCACCTGCTCGGCGCTGCCCGAAGTGACGACCTTTGGCGAAGATGAGGCCGATGCGCTGCGGCGCGCGGTTGGCGCGATTGAGGAAGCGCTCGCGGCCCGCATGGCTGACGGTGATGACATTCCCGAGGGTCATCAGCGCGGGCCGACCCTTGTGCGCTTGCCTGCTCTAACCGTGCTCAAGGCCGAGCTTTACCGGCAGCTCCGCGAAACCGGCATCACGCGCGCCGAGCTGAACCGCCGGCTTCGCTGGAAGCGCGAGTCGGTAGACCGCCTGTTCCGGCTCGACGATGCCTCTCGGCTCGAACAGCTTGAGGCTGCGTTCGCAGCGCTCGGACAAGCCGTGTCGGTATAGCCATTCCCATAAGCGCGCTTTGCGGCGCCGGTCGCGCAGGCCAAGCATGACAGACCGACCCCCGATTAACTGGACCTGAACGCGATCGGAAGCATGCGTCCAGAGCGTCGCAGGTGTCGTGACGGACGCTGGCGTACAACCACCTTCCATCCAAGCCGCGCGCGGAAACAGCCGCGTCCGTAGAGTCTCCCTGCTTGCTTCGGGTTAACTCTGAGTGCGCCGCAATTTCGCGTTCGGCAGAGCCACGCGCGCTCCATCACCGTTGAAATCGCAATACAGGTACCGATCGCACCACCGAGCGCTGATAGAGGAGAAGGTGGCAGAGACCGCTCGATGCGAACCTGCATTGCCGATTACCCGAAACGAAGGGCGGCGTTTGCGTCAGCATCGTCCGCATCGTCTGCACGATCGCCTCAAGACCTGATCGCGGATAGCGCTCACGATACTGACAGCAATTTCAGCCCTCGTGCTCACCCTGATCATTCTCGTCCCAAAGTACCTCAATCTGAGGAGATTAACCACCGGGGAAGAAAGTTGGAGCGCGTTTAGGAATTGTAATCTAATAAGATCGTTGCCGTCCCGCTCGGGGGAGCTTTTCAGATGTCAATGCTTTCGGGCATTTTCTGGCGCGCTGGCGCGCTGTTCGCGGTATCGCTGGCCTTAATCGTGTCTGGCGCGATGGTACTCGTGATGATTTGTCTGGTTGATGCTGGCTGATCTGGGCGGGACTCGTGGTGAAGAAGCCTTTGGTCAGGTCTTACTTCTCCGCGGAGGAATAGCGCAAACAATGAACGAATTCGGGCCTTACCCGAACCCAAATTTACGTCGGAGGCCAAACACGCTTTCTCATGGCTCAAATTCCAGCGATCGCAGTTGGCAAATGCCCGTGCACTCAGCCGATGACCGGACAAATGATTACATTGCCAGGGGCACCCGAAGTCCACGCAGTTAGCGATCCCCCAAACTTTCCGACGAGGGCGAAAGTCCAACTAGTCTGACCGCGACGGGCGCGATTGCTATTCGGGGCAGCTGAGCCGTTGGTGCAGCTACTGTCCCATGTTGCAGATACCGGGTGGGAGGGGTTGCTGGTTCCTATCTTTTTTCGCTGGAATTGTTATGACGAAATGGTCAACGGTCGCGTGGGCGCTTGGTGGTATTTGGGGCTGTGAATGCGCCCATACGCCTTCAATCGGGGTAAGGGGGGGGTTGGGAGGGGGGAGTAACTTCTGGCAGCACCAGTTTGCGCTCGATGTGCCAAACGCCGCGTTGATGGGGTTAGGCGGCGTAGGGCCGCTGTTACCACTGCAATCGATTACTGCGGCGGTTGTCTGGTTCGGACTTGCGTCCGCTGGGTTCTGAAAGAATGTGTACGGCGGCGGTTGCGTGACCGTGAATGTGTAGAGTTGGGGTGGGCTCTTAGAATCAACAAAAAATATGGGGCATTGCTTTGGATTACTGGGATTGATGATAAAGGAACTGCTTAGGCTATTTGCAGGCTTGTATGAAACTGGATCGGTTGGATCAAATTTGCAAACTCCGTAGTTTGTAAAATTGATAATCGATGGGTCGCCATTCGGATTTGGCGTTAGAGCAAAGTTAATATTGATAGGCGGACCAGCGGGATTTTGGTTTGGGCAAGGGGTGGCGCCGGAGCATAAATTCTTGGAACTTCCGACATCGATGATAAACCCTGTACCCTCCGACTGGAGATTGCCCACGGCGTCGTCGACAGAGTAGGCGTACACATTCGGCGCATTGACAAAACTTGGACCATGAATGAGCACGTTCACCCATGGATTGAAGTTGTAAGGAATACGGTCAGGCGTGAGTCTGTTGTAATTTAAATTGTCGAACTCAAGCTTGACCGCGTTATATAGGGCAAAATTGTTATCCGAGTAAGCTGGGCTTGGTTGCCCTGGGGTGAATGGGGTCCTCTCAAGCAAGTTCTCGCTTGCGCCCAGGCAGGCGCCGCCTGGCCCAAGCCGTTCGACAAATGGCGTCCATGGATAAACATGCGCGAGAAAAACATAATCGTTAAGGGGAACAAACGGGCACCCCTTTTGCTTAGCGAGAAACACGTAATTGTTGTAATTGCGGATTAGGAGCTGTTTTACGTCCATAATGGCGGCGCAAAACGTCCCCGCGGGCGGGTTAGTGCCGCATGTACCGGGGGGGAGGCTCGGGGGGAACGCTTCGACTGTCCCCGCGTGGCTCCTCCAATCGCTAACCAGGGTTTGGAGAGGTGTCCATAGCACACTGGGCCACAGCAACATCCCCGTTGACCGAGAACAAGGCCAACTCGTAGTGAACCCACACAAATCTGTAGGGGGATCCCATTTGCATGTCCCCGCGGCTGTGCACGAAGAGGGTGGGCTCATTCTTGCAAAGACCTCAAGGGGCGATGCAAGCTTGAGAAGTGTTTCCTTCGTCCTGTCAGAATATGTGTGAACGAACTGCGGCCAGCCGTCCGGCCCCGACGAAACAAGGAACTTGTTGAGAGCTATTGAAAAGTTTTCGGCGGGCTGTGGTGTGCCGACATAACCGGTTTGATCGTTGTTGACTGGCGCCAAGGTAGCTGGTGCGAAAGCGACGTTGACGTAACTCACATCGATATCAACGTTCCTAATATCCAGTGTGGTCTGGTTGTTCGAGGGGCGGTTTTTGCATATTGAACTAAGAGCGTTGTTGCATACTTGGAGCGCACCTAAATTAAATTCGATCAACTGGCTCGGATTATTCTTTGTTATACTGGCTGTATCGACGAAAAAGAGCATCTCCACGCAACCATTACACGTAGGGAGTCCGGCAACAGTTGGGAGTGAGGCCTGGTTCGGATTGTCCGGGCTAACACCGTTTTTTAACTCCACTAATGCCCTTGGCGGGGTAGCCGATGAGCTGAAAAAAAGCTCAATTGTATCGCCTGTCCACCAATCGATGTATTGATCGGGCAGGACCGTGCCGGGAGTATTTTGGGTATAGAGAGGAATCTGAAGAGTTACGCTCTGGCCTGGCGCAATGCCGCTTGTTGGATTGACATAGATTCGGGAAAGTTTTGTCGCCGTGTACGGTCCCGGTCCAGCCACACAGAACCACGCCTGCAACCTGTCACGGAATCCTGCACCGCCCGTCGAATACACCGGGAAAATGTACGAACCACCCGCTGGTTCATCATTGAAAATTTTGATTGTCATGGAAGGGGAGGCCGAGGGTGGCGGGCAGGGCGATTGTGCGTTCGCATTACTTACGCAGCCAAGGCCGAAGCCTACCGAGACCAAGAATGCTATACAGATTTTCATCGGAATTGCCCTTCGATGCCAGCTCAGTCCAGGAAAAAGAAGAAAGCACGCTATTTTTTTTTGAGTCAACCCTACCTGCAAAGCGACTGCTTTTGTGCTTTGCGTGCAGATGCTATGGGGCGAGCGGCAAGAGCATTGCACCTTCGGTGCTGTTCAACAGCTACCGAATGAGTCGCCCCCCATGTCGCAACAACATTGTCATTTTGAGACCGAGCCAGGTTTGGTAGCGAGCCGCTTTGTCCTACCCCTACGCAGGCGCGACGACAGCGGACAGGACATCCGCCGCCGATCCTGCCCGCCTATTTCCCTGACAAAGCCGAGCGCCGTGCGGTGCGGAAATGCGCGAATGTTTCCCTGCGTCCGATGCCGCGTTGTGTCGATCGCAGCGTGCGTGCGGTGAATGTTGCGATCGGTGCTGCGATCCTGCCGTCGGGAAAGGAGCAAGCCCCCAGGCCGGAGAGCCCAGGGAAGGCTTGGTGTGTGTGCTCATGGTTTCCGCCAAGCCGTCCATACGGTGGGCTCGTGACCTATTCCGGTAGGGGCGGAATCCGGGGTGACATCATTCAATGCCCTCCAAACGGCTGTCCGTTTTGATGTCGTGACCGCCTTTCGCTCGCGCCGGTTCGGGTTCTTTGCGAGATAGCGCGCCTGATCAGGGCTTGCCGTCGCGGTCGCGCCCGCTCGGGTCGCGATACTGCCCTGGCCGGTCGAGGTTGCTTGGACGCCGTTCGCGATGCTGCCCACGCCGGTCGCGGTCGCGTTGGTGGCGTTCGCCAAGCTGCCCCCACCGGTCGCGGTCGCTTGGGTGCCGTTCGCGAAGCCGAGCTGGTCGGTCGCTGTGGCGACGTCGCCGTTCGCGAAGGCGGTGTTGCCATAAGCGGTGGCACCAGTTCCGCTGGCTTTCGCGTTCAAGCCGGATAAACCCCGCCGGGACGCGCCCTGAATATGGGCGATCGTTCGAAAATGCTGTACGCGTGCAGCTGATGCGCGGGTACAGCGGGCGATGAGGACGACGAGCAGCGGCTCGACCTATCGAGTGCAAGAACAGCTATCGTGTGGCTTCGCTTAAGGTCGTTTATCAGGTCTCTCGCCAGCTACGTAGGGCGAAAGCAAACCCGCGTGGATCGTGCGAAGGGAAGCCGCGATGAAAGAGCCTTCATTGCGTTTGCACACACAGTGCAGACACAAGGCTTTCGCTCTCAACTCATACGAATAAACAGCCTTTTCACAGCCGAGTGTCAGGCGGTTGCCTTGTGATTCGCCCAGCGAATGACATCGACATCGATCCATTATTGGCTCCAATCATCAGCTCACATTCTTCGCGCGAGAGCGACCGCACGGGGGCGGTATTGGGATCGATCAGTGCCTTGAGCAGCTTCGAGAGGACGGCTTTTTGCCGAGCCCTGCTCGCCGGATATCGCCAGTAGCGGATACGGACCCGGGATCGCAACGCCGCCAGCAACCATGCGACGACAGCACAAAGTCGTTCCGGCTCGCAAGGTTGAGGAACGAATAGAGCGTTTCAATCGAACCGCCCTGCTCGGGTATCGGCAGCGTCAACATCCCAGCCGGTCGGCGGAAGCGCACCGGGGGGCTTTCCACCACCCGCCATCCGTCAGGTCCGATGTCGATGGCGCGCCAATGCTCATCGGCGAGATCAAGATAGATGTGTCCGGCGTGCTCGGCGATGCGGATGTGGACCGCGCGCTCCGGACCGTCGAACTGCGCCCGCGCTTCGAGCAGATCGAGTGTTGACCGAATCGCCGCTGCACTCGGGGCGTCCCCGGTCGCCTGGTAATAGCAGCGCCGCAACCAGGCTCGAAACCGCTTGCTGCGGATGGGCCAGGTTTCTCGGTGGCCGTCGGTCATGATATCGGCAAATGCGGTGCCGCTGGCGGTGTGAAACAGGTCATTACACTGCGCCATGTCGACGAGCATATCGGCTATCGCTCTGCCGGCGCTTGGCCGCTCAAGGGATGAGCGCGAATCCTGCAGCATCACCATCAGATTCTGAAGTTCGATCGGAAGCAGCAGCTTGCGCCGTCGGTTCAGGCGCAATCCGCCCCTCGTTTATGCGGGTGTGTTTCCAGAGCTTACGGGCGACGTTGACCGGGTCGATGCCGGCTTGCTTCCACCAAGCTTCCTCGTTGCCGGCGCGATGAACTGCACGGTGATGCGAGCGGCAGAGCGGGACAGCGAATTCATCGCTCGTCTTGCGACCGAGCGCGCGCGGCTGCACAAATCTGATGTGATGCGCGTCCGCAGGCTTGCGGCCGCACAGGAGGCACGGCTGCTGGGTCACGAAACGAAGATGGTCCCGGTTGCGATAGCGACGTGGCGCGGCCACCGTGAGCACGCTCTTATCGATGGCTTGGGACGCATCGGTATTTGCCTTATCCGTGGTGCCGATCTCCTGGCCACCAGCACCAGAGTTTTCAGAATTCTCCGGTGGAGACCTCGGCACTTTCGGACGCCATGAACTGCGATAGCGTTTGTTCAAACGCATCCTCCAATAGCTTCGCGTCCGAGGCAGTAAGCCTGTTCTTGGCAGCAAGAGCTCGCTGGGCCCAGTTCGTTGCACTCTCCTGCGAGTGGAGACCCGCGATCTCCCCGAGCAGGCGGTCTCGCAGCGCTGGCGGATTCGTCAGGGGAAAGGACCGGCGCGCTCGCAGCCTTGCTGCTTGATGCGCTCGGCCGTTTCCCCGCGAGCGAGGCGGAAACAGCAACTCTCTTGTCGATTCGGATCGATTCGCGACGCGGTCGGCCGCATATCCCACCCCTCCCCTCGCCGCCGTACTCGGCGGTGGGCGTACAGAGATTCCGGGGCATCAAGATCATCCTCACCGGCAATGCCCACCAGCGTGAACAGGGCGTAGCGGCGAGCGTAGGTCAGCGCCGCGCCCATGCGCTGGGGATTGGCAGTCTCGCTGATAGGACAGACCGGCCAGTCGGAGGCGATCCACTCGCCGGAGGCGTGCGCCAGCATGGTGGTCAAATTCACCACGCCTGTCTCCTTGTCGATCGCCGTGGTCTGCACGGTTGCGATCTCGTGTTGGCCGAGCGTCTTGCGCACAATGTCGAGGCCGCTCGCGAGCGGCGCATAGCGAAAGCTGCGCTCCCCCTCCCCTGCCCGTCCGCTTCGGATGATCGCGGTCAATGACTTTTCCGGGTTGACGAGTTCGGCCTGCGCCTTGGCCAAGGCGGACGCGAGCGCCGCCACCGATTCACTGGAGCGGTGCATGGACGGCCTCCGTCGCCAGGACGTCGAAGCTCACCGCCCCTGATTTGGAGCGCTTCCACGCACACCATGCCCGATCGCCTCCTTGGCATCTTCTGGCATAATGGCCTTGAGTTCGCTTTTTGCCCGCTCATGATCGAGAAAGGCCTCGCGGGTTTTACAGAAGAGGCCGGCGAATTCCGCCCAGGAATTCGATGAGCTCATGTCGACGATGCGGATCGCCTCGATGCGCGGCCGCGGCGGCTCGACGCCAAAGAGGCGAGGAGGCTCGCCGCTCTCGACGCAGCGCCAGAATTTCTTCTCCGCAGTCAACAGGAGATGCTGATAGAGCGAATCGGCCGATATTGAGATTTCGACCCACTTGCCACCGCCGGTGATCACCGAGAGCGCCGCCATTTCTGGCATTGGTCACCCACATATTGTGCTGGAGCTGCGCCATGTGCTTCTCGGCCGCCGCCTCTTCCGAGAACGACCAGGGCAGCATGAACTTGGCCTCGAACACCGCGCCGCTGCCCGCGACCATGCCGTCGAGGGTCGCCCCCATCCACCGGAGCACCGGATGCCGGAGCCGATGCTGGACGCATTCGACGGTTTGCCCGGTGTTGCGCTCGTACCAGTGCCGGTTAAGGGCTTCGGTCACGAGCCCGAGCTGCACGATGAGGTTGCCGGAGAGGTCCTCCGGCTCGGCCTCGCCCCGTTTCTCACGCCACAGGCGGACCAGGGCGGCTTCATCGTTGCCCATGATGATGCGGGCGTCCGAGCCGCCGATGAAGGCGCGGCGGTTCTCGTAGGGCTTTGTCCACACACTCGAATTCATGACTTCCTCGGCGGCCAAATATGGCGTCTGCTAATTTCGATGATTCCATGATCATCGCCAGATTAAGTGATAAATGGCATATCATATAATATCTTGGTTGTCAAATGAAGCGTAGGCCTCTGACGAGCGGTCAAATCAGGGCCGCCCGCGCATTTCTTCGTTGGCGGGCTGAGGATCTCGCTCAAGAATCGGCAGTTGGCGTCGCCACCATTCGTCGAGCGGAGCTAGCCGACGACGAAACATCAATGACCGCACCAAACGACTTATCGATCCGCCGCGCGTTAGAAGCCGCCGGCATCGAATTCATTGACGAGAACAATGGTGGGCCTGGGGTGCGCCTGCGCAAGCCCCAACGGAAAAAGGGCTAGCGGCGCGTTTACAATGCACCCCATGAGAGGCATCCGTCCTGCCTCGACCGGCAACCGACGCTAGCGCGATCTTCAATACCATCGCGAAACCATCGCGCGAATGGGCGCTCTGAAGCACACCCCGACTAGCTAGATCGCAGGCACTTTGATGTTTCTTTCCGTCAGCGCAATGAGCTTGGCCTGAGGAACGAGTTTGGGTGTTTCGTGCGGCGAAGGAAGATTTTCGCTGTTCCCACATCAACGGTGTGCTATTTTGAGTGTTGACGACATCGAGCGGCCAGTCGGCTTCAACCCCGCAATGCGCGTTGCACCGTGAGCGCCGCGCCCCCGCTGCCGTCGGCTACTTACTGTTCCTATTGTCGGGGAGCCATCTTGAGATCCCGGCGATGCGGTCCGCGACCTTAATGGGAAGTCGCAACAAGTAGGGCGAAATGCCCTCGTACCGGCGGCTTCGCTGAGGAGCACGACCATTCCGGTTTTTCACAGCGAGAGGAGACCTGTCGATGTGTGATTATAGTCTGCATGATGTTGCCACCCGGCCGGCTCAGATCGAAGATAAACTGGTGACCACTAGGTTCAAGGACTCCATCACCCGCGGTTTCGCCGCGGTGGGCGAACCACATGTTGCCGTCTGCCTGCTGCCCGGCACTGAAATTGCGTTCGGCGAGAGTGTCGAATGCGAGTCGTCATTCGGCATTTGGTTCCTGCCAAACAAGAAAATCGGGCAACGCCTTGCCCGCTTCCGGCAAATCAACACGTACAGCACCGGGACCCATCACGACGCGTTGGAGTTTCCGGACGGCCAGGTGGTGCTGCTCACGCGTCTGTGCGAGGGTCAGCGTGCAACCGTGTTGCAATTGCCGGCCGCTGCCTATCCTGCGGCCACGAAGCAGGCAGCCAGGCCAGCGCGTAGCGAGCCTTCGCTTTCAACCTGAGCTTCGCGTCGGTGATGATGACCGCCAACTTCGCGGGTATGGCAATCCTCGCGGTCGGCGCAGCAGCAGCTGATGACGACGCGAGCAGGATTGACCATCAGCGAGCTTATGTGGCTCAAGCGTCGGCGCACGGGCATTGGTGATGCTCTGGCTCCGTGTCGCGGCGACTCTCGCGCCGTCAAACGGGGGCTGATCCGCTGAACAGTACGGGATCAGCACCAAACCGAGCCGCCGCGCACACTCCAGTCCTGTTTAGAGCCGCTCGCGGCGCTCGCGGTCACCAGACGGGGGTAACCATGCCGAACAGGCCGTAGCCACCGATCGCCAGCCTTGGACCCGAGGGAAGAACCGCGAGCCCCGCCGCAGCTTGCGCGACGACACCAAGAGCCCTGCGTCGTGTCGGCATCTCTCCGCTCCCAGAACACATTTGTTGGTCAAGCTCGGCGGTGATCACATTTTAGCCAGCTTCGCTAGAAGTCTTAGTCCGCTTCGCTAGAAATCGAACGGAAGCTGGTTCCGACTTCTCGTCAAGAAAAATCTCCAGCTCTCAAATGCAGCCGCCCGGGCGCTAATCCGATGATAGCTCTGGATTGAGCCCATGCTTCAAAGGTGGGGGTGGCTACGATCCGCAGAGGACCAAGATGGTGGAAGATCGCTTCCTCAAGCGCCTACGCAAGAAAGCCCGGAAGGGATTGCGGGGTTGGCCAATTGCGACGATTGCGTTCTACGGTCCGAACCTGAGCCAGGCGACGAAGGTTACCGTTGGCATCGTGCCATCCGAGAATGCAGAGGTGGAAGAGTTGCGCGACTGGAAAGTGAATCGTGGTGACGTTCGTGCCGACCCCGGCATCGCCCGCGAGATATTTGAATTAATCGAGACGCATGGCGTGCTATCGGTCGCCATAACCGACGGCATAATCGGCTGTCCTCACCAAGAAGGGATTGATTACGAAGGCGATTGGTGTCCGGTTTGCGAGTTCTGGCACGGACGAAATCGCTTTTCGGGCCAGAGGGTCCATTAATTTTGCGCAAAATCGACATCCGGGCTGGGGGATCGAAACGATCCATGTCGTTGCGGGCTTCGCTTCACGCACCGCTATTCCTTCATGCCGGCCAATGTCGCGCTGCGCTGCCACAGCAACAAAGCCGATCGGTCGTCCTGTGGCCCGACGACGGCGTAGTCGGGAGGCATTTGTAACCCGTCATCCAACGGATGCCGCACTGATTTCCGCATCGCGCGCACTCAACCCACAGCAGGTGCAGCTTGCCAGGAATATCGCCGAATGTGAGCCTGGACACGACAGTATCCAATGCGCGGCAGGCTAAGGTTGCCCTCAACCATGAAGTACACAAGCAGCAGAAGTAAAGCGCGCGACGAAGGATGCCGATATGGACCGCCCCATGGATCCCCGGCTGCGAGAGCTTATCATTCTTGCGCTCGTGGCGGCCCTAGCGTGCGGCATGGCTTGGGTTCAGGATTACACGTGGATCGGCGGATTATTGGCCGCATTGAGCGCCACCGCGGCATTAGGAGCGATCCGGCACGCGGGCTGGCTTTAGGTTGCCACAGAGTTTGAAAATGGCCCACTGTCTCCGCGGCGACGGCAGGACGATGGCGACGTCGGCGGTCTTTGCGTAAGATCATATATCGGGTCGAGCACAGGGAGATTTCATATGTTGCGTCATGCCATCGGGGCTGTGGCCATCGCGCTAGCTATTGCATCGGCCGAGCCGGTCGCTGCACAGCGGATCAGGGCCGGGCTGTTAACTTGCGATGTGTCGGCCGGTATCGGGCTCATCATCACGTCGCAGAAGCAGGTCTCCTGCGCATTCAAGCCGAACCAGCCAGGACGGCAAGAGGATTATGACGGCACGATCACCAAGTACGGCCTCGATCTCGGCGTGACCGGCGGCGGCGTGATGGTGTGGGAGGTGCTCACCGACACGGTCGCTGGCCAGGGCTCCCTCGCCGGCGACTATGTCGGTGCGAGCGGAGAAGCAAGCGTTGGGGCAGGCCTCGGCGCCAATGTTCTGATTGGCGGCTCCAACCGGACCGTGGCGTTGCAGCCGGTCTCGGTGAGCGGCCAGATCGGGCTCAATCTCGCCATCGGCGTCGCTTCTCTTCACTTGGGCCTCCCCCGACACTGACGACTGCGCTCTACGAGCCCGTCGCTTGGCCACGCGCGCTTGCTCGGGATTCCGAGCCAGATCGAATGGGGCAAGTACTTGACGAATGCCAGGCGCAGTGCCGCGCTATCGGAGATCATCGATCGAGGGGAGACTGGGTCCTGTTGACATTTATCTGAGCGAGATCATGGCCCCGACCAGGAACAGCATGGATGCAAACGAGAGCGCAGTTTTCTCGTAGCGCGTTGCGATGCGGCGAAAGTGCTATTTTGTTGATGAACCGCTCGACCAGATCGCGCTCTTCCGTCGGGCTAACCCTCCGTGAAGCGACCTTGCGGCTGGTTGGGCGCCAAGCTTATCATTCACCGATTGTGCGGACTACGCTCGAATTCGTAGAGGTGTCACCGCCGTCGGCAGCGTTAGCCGTGACATCGATGTTGTCGTAGTATTTCTTTACGAGCTCGATGTTGGTGGGAAATTGGATAGGCTGTGTTGATTTGAGTGCCTCATTGAGCTCTTCCAAATTTGCTTCTTTTCGCTGTTACGAATTGTTTTATCCGCCCTTACGGCCTCTATCTCTTTCTTGATCGCGGTTTGTGGGTCGGTGAACAGCTTTGTCTGTGGGTCGATCCCCGCCATCACAACGAGGATGTTGGCGGCGACTACCTCATACTCCGCAAAATTCTTGAATCCGTGCTTTTTGATCACCTCATCGCGCTCGGCTCGGTAATTGGCGAAAGCCTGAACGTCGGGAGTGCCATCGGCAGCTCCAACAGAAGGTTCAGGGGGATTTTCGATTGTTTGTGGGCCCATTGCATTGCCTTAGAAGGGCCGACCAAGCACCGGGGTGGAACGCCCATTCTTTCGGCCGCACCATCGGTTGTCTCCCCATGCAGCTGTCTTACGGTTTTCGTGTTCCTGAGCACTGCTTTCCTGATCGCGCTCTGGTCGCCATAGCCGAGCACGCGCCATTCCTAGCCATAGTTTCGGCGTGAAGGCAGAGCCGAATTGAAAGGCTATGGGAAAATCGTGTTTGGCCGTGCTTCTGACGCTAGGAGTTGTTGCCAGCGGCTGCGCTACCCGCGAGCAACTTACGGCGCTGGCCGCCCAGGATGACCAAGCGTGCCGGATTTCTGGGGCGTTGACGGGATCGCAACCATATTCCGAATGCCGCACGCGCCTGAGCGAACAGCGAGCGGGCACCAAACCGCAGACTTAAGAAAGCAAGCAGCGAGATATCGACGCGAAAATGCAACTCGGCATCCCGCCGGCGAGTTCGCGGTAGCCTCGGCGAAAGGGCGCAAATACCGACCCATCAGAACGATCGCTATGAGTAGGAAGCCAACATCTGCTGACGCATCGAAAGGGGATGAGACGAGGTCAAAACCGGAGGCGTGCCAATCTTAGCAATGGCGCCAGTGTGAGACGTTGGGCGGATTCCCAAGGGCGAGAGGCCACGAGCGATACTGCCAATATGTTGATGGGTCGCGTCAAGATCGCGATGCCACAGCAGCGCTGTTTGACCCTGGATTAGCTGCCCGATGAACCTCCGGTGCGGTCACGGTGCCACCAGATGGTCATCAACCGCTGCGGAATGATCGGGGCCGACGAATCCCGCTCGCACCTATTACTCCAGCACTGGTCGCCCATTGCCCCAGGGCAATCAAAAACCCAGGCGACTTCCCTTAATCTGCAATCTCTGATTTTTTCGGATTCTGCTGTTCGGTGTCGATTTTGCTGCGCTCCTCTAGACGTTTCCTGAATTCCTCGTATTCTGCCGTTCCAGGACGTGGCGGCAAGTGCTTCGGCATGCCACCTGCCCAAGTTGGAATTGCCTCTCCGATTACACCGCCGCTGCTTGCACAAGAAGCAAGTGGCAGCACCATTAATGGCAGTAGCGCAACAAAACGCGACAGGATTGGAACAATCTTCGCCATAGAAATCAACGTGTGCATCGCAATAAGGGCGAATTAGGACGGATGCACGTCAAACTGCGGCGGCATCATTTTGCACATTTTGATCGGAACCCATTGGGAGGAACCCATTGGGAGCCGGCTTCGCCCGCAATATTGAGCATCGTTCGACGAAGGTGTGTGGTAGGCAGTTCCGCGAGCGGCCGAGCGGGTGCGCGAGTTATACGGCCAGGCCGTGGTGTGGATCACGCCCGACGAGGTTGGCGCGGTGATGGCCAACCTCGAAGAAAGGCGATCGCGGCGATCGAGCGGTTGTTCCCGGGTGCTGAGCTTCTCGACGTGCGGGCGCCATAGCCCGCCACGTCCGACAGCCGGATCACCCGGATTGCGGTGTGAGAGGCACAGACTCCCCAAGTCGATTAAGCAGACGAATTGCTGTCTGCGGATACCAACGACCTCCGGTCGATGTTTTAATCTTCCGCGCGTTCAGTGCGCGGCAGATTGCGCTGGCGGATATCTCCTCTCTGCTTTCCGCTTTAATCCTCATGATCACGGGACGTAGGGTTTCTGCAAATTCCATTGCCTCGGCTTTTGACTTGAGAGATTGAGCGTTATTGCCGCCGAGTTTCTTTCCTCTCGTGTGCGCCCCGGCGGGGTTTGCTTTGGTTGGTTCAGAAATTTTCCGGCGCTCGTATTCGGCAAAAGCAGCATAGACGTGCAACATCATGGGTTCGACGTTGAGACCGAGCTCAATCGTGACGAACGGGACCTTGTGCAGTATCAATCCGCTAATGAAACGGACGTTACGAGAGAGCCTATCAAGTCTGGCGACTATGATCGGCGCGCACGTATAATCTGGGTCTCTTATCTTGCGGGCAGCCGCCAAGGCAGCCTTGAGTTTCGGTCGTAGTGCGAGGGTTTGTCCCTGATCAACGAACTCCTCGACGATGTTGAAGCGTTTCGCCTTGCAGAAACGCCGTATCGCCTCTTGCTGCTCTTTGATGCCGAGTTCAGGGTTACCGTGTTGCCTGGTCGAGACGCTCACATAACTAATGCAGTTCTTCGTTTTGAGCTGGTCTGCTTTCTTCCCCATTGGTCCTCCCTGTTAGCTTGGGACACCACAAGGTACGGCCTATTAAACGCTAGCGGCCACTAACTCCACATGAATTCGCCTCCCACTGGTGAAACATGCCTCACGCATGGGTGCCTTCCGGGCGAATTTGCGGCGCGATTCAGTGTTGTACAAAGATCACACTTGAAACACTACAGCGTTCCCGTGCGGCGGGGTTGTCCGTCCGCCCGCAATCAACGGAGCTTTTTCTCAGTAATTTCGCCGTTATTGATGCAAATATGTTACAGCTTTAACGAGTGTGAAATGCTAAGACCACAATGGGTAAAACGAACGGGGGGTTCAAATGAAAAAGCTCTTACTTGGCACCGTTGCGCTGGCTGCGCTCGGCGCTTCAGCCAATGCAGCTGACATGCGGGCGAGGCCACGGGTGGCAGCCGTGGTCCCGTACACGACCTGGACCGGCTGCCACGTCGGCGGCGCGGTAGGCACCGAGTGGGGACGGGATCCCGGCTATAGCAGCACCAGTCAATCGGGAGTAACGTTTTTGCCTGGTGTCGCGGTTTTCCCAGGACAGCAGATAGCAAACGGCTTCGACATGAACGGCTTCAACGGAGGCTTCTACGCCGGCTGCGACTATCAGTCGGGCGCTTGGGTTTTCGGTTTCGAAGGCGATTGGTTGACCGTCAACAAAGATGGCCAAGCTGTCAGTAATCCTTTCAACACGAACGCCGGACCGCTAGCTTTTGCCGTACCTGTTGCATATTCGGCGAAGGAGCGCTGGTTCGGTACAGCGCGCGGCAGGCTCGGCTACGCCGTCGATAAGTGGTTGTTCTTTGTGTCGGGCGGCGCCGCGTGGGCGAAGATCGACAGCGATGCGTTTGCCACCATTACGCCGTTCGGTGCCCCCGTTCCATATTTCCCAGAGCGATACCCGCACCGGTTGGACGCGTGGGAGCGGGGGCGGAATACGCGCTCTCCTACGGCTGGTCGATCCGAAGCGAATATCTCTATATCCGGATACCGAACTACACGACCTTTACTCCTGGCCAGATCGGCAACCCGGGAAGTACATTTCCCACCTTCTTGAGCACGAGGCTGGAGAACCACGTCCTCCGCTCCGGTCTTACCTACAAGTTCGGGTACTATCCCTGACCCTGTGGCCGCAGTCATCAATTAGTAAAAACTACCAAGAGCCCCGAGGTGACAGCCTCGGGGCTTTTGCGCAGCACTTGTTGGCCAACAAGATCGAGCGAGCCGCCCCACGGGCCCCGTTCGTCTGGGGTAATGCCTTGCTGAACATTCCAGCACGTGCAGACGTTCGTTGACCGCTATGCTGCCGAGATCGAGGCAGCCGCGCAAGCCATGCTTGATCGAGGCGCGGACAGTGACAAGGTTGCCGCCGGTCTGTTGATATGCGGTTCAGACTTGGCCGCGAAGTCGAAGCAAGAGGACATGTTCGCCATGGCATGCGTGCCGACTCTCGCAAACTGTCTCGCACTGCATAGATACACCAAGGCCCCAAGTGTTGCGCGTCTTGGGCTGATTGATGGTGGATGGCGAGGGCCCGGCCGTGCTCCTGCGGTCGGGCTACTCTTTAACGACCGCTCGCAAACGCAGGGTTACCGAAGCGCACCCAGCACCTGTTTTCTCTCGCGGAGAGAGTTCTTGTCGCGACAAGGATTGGATACGTTTTTTCTTTCACTACGCACTGCACTCTCCGCAACGACGATGCGGTAATGCTTCTGTTCACGGTCGCGCCCGCCAAGGGCGTCGGGACGCAGCACGGAGCCAAATCGGGTGACATCATGCTCCCCTCTCCGCTCGCGTCAAAACCACCGCTGCTTTCCAACTTTGCCCCACCGCAGCCGCGTCTGCTCGCGCCTTAGCGATCCGGCTGGAGTTTTGCGCGCGCGGTTGACTGCTAGGGGCTTGGCGCCCGCCGGCGTTGGGCGCAGCCTGGAGCATCAGGCGAGGGAGGCGGCTACCGCTAAGATGAAGGCCGCTTTTGAGCCTCTGTGGCAAAAAGCATGGCCACGAAACCTAATTGAAATGCAAAAAGCAGGGCCACGAAACCTAATTGAAATACTACGGAAACAACCGTCTGCTAACGTTGAACCGTTGCGGCTCCGGTCACGCTGAACCACGGAATGCCGCCCACGGGGCCGCCGCAATGGCGGCCTCTGCTATTTCGGGGTTGATGCGGCGTCATGCGAGTACACAACGGGCACTGGCTCGATTATGATCCCAGAACCGCCAGGCGAAGCGTGGTGCCCGGTTGGCGATGGCAGCGCCAGCAGCAATCAGGGCAGCGTAATCACGTTGCGGGCCGAAATCGGAGCACTGTACACCCGCGGGCAAGCCGATGGTCCCGGCAATGATCCATGGATCTCACGAGTGCTGCTGAGCGTTGCTACCTTGGTCAGTTCATCAAGGGTGGCGTTGTCACCGCGGCTCGCTTGGTCGAGCATCTTGGCGAGCCCAGGCCAGCCCAACTGCTGATCTCGTCCCGCAGCCAGAAGTTGGGGAACAAGCGTGCGGACCGCCGGTGCCGTAATGGCCACGCTATCAAACACCTTGCCAAGATTCCTGGCCGTGAAGTGCGCAGGCCCTGTCGTGTTCGCACCATTGAGCGAAGCGATCGAAAGCGTCATTCATTGATAGAATGTTGCGGGTGACGAATGTTGGAAGGTCGATACTGTGGTCAACCACAGCATCGACCACGAGCGCCTTGATATGTTCGCCGTAGCGTTCGAGATAGGCGCCAGCGTATACGCTGCCGTATGACCCCGCATATGCGACCAACCCGTCGTTTGGACTCAGCGCCTGTCGGATACGCTCGATATCGGCGGCCGTATCGATCGCCGAAAGGTAGGCCATCAACTCGCCTGTCGCTGCCAAACAACTCTTGAAGAATGCCGCGTTGGCTCTGGCAAGAGTCTCGAATTCGGTACGCGCGGGCGCGTGATAGATCGGCTCTGAGATAGGGGGAAGTGCGTGCGGGTCGCAGCGAAGCGGGCTGCTCTGCCCAATCCCGCGCGGATCGAAGCTGACCACATCGTATCGAGTTGCAAACTCGTCGACATGTTGCAGGGCGCGGAGCTGGCCAAACACTCCGCCGATGCCCACGCCCGGACCCCCGGGGATCAACAGAAGCACACCCTTCTTGCGAGTGGGATCGGTCGCCAACACACGGCCGAGCCGAAGCGACAATTGCACGCCGTCTGGACGGGTTGGATCCACTGGCACCTCTAGGCCAGCACATTCCGTGTTCGGGGCGTCCTGGCAGGCCGACCAATTCATTTTAGGCGGTGAGCGCAGTCGGGCCTCGGCTGCTGGCGAGCCTTGGGCGAAAGTCAGCCTAGCGCAGAGAAGAAGTAGAACTAGAACGACTGATGCATAAGGCATGAAAACTCTCTTATGTGACGACCGTTAACCGCAGCGTCAGCGGCCGCGGATCTTCCGCTTAATTTCGTCAGGTGCAAATCATGCATCGCCACGGCTCTTCGCTGCGCACAACGTTACACCCTGTCGCAGAATGAGCGAGGTGGTTGCATTACGGGAATTCAGCCGCACGCATTTTAGAGGTGACACTGCCTGTCCGCCATCTGCAGGCGAAGAAAATGCCCGCAATCGTCATGGTGAGCGAGACGAGGATCCCGGTTTCGCCTACCCACAACGGCGCATCGGCGCCTTTACTCGCCGGATCAAACGCGACTTGAATAACGCTGTTCCAGGCCGCGTGCAGCGCGATCACCGGCCAAATACTGCCGCTCTCCAGCCGCAACCGCGCGAACACGAAGCTAAATGAACTAGCAGTAACCATCCAGAGCAAAGCCGAGAGAGCGGGCGGCGGACCCGTCAGGTACACACCACCGAGGATAAGCGGCACGTGCCAAAATCCCCAGATCAACCCGCTCGCGAATATAGGCCAGGGAACGCCGGCATCGATCATCCGCGTGAGCATGTAGCCGCGCCAGCCGATCTCTTCGCCGGCAGCAGTACGCACGCTGAAGATGGTGACGATACTCGCCGCCACGACGAGGTTGATCACGAAAATCATGAGAGGGGAATCGTCGGCGTGGACGAAATGCGCGGCCAAAGGGATGATTTGCGGACTGAACTGGACTAGGCCTATCGCCCAGGCGATACCATAGGAAATCAGCGCAAGAACCACCGGAAAGATGAGAGCAAGGAGGACGGCCCTCCAGACCTTGCTTCCGCGAATGCAGAACGACACGTCCGCTAATCCTTCGCGAAGGGCAATGCGTGCGACGATCGACGCCCCGGCCGGAGTCCACATCAGTGCCCAGAACCATGACAAGCTGCCGAGGATCATCAGGGTTTCGAATGTCGCCGATAGCGGGACAAGTACGGCGAAGTAGATCGCAAGCCCGCGGCGTGCCTGAAGGCAGATAACACGTTCAGAAGCAAGAGCTGGCTGATTTCTCATGCCGGAACACCTTTCCGCCTCGTGCGTCCCAAGCCGGTTCTTGCGATATCTCACGCGCCGTACGTTGAGAATGGCGACGCGGCTCGGCGGCAGCCCAATCCACCGCGGCCTTCACCGGTCTTCACCGGGCGGATACTGGTATCCGCCAGCCGGGTAGGATTAGAGATACCTATTTTGGGCCGTCAGCGGGCCAGCAAGCCATTCTGCAAACCGCATCCGGTTGCACTGCAAGAACGTGCGCAACAACTTCCGGGTTTTCGCCGTCATGAACACTGTGCACAGCACGCTCACGCATTGCTTCCAGCGTCGCGTGATCGAGCTGTCGCGCATCGTTCCTTCGCATGACAAACGTGAGTGATATTCGCCTCAGTCTGCGACTGCGCTCGCAACTTACTCGCTCCAAGCGGCGCCGGCCCTGCGGCTCATTCAGCATATAAATGGCTGCCATTATTGGCTGCAATTATCAGTTCGCGTTCCTCGCGCGAGAGTGCCCGCATGGGCGCGGTATTCGGTCGATTAGCGCCTTGAGCAGTTTGGATAGGACAGTTTTTGCCGAGCCGTGCTTGTCTGATATCGCTAACAGCGAATAGGGACCTCCTGATCGCAGCGCGCCAGCAACAATGCGACGACCAAGACAAAGTCGTTGCCGCGACGGGGAATCTTCGCGATCGGAGACGTCCGGTTAGGTTCGTGAAGCGTTTGCTGCGGGGGGGCGACGAGGGCGCGCAAGCTGTGGCGACGTTACACGCCACTTTGTCAGTCATCGACCGCGAGCAAGATGCAAACGCTAAGAGCGTGCGAAACTTTGAGCCTCGCGAGATCGCTTGAGGGCCTCGTGCGCGCAATGAAATCCCTCTCAAACGCGTCTAAAATAGTCAGGCGAGGTGCATGCCTTGCCTGGGGCTGTTCTCATTTTCGTCCGAACCCCACCCCCGGGGGGTGCAGTCATGAGCGAGGCGTCAGCGCTTAGCGGTATAGTGCCCGCTTCGGATGTCCTCGATTCGAGTTGATCGCGATAGAAGTTAAGCACAAAGAGACGAATGGACGACGACAGATTGTTGTAGTGGCGTTCGGAATCGATTGCAGCAAGCAAGGCCGACAAGGATAAATGCCGGAACGCGGCGATCTTTTTCAGCGCCGGCGATTCGGAGATTGGCGCTGCGGTGTGCCGTTACCTGCGGTCTTCCGGCGCGCCGCTGGTCGCGACGACGCGGCGGCCCGGTGCACTTCATCCCGGCCGGATTTATCTTGATCTGTCGCGGCCGCTCGACGGCTGGCAGCCGCCGCCAGAGGTGAGCACCGCCTGCATTTTCGCCGTGGTCGCGCGCGTTGCGGACTGCGCCGCCGACCCGATCGCCTCCGCCGCCATCAATGTGGATCGGACCCTGGCCTTGATCGATGTTTTGAACGAGCGCGGGGTGTACGCCCTTTTTCTGTCAACCAACCAGGTATTCGACGGCGAGACGCCGTCGGTTCCGCCGCAGGCGCCCACCTGCCCGCGCAGCGAATATGGCCGCCAGAAGGCGCGCGCCGAGGCGCTGCTGCGGATGCGCATGGAGCGCGGCGCGCCAATCGGCATCCTGCGCCTCGCCAAGGTCGTTTCTCCGGGAATGCCGCTCTTTCGCGGCGCTGACGCGCTCAGGCGCGGTGGGCGCATTCATCCTTTCCACGACATGGTGATCGCGCCCGCGCCCAGCGAGATCGTCGCGTCGACCATCGCCGCGCTCCTGAGAAAACGCAGCCGCGATGTTTTCCAGCACAGCGGTCCGCGCGACATCACCTATGCGGAGATCGGGCATCACATCGCCGACAAGGCCGGAGCGGATCCCGGCCTCGTCGCGCCGGTCAGCGCCGCGGCCGGCGCCCTGCCGGAAGGCTCGACGCCACGTCATACCACCCTCAATACCTCGCGGCTGCGGGAGGAGCTTGCATTGGAAGTGCCGCAGCCTGGGCAGGCGGTGGACTGGGCCATTACTGGGCCATGACGCAGCACTCCCACCCCCTCACCCCAACCCTCTTCCCGCAAGCGGGGAGAGGGAGCGCGCCCGGGGGGTAGCGCTCACGGACACCGCAGTAGGACAGGCTTGCCGTTCGCTTCCGCAACAATGCGGATCTGATGGCTCTCCCCCGCCGTCCCGCATCGCCAGCTGATCGAGAAGTCCTTGCCGCAGCCTGGCGCCGGATCGCCCATTTCCGACACGTCGATGGAGAAGTCGCACGTCACGCTTGCGTCTTCGCAGATTTCGCGCACCTTCGGCGTGACGTTACCCGCTTTGACACGGTTTTGTTGCCCGGGCGGCACGGCGAAACCGGTGCAGCTCATGCCGTAGGTCGCATCCAGGATCATGATCACATCGCGGTCCGGCGGGCCTTGTGCATCCCACAACCACAGCGTCAGCCAGAATGCCGCAAGCACGACGCCGAGTGCGACCGCGATTTTCACCGCTGTTGCAAGGAGAGATGACATCAATCTGTAGGGTAGGGCAAAATCGCCTGCTGCGATCGTGAATGGCGGGCTAGGCGCGGCGCGATTTTGCCCACGCGGATACAGCGCGGACGCGCCTTAGCCCACCCTACATGCCTACACAAGCGTTGCCGCGGTAGTAGGGGCGTGGGTCGCTCAGGCCCGTTGCTAATGTTCATGGTTTGTGCCATGTTCAAGCTTGCATTTGGATTTGAATATCAAAGCATGGGCGGCGCCTGGGTGCGCCCGCGACAACGCTGTTGCAGCAAGTTCGGAATACAACTTCAAGCTGCTGTTTTCCCGAATTGGGGGCAGCGCTCCCATTCGGCCCTTGAAGAGCTGGCAGGACAGCGGTAACTCTTTCTAGTCAGACTGGTCAGGGGCGCATGAATGCGCGAAGCAAACGAATGGAAGCTGCAGGACGCCAAGGCGCGCTTCTCGGAAGTCGTGCGTCGCGCGCGTGCCGGAAAACCGCAACACGTGACGGTGCATGGGAAGGAGGCCGTCGTCGTCGTCGATCCCCAGCGCTTCGAGATCCGACCGAAACCGCCACAGGAGCCAACGCTTGCCGGCTTTGTCGAGCGCTCGAAGAAATATCGCGGCGCGGCTGAAGGCATCGAATTTGATCGCAAGTCGTCGGGAATGAGATTTCGCGACAAGCATCGCGAGATTTTCGACGACTGAGATGTGCTGTGAAATGGCTGTTCGATACAAACGTCGTCTCCGAGCAAGTGCGTAAGACGCCGAGCGCGAAAGTCATTGACTGGATCGCTGCCAGACCAACCGGCGATGCCGCCATCAGCATCATGGTTCTTGCGGAGCTGCGCGACGGCGCGTTGTCTGCCCCCGACGAGGGGAAGCGACGCCTGCTCACCGCGTGGATCGAAAATGAGGTCACAGTTTTGCTGACGCTGCCATTGACCCTCGATATCCTGGTGGAGTGGATTGACCTTTCGAGGAGGCTGCGGCTAGGCGGCCTGACGCGCGATCCGGCAGACATGCTCATGGCGGCAACAGCACGCGTTCACAAGCTTGTCCTTGTTTCCCGCAATGTCCGGCATTTCACCGGCACTGGCGTTCTCCTGTACGATCCCTGGGCTGACAAAAGCCACCAAATGGACTTGGCATGAGTGCACCCGCGACAGTGTTGTCCAAGCCCGCAGCCGGGCCTGACCGCGACCTCCTCGCGCGTTTCGCCGCGATCGTGGGCGAGAGGAACGCCATCACCGATCCGGCGATGCAGGCACCCTACATGGTCGAGATGCGCGACATGTATCATGGCCGCACGCCGCTGGTGCTGCGGCCGGGCTCGGTCGCCGAGGTGTCGCAGATCCTGGCGCTGGCGAATGCGACAGCAACGGCAATCGTCCCCCAGGGCGGCAACACCGGCCTGGTCGGCGGCCAGATCGCGCAGAACGGCGAGGTCGTGCTCTCCCTCAATCGGCTCGACCGCGTGCGCGAGGTTGATCCCGTCTCGAACACCATGACCTGCGAGGCCGGCGTGACCTTGCTGCGCGCGCGCGAGGCCGCGGCGGCGGTGGACCGGCTCTATCCGCAGCTCCTTCCTTCGGAGGGCACCTGCACCATCGGCGGCAATCTTTCCACCAATGCCGGCGGCACCGCCGCGCTCGCCTACGGCATCGCCCGCGCGCACGCCCTCGGCATCGAGGTGGCGCTCGCCGACGGGCGCGTGCTCAACAATCTCAACAAGCTCAAGAAGGACAACACCGGATACGATCTCAAGGATCTCTTCATCGGCGCGGAAGGTACGCTCGGCGTCATCACCGCGGCGGTGCTCCGCCTGGTCCCGCGGCCGCGCGCGGTGGAGACGGCGTTCCTCGGCGTCCCCTCGCCGCAGGCGGCGCTCGATCTCCTCGGGCTCGCGACCGAGCGCACCGCCGGCGGGGTCACCAGCTTCGAGCTGATGGCGCGCCTCGGCATCGAGATCGTGCTCAGGCACGGCGCCGGTTGCCGCGATCCCCTGCCGCAGCCCTATCCCTGGTACGTGCTGATCGAGCTTTCGTCGCAGGCGCGCTCCGGCCTGCGCACGGTGCTGGAGGAGATCCTGGCGGAGGGGCTGGAGCGCGGATGGGTGATCGACGCGACCATTGCCAGCAGCCTCGATCAGGCAAAAATGCTCTGGCGCGTGCGCGAGCTCTTCGGCGAGGTGCAGCGCCATGAAGGCGCGTCCATCAAGCACGACGTATCGGTGCCGGTCGCGGCGGTGCCGGCCTTCATCGCCGAGGCAAACGCCGCCGCCGAGCGCGTCGTGCCGGGCGCCCGCCCCATGCCGTTCGGACATCTCGGCGACGGCAACATCCATTACAACGTCATGCAACCCGCCGGCGCGGCGAAAGCCGATTTCCTTGCGCACTGGGACGACATGAATGCCGCCGTGCTCGAAGTGGTCGCCAGGCATGGCGGCTCGATCTCGGCGGAGCACGGCATCGGCGTGCTCAAGCGCGATCTCCTGCGCAAGGTGAAGGACCCCGTCGCCTACGCGCTCATGCGCACCCTCAAGGAGGCGCTCGATCCCAAGGGCATCCTCAACCCGGGCAAGGTGCTGTAGCCCTGCTCCCTCGCCCCGCTCTTCGCGGCGAGAGGGTCGGGGTGAGGGACGCTTGCTCCCTCTCCCCGTTCTTTACGGGGAGAGGGCTGGGGTGAGGGGCGCTTGTGGGGGTGTGGGGCAAGGCATGCGCGGTCTACTCCCTCTTCCCGCTCTTCGCGGGGAGAGGGCCGGGGTGAGGGGCGCTTGTGGGGTGAGGGTCAGGCATGCGCGGTCTACTCCCTCTCCCCGCTCTTCGCGGGGAGAGGGCCGGGTTGAGGGGCGGCATGCGCGGACCTGAGAAAGCAACCGTTCGCGTCGAACGCCGCCTGCGCCAGCAAGGCACGCATGCCGAAACCAAGCTGTGGTTTGAGCTGCGTGACCGGCGATTGGGTGGTTTCAAGTTCGTCCGGCAGGAAGCGATTGCGCCCTACATCGTGGATTTTGTTTGCAGGGAAAAAAGGCTCATCGTCGAAGTGGATGGAGGCCAGCACGCAGAGAATGCGCGCGACCGCTCACGCGACGCGGCGCTCGCTGCCAAAGTTTATCGCATTTTACGTTTCTGGAATTCAGACGTGCTGGGCAATAGGGACGGTGTTTTGCTGACGATCCTTACGGAGCTGGAGAAGATCGATCGGTGATTGTGGGACTCGCCCCTCACCCCATCCCTCTCCCCGTAAAAAACGGGGAGAGGGAGCACGCAGGGCCGCGTAACTTCGCGCTAGCCCGACCTACGAGTTGTCGAACAACGAGGGCTGTCGCGCGTCTTTGGCTTTTGACGTCGTCCGCGCCAGCACCGCCGGCGCAACAGCAACAGAAGATGCCCCAAGCGCAAGCGGCGCGATCAGCGCCGGCCCTTCGTTTGCGGCCCGGTTGATGGCGGCGGAAATCTCGTACGCCTCGAACTGTCCCTCCGGCGCCGGAGCAAGAAGCTCCGTCGCGATCATCGCGTCGGTGCGCGCGCAGTCGAGCCACGGATCGAATGCGTGCGGCGCGATGACGACCGGCATGCGCGAATGCAAATGCGCGAGGTCGCGGCTCGCATCGGTCGTGATGATGGCCGCGGTTTCCATCTCCTCGCCATTGGGCCCCATCCAGGTCTCCCACAAACCGGCGAAGGCGATGGGCGCGCGGTCCCGCGGACGGATGCAGAACGGGCGCTTGCGGCCGGCATCGTCCTTCCACTCGTAAAACCCGTCGGCGGGAAACAGGCAGCGGCGCCGCCGCATGGCATTGCGAAAGGCAGGCTTGTCGTTGACCGATTGCGCCCGCGCATTGATGAGCAGGCTGAAATTGCGAGGGTCCTTGACCCAGGGAGGGATCAGTCCCCAGCGCACGAGGGCAAACTGCCGCTCACCCTCCGCCATGCGCACAATGGGCACCGGCTGCGTCGGCGCCACGTTATAGCGCGGCGGAAAGTCCGGCTGCGCCCGATAGCCGAACAGCCGGCGAAACGCTTCCGGCGAGGAGAGAATAAGGTAACGTCCGCACATCTTAGTTATCATATGTAGCCCGGATTGAGCGGCAGCGAAATCCGGGAGCAGCCCTGGGTTTCGCTATCCGCTCAACCCAGGCTACGAAATCAACCCGGGCAAAGCAGTGCCGGACGCAAGAGCATATCCCGAGCGCCCCTATATCGCGGTGAGCGCGGCCATCATGCGCGACGGCAAATTCCTCGTGGTGCGCCGCGCGCGGCCGCCTGCCGCCGGACTGTTCAGCTTTCCCGGCGGCGTGGTCGAAGCGGGCGAGAAGCTCACCGAGGCGGTGGTGCGCGAGATCGCGGAGGAAACCGCACTGCGCATCGAGCCCGTTGCGCTCGCCGGCTTCCGCGAAACGATCGTCCGGGACGGTGACGATCGGGTGGAGCGCCATTTCGTCATTCTCTGCTTTGCCGCCCGCTGGCGGGCGGGCGAGCCGGAGCTCAACGAGGAGCTTGACGAGGCGCGCTGGGTCAGGCCGGTGGAGATCGCGGCGCTCCCCACCACGCCGGGGCTCGCCGAGATCGCGGCGACCGCCTGCGAGCGGCTGCGCTCGGCGGGATGACGCGAAACGCCTTCTCGGGTGCGAGCTGTCGGCGCGTCAAAGACTCTATACCTCCCCCTGCAAGAGGGAGGTTGACCGACTGGAGCAAAGCGACAGGCGGTCGGGTGGGGGTCCCTGACCGCGCACGACGGTCGCGCTTGACCCCCACCCGGCTCGCTTCGCTCGCCGACCTCCCCTTTCAGGGGGAGGTATTAGGTCGTTTCCGTCGCCTTGTTTCTGTCCCGTTGCACCGTAAGATGCGCGTACTCAATCCACGCCCTGCGCAGACCATCGGCACATGTTACAACGCACTCTCCTGCTGGCCTCGATCGCGCTCGCTGCGGCCGGCGGGCCCCTCCGCGCCGAAGTCGCCGCGGCGCCGTTCGACGGCAATCTCCAGCGTCTCTCCGAGATCCTTGGCGCGCTCCACTATCTGCGCGGCATCTGCGGCGCCAACGAAGGCCAGAAATGGCGCAACGAGATGCAGGCCATCGTCGACGCCGAGGCGCCGCAGGGAGACCGTCGCGCCCGCATCATCGCGAGCTTCAATCGCGGCTATCGCGGTTATCAGCAGACCTATCGCACCTGCACGCCGGCAGCCGACCTGGTCATTCGCCGCTACCTGGAGGAAGGCTCCAAGATCATTCGCGACGTGACCGCACGCTACGCGAACTGACGACGCCGGCCCCAATATCTCGTAGGTTGGGTCGAGTTCTCACGAGACCCAACAAGACCGGCGGCAGAAAAATGCTGGGTCTCGCGGAAGGGCTCGACCCAGCCTACAGCCCCGCTTGATGGGCATGCCTCAGGCCGGCGGGAGGATGTCGATGGCGTTGCCGTATTCGCCGGCGCTCGAATAGGTCACGCCCATGTTGCGGTAGTGCTTCGCCGAGCTCGCCACGCTCTTTGCCCAGCCTCGCCCCTTGCCGAAGGCGACGAACCAAACCGGCAGCTCGGGCTTGCCCGCCTTGCGGCGAAGCGCATCGAGATCATCGGGATTGCCGGCGCCGCGCTCCACAATGATCCCATAGACGTTCGGATGCGCGACATAGGACGCAGCCCCGCTCTGCATCAGCTTCGGGTTCTTGGCGATGACCTTGAGGCCATAGCTGGAGGCCAGCTCGATCGCGCCGATCACGTCCTTGATGGCGTAGGCGTCCGGATTGTCGAGCTCGATGTACTCAAACCCCTGCCGCTTGCGCCGCTCGAACTGGTCGCGGAGATTCTTTTCCCAGCCCGGTCCGCGCGGGTCGATCTGGCCTTCGTTGTACTGCTGCGCCGTGTCTGACGTGTGCAGATAAGGGCCGTAGCGTCCCGTGTTGTTCTCGTCGAACAGATTGCAGTAGGCGACGCTGATACCCCGGCGCGCTGGCTCGCCGGTGCTGTAGGAAACGACCGTCACCTCATTTTCGCGCCCAGGACCTGAGCTGTCGGCGCCGATCAGGTAGCGCAGCGGCTTGCCCCGCAGCAGGTTGTCGATGCTGGAGTATGCGCCGGAGTTGACGGGAGGGAGGAACAGGACCGTTTTCACCCGGCGCGGATAGTTGGACGGTATCCCGCGATCGAGCTCGGATTGGCTTGCTCCGTCATCCAGGCGCGGCAGGCCGCGATAGACGCGGCTCTCCTGAGCATCGAGAGGAAACACATAGCGCTGCGCGAATGAATCCGGCGCGAGCGGCTTGCGATCGTGCGGCCAGAGCGTTGAGGTGATCGCCGCGCCGGCAAGCACGCTGGCGACAAGCTTGCAAGCGAAAATAGCCGTGGGCAGCAAAGAGGTCGCTGGCGCCGCCGCCGCCGCCGGCGCCGCCGGACGCACCGGCGTCGCTAGCCGATGCAGCGGCCGTGCCGGACGCGCCACGCGAGCCGCGGGCGCGCCTGTTGCCGGCGTTCTGGACGGAACGCTAAGCGGCACGCTCAGCGGCAGTCTTGCCGGTGCTTGTGTTCTTTGCGCGCCTGGCATCGGCGCACGAATCGCGACGGCACACGCTGCCATGAACCGTAGCCCCCTCGCTCGCCGCGGGTCTGTGCTCTACCTGCCGCGGCGTCCCGCATCTTCGGCACCGAACGCAATCCTTCCCCAAGGACTTGCATGTGCGTTCGACGTACAATCGATGCGAGGATGATCCCCGATATTTAAGGTTTAGTGTATTGATGAATAAGGAAAAAGATTGGCCGCGCCGGGACCAATACAGGGCCGCTTGTAGCCCGCATTGAGTGAAACGAAATGCGGGAAGGCGTCCGGATTCCCGGATGTCGCTACCGCTCCATCCGGGCTACGGCAAAACCACGGCGAAACAACTCACATTCGTATTAACCTTCCTTTTATTTGCTCCCTTGCCTGCCAAAGCTGCGTGCTAGGTTGCAGGAACCGACTGACCGCGGGGGGACTCGGCTGCCAATGACACAGGGCATGACGACACGATGATCGAGCCTTCCGAGGGGCAGGCTCCCGCGCACGAGCAGAAAAGGGCGGCGCTCGGCTATCTGCACGATGCCTGGCTCGAGGCGCGTATTGACGGCATTGATGGAGACTGCCTCGCCCAGGCCTGTCTCTTCGCGGCATTCGCGGAATTCGTTTCCACCTATGGCGAGGAGCCGGCCGCGCGATTCGCCGAAGGTCTTGCCATGCGCATCCGCCAGGGTGAGTTCTCGCTGGTGCTGACGAGACAATAACGCTCGCCGTAGCCCCGTAGTTGTAGCCCGCATTGAGCGAAGCGAAATGCGGGGAGGTTGCCGGAATCCCGGATGTCGCTAGCGCTCCATCCGGGCTACGGATCGGGCGGAGCCGCCCCTACAAATTCCCGGCAATGCTTGATACCTTCCGCAGATGAAAGCAGCGCTGCTGCCCGACCGCGGCGTCATCAAAGTCGCCGGCGATGATGCGCGCAAGTTCCTCAACGGGCTCGTCACCATCGATCTCGCCAAGGCCGCGCCTGGACGCGCCATGTTTGCCGGCCTCTTGACCCCGCAGGGAAAGATCATTGCCGACTTTATTATCGCTCAAGCCGAGGACGCCGAGGGCGGCGGTTTCTTTCTTGATTGTCCGCGTGCGCTCGCCTCTACCCTGGTGCAGCGGCTCAACTTCTATAAGTTGCGCGCCAAGGTCATTGTCGAGGACCTGTCCGACATTCTCGGCGTCATGGCGGTGTGGGAGGCTCCGAGCGCCGGCGCGTATGGCTTGTGCTATGCCGATCCGCGGCTTGAGCAACTGGGCAAGCGATGCATGCTGCCGCCGCACCAGGCAGCGCCGGCAGCGGCCGAGCTTGGCGCCGAGCTGGTCGAGGCGTCGCTCTACGAGGCGCATCGCATCGCGCTTACCATCCCGCGCGGCGGCGTGGACTTCATCTACGGCGATGCCTTTCCGCACGAGACGGACATGGATCAGTTGGGCGGTGTCGATTTCAGCAAGGGCTGCTTCGTCGGCCAGGAGGTGGTTTCCCGCATCGAGCATCGCGGCAGTGCCCGCACGCGGCTCGTCGCCGTAAGCTTCGACAGCTTCGCGCCGGAACCCGGAACGCCGGTGAGTGCCGGACAAAGGCCGGTCGGCACGCTCGGCTCGACGGCGCAGCAGCGCGGATTGGCAATGCTTCGGCTCGATCGCGTGGCGGACGCGCGCGCGGCAGGCGAACGCCTGACGGCCGGCGGCATCGAGTTGCGCCCGTGCAAGCCCGCCTGGGCAAGGTTCGCCTTTCCCGGCGACGCCGAAGCGGCGCGATGAGCGCCCCTCCCGTGCAATCGGTCCGGCAATCTGTCCTGCATGACGATGGGCTCCGCCGCTGCCCATGGCCGCGGCTCGATCCGCTCTACATCCGCTATCACGACGAGGAATGGGGTGTCCCGGAATACGATGACCGCGCCCTCTACGAGAAGCTCATTCTCGACGGCTTCCAGGCCGGGCTCTCCTGGATCACCATTCTGCGCAAGCGGGACAACTTCCGGCGCGCGTTCGATGATTTCGAGCCCGCCAGGATCGCGCGTTACGCGCCCCGCAAGGTCGAGAAGCTGATGCTTGATGCCGGGATCGTGCGCAATCGCATGAAGATTGAAGGCGCGATCGCCTCCGCCCGCGCCTGGCTCGATGTGATGGAGAATGGCGAGGGCTTCGCGCGCCTGCTTTGGGGCTTTGTGGACGGCAGGCCCAAGGTGAACCACTTCCGCTCGACGTCGCAGGTGCCGGCCGAGACGCCGGTGTCGCGCAGAATGTCGAAGGAGCTCGCGCGCCGCGGCTTCAAATTCTGCGGCCCCACCATCGCCTACGCCTTCATGCAAGCCGTCGGCATGGTCAACGACCACGTGGTGAGTTGCCATCGGCATGAAGCGCTCGCCAAATCCGGTTGAAGCCCGGTCGATGCCGGTGAAGCTGCAAGGCGCCGCGCGCGCGCCGGCGCCGCGCGCCTGGCAACGAATGCTGTCGGGCCGCCGGCTTGATTTGCTCGATCCGTCTGCGCTCGACATCGAGATCGAGGACATCGCGCACGGCCTCGCGCGCGTTGCGCGATGGAATGGGCAGACCGCGGGAGCGCATATTTTCTCCGTCGCCCAGCATTCGCTTCTGGCGGAAATCATCGCGCGCGAGCAGTTCCGTCTGGATCAGGGCTGGCGTCTCGCCGTGCTGCTCCACGATGCTCCCGAATACGTGATCGGCGATATGATCTCGCCATTCAAGGCGGTGATAGATGACGCTTACAAGGTGGTGGAAGCGCGGCTGTTGGCGGCGATCCATCTGCGCTTTGGACTGCCGCCGGCGCTTCCGACCGATCTCGTGGAGGTGATAAAGGCTTGCGACCGGTCGGCGGCCCACCTCGAGGCGACGCGGCTCGCCGGATTCTCCGCCAGCGAGGCGCGGCGTTTCTTCGGCCCGGCGCCGAAATTCTCCGCCGTCACCGTGCGGGACTATCTCACGCCGTGGCCGGCCGAAGTGGCGAAGGCGCGCTACCTCGAGCGCTTCAACAAGGTTGCAGGACGTGCGTCACGGGAATAATGACAAGGCCATGATCCAAACACCATGATTTACGTCTGCTCGCTCGCACGCCTCTACGACACGATCACAGAGACTGGCGCTCTGCACATCGTCACCTTGCTCAAGCATACGGATCGCGTCGAGCGCCCCGAGCACATTGCGGAGGCCAATCATCTGGTGCTCGGGATGGATGACGTCACCGCGCCAATGGACGGCTATGTCATTCCCTGCAAGGAGCACGTGGAGAAGCTGATCAGCTTCGTGCAGGGTTGGGACCGCGCCAATCCTCTGGTGATGCACTGCTACGCCGGGATCAGCCGCTCCACCGCGGCCGCCTATGTGGCGGCATGCGCCCTCAATGCGCGGCGCAGCGAGCATGCGATTGCCCAGGAGCTTCGACGCGCGTCACCGACCGCAACACCGAACGCGCGCATCGTGTCGATAGCGGATGGCTTGCTGGGCCGTGACGGCCGCATGGTGAACGCGATTGAATCCATCGGCCGCGGCGTCATCGCCGACGAAGGCCATCCGTTTCGCCTCGCGCTTGAATAACTCGATCGTCATCGCCCGCTTCAGGCGGGCGATCCAGTAAACCGCCGCCGGGTCGCTATTATTGCCGCATGATGTCTACTGGATACCCGCCTTCGCGGGATGACAGACATCGGCGATCACTTGCGCTCTTGCGCAGAGGCTGTCGGTGGATCGAGCAGGACCGGCTCCGGTACGTGCGCGCGCCCGTTCAATCCGGCAACGCTCGTCCGCCGCGTGAAATCGCAATAGGCGATCATGCTCATTCCCGACACGGCGCCGCGGAAGCTCTCGTGGCCGGTGCGCGTGAGATTGAAGCAAGGCTCGAACGAGAGGCCTTTAAGCGTGGCGCAGATGGCATCGCCCTTGGCCCGCAGCGTCCCCGGCGGGAGCCACACCGATTTCGTAGGCGCGGATGGCTTGGACTGGATGGTGCCGATGACGGAACCATCGGCGTAGATGCGGCCGAGCCCACGCGAGCCGTTGACGCAATTGAACGCGAACAGCTTGCCCGTCACGAACTTGCGCGCCGCGTCGGCATTCATGGCTTGCGCCAGGGCCGAACCGGGCACGAGCAAAAGCGCGACCCCAACGGCGAACCTCGCAATCATACCGAACCCTCCCCCGATACCGTCCCCACGGCATGGTCACAGCATGCTGTTAACCATGCGAATTGGGCACAAGCATGCCCTTAGCTTGACTGGCAATCCTGAACATTTTTTAACCGACCTTGACGACGATTTGCCCCCGAACGCGTCCCTCGACGATGCTGCGCGCGGCGTCGATCACCTCGCCGAGCCCGATCTCGCGTGTCATGTCCGCGAGCTTTCCCCGATCAAGATCGCCCTCCAGACGCTGCCAGGCAACTTCCCGCCGTGGTTTGGGACACATGACCGAGTTGATGCCGAGCAGCGCAACGCCGCGTAGGATAAATGGAGCCACCGAAGTCGGCAAATCCATGCCGCCGGCCAGTCCACACGCAGCGACAGCTCCACCGTAGCGCGTCATCGCGAGCACATTGGCGAGCGTCGTCGAGCCGACCGCATCGATACCGCCCGCCCAGCGTTCTTTTGCCAATGGTTTCGGGGGTCCGGCGAGCTCGGCCCGTGCAATGACCTCGTCCGCGCCCAGTTTCTTGAGATAGCCGGTCTCCTCAGGGCGGCCGGTTACCGCCGTGACCTGAAAGCCACGCCTGGAAAGAATTGCAACCGCAACCGAGCCGACCCCGCCCGCGGCGCCCGTCACCACCACAGGTCCGCGTGCGGGTGACACCCCGTGATGCTCCAGCGCCAGCAAGGCAAGCATGGCGGTGTAGCCGGCAGTTCCGATGGTCATGGCGTCCCGTGCGCTCATGCTGGCGGGGGTCCGCACCAGCCAGTCCCCCTTGACCCGCGCCTTCTCGGCGTAGCCGCCGAGGTGCGTCTCGCCGCAGCCCCAGCCGTTAAGGACCACCCGATCTCCGGCCTGCCACGCCGGATGACGCGAGGATTCGACCGTTCCCGCAAAATCAATGCCCGCGATCATTGGAAAGCGCCGCACGACCGGGGCTTTGCCCGTGATCGCCAGTCCATCCTTGTAATTGAGGGTTGACCATTCGACATGGACGTCAACGTCGCCGTCCATGAGGCTGCTTTCGTCAAAGTCCCTCAGCTCGACCTTCTGGCGAGGCTCGCCTTTGTCGATCACGATCGCTTTGAACGTGGCCATGAGGTTTCTAATCCAGATCAAGCCAACGTAGCCCGGATTGAGCGGCAGCGAAATCCGGGGCCAGCAGAGCAGTGGACCCGGATTTCGCAGAGCTCAATCCGGGCTACAATGTAGATCAGACGGCTGCGGCAGCCATGCGCGGCACCGGCTTCTCGACGATCGGCAGGTTGATGACCGCCGAGAGCAGACCAAGCAGGATCGAAAGCCACCACACCGCCTGGTAGGATCCACTGCGCTCGAACATCACGCCGCCCAGCCACACGCCGAGAAAGCCGCCGAGCTGGTGGCTGAAAAACGCGAACCCGGCGAGAGTTGCAAACCAGCGCGTCCCGAACATCACTGCAATGATGCCGTTCGTGGGCGGGATGGTGGACAGCCAGAACAGGCCCATGACGGCGCCGAACAGCAGGCATGAGAGCACACTGATCGGGAGAGCGATGAACACCAGAATAGCCAACGCCCGGCCGAGATAAATCAGGGAGAGAAGATAGCGTTTCGGGAACAGGTTGCTCAACCAGCCGGACATCAGCGAGCCGGCGATGTTGAACAAACCGATCACCGCGATGGTCCAGCCGCCGATCTCCGTCGATAAGCCGCGATCTATCAGATAAGCCGGCAAGTGCACCGTCATGAAGGCGAGCTGGAAACCGCAGGTGAAATATCCAAGCACGAGCAGGCCGTAGGAGCCGTGCCCGAACGCCTCGGCGAGCGCCTGCCGCAGCGACTGCTGCGCAACGCCATGCCGGACCGTTTGATCGCCATGCGGTGTCGCCAGCGCAATCGAAAGCGGCATGACCGCCAGCATCACGACGCCAAAGGTCACCAGCGTTTGCTGCCATCCGACCAGGCCGATGAGCGATACGGTAAGCGGCGCGTAGAGGAATTGGCCGAACGAGCCCGCGGCGGTGCCGGCGCCGAAGGCGAGCGTTCGCCAACGTTCCGGTAGAAGCTTTCCGAAGGCCGAAAGCACGATGGGGAACGAGCATCCGGCAAGTCCGAAGCCGACCAGCGCGCCGGCAGAAAAGTCGAGCATCAACGGGGATGTCGCATGGGCCATCAGGACAAGCCCGGCGGCATATAAAACGCCACCCGCGCCGAGGATGCGCATCGTTCCGAACCGGTCGGCCAGCATGCCGGCGACCGGCTGACCCAGGCCCCACAGCAGGTTCTGCAGCGCAAGCGCCAGCCCGAACACGTCACGGCCCCAACCGTTCGCCTGCGACTGCGGCGTGAGAAAGAAGCCGAGACTCGAACGCCCGCCAAAGCTGATCAGCGATATGAGACAGCCGCAGAGCACGATCGCCGCGGGCGTGCGCCAATGTTTGAGCAGCGGCCGTGATGAGAGAAGCGAGATGGTCATAAGGCGCGGTTTCTAATTCAATTTAGGCGTCCAGAATTTGCATCTATTGTACGGCTTTCCATGGATATCCCCAACCGAATGTTTGAGCCGCTTGGCGCATGGCAGCACCGCGCTGGCAGCCCCGCTTGAACTGACACTGTGCGCGTCGTACTGCCATGCGGATGCGCTCGCTCCTATGCCCGGAGGCTTTTCTCTCGCCCCTCGAAATCGAGGCGGTGGTCACACGCGCGCTCGGCGAAGATCTCGGCCGCGCCGGTGACATCACTTCGACCGCAACCATCCCGGAGGACTTGGCCGCCCGCGCCAGCGTCGTCGCGCGGGAAGGCGGCGTGATATCGGGCCTGCCGTTGGTAGCCGCAACCTTCCAGAAGCTTGATCCGCAGGTCGAGATACGTGCAACGACTCGCGACGGCGCCAGCGTCGATGCCAAGACACCGCTGATGGCGATTGCGGGTTCCGCCCGCACTATTCTCGCCGGGGAACGTGTCGCGCTCAATCTCCTCGGTCGCCTCTCCGGGATAGCGACCGCCACGCACGAATTCGTGCGCCGCGTTGCCGGAACACGCACCCGCATCTGCTGCACGCGCAAGACAACGCCGGGTCTGCGCGCATTGGAGAAATATGCCGTGCGCTGCGGCGGCGGGTTCAATCATCGCTTCGGCCTCGATGATGCGATCCTGATCAAGGACAATCATATCGCCGTTGCCGGCGGTATTAGGCCCGTGCTCGAGCGCGCCAAGGCCGCCGCAGGCCATCTCGTCAAGATCGAGATCGAGGTGGATACGCTCGATCAGCTCGCCGAAGTGCTGCAAATCGGGTTGGCCGATGCGGTGCTCTTGGACAACATGGATGCGGCAACGATGCGCAAGGCCGTGGAGATGGTGGCGGGCAGGTTGCCGCTCGAGGCCTCGGGCGGCATCACCCTCGACAGCATTGCCGGCATCGCCCGTACGGGCGTCGATTACGCCTCCTCGGGCTGGATCACCCATTCGGCACCCAATCTCGACGTGGCGCTGGACATCGAAATGTGAGTCCTCTCCGGCGTCGTGCCCCGCGCATGCGGCGGCATCCAGTAACCAATGCGCTTGCGATACGGCAAAGCAGTGAAACTGCTTCTGTTCGGCGCATACTGGATCGTCCGCCGGAGCTTGTCATCGGGCCGGCCGTAGGCCGGACCCGTTGGCGGACGATGACAACTGAGAGTCCTGTCTACAGCGTTTTCGCCACCGACTGCGTCGTCTCGGGGTCGCTCCACTCAGGTGCGTCGCCGCCATCACCCCAGGCGCGCGGCCGATAGAAGATGTGCACGCCGAGCTTGTGCATCTTCTTCATTTCCCGCACCCAGCCCGGATGCACGTAGCGGGCGTGATAGTGCGTGGCTTTGCCGACTTCCGGCAGCCACAGCTTGCCATCGAGCATTTCCGCCGCGATCTTCTTTGCCCGCTCCCACATGTCGGGCTCGCGAATCACATCGCGAATTCCGTCGCAGGCGAAGGTGAACTGGCAGGCAAGATGGCGGTGTGAATTCTGGTAGACGACGCCGCACACGGTGGCGGGATATCTCCCGGAGAAGGCGCGGTTGAGAATCACCTGGGCGACGGCAATCTGACCGAGCACCTCTTCGCCGCGCGCTTCGAAATAGACTGCCTCGGCAAGACATTTCTCGGCCTTGACGCGGCTGTTGCCATCGAGCTTGAGGCGTTCCGCCGGCGTCATCGGCCGCTTGTCTTCACCCGTCACCTCGCCTTTCGGCGCGATGGTCTCGCCGCCCTTGCCGGCCTCGTCCTTGCCGAACGGATCAGAGGAGAGCGGCGGCAAGTCCCCCCGTACGACCGGGGCGTCAACGATGAAGTCGTCCTGCTGCTCCAGCGGACCACCCGGCGGCAGCGACGCAAGCTTGAAGGTGGATTCACTCGTGACACTCGCGGACCTGCTCAGAGGATCCCCGGCGGAGGCAATGTCTCTGCCGCCTGCCTGATTGAAGTCCTCGAATCGCGGCTCTTCGCCCGGCGTCCATGGCTCGATGGCAGCAAGCTTGTGTCCCATCGAATCGACGCTGAAATAAAGCTGCGATGCCCGCAGCGCCGGGTCGGCATCAGACGAGGCAGGATTTGTCAGGCGGCCGCCGGGCGATTCGCTGCCTGAATTCTCCGCACCGTTTTTGCTGCTTGCAGCGCTCGTGCCCTCCTGACGCGCCGGAGCGAGCACCGGATAAGCCGTTTTCGCGTTCTGCGGCGAGACGCTTGCAACCAGGTACTCCCCACCGCTTGCGCCCGAGTAGCCGCGGATTTCCTTCGCCGGCCGGGACTGCTCCTCCGCCAATTGCGCGGCAGGCGCGGAGTTCGTGGATACCGGCGCGCTCGGCGCGCTCTTCACAGTCGCCGTCCGTTGCTGCGTTTGCGCCTGCTCATCCTCGGATCGAGCCTGCTGCGAATCGTGTCGTTGCAAATCCTGTTGCCGCGCTTGCGGCGCCGTTTGATCGTTCCTCGCCGCAATTGAAAGGCGATCCCCCTTGCGGGAGACGGCGAAGTCGCCTTTGCGGCTGCGATCCACCGTGGATACGCCGGAGCCGCCGCGCGCAGCGTCGCTTGCCCCGCGTTCACGAATCATGGCGGCGAAATCGCTGCCGCTCGGATCGAAGCTGGCCAAGGTATAGCCTGCCGGCGCCGGTACGAAGGCTCCGACGGGTTGCGCAACACCCAATCTCTGCTCGTGAATGGTGCCGAACGCGGACGCAATCCCTGCCCTTTGCGGGCGCTCCGCAACCGGCGGCGCACGGGCAATCAGCGCGTGCAGGTCCCCATAGCCGAGCTGGCTCGGCAACAGCAGCAACGTGACGACACCAAAGCCGAAAGCGGCGCGCACGCCCCCCGTCGGGCGTCCATGTGACGCAAGCATCCGCAGCTGACCCCCAACCCCCAAACCCTACGCATGATCCGGGCGCGGCAAGGCACCGTCATGGCGCAAATGCGACGATTTTTTTATTTGCTGGATTAACCTTGCGATCGCGTTAATGGGGCGATCCGCCCAATTACCGCCACAAGCCCCCAACCGCGTTTCCAATTCGCCGGAGGCTCAGAACAGCGACACGGGCAGACCGAACGCAGCCGGAATGGCGATCATCAAAACGATGGCCAGCACGAAGCCGGCAATCCTCGCCTCCATCGTAACGAGCGTCCCGGCAGACCCCCGCGCCCGAGCAAATACGACGAGCTCGAACACGGCCATCGCGATCAACACCCAGAAATAAGGCGGCAACCTGAAATCGCGGCTGTGCGGAACGAGCACCAGAATCAGTCCGACCGCAGCGCCGACAATTCCCATGAAAAGCAGGAAGAGCCGGTTGACATCGATGTTCATGGCGCGATCCAATGCGTGTCCCAAATGATATTGGATCAACTCGCGCCGTCATGGCCGGGCTTGTCCCGGCCATCCATGTCTGTGCTTTCCGAAAGGTCCGAAGAAAGACGTGGATGCCCGGCACGAGGCCGGGCATGACGGAGCTTGTGCATCAATGCGAGCGAAGTCTGATCCAATGCTATAGACGTCGTTACATCTTGATCCCCTTCTCAGAAAAGTATTTCAGCGCGCCGGGATGCCATGGGACCGGAGAATTGCCGGTAACCTGATATTTGTAGTCGATGTTTGCCGCCTCCTTGTGCACCGCTACGAGATCAGCCTTCCTGTCAAAGATGATCTTGACGACGCTATAGGCGATATCGTCGGGCATTGTTTCGTTGGTAACCAGAATATTCCACACCGTCGAAATCCTGTTGTCGGCATCCTGGTTGGGGTATGTCCCCGCTGGAATGACATCGGTGGCGTACAGATTTCCGTATTTGGCGTTCATCTTGTCAACCGTGTCGCTGTGATCGACGAGCTTCATCCTCACCCCGGGCGTCGCCCCGAGATCGGTAACCGCGGCGGTCGGCAGTCCGCCGACCCAAAAGAATGCATCGATCTTGCGGTCTTTGATTGCATTGACGGATTCGGCAACGCCGAGCCGTTCTCGCCGCATGTCCTTATCCCTGTCGAGACCGGCTGCTTCTATGACGCGAAAGGCCATGACTTCGGTCGCGCTTCCCGGCGAGCCGGTGGATACGCGTTTGCCTTTGAGATCGGCCATTTTCTCGATCCCGGTCCCCTCGATGGTGACCACATGCATGCGGTTGGGATAGAGCACCAGCAAAGTGCGGACCGGCACCTTTGCAGCCTTGAATTTGTCCTGCCCTTTGAACGCGTCGAGCGCGGCATCGGCCATCGAGAAGGCAATCTCGCTCTGACCGGTACCGATCAGCTTGAGATTGTCGACCGACCCGCCGGTGACTTCCGCCGTCGCCTGATAGCCCGGCAGGTTCTTTGACAAAACGTTGGCGAGCGCGCCTCCGAGCGGGTAGTAGACGCCGCCGGTGCCGCCGGTGGCGATGGCCAGCGTCTTCTGCTGCGCCAGCGCCGCGCCCGCAGCGATCGCAAGCGCGAGCGCGATTGCAAATTGCGTCAAGCTCTGCCTGTTTTGCCGTGACACGTCAGGTCCTCCCTGATTGTTGCTGCGTTTATTTTCTGGCTCTGTGTTGTAGCCCGGATGAGCGCAGCGACATCCGGGGCCTCCCCCGCATGTCGCTGCGCTCATGCGGGCTACGGCTTTGCCCCGCGCAGCGCGCTTGCTGAAGGCGTCAGATATTGCCTTAGCAACAAAGACGCGGCAATCGCCAGACCGAACGGCGCGGGATGCGGCACATCGTAGCCGGAGACCAATTCCGCCATAGCCTCGAGCAGGCTCGGAAACACGAGCAAGAGCCCGGCGAGCACCCAGAGGACGCGCTCGGCCGGCGTATTGTGTCGCAGAGCCCAGTTCTGCGCTCCCGCGGCAAGCGCTGCTAAGCCGGCCGCGGTTTTTGCGGTGATCAGCACGATATCCCATACCGAGCCGTCCTTGGGAATCTTCAGGAGCAGACCCACTCCGTTAGGGTCGAGAACGAAAACGAACGGGACGAGGAATGCCGGCAAGGTGTATTTCCACGCCTGCATGGTCGTCCGGTACGGATCGCCACCGGTGATGGCGGCGGCGGCAAACGGGGAAAGCGCCGTGGGCGGTGAAACTTCCGACAGCACCGCGTAATAGAAGATGAACATGTGCGCGGCGAAGTCAGGCACGCCGAGCTTGGTCAGAGCCGGCGCCGTGATCACGGCGCAGATGATGTAGGATGCCGTCACCGGCACCGCCAAACCGACGATCCAGACGACGAACGCGGTATATATGGCGGTGAGCAAGAGGCTGCCGCCCGCGTAATCGAGAACGATTGAGGAGAATTTCAAACCCAGCCCGGTGAGCGTCACGACGCCGACGATGATCCCAGCCGATGCGCAAGTGGTGGCCGCATTGAGCACTCCGAGCGACCCATCGGCGAGCGCGCGCACGAGCTTCTTGCCTTTGAGCGCGGTCTCCGGCCGCAGAAAGCTCAGCGCAAAGCACATCAACGTCGAATAGAACACGGACAGCATCGGTGAATAGCCGGCCACCATGAATACAATGACCGCGATCAGCGAGGTGAAATGAAAGCCGTAGCGCCTGGTCATCTGCCAGAGCGTGAGCGAGGTGTCGTACGGCACCACGGCCGCGCCAAAGCGTTTGGCGTCGAGCTCGACCATGAACAGGAGGGACAGGTAATAGAGACAAGTCGGGATGGTGGCCATCCAGATCACTTCGAGATAACTGATTTTCAGAAACTCGGCGATCAGGAACGCCGCCGCGCCCAGAACCGGCGGTGAAAGGATGGCACCCAGTCCGCCGGCGGCAAGCAAGCCTCCGGCGGCGTTTTTCTCAAACCCCGCGCGCTGCATCATCGGGTACGCCACAGCGCCGATGGTGACCGTGGTCGCCACGCCCGATCCTGACGGACCGCCGAGCAGAAAGGACGACAGCACGACCGTGCGTCCGGCACTGTTCGGCTTGCCGCCCATGAGAGCCAACGAGAAATCGATGAAGAATTTGCCGGCGCCGGAATGCTGCAGAAAGGCGCCGTAAATGGTGAACAGGATTATCAACGACGAGGACACGTTCAACGGCAACGCCGAAAATGCCTTCGAGCGTGATGAAGAGATGGCCGACCAGGCGCGAAAGGTCATAGCCGCGGTGCGTCCAGGGAGGCGGCAGATGCGGACCGGCCATCGCGTAGGCAATGAACAGGAGCCCGACAAACGGCATGATCCAGCCGCTGGTGCGCCGCGTCGCCTCAAGGAGCAGGATCGTGAACACCACGCCGAGGACGACGTCGAGCCGCGTTGGCGAGGTGGCGCGGTCGGTAAAATCCTCGCCGCCCCACAATGCATAAGCCAGAATTGCAACCGATGCCGCTGCCGCCGCGATATCCCACCAGCGGATATGATTGCGGAAACGCGTCGCCATTGGAAACGAGAGGAAGCACAGCACCATCACGAAGCCGACGTGGGTGTACCGCAGCGGCTGCGTCGGCACGATGTCGTAGGCGGCGTAGAGGTGAAACAGCGTCATCGCCACCGCGATCGAGGTGACGACAGTGCCGGCGATGCCGGACAAACGATTGACGACGCCTTCCTCGGCTTCGACATAGGCCTCGGCCTGGCGCAGCCGCTCTTCGGAGACGGCCGCCGCTGGTTCGATTGGTCCGACCTCTGCCATGCCCTCCTCCCCTGCTTGCGGGGCAGACGGCCGCGCAAGCTCCGATAATACCTCCCCTGAAAGGGGAGGTCGGCGAGCAAGCCGAGCCGGGTGGGGTCGGCTGCAACAATCTCGGGCGTCGAAGCGACCCCACCCGACCGCCGGTCGCTACGCTCCCCGCGCAAAGCCGACGTTTCGCGTCGGCGTTCTTAGCGCTAAGGACGGCGGCCAAAGGCCGCCTATGCTCCCCTTTCAGGGGGGTATTAGGCGTCCGCCGCCGCACCGTTTGGTAGCCCTCCCCCGCAAGCGGGGGAGAGATTAATCCGTCCGGCCTGGTTTGCGCGCGAAGGGCGCTTTGGAGATGGCGGCCTGGGCCGCGGCGAGGCGTGCTATCGGTACGCGGAAGGGCGAGCAGGAGACGTAATCGAGGCCGATCTCATGGCAGAAAGCGACGGATTGCGGATCGCCGCCATGCTCGCCGCAGATGCCGACCTTCAGCTTGCGTTTCGCGGCGCGGCCACGCTCGACACCGATGCGAATGAGCTCACCCACCCCGTCCCGATCGATTGACACGAACGGGTCCGCGGCCAGTATGCCGCGGCTCATATAGATGCCGAGAAAGCTCGCGGCGTCGTCACGGCTGATGCCGTAGGTGGTCTGCGTCAAATCGTTGGTGCCGAACGAGAAGAATTCGGCGCTCTGCGCGATCTCGGCCGCGCGCAAGGCGGCGCGCGGCAGCTCTATCATGGTGCCGACCTGATAGCGGACCCTCGTTTCCGTCTCGAGTGCGACCGCCTCGGCCATCGCATCGATGCGCGCCTTTATCAAATCGAGCTCGATCTTCGTGGCAATCAGCGGCACCATGATCTCGGGCACCACCGGCTTTCCGGTACGTTTGGCGGCTGCGACGGCGGCTTCAAAGATCGCGCGCGCCTGCATCTCCGCAATTTCGGGATAAGCTATTGCCAGGCGGCAGCCGCGGAACCCGAGCATGGGGTTGAACTCGTGCAGTTCGCGGGCACGCTCCGCGAGCTTCTTGGGATTGGCCTTCATCGCCTCGGCCACTTCGGCGATCTCCGCGTCCTCGTTGGGAAGGAACTCATGCAAAGGCGGATCAAGCAACCGAATAGTCACCGGCAAGCCTTGCATGATCTCGAACAGGTCCGTGAAATCCGCGCGCTGCATGGGCAAAAGCTTGTCCAGCGCGGCGCGGCGTGATTTTTCGTCATCGGCGAGAATCATTTCGCGCATTGCCCGGATGCGATCCTCATCGAAAAACATATGCTCGGTTCGACAAAGTCCGATGCCTTCCGCGCCGAACTTCAGAGCGACGCGGGCGTCGTTCGGCGTATCGGCGTTGGCGCGCACACCGAGCTTGCGCACCGCATCGGCCCAACTCATGAGAATCGCGAATTCGCCCGAGAGCGCCGGCTCCGTCATCGGCACACGGCCGGCCAGCACCTGGCCGGTCGAGCCGTCGATTGTGATCACCGCACCTTGACGAAACACATGGTTACCGACGCTCACCGTTCCCGCGGCATAGTCGACGCGCAGCGATCCGGCGCCGGAAACGCAGGGCTTTCCCATTCCCCTGGCAACGACGGCTGCGTGCGAGGTCATGCCGCCGCGCGTGGTGAGAATTCCTTCGGCAGCATGCATGCCATGAATGTCCTCCGGCGACGTCTCGACACGCACCAGGATGACGCGCTTGCCTTTCGCCTTGAGCGCCTCCGCATCGTCCGCTGACAAGACGATCTCCCCCGAAGCCGCGCCTGGCGAGGCAGGAAGCCCCGTGGCAATGACTTCGCGCTCGACGCTGGGATCAATGGTGGGGTGCAGAAGCTGATCGAGCGACGCAGGCTCGATGCGGCCGACGGCCTCCTTTCGCGTGATCAACCCTTCGTCCGCAAGCTCGACCGCGATTTTCAGGGCCGCCTTGGCTGTCCGCTTCCCGGTGCGTGTCTGCAACATCCAGAGCTTACCCTGTTCCACGGTAAACTCGAGAATCCTGCATGTCGCGGTAATGGCGCTCGAGCATGCCGTAGATGCGCGTGAGCTCCTTGAACGCGTCGGGCATCGCCTCCTGCATCGACGGCTTGTCCGAGCCGGACTCGCGGCGAGCTGCCGCAGTGATGTCCTGCGGGGTGCGAATCCCGGCGACCACGTCCTCGCCTTGCGCATTGATCAGGAACTCGCCGTAGAGCCGCTTCTCGCCCGTCGACGGATTGCGGGTGAATGCGACGCCCGTCGCCGAGCGCTCGCCCATGTTACCAAACACCATGGCCTGCACATTGACGGCGGTGCCCCATGATTGGGGGATGTCGTGCAGGCGCCGATAGGTAATGGCGCGCTGGTTCATCCACGAGCCGAACACCGCGCCAATAGCTCCCCAGAGCTGGAGGCGGGGGTCCTGCGGGAATGGCTCGCCGTGCTCGGCCTCGAGGCGCTCCTTGTAACGCTCGACAAGCTCGATCCAGTCCTGAGCCGAAAGGTCGGTGTCCAGCGTGTAGCCGCGGCGATCCTTGTGGTCGTCAAGGATTTCTTCGAAATGGTGATGACCCACGCCCAGGACGACGTCCGAGTACATGGTGATGAAGCGACGATAGGAATCATAAGCGAAGCGCTCGTCGCCGGAGCTTCTCGCCAGCGCCTTCACTGTCTGGTCGTTGAGCCCGAGGTTAAGCACCGTATCCATCATGCCGGGCATGGATGCGCGAGCGCCGGAGCGCACCGATACAAGTAGCGGGTTCTCGCTGTCGCCGAACGCCTTACCGGCAATGCGGCCCACCCGGACGAGCGCGGCATTGACCTGCTCCTTGAGCTCTGCCGGATAGGTCTTTGCGTGCGCATAATAGTGTGTGCACACCGCAGTGGTGATGGTGAAGCCGGGCGGCACCGGGAGGCCGAGACTTGCCATCTCGGCAAGGCCCGCCCCTTTGCCGCCGAGAAGATCCCGCATGCTGGCGCGACCTTCCGCCATTCCGTTGCCGAAGCTGTAGACCCATTTCGCCTTTTCAGACCGGCGCTTTCGCGCCGGCGCGGCCTTCTCGGACCGCCTTGTCGGCGCGGTCGCCCGCCCGCGTGCGAGCTTGCCGGTGCGACCGGCACGCACCTTTTTCTTTTTTGTTACAGGAGCGCGTGAGATCAATTTCGCCATGGGATCACGTTGCTGTTTCACAAGCTCAATGCGCAGACAGTGCCGCGGACAGGCAAGTCGGGTCGAGCCTGCCCAGTAGGTTGGGTCGAGTGCTTCACGAGACCCAACAAAGCCGGCGGCAGGAAAATGTTGGGTCTCGCCAAAGGGCTCGACCCAACCTACAGCCCCGGCGGACAGACATTGTCGATCCTGCCGGTCAGCGCATGAAGTGATAAATGCCGTTGAGCCCGATGATGCCAACCAGGATCAGGTAGATTGCAACGATGTAGTTCAATAACCGAGGCATGATCAGAATTAAGATGCCGGCGATAAGCGCCACCAGCGGCGTGATATGGGCAACAGTCAACGTCATCTCGACCTCCAGCCTGGATAAGCGCGCACGATAATGACTGCGCCAGCGGCGGGTTCCAAGGGGGTTTTTGAGATTGGCGGGCTCAAACAAGCCCGGCGGATCGCGTTATCCCGCCTTCTCGGCCTCCAGCGTCGCTCGAAAGAGGAAAGCCGCATGAAATGCGAACTTTGGAAGCGCTGTCAACTGGTCCGGCAGGGGCGAATGCTCGGGCTTTATGACCGGAATTTAATAGGCGGGCGGAACTGCCACAGTGCCGGGAAGCCTGCTTTTCTGTAGAGTCAATGCGTCTCTTACACCCGAACGGAGGAAACACATGCCTTGGAACGCAATTTCGGAGTGGCGGCAAAAACGAACGCTTCGTGCGATGCTGACGGATCCACGAGCTACAAGGGGATTCCGATCAATAGGACAACTTGAAAAAGGCATCTGCACGGATCGCGCGACGGCGGAGCGTCTGCTTGTGGCGATCGGTGCGAGAAAGTCCGAGGCATCTGACGAATGGACGCTCAGTTCAAACACCACTTGATTTCGCGAAACTCAGCAGCATCGAAAGATGCAGGTCGAAATATGCAGGTCGAAATATGAAGGTCTCGTGGCTCTAGCGAAGCCTAATCCGCCTCCAGATCGCTTTCTTTGACCACCCGCTCATGCTGCTCGCGTTCGCTTTTGATGCGGTATTGATTATCGCCTTCTCCGTAGGGAAGCTGCCGAATCACCTGGTAGAAACCTGCAGCTGCGTTCTGATATCGATGACTGCCACTCAGCCGGACTCTTTGGCCGCAACGGAACTTATGAACCATATGGAAGCCTCTCCATGCGTTGCATCTGAGCGTGCACCTGAAGTGGCGGGGTCACGACCCACAAGAGGAGCACAGCCAGCAAAGATGAACCCAGCAGTTCACCTATCAGCCGGAGCACAACCTGTCTCTCAACCATTGCAGCCCGGATCAATTGTCGAGCTTACTTCAAATAAAGCCTCCCAACTGAAATAGCTAGCTTTTTCCATCTATCAAAACCAACGGATTGCTGGAAAAGCGCTCGCGACTTGTAAATCAAGAACGAAAGCTTTATGTGTTTTGCTTCGAGGTTTCGGCCGTACGACGAGGCGCGCCTCGATTAGCGCGACTGACTAACGGCCTTCTGCAAAACTCAAACTGACAGGCGGCGTTGGGGGGCGGTTGGATCTCTCTGGCGTATCCGCAGGACCCGCCCATGATGCGGGGAACCCAGAAGAGGGAATATGGAGAGGGAATATCATGTCCCGCAAGCACATATCCAAATTGGGTGAGCAACGCTACTCGCACCTGTTCGCCTCGATCAGCGAAGAGGAAGATGGCTGTTCCGTCCAAGTCAGGCTGTATAACGAGCTCACCCCACAGAACGCCGCGTGGGGAGAAGAGATGGCCGATTCCTTGGAAGCGGCATCCATGTTGGTTGCGACACTCGCCGCCGAGTTTTCGATACCGAAAGGCCGGATCAAAATTGAAATACGAATGAACGACATTACAAACGGGACGCAACACTGAAGCTTGTGGCGACTGACAATCAACAGGAAATGGTTCAGAAGTCAGTGCTGACCAGATCGTACGATCCCCTCCGACCGCGGGCGTAGACCTTCGCCGCAACTGCATAGATCAGGTCGCGACACGCGTCGAAAGCGGCGAGCAATCCGGTTTCATCAAGTCTCGCGCTGGGCGCAACCCGCTTGAGCGCATCTTCACTGATGAAAAATACAGCCTCCATCGCGCTGTCGTGGCCCCAGAACCGCACTGCACGCCTGGTGGTATCGTAATAGCGGCTTTGATTGGGAAAACTCAGCGTCATCACCGTCACTTGCCGAACTGGTCAATGTTGCTGCCGATGCCCACAGTCATGAATAAGCTTCCGGCGCTCTCACGACAAGGTGCTGAATGCGAATTCATCACGCTCCCAAGGAAAGGGCTTCCAAAGCGGATGCAATCGACTCAGTGTAGGGTGCGCAAAGGCGCGCAATTCCGCATCTGCGTCTCAATGCGATTCATTTCATGCGCGCCGTGCGCACGCCGTCGGGGGCCGTTCTCTCTCCGGACGCGTGGGCACGGCGCGCAGCACGCGCCTTTGCACCCTACACGCGCTGATCCCAATCGACGCGCCACGCAGATCGCCCCTTCCCCCATCGCCATCAAGGGAGTAAGCCAAACATAACTAGCCGGAGGAGCAACAAACAATGAAGGTGCTTTCAATTCGCCAGCCGTGGGCTTGGTTGATCGCCAGCGGGCAGAAGGACATCGAAAACAGATCACGGCAGACGAGCTACCGCGGTCCCGTCTTTATTCACGCTGGCAGGCACCCTGCCGATGCAACTTTGACCGATATTCAGCAGAAAGTTCCGTTCCAGTTTCCCGATCGCCCCCTGGATCGCGGCGGGATCATCGGCATCGCCGAGATCGTAGACTGCGTTTCAGCCCACAACAGCCCTTGGTACCATTCGGGCCAATTTGGCTTCGTGCTGCGCAACGCGCGGGAGCTACCCTTCGCGCGAACGCGCGGGAAGCTCAACCTGTTTGACGCGCCGCCGGAGCTTCTTGCCATCTACCAGGACGAGATCGCCGGGTACATGGCTTCGCAGCCGCGGGCGAGAGCATCATGACCACGCTGATGCAAGTCCGGGTTTTGGTCAATTGATCGTATGACTGTGCATGCATAGGCTCTGTGCAAGCTCGGCTCAGCCTTCTATGCGTGAAAAATCCGCTACTGCGCGCGTCGCCTGCCGGATCTGGTTGAGCAACTTCAACCGGTTTGCCCGCAGCGCCTGCTTGTCCGCACCATCTGCGACGTTGACGGTGACCTTGTCGAAAAACGCATCGACGTAGGGACGCAGCCCCGCCAATGCGCGCATTGCCGCCGCGAAATCCTCGCGCGCCACAGCTTCACCCGCCTCCTGCCTCGCAATTTGTGTGGCACGCGACAGCGCTCGCTCCTCGTCCTGCCGCTGGAGTGAAAGATCGGGAGCGCCGACATATTCGACACCGTCTTTTTTCTCCTCGATGCGAATGATGTTGACTGCCCGCCGGTATCCGGCCAGCAGATTCCTTCCATCCTCCGTATCCAGGAATATCCCAAGCGCCTCCACGCGGTCGACGATAAGCACCAGATCGTCCTGCGCGCCCAGTGCAAAGATCGCATCGACAAGATCATGGCGCGCCCCCTGCTGGCGGAGCTGGACTTTCAGACGGTCGGCGAAAAACGCGAGCAGGTCAGGAAGGAACGACGTGCTCGCGACCGCTTGTGAGCGGCCACGGGCGAGGAGCACTCCGGCCTGCCGGATGGCCTGCGACAAGGGCAGGCGCAACCTGTTTGACAGGATCAACCTGATCACTCCCAGAGCCGCGCGTCTGAGCGCGTAAGGGTCTTTCGATCCCGTCGGCTTCTCATCGATGGCCCAGAAACCCACCAAAGTGTCGAACTTGTCGGCGAGCGCAACGGCTACGGAAACGATATCCGCGGGTACAAGATCATCCGGCCCTTTTGGTCTGTAGTGGTCCTCGCAGGCATGGGCGATTGCCGCGTTTTCCCCTTGCGCCTGCGCGTAGTATTTGCCCATCAGGCCTTGCAGCTCCGGAAATTCCCCGACCACCTCGGTGAGCAGATTCGCCTTGCAGAGTCGCGCGGCGCGCTCGGCCTTCTCGGCATCCGCATCGATCCAGCGCGCGATGTGCCCGGCGAGAGCCTCCAGGCGCGCAATGCGTTCCGCCTGGGTACCGAGCTTCTCGTGAAAGACGATCTGCGCAAACCTGGGCAGCCGATCCTCAAGCGCAGTTTTCAGATCGGTCTCATAGAAGAATTTTGCGTCCGCAAGGCGGGCACGGATGACCCGCTCGTTGCCGGCAATGATGGCGGTGCCGCCGTCCACGGCCTCGGTGTTGGCGACAAGAAGGAATCGGTTGACCAGCGCTGCCGTCCGCGGATCGCGCAGCACGAAACACTTTCTGATTGTTGCGGATGGTAGCGCGGATCACCTCCGGCGGGATCGCGAGAAAGCTCTCGTCGAAGGCTCCCATCAGCACAACAGGCCACTCGACGAGCCCGGCAACTTCATCGAGCAGCCCGGCGTCTTCGACCAGCTCGTAGCCTTGCGCAAAGGCGAGGTTCTTGGCGTCAGCCAGTATCATCTCCTTGCGGCGCTCCGCATCGAGAACAACCTTCGCCTTTTCCAGCTTGGCTGCATAATCAGCGAGGCGGCGCACCTTGAATGGCTGCGGGCTGAGGAAACGGTGGCCGCGCGTCTCGTCGCCCGCCGCGATGCCGTCCACGGAGAAGCGAACAATATCGGTCTCCTCCGTCTCCGGTCCAAATGTCGCGACAATGGAATGCAGCGGCCGCACCCAGCGCAGCGATGTCGTGTCAGAACCGTCTCTGTCCGATTCCGCGGAATTAAGCGCCGCCTTGGCCGATTGTCCGCCCCAACGCATCGACTTGGGCCAGGGAAAATTTCGGATCACCTCAGGCATGAATTGCGCGATGACGTCGATCGCAGGTCGCCCCGGCTTTTCGGTCACCGCCACGTAAAAATCGCCCTTCTTGTCGTGCGCAATCTTTGCTTCGGAGATGGAAGCCAATCCGGACGCGCGCAGAAAGCCGGCAATGGCGCCTTCCGGCGCCCCGACACGGGGACCCTTTTTCTCCTCCTTCACATCGGGCTGCCTTGCGGGAACGCCCTCGACGGTCAGCGCCAGACGCCGAGGCGTAACGAAAGCCCTGGCGCCCTCGTAGAGAAGGCCTGCCTCGACCAGGCGATCGGTTACAATCCTGCGCAGATCATCGGCCGCGCGCGCCTGCATGCGCGCAGGAATTTCCTCGGAAAACAGCTCAAGCAGAAGGTCGGGCATGGTGGTCAGAAATGGAGACGCCGTCGGGGCTATCGCATGTGAGAAGAGAGCAGAAGACACGTCGCAATTGGGCAAATCCATCAACGGAGCAACACGCTCGGACATACCTCCACCGGTAACTCTGCCCGGCGTCCACGTCGATGGGCGAGGGCTTGCGCCCGCCGATCTCAGGCATGTCATTCATTGTGCTGCTCCTCCAGCGGCGGTCGCCAGCCACGCTGCTCCGCACGCCTTGGCCAGCTCGCGCACGCGCAAGATATAGCTTTGCCGCTCGGTCACTGAGATCACTCCCCGGGCATCGAGCAGGTTGAAGACATGACTTGCCTTAATGCACTGATCGTAAGCGGGCAATGCCAGCAGGTGTCGCTTGGCGTTGGTCCCCGTCGCCCAGCCGGCATCGATGTATCTGCGGCAGGCATCCTCTGCCATCTTGAACTGCGCAAACAACATCTCGGCGTCGGCATATTCAAAATTGTGCCGTGAATACTCCTGCTCCGCCTGGAGAAACACGTCGCCATAGGTGACTTTCGCCTCGCCCTCGCGGCCGTTGAAGTTGAGGTCAAATACCCGATCCACGCCCTGCACATACATGGCCAGGCGTTCGAGCCCGTAAGTCAATTCTCCTGAGACCGGCGCGCATTCGAACCCTGCGACCTGCTGGAAATAAGTGAATTGCGACACTTCCATGCCGTCGCACCAGCACTCCCACCCCAACCCCCAGGCGCCGAGCGTCGGAGACTCCCAGTCATCCTCGACAAAGCGGATGTCGTGCAGCCTGGAATCGATGCCGATGGCGGAGAGCGATTTCAGGTAAAGGTCCTGAATGTCGTCGGGCGACGGCTTCAAGATCACCTGAAACTGATAGTAGTGCTGCAGCCGGTTTGGATTTTCGCCATAGCGTCCGTCCTTCGGGCGGCGCGACGGCTGGACGTAAGCGGCATTCCAAGGCTTGGGCCCGAGCGCGCGCAGCGTCGTCGCCGGATGAAAGGTGCCGGCGCCCACTTCCATATCGTAGGGCTGCAGGATGACGCAGCCATGATCGGCCCAATAACGCTGCAGCGCCAGTATCAATCCCTGGAACGAGCACTGGGGCCGCAGATGGGGAGGAATCTCGGAGCTCATGCGGTACACGTGCCTTGTATCTTCGGATTCTGTTCGAAGGAGCAAGGAAACAACCATTTAGCGAAGAATGCGCGAGAAAGGCAGCTCCAACGATATCGACCTAGTCCGGCGTTTCCGAGATTTGAATCACATGCGTCGTCATCCCGGGGCGAGGCCGAAGGCCGAGAGCCCGGGACCCATAACCCGGGCTCGTGGTTATGGATTCCGGGTTCGCCGCACCCAAGTCGGCTGCAGCCGACTTGGGCACCATAGGTGCCGATCTCGGGTGAACCCGAGATCGGTTGCGGCGCCCCGGAATGACGGACTGAGTTGGTTGGACGATGTGCCGATCCATCAGACAGGTTTCACGGAATCGATTGTCTTAGTCGCTCTTCGGGGCAGCGAAAACGACGTTTTGTGACGGGGGTCACAGCGAATTAACCAGGAATGTGCGACTGATCGAGCCCTTGGGGGCGTGAAATAGCCGACATTCTGGCGACATTATCCAGCATCTGCTTGCCGTCTGTTACGCTTGCCACGCGGGGAAATGGGGGAAAGCGCATGCAGGGGTCCTTCTGGCACGCCATAGTCGTCCGCGCGCTGGCCGTCTGCGGCTTTGCGAGCATCCCCTTTGCTTCCTTGCTGGCGGCAGAGATGCAGGTTCAACGGCTGTCGTTCGGCGGCCTCGAGCGCGAATACATCCTGTCGACGCCGACCCCGCTGCACCCGCGCCCGACCGTCCTTGTCCTCCATGGCTCTTTGCTCAATGCGCAGGTCACGGTGCAGAGCATGGGTTTTGAGCCACTCGTTCGTCGCGAAGGCCTGGTGGCCGTCTATCCCAATGGGGTTCTGGCACAGTGGAACGATGGACGCCCAATGGCCGCCGCGATGACCGGCGGAGTCAATGATGTCGCGTTCATCCGCGCTCTGGTCAGGCACCTCGTGCACACAGGTGTATCCGATCCGAAGCGCATCTACGTGGCCGGCTATTCCAATGGCGGCATGATGGGCCTTCGGCTGATGTGCGAGGCTCCGGAGCTTATCGCCGGCGTGGCAGGCATTGGCGCCAGCTTTCCGGTCGAGCTTGCGCAGGATTGCAAAGCGCCAGGACCAGTTCCGACACTGCTGATGAATGGGACGGCCGACCCGCTTGTGCCGTATGCCGGCGGCCAACTCGCGTTCGGCGAGGGTCGTGTGCTCTCGACCAATGCGACGCTGCGATTTGTGCGCAAGGTCAATGGCTGCACCGGCACCGCCAATGTCAGGCGGCTGCCGGATCTCGACCCTAGCGATGGTTCCAGGGTCATCGTCGCCAGCTGGACGGATTGCTCCTCGGCCGCTCCGGTCGTCTTGTATCGGATTGACGGCGGCGGTCACCGCATCCCGAGCCGGGGTGAAGGCGCGCCTTTCGCAGACGTGCTCGGGAGATTGAACCACGATTTCGAGGCCGCGAACGCCATGTGGAGCTTCTTCAAGGACAAGAGCCGATGAAATTTCGCGGCTTGCGCGCTGTGCTCAACTGGCCGGTCTGATGGATCGGTGTCGATGGAAGCGATACTATCGGCGCCAGCTTCCATGCCGAAGAGGACAGAAATGCAGGGGCTCGCGGCGCTTTTGTTTGGATTGGCCCTGATACCGGCGGCCGCGCTCGCCAATCCGGTGCAGGACTGCTTGAAGGATCTCAACAGTGACGCTTATGACCGGGCGGTAATCTCCTGCAGCCAGGCCATCAAGAGCCAGCCGAAGAATCCGTTCTGGCACAACAATCGCTGCATGGCCTATCATCATCGGGGCGATTACGATCGCGCGATCGTCAACTGCACCACGTCGATAGACCTCAATAATCCCGCGCTCAATGTACCGCTCACCAACCGGGGCGACGCGCGTGCCGCAAAAGGCGACTATGACGGCGCGGCCGCCGACTACAAACGCGCGCTGGAGATAGATCCGAATTACGACCGCGCCCACAAAGGTCTCGCCGCGATCGCCGCGCGCCGAGGCGAGGGCAAATCGAAAATCGAGATCGTGCCGCTGGTCGCACATGCCGACTGGGTCAATTCGGTTGCCTTCTCGCCCGACGGCAAGCGCATGCTCTCCGGCGGCAAGGACGGAAAGATCAAGCTTTGGGAAGTCGTCAGCGGACGGCTGATCCGCACCTTGCGTGGGCACACCCAGGACGTGAACTCGGTCGCCTTCTCCCCGGATGGCGCCTACGTCCTCTCCGGCGGCGGCGGCGACGCCTCGGTCAAGGTTTGGGATGTCGCGACCGGACAATTCATCCGTTTCTTCATCGGGCATACCAGGGCCGTCGCGTCTGTCGCGTTCTCGCCCGACGGCAAGCGGATTGCCTCGGGCAGCTTTGATCACACGGTGAGGTTATGGGATGTCGCGACCGGCAAGCTCGTGCGCGAATTCAAGGGGCACAGCGGGCCGGTGGCCTCTCTTGCGTTCTCGCCGGATGGCGCACTCCTGCTTTCCGGCAATCTGACGGGTGTCGGCCGCAAAGGCGATGCCAACGCCAAGCTTTGGGAAGCCAATACCGGCAGGATCGTCCAGACATTTGCCCACGACGGAGACGTTCACTCGGTTGCGCTTTCCCACGACGGCGCCTTGGCGCTCACCGGCAGCGCGGACAAGACAATGAAGCTTTGGGACCGGGCAAGCGGCCGGCTGATCCGGAAGTTCAGCGGCTACGAATATGCAATTTACGCCGTCGCGTTCTCGCCCGACGACACGCATATTGCCGCGGGCAGCGTTCGGGACGTGCAGCTTATTGAGCGCTCGAGCGGACGCCTGGTGCACACCTTTGATGTCGGAACGTTGGTGAGGTCGATTGCGATCTCTCCGGATGGCCGTCGTCTGCTGACAGGCGACATGGACCATACCGTGAAGCTCTGGGATGCCGATACGGGCAATGTGCTGTTTGCGCGCGGCAACTCCAATTCGATCACCACGCGCCCGTCGTCGGCGCAATATTCTCGCGATGGCGCGCGCATTGCGGCGGGCAGCGGGGAATACCTGAGGTTCTGGGATGCGCCCAACGGCGTGCGTGTGTTCGAGGGCGACCATCGGCGGGTCGCATATTCGCCGGACGGCACGCGCCTTCTTGTTGGTGGCCAGGATACACTCAAGCTTCTCGACGCGAGCACCGGCGAAGTCCTGCGCTCCTTTGCCGGACATTCCGGTGACGTGACAACGGTTGCCTTCTCAGCCGACGGAAAGCGTGTGCTCGCGGGCATCGGCTTTGACGGCAAGCCCGATGGCAAGAGCGACCAGGGCAGGATCAAGATCTGGGATGTGGCGACGGGGCAGCTTCTGCGCGCGTTGCGCGGTCACGGCAAAGGCGTCAGCGCAGCGGTGTTTACCCCCGATGGCAGCCGCATCATTTCGGGCGGGACCTATGATGTCTCACCCGATGCGTCCGTCGGTTACGGCAAGCTGCAGGTTCTGGAACGCCGAGACCGGTGCGCTCATCCGCAATATCGACGCGCATCATGAAGGCATAAATGCCATCGCCATCTCGCCCGACGGCACGCGGGTGGCGACCGGCAGCGATCTCGACCCAATTTCATTCGGGCGCTTGTATCAGATTGAGACCATCCGGCTTTGGGATGCCGCAAGCGGCACGCTTGTCCATACCTTCGGCGGCCCCACCACGCCGGTGCATGCGCTGGCATTCTCACCGGATGGCGGGCGGCTGTTGTCGGGCAGCAACGACAATCTGGTGCGCCTGTGGGACGTATCGAGCGGAAAGCTGATCCGCACATTCGACGGACATTCGGGGGCAATCACCACGGTCTCGTTCTCGGCGGACGGTACCCGTGCCGTTTCCGGCAGCGCCGACGGGACGCTGCGAATCTGGTCGGTCGACACCGGCGAGGTGCTCACCACGCTGTTGAGTGAGGAAAAGAAGTGGCTGGCGATCATGCCGGACGGCTTCTTCGCCACCTCATCGCCGGCTGACGCTCAATCGCTGTCGATCGTTCGGGGCCTCGACGTCTATGACGTCAGTCAGATGTTTCAGGCGCTCTATGCGCCCGATCTCGTCCGCGAGAAGCTCTCCGGCGACCCCGATGGCGAGGTCAAGAGCGCCACCCGCGCGCTGAACCTGGAAACAGTCATCGACAGCGGCGCGCCGCCCGGCGTCGTGCTTCTGTCGCCGGCGGCGGGCAACGCATCACCGGACGAAGTCATCACCGCCGAGGCCGCCGTCACGGAGCAGGCCGGGGGCATTGGCCGCATCGAGTGGCGCGTCAATGGCGTGACCGTCGCGGTGGGGACGGCGCCGGGCACGGAGAAGGAGCGAACCGTCCGCCAGACGCTCGCGTTGGAGCCCGGCTCGGAATGTGATCGAGGTCGTCGCCTATAACCGCCGCAACTTGCTGTCCTCGCTGCCGGTGAGCACGACCGTCACCTGGACGGCGCCCGCCGAGCAGCCTCGCCCGAAGCTTTATGTCATTTCCGTTGGCATCAACTCCTACCACGACAAGCTGTTTGGGCCGTTGCGCCAGGCGGTCGCAGACGCCAAGGCTCTTGGCGTGGCAATGAAAGCCGCGGGTGAAGGGCTCTACAGCGAGGTCGATGTCACCTACGTGCTCGATGCCGATGCAACAGCCGAGGGTTTGGGAAAGGCGATTGATGCGGTCGGCGCCAGGATGCATCCACGCGATGCGTTCATCTTCCTCGCCGCCGCGCACGGCAAGTCGGAGAACGGCCGCTTTCATCTCATCCCGCAGGACTACCGCTCGGATGCGCCCGGCAGCATCGCCGAGAAGGCAATCGGCCAGGAGAAGCTTCAGGATTGGTTTGCCAATCGAATCAAGGCGCGACGCGGCCTGATCCTGCTCGACACCTGCGAGAGCGGAGCGGTGGTGGCGAGCCGGGCAAGCGGCCTCGACATGGCGAGCTCCGACGCGGCGCTCGGCAGGCTCAACGAGGCGATCGGCCGCCCGGTTCTGACGGCGGCTGCGGCCAATCAGGTTGCGTTGGAAGGTTATCGCGGCCACGGCGTATTCACCTACGCCATCCTCGATGCATTGAGGAATGGAGACACCAACAACAATGGTCAGATCGAGTTGAGCGAGCTTGTGGCGCACATTCAGACGCTGGCGCCGCGTCTGAGCCGGGAGTTGGCTGGCGGGAAAAATCTGGCGGCGGCAGAGGAGTCACCGCGTTCTGCTGGCAAGCACCTCGCCAATGCATTGCTGGCGCCACGCCTGGCCGATCGCGGCTTGTGGCGCCAACAGGACTACCCGGCCACAGGATACAGCCAAAAGCCAAAACTCGGCTCCCGCGGAGAAAACTTCCCGCTGGTGAACCGCTTACAGGGGCTGCCGGGCGCGTCCGCCGAGTGAGGAAGATTCCCATCCTGGAGCTCGTAGCCCGGATGAGCGCGGCATAAGCGCGTTCACGCGCGTCTTCGACACGCTCTGCGCGCGATATCCGGGTTCCCGCATATCGCTACGCTCATGCGGGCTACATAACTATCAGGAAACGCGCCAATCTCCGGTGCTTGGATCGCGGCGCAGCGTTGGGAAGGTGTGACGGGCGCTGGCGTCCTCCATCGGCCGCACGCTCACCGGGTTGAGCTCATCTTTCAGACGGCGAGCTTCCTTCACGGCATAGTGGATCACCGCACCCGCGCCGAGCACGCCAAGCACAATCTTTGCGAGCGGAGAAACGAGAAAAGTCGGCATGGACGATCTCCTGTCACCGTTTTGAGCTTATCACAATCCGTAGCGCGCCCAAATGGCGCGCTGCTCGAGCGCGGAGACGATGTCCTCTGCAAGGTTGCGCTGGCCCAGCATGAGCTCGCCCATCTGGACTCCGGGCTGCACCCGGCCGAGCCAGCCGCGCGCGGGTGACATGAGCGGGGTGGACACCGTCGGCCCGAACCGCTCGCGCAGGATCGACCGCAATTCGCCAATCGAATCGGCAAGCCCTAGAGCGACCGCCTTCGTCCCAGTCCAGTACTCGCCGGAGAAGAGAGTCGTTTCTGGCCCTTTCAGGCGAGGCCCCCGGCTGAGCTTGACCAACTCGATGAAGCCCTCGTGGATTTCCCGCTGCACGGCCTTCAGGCGATCCACATCCTCCGGCTTCTCGGGAAGGAAAGGATCAAGCATCGCCTTGTGCTCACCGGAAGTATAGAGCCTTCGCTCTATGCCGAGCTTGTCCATCAGCCTGGCGAAGCCGAATGAGCCGCCGACCACACCGATCGAACCCACGATCGAAGAGGGGTCGCAGATGATCTCGTCCGCGGCGCAGGCGATCATATAGCCGCCGGATGCAGCCACGTCTTCTGTGAAGGCCAGCACAGCGCGGTTGTTCTCCGCTGCCAACTGGCGAATGCGCCGGTAGATCAAATGCGATTGCACCGGTGACCCTCCCGGCGAGTTTATCAGCAACGCGACGGCGCGTGCATTTCGCATGCGGAAGGCGCGTTCGAGCGGGCGCGCCACATTGGCCAGCGTCAACCCCGGCTTGAGCGGAGTTGCAAGGCCGATCACTCCCGAAAGCCGCACCACCGGAATCAACGGGACATCACCGCGCAGGCGCCGGGGCAAGATCGGCCGCAGGGCGTCCCGCGCGCTGGCAAAGAGCTGCCGCGAATGTTCAAAAGTCCTCTGTTCAGACATGCCGTTCCATTCTCAGGATCATGGTTGCGACCAGCGAGGCCGAATGCTGCCGCGGCGCACCATCCGGGGTCATAGGCCGCCGGCAGCCGCGCCTCAAGTTACCCTTCGTAAACCGGTTAGGCTTATTGCACCTGATCGCGGCATGAACGGCGATAGACGATGGGGCGGGGTATCATGAAAATCTACATTTTGATGGTTTTGATAGGTGCAATCGCGGCGATGTCGCACATCCATCCCAAAGGCAACTCTCCGGAAAAGGCCAGATAATCCTGCTGTAGGCGCCATAGCGTAAGCGTATTGCGCCGAGGACAACGCATGGCGGAATACGCTTCGCTATTCCGCCCTTCACGGCTCAAAGCTCCGCCGTGGACAGGCTTGCGCCTTGGCGCAGCACCATTTCGGCCTCGACCGAAGGGCGTCCGGCGCTGTCATTGAGAGTGACGCCGGGCAACAAAGCGAGTTTTGCTCGACTTCCCTTGCTGGCGCGAACGATCACCCGAACAGCCGCATGCCCCGGCTTTGGATAAACCGGCAAGACAGCCGCGCCGCCAAACGTCGAGGCCAGCGATTGCAGGAGGTCGTCTAGTCCGTCCGCTCGCCAAATCACCGTCAGTGTGCCAGATGACCGCAGCAGGGTTGCGGCCACCTTGACCCAGGCTGCAAGCTTCCCGCGTTGGCCCGAATAGGCCAGCCGGCGTCCGGCATCTGGTGATTCCCGCGCCCATTGCGGATCATTAAAAGGCGGATTCATCAGGACGCGGGCCAGCGAACCGGGCGACAGCCCGGCTGCCGCATAGGCGCGCGCCGGGCAAAGCACATCCAGCAATGCGACGTTCACGCGGCCGGCAAGGCCGTTGATCTGGACATTCTCTGTCGCAAGCGCGGCAATACGGGGGTCGATCTCGACCAAAGTGACGCGGATGCCGTCGATACGCTGCGCCAATGCAAGTCCCGCCGCGCCTACGCCGGCACCCAGATCGGCCGCCTCGCTCACCCGGCTGACCGGGACATGCCGCAGCGAGCAGCACGGCGTCGTGACCAACCCGGTGTCCATGCGTGAATTGGCGCAGCCGCAGGCGGCCGCCCAATACCGCATCCTCGCTGACAGGCGATTCAAGGAGCATCGGGACGCAGCTCGGGTCCATAGCCGGCCTGTTCGAGCAGGCGGCGCGCAGCAGCGGCATAATCTTCGGCGACAAGCAGTCGCCGCGGCAGAATGCCGATCGATCCCTCCAGCACGCTCATATTCTGATCCAACAGAACATGCGGGATTCCTGCAGCATTCAGCAATGCTTGAATGGCCGAGACCAGCACAGCATCATTGGTGCGAACAAGCTCGCGCAAGGTCTCCTCCCCTGCTAATGGCGCCGGTCGGCGTGTGCGCCCGGCGCCCTCTGCTGCAGATAGGCGATCAGCTTGGCTTCCCGGCGCCCGCGCGTAACCGTATCGAGCACGAGGCCCGCAACAATCGAGATGAACGCTAGCAGCATCAGCCCCGTAGCCAAAATCGCCGTAGGAAACCGCGGCACAATTCCTTCCTCGAAATACGTCACGAAAATTGGAATGGCCAGGATGATCGAAGCACTCGCGAGCAACATGCCGATGCCGGAAAAGAAGATCAGCGGCCGCTCCGATCGATACAGGCTCAGGATGGTTGCGAGAATGCGCATTCCATCTCGCCAGGTGTGAAGCTTCGACACGGAGCCTGTTGGCCGCGCGTAATACGGCGTTGGCATCTCGGCCACCGGCAGCTCGAGCTCCAGTGCGTGAACGGCAAGCTCGGTCTCGATCTCAAACCCTCTCGACAGCACCGGAAAAGATTTTACAAACCGGCGTGAAAAAACGCGAAAGCCGGACAGGATGTCGGTGAAAGGTGCGTGGAAAACCGACGAGAAAAAACCGGTAAGCAGCCGATTTCCGGTGCGGTGACCCAAACGGTAGGCCTTCTGCTCGTGATCCACCCGCGCGGCGACGACCATGTCCAATCTGTCGTCCAGAAGGCGCTCGATCATTCCGCCGGCGCTCGCGGCGTCATAGGTGGCATCGCCGTCCACCAGGACGTACACGTCGGCATCGACGTCTGAGAACATGCGCCGCACCACATTGCCCTTGCCCTGGTGCGCCTCGCGGCGGACAAGTGCGCCGGCAACGCGGGCGAGCTCGATGGTGCGGTCCGTGGAATTATTGTCATAGACGTAGATTTCAGCCGCCGGCAGCTCGGCGCGAAAGGCAGCTACTACGCGTGCGATCGAAGCCTCCTCGTTGAAGCACGGCACGAGGACCGCGATACGTTGGCCGTCGAACGCAGACGTTTGTGTCGCAGTTGACATGCCAGGCGCGGCTCGCGACACATGACCTGTCTCACTCAATTGCGTCGCCCCGCAAAAGCTGACCGGTGATCCATTTTCTGCACGGCAGCGTTTCTCGCCAGTGGGCTTGCCGGTAGACTTGCCGGTTGCCGACCCCATTTCTATGCTTCCGCTTTCCTCTCCGGAGTTCGTCTTTTGGCCGTTGTTGTCCCATTCGAAAGCCCCGCAGCACCGTCCATCGACCGGCTTGTTGACCTCGTGGCCGACGACATGCAGCGCGTTAATACCACGATTTTGTCGCGCACCGGATCGCAGGTGACGATGATTCCCGAGGTGGCAAACCACCTCATCTCTTCCGGCGGCAAGCGGCTTCGTCCGATCCTGACGCTCGCCATGGCCAAGCTCGCCGGTTACTCCGGCGACGGACATGTGAAGCTCGCGGCCGCGGTCGAGTTCATGCACACCGCCACGCTGCTGCATGACGACGTCGTGGATCAAAGCGAGATGCGGCGCGGCAAGCTCGCCGCGCGCATGCTTTGGGGCAATGAAGCGAGCGTTCTGGTCGGCGACTTTCTGCTCGGACAGGCGTTCAAGATGATGGTGGAAGTGGCCTCCCTCAAGGCGCTGGAAATCCTTTCCTCGGCTGCCGCCGTGATTGCCGAGGGAGAGGTGATGCAGCTGGAGGCCGCGAAGAACTCCGCAACGACCGAGGATCACTATCTCGCAGTCATTCGCGCCAAGACCGCGGAGCTGTTTGCCGCCGCTTGTGAGGTCGGCGCCGCGCTCGCGCTTCGACCCAAGGACGAGCAGGCGGCATGTCGTTCATTCGGCATGAATCTCGGTATTGCGTTTCAACTGGTGGATGACGCGCTCGACTATGGAGGCAAGTCGGCCAAGCTGGGCAAAAACGTCGGCGATGATTTTCGCGAAGGCAAGATCACCTTGCCGGTCGTGCTTTCATTTCGGCGTGGATCAGAAAGCGAACGCGCATTCTGGCGGCGCAGCCTGGAGCAGGCTGACGTGAACGATGCGGACCTCGAATATGCCATCGGACTGATGACGAAACACCGGGCGCTTGAGGACACGATTAAACGCGCGCGGCACTACGGCGCAATCGCAACTGACGCGCTGGCCTTGTTTCCTCCCTCAGCGATGAAGGAGGCACTCGAGGAAACCGTCGAGTTCTGCATCCGCCGCTCGAGTTAGCGCACGGGCTCTCACCGTCATCGCCCGCTTCAGGCGGGCGATCCAGTAAACCGCGGGCGCATCATAACCTAACGATCGTGGCTACTGGATACCCGCTTTCGCGGGTACGACAGGTCGGAGCTTATTGCCGCCGGTGTTAAATCAGCGGAGCGTCGTTGCCCGTATCCACCACGCCGGAAACTGCGCACGCAGCGTGCGCGCCGCCATGGTTGCGGCATTGGCCGTGTCGAACAACGCAAAGCAGGTCGCGCCCGATCCCGACATGCGCGCCAACCGACAGCCCGACAGGGCGCGCAGGGCTGCCAGCACTTCGGCGATGACGGGCGCCAGCGTGATTGCCGGTGGCTCAAGATCGTTGCGGTCCTGGGCCAAGCCCGCGATAAGCTCAGCACGGCCCTGCGAATGCAAGAATTCAGCGCAGGGCGCCTCCCTTGCGCTTTCGCTGTTTGGAACTGAATCCAAGGATTGCAGCGCCGCGAAGACATCTCTCGTGGCAAGCGCAATCCGTGGATTGGCAAGAACGGCCGGCAGCACCGCGAGCCGGAGCGGATCGGAAAGGACATCGCCAATGCCGCGCATGAGCCGCGGCCGCGGGTCGAGGCAGACGGGCACATCTGCGCCGGTTGCCCGCGCCGCTTGCAGCAGGCGTGGATCATGACGGGAAAGCCGGTTGGCTCGCGCCAGCAGTCGCAGTGCCGCCGCAGCGTCGCTTGAGCCGCCGCCCAACCCGGCCGCGACTGGCAGTCGCTTGAACAGCACGAAATGGCCGACCGTTAGGCCCGCGACCCGCTCGGCAAGCACCTTGGCAGCCTTGAGCACCAGGTTGCCGTTAATGCTCCCGGCGGCCTCGCCGGTGGGCCCGCGCACGTCGAGGCCTAGATCGCGGCCTGGCGTGAAACTCAAATCATCGCCGATGCGGGCGAAGACAACGAGGCTTTCGATATCGTGGTACCCGTCGAGACGGCGACCAAGAACGCGAAGCGTGAGATTAATCTTTGCGGGCGCCTTTTCGAGACGCGCAGGCGGCACAAACCAGTGTCCCGATTCCGAAGTTCACCGCGCTAGCCGCCGTCAGCGCCTTGCTTCCTGTGCTCTGCGTCGGCGGCAGATGAGGTATCGTCCGGAAGCCCGACTTTCAGCTTTTCCTCGATTTTTGCGAGTTCCTCGGGCTCGGGCTTGAGGTCGCGCGCATGCGACCACTGGAACCGCGCCTCGAGCACGCGACCGACCCTCCAGTATGAATCGCCGAGATGATCGTTGATGGTTGGGTCTTCCGGTTTGAGCTCGACGGCACGTTCGAGCTGCTTGACCGCTTCATCCATGTTGCCGAGCCGGAAATGCGCCCAGCCCAGCGAATTGACGATGTAGCCGTCGTCGGCGCGTTGCTCGACAGCCCGCTTGATCATGTTCATCCCGTCATCGAGATGCACGCCCTGGTCGATCCAGGAGTAACCGAGGTAATTGAGCACGTGCGGTTGCTCGGGAAAGAGCTCAAGCGATTTCTGCAGGTCGAGCTCTGCTTTCGGCCATTGCTTCGCGCGCTCGTAGCAGATGCCGCGAAAGTAATAGATGACCCAGTTTGATTTCTCGTCCTTGGTGATGGTGCTGACACCCTTGGAATAGGTATCGGCGCATTCGGCGAACTGCTTGCGTCCGCGCAGCAGGTTGCCGAGCGCCATGATGGCTTCGAGATCGCCCGGATTGGCGGCGATGATCTTCTCCAGATGCGCCTTCGCCTCGTCAGCGTGATCGAGCGTATCGAGGTTCATGGCGAGCTGGATCTGCGCGTTGCGCTGCAGCGGCGAATTGAGCGGCACCCGCTCGTAGATCTTGTTCGCGAGCTCCGGCTTCTTCATGGACTCGTATAAATCGCCGAGGGAGAGAAGCGCCAGCGGGTGCGACGGCACGAGGTAGAGCGCAAGCTGCAGATAGATCAGGCCAAGGTCCTCGCCGCCGCGCCGACCGAGGGCGGATCCCAATCCATAAAGCACTTCGGCCGCGCCGGCCTGCGGCGTATCCACCATCAAGCCGAGCTTCTTGCCCGCCTTTAGCTCGTTGACCGCCTCAACGACCAACGGGTGGCGGGGCAAGGCTTCATCAAAGGTCGCAAAGAGCTTCAACGCATCGCCGGTGCTGCCCTGGCGCGAAAGATAGCTGCCGTAGCTCTGCACCACGCGCAGTGCCGTCGGATCAAGCTTGTATGCACGTTCGTAGCGCTTTCCCGCTTCTTTCTTCTGCCCGGCAAGATCGAAGATGAGCGCGGCGTGCAGGTCCTTGAAAATGGAGTACCATTCCGCGCCGCTGAGCTTGTCGATGCCGTCGGCTGCGGATTTTGCTTCTGCCGGGCTGGCCTGCGTCCACGCAGCCAACAGGGTCGCCGCGAGATCGGTGATGGGACCGCGAATCGATTGCGCGAGCTCCCGACGCGCGGCCGGGTACTGCTTTTGCTTGAGCGCGCGCACCCCGAGGACCAGCCGTGCTATTCGGTCGTTCTTGTCTGCCTGCAGAACGCGTTCCGCGAGCTTGACGGCATCGTCAACATCGCCGTTCGCCAGCACGGCGAGGAACGTACGGCCGAGCAGCTCATTGTTGCGCGGGTCGCCACGCAAGGCAGCGCGATAATAGGCGGCTGCGGCAGCCGCATCGCGCTCTCCGCCCGCATGCCGGGCAGCGAGATAGCTGCCGGACGTGGACGTGCGGGAGAAACTGGGCGGCGGCTCTGCTCGCGCCGCCGCCATTCCCGGACCGGCAACGGCACCTGCGACGGCAACCGCGCTTGCGGCGGCCACGGCCGCACGCCTCAATCGTGATGAAAGGATCACCGCTCGTCGACTCCATTTGGCGGACGAACGCGCTGGGCGCGGCCGCATGTGCAGAATGGCCTCTTTGGGCCGGGCGCGCAACAACGGCCCTTGAATGGACATGTCCTTTGCCTTTGAAGGCTCGGATAAGGGCAGCATCGTGACCGCTAAATTTAGCTCACATATTCGGGTAGTTGGGCCCTCCTCCGCCCTCCGGCGGAACCCAGGTAATATTCTGGTTGGGATCCTTGATGTCGCAGGTTTTGCAATGGACGCAGTTTTGCGCGTTGATGACATAGCGAGGCTGACCACCTTCCTCCAACCACTCATAGACCCCCGCAGGGCAATAGCGCGCCGATGGGCCGCCATAGCGGTCGTGCTCGGAAGTCTTCTGCACATCTGGGTCCAGCACCTTGAGGTGCACCGGCTGGTCTTCCTCATGGTTGGTGTTGGAAAGAAACACGGACGAAAGCCGGTCGAAGGTAAGCTTCCCGTCGGCCTTGGGATAAGCGATGGGCGGGCATTCGGCTGCCGGCTTGAGCGTTGCAAAGTCCGGCTTGCCGTGACCGAGCGTGCCAAACGCAGAAAACCCCAACGTGTTGGTCCACATGTCGAGGCCGCCGAGCGCAATGCCGGCAAGCGTGCCGAACCGCGACCACAGGGGCTTTGCATTGCGCACCTTCCATAAGTCGCGGCCGATCAATGAGGAGCGCCATGCCGCCTCGTAGGCAGAGAGCTCGTCGTTGGCGCGTCCGGCCTTGATCGCATCAACGACGTGCTCGGCCGCCAGCAGGCCCGAGAGAATCGCATTATGACTGCCCTTGATGCGCGGCACGTTCATGAACCCGGCCGCGCACCCGATCAGTGCTCCGCCGGGAAAGACGAGCTTGGGCACGGACTGCCAGCCACCCTCGGTGAGAGCACGGGCGCCGTAGGCGAGGCGTTTGCCCCCTTCGAACGTGTCGCGGATGAGCGGATGGGTCTTGATTCTCTGCAGCTCATCAAAGGGCGACAGGTACGGGTTCTCGTAATTGAGATGCACGACAAATCCGATCGAAACGAGGTCCGCCTCGTAGTGATAGAGAAATGAGCCGCCGCCGGTCCGGTTATCGAGCGGCCAGCCGAATGAGTGTTGCACCAGCCCGGCGCGATGCTTTGCCGGAGCAACCTGCCAGAGCTCCTTCAGGCCGATCCCGAACTTCTGTGGCTCGCGGCCTTGCGCCAGAGCGAACCGTTGAATCAGATTTTTGCTGAGACTGCCGCGTCCGCCTTCAGCGAGGAGAGTATATTTGGCGCGCAACTCCATGCCGCGCGTGAAACTGTCCTTGGCATGGCCGTCCCTTGCAACACCCATATCGCCGGTTGCGACGCCTGCGACGGCCGAGTTTGTGTCGAACAGCGCCTCGACGGCAGCGAAACCGGGATAGATTTCGACCCCCAGACCTTCCGCTTTGGTCGCAAGCCAGCGGCAGACGTGGCCCAACGAGACCACGTAATTGCCGTGATTGCTCATGAGCGAGGGCATCAGGACGTTCGGCACGCGGACGGCACGCGACGCTGAGAGCCAATAAAACCGATCGACCTCCACCTTGGTCTTGATGGGAGCGTCCTCGCTGCGCCAATCCGGCAGCAGCTGGTCGAGACCGACTGGATCGATCACCGCGCCCGAGAGGATATGGGCGCCGACCTCGGACCCCTTCTCCACCACGACGACGCTGATCTCCGGCGCCAGTTGCTTGAGCCGAATAGCGGCGGCAAGCCCCGCAGGTCCCGCGCCGACGATCACCACATCGAACTCCATCGCTTCGCGGGCGGGTAATGGCTCTGTGCTCATCAACTTCCTTCCGGCTTAGCTGCACTGCGCTCCCCCCATGCGCGCCTATCAAGGCGCTTTCCATAGCGCAAAAGCGAAGGCATTGTCCCCGAGCCATGCCCGTTTCCCGTGACCAAGAGCTCCGATCGATTCTCGCCTTTTTTCAACAGGCGGGCGTCGATGCCCTCCTCTGCGAGGAACCGGTCGATCGGATGGCCGAGGACCTGCCCCCTGCCACCAACACAAATGCTCCCTCCGGGAATGAAGGCAATGAGCATTCGGCCAGGAGCGTTCCCCGGAAGAGCGACGAGGTTGTCAGAGCGGGACGGAATCTCGCGCCCGCCATTTCGCCGGAGGCCGCCACCATGGCGGCACGCGAGGCAGCAAAGACGGCGCAGAGCCTGGACGAGCTGCGCGGCATGCTCGAAAGCTTCGAGGGCTGCGCGTTGCGCGCGACGGCAACCCGGCTTGCATTCGCGGACGGCAATCCGCAGGCGCGGGTGATGTTTGTCGGGGAAGCGCCCGGACGCGAGGAGGATTTGGCTGGTCTCCCGTTCGTTGGCCGCTCGGGCAAACTGCTCGACCGCATGATGGCGTCGATCGGTATCGACCGCAGCTCAGCGTACATCGCCAACATCATTCCATGGCGCCCACCGGGAAACCGCACGCCCACGCCGCAGGAATTTGCGATTTGTCTGCCTTTCGTCCGGCGCCAGATCGAGCTCGCCGATCCGGACGTCCTGGTATGCCTGGGCGGCCCGTCTGCGCAGACGCTTCTCAAACAGAAGGAAGGAATTCTCAAGACCCGCGGACGCTGGTTTCCTTATCAAACCGGCTCGCGCGAGATCCGCGCGCTCGCGACGCTGCATCCCGCCTATCTCCTGCGTCAGCCTGTGCAAAAGCGGCTCGCCTGGCGGGATTTTTTGGCCATAAAGCGGGCGCTCGGCGTATCGCAGAGCGGTAAGTAAAAACTGATTTTTATGTTCTACTAAAACGTGCGTGCAACGCATCCGATCAAAGGTGAAGAATTCTCATGGCAAGGACGATCGAGCATGTGCACTGGCCGGACGCGCCCGACATGTGGATGCCCTATGCACCTGCAATCAAGGTGAAAGGCGGCACCACAGTATATCTCGCGGGCGTAACCGCCGCTCCCGTCTATCACCACCATCCGCACCGGCCGGAGGAGTTCGAACTCGATGCCGCGGAACATGGAGGGGCAGGCGCGCGCAGCGCTTGAGAACTTGAAGCGGGGATTGGAGGCCGTCGGGGCAACGTTTGCCGATGTGGTCACGGCCGACCGCTTCGTGACAGACATGTCGGAGCAGGACGCGCTCAACCGTGTCTGGGGCGAATATTTTCGAGACACCAAGCCGGCGACGACGACGGTGCAGGTGGTCCGTCTCGCCACCGATCCGCGCTGCCTCGTCGAAATCAACGCGGTCGCGGTGATCGACTGATCTGCAACCTGTTGATTGGGCAAGCTCATCGGGCTCCGGGCTGCGGCGTGGGCGTATCTGGCGGGCTGCGGCCCTCATCGCTTTGCGGCCGCAGCAGTGCCCACCCGATGCGCAGGAGGGGCAAGCGTCCTTGCACCCTGCGTTCGAAGGCGCGCGGCACCTCCGCAACGAGACCGGGAAACCGCTCCGTCATTCCTGGCGGCGCCGTACCCCCGGTGCCGGTGCTCGGCCATGCCAGAATGGCGCCCTTCCTCTTGATGGCCTCCGGGCCGACCCATGGGGAACGCCCAGGCGCGGCATCCAGAAAAAGGCTTGGGCGCGTCGGGGCTGCAAGCGCGATCAGCGCCGCGGTGCGCGGCTCGCCGCCGACGATCTGCAGCGGCAGGTTGGTCCGGCGCTCAAAACTCTCGGAGAAGAAGCGCGCCATGGCCTGGACCGGCTGCCCCACCCTGAGATCGATGTTCAGCCAGGGCAGAACCATGACCGCCACAGCCGCCATGATCGGCGGCACAAGCAGAAGGCCAAACCAGGCAGCGATAACGATGTGCTGGCGGGTCAGGGTAATTGCGTCGCCCGAAGCGACGACCACAGCAAGGCCGGACAGAATAACGAGTGGCGCGATGCTGCCGACCGTACCCGACAAACCGAGAAGCACGGCAGCCAGAGTGCCCGCGCACGGCGGCGCCAGTGCACAGAAATAGACGAACTGGCGAGCGAACGGATCGATTGGAAAGCGCACGATGACCGGCGCAGGGTCGCGCCGCGGCCACGGCCATCCGGCCACCAGTCCGACCAGAATGAGCAGCCCGGCATGAGCAGCAAGGATCAAAGCCAGCAGCCGCAGCCATCCCACAAGACCGCCAAGCAGCACGCCGCCGGTTGTTCGCAGTCCGACAACGACAGCCGGCCGCGCCGAACCGACGAGCCATAGCAGGTGCGGCGCGAGCAGGAGGACGGCAACGCCGGCCGCGATCAAAGGATCATACGAGTGCAGAGAACGACGAGCGCGCTCATTCGCGACAGTGAACAGGACAAGCAGCGCGACCAGAATAATGGCGAGATATGTGGTCAGCAGGAGCAGAGCGACTTCGATCGCAAGGACAAGCCAATACGCCCGCTTGCCCTCGCCCACCGCGCGCCAGTAATGCAGGAGAACCAACGCCCATAACGGCATCGCCAGGATGAGCGGTCCAAAATCCGGGGTGGGAACCGTGAACACGGCAATGCCCACCATCAGGAGCACTGCCAGAGCCGCATGCTGGGGACCTACGATCGCTCGCCCAAGCGAGAACACCGCCCAGTACGTGACCACGACGCACGCTTGCGAGAGCGCATAGATGCCGAAAAGCGTGCGCCCGGCGAGATCAAAGGCAAGCTCGGCTGCCCAGAAGGCGAGCGGCGGTCCGAGATAAGAACCGAGCTGGAATTCGTGGCCGATCGCCAGCACTATCGGCACGTCGCCGGGAGGCCCGGAGTACAACAAGCTCGGCACGAGCGTCCACAATGCAGCCTGCGCAAGCGCTGCGAGCCACACCGCCAACGCCGGTCGCGAGCGCAACAATTCCACCAGGATGGAGACGTAGAGCATCAGGAACGGCTGTGATTTGGCTTGGCTAGAGCACGACTAAAGCGGGGACGTGATGCGAAGGAGGATCATCCCGCTCTACAGAGGCAGAGCCGCTGCTTCGGCCAGGATAATCGCAGCATTCTCCGCAACCGCGCCATAGCTTGCGGCAACCGGCGCGAAGGAGCGGCGATGGTGGACGGTGGGACCAAGCCGCGCCAGCGCATCGAAATGCTCGGGCACGCTGTAGCCCTTGTGATGCTCGAACCCGTAACCGGGATGGAGAAGGCCCAGTCTCGTCATCAGGCGGTCGCGCGTCACCTTGGCGACGATGGAGGCGGCTGCGATCGAGGCTATGATCGCGTCGCCGCTGATCACCGCCTCACATTCGCAACGCACATCGATGCGGTCGCGCCCATCCACGAAAACAAGCATCGGCTTGATCGGCAGCGCCGCGACGGCGCGCGCCAAGGCCCACAGTGATGCGCGCAGGATGTTGTCGCGGTCAATACGCCAGGGCGGAGCACATGCGACGGAAACCTGGGCGCTGGCGCAGATCTTGGCGTGCAGCTTCGCACGCGTTTGTGGATCGAGCTTCTTGGAATCGTCGAGGCCGCGTGGAACCCGCTTGGGATCGAGGATGACTGCGGCAGCCACCACGGGGCCGGCAAGCGGCCCCCTGCCCGCTTCATCGCATCCGGCGACCGGCCACACCCCGCGTTTGAGCGCCGCCCGCTCGCGGCGAAAAGTCGGACGAATATTTTCTTCGGCCAATGGCAACCGCGGCGCGGCAGCGTCGCCGCCGCCGGGCTTCTTGCGAGCGGAGCTTTCACGACTCATGGCGCGATCGTGCCTGCCGCGCCGCCCAAGTCAATGGAAAGTCGATTCGCACCCGCGCATGCTGTGAAAGCCGGGGATCGCTGCCCGTGCAGGCGAGGCATACGTAGCGCTCAGCGCGCGAAATGCGTTCCTTTGATGCTATCGCCTACCAGCTTGGTGAGCGGGATGAAGGGGACCGGCCTGCCGTTGTAGATGTCCGAGCGCCTGACTGTGACCTGGTCGTCGGCGGCCGCTTCCTTGACGACCTTCAGAAGCCGCTGCGCGCCGGGAGGCCCGATTGGAACGACCATGATGCCATCGGTGCGAAGCTGCTGCAGCAGTGGCGGAGGAATGTGGTCGATGCCGCAAGTGACGATGATCTTGTCGAAGGGGGCGACCTCTTCCCAGCCATAGTAGCCGTCGCCGTGCCTGGTCGTGATGGATTTGTATTCGGTATAGCCGCGCTCGATGAGCCGGTCGTAGAGGCCGCGCGTGCGCTCGGCCAGGGGTTTGATGATTTCAATCGACCAGACCTTGTCGGTCAGGTTCGCGAGATAAGCGGACTGATAGCCCGAGCCGGTACCGACCTCGAGCACCTTCTCGCCCATCTGGACGTCGATGGCGCTCGTCATGCGTCCGACGATGCGCGGTCCGGTGATGGTCACGCCGAAACCGATGTCATGATAGTTCATGTCGTAGATCACGCTGCGGGTATCCGGGCGGCAGAATTCCTCGCGCGGCGTCAGCAGGAAGGCGCGCTTATTGCGCGGCTCATAGAGCTCGCCATGGTCGACCATGTTCAAAAAGCGATCGAAGCGCGGACGCAGGTATCTCGGATCTTCACCGCGATTTTCCTGCATCCATTCGACGAAAGCCGCGCCGTCGTCCATCGGCGGCGAGGCATCCCAACTGTAGGGATTAGGCACGATCGCATGCACTTGACTCGAAAGTGCCGCGCTCGCCACCGCTGCCGACGACAGTGTCAAGAAAGCGCGTCGATGGACTTTATCCTGCATTCCCTGCTACCCCGCAAACCTGCGGCCAGACGGATAGCACTTTTTGACGTTTTGCACTGCCCCCGCAGCGGTGATCCCCGCATTTCGCTGCCGCTCAATGCGGGCTACGTAGCTCGGATGGAGCGACAGCGACATCCGCAGCTGCGGCGAACGCGGCGCAACACATCATCACAGCGCAAGCTGCCGGACAATCTCCTGGGCCGACTGGCGTTTGGCCGCAATTTCCTTCTCGAGCGTCTGGTCGAGGCGATTTATTTCGGCGAGGCGATCCTCCTGCGCCTTAAGCATGTCAAGGTAGCGGCGACCGAGATCCGATTGCTGGCCCACCGAGGCGAGATTTCGCCGGATGCGGTCCTGGTCCTCGCCGATCTTTTTTCTCTCCGTCTCGAGCTGAGAACGCTGCGCTCGCGCCCTGTTTGTGTCAGCGACAATCGACCCAAGTTTCGCGACGATGTCGCGCAGCCCCGCGTTTTCGTTTTGCAGCCCGCTGATGCGCGCAAGGATGTCCTCCGTAGAAAGATCGGTCAAAGTGACGGTTTGGCTGTCGATGCGTTCCATCGCGAGCATCGCCTTTGTGGTCGCGCCTTTGAGCGCGACAACCTTGTAGCGGATGAGCGTCGGCGTCTCCTCGACGTCCTTTGTTTCGGGCGACGGCGCCCATCCCGCGGCGCGCGGCTCTTCGATGATGATTTCGCGCTGCTCATCGGGCGGCGCGGTGATCTCGTAGGCGAGGGTACGGCGCGACCGCGTGGTGAGAGTCAAAACGCCATTGACAGCCTTGCCCAAGGTGGTGCGCAGCACCCCCTTGTCCTCACGGCGGATATGCGTTCTTGAATCGAGCGCGAAGGTCACGAATTTGACCTCGCCTTTGCTCAGCAGGGGCAGCTGAGCGTCGCCGACGAAATTCATGCTGCCGTCGGCTGCGGTTTCATAGGCGGTGAGGATGCCGGCCGGCAAACCCGTCTCGCCGTCATTGCGCAACCGGATCGCCGCGAGCGGATGCCGGGCCGAGGTGCCCGGTTGGTAAAGCCACGTGCGTGCGATCGGGGCCTCTCGATCCACGAAAGGCACCATCATCGTGTGGCCCGTGGCAAGAGAGACCTTGACGGGAAAGCGGAAGAGCAATTGGGTGGATGCCTCCTCCGCTGCCGCTGCCTGCGCTGCCTCGGCCAAAACTTCCGGAGCCGGAGGCGCGGGAGCAACCCTGGCCGCGAGCGCGGCCCTCGGCAGTGGCGCCATTGCAGGCGCGCCTGCGGCTTTCGCTGCTACCATGTTATCCGCGGAGGGCGTCACTCGCGTGCCGGTCACGACCGGCACTTCGGTCCGGTCGGCGAAGAAAGCCGTATAAAGCGGCTGGTGCAGCGTCACCGGATTGCCTGACACCAGCACCAGATCCACATCTTTCCAGTCACCACCGGTCAGGTTTTCCAGGACGGCCCAGCCTTGCAGGCGCGCCTTGCTTGCCTCCTTTGGCAACACCAGCCGGTAGGCGGTTTTCCAGACCGGCGCCGGCACGACGTAACTGATTGCAACCTGCCGCGTGCCCTGGCCGAGGAAGCCAATGGACAGGCGGCGCCGCTCCTTCGCGCGGTTCTCCGTGAGACCGGCGAGTGCGCGCCCGATCTGCGCTTGCGCCTGCGCATCTGTGAAGCGCAACGCAGTGACCTCGTCGAGCAGCGCCTGCACAAGCCCCTTCTCCGTCATGAGCGTGAGACGATGGCGAGCCGTGCGGCCGCCGTTGTTAGGGAGCGCGACCTCCTCGGTCTCCACCCCGAAGATGCGCCCTTTTGCGTTAACGGGGCCTGCGACCTCCACCTCGCTGCCAACCAATGCGTTGAGGATTGCCGTCCGAGACTCAAGCGCGTCCGGCCCGAAGGGCAGGTCACGGAACAGTTCTTCCAGGGGCGCCCTGCCGGGCAGAGCAACCGCGCCAATGGCGCCCTCCTTGTCGAACACGGTCAGGCTTTTGAGGATGTCGTCCACCTGATGAAGGCGCACGGAGAGATCGACCGTAGCGCCCCCGGTGATCGACCCGGAATGCGTAAACTGCGCGAGCCCCGCACTGGAGAGCACGACGCGTGAAAGTGGGAGCTCGTCTGCCGCGGCACATCCGGCCAATCCCATCAGGATCACGGCTGTGCTGCGCAGATGAAGAACGGCTGTCCTGCGCAGATGAAGAAGCGTTATCGCTGGGTAGCAAGACCGTGCTGCTCGCATGGATTTGGTCCCTCCGGACGTTACATGCGCTTCGGACTAAGCTGCCGATGCGGCGTAAGCGCGGCGCCAGCCTGCTGCTCAGAGCAGGCTCAGCTGCTCGCCTGGCCGGGGAGGCGGAGCGAAATGCTCAGTGCTCAGCTGGGTGCGGGTGTTGTTCAGGTGAAGCTTCTCGCAAGCCAGCTCGAAGCGGCGCCCGATCATCCACGCGACAGGTCCTCCCCCGGTCATGCGCTTTCCCCAGCTCGAGTCGTAATCCTTCCCGCCACGGGTTTCGCGGATGAGCTTGAACACGTGGTGGTAACGGTCGGGGAAGTTGGCCATCAGCCACTCGCGAAAGAGGTCGCGGACCTCCAACGGTAGCCGCAACAGAACGTAGCCTGCCGCTTGCACCCCGACGGCCGCGGCGCAATCGAGAATGCGCTCGATCTCCGCGTCGTTGAGCGCGGGGATCACCGGAGCCACCATGACCGAAGCCGGGACACCCGCCGCCCGCAATTGTCGCAGCGCATCGAGCCGGCGCGCCGGCGTGGCCGCGCGCGGCTCCATCAGGCGGGCAAGCCGGGCATCGAGCGTGGTGACCGAGAGGGCGACCTTCACCAGATTGCGCTGCGCCATGCGCGCGAGAATATCGAGATCGCGGATAACCAGCGCCGATTTGGTTACGATCCCGACGGGATGACCGAAGCGATCCAGCACTTCGAGAATGCGGCGCATCACCTGATATTCGCGTTCGATCGGCTGGTAGGGATCCGTGTTGGTGCCGATTGCAATTGTTCGGGGCGTGTAACCCGGCGCGGAAAGCTCCCGCTCCAGCAGCTTCGGCGCATCCGGCTTCGCAAACAGCTTGGATTCGAAAGTCAAGACCGGGCGAGAGGCCGAGATAAGCGTGCGTCGGCCGCGCAAAGCAGTAGATGCAGCCGTGCTCGCAGCCGCGATACGGGTTGATTGAGCGGTCGAACGAGATGTCGGGCGAATTATTGCGGGTGATGATCTTGCGAGGTGCGTCTATTGTCACCGTCGTCCTGAACGGCGGCAGCTCCTCGAAGCTCTGCCAGCCGTCATCGAAGGCTACACGCGCCAGCGGCTCGTAACGGCCGGAGGCATTCGACTGCGCGCCTCGTCCACGCCGGCGATCATCATTGACCGCGACATCGCCGTCGGCGGGCGCATTCAGATCGGCCGCCGCCGGGCGCGCCTGCCACCCCTGACGGCGGGCACGCGCCTGCACCCCGCCCGTAGTGCTCAGGGTTGAAGCCACAGCGTACGATTGCGCATTTTGCCCCATGCAAAAAATCTTAAGCTACTGATTTGTTTTCTGATTTTGGGTTCGTTTTGCAGATCCGCACGGTCCCGCGGGGTCGCTGGGTTGACCACGGTGCTGACGCAGAGCCCATGGCGCGGCGGCGTCTTGCCGTCGCCCCTTGTCTCGCCAATTCGCAATGCGCCGGAAGGCCGGCATCGTCATTGAACCCGCGCTCCATGGTCAACAACCTCGTACGTGAACAAATCAAGAACATAAATGAGTTGTCGGCCGAAAGCAAGTAGCCCGGATGGAGCGAGAAGCGACATCCCGGACCCGCATAGGGGGCCCGCATCCCGCTGCCGCTCAATGGCGGGCTACGGGCTGCGACGTAGTAACGCTACAGCGTGGCGCCTTTTGCCTTGGGCCGGCGCAGGTGCTCGTCGAGCCGCGGCATGATCTCGACGAAGTTGCAGGGCCGATAACGGTAATCGAGCTGGTGCACGAGAATATCGTCCCATGCGTCCCGGCATGCGCCGGGGGAGCCGGGAAGGCAGAAGATGTACGTTCCGCTCGCCACGCCTGCCGTCGCCCGCGTCTGGATCGCGGACGTTCCGATCTTGCCGTAGCTGACCATAAGGAAAAGCGTCGCGAAGCCCTCCATTCGTTTCTCGAACAACGGCTCGACCGCCTCCGGCGTCACGTCGCGCCCGGTGAATCCGGTGCCGCCCGTCGTAATGATCACCTCCACGGCGGGATCGGCGATCCAGCTCTTCACCTGCTCGCGGATTGCAGTGGCGTCATCGGGCACGATCGCACGCGCGGCGACCGCGTGTCCCGCCTTCTCGATGCGTTCGACCAGCGTCGCCCCGGATTTATCGTCGGACAGATCGCGCGTGTCGGAGACGGTCAACACCGCGAGCTTGAGCGGAATGAAATCCTTGCTGTGGTCGATCCCGGGCACCCGCCCCGCTCACAGCTGCGCGGAAGTGAACGTATTGCAGCTCTGCACCGTGCCGGAGCGAAATCCGGTATCAAACCAGTGCCGGCGCTGCTCCGAGCTGCCGTGGGTAAAACTGTCCGGCACAGCATAGCCTTGCGAGCGGCGCTGCAGCGTATCGTCACCGATGGCCGCCGCCGTTCGCAACGCAGCTTCCACATCGCCCGGCTCGATGAAGGGCTGCTTGCCTTGACTTATCAGATATTGATTCTGGCGGTTTGCCCAAACTCCGGCGAGACAGTCGGCCTGCAACTCGACCCGCACCTGGATTTGATTCGCCTCCGCCCGGCTGGTGGCAACCTGCTGCGCGTGCTGCGCCTTGGAAAGAATGCCGAGCTGGTTCTGCACGTGATGCCCGATCTCGTGTGCAATCACGTAGGCCTCGGAAAACTGGCACGATTTGCTGCCGACATCGCAACCATGAAAGCGCGTCGCGATCTGATCGAAGAATGACGTGTCCAGATAGACTTTCTGGTCATTCGGACAATAGAACGGTCCCATGGCGGCTTGCGCGGCGCCGCCACACCTTGCCTCGGTCCTGCCCCGGTACAACACCAGGACCGGCGGCCGATATGTCCGGCCGTCCTTCGCGAAGATTTCCTTCCATCGCGCCTCGGTGCTGCCCAGCACGCGATTGACGAAGCGTCCCATCTCATCTTGCGGGCTGCTGGTGCGGCGCGCCGTTGGCGGCGCCTGCGTTTGCTGGTGGCCCGAGCCCGAGAGGACCTCTGCGCCGCCGATGAGCAGGCTTGGATCAATGCCGAGCGCCCAGCCGATGATACCGAGCACCACAATGGTGCCGATCCCTATTCCGCCGCCGCCCATCGGGATGCCGAAGCCGCCGCCACCGCCGAAGCCGCCCTCGCCGCGCCGGTCCTCTACGTTGCCGCTCTCGGGCAAATCATCCAAGCGCATGGACTAGCCTCCTCGCACCCGGCACCGGCAGCAATCGCGCCGCCCCGTTCCAAAGTCATCAAAGCGCCGACGCCAATATAGTTGCTCGGCAATCCTTTCCCAATGCCCGCGCGCTCGGTGATTTACGGGGTGAGAGGGCGCGTCAGGACGCGAGCGGAGGCAGATTCAAGGCGGCATCGACCAATCCTACCGCCCGATCGAAGTCATACGCGCGGTACATGTTGGTTTTCACGAGGTACGAGGCTCCGCCGTAGAACTTCTCGTATTGCTGGTGGCGGTTGCCGAACTCGGTGCCGATGAAGTCCCAGGCGAGCCGCATCAGACGGATGCGTTCGCGCGCGCCCATCTTGCCCGATACGAAATACCGGTCGAGGTCCGCCGCCGCTTCCGGGTTGTCGAAGTCTTTCGAAGAAGACGGGAGCGTAATCATCGCCGCGCCTGTGAGCTCGCGGACGATGTCGATCATGTGCGGGTTGATCTGGCCTTGCAGCGCCATGACGGCGTAGAGCGCCATCTTCGACGGCCACAGGATGCCGTCCTCGTCGATGGACGCCACCGTCTCATGCGAGCGGAGCATGTTCTCCACGATGGAGGCGTAGGCGGCGAGCTCGCCCATGGCGACCTGGACGGGTGGAGCGGCATCGTTGCCGGTTGCCTCGTTCATGCGCTTGGCGAGGCCGAGCAGGAACCGCAGCTTCGTCGCGTAGCGCGCCTGCGCCTGATGATTGCCGTACAAATGCGACGGCGTCTGCCACCATTGGGCGAAACAAAGCTCGAGGTTGCGATAGATGAAGACGTGCTCCCAGGGCACCAACACGTTGTCGAGAACGACGAAGCAGTCCGTCTCGTCGAACCGGCTCGTCAGCGGGTAGTCCTCGGCGCTCGTCGCCTGGAGCGCGAAGGCGCGGCGCGAGTAGAGCTTGACGCCGGGCGCGTTGACCGGGATCACCACGCTGATCGCGTAGTTCTCGTCTCCCGGCCGCAGGGGATGGATGCAGCTTACCTGCACGTAATCAGCGAAGACGCCGCCGGTCGCGAGCTGTTGGCCGCCACTCACAATGATGCCGGCATCGGTCTCCTTGACGACACCCGCGTAGAGAGTCGGGTCGCTCTGCTGATGCGCCGGCTTGCTGCGGTCGATCTGGGGAGGCACGATCGCATACACCACGTACTTGTGATTGTCGCGAATGTGCTTGTAAAACTTCGTTACGTTTTCGGCGTAGCCGATCCCGCCGCGGGCGAAGAACCGCGGCTTCGCCGCATAGCCGGCGAAGAAGTTGGCGACGTGGTCGGGCGTGCGGCCCATCAGCCCGAACGTCTGCTCGGCCCAGCCCTCAGCGGCCAGACGTTTGGCGCGGAGGTCCTCGTGCGTGTGAGGAATCTGGAAGCAGCGCCAGACCGGGCCGCCGGTATCGGGCGAGGTAAACGTCATGCGGTCCCGGTTCTCGGGCGCCGCCGCGTAGTCGAACAGGCGGGCGATCGTACGCGCGCCGTTCATGAACGCGGGGTGGCGCGTCGGGTCGCTGATCCGCTCGCCGTCCACGAAAACCTTGCGCTCGCCGGCGCGGAGGTCGGCCAGGAAGCTCTCACCTGTGCGCAGTGGCGTCGGCATCGTGCCTTCCGGTTTCTCCGCCCTCGATGCGGTTCCTGGTCGAGTTCCTCGGCCAGGGGCGCTGGCGACCCCTCTCGGCGCTGACCCGGGAGCCGCTCACGCGCCCCCTCGCCGCTCCCCCCTCGTCGGCGGGTCCGGTCGCGATCGACCTCTACGTGCGCCCCGCGCTCCGGCGCGCCCCCGGGCTGGTCCTGGTGCACGGGCTCTCGCCCGAGGGCAAGGACGACGCGCGCCTGCGCGAAGCGGCGGGCCAGCTCGCGCGCGCGGGCTGGGCGGTGGCGGTGCCCACGGTGCGCGGCCTCACTGCGCTACGCCTGCGCCCCGACGACGCCGGCGTGGTGGCCGCGAGCGTTCAGGCGCTCCGGGCCGCGGGCTACCCGCGCGTGGCCATCCTGGGCGTCAGCCTGGGCGCGGGGCCCGCACTGCTCGCGGCGGCGGAGCCCGGCCTGGCCGGGGACGTGTCGGCGGTGCTCGCGCTCGGCGGCTACGCCTCGGCGGTGGAGCTGCTGCGCTACACCCTGACCGGCGCCTACGCCTTCGCGGAGCTCTCGGGCCGCGCGTCGGTGCACGAGGAGGCCATCGCCGAGTTCGCCCGGGCCAACACCGAGCTGGTGGACGGGGCGGGTCGCCGCCTCGTCGACAACCCGGGATCCGGTGGCCTTCGACGGGCTGGTCGACGCCCTGCCGCGGCCCACTCGCGAGCTGCTCTATGCGCTCTCGCCCGGCCGGGTCCTCGGAGGCCTCCACGCGCCGCTCTTCCTGGTGCACGGCCGCCAGGACCCGGCGGTCCCCTTCACCGAAAGCCTCCGCCTCCGGACCGCCGCGCTGGCGGCCGGCCGGCCGGTGCGCCGCGATCGTGGGCGCGGTCGGACACGTGGAGGCCGGCTCGCACGCGAGCAACCTCGCGGATCTGGCCCGCCTGTGGGCGACCTTGTACGCCTTCCGGCGGACCGCAGGGAGCTGACCCGGGCGCGCCAGACGGCGGCGGGCTACTTGGGCGGGCGTAGGTCCATCAGCATCATGGCGTCGCGCACCGGGCGGTAGTCGGCGTCGGACGCCTCGACGAACCCGTCGATGCCGTAGATCTCCTTGAGCACCGCGGCGTGCTCGGGCCCCTTGATCGAGAGCAGCGCGCGCTTGATCCGGGCCAGCGGCTCCGCGGGCGGCCCGGGGTCGGGCGCGACGCCCGCTTCCGGGATCTCCGGCGTCTCGCCGACCCAGCCGAGCTGCGCCACGAGCGCGGGATCTTTCAGGTGAAGCTCGGGCGCCTTGTCGAACGAGGCCGCCGCGTCCACGCGGCCATGGAGCACGGCCTGAAGCGCCGCCTCGTGGGTACCGCTGAAGAGCGCCTCCTTGAAGAAGCTCTTCGGATCCCGGTCCCGCACCAGCCCTTCCTTCATCAGGAAGACCATCGGGTAGATGTAACCGGAGGACGAGGCCGGATCCACGAAGGCGATCGTCTTGCCTCGCAGGTCCGCCACCTGCTTGATGCCCCGGTCCTTCCGCACGTAGAAGCGCGCGGTGTAGGCCGTCTTGCCCTGCCAGATGTCGCGCACGAGGATCAGGCAGCCGGCCTCGCGGTTGGCGAGCACGTAGCCCACCGGGTGGACGAACGCCAGATCGACCCGGCGACTGCGGAGCGCCTCGATGACCCCGGCGTAGTCGGAGGCGACGAGGGCGCGGATGCGGACCCCGGAGACGCGGGTGAGGGTCTGGGCGAAGGCGTCGCCCGCCTCCTTGAGGGCGGTCGGATCGCGGGACGGCGTGAAGACCAGCGTGAGCGGCGGCTCCTGGCGGGTGCACGCGACGAGAGCGCTGCCCAGGGCCAGCGGCAGGCCGACGAGCAGGAGCGCGACGCAGCGGAGCATCGGAGCCGACCGTAGCACGCGATCCGCGGACCGCGCAACGCGCGGACGCCGGTCAGACCGCGCGGACACCCACGAGCTGCTCGAAGAGCGCGGCCAGCCGGGCGTCGAGGTCCACGATGTCGTGCTGCTCCTCCACGAACCGGCGCCCCACGCGCCCCATCGCGGGCCAGCGCTCCGGGTGATCGACGAGCAGCACGAGCTTTTCGGCGAGAGCGACGGGATCGGCGGCCGGCACCACGAAACCGGCACCGGAAGGCACGATGTCGCGCACGCCGCCCACGTCGGTGGCCAGCACCGGGAGCCCGGTGGCCTGCGCCTCCAGGAGCACGGTGGGCGTGCCCTCGGCCAGGCTCGGCAGCATGAAGACCTGCGAGGCGTGCATCCAGCCGATCACGTCGGGAGTGGGTAACGCGCCCAGGAACGTGACCGCCCGCCCGATTCCGAGCGTCTCCGCCGTCGCGACCAGCCGGTCGTGCTCTTCTCCATCGCCCACGATGCGGTAGTAGACCTGGACGCGCGGGCGGCGGGCGATCAGGTCGGCCACCGCCCGGAGCCCGTGCTCGATGCCCTTCTCGGTGTGCAGGCGGGCCACCGTGAGGATGCCGAGATGGGTTCCGCGCGGCTCGCGAATCCGGAACTCGATCTGGCGGGTGTCGACCCCGATCGGGTGTCGCCGGATTCGCCGATCGTCGAAGCCGAACTCGAGCAGCTTGCGGCGGGACCACGACTCGCTGATCGCCAGGAATACGTCGCCCTGCGCCGGCAGGTGGCGGTAGACGGCGGGCGTCCGCTCGTCGCCCAGCTGGATATCGCCCTTGTGGAACATCGTCACGAACTTCAGTCCGGGCAGGAGGTCCTTGAGAAAGATGAACTCGGCGCCGTTGCCTCCGTAGTGGCACATGACGACGTCGTAGCGCCCCTCGAGGAACGGCAAAATGTGCATGACATTGTTGAGGACCGCGTAGAAACTTCCGTAGCGGGGAAGGTTCAGGCAGCGCAGCAGTGCGACCGGGTAGCGCGGGAACGCCCGCAGGAACGCGGCGGTCGCGCGCTTCACGCGTCCCCAGCGGGTCATCGGCAGGTCGAACCAGTGGGTTCGGGCGAGCAGACCGTAGCGCTCCACTTCGGGATGCACCGCCCGGTCCGGGCTGGGCCGGCGTGCGAAGATGTCGACCTCGTGGCCCAGATCGATCAACCCGGTGATCTGGTTCAGTATGAACGTCTCACTGATCATGGGGAAACCACCGACTATGAAAGCTATGCGCACGTCGGCTCGCTCCGCTGGTCCGCGCTCGGGGAGGGCATGGAGCCACGGTACGCGAGGATCGGTTACGCGGCTACTAAGTTGCGGGAGCGGCGGAGCGCGAGATCGCGTCAGGCGCGACCGGTCGGCTCGCCGCCCATCGCGGGCCGCGGGCCGGTCGCCGGCTCGTCGCGACGGAAGCCCCACGTGGCGAGGCGCGCGAGGAGCGTATTGCGATGCACGCCGAGCCCGCGTGCGGCCCGGCTCTGGTTCCAGCCCTCCCGCTCGAGCGCGCGCAGCACATAGGCCTGCTCGAAGCGGTCGCGCGCCTCGCGCAGGGTGAGCGGACCGGGCTCCACTTCGCCGTGGGCGGGCGCCGCCTCGTTCATGGCCAGCTCCAGCGGCAGGTCGTCGAGCCCGATCACCGGGCGCGTGGCCAGCGCCACGCAGCGCTCGATGAGGTTCTCGAGCTCGCGCACGTTGCCCGGCCAGTCGTAGCCGCGGAGCACCACTCGCGCTCCGCGCGAGAGCGCGCGCATGTCCTTCTGGAAGGCGCGGGCGTACTTGCGCAGGAAGTGGTCGACCAGGTCCGGCAGGTCCGCCTGGCGCTCGCGCAGCGGGAGGCAGCTCGATGGGCAGGACGTTGAGACGGTAGTAGAGGTCCTCGCGGAACGTGCGCGCCCGGCATCGCCTGCCGCAGGTCGGTGTTGGCGGCCGACGATCACCCGCACGTCCACCTGGATGGTGCGGGGTGCCGCCGAGGCGCTCGATCTCCCGCTCCTGGAGGACGCGGAGGAGCTTCGCCTGGAGGTCGGCGCGCAGGCTCGCCGATCTCGTCGAGGAAGAGGGTGCCGCCGTCGGCCAGCTCGAACGGCCCGGCTTCCGCGCGTACGCGCCGGTGAAGGCGCCCTTCTCGTGGCCGAACAGCTCGGACTCGAGCAGGGCGTCCGGGAGCGCGGCGCAGTTGACCGCGACGAAGGGCGCCGCGCGCCGCGGGCTCTGCGCGGTGGATGGCCCGGGCGACGAGCTCCTTGCCGGTGCCGCTCTCGCCGGTGATCAGCACGGTCGCGTGGCGTCTGCGATACCTGGGCGATCACCTCGTAGAGCCGGACCATCCGCGGGTGCCGTCCCACGAGCTGGTCGAAGCCGTGGGCCTGATCGAGCTCGGCCCGCAGGTAGTGCAGCTCGCGCTCCATGCCGCGCTGCTGGGCGGCCTGGCGGACCAGGCCCAGGATCTCGTCCACGTCGAAGGGCTTGGCCAGGTAGTCGTAGGCGCCCGCCTTCATGGCGTCCACCGCCGTGCGCAGGTGCGGATCCGCGGTGATCAGGATGACCGGGATCGCCTCGTCGATGGCCAGGATCTGCGGCAGCACCCGCGAGCCGGGCTCCCCGGGCATCCGCACGTCGAGCAGGGCCACGTCCACCCGCCGGGCGCCCAGGATCGCGAGGGCGGCGGCGCCGTCGGCGGCCTCCAGCACCTCGAACTCGCCGCCGAGGATCAGCCGCAGCGACTCGCGGACCCCGGGCTCGTCGTCGATGGCGAGGACCACCGGGCGCGGTCGGTACACCGCCGCCCCCTCGCCCGCCCCGACCGTATCCTTCCGTGCGCGCTGCTCGGCTGTCACTCGCGTGCCCCCCGGCCGTCTCGAAGTGAGCGGCACGTTAGGCAGCGGCGACGCCGCTGTCAAGCGGATTTCTGCGCTTACTGCGTCGCTTCGCGGATCAGGGGCGCGGGGCGGTCAGCATCACGTACTCGTTGCGCCCCCCGCCACGCTGGAGATACACCGGGACCGACTCGCCCGGCTTCAGCGCGGCCGCGATCTGCTTGAAGGCGGCCGCGTCGGTCACCGGCCGACGGTTCACCTCGACGATCGCGTCGCCCGGCTTGATACCGGCCTCCGCTCCGGGGCTCCCCGGCGTCACCTCGGTGACCAGGAGCCCGCGTCGGGCGGAGAGGCGATTCTGCCGCGCGGTCTCCGGCGTGAGCGGCTCCACCACGAGGCCCAGCACGTCGTCGCCGCTCTCCGCGGCGGCCAGCGCCTCGTCGGTGGGCTGCTCGCCCAGCTTCACGCTGAGCCCGAGCGGCTTGCGATCGCGCATCACCGTGATCGGCGCGGGGCGCCCCGGCTCCACCGCGGCCACGCGCTTCTGGAGATCGGTCACGTCCTTGATCGGGCTGCCCCCGAAGCCGGTGATCACGTCGCCCGGCTTGAGCCCGGCGGCGGCCGCGGGGCCGTCCTTCATCACCTCGGCCACCAGCACCCCCGCGTCCTCCTTCACCCCGAAGCTCGCGGCCAGCTCCGGGGTCAGGTCCTGGATCACCACCCCGAGCCAGCCGCGCACCACGCGGCCCCGCGCGATCAGCTGGGTCATGATGTCGCGCGCCATCGTGATCGGGATCGCGAAGCCGATGCCCTGCCCGCTCGAGACGATGGCGGTGTTGATGCCGATCACCCGCCCGTCGCAGGTTGACGAGCGGGCCGCCCGAGTTGCCCGGGTTGATCGACGCGTCGGTCTGGATGAAGTCCTCGTAGGTGCGCGACGCCCGACGCGGGTGCGGCCGGTGGCGCGCAGATGATGCCCGCGGTCACGGTCTGGTCGAGGCCGAACGGGTTGCCGATGGCGATCACCCACTCGCCGACCTGCAGCCGGTCGGAATCGCCCAGCTCGGCGACCGGCAGGGCGCCGGGCTCTCGATCTTGAGGACCGCGATGTCGGTGCGGGCGTCGCGGCCGACCAGGTTGGCCGTGAACTTCCGGTCGTCGGAGAGGCGTACCTCGATCTGCGGTCGCGTTCTCGACGACGTGGTTGTTGGTCAGGATGTAGCCGCGCGCGTCGACGATGACCCCCGAGCCGGCGGCGCGGCCGTCCTCGCGCGGCGCGCGACGGCGGAAGAAGCGCTCGAAGAGCTCCGGCCCGAAGAACTCGCGGAACCGCTCCTCCATCTCCGGCGAGGGTCCCTCCTCCTGCGCGGCCTCCGGCTTGAGCTTCACGCTCACGTTGACCACCGACGGGGTGGCGCGATCCGCCACCGAGACAAAGGCGTCCTCCAGCGCGCGC